>JBILLK010000061.1:0-11390 GCA_044376115.1 Polyangiaceae bacterium | reverse complement strand
GGCCACCGCAAATCCCGCCACGGCGACGGTTGCTATCAACAAGAGCAGCGCCAGTATTCGCTGAAGACTTTGGAACGCCGCCTTCAACCTGGCTAACTCAGCCGAATCCGCAGTCGACTCCTGCGGACTCGGCAGCGTCAGTGCGCGATTGGGGAGGACCGGTGTGTTTGCGATCTGCGGCGCTACGACCTCCGCTTTGGGCGCGGGTAAATGCGGCGGTGAGACCTCCGCTTTTTGCGCGGGTAAATGCTGGAATGGCCAAGCTGGATCGACCGGCGGTGTGCTCGGATCATGCCGCAGTGTGGAGTTGCGTCCGGGCGCGCTGAGCGCGCGCGGCGGCCGCGGCGCCACCGCATTGGAGGCTTGCCGAGTTGGACCATCCTCGAGCGGCTCTGCAGGTATTACCGGCACCGTGGCTACAGCCGCCGAGCCAAGAGCTATCGTTTGAGTTAGTCGAAAGCGCTCTCCGCGCGGAAGCATTGACAGTTCCGAGCCAATCGCTTCGAGAGCTTGCGCCATGTGTTTGGCAGAGGCGAATCTTTCGCCAGGTGTCTTCGCCAGTGCCTTTGCGACGATCTTCTCGAGGTCGGGGTGGACCGGAAGCAATGAACTCAAGGCTGGAGCAGGATCGTTGACGTGCATTCCAAGCGTTTGCATTGCGGTCTTCCCAACAAACGGTTGGCTCCCGGTGAGCAGCTCGAACAGCAGCACGCCAGCTGAATAGAGGTCATGCGGCCAATCAATGACCTCGGCACGCCCTTGTTCGGGCGACATGTAGGCCGGGCTTCCAACAACCTTGCCCACTCTTGTCAGACCACTGCGTAGGTTCGTTTCGTCGCTCGATGAAAGAGCGTCGTCATCGACCAGGTCGAAGACCTGAGCCAGCCCAAAACCTCCAACCTTCACCTGAGAACGAAGCGGGTCATGTCGACTGCGGATCACCGTGACGCTCTCCGGTGCTAGGCCTCCGTGGATTATCCCGCGCTCGTGTGCGTAACCCAGGGCGTGACAAACCTCGGCTACGATCCTAGCTGCGTCTCGTTCCGGCACCCCTCCGCCAACACGGATAGGCGTAAGAAGGTCCTCACCCAAGACTAGCTCCGTCACGATGTAGAGAAGGCCATCCTCTGAGCCAGCGCCGAGCGTTCGAATGATGTTCGGATGGATAAGCTCTGCAACGCTCTGGTTCCGCCGAAGAAATCGTTCGACCAGCTTAGGGTTCGAACTTAGGGTCGGATGGAATATCCGTGCGGCGACATGAGTGGACTCGTCCACTTGAGAGCAGCAGTACACGCTGGACATACCGAGTTGATGGATGAACGCGGCGACTTGATAACGCCCACCGAGCATTCGTCCAATAAGCTCGTTGTGTTTCATTGCTGAGGTCCGGTGTAGGCTGCGTATCGCAATGGGTTCGATGGTGGGAAAGATTCTCGAAGGGCGCTACGCCATCGAGTCTTTGCTCCGAAGTGGCGGAATGGCGAGCATCTACGTCGCGACGCAATCGGACTCGCCGAACCTCGTAGCCGTCAAGGTGCTTCTGCCCTCCCTCAGCGGCGACCCGATCTTCATCCGACGCTTCCGCAGGGAAATTGAAGCCGTTCGGAGATTCGACCACCCTCATATTGTCCGGACGATCGGCGCGGGGGAGCAAGACGGTCAGCACTACTTCGTGATGGAACTAGTCGACGGCGAGAACCTTGCTGCGCTGTTGCGCCGCGAGGGCCGCGTAGCCGAGCCCAAAGCGTTGGAGATCATTCTTCAGGTCGTCTCGGCTCTCGGGCACGCTCACGAGCGCGGTGTGATCCATCGTGACCTGAAGCCAGAGAACATCATGATCGAGCGCCATTCGGGGCCCGAAGTGCGCGTCAAGGTGGTCGACTTCGGTATTGCGCGCGTCGAGCCTCAGGCAAACAACTCGGAGACGACGGGCAACACGCGACTCACGAAAGCTGGGACCATACTCGGCACTCCGGCCTACGTTTCTCCGGAACAGGGTGGCGCTGAGCCGATCGACCATCGGCACGATATCTACGCCACAGGGGTTCTGCTTTACGAGTTGCTTACAGGCAAGCCCCCGTTTCATGGGGGCCCCGCCCTTCAAGTTGTAATGCGGCACGTGAACGAAGCGCCTCGACCGCCGAGTGAGTTCATGGATGTTTCCCCTGCACTCGAGCGGATATTGCTCAAGACCTTAGCGAAAAAGCCGTCTGATCGGCAGCCCACTGCGCGCGCGCTCGAGGATGATCTGCGCGGGCTTGCGCAGCCTGAACGGTCCGAGCCGGAGGACGCGAAGACTACCGAGATACGACTCAGCACCTCGCCGCCGCTGCAACCGCAAGCGACTCTCGTGCTCCCCGCGCCAATTGACGCGACGAACCAAACCAGGTCGGAGGAGCGCAGGCGCAACGCTGGACCCACCCTGTCGGCGCCAACGTTCGGGGAACCTCCTCGACGAAGCCTGCACGACGAGGCCCCGGCGCTGCACGAGACGAATCTGCCGACTAGTGAACCGTCCGCCGCTTTGCTTCAAGCGAAGGAGTTGAACCGGATGGCCACCGTCGCGGCACTAACGCTAGGCGTTGTCGTGACGGTCCTCATTGGGTTGCTGGTGGTTGCGGCGTCGCGCTAAGCCGATGGCATTGATGTTGCTCGGGGAGATTGGATGACTGACAAGAATCCTTTGCTGTGGTCCGTCGGCCCGCTAAGAGTCGGTTCGTTTGGCGGACCGGATCGCAGTCGGCTGCTTGTTGTCAAAGGTACCTTCGCCCTCACGCCTGGCACCCTCGCGCTCGAGCAAAGTGCTCCGCAGCCCATCTGTCCGGCGGACTTACTCGAGGGTGGGCGAGTGATCCGTCCGCGAGATGTTATTGGTACTGCAGAGCCTGCTGTTGTGCATGTGACCGGACACTTTAACGGTTTGAACCGGTATGGCGGCGTAGCACGTGTGCGGGTTACCGCCTGCGGCGCCGAACTCGAGGCCGAGGTGCGTGAAGGGGCGCTAGGCGAGACCCTGCGATTGCGAGCCGAGTTGGCCAAGCTTTCGCTTGGTTCGTCGCTGTCAATCGAAGGACTTACTAGCAATACTCGCTACTTTGCGTCGCGCCTACCAGCGATAGCTCCAAGCGCACTGCTCATACGGCGGCGCATACCGCTGACCCCCAAACTGTTTTGGATAAATACCGACCAATTGGTGGCAACCCTTACCTGGACGGGTTGGCTGGGACCGCTCGAGCATGGGGACATCCAGGTAGAGCTGGAGGACTCTTCGCCAGAGAATGACGACCGAGCCGACCAACATACGATGGAAATCCAACTCGAGCGTGCAGAAACTCCTTCGCACAACGAACGAACGGCTTTGCCATTTCACGGCCAGCCGAGCGCCTTCCCATCTCAGCCCGGTCCACCCCCACCCCCACCCGTGGCGCCGAGTATGGCTACCTCACAGCCGCCCCAGTACCCCTCGACCGACGCAATTCCTCGCAGGGTGCCAACGTTCGCGGGAGCAGTTGCTACGCACGTTGTTCAGCCCGTGCAAATGGCCGCATCCCCCTACCAACAAGAGACGAGCGCGTCGCGTTTACCTACCTACCTATTGGACGCGCCACAGGAACCCGCCCGCATCCCACTCGCTCATATTGCCGCACCCGAGGGAGCTGCGGCGTCTTCCGATGCCGCCCTCAGCGCGCAGCCTGCCCCAGCTCAGAGCACGACTGCCGAGGAAAGCGGCGAGGAGATCCCAGTAAGGGTCATTGGGCCTGTCCCTGCCGAGATTAACGAGATCTGTCTTTGGCCGCTTTGGGTACCATTCGCGCCACCCAAACCCGCCCCGGTCGAACCGGCCAAACCCAAACGCGGCCAACCGCCCGAGCCTCCACCGCCTATCGACTTAGAGAGCGACGATCGGCAAAAGCGTAGTCACCTACTCAACATTCTTCAAACCGCGCCCGCGTCGTCGAGCACTCGAGAGGCAAGCCGTGCCCCCAGCGTCGGCCCAGCGACGCCGCTCTTGCTCGTTGAAGGCATGCTGCGGCTCCCGTTTCAGGACCTTGAGGAGCTGCGAGCGACAGCCGAATTGTTGGATGTTTTAAACGTTCAGGACAAGAAGCTGAAAGACCTTGTCGACTACGCCAAAGAACTTCTCAAGCTCCCTTTGGCAGGGTCGCCTCAATTCGTCCGTCAGATAATTGTCCAATTGGAGGAGACCTGGGCGAAAACGATGCGCAGTTTTCCCACGGCCTTTGTCTCCAACAACGTTCGCCGACAGTTACTTGAGAAGCGTGCCTACGCGAAACGTGAAGTCTTCGGGGGGAGCCATCTGCGTGGCTATCTGGAGCTAGCCGGAGAGGACGTTCCTATTTATCTATCGGATAGTCTATCAAAGGACCTGCCGCTGGTTAGCCGCTTTCGAGTAAGAGTGATTGCGGAGGTCCACCCAATACAAGACCACCAGGAAAGTTGTGGCCACGCATTGCGCAGTCTCGTGGCCGCCCGAGTGGTTTCTGAATCAACCCCCGCCGACCAAAACCCTTGAGATGCCTTTCGCAACAATTCCCTCGGCGATTCCCTTTGTTCTGAAACCAGAGGGAGACCACCGCTCCCTCATCGTCGCCAAATTGACCTTCAATCTGGAGAATGACCGCTTCCAGATTGCCCAGACCCAGGAACCTATCGAAGATAAACCATCGGCCGAGGGGGGCCGCTTATTGCGACCTAGCGATGTTCCTACCGCGAAGGAAGTAGCGGAGCTTTTCGTGATAGGGACCCCCAATCGAGGCGTAAGGACAGTGTCCGTCTCGCTAGGTACTCAGACCGAGCGACTCAACACCAACGGAGACCTCGCGGTAGTGCGCTTTCGCTTGGCCTTGAATGGAGTTGAGCCGGGTACCACGCTCGGTATCGAGGGTTTGGTCCCAGGGCTCGACAGCGCACTATGGAGAATTCCCGAGTGGGTGCTCTATGTGAGAGGTCAGTCAGCCAAAGGCTCGAAGCCTATTGTGCTACGACCACACTGCCTGCATATCCGCACCGTCCAACGGGTGGGCACCATGACCTTCGTCGGCTCCGTACCGACTAATTCCGAGGTGCAGCTGGAGCTGGCAGTGGCCGACCGCCGTCTGCCCCAACGGCCGACATCGACAGACCCCACGACGCTCGAAGAAGGTTCCACCAAGGGTGACGGTCGCCCAATTGCCCAGGGACGCGCCCGGGTAAGTGCGCAATCGGAGCAAGCCCCGCTGGCTGCTTGGCCCGCTCAATCGTCGCGCGAGACGGTGCGCAGCGAGGCTAAGGGGATTCACCTATTGTTTCTTGACGGTGCGAAGCTTGACGATGCTGCCGCGCCGAATCGCAAGCGGACCTCTGAACGCGAGCAGGATCGGCGGAAGCAGGCGCTTCGGATGTTGGATGAAATCGACCATCCGATATCGATGGCTGATATTGTTAAAGCGGGTCCGCAGTCGGTGCGTGGGCAGCCAACACAGCTTTCGTTCGCCTCGACGTTGGTACCGCAGCTTTCGCTGGTGGCCCGGCTTTCAGCGATGGTTGAATACGGCCGTACCCTTGGCGTCTTCGACGCAGCGTGGGATGAACTCCTTGCGCGAGTGGATCGAACCTGTTCCTCGTCGCTTGGCGCCTCTCTGCCTGCGTGTCGCACGTATCTCAATATTGTTGAACGACACCTGGCATTGCTTCCTGATTCCGTCGACGGTCCTGCCATCGTCGCGACGGCGCTGCTTCAGGCGCGAGCGTTTGAGGAACGAGTGATTCTCGGACGCCCCTGTATCTTGTTGCGATTGGCGGGCGACGAGTTCGATGTACCGGTCTATCTGCCTAAGGAAGCCGGGATGATGTTACCCATGCTCAGTTCATTTCAAGCCAAAGCGATTGTGGCTGTTCACCCGCGTCAAGACCTTGCGGAGGTATCCGATACTGCCTTGCTGGTGACGGCACTCGCAAGGCTCGCTTGAGCGGCAGTTCAGGCGTGCTCGACGTCTACGACGCGATGTAGTAGTTCCTGCTGCGGCATGAACAGAGCGTTGAGTGCAAAGCCCAAGGTGGACTCGCTCGGTGAGCTGGAGAACAGCGTGCTCGAGGTGCTGTGGGGTGCTCCTAGCCCGCTCTCGGTGCGCGAGGTCGCCGCTGGCCTTCAGCGCCGGGTGCTGGCTTACACCACCGTGCTGACCGTGCTGGATCGGCTTCACGACAAGGGCTTTGTGGCGCGGGAAAAGGATGGGCGCGCCTTCCGCTATCGTCCGCGCATTGGCCGTGAGGCGTTGATGGCTGGAAGTCGGGCTCGACATGAAGGGGCGCGATCGCGAGCAGTTGCTTGCGGAGATACGCGAACACTCGGCGACCATCCCCGGCTTGGTCGTTACCGTCGGCCAGCCCATCAGCCATCGCATCGAGCATCTCGTGAGCGGCGTGCGCGCCAGCCTCGTACTCAAGATCTACGGCGACGATCTCGACCAACTTCGCGGGCTCGCGCGTCAGGTCGAGGCGGCGATGAAGACTGTGCCGGGGCTCGTCGACATCGCGGTCGAGCAGCAGAGTGAGATTCCGGAGCTGGTCATCTTGCCGATGCGAAGCGAGACGGCCGCCTTCGGCCGAACGCCAGGCGAACTCGCGGGCTTCGTCGAGACGGCGCTGGCAGGCTCGAGCGTGGGCACCTACTACGAGCGCGGGCGCGTCTACGACATCGTGGCGCGCCTTCCGCGACACTACGCAGCAGCTCCCGACAAGATCGCGCTGGTGCCGGTGGACTCGGGTGGGAACCGCTTTGCAGAGCTTGGTTCGCTGGCCCAGATCACCAAGACACTCGGCCCGAATCTGATCAACCACGAGAATGGCCAGCGGCGTATCTACGTCACAGCCAACGTTACGGGCCGCGATCTTCGCGGCGCAGCGGAAGACGTCCTCAGCGCTGTCGCCAAGCAGGTCCCGGTCCCGCAGGGCTACCGAACCGAGCTCGGTGGGCAATTCGAGAGTGAGGCCTCCGCGCGGCGAACCATCCTTATCCTCTCCGGCGTCGCCATCATCGGCGTCGTCGTCCTCCTGATCGTCGCCTTCAAGAGTGCGCGGGATGCCGCGATCGTCCTGTTCAATCTGCCGCTTGGCCTCGTCGGTGGCGCTGTCGCCGTGCAGCTCGGCGGCGGTATTCTGAGCATCGCGTCGCTTGTCGGTTTCATCACGCTGTTTGGCATCGCGACGCGTAATGGGATCATGATGGTAACGCACTATCGCCAGCTGCTCGAACAAGGCGCTGCGCGGCGAGAAGCCGTGATTCAAGGCAGCCTCGACCGCTTGGTCCCGATCCTGATGACAGCGCTGACCGCAGCGATCGCGCTGATCCCGATCGTGCTCGCAGCAGGCCAACCCGGCAACGAGATCCAAGCGCCGATGGCGGCGGTAATCCTAGGCGGGCTGCTCTCGAGCACGCTGCTCAACCTCGTGGTCATCCCTCCGCTCTTCGCTCGCTTTGGCAGCGGACCAGTGAGCTAGCTTCTCAAGCGTTGTGCGGAAGCACGGGCTCCGACCCCTTGCCCCTCTTGCCGCGCAGGGCGAAGATGCTCACCTATGCGCTTGGTCTTTGCCTCCTTCTTGCTAAGCGGTTGCGTACTGCTGCGCGCCGGTGATTGTGGTGGTAGTGCGGAAGGCGGCGGAGGCACCGCGGGCGCGGTGAACAGCGGTGGGCTGGGGGGAAGCAGTGCTGGCGGAGGGGGAACTGGCGCTGGGCCGTCCGAGGTGTGCTCAGCGGCCTGTAGCGACGTCTCGCGCTGCGACTGCGCGGACTACGTGCAGCCCGCTGCCAAACCACGGACCTGCGAGGTTGAAGTCGTCGAGCTCGATCGCACCGATGACGTGGGTGCGATTGCGGTTTCGGGAGACGAGATTGCGTGGGTCTCGCGCTCCGAGACAACGCTCCGCGTCGGTCGGTGGCCGGCTACCGGGGATTGGACCACTGGTGCCTTCACCAAAATCGACATACTCGGGGAGGTAGCCATCGCGGAACCTCAACTCGGTCGCTTCGGGCCGATCGAAGGAGGTGGCTTTTTCTTCCGAGGTCCTCCAACCACAGGCGGCTACCTGTGTTGGCCCGATGCGGCTTGTGAAAGCGTCACGACGGCGCTGGAGATTCGAGACCTACGCGTTCAATCGGGGCGCATGGCCATCGCTGCAACGAACCACGTCTGCTTCACCGAACTTCCTGACGGAACCCCAAAGGAAACGGTGCGCGGGGAGCTTGAAAAGCTAACGACAGCAGACTGTCAGGGCGTTCCCGCAAATGCTGAAGGCCCGGCTTTGGCGCTGCGGGTTGCTTTCGTAGATGCAGCGGCCTCACGGGTTTGGCTCACCGCCCGTGCCGACCAAGGTGGAGCCGGAGCCGTCCATATCATCGAAGGCGTAAACGGGGCGCCCGGCGATCCGATCGGTGTGAATGTTGCCGCTACGGACGGGGCTCAAGCATGTGGCGCTGAACCCTGGGCGCTACTAATGAAGCAATGCTCCAGCAGCGCCCAGCCTTCTTGCACGCTTGAGGTGCTGGCAGCCGAAAGCGCGATGCCGAGCAACTTCGTTCCCAACACCGCCGTTCAACCCGACCTCGACTCTAGAATCGTCGCGGATCGTGACTACTTCTACTTCTCGACCCCGGACGTCATCAATGTGGAGCCCAGAAACGGAGGTACTGGAAGCCAGCTGGAGCTCAACGGAGCTTCCAGTGTGCGTTCCATGGACGCTTCCCACGAGGACTATCTCTTCTTCACCTACGAAGAGACCATCGGCCCACTCAAGAAATACTTCCTCGGCCGCTGGCGCAAACAAAAGCTCACGCCCTAGCCGCGCCCTAACCTCCAATCCCCTTTAGTGGCTCACGGCCCGCGCAAAGTCGAGCGGCGTGACCACGCCCACGACGTGCCGGTGCTCAATCACTAGTACGCGGCGCGCGCGGGAACTCGCAGCGAGCGAGGCTGCGCGATAAAGCGGTACCTGGCCGTGCAAACACACTAACGCATAGCTCATCGCGTCCTCCACCGAGGACTCGCCGGGGACGTGGCTCGCGGCAAGCGCCTCGCGTTGCGAGAACAGACCTACCGGCCAACCCTCCTCATCAACGATGCAAAGGCCAGATACGTGCGCGTGCGCCAATCGGTCGGTAGCGTGCGCCACAGTGGAGGCCACCGGCAGCGTGAACGCTGGCTTCGACATCACCTCGGCGAGCTGCAACTCGACTCGCGAATGCGCAATAGCGCGCAGCAAATCCAGCGTCGAAAACACGCCCACGAGCTTGCCCTCTTGCGCGACGAACACGCGATGAATCCGCCGCTCGACCATCATGCCGGCCACGTGCATCAAGCTCTCACCGGGCGTCACCACCACGGCTGGTCGCGTCGCCACCTCGCCCGCGCTGCGAGCCGGCAGCGGCGCCAGCGGAGCCCCGTGCCCTGCGCCCTCACGCCGGCCCAGCCGCAACAAGTCCGTGCGTGAGACCACGCCCACGATGCGCTGGTCTTCCAGCACCGGCACGCTCGAGAAGTTGTGCCGGTCGAGCAGCGCCGAGACCTCGCGCAGCGGCGTCTCGAGCGAAACCGAGATCACGCTCGGCTGCATGAAGGTCTCAATCGAGCCTTGAAGATGAGATCGGTGAACGGTCATGGCAGCCGCCTCAGCAAGCCACGGGCCGCGCTGCTTCCTATGCGATCCCGGCGCGCCGTCTCCCAGGGTTGCTGCGCTAAACGAAAATCTAGCGGCCAAGGCGCAGAACCTGCGCCCCGTTCGACGCCCGCCGGTTGCGACAACCGGCATTCGCTTCTAGCGTTGTGCGCGCACAGAAAGCGAGCTCCCGATGAGTCTTCCTCCCGGCCCGAGTGAACTACCGATCGTTCAGGCGATGAAGTTTGGCGCCGATCCCTACGGCTATTTAGCGCAGTGCTCGGAGCGCTTCGGAGACAGCTTCACCTTGCAGCTACCCTTTGATCCACCGCGCGTGGTGACGAGCAATCCGGCGCTCGTACGGCAGATCTTCGCGCTCAAGGCCGAGGACTACGAGCAGGCTCAGCAGGCCTTCCCAGCCAACATCGGTGAGCGCTCGCTCTTGTTCTTGGACGGCGATGAGCACAAGCGCGACCGTCAGCTGCTAATGCCGCCGCTGCACGGCGAGCGGCTACGCAGCTATGCGCTTGGTATCCAGGAGATCACCGCGCGCGAGGCGAAGAAGTTGCGCCCGGGCGATACGCTCGAGGTGCACGAGCTATTGCAGACCATCACGCTCGATGTGGTGTTGCAGTGCATCTTCGGTATGCGATTGGGCGCTGAATCGGAGCAGGTGCGCGAGCCGCTGGTGCGCTGGCTGAACGGTGTGATGCAACCGCTTACCTTCTTTGCCGCGAGCGCGCTCAAGTCAACGCGGGTGCGCGCATTTTTGGATGGTGTGGCGTCAAGGCGAATCAATAGTAGCAGGCCAGCACTCTTGCCTTGGGAACGCTGGGCCGACGCCAAGAACGAGGTGATCGCTGTGTTGCGCTCCAAAGTGGAGCACGCGCGCACTCACGGCACAGAAGGCCGAGAGGACGTACTCGCGCTCTTGGCCACGGCTCGTTACGAGGACGGCACCTCGATGGAGATCGAGGGCATCGTCGATGAGCTAATAACGCTTTTAATCGGTGGGCACGAGACGACGGCCAATACGCTTACCTGGACGCTGGCTCACTTGCTCGCCAATCGCCCAGCGCATCAGCGCGTACTCGATGAGATCCATCGGGTGTTCGGCGGTGGTCCCGTCGTCGCAACGCGCGCCCAAGAGCTGGTTTACACCGAGGCCGCGATCAAAGAGGCGATGCGCCTAACGCCGATTGCGCCAGCCGTCGGTCGGCATTTGCGGCGCCCGGTGGAGCTCGGCGATTGGAGCTTACCGCCGGGAACCATCGTGTGGCCGTGCGTAGCCTTGGCCCATCGCCGCGCCGATTCTTGGCCCAACCCCGAGCAATATCGACCCGAGCGCTTCCTCGAGGACAGCTCGCCCTCGACCAATACCTTCTTCCCCTTTGGCGGCGGCCGGCGAACCTGCATCGGCGTCGCCTTCGCCACCTTCGAGATGCGTATCGTATTGGCCGAGCTGCTCCGCCGCTTGGACCTGACCCTCGCCGAGGGCGCCAAGGTGGAAGGGGAGTTCCGCGGTATCACGATAGCGCCCAAGAAGGAGTTTCGGGTGAAGGTGGGGGCGGTGCGTAATGGGTAATAGGGGATAGTGAAGTAAGAGCGGGCACGGGCACGGACTCCCTACCGTTCGTCAAGCCGCGATCGCGAGGTTTTGCACAGGTCGTTTGGCGCGGTCGTAGGGCTGGGCCGAGCCGAGTACCGCGACGAGGACCTTGAGGAGACGGTCGACGACC
>JBILLK010000088.1:0-3075 GCA_044376115.1 Polyangiaceae bacterium | reverse complement strand
ACAGTTACGAATCTGACGAATTCAACCAAGTCTTTGAACGACAAAAATGGGGAAGTGTAACTGTCGTCAGTGGGGCTTTGTAATTGACGCTACGCAGAGGAAGTCGTTCCATGCTTCGCGTTCATCCGCCCCGAGGTCGAGCGCCGCGAAGAAGGGACATTCGTACCCACCCTGCGGGAGCGACCAGGCCGGCTCCATCGTGATCGAGCAGGCGCGCAGGATGCTCACGGAGCCGGGGGGAGCGAGGCGCTCGAGCGCCACGCCACGCGGGGTCAGTGTCATCGCGAAGTCGGGTGGTCCCGCCCCGTCGAGGTCGACGTACCATCCCAGAAGCCCCTGATCCGGGAGCTCCCCGGCGACGTGCGCATTGGCGAGCGTCTCGAGCGCGAGTTGGCCCAGGAACGTGAGCGGGCGACCCGCGCGGGAATGGGGCCAGACCGCTCCAACCGGCAGGTCGGGGAACCCACCGATGCGGCCTTCGCCGAGGCTCGGCTCCCGGTGGGCGCGCGTGGTCGACAACATGAGGCAGGGGGCGGCGAGCCTCCCGACGAGGTCGGGCCGCGGGAGCCCTTCCCTCACGAGGAGGGCGTGCAGGTCGTCACGTGTCGCGATCATTTATGCACCTCGTAGATCAACCTCGAAGGTGCGCACGGAACGGCCGAAAGCCCATGCAGGAGATCTCGATCCGCTGACCGCCGAAGAGGCCTGTCGCGTACTCGACGCTGAACCACTCTTCCGCGGGGTCGTCGTCCCGAATGACGATCCGGACCGGCCGGACCGCTTCGAGGAACGCAGCTGGGGCGAGCGGCCGACCGTCTGCCCAGGAGGCGTTGTACGTGGGCAGCAACGTCTCGACGATCTCGTCGAGCATCGACGCGTACCAGAGCGCCGCCCGCGCGGAAACCGCAGGTACGAACGCCTCGCGGACCTTCCCGCCGCCGGTCTCGATCGGCACCTCGATCGTAGCGAGCCTCATTCGAGCGAGCGTCTTCCCCACTCCACCGATCACGAGTCCGCTTTCGGACGAGGGGTCGCCCACGACGCGAAAGCGGGCCGTGTGGGACTCCCAGTCGGCGGCGAGTGCGCGCAGAGGTTCCGTCGCGTTCGCGCGCGACGCCCACCAGCCGAAGTACGCGAGCGCCTCCTGCTCCGAACGCGGGCGGACGACGCTGACGAGGTCCTCCCCCGCAAGAAACCGGAGCTCGAGCTCGCTGGCACGCAGCTTCTCGGCAGCCAATCCGCGAAGGCTGAACGCGACCGCCGCGCCGCCTTCGGACGCCGGAGCGATCGACCGGACCTCCACGTCGGCTGGGATGAGGAGTTGGACCACCGGGGCCAGGGAGAACTCCTTGCCATCCGCGAAATTGGAGGCGAGGACGTAGTTAAACGACGCTCCCTCGTCGGGGTTCCGCGCTTCGACGCGAAAGCGATTGAACGGGTTCTGCCAGCTGCGACGGACGCTCCACACCCGAGGCCCCGGATTCGACAGCACCCGAAGAGGGCCCGCTTCGACGTACCCCTTCCAGTCGCGCGTCTTGGGCCACTCTCGCGCCGGCCAGCGAGGCCAGTCGCCCGGGCCTGGATCGAGTCGAGTGAAAGGCAACCTCATCGCTTGTTCTCCCGCGTCCGACGCTCCGCCGTCGGGATCAGCGAGTCAAGACATGAGGGCGCTGTGCAACGGCGGCCCCCGCGGGCGATGCACGGCTTGGCGACTGAAGGCGCACGGGTTGAAGTGGGGCTCTCACGGCGCGAAGTAAGTTGGGGAGGCTGCGCTAGCTCCCTCGGGTAAGTTCGCTGATCAGCCTGCATGGCGGCCGCCAAAGCGTGTAGGCCCCGCGGCCAGAGCTCGCGAACTCCCATAAACCAGCCGTTTTTGCGTAATAGCCGAAGCCGCCCTGGCCCACGGCCTTCTCGGAATGCGAACTAACCCCAATGAGCTAGCGCAGCTCCCCAGGGTTTGTTCGCGCTGCAAGCACCGCTGGCGCCGCTTCGGCGAAATGCGGTTGGGCGCATGGCGGTGGGCGCAAGCCGGTGCGCGCAAGGCGGTTGAGCTACGCGCTAGTCCCATAACGCTCGTTCGTTCGCGACGACCCGACGTTATGGGACGCTTAGTGCGCCACTCCGGACGGCGCGCACCCAGTGACCCACGCTTTTGCCTGTTGTTTTCGGGTTCGCAGCGAAAGAACCGCCGGCGCCGGTTCTGCGGAGGGCGGTTGGGCTACACGCTAGTCCCATATCGCGCATTCGTTCGCGACGACCAAACGTTATGGGACGCTAATCGCCAGGCGCTCTACCCCGCGCTCCGCGCTCCTCTTCCGCCCGCCGCTAAACGCCAATACCTTAGTCGGACGAATCGATGGCCGAAGTTGCGTTGGTTGCGCCTGCTCTCGCGCAGTTCGCGTCCAGACAGCGAGCAGCAACAGTGCCGGCATCATCATCGACAAGCCGATCCTCGAGCTGCTCGGGATCACGCCCGAGACGGAGCTCGAGCTTTCCACCGATGGTCAGCGGCTCATCATCACGCCCGTCTTGGAGAAGTCGCGCAGAAGCCGTGTCGCTCGTCTTCAGGCCCGTGTGCTCTCTACTCATGAAAAGACCTTTCGCAAACTCGCCAAGTGAGCGCCGACCCTCTCTTCCTCACGCTTTCTGAAACGACGCGATGGTTGCCTTCGCGAATGGCACTCTCGAGAAATCGGAACTAGCCGACATCCTCCGCTCACTCGCGGTTCCGCTCGAATCGGGCCTACTGTATCGGCACGCATTGCGGCTCTCCGAATAGCCCCGCGTTCCCGGATCCACACACACCGGTCTGCGGGTTGATCACGACGGAGAAGCTATTGATCTCGAGCTGCTCGCACGCCATGCCGGCTGGGCAAACCCCATCGTGGCAGAACGGGCGCTTGCAGCAGTTCTCGTCGTACGGCGAGTCGAGCTCGCCACAATGTCCGGCGACTCGCGTCTCCTCCTCGCCGCAGAGTGTCCTGAGCCATGGGAAGCCGAGCGTGGGCTCGTTACACTCCGTGTAGCAAGGCTGTACGAAGAAAAGCTCCTCCATTGGGCAAAGGCTGAACCCCG
>JBILLK010000033.1:0-112319 GCA_044376115.1 Polyangiaceae bacterium | reverse complement strand
CGACCCGTTTGCTTTTCGTTTCGCGCCGCCGTTGCCGGCGACGAGGCGTTAAGTAGGCGAGCCACCCCCCGCTTGCCAAGCCTTTTCTTTTTCTTCCCTAAACTATTTTTCAAATCCCGATGAAATCGGCTCTCAACCGCTAGGTGGGCTGACGGTTCATCAAGCGTTCCTCAATCCAGGCGGACACAGGGTTCGCCTTTCGCACATGAGAAACGCCGCTTTGCTCGAGGAAGATCTCAGTCGGAAGCGGGCGGCCGTTGTACTCACTGGCCATCGTAAAGCCGTAAGCGCCTGCGTCCCGAATCAACACGTGCTCAGCGTTCAGCGGCAAGCAATGCTCGCCGAAGTCGTCCGAACTCTCGCAGACTGGCCCAACCACGCGAACAGGTAACGCTTCGCCACCGCTTTCCACGAGGGGGACGATTCGATGAAAGGCGCCGTAGAGCGCTGGCCGCATCAGATCGTTCATGCCCGCATCGATCATTAGCCAGCGCCGAACTGGCTCGCGGTGTCGGGTGGACTTCTGCATCACGACCGATGAAACGATGGCTCCGTGAGCTGCGACCAGGCTTCTTCCAGGTTCGACCACCGCGAGCACGCGTCCCGGAAGGTTCTGACTGCACAAGCCGACAAGCTCGCGGGCGAAGTCGCGTGGGGTGACCGGGCAACCAGAGCCGTAATCGATGCCGAAGCCTCCACCGAAGTCGATCAGGGAAAGTTCCGCCTGGCCACGTGCAAGCGCTGTCTGGTTGGTTTCTCTGAACAACACCAGCATGCGGCGTGCTGCCTCGCAGTAGCTCTCGAGGCTAGTCAGCTGGGAGCCGATGTGATTGCCGATGCCGCTTAACTCGAGCCACTCAGAATCCAGGACCAACGCGAGCGCATCACCCAGGTCCTCGACGGGAATGCCAAACTTCGCCTCGTCATGTCCCGTTGCAATGTGCGCGTGAGTATCGGCCTCGATGTCGGGGTTGAGACGAAGCGTCACTCGCGCCCTTTTTCCGAGCGTCTTTGCGCGTTCAGCGATGCGTGGGAGTTCTTCCACGCTCTCCGCTTGAAGCGCGAGAATGCCTTTGCCTTCGACCGCGATCGCCAAGTCGATCTCATGCGCAAGTTTCGCCACACCGCTGTACAGGATCTTGTTCGGAGCAATTCCGGCGTCGACCGACAGCTGGAGCTCCGCACCTGAAACGACGTCTGCGCCGAGGCCCGCAGCAGCAAAGCGCCGAATGATGGGGCCAGCGCTGTTGGCCTTTACTGCGTAAGCAACCAAGTGCGATCGCGAGCCGAAGCCAGCCTTGAGATCCAGGGCCTCATCAACCATCGCGTCGACGTCGTACACGTAGAGCGGAGTGCGGTGGGTCGCTACGAGCTCGCGAAGCGCAACGTCTTGGATCACGACACCACCAGAAGCATCTCGCCGGAAGCTGGCTTTCATGCGCGCGAGGGTAACCCGATGCATGCACAAACACAGCGCTTCGATCGACTTCAATTGTGGCGTTCGAACGAAAAAGAGCGCGGTACCGTTGGGTACCGCGCCCTGCTATCCGCACTCACGCGGATGCGGCTGAGCCGTTTCTAACGTCGCCGATCGCCATCGCGGCGGGGCCCACCATCACGACCACCGCTACGCGGGGGGCGACCACCTCCACCACCACCTTCGGGGCGGGGCGCACGCTGAACGGCTTCCATTCCTTCGGGCAGCGGCAGCAGCTCCTTGCGAGACAGCCGAATCTTTCCGTCTCGATCGACGCTGAGGACCTTGACCTCCATCTCGTCACCTTCCTTGCAAACGTCTTCAACGCGTTCAACGCGGAAGTGAGCCAGCTCGGAGATGTGCACCAGACCATCGATGTTGGGTAGAATTTCGACGAAGGCGCCAAAGTCGGCGATGCGCTTCACGGTCCCCTTGTAAACGACGCCAACCTCAGGCTCCGCCGTGAGACCCTTGATGATGTCGAGCGCCTTCTTGACTGCATCGGAGTCACTCGAGGCGACGTTCACCGTGCCGTCATCCTGAACATCGATGGCGACACCCGTCTGATCAACGATGCCCTTGATGGTCTTGCCGCCCGGTCCGATGATCAGGCGAATCTGGTCAGGCTTCACCTTCACGGTGGTGATTCGCGGTGCCCACTGCGAGAGTTCGGCGCGTGAGGTCGGTAGCGTCTCGAGCATCTTGTTCAGGATGTGAATCCGACCCTCGCGAGCTTGGTCGAGGGCCTGCTCCATGATCTCACGCGAGAGCCCTTGGATCTTGATGTCCATCTGGATGGCCGTGATGCCTCGAGTGGTTCCACAGACCTTGAAGTCCATGTCGCCGAGGTGGTCTTCATCGCCGAGGATGTCGCTCAGGATTGCGAACTTGTCGCCTTCCTTGATCAACCCCATGGCAATACCAGCCACAGGTGCCTTTAGCGGAACGCCAGCGTCCATCAATGACAGGCAACCGCCACAGACCGCCGCCATCGAGGAGGACCCATTGGACTCGAGGGTCTCGCTGACGATTCGGATCGTGTAGGGGAATTTGTCCGCGGCCGGCATCACCCGAGCCAACGCGCGTTCAGCCAGGGCGCCGTGGCCGATTTCTCGACGGCCGGGTCCGCGCATCGGCTTGGTCTCGCCGGTGGAGAATGGCGGGAAGTTGTAGTGGAGGTAGAAGCGCTTCCACGTCTCCCCGAGCAAGCTATCGATCTTCTGTTCATCTGCGGTGGTGCCAAGCGTCGTGGTGACGATGGCCTGCGTCTCGCCGCGCTGGAACAAAGCACTTCCGTGAACGCGCGGCAGGATGCCCGCTTCCGTAGCGATCGGCCGAATGGTTCGCGTGTCTCGGGCGTCGATACGAATACGTTCCTCGAGCACCATGGTGCGAACGACGTGAGCCTTGCGCTCTTCAAACTCATTCTTGATGAGCCCTTCGTTCTCCTTGTACTTGTCCTCGCCGAGGCTCGCCTTGAGCGACTCCGCGAGCTTCTTCTTGATCACCGAGTAAGCGTCGTAACGGGCCTTCTTGTTGAGGATGCGGCTCGCCTTGCTCAGCTCGGCGTCGCATTCGCGAGCAACTGCTGAGGCGATCCCGGCGTCGAGCTTCGCGGCAACGAACTCTCGCTTGGGTTTACCGATCGCCGCGCGCATACGCTCGATCAAATCGATGACCGGTTGAGCCGATCGATGCGCAAACATCAGCGCGTCGATGATGTCCGCCTCGGTGGCTTCGGCGGCGCCGCCCTCGACCATGATGATGGCTTCGCGCGAAACAGCGACCACCAGGTCGATGTCGCACTTGTCGGACTCCTCCACCGTCGGGTTCGCGACGAACTCGCCGTTCTTGCGGCCGACTCGAATTCCAACGATGGGGCCGTCCCACGGGATGTCCGAGATGTGTAGAGCCGCACTCGCGCCAGTGAGGGCGAGGACGTCCGCTCGATTCTGGCGGTCGCTCGAGAGTACCGTGGCAATGATCTGGGTGTCCTTCTTGAAGCCCTCGGGGAAGAGCGGACGAAGCGGACGGTCGATGATGCGGCAGGTGAGGATCTCCTCTTCTCTCTGCCGACCCTCTCGCTTGAAAAAGCCGCCCGGAATACGCCCTGCCGCGTACGTCTTCTCGACGAACTCACAGGTGAGAGGGAAGAAGTCGAGACCAGGACGCTCATCAGTACAAACGGCTGTGACGAGGACAACGGTATCGCCGTAGGTCACGAGCACCGAACCGTGCGCTTGCTTGGCAAGCCGACCGGTTTCAAAGGTGAGCTGGCGGCTCCCCAACATCACAGATTCACGAACAAACATGGGCAAACCTCGAGGGTCAAAGAGTCGCGTGGTTGGGCGCTTCTTCCTCGATCGGTGCGCTCGATGAACTCGAGCGCACGGAGCGAAGTCGAAGTTTTCGCCCGCCCACCGACGGGTGAACAGTTGCTCGGGGGTCTTATTGCGTGTCCACGTCCGCTGCAATGACCTCCTCCACCCCGTGCGCTGCACAAAAGCCAAAAGGCACAGTCCCAGCGGAACTGTGCCTCTTACCCGGTTGGAACCGGACTGCCTGTTTACTTGCGGAGATTGAGCTTGGTGATGATTGAGCGGTAGCGCTCGACGTCTTCACCCTTCAAGTAGTCCAACTGGCGGCGACGCTGAGAAACGAGCTTGAGCAAGCCACGACGCGAGTGGTGGTCCTTCTTGTGGGTTTTGAAGTGCTCCGTCAGCTGGTTGATTCGCTCGGAAAGCAGAGCGATCTGAACCTCGGGCGAGCCGGTATCAGACTCGTGAGTTCGGAACTGTTCGATGAGCGCGTTCTTTTGAACCGGATGAAGCATGAAAGACCTACCTTGTCGCCCGACCCCGAGCGAAGCACTGTGCCTCGCCCTCTGGGAGGGCCATCCCTCTGAAGGGGCGCGCACTATAGGCGAACCCCTTCGACTGTCCAATCCAATCCGCAAGAATCACAACGTTCCACGTGTCCGGACCTTCGCTAGCACGCTAGCCTGCCAAAAGTGAAGACGCCCGAGCTGGGATCGCTCCCACAACCGCCACCGTCGGCATCTGGGCCGGCGCTTTCGAGTCGCTCCTCCACCGCTCGACTCGAGCTCAATATCGGCGCGCCGCCTCCGGCCGTATTCACCGAACCGCCGGCTCCGCCACCTTCGGAGGCCATTCCCTTCCCGCGGCGCGCGGAGCCCTCCCCACCGCCGAGTGCGGTTCGAGCCCAGCTGCCGTCAAGCAGCACGGGCCAAACCATGCTCTCGAAGAGCTGCCCAAGCTGCGGCATGCGCTATCCAGCGGAGTTTCGCGTCTGTCCGAAGGACGCAGCTGAGCTGGTTGATGCCGAAGCCCCGGCGGATGAACTCGTCGGCCAGATCGTCGCGGACACCTACACCATCCTGCGCGTCGTCGGAGAGGGCGGCATGGGGCGGGTCTACGAAGCTCGTCACATGCGAATCGGTGGAAAGCGATTCGCGGTGAAACTCCTGCACCCCGAGTACGCCCGGTTGCCCGAAGTTCAGAGTCGCTTTCAGCGCGAAGCCGAAGCGGCCGCTTCGATCGAGAGCCCCTACGTCGGCGACGTCTACGATATCGGCAGAACCGCCGACGGACGCCCGTTCATCGTTGCAGAGTTTCTGGAGGGTAAAGAGCTTGCGGAGTTGGTGCGCGAACGCGGCCCGCTTCCGCTCGGCTTCTCTGTGCGCATCGTGCGCCAAATTTGCCGCGGCCTAGAAGCCGCACACGCACGCGGGATCGTGCATCGAGACATGAAGCCGGAGAACGTGTTCCTCGTGGGCGATCTCAATCAACCCACCGCAAAGGTGATCGACTTCGGCATCTCCAAGGTGACCGACGCAAGCGGTGCCCCTTCCCTCACCAAGACGGGAATGATCATGGGCACGCCGTCATACATGGCACCCGAACAGGCCCGCGGAGAGAAGGTCGATCACCGCGTCGACGTCTACGCGACGGGGGCGATCTTGTACGAGTTGCTCACCGGCAAACGCCCGTTCGATCGGCCAGACCCGACAGCGACGATCATGGCCGTGTTGTTGGAAGAGCCCGAGCGACCGTGTGCGCTGAACGCGTCGATTCCGCAGAGCCTCGAGGTGGTGATCCAGCGCGCCATGTCGAAGGCGGTGGGCGCACGTTACGGCTCGATGCGAGCGCTGGAGGAGGACCTCGCAGCGTTTGAAGATCCTATAGCGGCAAGCCGCTTGACCAGCCATCGCGACCTTGCGCCTGCCGCACTCGACCGCAAAGACAATGAGGTCAACGTCTCGCGCCCAACCATCGTCGTGCTTGGGTTGCTCGGTGGGTTGGGAATGTTGTTTGGACTGCTCACCCTTGCCGGCGGCATAATCCGGCTCTCGCGCGGTGGTGGGGCGACGGCCAACGTCACCGGCCTCGAGGCTATTCTTCTCGTGGGCCTGCTGACCTTGGCGTTGGCGACGCCCGCGGGCTTCGCCGTGCATCTGGTGCGAAAAAACATTTGGGGCAACAGCACGAAGACCATCGAGCTTGCTCGCACGTTGAGGAGGGTCGTCCTCGCCGCCTTCGTGAGCTACGGACTTGTCGCGCTTACCATCCGCTTCGTCGAGGCGTTGGTGCTGCGTAGAGCGGCGGGAATCTCCTGGCCGCTGTGGGACGTCGTCTCGCTGCTGATCAGCGTCGCAGCTGGCGCGCTCTCCTTCCTCGCCCTTCGCGAACCCAAGCAGGAGTGACGAGGCTATCGCCCCCGTTTGCTGTCGAGCCAACCTTGCAACAGGACCGCGGCAGCGGCAGCGTCGATCCCCACTGACGGCTTGCGCTTCTTGTTCTTGTGGTTGCGACCGCCATCATCGTGCAGCTTTCGCGCAGCCTCGACCGTCGTCAAACGCTCATCCACCAACTCCACGTCGAGCCCCGTGGCGTCCGCTAGTTTGCGGCTCAGTTCGATGATGGCGTTGGCTTTGGCCCCGAGCTCCCCCGTCATATGCCGCGGAAGCCCCATCAGAATCCGCGTCACGCCTTCTTCTTTGCAGGTCTGCACGATGGTCGCGACCAGACGCAGCTTGTCGCCTGCGTCGAGCACGCCGCGTGGGGTCGCGAGCACACGGTCTTCGTCGGAAAGGGCAAGCCCAACCCGAACGGTGCCAGGATCGATGGAAAGCACTCTGCCAGCAGACGATTGGCTCACTGGTGGCGTTGAACCTCAGGGGAATGGCGGCGGCAAGGTGCGATGCGCTTGACCCCCTCGCCGACACTGGCCATAAGCCGGGGCTTGGTTCCGCCAAGGCGGCATTGAACGAAGCGAGCTAGCGAGTGACCCTCCTGTGAAGATCCGCGCCGTTAGGGGGATGAATGACATCCTGCCGGAGGAAGCTCGCTCGTGGCATCGAGTCGAGGCCTCATTTCGTGGTGTAGCCGAGCTTTTTGGCTACGGCGAAGTGCGTACGCCAATCATCGAAGATACAGCCCTTTTCTCGAAACAAATCGGCGAGACGAGCGATGTCGTCGAGAAGGAGATGTACTCCTTCCGCAGACATGACAACGAACTGACGGTGAGACCCGAGGGCACGGCCGGCGCTGCACGTGCCTACGTTGAGCACGCCATGTGGGGCAAAGAGTCGGTCTCACGTTGGTACTACGTGGGGGCGATGTTTCGAGGGGAACGGCCCGCCAAAGGCCGCTATCGCCAATTCCACCAAGCTGGCTGCGAGCTCTATGGAGATGCCGGTCCGGTTGCAGACGCCGAGATGATCGAACTCTGCGTGAGAGTGCTCGCGAGTTTGTCGATCACCGACATCAAAGTGCACCTCAACTCACTTGGCAGCGGCCCCTCGAGCGAAGGCGAAGCGAACGTTGGAACGCGGGCGCGCTACAAGGCCGCCCTACTCGACTATTTGCTTCCTCGAAGCAGCGAACTTTCGGAAGACTCTCAGCGTCGCCTCGAGAAGAACCCATTGCGAATCCTCGATTCAAAAGACCCGCGTGATCAGGCTATCGCCAAGGACGCGCCGAGTATTCTGGACGTGCTGTCCACCGAAGACAGTGAACACTTCAGCGGAGTCCAGCGGAGTTTGACCGCGCTTGGGATTCCGTTCGTGGTCGACCCGAGGTTGGTGCGAGGCCTCGACTACTACACGCGCACCCTCTTCGAGATCAAAGCGGAGGGAGCAGACCTTGGCTCGCAAAGCACGGTGTGCGGTGGGGGTCGCTACGACAACATGGTCGAGAGTCTCGGCGGACCCAAAACACCGGCGATCGGCTTCGCTATGGGTCTCGAACGACTGCTCATCGCGCATCGCGCCGCGGTTGGCGCTGCCAGTGAACCGGCCTTCAAACCTGTGGTTTACATCGCGAGTTTGAAACCGGAATCGGGAGATCCGTCTGCGGGGCTCGACCTGGCGCTATCGCTCGCACGGGAGCTTCGCGATCGGGGCGTTCGCTGCGACATCGACAGCCGCGAGGCCAAACTCAAGGCGATGCTTCGTCGGGCGGACGCTTCGAAGGCGAGGTTGTGCGTGATCATCGGTGACGAGGAGATCGCCAAGAACGAATTCACGGTGAAAGATCTCGCCAACAAAGCGCAAGAGAAGCTGCCTCGTGCCGATGCGGTACAGTGGATTGCATCGCGCTTAGCAACGCCTGCTTCGGCGCCCGCAGAGGAACCGCAGTGATGGCGTTTACTCGGTCACAGAAGGCGCACCGATCGCTGCGTCTTGCGACGAAGTTTGCCCTCTTGCTTACCGCCCTGCTGCTGGGCTTCGTGTTGCCGCAAAACGCCATTGCACAGCTTCCCGGGCTCGGCGGCGGGCCTCCACCTGCACAACCAAAGCCACCGCCGGGAGCCCCCGAGACCCACGCCGCGACCGGCGGCGAACAAGGAAGCGCTCCGAAGATCGAAGCGCAGATCCCAGAAGACCCGCTGCTCGTTCCCGACGAAGTAAAAAAGCAGATCGGTAGCAGTCGCACGGCCGACGAAGACGCCGTTGGAACGCTGGTCGAGAAGGACATCGACTTCTACGGGCTCTGGTATTCGGAGACGAGTGGGGACTACAAATTTCAGACGCTGTTCCCCTTCTGGGCCGAGCGAACACAGCCGGGAGACCGCTCAACCTTTGTTGGCCCTTACTACCAACGGCGCAGCGAGGACGTCGACGTGGACGTCGCCTTCCCGCTGTTCTGGCACCTGCGTGAAAAGAACACCTACACCACGGTCGTCGGACCGTTCGCCCACCAGGAGTCTGACGGAGAAAACGGTGGGCCGCCCACCCACGCCAATTGGCTACCGCCGCTCTTCTTTGAGGGAAAGACCAGCGATGGGGGCGGCTACCTGCATATTCCACCGCTGCTGACGTTCACCGAGCACTCGGACAGCGACGGGCTCAACATCATTGGTCCCCTGTTCTGTAAGTGGAAGGGCGGGCCAGCGTGTGACCTTCGCACCGCGGACACCATCGACCTCGGCGTGGCGCCTTTCTACTTCTACGGTCGGGAGCGCGGCATCGACGGACAAGCCGGCTCGGAGTACGAAGTCATTCCGCCGCTGCTCCACTACTACGAGTACGACGCCGCCAAAGACGCCGAGACCAACCTTTGGGGTCCGTTCCTTTGGCAACGAGACCGTGAAGGTGAGGTGTTTGATATCTTCCCGTTGTTCTACCGGAACTGGGGGCCGAACTACGACAACACCACCCTGCTCCCGTTCTTCCACTACGGAACCGAAGGTACGTCGCACTTGCTGGTAACCCCACTCTTCGTCGAGGCGGAGGGCAACGAGGGAGAGAGCACCTTCGCCACGTGGGGCTACGCCCGCTACCGCGGCCGAACGGAGTACGACATGATTACTCCGCTCTTTCACTGGTATCGAGACCCCGACATTGGGCTCGATACAAAGTTGTTGTTCCCGTTCTACTACCAAACGAGTTCGCCGCGTCAGGATGACCTGGTCGTCTTCCCGTTCTACGCGCACTTCAAGCGACCGGGCCTCGTGGAATCCACTTGGGTAACGCCGTTGTTCGAGCACCGGCACGGCACGACGGGCTGGTCGACGAACATCTATCCGATCTTCTTTTCGGGGCGCACGTACGAGGACACCCACGTCGTGATTCCGCCGATCTTCTGGGATTTTGCGACGCCGAAGTCGCGCGCAACCGTCGTCTTCCCGGTGTTCTTCCGCTTCTCCGACAAGGACAGCGTCGATCAAGTGGTGCTCAACACCTACTACGGCGAGCAGAGTGTGGCCGGCGGCACCGCCTGGGAGTTTCACCTCTTCCCGGCCCTTTCCTTCGGTGCCTCCCCGACGGGTCACTGGTGGAACCTGCTCTACGGTCTTGCTGGCTACACACGTGAAGGCACCAAATCGAAAATGCGTGCTCTCTACATTCCGATCACTCTGAGCGAATAAGATGATGAACCGACGACCCTTTCTCTCCCTCTCGGCAGCCTTTGCTCTTGGTCAAACCGTGGGTTGTGAACCGGAGCAGCACACCGCAGCCACGGCCGAGCCGTCCGGCTCCACCAGCGCCCCCAAGCCCGGCGCCTCAACCTCCGCTGCGCCGGCCAAAGACTTGGTTCCCCCGCCGGAAGACGTTGCAGCACCCCCGGCTGACGCACAAAAGACAGCGAGCGGCCTCGCGTACAAGGTGCTTACGCCGGGTAAGGGCGGAGACAAGCCGACCACCGACGACAAGGTCAAGGTCCACTACACAGGCTGGACGGCCGACGGAAAGAGCTTCGACAGCTCGATGAAGCGCGGCCAACCGGCGACGTTCAAGGTGACCCAGGTCATCAAGGGCTGGACCGAGGGCCTGCAGCTGATGTCGGTGGGCGAGAAGACGCGCTTTTGGATTCCGGCGGAGCTCGCCTACGGCAACACCCCCAAACGGCCAGGTGGACCTTCCGGCCAACTGACCTTCGACGTTGAACTACTCGAGGTCACCAAAGGCATCCCTGCCCCGGCGGTGCCCGCAGACGTTGCGGAAGCACCGAAGGACGCAACGAAGACCAAGAGCGGCCTCTTCTACAAGCAACTCTCCAAAGGCACCGGCACCGAGCACCCCAAGGCCGAAAGCCGAGTGAAGGTCCACTACTCGGGCTGGACCAAAGACGGGAAAATGTTCGACAGCTCGATTACCCGCGGGGAGCCTGCGAGTTTTGCGCTCAACGGCGTGATCAAGGGTTGGACCGAGGGCCTGCAACTAATGACGGTTGGCGAAAAAGCCCGCTTCTGGATTCCTGCTGAGCTCGCCTACGGCGACAAGCCGGCCAGTGCTGGCGCGCCCTCAGGTCAGCTTACCTTCGACGTTGAGCTGCTCGAAATCACCGCTGTACCGGCCGCCCCCGAAACGCCCAAAGACCTCAAGGCACCTGCGAAGGACGCGAAGAAGACAGCCAGCGGGCTTTCGTACCTCGTGCTCAAGAAGGGCACCGGAACCAAGAAGCCAACCGCTAGTGACAAGGTGACGGTTCACTATTCTGGCTGGACCACCGACGGAAAGATGTTCGATAGCTCGGTCACGCGCGGGGAGCCTGCAACGTTCGGACTCGGTCAGGTCATCAAGGGCTGGACCGAGGGTCTACAGCTCATGGTGGAAGGCGAAAAGACGCGCTTCTGGATCCCGGCCGCACTCGCCTACGGTGAGAAAGCGGAGGGTGGGCGGCCTGCTGGCATGCTCATCTTCGACGTCGAGCTACTCAAGATCGTCGTCTGACCCATCAACCTCGCAACGCTTCGAGAGGCGCCTACTCGGCGCCTCTTGCGCTTTCGAAGTTCATCGCTGACGGACCTCTTCTACGAGCTCGAGGGCGGCATCGACCGCAAACGGCTTTTCAAGAAGTGGGGCCTTCACCTGAGCTAAGAACTGGCCAAGCTCCGGCGCGAAGCCAACCCCCGTCATGAACACAAAGCGATTCACCAAGCGAGGGTGCTGGGCTTCCACAGCGCGGAAAAACTCTTCTCCGCCCATGCTCGGCATCTTGAGATCGCAGAACACAACCTCCACGCTGCAGGTGCCGCTCGCCAGCAGCTGAAGAGCCTCCTCTGCGGACGCAACGTGGGTGGCTTCATGGTGTTTGGAGAACTCTTCACACAGCAGCCGACCGAGCAGAACCTCGTCGTCGACGATCAAAATGGAGGTGCGTTTGCGCGGGGCGCTAACCACTGGATTGGGAGGTGGAGTCTCTTGGAGCGAGACCGCGCGTGGGAGGCGGATGGTAAAGGCTGCTCCGGCAGTGCCGCCCGCGAGTCTTGAGGGGCTCTCAACCGTGATACTTCCCCCTGCCCCCTCAACCAACGTCTTGGTGATGGCCAATCCCAAGCCAGTACCTAGACCGGCTTGTTTGGTGGTGTAGAAAGGGACGAAGATGCGTTCGAGAAGCTCCGGCCGAATGCCTTGCCCGGTGTCTTGCACGACGATCACGACATCCTTGCCCTCCGTGAAGGCGTCGATGCGCACGATGTCGATCCCTCGCTCGCCACGGCTACGCTTTGCTTCTGCGACCGATTGCGCGGCGTTCACGAGTAGGTTGACCAGCACCTGACCAAGGCGCCCTTCTTCAATCGCCACCATCGGGAGGTCTTCCTCGACAGACTTTTCGACGTCGGCCTTCTCAACAATCTGCGCACGCGTGATGGTTAGCGCGCTCTCGATCGCACGGCTGACGTCCACCAAGGCCTTCTTGTTGCCAGTGACCGGACTGGCGAAGGTCCGGAGATCCCGCGCGATATCAACGATACGCCGCGCGGTATCTCGCAGGTCCACCAGCAACTGCTCCGCCTGCGCGGGCGACGAGCCGCTCGCGTTCAAGGTTCGGGCGAGGAGATCCAGCCCGAGCAGCATGAAGGCCGCGGGGTTGTTGATCTCATGCGCCACACCCGCAGCCAACAAACCAACGGTGGCCAAACGATCCGCTTGCAGTAAGCGCGATCGAACAGCGCGCTCGTTGGTGACGTCGAGCAAGATGCCCTCAACGCCCACCACGCGCCCAGCCTCGTTCATGATCGGATAGATGGTCCCACGCGCAACAATGGTGTCTCCGCCTTCTCGGCGCAGTCGGGCTTCGTATGGGGGCATCACCTGGCCGAGCTTGGCCACGACGACGGCTTCTTCGAAGGCGATTGAACCCTCCTGATCGACGTGCGCGTCACGTAGGAAGCCAGGCGTTGAGAGAGCATGCGCTGCAGGCACGCCGAACAGGTGTTCTGCGTGCCGGTTGAGGTAAAGCACCTCATGCGACTCTGGATCGATACGGAAGATAAGCAGGGGCGCATTGTCGAGCAGCACCATGTGCTGCTCGGTCACCTCGTGAAGCTGCGCTAGTCTGTCCGCAGCGTCCTGCTCTGCAGCAACCACGTCCGACATATCGCGCAGCATCGCGTGGCCGGCGACCAACGGATCACCGGTTCCGGAGGAGACGGTGGCGGCAACGGTCAAACGACTGTTATCGCGCGAGAGTAGCCGGAGAGGCTGCCCTCCAACTTGCGCCGTCGGGACTACGCCAAAAAGCTCGCGAATCGAACGGCCAACCAACTCGTGGCGAGCAGCCCCAACCAACGACTCCAGGGCCCGATTGACGTCGGTGATTCGACCATCGGCATCCCAGGCGACCAGCGCGTCTCCCGAGGCCTCCAGAATGCGCAGGGCTCGCTCTTTTTGTCCCTCGAGAAGGCCGCGCGACACACTCGCACCAAGCGTCTTGGCGAAGTCCTCGAGGGACCCGACAGCTGGAGAGTCAACGCTCGCCGAGTCTCGAAAGGCAGCCACCAGCGCCCCCACGACAGGAGAATGGTCGGACTCGCTGATCGGAAAGGCTGCTGCAGCTCCAAAGCCGTGCCGGGCGGTAGCCTTCTCAAGCTCAGAGCCGGCCTCCAGATCCTTCGCCACGTATGGCACGCGTTTCACATACAGCGAGTCGTAGATCTTGCGGCCTGACGCGAGCAGCGTTCGAAGCGGGATGAGCGTGTCACGGTCTCCGCGCGTCGAGGCCAGCACGCGAAAGGAGCCGGGCGCATCGGACCTGGTGATCGCCAGGTCGCAAGGGCCAACGAGTTCACGCAAGGCCGTCGCAAGTTCAGCAAAAGCCGCTGGCGCGATCACCGTGTTGACGCGGGCCACGATCGCAAGCGCGCGGGCGAACCGCAGGTGCTCATGGCTAAGCGAGTCGGTCACTGCGCGACCTCCGAAACGAACCGCGCCGATACTTCACGCATGAGATGACAGCGTTCACCGAAACGTTGGTTGTATTGCAATCGCGCAGCGCGCACCCCTGGCTCGTCGCGGTAAGAACGCAGGGCAGCGGCGAGCGCCGTCACATCGCCGACGTCACACGCGGCAGCAATGCTTAGCCGCAGCGTTTCTGCGCGCACCTTCGGCGTGACGATCGACTTTCGCTGAGCCTCCTCTAGTAGAACCAATGCCTCTATGTTCCGGCCCTTCTCGTTGAGGTAGCGCGCCACCAAATAGGGCAGCAAACCATCATCGTTCGCGTTCGCGCGCAAACGCCCGAGTTCAAAGAAGGCGCTGGGACGGTCGGGCGACTCGCCATCGACGCCAATCAACAGCTCAACCACCGCCAGTCGAAGCGGTGGTTCTTGTGTGGCGCGTAGCTTCACGTGAAGCGTGCGCTGCTTGCCCTCCTCGCCAGTGCGCGCGAGGACATCACGATACAGCGCCGCAGCTTCGTCGAGCGCGGCTCGCGCTAACAGTCGGTCTGCGAGTTCCTCACGGAGCTCGTCTTTGGCGTAGGTTGGCAACGACTCGTCGGCGATCAACGTGGCAAACCTAGCCTCCGCCTCAGCGGGGCTCTGCTGCGCTAGCACCAGGGCCTCCTCGACGCGCAGATGGGGGTTCTTCGGCTCGTAGCGGCGCGCTTCAGCAAGTTCGAGTAGAGCCCCCTCCGTGTCTCCCGACTTGGACAGGGCCTCCGCGCGCTCACGACAACCGTCCACCAGTCGCGGACACCTGCGACTGAAGAAGCCAGCGCGCGCAAACTTGGCTTGCGCTTGAATCGCAGCCGCTGCATCGAACTCGAGCGCATCGAGCGACGCGTGCCAATCTGACTCAAGCGTCTGCCACGAAACGCCGGTGGCGCTCTCCAGTGACGCCCCCGCATACCAAGCACGCACCGCCTTATTCCCGAAGCGCTCATGGATGTAGGCCACGAAGGCGCCGCTGACCGTGTAAGCCATCGAGCTGTTCTCCGCCAAGAAAGACAAGCCGAACAAGCGCTCGAGCGGCGGCAATAGCCCTTGCTCCTTCATCGCTCGCGCCCACTCCGCCGAACTCAAGTCGTCTTCCTTGGGCGCGGCTGCGACGGCGACGCCCTCGATCAGGCCTGGGTTTGGCAGGGCCCCGCCGAGATCCGCTGCGACGCGAAACGGCCCCCGCCCCGACGAGCCCGCGATGACGTGCATGAGTTCATGCCCTAACACCTTGTGCGGAAATCCAACGCCTTGGATGTAGACCTCTGCGAGCCAAGGCTTCGCGATGTTGGTTCCAGCTGCCCCCATCAACGCCGACTTTTGAGCTGCGTCTTCGAACAAGAAGACGGTGATCTTCTCTGGCCCAGGAGCACCCCACCACTGCTCGAGCTGAACGATGTGGGCTTCGCACTCGGCGTGAAGCCGGCGCACGTCTTTGCGCGCCAGCGCGCGCGCATAGACGACATCGCAACGACTCCCTTCAATGAGACCGCCGAGCTCTCGCGCGATGGTCGTGCGCGTGTGGAAGTGGCCAAGCGAATCCCCCTTCACGGTCAACGTAAGGCTAACGAGCGCGAAGCTCGCGCACAGCAGGATCCCGCCGCGGGAGAGCGGACGAGCGAAGCTCAATCCCAAGCGAGACTCCGTTCGTTCCAGTTGGCTAAGGAGCGCGATGAAGGCCCCAAGCGAGGTCGCTGTACCCACCCGATAGGTGAGCAAGCTGTCGTAGCTGAGCACCGTGTCGTAAAGCGTGCCCGAGAAGTAGCCAACGAATGGGTCGAACCCGAAGATCATCGGGCTCGAGTAGAAGCGATAGAGCCCAACAGCGATGGAACCCAAAGGCCCAATTGCCGCGAGCACAGCAGCTGCGAAGCGTCTTCGTGACGGCAGCAAGCGAGCGAACTCAGCCGCAGCGACCCCCCACAAACACGCGTTGAACAGGCCGCACACCGGGCCCAAGCCAACCACGACCAGCCCCGACCACGGCTCACAGAAACCACTGCGGAGCCCGTGCGCCGCCGTGATCATCACCACCAAACAACCATGCAGCAAAGCCGTCCAAAGAGCCCTCACCGCAAGATCGAGCGGCGGGCGGGAGTCGGCCCAACTTGCAAGCGCAACCGAGAGCGCAACGGGCGTCGGCAACAATAGGCCGAGCACGAGCGCGATCTCGTAGCCGGGCCCGCCAAAGCCGGGTAGCCAGCCGAAAACGAACGAGACGACGGCGGTCAGCATCAGCCCCGCCGTCAGACTCTTGTGTCGCCGCGCGTTCGCTAGCCCCTGCGAAACAAACGCTCGAACCAAACTCATCCGCTTGCGGTGACGACGCTCGCTGCGTCCTCTTGCGCTTCATCAGCATCGGAGGCGGGTGGACGCGGAGGCAATAGCGCGGCGCGGATCACCTCTTCAACCGTCGAGACCAACGTCACTTTGAGGGCAGCGAGAATCTCCGGCGGAACGTCGTCGAGATCACGCTTGTTGCGCGCGGGAATCAACACCTCACGCATCCCCGCTCGATGGGCGCCAAACAGCTTCTGCTTGATCCCACCAACTGGAAGGACTCGGCCGCGCAAGCTGATCTCTCCGGTCATCGCGACGTCGTTGCGCACCGGACAGTCGAGCAGCAAGGAGAGCACTGCAAGGAAGATCGTGATGCCCGCGCTGGGACCATCCTTCGGAGTTCCGGCTTTGGGCACATGAACGTGAAGGTCGATCTCCCGCAGCCACTCCGGGTCGAGGGAAAGCTCGACTGCTTTGCTACGCACATAGGAAACAGCGGTGGTAGCCGACTCTTGCATCACGCTACGCAGGTTGCCGGTGATGGTTAACTGGCCACGGCCACGCATCTTGCTGGCCTCGATGAAGAGAATGTCACCGCCGCCGGCGGAGGTAGACAACCCCGTAGCAACCCCCGGCTCCAAGCGACGCTCCGCGACCTCCGGCCGATACTTGGTTGGCCCGAGCGTTTTCTCGACGAAGTCGCGGTCGGCTTTGATGTGAACGTCTTCTCCCTCCGCCAGCCGCACGGCAACCGCTCGGCACATCGACGCAACCTCGCGCTCGAGGCTACGAACGCCGGCCTCGCGCGTGTAGCTGTCGAGGATCGTGGCGATCGCGTCGGGCAGGAACTCCAAGCGGTCCTCGGTGAGGCCGTGAGCTCGGAGCTGCTTCGGGATCAGGAACTGGGTCGCGATGCCGAGCTTCTCCGCACGCGTGTAGCCCGGCACCTCGATCACCTCCATGCGGTCGAGCAGCGGGCCGGGAATCGCGTCACGATCATTGGCGGTCGCGAGAAAGGTTACTTGCGAGAGGTCAAACGGAAGGTCCAGATAGTGGTCTTGGAAGGTCCCGTTTTGCTCGGGGTCCAACACCTCAAGCAGAGCTGACGTCGGGTCCCCGCGCACGTCGGCGCCCATCTTCTCAACTTCATCGAGCACGAGAACGGGGTTCTTGGTTCCGGCTTTCTTGAGAGCTTGAATGATCCGTCCGGGCAACGCCCCAACGTAGGTCCGACGGTGGCCGCGAATCTCCGCCTCATCACGAACGCCGCCGAGGGCGATGCGTTCGTAGCGACGACCCATGGCGCGCGCGATCGACTTACCGAGCGAAGTCTTACCGACGCCAGGCGGGCCCACGAAGAGAAGGATCGGCCCCTTCTTGTCAGCACGTAGTTGGCGAACAGCGGTGTATTCGACGATGCGCTTCTTGACCTTCTCAAGGCCAAGATGGTCCTCGTCCAAGCATTTCCGAACTTCACGTACATCGATTTTGTCAGTGGTTGACTTTGCCCAGGGCAGATCCGCGATCCACTCGAGGTAGCTGCGAGTAACTTGAAACTCGGCCGACTGCTGCGACATCGAGCGGAGCCGGGAGAGCTGCTTTTTCGCCGTCTTTTCGACTTCCGGCGGGACGTTGGCCAAGCGGATGCGCTCGCGCAGCTCCTCCACCTCATCGTCGTCGGAGGACTCTCCAAGCTCCTCGCGAATGGTCTTCATCTGCTGACGGAGGATGTACTCGCGCTGACTCTTGCCCATCTCCTCCTGCACCATGTGGCTGATCTCCTTCTTGACTCGAAGGAGCTCGAGCTGGCGGTTCACCATGGCGAGCACTAGGCGGACGCGGCCTTTCACGTCGAAGGCCTCCAGGATCTCCTGCTTCTCTTGGATAGAAGCTTGAGCCTGGGGAAAGTTGGAAGCGATCAGGTCAGCGAGAGCGCCCGATTCGCGTACGTTGTCGAGGATGCCCGCTGTGTCCTTGGGCAAGTTGGGCATGAGCCCGATCACCTCTCGAGTCGCCTCGCGCAAAGTCGCGCCTAGCGCATCGAGCTCCGCGTCACGAGAGAGCGACTCAGGAATGCGCTCGAACTTGCCGCGCATGTAAGGCTCCAACTGGCCAGGGTTCGTCAGACGAAAGCGCCCGAGCCCGTTGAGCACAACCGAGTAGTTGTGTTGTCCAAGCCGAATAACCTTCACCACACGCGCGAGCGTACCGACCGTGTAGAGGTCGCCAAAGGTTGGCTCATCCACGTCGGCGGACTGCTGGCTGATCACGCCAACGACTGCGCGCTCCTTGCCAAGAAGATCCTCTACCAGTCTGACGCTGCGTGGACGTCCAACGTTGATTGGAACCACCGACATCGGAAAGAGAACCGAGTTTCGGAGCGGGAGAATGGGTACTCCCTCTGATTCGGCCGACGCCGACGGCGGTGCGGTGCCCGATGCCATGACGACGGAAGGTAGTACAGCCGGTGGTTTGCCGCTAGCGCTCTCGCAGCGTCCGTACAATCACGCTGCGAGCGCTAGAATTCGCGAATTTTCCAAAGTCCGCGCTCGCGGATGAAGGAAACCGAACCACCAACACCGTAGGACATAGCGGCCTCATCGCCTGTTTCCTCGATCGCTGCCGAGGGCAAGGCCGTGCGGATGGCCTCGAGCTGGCGAAGCGCGTCGTCCTTTTGTGGCCCCTCGAACTCTTCCCGCAAGCGTTCTGCCGTCAACGCGCCGCCACCTGAGTCTACCGCTGGCAAAGCCTCCCCAGCGCTGGCGGGCACACTCACCGTGGGCACTCCCTCACGCTCCCGCTCTGGTACGAAGCGGAGCACCACATCGTAGCGGCGTCGCTCAATCGCGCGGAGGAAGCCGACGAGAGCCTGCCGCGGCGTGGCTTGGCTGTAGAGATCGACGGCCGCAGCGTCGACTCGCCAGCTGTTCCCTTCGAGCACCAGCACCAATTCATCGCCGTTAGGCAGAGCCACGGTGGATCGAATGACCGGCTTTCCGCTCGGGCGAGCCAGAGCATTGGCGACTTCCATCACCTCGGTTGGATTCTCAAGCACCATGCGCCGAAAGGAATCCAGCGACAGGCTGCGTTTTGCCTCGTCGGACAGCAATGAGTAGGCGTCTTCAACCCGCTTCTCTTCGAGTGCTTTTGCATAGGAGCGCAACGTGTCCGAGGGAGCGTCGGGAATTCCGACGCCGCAACCGCACAGAAGAGCCGTGATGGCAGCAAAGAAAAGGCACCGAACGCGCATCGGCGGCGATGCTACCTCCATCCAGCTCTACGCACGCGGGAAGTTGGGACGTCGTGACCAGGTGCGGTGTAACCTACGCCGCCCATGCTCGAAGACGAGAACAGCCCGGAGTCGACGCGCGACGGCTCGGCCGAGGACTTCCTGTTCCATCTCTACCGAGGGAGCGAGCTGCTTCAAGACGATCGCGTGCACGAGGCCAAACAGGAGCTCGAACAGGCGCTCAGCCTCCAGCCCCGTGATGCCAAAGGCCAGGATTTGTTGGCGATCGTGTACTTCCGACTGGGGCTGTACCCGCGAGCCATCTCGATCTTCGAGGGGCTGATCGCCCAGCACCCCGACGCAACCACGCCACGCATCAACCTGGCGCTGTGTTACCTCAAGACGGGGCAACCAGCTCGGGCCCGCACCGAGCTCGAGCAGGTGATCCGAACCGACCCTAGCCACAGCCGCGCCTGGGGCTACCTTGGCCTCTCGTTCCAACGGATGGGCGACGTCGAACGGGCGGTCGCCGCGTTTCAGGCGGGCGGACACCATCAGATGGCGCGCCGACTCTTGCCATCGCCGCAACCTCAAGCGACCTCGAGTCGTCAGCTGTCGGATGGAGAGAGGGAGACCCTAAGCCGAGTTGGAGGGGAAGCCTTCGTCGAGCTCGAACGCGCTCAGCCATTTCGGACAGAGATCGGATCACTGTCGAGCGCTCGGGTCAGTGGCACCTGGGCAGCGACTGAACCTGGTCGCGCCGTGCCTGGGGAGCTGCGCCCATCGCTGGCTCCGCACGAGGACGACAGCGCGCTCATCCAGGCCGCGAGACTCGATGTTTCGACGACGCGCGCCGATTCGGCGGAAGGCGCTGAGCCAGAAGTTCCGCCGCTACGCGAGTCGCGACGAGCCGGAGCTTTGGTCGATAGCCGCCCTCCGATTGAGACCTCAACGGCCCTGCCGCAAGGCGCCGGAAGTGCGCGCTCGCGACCGCTCGAGGAGCAACGAAGCTCATCGCCGCCCCAACCGGCGTCTGAGTTCGCACGGGAACAGCTGTTGGTCTTCCCGCGGGACCACTCGACGTCCCTGCATACGAGCGGCTGCGTTCTGATCCAAGGCACAGGTGAACTCGCAGTACGCTTTGATTCGGTGCGCGCGATGTCGTTCGCGCGTGGGGTTACGACGAAGCCGCTACCGAAGAAGCTGCGCGGTCGCGATGGCGAGGAGCCCCTCGGGAGCGTTGCCTCGCCGTTGATGTTGGTGGAAGGAGCCGGCCAGTTTGTTTTAGGTGCGCCGGCCGGAACTCGTCTGGTCCCGGTAAAGCTTTCGGGGGATCCGCTTTGCATTCGTGAGGCCGCGCTGATCGCGCTGGATGGAGCGGTAGTTTACGAAAATGCGCGACTGCCCGGCGGTGACGGTGATTTTGTTTCGATGGTGCAGCTGCGCGGGACGGGCACGGTGACGCTCGCCTTGCCCATCCAGACCGTCTCCTTTGAACTAAGTGAGGAGCGCACCGTCTCGGTCCGCATCCACTCGGTCTTGGGTTGGACAGGAAAGATCGTTCCGCGAGCTGTACTGCCGAGCGAGTCTCCGGTGAAGACCCGCGGGCTCGTGGCGCTTTCGGGTGAAGGGATGGTTCTCGTTGACGGACGTTGAGCCGACGAAGGTTTCTGGTGAGCCCGATCCGCGCGAAGCGCGCCTGAAGCGACGCGCGGAGAAACGTGCGGCCCGCAAGGCGCTGCGCGAAAAGAAACGGCATGAACGCAAGACGCTATGGGAGGACGCTCGCAACCTCCCTAACTTCCTGACCGCTCTTCGGGTCGTGATGATCCCCGTCGTGCTTTGGCTCCTTTCGCGCGGCACCCCGCGGGACTGCTTCTGGGCCTCGATCGTCTACAGCCTGGCAGCGATCACCGACGCGCTAGACGGTTGGTTGGCGCGTCGTATGGGGACGGTCAGCATTCTTGGAAAGTTCCTCGACCCGCTCGCGGACAAGCTGATCGTAACTGCGACTTTGGTTTGGCTCGTCTCGATGGGCCGCATCCCTGCGTGGGCTGTGGCGCTCTTGATCAGTCGCGAGATCACCATCACGGCGTTGCGCAGCATCGCCTCCAGCGAGGGGCTCGTGATCTCCGCGGAGAAAGGCGGCAAAGCGAAAACGGCATTGCAGATGATCGGCATCATCTGCCTGGTGCTCGGCTACCCGTACAAAGTGCACGGCGTTTTTTACGACTTCGGCGAGATCGATCTAGTGAACGTCGGGCGGCTGATGGTGTACGCCAGCCTGTTCTTCTCGATCACCAGCGCGGTCGGCTACCTCAGCCTTTTCGCAGAGGCCGTCGAGAAGAAACGTCCTCCCGCTTAGTCCGGGAGGAATGACGATCGGGACGAGTGGACGTGCGTCCCCCTGCGCGCAGCTCGCCCTCCAACTGACGAAACGACGCGAGACGCTCTTCTTGCAACTGACCCGCAGCGATGGCCTCACGAACCCGGCAGCCTGGCTCCTCGTTGTGCGCGCAGTTGGAGAATCGACAACCGAGAGCAAGCGAGGTCACGTCATCGAACGCATTGGCGAACGAATCCGCGTCTGCCCACATCGATAGCTCGCGCAAGCCAGGCGTATCGATCACGATGCCGCCACGCCCCAGCACAAATAATTCACGACGACTCGTGGTGTGTTTGCCCCGATCATCGTGAGCGCGAACCAACCCCGTAAGCTGCACGTCAGCGCCGAGGAGGTGATTGGCCAGCGTCGACTTCCCTGCCCCCGAAGAGCCAACGAGTGCTGCCGTGGAGCCAACGCTCAGATAGCGCCACGGCGCGTCAATCCCAAGATCAGCCAACACATCGATGGCATGAACGGGGACAGCTTGAGCCATCGACTGAGCGGACTTCAGCTTCGCCTCGACGTCCTCGGCAACGCCTGCCTTGGTCAGAAAAACTACAGGGGAAGCCTGACTCTCCGCTGCCAAGACGAGGTAGCGCTCCATACGCCGCAGACTGAAGTCCTTATCAAGGCCCATCACCACGAATAGGTGGTCAACGTTGGCGGCGACGACCTGCGGTTCACGTCGTTGCCCAGCTGCCCGGCGAACGAACTTCGAGCGTCGCGGTAGCACCGAAAGCACCACCTCCCGCGCGAATGACACTACCACCCAATCCCCAGTGGCTGGGGTGCTCTCCGGACGCTTTGATAGCGCCTTGGGCACGTGCAGAAGGCCTTCCGCTTCGACACCGGTGACCGCAGCAAAGCCGCGCTCAATCTTGGTTACCCTGGCAATCGAGCAGTCGTAGCTCGGGAAGTCTGCACGCGCGGAAGCGAACGCCTCTTCGAAGGCTGAGGTCAGGCCAAGCACCCTAAGGTCAGTCGCGTGCGGAGAATCCATCTGCGGGCGCGACCGACGTGAAGGCGGGGGGCTGCCTGACGCGCTCGTCGGCACGTTCAACCGAAGGTTGATGCAGGGAACAGAATGACTCGGGCCCTCTTCAACAAGAACGGAACTTGGAACGAGTCAGGCCAACGAAGGTGGATGCAGCAGACAGAATGACTTGTGCCCACTTCGAAAAAAACGGCCGAAGGCCCTAGTGAATGGTCGACTTGGCACGAGTCAGTTGGCACGGGCGCAAGTTACCACGTGCGTGCGCGCGTCGGTGCGATCTTCCGCAGAGGTTCCTCCCAGCGGCAAGCTGGTGTAACGACGTCGGCCATGTTGCTTTGGGCCGCCCCTTCGTTCATCGCTCGCCGTTGCCTTCTCTCCCTAGCGACCTTGGTCGTCCTCGTCGGGAGCGCTTGTGCGGCCCAAGGTGAAGGGGACCGCTGCAACGCCGGCAACGGCAATGACGATTGCGCGGAGGGTCTCGTATGCAAGACCTCTCGCGAACTTGAGGGGAATGCGGACATTTGCTGTCCGGAGACCGGCTCGAGCGAGTCGCCGGAGTGCACGCCCGGCGGGGTCGGAGGCAGTGACGCTGGTGGCAACAGCGCCGGTGGCAACAGCGCCGGTGGCAACAGCGCTGGTGGCAACAGCGCTGGTGGCAACAGCGCTGGTGGCAACAGCGCCGGTGGCAACAGCGCCGGTGGCAATGGGACCGGCGGGGCGGCTGGCGGGGCCGGTGGTTCAGGGGCCGGTGGCTCAGCAGCAGGCGGCAGTAGCGCGGGTGGTAGCGGCACGGGCGGCGCAGCCGGCGGAGCCGGTGGGGCAAACTGAACAAACGCCGACGCTCTCACCGAGCGACGTTGCGGAGGCCACTGACGGAGAGGCTCTGCTCGTCGGTGGTCGGATTCGGCGACACAGCGAGCGGCTTTGGCTGTGCGATGCGTGGGCTTCGTTGGAGGTGGAGCTGGACGCTCCCCTCGCCGAGCTAGCGGACGGGACCCTTGTACGTTGTCGCGGCACGTGGGAACGCAACGCCCTACGCCGCGCCGAGCTAGTATCACTCACGCCCGGGCGCGCGAATCGCGAGGTCGCACGCTTTACGCAGGGCATGGGCCACGCGCTGCAGATGCGCAATCACGCCCTGCGCACGGTTCGATCGCTGTTTCACGCACGTGGCTTTATCGAGGTCGAGACGCCAACGATTGTCCCCTGTCCCGGCCTCGACAGTCACCTCGACGCCTTTGGCGTTGGTGACACCACCGACGAACCGCGGTTTCTTGCAACCTCGCCCGAGTATCAGATGAAGCGCTTGCTGGTGGCGGGCATCCCACGTTGCTTCCAACTCGGGCGGGCCTACCGTCAGGGTGAGGTTGGCCAGCGTCACAACCCCGAGTTCAGCATGCTGGAGTGGTATCGCGCGTTCGGCTCGATGGAGGAAGTGATGACCGATACGGAGGCCGTCGTGCGCGCAGTCGTGAATGCCAGCGCGCGGCCCGATGCCTCGATCCGCGCGCACGTCGCAAAACCGTTCTTGCGTATGACGGTCACGGAGGCCTTCAAACGCTTTTGCAACGTTGACGAGCCAGAGATGCTCGCGCTCGCGGAGCATGACGAGGACAACTTCTTTCACAAGCTGGCCTTTGAGATCGAGCCTCACTTCGCAACCTTGGAACAGCCGCTGTTTCTGCTCCGTTACCCCAGGCCGATGGCCTCGCTTGCAGCGCTCGACAAGGAGGACCCGCGCTATGCAAACCGCTTCGAGCTTTATGTGCGCGGAGTTGAGCTATGCAACGGCTTTGACGAACTCACCGACCCAGCTGAACAACGTCGCCGCTTCGAGAACGATCAAGCGCAGCGCACGGCTGCCAAACGACCTGTCTATCCGCTCGACCATCGTTTCCTCGCGGCGCTCGAGGAGGGCATGCCTCCCTCCGCCGGGAACGCGCTCGGGTTTGATCGGCTGCTGATGCTCGCACTTGAGCAACCTTCGCTCGACCACGTCTTAGCCTTTCCGGAAAGTGAGCTCTAGGCGCTCATGTTGCCGTTCGTCGAAGTGGACCGCCACGTCGCCGTCAGGCTCGCCTGGAAGTACGCAACACTTCTGACCCTGCGCAGCGAGCGAGCCGCAGGAAAGCCGATCCCGGAGCGGACGTTCTTTCGTGAATTGTGTGCAGAGTTTCCCGGCGCACTCAAAGAACTGGACCGCTTGCCTCAAGACCTACTCGAGCGGCGCCATCATCAGCTTCAGATAGCGCTGAGCGACAACCACGGCGACAGCAAAACCGTGGCCGTACCGCTGTGGGCTGCAGTCGCGGCATCCTTTCATCGAAGCCTCCGGGGCGGGCTCACAGGGGCTCCCAACGAACCGCGACAACCACGCGGCACCTCAAGAGTTGCGTGCGCAGCCGAAGACGTTGCGCGAGCGATGAGCCTCGATGAGCAGCTTGTGCGTTTGCTGCTCTTTCCCTGGTCCAACTACGGAGCGGGACAGCTCGCTGACTCTGGCACCATCGCTGGCGCGCCCGTCTCATCGATGATGCCCGCGACGAGCCAACATATCGACGCGAGCCCTTCATCACTCAATCGCGTTCCTGCCTCGACACAGGACGGGAGTCCGCTAGCCGACTCGCACTGGCCCGTGGACTGAATCGGCCCGTCGAAGACTCGACCTACGCCCGAGTCAGATGCCAGTTCGGCGCGCAAGCTCTCAAGCTCTGCGGCCAAACTCGAACCGCCGGCCAGGCCCGTACCAAGGTCGAAACGCACAACGCTCTCCGCGTTGCTCGTGCGCATTGGCTCCAAGAGACTTCCAGAAGGAGGCTCACCCCGATGCACAAGATCGATGATGCGGGAGAAGAGCGGCGTCCAATTGGTCACAACCGCGCCAACGCAATCCCCGGCGGCTACGATTCCGCAGGCCTCTGGCTTGTGACTAGCCACCGCGAGAACAGAAGCGCCCGCCTCGTTGAGATCACGAACGGTGAAGACCGGGATGTTGTTGTCAACGTTGTGAGCGATCACGTCTGCGCCAGCCGCAACCATCTCCTCGGTATCCCGTCGCTCTTTCGACTTGCCGTCGACTTTGAGTCCCATGTCGTGAGGCCCCATCATCCAGCGAAGCTCCAGGGTGATCGGCGCGCCACGACCCGCTTGTGCGCCCAAGGCAAACGCGTTCACGCTCGCGATGAATGGCGGCGTGGGCGTCGAGCCGACAAAGCCAAGGCGCCCACTATTGGTGAGCCGCCCAGCTGCAACACCCGCGAGGAAGTAGGCTTGATAGCTGCGAGCATCAAACGACACTAGGTTGCCTGCTGCGTTTGCAGGATCGAGCTGCATAGCAACGAACGTAGTCCCAGGGTTCGCTTTGGCGGTCTCCAACGAGCCGGGAGAGAGAGCTGGTGACCCCACGATCACGAGGTCGAAGAACTGTTGGTCCAGCCGCTGTTCAACCTCCTCGTAGGTAGCACTGGGCAACTCCAATTTGGAGACCAGCTCCGGCTCTACGTAGCCAAGTTGTTCGGCGGCCTGCACTACGCCGCGGTCCACAGCCTGGCCCACTTCATCCTGAGCGGTGTCATAGGGAACGACCACCAATGCGCTTAGCGGCAGCTGGCAGACCTCGTTCGCGCACAGCGTCCCGCCCGGGCAGCCGGCCGATTCGAAGCAGCGCACGGTACAAAGACCGTCCAGGCACTCTGCGGCTTGGCACTCGGAACTCGCCTCGCACGAAGCGCCAATCCCTGCGCCCGGCTGCGGCTCGACCACCAAGGCGCAACTCAAGGACATCACCAACGACGACCAGCCGAGGCGCTTCACCGAAAGCTCCCGCTGAACACCAACCCGCCCGGCGAGAAACTCACGCGCGGAGCGGTGGCCGTCTCCCCCAGCGAATTGACAATGCTGAACGAGATGGCCGCAGCCCCAACAATCGAGCCGACCGTAATCAACACATCGGTGGATACGGCCAGTGCGTTCGCCCGCTCTATCTTCGAATCAAGTTCAGACCCAGGAAGCGGAGTCCGCTGCGGGCCGAGGTAAAGATCATTCGAAACGTCTTCCGACGTCGCGAGCGCCATCACGCCGGTCACTGCCGCACCTACGCCAATGAGCCCCGTCGCAATCCACGAGGCGCCAACCACCCCAGCTGGAAAACGAAACGGCGGGTCGAGCGGTGGTGGAGCAACATCAGCCTCGAGATCGAAGGTCACGACCAGCCGACCCCCGCGCTCGATCTGCACCGCACGCGTCTCCATGCGGCCACCTTTGGCCCGCACCAACCGGCTTCCTGGGTTCACCGTCACCGGTTCAAGCAATGGGGAAACACCGACTTGACGTTGATCTACAAATAGCTCGACTCCAGGCAGATCAACCTCGATCACGAGCAGTGCAACCTCGCCGCGCAGTCGCTGGATCTCCGCGAGCACCTCCGACCTCCGCGTGGCATCGAGCTCGCTGCCACCCAATTCGAGATGGCACTCATAGGCCTCGAGCGCCTGTGTAGGGTCACTACTCAGGGCTGCTGCCTTTGCGAGATTGTAGAGAATGACGTAGCTGGGGCTTAGCTCATGAGCACGTTTGTAAGCGGCGAGAGCCTCCGGGTAGCGGCCATCCTTGGTAAGCGCAACAGCCGTCTCATAGCTCGCCAACGCTTCTGCGGTCGGCTCAGAGCTCGACACCTGCCCACATCCGGCGGCTTGAGCAACTCGAGGGGCGACACTCAAGCCAAACCCCAGAGCCAGTCCGAGGCCGACCATTGACACGACTCGCAACGCAGAGTTTGTTGGCTGCGAGTGAAGTTGGCTACGAAAAGACGGCTGCACGGACTAGCCCAATCTAGCTTCAGCCAGCGCCGAAGAACACAGCGACCCGAGGGGACGGCTACTTCTTCGGTCCTTTTGGCCCAGCGCCCCAAGGCGGCGTGCGCAAATCAAACCCGCCGTTCGAGGACGGTTTGGGAGGCACGACTGTAGGAGGCGCAACGCGGACTTGATTAGGACTGGAAGCGGCCGACGAGGCACTCGTCGTTGCACGCACTGGGCGCTCTGGCTGCAAAGAAAAGACGATGTCAACGTCTCGATCGAACACCACGATGCGCGACTCCGACACATACCCTGGGGCCTCCGCCCGTAGCGTGTGAGCGGCACCATCGCGTCGAAGCTTGCCGGTAAACGGAAGCTTGTCGATCGGAGCGTTATCCAAAAAGACCCTTGTTTCCTCTCGAGTTGCGCCGAGCTTAAGCTCGATGTGCTGATCGCGCACCAGGTCGGGAGCAGGCGCTTGGGCGCTCGCCGCAGGACGCTGCGGCTCGCCTGTTCGGTTAGCAACGACTGTGACCACGGTTGCAGCAGCAGCGGCGAAGGCCACCCCGAGAATGAGCGTCTTGCCTCCGAACGAGGACTTCGTTTCGCGCCTCGCCTCGCCCGCTTCACCGCTGGGCTCAGACAAGTCTGCTGCTTGCGGAAGCTCAGCGCTGCCATCTTCTGCCGAGGCACCGCCCGACTCTACTTCGAAGCCTGGCGCCGTTTCCTCGATGACTTGGACTTCCCCAACCGCAGCTGACGCCAACCCGGTCACGCGGTCACCCAACTGTGCGGTTGCTCGTTCACCGGATTGAGCCAGCGGGTCGACACCGACAAGCCCGGCCGTTCCACGAGCGTGCAACAGGTGCTCGTCTACCAATGCCCTTAACGCCTCACGGTAGCCTTGCGAGGCGGTCTCAACAGCAGCTCCGAGCTGCGTTCTCCGAATCGTACCGGGCACGGCATCGGCAAGCGCCTGCCGAAACTCACGCGCCGTTGCGTAGCGGTCCTCTGGCCGTGCCTGCAGCGCAACCTGGAGTACCTTTGCCAACGCTTCACCCGTTGCTGTGTTCATCAAAAAGCGGTTGGCCTGGTGCTCCTCAAACTTGGGCAGGTCTCCAAAAGTCATCCGCTTCAGAACCTGCACATCATTCAAGCCGCCCCAGTAGCGGGCCCCTGTCGCAAGCTCGAAGAGCACGACGCCGGCAGAAAAAATGTCGGCACGACGGTCCACCGTGTCGCAGAGAGCCTGCTCAGGCGCCATGTACGAAAGCTTGCCGCGCACAACGCCAGTGCTCGTGTGCTGAGCCCGACCGCGGCTCTTTGCTATACCGAAGTCAACGAGCGTTACTCGACCGTCGTAGGTGACAAACACGTTCTGAGGGCTCACGTCACGATGAACCAGTTCCAGCGGCTGTCCCTCGGGAGAACGCAACTCGTGGGCGTAATGAAGCCCCTCGAGCAGCTCACATACGACGTGCCGAACGGCGACCTCCCCGAGGTCCCCCACCGCCTGCCAACACTGATCCAGCGGCAGCCCGTCCAAGAACTCCATTGCGAGGTAGGGCCAGCCCTCCTGCGCGCGGTACTCCAGCGTTCGAACAACGTTCGGGTGCGAGAGCTGAGGCATGATTCGCGCCTCATCCTCGAACATCGACCGATGCTCGGCATCCAGAAGGTCCTCTTTGAGCCGCTTTAGAACGACGAGTTCGGAAGGCTTCGCTCGCACGGCGGCGAGATAGACGTCTGCCATACCGCCGTGACCGAGCTTGGCGAGCAAGTCCAGCTCGCCAAATCGACGTTGGTCCTCTTGGACCAGCCTCAAGACGGCCACCTTCGCGTTCGACGCCACGCTTTGGATCGTCCCCTTTACGACGGAAAAATCAAGCCTCTGTAGCCTTCAGACAGCGGAGCCGGTGTGCGATAGGCTCACCGGCTCCTTGCTTTCACGGAGCTGCGCCGTTCACTGAGCTGCGACCTTGATCGCTAGCCCAAGTTGTGCGCGAAGCTTGAAGTAGTCCTCGCTCACCGAGAATACGAGTAGCTCCTTCAGTTTCTCCTGAGGAGTGAGGTCGCCGGGCATTTGCTGCTCGGCCGAAATCACCTTGAGGGCCGTATCGAGATCGCCGCTCAGCAGAAAGCCGGCTCGCATACACGCGATCTCAGCACACTGCGCCCAGCGCTTGATATTGGCTTTCGCGTCGTCCGTTTGGATGAAATCTCGAACAGCGAGCTTGAGGCCCTCGAGCTGAACTGGCTGCATGTACACGGCCAGCGAGCGGGCGGTCTCAATGATCTGCTTCGAGAGGTCTGGCGGAGTGGGTTGCTCAGGGGCCACGAGCTTGATGCCCGCAAAGAAGAGCACCGTGAGTTCGGTGACAGTCTGGAAGATAGCCCGAATGTAGTGTTCGCCTCGGTAGTACGCGACGTGCTTACCAACAATGAACACCAAGTCCTGAGGCGTCAGACGGCTCAGCACCGTCTGGCCGGCAAGACTCGAAGGCGGGTCGACCGGCACGTGAGATAGCGCGCCCGGAACGTCGCTGCGAACGTAAAGCTGCGGGACTGGGAGCCCCAATACATTCGCTGCCCAACCGAACGTGCGAGCGAACGTCACCGTACTGGTCGCAGGGTCCTGACGGAACCTCGCGTCCAACACGGGGATCTCGTTCTTCGCCTTCATTTGCTCGAGCCTGCCGCGAACAGCCGCCGGCGCAATGAACTCGAAGATCTTGCCCACGCGAGGATTCTCGTCCGTCGGGAACACCCTCTTTAGCCAGGAGTTGTTGTCAACTCGCGACGTGACTTGGGGCAGCGCCTGCGGTCGGTAGTCCTCGAAGAACTGGCGTTCGTCGTCACCGGCCTTCTTCAAGAACGTTAGAGTAGCGGCCAGGCACCAAGCCTCGTCGTACGACTGCTTGGTGAGATAGAGCGCGTACAGGCGCCGATAGGGACCAACGTCCACCGGGTCCAAGCGCACGAGCGCCTGGTACTCGGCAATCGCAAGATCGATCTGGCCGGACTCCTCGTACAGCTCCGAGAGGATCGTGTGCTCGGTTTTGTCTTCTGGCCGGAAGCTCGAGGCCTTTCGGAAGGCCCCAAGCGCTTGCGTCGGGTCCTTGAGACGGTCGCGGAAAATCAATCCGAGAGCGTGCCAGAGGTTGAACTCGACATCGGCCTTCTGCTGGCCCCCCAGCTCGGCCGAGGGGTACTGCGCCAAGCGGTGCAACATCTTGCGATAAGCGCGCTCGAGGCCGTTCCAGTTCTTCTGAGAGGTCAGAATCTTGTTGATACGCTCGAACGCATCGAGCGACGCAGGATTCAACTCCAGCGCTTGGTCGAAGTACTCCACGGCTCGATCCGGATCAGACAACTTGTCACGCCAGATCTGCGCAATCGTGAAGAAGTACTTGCTCTGCTTGATCTTGTTTGGCTCGAGCTTGGCGATGGCCTCGAGCGTTTCGTTCATTCGCTCCCACTGCTGCGCGTCCGTACAAACTTGGAGGAGCTTGTGGAGTACAACATGGTCGTCCGCTCGTAGCCCGAGCGCTTCGTCATAAGCCTCGATGGCCTTGTTCGGGCTCTTACCCCGACCCGAGTCGCCCCAAATGTCGCCGATCTCGACCAGCGTCTTGAACCGCACGTCGCCGTCATAGACGTTGTCGAGGATGATGCGCTTGTAGTGACAGACCTGAACCCAGTCTTTGGCCCCCTCATACAAGGCGACGAGCGCCTCAAGCGTGGGCTGATGTGAGGGTTCAACCTGCAAGGCCTTATCGAAGTTGCTGATAGCTTGCTTCGGCTGCCCTTGGGCCTGCTTGATCGCACCCAACCGGAAGTAGACGAAGGCACGCTGTTCCGTGTCGTGCTCCTCAAGCGAAGTGAGCACCTTCTGATAGTTGGTCAGTGCTCCAGCCCAATCCTGGAGTTCAAAGCAGACCTCCGCCAACCCCCGAATGGTCTCTTGGTTCGTGAGATCCAGTTGTGCTGCGGCTTGGAATGCCTTGAGGGCTCCTGGGAAGTTCTTGCGAGCGGCAAGGATCTTTCCGTAGCTATTCTGCAGCGAATGCTGCTCGTGACGGTCCCGCTTACCAGCCTTCTTTACGAGAAGCTCGGCCAGTGGTTCGGCACGCTCCCACTCCGACCGTGAGGCGTACTCCTGCATCAACGGAAGCGCGGCATCCTCATTGTCGCTGTCGCATTGCAACGCGAGTTCGTAGGCCAGCATCGCCTGTTCCTGCTCACCGAGCATTTCCTGGCGCATCTTGCCCAACTCGACGAGCAGCTTCGCTCGCAACCTCGGAGACTCAGTAACGAGTTGCTCCGAGTCGAGGTAGCGTGCCGCGCGATCCCAGTCGGCTGCGTCCACCGCGATCGTTCTCAGCGCGGCAAGTGTGGGCTGGTGAGAACCATCGAGGTCAAGGGCCCGCTCGTAATTCTCTTGCGCTGCCATGCGGTCGCCGAGCTTCTCGTCGAGTTGGCGTCCGATACGGTGGTACATCTCCACCTTCTGACGACCGTCGGTCGTCAAATCAGCGACGCGTGTCATGTGCTCAATCGCGCGATCGGTTTCGCCCTGCTTCTCGTAGAGCTTCGCGAGCGCGTCGAGCGCCGGTATGTGCTGCGGGTCCAGCTCGACGATGTTGTTGTAGCTGTCGATCGCGCGGTCAATGTCCTCGAGTTCATCGGAGTAGACGATCGCCTGCGCGCTCCACAACTCCACCTTCTTGAGGCGGTCGCTCGTCGCATTGACGTGGCGGTCGTAGGTGTTGTTGAGGTCGAGCCACTGTCGCCGCTGACGGTAGCAACGAGCTAGTCCTTCCAATGCCGGCTCGAAGTTGGGGTCGATTTCAACAACCTGCTCAAGACGAAGCGCCGCAGCATCGGGCTTGACGAAGAGCTCCTCCTGGATCTTTGCGATCTTCATGAGGACCTCAATGCGTTCGCGTTCCGTTGCGACGACATCCAACTGCATCTCAAGGACCGAGACGAGCTCGGGCCACTGCTGCATCTGTTGATGCACGCGCTCTAGTCCGCGCATTGCGAGAACGTTGCTGGCGTCCGCGTCGAGGACCTCGCGATAAGCTTGAGCGGCCTTGTCCGGGTGCCCGAGCGTGCTCTCATAAATCCCGCCGACACGTAGCTTGGTCGCCGCAACTTGGTCGGGTTCAGCAAGCCCCTTTGCTTTTGCGCTTAAGATATCTACGAGTTCTGCGTTGTTGCCGCGCTCAACCGCATGCTTCTCGAGTTGCTCCAAAGCGGGCACGTAGTGCGGGTCAACCTCAAGCGCACGCCGATAGAAGGACAACCCTTGCTCGGTCTCGTTCATCTTGAGGTGGAGCACCTCACCCATCTCGGTCAGGATCTCCTTGCGGTCCGTGTCAGACACTGCGTTCGCCAGGGCCTGCTGCAACATCTGCCCCTGTTGCTGGAAGTTGCCTGACCGCTTCAGGAAGTTAGCCATCTGCCGCAGCACGGCGACGTTGTTGGGGTCCAGCTTGTGAACCTGCGCGTAGTAGGGCTGTGCGTACTCCGGACGATTGAGATCCTCGTACCACTTGGCCAACCGTAGACAGAGGGTGATCTTTCGCGAGGGCACCTGCTCGCCGGTCAACCACTGGTTGACCTGCTGGACGAGCTCAGGCCACTTGTTGGTTGACTGAGTGACCTTCTCGAGCGCCTTGGTGGTCTCGTTGTCGTCAACGTCCATCTCAAACGCGGTCAACAGTGCGTCGAACGCTTGAGGCTTGTCTTCAAGACCTTCGTCGAAGACCTTGGCAACCTTACGCAAGAGTTCGGTCTTCTCATGCGTCTCGTCACGAGTGTCGAGGCGAGCGAGGAACAGCTCGATTAACGCCTCGTCGCGACGAGCAGCTGCGTGGAGCTTCTCAAGCGCTTTGAAGGCCTGGTCGTGGGCCGGGTCGAGGGCCAAAACGGCTTCGTAGGCGGGAGTTGCGGCGTCGGCTTTCTGAACAGCCCCTTCCCACAAAGCTGCGACCTCGAGGTACTCGCGAATTTGCTCTTCGGGTGTGGGCAAAGCCTTTGCTCGCCCCATCTTCACCTCGATCACCTCTTCCCACCGGTCTTCGGCGCGAAGGAGGTTCTCAAGGTTGGACATCGCCTCAAAGTCGCGGGGGTCAACGGCCAGCAGTCGACGCCACGCGTCTACCGCTTCGTACGACTGACCGAGAACGTTCTGATGGGTTAGAGCGAGCTCGCGGAAGAGCGCAATTTGGTGCTCAGGCGGAAGCTTCTCGGTTGCGCGAAGGATCGTGAGATCGAGCGTCTCCACGAGCTGCGCAGGGTCATTGCGACGCCGCCAGATGGCAGCAATCGCATACAGCGCATCGAGGTTGTCGCCTTCGATGTCGAGCACCCGGTGGTAGTCGTCGAGAGCTTCGTCATCCCGCGAAAGCTGGCCCTCGAATAGCCGAGCACGGCGCAAGAGCACGGACACTCGATCGGCGTCGTCCTCTGCGATGTCGAAATGGCGACCAAGCACTTCTGTGAGCTCTGACCACTCGCCCAACCGCTCGTGGAGATTGGCCAATCCGTGAAGCGCCTCGGGGTCGTCTCCGCGAAGGTCGAGCACGCGTTTCCAAGCATCGGTCGCTTTGGCCGGCTCATTGAGCTTGTCGGCCAAAACGTTGGCAAGCTTGGCGCGAATATCCGCTTCAGCAGAGTCTCCACTCGCGTGCTCGAGCTGCCGGTCGAGCACCATCTTGAGTTCAGGCCACTGCTCGCGCTGGCTGTAGATGCGCTCCAACGCATTGATGGCGTTCTCATTCGCTGGGTCCAACTCGTCGAACACGCGGCGGAACACGCGGGTCGCGTCATCGAGCTGTCCGACACCTGACTCGTCTTGAAGACGCTCCTCGTACACCTCGCCGACCCGGAGGTGGAGCTCGGTGAGTTCCATTGGATCGGTGGTGGCAGGGATTCGTTGCTCAATCACTTGAGCCAGCTCCGGCCACTGCTCAAGAGACGTATAGATGCGGTCTAGCTCGGTGAGCGCAGGGACATCTGCCGGGTCGATCCCAAGCACGTAGCGATACGTCTTCTCCGCGTTGGAGATGTCTCCAAGTTCCTCCTCGAAAAGGCGCGCGAGTCGCTTGCCAATCGCAGCTTGAACGGGCTTGTCCTCGTGCAGCTCAAGCACGTCGGCGTAAGCGTTCGCTAACGCCTCCCAGCCGCCGTCAGAAGCAGCCCCGAGCCGCTCACATTCATCGAGAGTCTTCTCATCAGAAGGGAACTCCTTGAGTGAGCGGATGTAGACCGCCAATGCGCCGTCGAGCGAAATCAAACGTTCCTCATGCAGCTCGGCAATACGGAAGTACGTAGCAAGACGCTCTTCCCTGCCGGTCTTCTGACCAAGCTCCGCCTCGAAGACGGCCGTCAGCTTGTCCCAATCGCCGGTCGATTGGTAAAGCGGCTCAAGGACCTCGCCGATCTCAAGTTGGTGGACCCCTTGAGCGAATAGCCCCTCAAGAGCCTCAAGCGTCGGTGCGTGCTCGGGTGCGGCGGCGATGACCTCTCGGTAGGCCTGAATGGCAGCCGGGACGTCCGCAAGGCGCGTTTCGTGAACCTGACCGAGTCGGAACTTAAAGTTCAGAATGTCGTCGGGGGTCGGACCGATCTCGGCCTCGCGTGCAAGCACCGGAACAAGTTCGCGCCAGCGCTCCACCATCACGAGCAGACGGTCAAGCGACGTAATCGCAGTCCAATTCTCAGAGTCAACCTCAACGACCGCCCGATATCGGCCGATAGCATTGTCGACATCTTCCAATTGAGTCTCGAAGATCTGCGCAAGCCGCAGAGCGAGATCCACGAAGCGCTCCGGTTGCTCGGACTTCAGCCGCGAAAGCTCAGCGTCATAGAGTTGAGCAACCTGCGGCCAGCTACCGACCGCCATCGCCAAGCGTTCAAACGACGCAAGCGACTCCTCGTTCGTCACGTCGAGGGCGACAGCGCGTGCATAGACCTCAAACGCTGCACGGTGGTCACCAATCATCTCCTCGTCGAGGCGAGCAATGCGGTGCAACAGGTCAACCTGACCGAACACGTCCTCGGTGTGCTTCACCTGAACCTCGAGCACACTCACAAGTCGTGCCCAGTCACCAGCCGCGTCATAGACAGGCTCGAGAACCAACGCGGCAGCATGAGCGTCCTTCCCGGAGTCCTTGATGCCCTCGAGCGCGGTCAGTGTCGGCTCATGATCCGGCATCTGCGAGAGGAGCTCTCGATAGAGCTCAATCGCCCGCGGGGCATCGGCGAGGCGCTTCTCGTAGAGTTCCGCAATTCGATATTGATAGCGAATGCTCTCTTCAGCATCCGCCGCCAGCTCGCTCTGATTTTGCAGAACGGTCAGTAGCTCCGCCCAATTCTCAGAAGATTGGTAAAGAGCGTCGAGGCGAGCGAGCGCGGCTAGATCTGCGGGATCGATCTCGAGAATTCGATTGTACGTGTCAATCGCTTGCGGAACATCCTTGAGCTCTCGCTCGTGCACCGCGCCGATTTGGTAGAAGATGCTCTTCTTCTCCCCTGGGTCATTCACAAGGTCGGCCTTTTGCACATACGCGGCCAAGAGGCTCGCCCACTCGCCACGTGCCGAATGGACCTTGATGAGCGCGTCGACGGCCCGAACATCCTCAGCATCCAACTCGAGGATTTTCCGGTAACAGACGACCGCAGCATCCGGACGATCCAGCACGTCCTCCTCGATTGAGGCAGCCTGGAATAGCGCCCCCTTCTTGTCGGACATGCTTTCCAGAATCTCAGCCTTGTGCTGAAGAACCGCGCTGAGTTCGGGGTATTGCTCGCCCCCCCGGAACATGCGCTCAAGCGACTCAGCGGCTGCGAGGTTCGCTGGGTCGATCTCTAGGACTTTACGATAGTGAAGTACGGCCGGCTCGGCGGCCGCGAGGTCATTCTCATAGATGCGCGCCGCCATCGTGAAGAGGTCCACCGCAACGGCGGGATCGCCGATGGCAGTGGCCTCATCGGCCGCGTTGGGATCGCCCCCGACGAGGGCCGATGCAGCTCGGTCCTCAAAGACTTTCGCTAGCTCGGCATACCACCCCTCCGCACGGGCGATGCGCTCAAGGCTCCCCTTGGTGTCCTCGGAGGTGGGGTCTTCAGCAAGGGCGCGCGAAAGCGATTGGAATGCCTGGTCCGCCAGATTGCCCGAGTCCTCGTACAACGAGGCAATTTGGTGCAGTAACTCGACTCTGCGCGTTGGGTCTTCGCTACGCCTAACCTGAACTTCGTAGACGCCAATCAGTCGCTGCCAATCTCCAGATTGCCGGTAAAGCGGCTCCAGGATTTCGGAGATCGGAAGTTCATGGTCCGGACTTTGACCGAGTCGTTCGAGCGCCCCAAGGGCGGCTTCATTCGCCGGATCTCGCTCAAGCACCTCGCGGTAGATATCAATCGAGGTTTCAACCTGACCCATTCGGGTCTCCCTGAGATCTCCGAGCCGAAGCATGAGCCGAGTTTGCTCTTCGTCGGATTCGGCGAGCTGAAGGTGAGCCTCCAAATTTTCCGCCAAATCGACCCAACGGCCCTGCCGCGTGTAGAGCCCGTCGAGTGCGGTCAATGCAACGACGCTCGTGGGCTCGAGCTCAAGGACTCCGCGATACGCTGCAATAGCGTCCTCTGGGCGGCCGAGCTTGTCTTCGTAGACCGACGCCATCTGAGAGTAGAGACCCTCGCGATCCTGGGGCGCCTCAGCGAGATCAATGCGGCGTCGATACACGCCGATCAAATCCTCCCATCGCTCCGTTCTTCGATAGAGCGCATCCATGGCAGCGAGCGCTTCGCCATCTGCTGCGTCAATCGTGAGAACCCTAAGGTAGCGCTCTGCTGCGACGTCCACCTTGTTGAGCCGTTCATCAATGGACGCGAGTCGCATCCAGTACGCACGCGCGAGCGCCGGGTCTGCAAGGCCCTCCGCGACCTCGGAAAGGATTCGTTCGAGGTCGTCCCAAGCTGTAGCTTGCTCCGCAAACTGCTCAAGTTCCGCAAGCGTGTCGCCATCACTGGGATCGGCTCGAAGAGCCCTCGCCTGGGCTTCGATAGCGGCTGGCAGATCCTGAAGATTCTGCGCCGCGACTCGCGCCACTTTCCGAAGTAGGCCAACCCTTCGGCCCTGGTCTTCTTCCGCGGCTGCGAGAATCTCCAATGAACCAATCAGCTTCGCCCAATCGCCACGGCTCTCGTAGATCTCCTGAAGAATGCTGGCCGTCTCTGCGCGCAGCTCAGGATGCTCAAGCAACGTCTCAAGCGCGGCCCGCGCCGGCTCATTGGCCGGATCGACAAACAGGATCTCCCGGTAGTTCGCAAGCGCCCCAGCAGGGTCGCCCAGGTGCTTCTCAAGCGCGGATCCCAACCGATACTTAAGGTCGACAATCTGCTCTTCAGTGTTGTCCAACTCAAGTCGCGCTCGGAGTACCTCCGCGTAGTTCTCCCAATCTTCGAGGTCCTTGTAGAGACCGTCGAGCGCAGCCAGCGCGATAGGATCTTGCGGATTCTCTTCTAGTAGCTGCCGATAGGTGTCGATACCCGCGCGGGGATTCTTGAGTTCCGAAACGTGAAGCTGCGCGATGCTGGCGAGAATCGAGTGTCGCGCCTCGGGCTCGCTGGCGAGATCACGTTTCTTTTCGTAAATGCCAAGCAACTCAGCGTGGTTCAAGGTCTGGCGGTACAGTCGCTCCAGCGCCGAGATCGCGTCTGTGTTCTCAGGGTCCGCTTCGTGTACGGCGCGGAATTGCTCAAGGGCCTTCTCGACTTCCCCGGTCTCCTCTGTGAGAACCCGGCCCAAACGGAGCCGCAACCCGATCCTCTCGGCGTCCTCAGAAGCTCGCTCGATCGCGCGATGATACGCGCCGACCAAAGCCTCCCAGCTCTTGGTTACTCCAGCGGCTCGTTCTACGTCTTCAACACAGCGCTCGTCAGTCGGTGCGGACTCAAACGCAGCAAGGTACCGTTCAAATGCCCGCTCGGGCTCTTTGAGCTTGCCCTCGTAAAGCCCCGCAACCTCACGCAACAGGAGGAGCTTCTCTTCGCCATCGACGTCGTGGCTGAGCTTCACTTCAATCGCCGACGCAAGACCCTTCGCATTGTTGGCTTGCTGGTAAATCGGGATCAGCGCTTCAGCGGCACCAAGATGCTTCGGGTCTAGCGAGAGAACCTTCTCATACGCACGGGCTGCTCGGTCGAGTTTGCCTTTTTGCGTAACCCAAAGTTGGGCCGTCTTGACCAGAAGACCAATCTTCGCGGCATCTTCTGTTTCTTTTGCTTCTTGCGCTTCGAGTAGACGAATGAACTCGTCCCACTTTCCGCTGTCGGCGTAGAAGACCTCGAGGTCATCCCACATCCCAAGCGCAAGGTACTTCTTCTTCAGCGCCTCTTGGGCCGAACGGTCATTGGGGTTGAGTGCAAGGAGTTTGCGCCACGCCTCGACAGCCTTGGCGTCATCGCCAAGGCGCTCGCCGTAGAGCTGACCAAGTTTCTTGTAGGTTGCCTCCTGCGTTTGAGCATCGGAGGTAATCTCCACCTGGCGCTCAAGCACGTCCGCGAGCTTCCCGTACTCCTTGTTGCGCTCATAAAGACCGGGTAAGGAGTTCAACGCTTCGACGTTGTCAGGATCCCCGGCGAGGACCTCCTCCCACAGCTCGATGCAAACGTCTGGCTTCTTTACTCGCTCAGTCGCGAGCCGAGCGATCTCCGCAAACTTCGCGCTCCGGTCGAACCCAACCTCGAGCACGCTTGCCTCTCGGCGCATGAGGCGGATGAGCTTCTCCCAATCCTTGCGTTTCTCGTACGTTGCCCGCAGGTGTTCAATCGCGAGCTCGTTGTTTTCGTCAATCGCAAGCACGGCCTCGAAGCATTTGACTGCCTCGGCAGCGTTCGGGAACTTGGTGGTGTAGAGTTCCGCAGCTTCGAGGTACGCAGCTACTTTCTCGTTCGGATCGTCGAGGCAGTCGGCAAGTTCAACCAGCGTCTTGACGTACTCCGTCATGCGCTTGGCAGCCTGCAGCTTCTCGAGCTTTTGTCTCAGCTCCTGAACCTTGGCAGGGTCGGAAGCTTGCGCGGTTTTCTCAGGACTTCGGGGCGCCGGAGCAACTACTGGCTCGACTGCAGCGGCGACAGATGGAGTTACGGGAGCAGCCTGCTCTGACGCGGTCGGAGCAGTGACCTCAGGCTCGACCGGCGGCTCGGCTTCCATGCCAGCGGTCGGAGCTGCGTCATCAGCAAGCACCTCATCCGCAACGTCTGAGGGTACGTCGACGGGAGCCTCGACGACATCAGCCTCAGCAGCGGGCTCAATTGCCTCTGCGAGTTCTTCCGGTGCAACAACCGACGTTTCCTCAATCGAGGCCGCCATGTCCTCAGAGGACTGGAGTTCACCGACGTTGAGATCAACTTCGTCGGCTTCAGTCGTTGGCACTCCACGAACAGACTCGCCAATCTGCAGTTCGAACAAGGGAATGGCCGGATGATCTGGGGTTAGCTGAGCAAGCTTCTCGAACCACACCCGCGCGCGCAGCAGATTTCCCTGCTGTTTCCAGGCAGTTAGCCCAGCAGTCGCCAACGCAAACGCAGAAGGAGCAGTCGAATTCGCTGCCTTCTCGATGAGGCCGAGCGCCTGATCCCAATTGCCGTCGCGAACGCCGTAAAGCTCCTTGAGGAAGTGGAGAGCCGAATCTTTCGTCGGGTCGAGTGAGAGAGACTCCTCGAAAAACGTTGCAGCCGTCTCCAGTTGTTGATGTCGGGTCGCCCAACGTGAACCAAACCGGAAGCTAGCAACCGCGCGCGCCTTCGCGCTTTGCCGCTCGAGGAATTCACGCTGCAGCTCAACCAAATCTGCGCCTCGTTCAGAAGCGACCAACAAGCCCTCGTAGACGGCAGCTACCTGACGTTCGAGCGGTGAAGAATCGTACGCGCGCGCAAACAGTTCCTCAGCGGAAGATGCACCAAACCTCCTCGCGATCCGCGCAGCGCGAAGGAAACTTCGGCTTGCTGCACTCCCCGTCTGCTCCTCAGCCTCTTGAACAAGCGTCGCAACAAACGCCTGCCAGGACTCTTCCCCTAGCTGAGTGTCTTCAAGCCCCGCCCTGGCGTCGTCGCTGGTGCCTTCGGATGCACCCAACGCTTTGGCATACGTGGCAGCAGCACGCTCGTAATCGCCACCATCGCACAGGACATCTGCCTGCTCGAGCAGCAGAGGCACAGCTTCAGCGCCTTGGGCAGACCGCAGTTCGATATCCAGAAGCTTCTGGACCATCGCGGTTTTGCCAAGCTCCCAATAGATGCCCCGAGCCCGCTCCAACGCCTCCAAGAGCGCTGGATTCAGTTTGAAGGCGTCCTGAAAGTGCTTGAGCGCCTTCACTCCTTGGAGGAAGCGTTCGTCAAGTACCCGGCCGATCTGCAAATGAAGCCCAGCCTTCGCTTCTGCATCGGAGGTGTTGGCGATAGCTCTCTCGAGCTCTTCCAACAACGATTGCCAATCATGAACTGATTCGAGGAGACTCAGTCGCGCTGAAAGTTCCATGGAGCCTTCGGCCTTCACCAGCAAAGTTCAGGTTCGCGTTGCGAACCCAAATCCAAACCACTGCTGACGGGGACCAGAGATCTGCTCCCCGCAATCCGACTCGTTAGAGTCGGCAACCAATTACAACCTGCCGGCACCGCTCCACTCACCGCGACGAGCAAAGGGTGCCCACATTCACTGAACCGTTGCGTTGAGCTTGTTCGTGAGCGTTGATCGCGCTCCCTCACACTCCACTTCGTACTGTGCAGCCTTCTGACCTTTGCAGACGCGCAAAACGAAGCCCTTCAACATGTCTGTCGCCTCCTGCACCTTGGGTGGTTGAGCGTTTGCGTAGGCAGCACCCAACGAGTACAGAATCAGCACGCCCTCGGGCCCCTCCCCGGTATTGATAGCTTTTGCCGCTTCGAGCTCCGCCACCACCCCTGCGGTATCGTTGCGCGATTGGAGCACTTGCCCCATCAGCACGTGGATGCCCCACATCAACTTGTCACCTGGGCCGCCGCGAGTCTTGGCCTCCTTGAGGACCATTTCCGCTTCCTTGAGGTAGCCGAGATTGATGTACAGCTCTGCTAAGGGGCCATAGTAACGAAGCGCCGTTGGATCGTGCTGGATGGCCTTGGTGTAGAACTCGATGGCCTGTTGCTCATCGTCAGTCCACATGTAGACGTTGCCCAGTTGGTGGTAACAGTCCGCATAGTTCTCATCCAGCTCGATGCACTTGGTGTAGGGGGCCTTGGCCTCTTCATAGGCCCCGGCCTTATCCTTGGGCTTGCCAGGCTTCTTCTTCGCCTGCATCTCAAGGGCGTAACCACGCTTCGCATGGTAGGTCGCCCAAGTGCCGTCATCCTTGTTGCGGTCATCGGCAGTAATTGCGCCTTGAAGCGCCTCTGCCATCTTCGCCCAGTCTTCCTTCTCTTCGTGGATCGTGGCGAGCTTGTACCAAATCGCGTGGCTCTCCGGATCTAGGCGGGTGGCATCCTCAAGCTTGGCAATCGCACCATCCTTGTCGCCTTTGCGGAGCTTCTCCGCTTCGTTCGCGGCGAGAACGGCGTCCTGCCGGTTTCGATTGCACGCCGACGTCAGAGTGCCAATGCAGGCGACGGCGACGAGCAGATTGCAGAGCTTCATCGGAAGGGCTCTCACTTTCCTCAGATCGCAAGGAGTACTTGCGAAGTAGTTCTCTCGATGGATGGTGTTCCGAAGCGAAGGCAGGTAGGCCTCGTCGGTAGATGCGTTGTCACGCGACGTGCTTTGGGAGATGCGTCGCACGTCGAATAAGTAAAGGAGCAAGCGCCGCGAGGATAGGAGGCAAAGCGCAGTGAAGTCCAGGCCCGTTTTGGGGTAGGCGACTTCGCGAGTTCCGGACAAAACAGACAAACGAAAAAAGCCGAGACAAGTCTCGGCTTCTTTCACTTTCAACCCAAGCTCAGCCGCCAGGCGAGAACATGATCGGGTACGACACCTTGACCACACCGCCTTCAGGTTGCGGGAACGAAAGACCTCGGAAGGCACCCGCGACGCAACTGATGACGCCTGAGTCCGGAAGGTCACCGCCACCGCCGACGCTACCGACCGCTCCATCGCGACCAATCACGAAGCTAACGCTCACGCGACCCGTCAGGTTCGGATTGTTCCGAAGCCCCTGCTCGTAACAAAGTCGGAAACGACCAAAGTTTTGGCGAACGATGCGTTGGATTACCTCAGGAGGAAGGCGCCCGCTCACGCTCGTCGCACCCATGCGGACCGAGGGCGGCTTCGTTCGGTGTGAACCGCCCAAACGCCCGCTCCCGTTGCCAATCCCTTGACCCGTGCCCGTACCCGCGCCGTGGCCAATGGTTCCAATGTTCCCAAGACCGATGCCTTCGCCACGCCCACCGCCGCCTTCGCCGATGCCGGATAGACCAAGACCACCAGCGCCGTAGGCGTCGCCGATCTCATCACCCCACATGTTACCGCGTGCTGAAAGGGCGTCGGTTCCACTCGAATCGTCACGACCCCAGGGAGCGGTCGGAGCATCCGGATCACCACCTGCCCCAGAATTGAGCAGACCGATCATGCCGAACTCCTGAGCGTCCCGAAGAGCAGCTTGACGAGCGATATGCGGATCCGGGTTATCGGCAGGTCCCTTCACCGCAAAGCGCTTGTTGGTTGCGGAGCTCGTCGGGTTACCCATCGAACCCTCCTCACCCTTCGCACGGGTCCCCGTACCGCCCTCCTTGTTGTCGGCGTTGGTTTCAGTGACCTGCTCAGTCTCCTTCTCCTCGAGCTCCTTCTCAGCGGCTGCGTTGAGCATCTGCTGAAGCAGGTACTGCTGATCCGCCGACATCTCGCCGTCCTCGGTATTGGTCAACGGAGGCATGAAGAGAAACATCGCGGTCAACAATCCACCGTGAATCGCTCCCGAGAGACCAAAGAACGCCAAAGGAGCAAGGGCGAGCGCCACGTGGCCGGCGACTTTCCTACCAGCATTCACGGCGGACACCTGAAAGGTGAGCCCGTTGTCGAGAATGATTTTGGCCTTTGCATTCATCGGGAGCTGCATCTGGTGAGCTCCCGAAAGCTCCGCGCATGGCTGAGTGCGACCGTTGGCTACGGCTTCCTGCAGACTCATGACCTGCCCACCGATCTCGATGGTTCCGGTGCAACGCGGGAGAATAACGACTGACACCCCCCCAGCGTTCGCGAGAACCACTGGCGCGCGTGTGGTTCCGAGTTTTTCTGCAGGCACGAAGTAGTCACATCGGACGTTGCTTCGATCCTCTTCGCCAACATAAAACGAACGAGGAGGCGACAGATGCGCGACATGAAGGATCGACTGATCCCACATGACCATTACCTCAACAGCGGAGGCGTGACTCTCTACCTCCTCCGCAAGAACGGGCGGCCCGGCCTTGATCATCGAGTATGTGTAGGAACCCTCAGGAGCATCCGCGGGAACCTCGTCAACAGGCGCAGGGGCCGCAAAGGCAGTCGATGCTCCAAATGGGTCTCCAAACGGGCTTGCGGCCGCGGCTGCAGGAGCGCCGAACGGGTTCGCATCCCCAAAGGGCGACGCCGCCCCGCCAAACGGAGAAGCCCCACCGAAGGGAGCTGATGCACCACCAAACGGATTCGTCGCCGCAGGCGCTGGTTGAGAAGGGGGAGGAGCTGAAGCAGACGCAGTCGCTACAGCGACAGCCTCGGCTCGTTCAAGCACGATCTTAGTCCCGCCGATTTGAATCTGATCCCCGACGCCGACCTTGCACTTGTTGACCCGCGTACCGTTCACAAGCGTGCCCGGCTCGTTCCCTAGGTCAATCAACGTAATGTCGTCAGCACCAGCTCCAACCTCGATCACCGCGTGCATTCGCGATGCAAGTTCGTCCTCAACGCGCAGATGACTCTTTGCGTCTTTGCCGATCTTGACAATGTCCTGGTTTACCGTTTCTCGGCGCACAAGCGCCTCGTTTTGGTAGAGCCCGAACGTGAGCGCGATTTTCTGCTTCCCTTCCATTTTCTTTGCCTTCCTAACTGGAGCCTGATCGTTCAATCAAACACTTGCGAAATTACCGCGCAAACTCATACCCGATCGACGACCAGGGCTCGCCCCATTGGGGAAGAACTCCCAACGGAGTTCCATTCATTCGGCACCAATGTCGAGGTGGCGCCGACTTCACGTAGCCGAGGTTAGAGATTTTCGACCGACTTTAGCATCTCGTTGACGAATGAAGTTCGGGGTCGAATCAGCGTGGTGCGCACGGGCCCCGGACGCACGCGGATGGTTGCGTCGTTTGGACCGAAACCGCCTGCATTAAGCGGATCATCCGTGAATTCGTAACCGTAGCCACCACCTTCGCCATCCGATGAGCGAGTCTCCTCTTGCGCAAAGACAGTCGCGCTGGAGAATAGGCTCACGCCCAAAACTAGTGCTGTTGCTGCAAACTTCAGGGTCGACCGCGTCATCTCACCCTCCAAGCCCACAAATTTCTTGTGGGAGGTTGCTATCGCCGCCTGCCCCGAAACCCTCGGCGACCGACGAACAATACGCATTTCACTTTCATCGTAAGATCCGGAGCCCTTACGCGTCAACTGCGCCCGAGCTCCAACACACTCTGCGAAACTTCGTTCGATACTCCGCGCCAACTCGCGACCCACGTGAGGCTCAGACATTGGGTCGAAAGTGAAGTTCCTAAAATTCTTCGTCACGCGGGAGCTTGAGCCGCCTGAAACGAATAAAGCCTCAACCCTAAGGGCTGAGGCTTTGCTCGCAGCTGAAGCTTCCCGTTAGTTGCCTTCCCCAGCGGGCGCGGTTCCTGCTTCTTCCAAAGCAGCCTGAACCTTAGCCTCCTCTTCAAGCTTCTTCTGGTCGGCCGCACTTTGCCGGTTGAAGTCAATAATCTCCTTGATATCGAGGATACGACCCCGTTTGCACTTGGGATCGGATTTCGCCTTGGGACCGAGACATTCCTTGTCGGACTTGGTCGGGACTGCGTTCACGTCCTCGATTGCTTCCGCGAACTCAGGCTTCCCCTCTGCCTTTTTAACGAACTCTTGAAAGAGTCCAATGGCCTCTTCAAGAGCCTTGTTGCCCGCTTCCCCAGCGCTCTTGCCCTTGTAGCCCTGAACGAGAATCGCGTGATTGAAGTAAGCCTCAGGGCGATTGCCATCAAGCTGCTTGGCCTTTGCAATCATCTGCTCCGCCTCGGCGAGCTTCTTGTCTGCGTCAGGAGCAGAGTCGGCTTGACCACGAAGTGCCAGTGCGAGTCCCAAGTGGGCGTCGTAGTCTGACGAACGGAGCTTAGTCGCCTGCCGGTAGGCATCCTCTGCCTTAGCGAAGCCGCGAAACATCATGTTGACGGCCGCGTAGTTCATGTGGGCCTCGAAGAAATTCGGGTCCACCTGACGAGCAGTACCGAACCGAACCACGGCGTTGTTAAGATCGCCGATCTCCGCGTAGATGAGCCCAGCGGTGTTGTGAATCGAGCCGTAGTTCGGGTTCTTTCGAATGCCCTGAGACGCAACCAGAAGTGCGAGGTCGATCGCTTGCGTATCCACCTTCGTCTTCTTGGCGCCGCGGGCCACTTTTGACGAGGACGACTTATCGCCTGCGTTCTGACGCGCTCGCTCCAGGTAGTACAACGCCAATTGGTTGAACGCCGGCATGTAGGCGTCATCCACCGCAAGCGCGCGCTGAAGGTTCTTCTTTGCACGTTCGTAGTCGTTTGGACCTTCTTCGTTCGACACGGCGTTGTTGCGACGCATCTGCAGACGGGCAAGCTCAACTAAGGCCTCAACGTTCTGAAACTCAGAGTCGGCGACAGCTCGCTCAAACTCAGACATCGCCTTGTCGGTCGCCGTGTCGTTCGACTCCGCAAGGTCAAACCGAGCCAACTGCACCCGCGCGCGATGGAACTTCTCGTCCTTGTCGAGAACCTCCTTGTAGTGCTTCCGAGCCTCCGCAAGGTTCTGGCAACGATGATACGCCGCGCCGGCGTTGTAGACCGCCGTGGCGAAGTACTTGTCCATCTCGCTCTGCTGGACTTCAGCAGCCTTCAAGAATTTGTCGGCGACGCTCTTGCAAGTGGTCTCGTTCCAAGCCCCTGCGGTCTTATCGAGCTTGTCCATCTCAGCGAGTGCTGCTGCGTAGGTGTCTGCCGCCTCCTTGCTGACTGGCGAGCCGGTGTTGTCGACCGGGCCAGTAACTTTGGAGGGGTCCTTGATGGGCTGAGAGCCATCATCACAGCCGGTGATGGTCAACACCCCGACAGCCGCAAGAACAAGTGCAAGAGTGCGAGTGAGGGAACGATACTTCATGGCTTTATCCTGGGTAGTATTCACTTCTTCTTCGCCTTGCTCAGTGCATCGTCTTCTTTCGAGCCGCCCGAGCTAGAGCCGCCCGAGCTAGAGCCACCCGAGCTAGAGCTAGAGCCACCACCATTCGCCGCGGGAGTCGCAGCCGCAGGACCACTTGCGGGCTTCTTCTCCGCCTTCTCCTCAATGATGACCGTGAACGGAGAGCCGTCCATGTTCAACGGGACTGCGCGCTCGTTGATGCCGGTACCCAAACGATTCGGAGCACTGCGAAACTCGTCAATCAAGTGGTACTCAGCGGGGAAATTCTTGGACAACCACTGCTCACAGGAGCGGGAGAACTCATCAAAGAATTGGTGCTTGACCGAAAGGTCAAGACACGTCTTGTAGGCGCCGCGTGCCGCCTGCTTATCGGGCTCCGAGACCTCGTCGAGCTTCGCGTAGTACGCGCCACGGATTTCTTCCCAGAGGAGATCTCCGTAGGGACTCGGGCCGTTCTGCTTCCAATCCTTCGGAATCGGAGCTGCACGGAACTCTGCTACGAATCGGCCCTTCATTTGGCCTACGCGTGAGCCTGCAGCGATAACCCAACGGGGGGGCGGGACAGGCTGAAGTCCGAGGATCTTTTGATACTCCTTGTCGGCTTCCTCAACTGCCTTGCGCTTCTTCTCTTGCCAGTCCTTGACCTTGGTGGTCACAAACTTCTCGACCTCAGCACGCTCTCCCGAGCCCTTGTACTCAGGGAAGAGAATCTTATCGACGACTGCCTTTTTCTCTTCGGCGGAGAAGAAGTACGCCTCACCCACGGCCTCGAGCGTCTTGCCCAATCGGCGCAGCGTTTGCGCTTCACCCTCACCTGCGGCAGCCGAGATCTCCTCGATCTTTTTCACGGCGGCAGCAGGGTCCTTCCAGAAACCGCGAACCTTGTCGTACTCCTGCTTCGCCTTGCTCTTGTTTCCGTTTCTGTCGTAGACGCGAGCGAGAAGCCCATGTGCCTGAATCTGCACGTCCGCTGTGGCATTCTTGTCGATCTGGCCGATTGCACTCGACAAGCGCTTCTCGGCGTTACGCCAATCCTCGCGGTCCGCGTAGTGAGCCCCGATAGCAAAGGCAATCTGCGCAGCTTGCTGAGCGCGATTCGAGAACTGCTTCTGGAACAGCTCCGAATCCTTGATTGCCTGATCCTGTTGCCCGAGACCAAGTCGAAGCACCACAGCGTCGCTAAGTGCTTGGGGCGCCTTCTCGTCCTTCGGTGACTCTGATGCGAAGCGCTCAAACCAAGTCGCAGCCTCTTCGTAGACCGCAATTGCCTGGTAGTTGGCGCCGATCTCCCAAACGGCCTTCTTCGCCAATTCCGTCGTGTGGAGGTTGTACTTCGGGTTGATCAGGATCTTTCGGACAGCGATGGCCTTGGCGAGCAAACGGGCCGCTTGGAAGGCACGAGCTGCGTTGTAGAGCACCTCGTCGTTTCGCGCGCAGGCGTCCTTTTGGTCGCGTTCGCACGGCTCTTTACCGTACTTTTCCCACATATCGAGGTAAAGCTGGGCGGCAGTACGATACTTTTCGAGCGAGTTCGCTCCGCCCTTATCGGCTTCCTCAACCATGGTTTCAGCGCGCTTCCGCTCGATGTCGCGCTGGATGCGGAACAGAATGCCGCATTGCTCCTCGTTCTGCTGCTTCTTAGCACCATCGCAGTACAGCTTGATGAACTCGGGAACGTCCTTTCCCATGTCCTCATAGCAACTTGAACGCGGCGGATCGGAGTGAGAACCAACGATGTTGAGTGACTCAAGGTAGAGCTGCGCCGAGAAGATCCCAACCTCTCGGTCGGAGTAGTTCATCGCCACGTCGCGGAAGCCGATAGCCGCTTCTTCCCAGTGCCGTGACTCGAAGTAGGTTCGAGCACGAGCAAACTTCACCTCGACGAACTGGTCGAAGGCTTCCTTGTTGCTCTTGTCCGGCTGGATGTAGCAGACGTAGCGGTTGAAAGCCGTGAGCATTCCCTTTTGGTCGGGCGTGAAGTCCTTCGGCTTGTACTTCTCCTTATCCGCCTGAGTCTGTGCCGCGGTCTTCTTCTTCTCGTCGCCAGGAAGATTGCCGGTGCCCTTGCGATCCTCGCCACCCTTGTGGCGCTCCGTATAGATGTTCTGGTAACAGAGCACGGCCGCAAAAGCGGCCTCCGCGGCGTTCGGTCCCTTGGGGTCCTCGGCGACGACGGAGTCGAAAGCAGGTCCGCACTTTTCCCAATCCTTCTGGAAGTAGAGAAGGTCGGCCATCGCGTATTTGATCTTCATGATGTCCGGCCAGTCTTCCTTCACAATGCGTGGGAAGGTGAACTTGCCAAAGTCGGCTTGCGTGAACGTGCCAACTACCTGTTGGTAGAGGTCAGCTGCCGCTTTCATGGTCTTGGGATCGCTGGTCCCGCGAACGCCGCCAGAGCCAACGGCCTCCAGATGCCACGCCATCGCAGTTTCTGCTGCGATCTCCGCGGTAATGTTACCGCACTTCGTTTTGGCGTCTGCAGCAGAACTTCCGCCGGCAAACTCCTTCTGAACGTCGAATTGCCGGCCGATGACTTTGACGATCGCGTCCTTGTCACCAGACTTTTTGGCCAACGTGGCTTCAGCAATATGGCCGTGGTACTCGCACCACTTCGGGCCCTTATCCCGCCCCATAAGGTCGGTGTAGAGCGCAATTCCTTCATCGTAGTGACCAGTATCAAGGTAGTTGATACCGAGTTCATCCATCATCTTGAAGGTCTTGTCGTTCTCGCCGCCTGCGTCTCCCGAAAGCGGCTTGAAGAAATTGTAGGCCTTCTTCGGATCGCCCCAAAGTGCATAGACCGGAATGACATCTCGCCGCGCAGACGTTGCTAGCTGACTTGCGTTGGGGAGCTGCGAGAATTTTGTTCCGTAGTCGATGACCTTCTTGAAGGCATCGACCGACTTTTCGTACTCGCCCTGGTTCCAGTAGACGTAGCCGAGCTTGTAGAGCGCGTAACCGTAGACCTTGTTATCGGGGGGCGGTGCGCCAATAACCTGAGTGTATGCAGCCTCTGCGGCTGCCCACACTGAAGGGTCACTCTGCGCTTCTTGGAAATACAGCTCGCCGAAGGCCAAGTACGCGTTCGGACGATACTTGGAGGTCTTCCAGTTGTTGACGAGCTCGTAATAGATCTCGCGAGCCTTAACGAGGTCCTTGGCCTGTTCGTACTCGTAAGCGAGGTAGTAGAGAACCTCGTCACCACAACCGCTGCTCTTTGATGCGTCCTGGGCGTTCGGAGTTTGGCACCACTTCGGGTACTGGTCCTTCACCAAGGTGTAGTACTTGATCGCACTCTTGCGCGCAGTTGCGACGACCTGCTTGGCCTTTGCAGCCTGCTCCGTAGCAGCTTTGGCTCCGTCCGAATCCTTCTTCCGATTTGCATCTTGCGCTTTGATGTCTGCTTCAGTTTGGTCGCGGAAAGCAGCCGCTTCCAACTCGACGTAGCCCTCGGCGAGGCGCCTCGCCAATTTCGGGCGGTCGGGAGAATTCTTCTTGGTATCCGCAAACAGCGTCTCCAAGCCCTGAATCTCGGTAACAAGCAGTTGCCGAGTCTTCTTTTGCATCTTGGCTTGGCGCTCGTCTCGTTGAGCTGCCGCCGCGATGTCGGTCGGGTTTGTCGGCTTCGTCATATCATCGCGCTTCTTCAGGCTAGGGCCTGGTGGCGCGGTTGAAAAACTCACCTCTGGCTTCTTCGCCGCAGAGGCTTTCAGGGTGCCCGAGGGGCACTCGGAGAGAGCCTGTTTGGCCGCGGCTGAGATACACTCCTGAGCGCTGGCGTCGCCAAGGCCCACCCCTGAAACCGCGACGGTGCACACGGCCGCCGCCAATCGAAGAGCTCTCGCTCCGAATCTACGCTGGTTCATGATTCGTCTCCGTACCTCAGACGCGCAGAGGGGCGTCGCCCTTGGATCCAACCTTCTGTGAAGTCAGTTCCGAGGGGGAGCCTGGGCTCCCCATCTCGAGCATGGCACTTTTCGCCGGGAGGCATCCCGCGAGCGAGTGCTACTAAAAGTTACTTCTTCGGTCCGCCACCACACTTAGAAACAACGACCTGACGGTAGAACCCGAGTTCGTCGCGCCAGTACTCGCCATCAAACGGCCAAAGCACGTGCTCTTCATCAGGCGAGACCACGCCGTAAACGTCCGTCTCTTCTTTTCCGATCTGACCCTTAATCACCTTCTCATCGAGCTTGTTGCGCTCAGCGTTCACGATGTCGATGAGGATCTTTTGTGCGTTGCGAAGATGCTCGTTCAACTCGTCGAGGTAGCGCGTGTAGCGGTCCCTCGCGAGCGTACCAGCGTTACGAACGGCGAGTTCGCGAGCCAAGTCGAGCGCGTCGGTGATGTCGGCTCCCAAGTCTGAACTCTGGAAAGCCGCGTTCTTCGACTTGAACAGGGTTGCCTCCTGGTCGAGTAGCTTCACGTACTCGATGTTGCGCAGTAGCTGGCGATCCGAGAGCGCGTTCTCAACGATCGGCTTGACGGTGGGCGACAACTTTGCCTTGCCCTCACGAACCTCCTTCATGAACGAGAAGAACTGCTGACCTGATTCGTCGTCCTTGTACTTATCGAGAATGCCGTCGAGCTCCTTGCGGATTGGCTCGTACCGCTCTTTCATGCGGGCAACGATCGTGGTCGCGTCCTCGTACTGACAGATCGTAAAGGCGATAACCGCCTTCAAGATCTCTGCCTCCGGGTAGAAGGAGTTGGGAAAGAATGGCGACTCAAGCGTGTGAATGTTGCCGAGTGCGTGAGGGTAATCGCCAGCCATGAAGTAGGCCCAGGACCCCTCGAAGAGCGCGTCGAGCCAGTACTCACTCGCGACGTCCACCCGGTTCCAATATTTGACTGCGGCCGATAGTTTCTTCGGGTCAATCTTGGGGATACCGCTGTCATCCAAACGCACCGACGCGGAGTAGTACGTACGGGCCATCGACAAGTGCGCCAAGTCTTGCATACGCGCCTTGTCATCAACCCCTTCTGCATCGGGAAGAGTGTCGATGATGTTTTGGAAGGCCTTCACTGCGGGGATCGATTCCCGCTTTTGAACGTGAGTGATGCCTTGGAAAAACTGCGCTTGAACGTAGTAGGGCGAGCGCTTGTCCACCTGCTTGAATAGCGTGATGGCCTCGTCATAACTGCGAGCGCGGTAGCGATAACGGCCCAAGAGATAAGAGAGCTGCCAGTAGAGGTTTTGCTGGTTTGGGTTGTTGAAGCCTTTCAGCGCCTCGTCGTCGTACTTTCCCACTCGCTCGACAATGTCGGCGGGCTCAGGCAATTGAGTCGCGAGCTTTGCCAGCCAAAGCAGCGTTTCGTTGAACTTGTGGTGCGCCTTGTTGCCAGCGATGTCGGAGAAGATTGAGTAGCTGGCTTGGTAGAACTTCAGGTTGAAGAGCGCGATTGCCAGATGGTACTGGGCGATCTGCTTGTTGCCTTCATCGTCCCCGGTTTCGCCACCGGTTACGCGGCGAAGAGCGAGCGCCGCATCCTCCCACTGGGCCTTGTCGAACAGCCGCTTCGCTTGGGCGGCCTCTTCAGTCATCGTGCCGATGGCCGGCGGCTCACCCGGCGGGGCATCCGTCTTGCCCTCTTCCTTACCCTCGTCAGCATCGAGGTCGATCACTTCAGCTTTTTTCGGCTGAGCCTGGGCGTCACGTGCGCCCACCGAAAGCCAATTCGGCGCGGAGCCCGGGCCAACGAGGCTGGAGCCGACCACCAAGAGAGCGGAGGCCAACGAGGCCCAGCCGAAGGAACGTTTTCGCATCGTCAATATCCTCAACGTTTCGAGAGTTGGAGAACAACCGGCGGGCCTTTGGTTTTGACCCTGTCGTGTGCCGAGGCCCAGAGGCTTGACGGCGGCCCAGAACTCCGAGGGGAGATAGGGTGACCGCTAAGCCGAACTCGCGGGCCGGATGAGACCCTCGCGCAGCCAATTACTAAGAGCTTGAAACCACTAAAGATTGCAACAAAGCTAACCGTAGCGACGGCGGATGGTACCCACCGGGGAAACGTCGTGTCAACGCCGAAAACCGCCAGTTTGAAGCAAGTCGAGCGCCTGGAGATTACCCAGGTCGCTGCACACATAGAACCACATGACGCTCTCGAGGTCCGCTACAAAGGAACGGGATTGATGGTTGACGCTATGAAGGACGATTGGGTACAGTCCCGTCCTCTTTGCATGCTTGTTGGTTTGAGAGCCGCCCGTTGGGTGGCGATTTTCCTGATGATTCAGGGGCTTTGAACGCATTGGCAGGGCCTTCCCTGCATAAAACTGAAGTGAGAGCCTGCGCCATTCGGCGACGAAGGAGCTTGCACGCAACATGACGCGAGAAGAAGGTATGGTCTCCACTCGATCTGGCAGTTCACTTCCTGCGCGTGGGGAGGTTTCGCAGTTCGCGTGGGGGAGCAAACTCCTCAAGGCTTCGTTGGCAATCGGCGCGATTTCCGCCGCCGCGGCACTTCCAAGCTCCTGCCAAACAGGGGGGATTGGTGATCCTTGTACGCCGGAGGACGAATACCGGGGTACGTTTGCGGGCTTTCAACTGACGCAGGAGAACATCGAATCTCGCAGTTTCCAGTGCGAGTCTCGTATTTGTCTCGTGAACTTCTTCCAAGGAAGGGTCAGTTGTCCCGCTGGACAGTCAGCGAAGGAGCCTTGTGCAGGCCCCGACGCGTCTTGCGCTGGCGAGGGTGAGAAGTGTGTCGAATCCGACGTGTTTGCGCCCGCTTGTTCCGATGACACTGCTTGCGAGGCGCTTGGAACTGCTTGTGATCCTGAGGGATTCTGTCAATGCAGCGACAACTCCTGCCCCACTGGGTACAGCTGCGACGCGGACACCAAGCAGTGCCGCCTGTTCGTTTGTCACAAGCCCGGCAACTGCCAGGACGGAACGCTCTCTGTCGAGGAGAACCTAGACAAGGATTGTTGCATCCCCGGGACGGATACGCCCGTTGCCGCAGAGGTCTGTGGCCAATGTGATGCGGAGAACCTGCGCAATGCGGAGAACGCAGTTTATTGCTCGTGCCGCTGCGGCGTCGCGGAAGGGGCGCCGGCGGACGACAACTTCAACTTCTGTGAGTGCCCGGATGGCTTCCAGTGTGCAGAGGTTAGGCCGTTCCTCGACCTTGGTGATCAGCAGCTGACGGGCAAGTACTGCGTCAAGGCGGATGACCCGATCGTCTCAGACGGTAAGGTTGAGGTCACTCGCGCCACTCAGTCGTGTGGAACCGTGGTTGGGAACAAGGGTGATGAGTGCCAGGGACAAAAGGGCACGGCCGGCGAGTAAGAGCGCTTGCAGCTGAGCAAGACTGAACTTGGAAGGGCCGCCGAAAATGCGGCCGCTTCTTTTTTGTCGGAACACGGGTTCATCGTCCTCGGTCGCAATCTCCGTGTTGGGCGCCTTGAAGTCGATCTGCTCGTTCGCCGCGGTGAGCTTGTGGTTGTCGTAGAGGTCCGGACCCGCTCCGCTGGTTCGTGGGTACCCGCACTTACGAGCGTCGACTGGCGCAAGCGTTCACGCGTCCGAGCGGCTGGAACGGCACTTTGGCGAAAGCACTTCGCTCGGGATTTCTCGGTTGAACGGATGCGCTTTGATCTAGTGAGCGTGACGTTTACCGGGGATGGGACGCCGCTGATCGAACACGTAGAAGCCGCATTCTAGACGAGCGCTTGGGCTCACGCCTCCAGGTGATCTTGCATCTCGGCGCGAACCGATCTGAGCGCAATCATGCCTTCTTCATCGGCCTTGCCGCTCTCCTCAAGCTTCGTCATGGCTGCCGTAAGCATCTCGATTTCGGCCCGCTGCCGATCGCGCATCTGCTCAACCATCGCTTCGAAGGATTCAAAGAAATGCTGAAGTTCATCGCCCTTGCGGAGCTTCTCGCGAAGAATCAGCTTCCCCTCCCCTAGCTGGCGAAAGAGGCGTTTCATCTTGTAGATCGGTCCGGCGATCTTGTGAGTAAACACGATTCCGGCAACTCCGATCGCAAACACGAGCACAGAGAGCACCGCGACGAGTCCGATGAGAATTGTGCCTTGGCGCTTCTTCACCTCGACGACGTCCTGCTCGAGCTTAATGGCACGCGCGTCGAGTCGACCTTTATCGTCTTCGAGTCGCTTTTGCTCCGCGGCTAACTTCGCCCCATCTTGAGCAGCCGCATCGGAGAAGCTCTTCGCAAGCTCCTCTTGCCCCGGGTAGCACGTATCGATCTGCGACTTGACCACCTCATTCAACTTATTTGACAAGCTGATGAGGTCGCGTTGACGGTCGACCGTGGACTGACCTTGTTTGACCGTCTCCTTGCCTTCCTCAACGGTGCGACTGGTTTGCTCTACAATCTCAGTGCTCGCTCGATAGATGAGGATGCCGAGGGTTGCCGATAAAGCCAACGCGATTAGGACAAGAAAACCCGTGTACTTAAGCTGGAAGACTGGGTCGAGCAGGTAGTTCCGCGCGCTGCGCTTGTAACGCGGTCGAGGGCTCTGCATGGAAGGGTCGGGGGATTCAGACATGGGCACCTTCATGCTACGTCGGCGGTCTCGCAGAAGTTAAAAATCGAGCGCAGAGCGATGTGTCAAAGCGACGCAACGACCTTCGTGAAACTGTCAGCAGCGTTCTCCGCAGCCATCTTCACGAGCACTCGCTCAGCTGCCGCATCCTCCTTAGGTGTGTCCTTTTGCGTTAGCTTTGGAGAGAACTCAGCCTTTAGCGAGCGGTCTGGGTACGTTGACATCGAAACCTTGAGCACTACCGTCAAGTTACCGCCGGCATAACTGAACGGCTCGACGCTCGCAGACAGTACGTACCCCTTCAACTTACGGGCGTTGACGATGTTGGTCGCCTGCTGGTTGGACTCGTTCCTTGGAGCAACTGCGTTCGCACTGTTGCTCAAGAGCTTGGCCGAAAGAGCTCGGCGAACAATACCTTCGACTTCTAGTTGAGAGCGGTTAGTGCGGTTCACCACTTGAATTGCGACGTAGTACTTCGCAGCGGCGCCAGGCACTGGAGGGTCACCGCCGAGAGCGATGTTATCAAGTGCCTTGTCCATCGATTGCGTAACAGCTGCGTCTTTCTCTTCGGGCTTTGCAGCGCGAATGCACTTTGCACCCTCATCACGCCCGAGCTTGCCAAGCCCGGCGACCACAGCAAGCCGCACCGTTTGGTTCGAGTCTTTGAGCGCGCCACACAGCGGCTTGACTGCAGCACTGTCTCCCGAAGCCCCGAGAGCAAGCGCCGCCTGTGTGCGAACCCGGAAGTCGTCGGAGGAGAGCTGCTTAGCGAGATCTTCGACCTTCGGAGCAGCGTGAACTGGGTTGACCAGAAGCACAGCTATGAGCGCCACAGCCGACGCGAGCAGCCAGCGCGCGAACGAAATACTTGGGACTCCGACTCGCACGTCGACCATCCGAATCACCATACACCAACGAACAATTCAGAGCCTCCCACAACCGCGCGGAAGTACTCCCGCTTGCCGCCGTGCCAAGGGGAAGCCGGACTTCTCACCGGCCAGTCTAAGACGACGGGAGCAGGCGTTCGCTTCACTGGCCGCAAAAGTCGGTGGGAAGACATGCCACCTAGTAGTGCGAAGAGCGCTGAGATACGTTGCATTGGGTCTTCAACCGAAGGTTGATTCCGCAAACAGAATGACTCGTGCACGCTGCGACAAACACGGCCGAATGAGGACGACTGAACCCGCCCACCAGCCCGCTCGTGACAGCTGGGCGCTCTTTACCGAGAGGCTGGTGAAATCGTACCTCCTCCTCGCCGTACTATGCCTGCCTGTTCTCCTGATTTCGCGCACAGCGCGCGCGGTCGAGCTAAGGGTGCGAGGCGCAAGTTCCCTCGAGGTCATTGCGGTCGGCAGGACCGCTGACGTCATGGTGCGCGGCGCGCTGCTCGACGAGGTTGGAGCATCACTTGGGCGCGCTGCACTCAAACTCGAGGCGCGAGACGGAACGACTCAGCTCAACCTGGACGGCATCGGCGCCTGCCCTGGAGAGGATACTCTCGTCCGAACGGAAGGGCGAACCACGGCCAGCGTCACCACGGACGAACGTGGAATGTTTTGTATTGTTTGGCCGGGTCGGACCTCTCGCGGCAGCTTTTCGCTGAAGTACGGAGGCAATAAGTTCTTCGACGGTTCAGAAGCTGACGCGGTTGTCACTCCGGAGGGCGAGCAGCGAGCAAGCACCTCCCTTCGCTTTGACGCTCCGCCGGCAGTGCTCGATCTCGAAAAGGACCAACACGTGATGGGCGTCACGGTGCGCATCGCTCGCGCGGACGCAGCCCGCATGCTGTTACCGGCAAGTCGACACGAAGGGCTGGCGATCAATCTGGTGGACGAGCGAGGCCAAGTAGTCGCGACGGCCACAACACGGGGCGACGGCAAGGCTCGCTTTGAGGTGAAGTCGTCGGCACTTGGCCCCCCCGGAGATGGTGAACTACGGGCTGAATTCGCGGGCGACCGGCAGCTTGCCGGTTCGAAGGTTTCGGCGCAGGTGACCCGCACTGTAAAGGTGGAGATCAAGCTCCCCGAGCGGGTTGAAGGAGATCCCGACGACGGCATTCGGATCGACACATCGGTAACAAGCCAACGGGGACCTGCCGCAGGCGGTCTCGTCGAGGCAACGCTCGACGGCAAGCCCGTGGGCGCAGCTCCGGTGCAAGACGGCCGCGCAGAGTTACTGATCACCTTTCCGGGCGGCGTTGAGCGAACGGTAGAGATCAACGTACGCTACTCGGCCAACACGCCGTATTGGCAACCCGGACCTCCTGGGGTTTCCACAATTCACGCGAAAGGACCGCACCCACTGCGCCAGGTTGCACTTGCAGTGCTTGGTGCGGCGTTGGTCGCTTGGATCGTCCTTAAGTGGAGGCGAGCGCCGAAGTCCGAAAGTCGGGACTCTGCGATACCTCCGCCCCCGTCGGGCCGGCCCGAGATCTTGGTGCTTGAACGACCGAGCGGCCTCAAAGGTTGGAAGGGCCAGGTAACGGACGCGCACGATGGGTTTGCCGTGGCAAACGCTGACTTGAGCATCTTCACCCTTTCGTTCGACCGACGAACGGTGATTGCACAAACAAAGAGCGAGGCGGATGGGACCTTCTCCCTTGAAGTGCCTGACGTCCCGAAAGACGCGCGCCTGCTGGTCGAGGGCGAGTTCCACGCCACGTACGAACAGCTGCTGCCAGCCCCCTCCATTCTGCGAGTCGCACTGGTGACTCGTCGCCGCGCACTTTTGGATCGGCTGGTACGATGGGCTCGCGTGCGAGGAACTCCTTTCGACTCAGCGCGGGAACCGACGCCGGGGCACGTTCGACGCGTGGCTGCACGTACGGGTGCCGAACGAGTCGAGAGCTGGGCTACGCGCGTTGAAGTGGTTGCGTTTGGTCCAGCCCCAGTCACGCGAGACATTGAGGCCGAAGTTGTGGGCAATGAACCGACGACGGTTCCAATCCACGCTGAAGCTTCCCCAGCCAATCCCTTGGCGGACCGCGTGAGTTGACAAAAGAAGACTCGATCGTCGCCGCACGTTGCTTGCTGCCGAACCCGTTCATATAGTCCCCGCCCACAGGAGTCCGCGTGCCCAACTTCGTCTTCGTCCTGATTGGCATCGCCGTCCTCGCGGCGATCTTCTTCTTCCTCCGATCGAAGAAAACTGAAAGCGCTGAGGTAGAGGAACTAGAGGCTGAGAAGCCCCAGAAGCTTCCTGCCAAGTCCGCACCAAGTGTGCGTCCTCAACCCGAGAAGCCTGCCGCTGCGCCGAAAGAGGCCGCCAGGGAGCAGCCGCGAACTGAGAAGGCTGAAAAGGCTGAGAAGCCTGAGAAGGCACAAAAGCCCGCCAAACAAGAGCCAGAGCAAGCGGCAGCAAAGCCAGCTCCAGAGCCCAAGGGCGACTTCAGCGAGCCGACCAAGACCGAGACCAAGCGAACTGAAGCAAGCCGCGTGTCTGCCAAACCAGCGGCGCCCAAACGAGCGAAGGATGTCGCTGGGCTTCGGCGCGGCCTCGCCCGCGCTCGTGAAACCGAGGGATTCTTCGGTCGATTGAAGGCTCTCTTCACGGGTCGCAAAGAGATTGATCCGAACATCGCCGAGCAAATGGAGGAGATCCTCCTGAGCAGCGACGTTGGTGTCGCGACGACGCAAGAGCTGGTGGACGCGGTCAAAGGCAAGCTCTCACGTGGCGAGCTTACGGACGAGGCAAAGGTATGGGATGCCTTGCGTGGTAAGGCCACCGAGCTACTTGACAATGGTGGAGGCGCACTCGTCTTCGAAACCAAGCCGACGGTTGTAATGGTGGTGGGAGTCAATGGAGTTGGAAAGACGACCACGATTGGCAAGCTAGCGACGCGCCTCACCCGCGAGGGGTCGAAGGTTGTGCTCGCGGCTGGGGATACGTTTCGTGCCGCAGCAGTGAACCAGCTACTCGTTTGGGGAAAGCGGGCCGGCTGCGAGGTTGTCACGGGCGCTGAAGGAGCGAACGCAGGCGCCGTGATCTTCGACGCGATCCAGAAGGCCAAAGAAATCGGTGCTGACGTTGTTCTTGCAGACACCGCGGGACGCCTTCACACGAAGACCAACCTCATGGACGAGCTGAAGAAGATCGCTCGCACCATGACGAAAGCGATGGACGGCGCCCCGCACGAGACGTTGCTCGTGCTCGACTCCACGAACGGTCAAAACGCAATTCAACAGGCGGCACTCTTCAAGGAAGCACTACCGCTAACTGGCATCGTATTGACCAAGCTGGACGGGACAGCGAAGGGTGGCGTCATCCTCGGAATTTCAGCCGAACACAAAGTGCCTGTTCGCTACATCGGCGTTGGGGAGAAGGCTGAAGACTTGCGGGACTTCGACGCGGCAGAGTTTGTTGAGGCGTTGCTCGGAAGTAGCGCAGAGTCGTCGGAACGGGCGGCATAAGAACCCGCGCCTCACTTTGGCTGTTGATTCGTCAAATTCTACCGTGATATAGTCCTGACGCTTTATTGCTTGTTCAAATTGCGCATTAAATTCAGCAACTTACGCTAATTCGTCCTCTCGCGCACTCGACTGCCGATCGAAAGATGGGCACCCGTCGCAGTGTTCTAGCGGATGATTCCGGGGCTTTGCCCGACGCATGAGAGGGTGTTGGTGTTTCGAGCGCCCCCAAAAAAGGATTTGCTCGAAGTGCTAACTGACTGGATTGACGGAACCCGTTTTCTGTTATCGTCCGCCGGGCTCGCCCAGCGGACCCTCGCTGAGCACAAGCGGAACCGTTGCCACGCGCGAAGTTTGCGCACCGAAACCGAAGGTGACTTCACATGAATCGACAGGGCCTCGTGGGCTCGGAGCGGAAGGGACGGCGATGAACCAGGCTCGCGTGGGGCTACTCGTTGCAGCCGCGCTCGTCGGAGCCGGTCTGAATGTCGTTGCGGGGTTGGTAGCGCCAACCGACGCAATGGCTCAACCGAAGAAAGCCGAAACTAAAACCGAAGAGAAACCCGCTGCGGATCCTACGGAGGAACCCGCACCTGGCGCTGAAACAGATCCTGCTGTTGCGACCGATCCCGCTACGGGAGAGGAGCCTGCCGGCGGTGGTCTGGAAGAGCTTTGCGCCATTGACCCCGACGCATGCAAGTCGGTCGACCTAAAGAAGGCGGCTGCACGTGATCTCAACCCTGAGATCTACGCGGTGCAGCAGATCTACGCTCTTCGCCAGCTTCGTTTCGAGCTTGCTCCGTATGCAGGTTTGACGATGAACGATCAGTTCGTCGCACATCCGAGCATTGGTCTCGCTACGAACTTCTACATCACGAACGTCATCGGCGTTGGCCTCAACGGCAACTACTACTTTAACAACCCTTCGACGTTTAACCTTCAGACCAGCCGCGCCGGTCGCATTGGTCAGTCAATTACCGAGTACCAGTGGAACGCCAACGCGAACTTCTTGTACGTCCCGGTGTACGGCAAATTCGCTGGGTTTAGCGACTTCATCTTTCACTACGACATCTACGTGGTGGGCGGCGTTGGTGCGATCAGCACCCGCCCGATCGCTGTCGTGGATCCGGACAATCGCACCTTCGACTGGTCACCCAAGGTTTCGTTCAACCTCGGTCTTGGCCTGCGTATCTTCTTCAATCGGTGGTTCGCCATCAACGCTGAGCTCCGGGACTACATCTTCCCGGACGAGCTCGAGAATCAGCAGATTCCGGCCGGTGTTGATGCTGAAGGCAAGCCGCTTGCACAAGACCCGAGCCTCTGGCTCGCGGATGAGGTTAGCTGGACCAACAACGTCCAAGCCCAACTCGGTTTCTCCATATTCCTCCCACCGACGTGGGAGTACCGGTTGCCCAAGTGAGGTCTTGCGCGATGCTGCGATCAAAAAGTGTAACGAAGACCTTCGCTCTCTGCGCTGTTGGCTTGGCCGCTTTCACGGGGTTGACCCTGGGGACCGCTACCGAGGCCGAGGCGCAAGAGATTCAACTGACCGGACCACTCGCCGGAGCGCCTGCTGTCCGGAAGTTGCGACTTCATCGAGATGGCCGGTTTGAGGTGACGCCCAGTATCTCGTTTACTCTTCTGGACGAGTACTCTCGAACGATCATGCCGGGCCTACGTGCCTCCTATCACTTCACCGACTGGTTCGGCGCTGGGATCTGGGGTGGCTACGGCTTCCAGTACACGACTGGCCTCTCAGACCAGCTCCAAGAGAAAGCAATCGACGAGCGTAACTGCGACGGAAACCCGAACAACCAAGAGTGCAAGCTCACCGCTGTCAACCTTACGCGAGGGAATCTCTTCGATGACCAGCTCGCGAAGCTACAGTGGGTCGTGGCCCCTGAGGTGACCTTCGTTCCCTTCCGCGGCAAGCTTTCGCTGTTTTCGGTGCTTTTCGTCGACACTGACGTCAACTTCTTCCTCGGGCCGGCGATCGTCGGGCTTCAGGAGCGAGCAGCGTGCGGTAAAGACGCGGATGGAGCTGCCCTTCCGCAGTGCGCGGGCAACTACGCCCTGGAGAGCCGAGTGACGGTTGCCCCTACGTTCGGTGCTGGCCTCAACTTCTATCCGACCAAGATCTTTGGATTCGGCGCAGAGTTTCGCGGTCTACCGTTCGCCCTGAATACGGCTGGATTCGATAACTTTGGTGGGCCGCCGGATGGGGACTTCCCGGACAATGCGGTCAACAGTGAAGACCGCGAGTTCCGCTTCAACTCAATGATCACCGTCAACTTCATCTTCCGGTTCCCGGATCTCGAAGTTTCGGAGTAGTACTCAGCGCAAGCTGAGTACGTTGCGGCCCCTCGAGTCAGTCGATCGAGGGGCTTGCGCTTTTGTAACACCCGACCCAAGCTCCCTGGACTTCGCGTATGGGCTTTTTCGATTTCCTCAAGAAGGGTTCTTCGCCTCCTCCCGCTACCTCCGCCGAAAAGAAGGTGAGCGGGCCAGCGAAGGTTGTCGCGGACAAGCGAGCACAAACCTACGACCGTGCGGAGGCTATTCAGCAGCTTTGCCTGATGGGAACGCCCGAGGCTGCTGCCGCGTTGCTCAAGCGATTCACCTTCTCAATCGACCCGTCGATCACCGATCAGGAGGAGAAGGACACCGCTTACGCGGGAATCATTGAGGTTGGAGAGCCCGCAGTGCCGGCTATTCTGGCTTTTTGCGAGCGCGCCGAGGTGCTGACCTGGCCGCTTCGGATGCTGAAAGAGATCCTCGACGAGCCTGCCTACATTGAGAAGCTGCTTGCCTTGGCTGAAGGACAAGACACCGAGTACTCGAGAAACGTTGAACCTAAGTTGCAGGTTTTGAGCGCGCTTGAGGAGGTTCACGGTGATGAAGTCCGAGCGGCGGCAGAGCGCTTTCTCGAGGACGTGAACGAGAACGTGCGCTTCCACGCCATTGCCGCGACCTTCGCGCAAGGCAACCCGAAGAGCATTCCGCCAATCCTTCGCGCCATGGCCGAGGAGGAGTCGGTTCGGATCAAGAACAAGATCTGCGACGGGTTCGTTGCTCGCTCCTGGAAGGTGCCTGAAGAGTTGCTGGAGCAAGCCCGAACTTCGATGAAGGACGTTTACGATTACCGCCTCGGGGCGGATGGTGGCTTCTCTAGACACTGAGCTGTGACGCCGAGCCCGGCGCTCGGCTGCACCGCATCGGCGCCAACGGCTGGTTCACGAGTTGACAGTTCCCGCGTGCATCGCGGAGTATGCGGTCGGCTTGGCAGCAAATAAGAAGTTGTTGGTTGGGGTGCTTGTGCTGTGCGTCGCGGCGCCTTCGCGCGCGCGCGCGGCAGACGTTGAGCTCACCGGAACGATGGCGTTCCAGGGGTATGAGGTCGCCTCGCCCTGGGGCTACGACGTGGAGCGTCGGCGGCTGCTCGGGACGCTGGGTTTCAGCCTTTATCACCTCCAAGGGGACTTCGTTCCCGGCAAGGCTGACTACAACGCTCGAGTGATCTTCAGGGTCAACTCAGACTTCGGACTGGACGCGGCCGAGACCGACTTCGACCAGGCTGGGGGCGGGCGTTTCTTACCTGGCGTGAGCGCCGCTCGGATGGACCTGATGCAGGCGTACGTTGAGGGAAAGCACCTGGCCGATGGCTGGCTTTCCTTTCGGGCAGGCCGGCAGAACGTCACCGATGCACTCGGTTGGTGGTCCTTCGACGGCGGGCTCGTGCGCTTGCACACGCCAGCGTTTTTTGACGTGGAGGCCTACGGCGGGCTCGAACAGCGCGGCGGACTTTTTCTATCGACGTCGCGATATGAGAGCCAGGGCGTTTGGCGAGGTGATCACAGCGGCTTCGACAACGACGACGGTACCGGACCACGGTCGAGCGACTTTCCGTCGTTCCTTCAGCCAGCCGTGGCGCCGGCGTTTGGCATCGCGATCGAGAGCGCTGGTCCGAACTGGCTGCACGGCAGGCTCACTTACCGCCGCGTGTACAACACCGGCGAGGTGTTCACTCGACAGTTCGAGGATCCCGCGACGGGCTACCCGACGGTGAGCGGACTACGCGTTTCCAGCGACAGAATCGGGTACGCCGCCAACATTGAGAAAACCGACCTCGGCGGATTGAAGGGTGGCTTCAGCTACGACCTCTACAACGAGCTGGTGCCCTCGGCTTTCGGTGGCTTGGAAGCGTATATCGGCCCGCATGTGACAGCTGGGCTCGATGTCGATCACTATCATCCGACCTTCGATGGGGATTCGATCTTCAACTGGTTCACGCACAATCCGAACACCACGGCGACGGGAAGGGTCGCGGCTCGCTTGACCAAGAAGATCGATCTTGCAGCACAGGGTGGCGCGCGGATGTTCTCGACGGAAGGTGACCCTGACGAGTTCGGGCGCGCCCAGTGCGAAGCCATCCGCAACAGCCCTGAAACAGTCGATGCGGACGCCAAGGTGCAACGCTGTCTCGACGGGCTAGCTCGCTATTCGGTTGGGGATGGCTTGCCCAACAACGGCCCAGCGCAAGCCGTCTTCGCGGCAAGCCGCGACGAGGCCAACCGAGAAACGCGCTTCAGCGTGGACGGGCTTGGAACCTTGGTGGCGCGCTACCGCGACACGCTTGGCAACCTCGAGTTGCGGGGGATGGCGCAACTTGGGGAGCGAGGGCATCGCGTAGGCGGTGATGTCTCGGGAGAGCGCTCCTTTGAAGGAGGCCTCTTCTCACTCGGAGCTCGCGCTTCGTTATACGGGTTCTCCAATGAGCAAAACGTCGAGGACCAGGGCAATCTGATGAGCTTTGGGTACGTGCTGGGAGCGGGGCTCAAGCCGCTGGATCTCGCGAGGCTCGGTGCCGAGTGGGAACACAACATCAACGATCAAGTGGGACAACGCTTTCGAGTGCTGGCGCGACTCGACGTGATGTGGGGTCGATGATGGGCAGCTCAGCCAAGAACTCGAAGCGGGTTATCGGCCCCTTCAGCTTGCTTCTCGCATTTGCTGTATTCGCTGCGTTGCTCGCCTCTTTCGCGTCGGCCGACGTGACGCCGGCCCCCGCGAGCACGGAGCAAAAACGCTACACGAGTGGCCTCTCACCGATGCCGGGCGACGCGCCGGTCCCGGAGGAGTGGATGCCCCCCGGCTCGAAGGAGAGCCCCGTCCCGAGCGACGAGATCTTCCCTCCGCAATCGATCACGATTCGCTTCAACCACAAGAAGCACGTCAAGGATCTGAAGCTCTCGTGCAAGTCGTGCCACACGGCGGCCTACGCGAGCTCCGTATCGACCGACTCGCTACTCCCCAAGCCGACCGACACGTGCGACTCGTGCCACGACGTGAGCCACAAAGACCTATCGAAGGTGGTGGCTGGGAACGACGAGATGGGCCAGTGCAACTTCTGCCACGTGGGTGAAGACGCAGGCAAAGACGGGCGCGTTGCGCGCTTGGTGCTCCCCTCCCCCAATCTCAAGTTCAATCACAAGAAGCACCTCGACCGGAACATCGACTGTGGCAACTGCCACGGCAACGTGGCCGAACTCGAGCTGGCGACGCGCGAGCAGCTGCCGCGTATGGCTGGTTGCTTCAATTGCCATGCGATGGGCGGACCGAGCGAAGGCGAGGCCAAGGGAGCCTGCACGACCTGCCATCTGACCGACATGAACGGCAAGCTCCAGAACGACTTTGCAACCGGCGAACTGCTGCCGCCCGATTGGCTGCACCTCGCGGGCCACACCCCCGACTGGATCAACCGCCACAAGACCGTCGCCGCGAACGACAGCCAGTTCTGCGCGTCGTGCCACCGCGAGGAGGACTGCGCCGACTGTCACGACGGCAACGTTCGCAACCGCAAGGTGCATCCGAACGATTGGATCTCGATGCACGTCACGTCGGCTAGGCTGGACAACCCGCGCTGTACGAGCTGCCACCAGCTCTCGACCTTCTGCGCCGACTGCCATCGTCGGGTGGGCGTTGCGCGCGATGGGCCGAGCGACAACCGGCCAGCTGGCGGCCGTTTCCACCCTGCGCCGGAGTCCTGGACCTACGCGCCGCGTTCGGCCTTCCACCACGCATGGGAGGCCCAGCGTAACCTGAACGCCTGCGTGGCCTGCCACAGCGAGCGGGACTGCGCCACCTGCCACGCGACCCGTGGGCTCATCAACGGTGGAGGGGGCGTCAACCCCCACCCCGCCGGCTTCGAGTCGCGCTGCAGCACCGCCTTCTCCCGTAATCCGCGGCCCTGCCTGGTTTGCCACGAGAACGGTGACAAGAATCTCTCGGAGTGCCGATGACTCGCCCGACGAACCAAACGCGATGGACCGAGCGTCTCACCGACCTGACGAACGAGCCAGCGCACCATTTCGTGACCGGGTTTCCGCGGGATGGTCACACGGGTGTAAGTAATTCCTTGCCTCTACCCCAGCCCGGCCGCTATAGCGATCCCCTGCTCGGCATCCCGTCGGGCGCGAAGGAGAGCAAGCGTGAAGGAGCTCGTTCGATACCTACTCGCGAACATGTACTTCGATTTTCAGGGGGAGATCTCCTTGGAGACGGTGCGAGAGTTTTTGCGAGAAGACGACGGCAGGGAAGCTCGTGCACTCCTTGCGAAGCTCATCGAGGACAAGGGCGTGGACGAGATGTTGCTGACACTCGCCGACTGCCTGAAGGACCACATTGCAACGGGAGTTTCGGACAAGGTCGTGAAGGAGCAGCTGATGCTCTACGCCGACAGCTGAAGCCCTCGCTGGTAGCATTCGGTGCCTTGACTCAACTGTTCGTTGAAAAAAGGTCCCGTGTGAATTCGACGGCCCGATTTTCGGGCCGTTTGTCTTTTGTGCTGGGCCTCTCGGCCCTTACGGCCTGCGACGTTGGTGGGCCGGATTTTGAAGTCGATGCACCGCCGCCGAAGATTCCGGCCTTCCTCGTAAGCACGGGCCCTGGGCTCGACGAGGATGGCCTGAAGGAGCGGGTGAAGCTCTCGAGCGGGGTGAAGGTTTGGGAGAAGGGCGCACTCGAGCTTAGGTTCGACCGCTACCTCGATCCGAGCACGACCATTCGACAGTCGTATTGCCTCTCCTCCGACACGACCGATCCGACCTCGATCAGCGAATGCAAGGGTGTGTCGACGAGCCCCACGTACGACCCGGTCAGCCGAGCGCTCGTGATCTACCTGAACGAGGATCTGAAGAGCGGGACGCAGTATCGGCTGACGCTCTTCAGCCCGCCGAAGGACACGACCGCAGACCCCATTACCAAAGGGCTGCGTGCCTTCGATGGAGTACCGCTGGAACGCACCCTCACCTTCGTGTTCGACACGGGCTTCGTACCGATGGGAACCGAGCGCGAGCTGCCCCCAGCCGCCTTCGCCGATTGCAAGCCCGTGCAGCAATCTTTCAGCGGATGCACCTCCTGCCATACGAACGTAGATCAGACCACTGGGCTCGCACCGCCGATGGGGCTCAATCTCGAGCTGGATGCGCTGCCTGCGTCGCTCAACCGGGTCGCGATCCAAACCCAGCACGGCGGTGACGCTACGACGCCAAGCACTTCGGTGGCGAACTTTGGTACCAACATGCCGTTGATTGCGCCGCAAGCGCCGGGAAACAGTTACCTGCTGTACAAGGCCTTGGCCTTGGAAGGATACGATCCCGAGAACCTCGCCGAAGGGGAAACCGAGCGGCTGCGGAACTTCATCACTGGCTATCCGATGCCCGCGGCAGAGCCCGCTGCGGGCCCGCTCGATGTCGAGCAGAACGCCGAGCGGATGTTGCTCATCTCGCGGTGGATCGCCGCCGGAGCCACGTGCCCGACGCCGGCAGAATAGTCGGCGAGTTCGAAGAACTTCGCGTCATTGGCGCGGGCGCCACAGCCCGGGTGATTTCGGCCCGAGCCGCCGACGGCTCGCTGGTGTTGCTCAAGCTGGGCGCGCCAGCATACGCGCGAACGCTGCGCGACGAGGCGCGCGTCCTCTTTCGCGCGCGCGGGCCCGCCACCCAGACGCTGCTCGCAGTGATCGAGGTTGAGCCGCGCTCCGATGGGCGACTCGTGCAGCAAGAGGGCGGCGCGCCGGCGTTGGTGCTCGAGCATCGCGTGGGCCAGACGTTGGACAACGTTTGGGCGCACGGGGCCAGCATCGATCCCGAGCGTACCGCGGTGCAGATCGCCAATAGCTTGGCTGCGCTGCATCACGCGGGCTTCGCCCACGGTGACGTCAAACCCGCGAACATCGTGCTCGATGAGCGCGGCGCATTCTTGATCGACTTTGGGCTCTCTGTGCCGCGTGAGACGCACCTCCCGCTGGGTGCAACGCCTCGCTACTTGCCACGGCAGGCGGCCTCACTGGGCACGGCGCAGACGCGCGATCTGCACGCACTTGGGCTGGTGATCGCTGAGCTTGTGGCGCCAGAGCTTCGGTTGCTTGACGATCCAGCGAGCGCTCTTGCGACGCTGAAGTTGCCGGGGCGGATGGGCGACGTCGTGCGCGCGCTGGTCCTCGACGATGCTCGTTCCAAGCCGCGCGCTAGCTGGGTGGCCCATTTCCTCGATGGTGCGCAGACCAACGAGACTGCGCTCGCTTCGCAACGTGAGGCCCATGCACGAACGGCCTATCTCGCGATGTATCCCGAAGCGCTCGCGGGTCCCCATCGTGCGCACGCAGAAGCGCATCCGTGGCTGCTTGAGGCCTGCGAGTTCAGCGGCCAACTCGGTAGCCAGCCGCCTCAGCCGCTCGAGCCACTCCGCCCGCATCAACGGCGCGAGTTTTTGGTTCGGCTCTTCGGTGAACGCGCCACCCGCCTCGAACCCAGCCTGCTCGAGACCATCAGCGAGGCGCAGCTGTGTGAGGTGGTTCGGCGACTCGGACAAGCAGCAGCGTTCGAGCTCGTGAGTTTGCGCCAACTGCGGCTCGCTTTGTTGCAACCTCTCGCCGACCTGAGCCACACGCCGCAGGTTCGTACGCACCACGCGACGGCATCGGCGTTGGCCTTGGCGCTCAGCGCAACTCCGCCGGAGGACTGGGCGCTCGAGCAAGTCGAAGTAACCGACGCGCACGACCCGGCGTTGGTGCTCGCCGGCGCACGCGCGCTTCGCTTGATGGGGCAAGTGGGACGCGCGTTCGTGTTGATCGAGCGTGGCCTCGAGCGCAGCCCGCGAGACAGCGCGCTGCTAGCCGGGGCCGCGGAGCTCGCGCGCAGGGTCGGCAATGTGACGCTGTGCGAACAGCTGTTGCAGCGCCTTGCGGAGGTGGCGCCCGACGCAGAGATACGCAGTCGCGGCGCAGCCACACGAGCGCGGCTCGCCTTCGACAATGGCGATCCGGAGGCCGCGATTCGGCTGCTGAATGCACCGGAAACAGCTCCCGAGTTCGAGGTGCTGGCGCTGGCCCGAGCTGTCCGCGGTGAGCTCGAGCAGGCGAGAGCCGTGCTGCGTGAAGGCGCTACGGTGCCAGCGGATAGCGAGCAGCGCGCGCGGCTTTGGGGCGCCTTGGGCTATGTAGTCGCGGCGAGCGATCCGCAGGAGGCAATGGAAGCTTTTACGCGCGCAGCGGAGCACGCGACCAACGCTGGTGCCCTGGTCGAGGAGGCCACCTATTTGACCGGCCTCGGTGCCGCGGCGGCCTCGCTGGGGCACCTGCAAGCCGCAGCAACGGCGGCCGAGCGCGCCTGGCTGCTCTGGGAATCGCTGGGCGCAGCGGACCGCGCGACGCGTGCGCTGCTCAACTTGGGCGCGATCCATCGCATGGCCGGAGACCAAGCCATCGCACGCTTCTTTGCGACGAAGGCGGCGGAGTTCGCTATCCGGGCGGGCGACGCAACGGCGCAGCTCTACGCCAACCTCGTGCTCGCTGACGCCGCTGACGAGGGCGCACGAACATGGCTGGCCTCGCTCGATCGCGTGCCGTTGCCGCTGCCGGACCAACTGCTGGTAGCGGCGCGGTTGCTGCGTTACGGCGCGCTGGAGCTGGAAGGCGAGCGAGATCGGCTCGACGAGTTTGCTCGACGCCCGAACACGCCGAGCGGACCGCGCGCCGAGTGGCTCACGGCGAGGCTCGAGCTCGCACGCAAGCGAGGTGAAGCCACGCGCGCCCGCCAGTTCGCTGTCGAGCTGGTGGAGAGCTCTCGCAACTGCCCCGTCGCAGCGCTCGCGCCGGCGCTGTTCGGCGCGGCTCAGGTTGCAGACGAAGCGGGCCTTGTTGATACGGCCAGGCAAGCACAGCGACGTTTGACCGAGCTTGCCACCTTGTTGCTGCAGCACGCGGGCGATCTGCGGAGCACGGTGGAGAAGCTTGACTGGGTCGTGGCAGCGCTGGCCGCCCCGAGCGCCGTTTCGGCGAGTACGCCGGATCAAAACTTCCGACTCGAGCAGCTGGTGCGCAGTTTGTCGAATGAAGCCTCGCTGCGCGATCTGCTGCGCGGCGTGCTGGACGCCTTGGTCGCCTGGACGCGCGCCGAACGCGGGGTCCTGCTGCTGCGCGGCCCCGACGACAGGCTGATACCGCGGGCGGCGCGCAATCTTCACGCGAGCGATCTGAGCGAAGAGCAGCTGCAACTATCGATGACGCTGGCCAAGCGCGCGCTCGACCAGCGCAAGCCGGTCTTGGCGATGGACGCGATCGCCGAGTTGCCCGACCTTCACGCGAGCGTGCATGCGCTGCACTTGCGCAGCGTGTTGGTGGTCCCATTGATCGCACGAGGGGAAGCGATTGGGGTGGCTTACCTCGACGATCGGCTGCGCCAAGGCACCTTCGGTCCGCACGAGCTGGAGTGGGCCGCAACCGTCGCTACCCTCGCCGCGGCCATGGTTTCACGGGCGATGAGTGAAGCGCGCTTGCGACGGCTCATGCGCAAAGAGGCCTACCTGCGCAAGACGCTCGAGGAGCAGCTGTCGCAGTCGCTGACCCAACTCTCGACCATCGAACGATCGCTCGCGGACCAACGCAGCGAGCTAGCCGACCATCCGTTCAAGGCCATCATCGGTCGCAGCCAGGCCCTGCGCAGCACCCTCTCGATCGCCGAGCGCGCGGCGCGAGCGGAGGTTCACGTGCTGGTGTTGGGCGAGTCCGGCACGGGCAAAGAGCTACTGGCCGCGGCCATCCACAAAGCCTCCCCTCGCCGGGACAAAGTGTTCATCTCCGAGAACGTTGCGGCCATCCCCGACAGCCTGCTCGAGTCGGCGTTGTTTGGTCACGTGAAGGGCGCCTTCACCGGCGCAGACCGCTCGCGCATGGGCCTGTTCGAGGCGGCTGACGGCGGTACGCTGTTCCTCGATGAGGTAGGCGAGATGAGCTTACCGATGCAAACCAAGCTGCTCCGCGTGCTCGAAGACGGCATCGTGCGGCCGGTAGGCAGCGAGCGCACGCGCAAGGTGAGCGTGCGGGTGATCGCGGCGACGCATCGCAACCTCGAGGAGCTGGTCGAGAAGCGGACCTTCCGCGAGGACCTCTTCTATCGCTTGAGCGTGTTACCGATTCGGCTGCCACCGCTACGTGAGCGTCGCTCCGACATCCCTGAACTCGTGCGCGCCTTCGTCGACCGCTACGCTACCAACAAGGGCGTCAGCATTACGCAAGAGGCGCTCGCGTACATGGAAGCGCATCCGTTCCCAGGCAACGTGCGGCAACTCGAGAACATCGTTCGGCGCGCGCTGATCCTCTCGCCGGATTGCGTGGATCTCGCGCACGTGACCGCGCAACCAAGCGGCTCCCTCTCGCCTTCCCATCCGCTGGTGGATCCTGCGTCGATTCGGCTGGTGGCGGGCAAGACGCTGCGCGACCAACTCGACGACGTGGAGCGCACGCTAGTGCACGCCGCGCTCGAGGCGACCAAAGGCAATCAGACGCAGGCCGCCAAGACCTTGGGCATCAGCCGCTTTGGCCTGGCCAAGATGATGAAGCGGCTAGGTATCCTCGACGATCACTCAGCCAGCAGCTGAGTGACCTTCTGTTTGAGGGCGGTCAAGCCGTCGGGCGTCGTCGCGTAGATGCCGCGCAGATGCGCTTGCTTGTCGATCACGACGAAGCGCTCCGCGTGGAAGATGCTGGCGTCTCCGTGCCCGCCATTGGTTCCGCGCGTCATCGCCATCTTGAAGCCTTGCAGCACGGTTTCATCAACCACCTTGGGCTCACCGGTGATGAAGAACCACGGCGCTTCGGCGTCCCCGTACTTGTCACGGAAGGCGCGCAATTTCTCGGGCGTGTCCGTCTCCGGGTCCACCGTGATCGACAGAAACTTGAGCCCCTGCTTGTCACGCAGCTCCTTCGACAAGGCGGCCATGCGCTTGGTCAACTCGGGACAGACGTTGGGGCAGGAGGTGAAGATGAAGTCCACCACGAACACCGAGCCGAGCATGTCCTTCTGGCCAAAGGGCTTGCCGTTCTGGTCGGTGAGGTTGAAAACAGGGATGGCAATGTCGATCTCCGGGGCGGAGACGCTGACATTGACGATGGGCTCTGAGCTCTCCTGGGAACCACGGCGCTGCCCGCATGAAGCGGCCAGGAGCAGGGACAGAGCGACGAGCCGGGCGCGCACTAGAGCCGCGAGGTGATGGCCTGCTCGGCAGCGGCCGCAACAGGCTTGGGAGAGTCGAGCAGGAGCGCCGCGAAGATGCCGGTCAGGTAGATCATCGAGGCGAAGAAGAGCTGCTTGGCCCATTTGTCACCGGCAGATTTGCGCAGACCAACGAGCGAGAGCGCAAAAAAGAGCGCGCCGAGCACGAGCGAAGCCACGAGGTAGATCGGGCCTCCAACGCCCATCGGCACGAGCAACACGCTGGTGAGCACCAACGCCGCCGAATAGCGCACGACCTGATGGCGCGTCACGGCGCGACCACGCTCAGCCGGGAGGACCTTGATCCCCGCTCGCTCGTACTCCGACTGACGGAAAGTCGCGATCGCGAGGAAGTGAGGCACCTGCCAGAGAAACAGGACGCTGAACAGCACGAGGCCCGGACCGTCCACCGTACCGCGCGCGGCCGACCAGCCCATCAGCGGGGGCAGTGCACCGGGAACGGCCCCGACCAGTAGCGCCAACGCCGTGCGCTGCTTGAGCGGCGTGTACAAGAGCACGTAGGAGAGCAGCGCAACCAAGCCCAAGAGCGCCGTGGTCAGGTGGACGTAAACCAAGAGCGGCAACGCCAACACCGACAGCAGCAGACCGAAACGCAGGACCGTGTCAGGGTTCATCCGGCCCTGCGGCAAGGGCCGCGTGCTGGTGCGCTTCATCAGGCCGTCCGAGTCACGCTCCATCCACATGTTGAGCGTGTTGGCGCCGCCAACGATCAAGGCCGAGCCGGCCAAGAGCGGCAACCAAACGGAGGCCGGACGCTCCACGTTGAAGAACCGCGAACCGAGCAGATACCCACCCAAGGTGGTGATCAGCACCATCAGCGTGATCCGAGGCTTCGTCAGGGTGACGAAGTCCCGGGCGAGCTGACCGGCCGGAAGTTCACTGGCAACGCGTTCTTGCTGCATAAGGCGGGCGTACCCTAGGGTCCGCCGCTTGGGGAGTCCACTACAGAAAGCAGCTCTACCAGGTGCGGGTTGCTGGTCCGCGCACATTCACCACGGTCCAGTCGTTGGGCTGAAGCATGGTTGGGCTGATGAAGCCAATTGGTGAATCCATCGCCGTGAGCTCTACGTAGGCGTAGTCATGCCCGCCGTACGAGAACTTGTTCTTGCCGGTTGCCGGCATGCCCACGCCGATCATTGCGTGTTTATGCGCTGACGAGCTGACGATCACTACGTCGATGCCGAACTCCCGCAGCAGCAGATAAGCCAAGAGCGCCTTTGAATCGCAATCCCCGCGCTTCTGAGCCACGACATTGGCGGGGCCAAGTACCCCAAAGGGGAACTCAGCCGGGATGTCGTAGCGGATCTGTTGGACGAAGGACACGATCAACCGGGCAAGCTTGTCCGACTTCAGCTTGTGCTCCTTGGCGTAGTCTCGGAAGAGGGCGGTCAAGGGTTCGAGCGCCTCGCGGTTCGACTCGCGCAGCATGCCGTAGACACAGCCCAAGTCGCTGTTGCAGCCCGATGGGACTCTCCACGAGAATTTGTTGCCGACGTCCTTGAAGTTTACGCTGCGTGCAAACGATCGATGCGCCTCCAACAGCTTCTGCTGCTGCTCCTCGGCGAGGACGTAGCTGAGTTCGTAGGTGTCCGGCTCTAACCGCGACGTTTCCCAAGAGTGGCGGGCGTTCGGCGTCTTGGCATCGTCGGGGAAGCGCGCTTTCCCGAGATCCACCGAGTCGGCGTTCTCCTCCTCATCCGAGCTCGACCGGCTCTTCTTCTGCTTCTTCTTGGACTTGATCAGCTTGGTGAAGTCGATGACCACACAGCCCACCAGGCTGGTGCTGATCGCTGCCGCAAGCGAAAGCCTGAGCGCCAGAACGGTGGCAGCCAATAGACGGCTGCGTGCGAAGGGCTTCCGCTTCACGGCGCGAGCACCATGTCGCGACCGAGCTCGGGCAGCGGCAGTAGGCCGTTCAGCGCCATCTCGAGGCCGGGAGCGGCCATCAACGCCAACACCACGATCACTGCGCCCAAGACCAACGCCGGCGCGAGGTTGCCCTTTCGAATCTCGGCCATCTCGTCCACGCCCCGCGTCAGCCAGCCAAACAGCGCGGTACCCAGGCGCAAGACGATCAAGCCCACGGCCAAGGCCGTCGCCACATGCACGCTGCCGTAGAGGCAGAAGGCCAGCAGCATCTCGGGCTCGAACTGTTGATCGCGATAGGCCAGATCGAGCGCTGAGAAGGTTGCCACCACAGCGTGCTGTGCGAGTAAGCCGAGCGCAACTACAGCGGCGGCCATCAACACGCTCACCGCATGATTGCCCTTGGCCAGCTCTTCATCGACCTTGCCCAACTTGGTCAGCCGCGCAAAGAAACGCGTGCCGGCAAACATGCCCAGCGCTGCGACGACCACGCCGAAGCCAATCTTGGCCAGGCCGATAAAGAAGATACTGGTGTTCACGGCACGAGAGGCTACGCGAACCGCTCGACTGGGCCGAACTTCCGCCGAAGGAGGATGTAGCAGACAGATTGACTCGTGCCCTCAGCTAGACAACCGCCGAAGGCCCCGTTGAAGCCGGAACACGGCACGAGTCAATTAAAGCGAGCGCTTTTTCGGTCAGCGACGAGCAAAGCTGGAGTCACCACAATGATTCACGGCGGCAGCATGCCGAACACAAGGTTGATGCGCTTCTTGTCGAGTTGCAGATCGGTGGCGACGTCGATCAGCCGCGGGGAACCAGCTGCCGCGCACGCAGCTTCCAGCGCTTTGCGGTCATCGGCCACCTTCTTGCGCGAGAAGGTCTGCCCAGGCCGGGTGCCTTTGACCAGGGCCTCGAGCTTGGGGCCCGGCAAACACGGCTCGCCCGCGAGCCCCACGGTGCCGATCTTGAACTTGGCGCCTGGCGTAATTTTGAAGCGACCCGACAAATCTCCGTTGGGTCCCTCGGTTACGGCCATGCTCGAGACCTCGCCAGCGACGTAGCCGCCGTCCAACAGGAAGCTCACGAGCCGCAGGCGCAGCTCCTCCGACGTTGCTTCGGTCACGGCGCCACCGAGCAACTTGTCGGCGATCTTATCGAGCGTCTTTTGATCCAGGCTCTTGAGCCCTTCGGCGCGCAGCTCTTTGAGCAACGCACGCTTCCCTTCGACGATGGTGAAGGTGAGCGCGGAGCCCTTCCCCTCGACCGAGCTCACCGCTGGCTGCACCTTGACGTGTCGGAAGCCGAGCGCCTCGAAGGCCAGCGATAGGCCGAGCGCTGCGCGACGCACGTCGTCCTTGGCTAGGAAGGCGCCTTCACTCAGCTGGCTCGCCTTGAGCAGCTCCTCGCGATTGAGCGCCGTGGCGCCTTCGAAGTTGATCGTCACCAGCTTGGGCAGCGGCACGACCTCGATCGCCAAACGCGGCCCGCGCGGCGAGTCCTCCGTCACGCCGACGACGTCGGAGTAGTGACCGGTCGCAAAAAGAGCCCGCACCGTCTTGTCTAGCTCGGCCTCATCCAAGGCGCCGCCGGCCTTCACCGTGACGAGCTCGCACTCGCCGGGCTGCGCATCGCGCAGCACGACGCGGGCGAGCGCTGGGCCAGCGCCGTCCGTGGGGGCCTCCGAACAGACCTGCCCGACCTCGGCTTCTTCGACCGGCGGCGCTACCACCGGCACGACCGGCTTGACCGCCGGCGGTGGCGGCGTGCAAGCACCGAGCAGCAACGCAACCAGGCTTGCGCCGAAGGCGCTATGCGCGCGGCTCATAGGCGGTCCTCGATCGAGTGCTGCGACGCCAGCGCATTGAGGAAATCCACCTTGCCGCGGATGATCTTCTCCTCGAGCTCCTTTTCTGAGAGACCTTCACTCCTAATCTTGGGCAGGACCTCGAGCGCAAGCACACGTGAATCCAGCACGGCTCGCCGAACCTCGGCACGATAGTCAGCCTCCGTGAAGCCCAGCCGCAGTGCCTCCTGAAAAAGCTCAGGCACGGTTCGCTTCGATCCCATCGCGATTTTCTCAAGCGCGCGCTCCACCGCATCCTCGAAGACAACTACGCTCAGCTCCTTGGCCCGAAGAGCGATCAAGCGCTCGGCAATCAGCTTGTCGAGCAGCTGCCGCATCAGCTGCTCACGCGCCTTCTCACGGTCGGCCTCGGCCACTTGTTCGATCTGCGGCAAGAGCGGCTTGGCCCGGCGCATCAACTCGAACCAGGTGATCGGCTCGCGGTCCACGCTAGCCACGACGCGATTGACCACGGTGCGCTTGGCGGGCTTGGTGGGTTCGGCGCTCGCGTCTTGCGACAAGATGCTGGCGACGATCACGGTGGCCGAGGCTAGCCACAATCGAAGGGTAGACATGGCGCGGGAGGCTAGCGCATCCCCCAGTGAAAAACTCGCACAAGTCAGACGAATTCAGCGGCTACTCAGGCTCGATTAGCAGCGTGGTCTGCGGATAGGCGTACTGTCCGCTGCCCAACGTCATCACCACGCAACGCCGAACGGTGCCTCGCAGCTGCGAACGCAGCTTCAGCGTCGGCCTTAGTTCGAGCGGCACCTCTTTGACGCGACCGCTGGTGACGGTGTTCGACTCCTCGTGGTGCTCGCCGTGGCTGTACTCGACGCCGGTCTCGAGATCGACGACCCACGGGGCCTCGAGTTCACGCAGCTCCGGCGTGGACGAGAAGAAGTTCGACTGCTCGTAAGAGTACCAGCGGACCTCCACGCGATGACCCAAGGGGATCGCGAGAGCGGCTGCGACGCGCACGGTTTGCAAGGCTTTCACGGAGTCGACGATACAACGCTACTGCGGCAGCGCGGCGTAGAAGTCGAACACGAACTCGGGCGAGAGCAACGCAGGGAAGTTCTCCGGCTCTTCGGAACGTGAACTGAAGATGCGCTCGAGATCGCGCGGAACCTCAAACGACTCCCCCGCCTTCGGCTCGAGCAAGAAGTCGAAGTTCGCGGGAGCGGGCTGCGGATAGGAGCTCTCGGCCTTGCTTACGCCGTCGGGCACAGTGCCGTCTTGGATCCACGGCTTGGGCACCAAGCTGTTGACCTCGTAGACCAGGCGACCTTCGTAGGCCGCGAGCGCCGTGAAGTACTCGTCGTAGCGGTACTGCATGGTGTCGTAGTTGTAGTCGGGCCCGACGAAATACGGCGTCGCGTTATCGCCAGTCGCGTCGATGCGCTCCATCAGCGCCAATTGGAACTTCGTCAGCGTATCGACCGGCTCCTTGTCCCCGCGACTGGCGCTCGGTTCGGCCAAAAGGCCATAGCCTGCGACGTAGTCGGCGCTGCGGTAGCGGCAGCCGAGATACTCCCACGCCCGCGCATACGGAGCGAAGGTGCTGCTCGAGGGATCGTAAAGCGCTGGGTCATTCGTCGTCTCGTCGTCGGAGCGCATCTCGAGCAAGATCCAAATCTGCTCGGCGGCCAGCGCCGTAACCCACTCGTCGAGTTCGGTGCGGAACTCCCTCGAGAAGCCGGTTGGGTCGTTGTCATCGCGGTTGTCCCCCTCGAACGAGATGCGCATGCGCACGAAGTTGAACTGCAGGTCCTCACGCAGCTCGCGCGCCTGCTCGGCGTCGATGTTCTTGAGGTTGGCGCCGCGCAGCTGCAGCTTCTCTCCGTCCGGACCGAAGAGCTCGCGACCTTCGATCCGCAAGCGAACGGGGCTCGTGTTGCTGGCGTCGAAGGCGTAGCTCTCGTCGCAGCTGAAGCCGTCCACCTTCTCGCCGTCGCCGCAGCCGAAATAGAGGCTAGGCGCGAGGCCGAGCAGGCCCAACGCGAGCACGCGAGGCAAACGGCTTTTGCGGGGCGCGCTTGCAACAGCCGGCCCCCTTCCCTGCCCCATCATCACGTGCCCAATCCCAAGGCGACGATCTTCTGGAGTAGCGCCGGGTCATCGAGCGACTCGAGCGGCAAACCAAGGCTCACCGCGCGGCCGCCAGCCGGGAAGTCTGTCACGACGCAGGCGTCGCCACCGCTCGCGTAGGTCAAACAGGAGACGCCCTCGCCGGCTGGCGCGAGCACGTCGGGGAAGGCCACTTCACTCGTGCCCAACTTGGAGAAACGCGCGACGAAAACGCCGAGATCCAGCTCTCCAGCGCGCAAGAGCGTGGTACCCGCGTCATCGGCGACGTACTCGAGACCGAGCACCTCGCGCGCGAAGGCTGCGTCTTCGGGTGAGCCTTGATCGATCAGGTCGTAGCCGAGCTCAGCGCCCGAAACGACCAGCGCACCACCGCTCTCGACGAACTGACGCACGCGCTCTTGTTCGGCTACCGAGAAGGTTTCGTCGGCCACCGACTCGCGACCGAGCAGCCAAATCACCGAGTCGTAGCCGCTCAGATCGACTTCGCCGGAATCGATCTGCGCGTGCGAGGCGCTCTCGAAGGGAGCGTCAAGCGCGGCCGCGTAGGCGCTGAGCGAGCTGTGGCCCCAACGCAGCGGATTCTCCGGGACCGGCTGCGAGCTGTGGCGCTCGTTGCCGTCGACCACGAGGATCTTCGGGCCGTCTTGCGAGCAGCGCACCGCGAGCACGCTCGAGGGCGGGCCCTCACCGGCCTCATTCAAGGCGGTCACGCGCACGAACAGCGCGCCATCGAAGGAGAGCGTGCGATGAGTCGTACCGTCGATCAGGCGCGCGTCTTCGCGTTTCCAGGTGAGGCCGTCGGCGCTGCGCCAGAGCAGATAGCCGCTGGCACCGTCGACCGGCGTGAAGCGGGCGACCGCCGAAGCGCCGTTGTCGTCGTCGTCGAGCGCGAGCAACCTGGGCGCGGCGGGCAAGTCGGCAAGGTTGCGACGGTCTTCGCCTAGCGAGGCCACGGCTTGATCCAACCGTGCGCGGGCTTGCGGTGAATCGGAGACGCTATTGACGAGGAAGCTCGCGACGTAACGTTGACCGTCGTGCTTGTGAAAGAGCACGCCGGAGAGCGCGACCACGCCGGTGAGCGTGCCGGTCTTACCCCAGAAGCGCGCGTTCGTGTCCGGGCCGGTCATGCGCGAAGCGATGGTGCCGCGAAGCCCGGAGACGGCCATCGACTTGACGTAAGCGTCCCACGAGGGCTGCTCGGCCATGGCAACGAAGAGATCGACGATGTGTCGCGCCGAGACGCGGTTGTCGTGCGAAAGGCCGGAGCCGTCGTTGAGCAAGAGCCCCGGGTGCGCGACGCCGAGCCCATCGAGCGAGGCTTCCATCGCCGCGAAGCCGCCGGCGAAGGTGTTGGTGCCGGAGGCGAGTTGACCGAGATGATGCGACCAAAGATCGGCGAACTCGTTGTGACTCGGTACATTGATGGCGTGCGCGATCACGTCGTTCGACGCGGCGGGCAGTTCGGCGATCAAAGTGGCGCCAGCGGGCGGGTCGAAGCCAGCGGCGTTGCTGGCGTTGCCCGCGACCGCGATACCGGCGCCCTCGAGGGCGTTCAAGAAGGCCGTCGCGATCTCGGCGCGCTCGCCGCTGAAGGAGATCGTCCCCAGCGAACTTCCGACGAACACGCCCTCGCCTTTGACCACCGCGTTGCCGGTGACCTGCGTGACGCCGCTGGCCGCGAGCGCCTCAGCGGCGGCCTCGAGCGGCTGCGTCGCCGAGTCGGCAAACCAGGTAGAGGCCGAAGGATCGTGCTCGAGGACCAGCGTGATGTCGCCGCTGATGGTGGCGCCGCTCGCGTTGGCGCGATACAGGCGCGCGAGCGGCCGATGGCTCGCGCCGTGTTCAACCAGGCCGACCGCGGTGGTGAAGAGCTTGGTGTTGGACGCGGGTTTGCGCAGCGAATCGGGCGAGCGTTGATAGAGCACTTGGCCCGAGTCGAGCCCGACGATCAAAGCCGAATGCGTCGCGCCGGAGATGCCGTTGAGGGCGCTATCCACGCCGGCCTGCAGATCGGCCAGCTCAGCGGACGACCATTCGCTGGGCGCGGGCGCGGGCTGATACGGATCTTCAACGGCCGGGATGCGCGAGCCGCCCTCCCCGCCGCTGCCTCCGCTAGCACCACCGCCGCCGCTGTTTGCACCGCCGCTATTCGCCCCACCGGTGCTGCTGCTTGCGCCGGCCTCGCCGTCACTTCCGCCACCACCGCTGCCGACGCCACTATCACCGCAGGCCGTCAGCAGCGTCAAAAGCCAAGCGGTCGCCATCACCGGTGCCCGAAACAAGGAGCGCATCCTCGCAGCAAACAACGGATGGGCGCACGACGCCAGCACTGTCCGCCGTTCCATTCAGGCGGGGTCTCGGGTCAATACTTCGCAGCCTCCGCGGGTGACCAGCAGGGTATGTTCGAATTGCGCTGACCAGCGGCCGTCGCGCGTGCGCACCGTCCAACCGTCTTTGTCCACCACCGTCTCGGGGCCACCGAGGTTGATCATCGGTTCGATGGTGATGCACATCCCAGCGCGTAGCCGGGCCCCCGTGTTGGCCTTCCCGAAGTGGGAGACGTGCGGGTCGCCGTGCATCTTTTTGCCGATGCCATGGCCACCGTAGTCGCGCACGACGGAGCAGCCTTCGCGCGCCGCCAAAGCCTGAATCGCCGCCCCAATATCGCCGAGTCGGGCGCCGTCACGAACCTGCGCGATGCCGGCCATCATCGCTCGCTCGGCGACGCTGACGACGTGCCTCGCCTCGGCAGAAGCTTCGCCCACGATGAAGGTGATCGAGGTATCGCCGTGAAAGCCGTCGAACGCGGTGGTGACGTCCACGTTGACGATATCGCCCGACTCGAGCAGCACGTCGGGTCGCGGGATGCCGTGACAGACGACCTCGTTGCGGCTGGTGCAAACGGCGGCGGGGAAGCCGTGATAGCCGAGCTGGCTGGGGCGGCCGCCGCGCGCTTCGGTGTCTTCGCGCACCCAGCGGTCGATATCGGCGGTGCTGATGCCCGCCGCAATTTTGCGACCGACCTCGAGCAAGGTAGCGCGCGCCACTTGGCCGGCCCGTCGCATCTTTTCGATCTCCGCGCTGGAGAGGAGCTCAATCGCCATGTTCGTAGGCTGGCGAGCGCGCGGCGCTGCGTCCAATACCGTTTCGGTATGGCGGAGCTTACGGAAGTGCTACCAACGCGCCGTGTTCGAGGACCCGCACAGGCGTCAGTTGGAGGAGGCCGTCGCGAAGCTCAAAGAGAGCCTCGCTGACGACTCCCAGCTAGCGCGGCGCAGTCAGCGCCAGGAGCTGGTGCGCCTGCGGGGCGTGTTTCGCCGGGCGGCCTCGCTCTTCAGCCAGGACCTGATCGCCGAGCTGAAGGCCTGCGCGGAGTTGATCGGTCCGCCGCCGACGCCCGAAGAAGTGCTGGCCTCGGTCTTCGGCTACCCGAGCTTCAGGCCCTCGCAGAAGGAGATCGTCGACACCATCCTCTCCGGCCGCGACGTGATCGGCATCCTGCCGACCGGCGCCGGAAAGTCGATCACCTACCAAGTTCCGGCCCGCGTGCTTGGCGGCACGACGCTGGTGGTCTCGCCACTGATTGCGCTGATGCGCGACCAAGTCGAGGCGCTCAACGAGGTGGGCATCAAAGCGATGTTCCTCAACTCGAGCCTCACGCTCGATGAACGCAACGAGGCGTTGGCCTCGGTTCGACGCGGCGAGGTGGAACTTTTGTACGTCGCGCCGGAGGGGCTCGAGGCGCGCGTGGGGACGCTGCTGCGCGAAGTGGATATTCGGCTTTATGCGGTGGATGAAGCGCACTGCATCAGCCAATGGGGGCATGACTTTCGGCCGGCCTATCGCTCCTTCGCCGCGCAGCTGGCCAAGCTGCCCAAAGCGCCGATCTTGGCGCTCACCGCGACGGCCACGCAAGAGGTTGCAAGCGACATTGCAAACTCGTTGGGCATGCGCTCACCGGCCTTCTTTCGCGGCAGTACCTTCCGCCCCAACCTTCACATCTTCGCCGTCAAAAAGGGTGGCCGCGGGGCTCCCACCACGCGCGAGAACATCCTCAAATTGGTGCGTGAACGCAAAGGAGACAGCGGCATCATCTATTGCCTCTCGCGCAAAGCCGCCGACGAGATGGCCGACTATCTGCGGGATGCGCGCGTCAAAGCCGTGGCCTACCACGCCGGGCTCAGCGCCGAAGAGCGCAGCCTCGCCCAAGACGCCTTCCGCAAAGACGCTGTGGACGTGGTGGTCGCCACCATCGCCTTCGGTATGGGCATCGACAAGAGCAACGTGCGCTACGTGATCCATCGCGATATGCCGCGCTCGATCGACGGCTATTACCAGGAGATCGGGCGCGCCGGACGCGACGGCGTGCGCTCCGATTGCATCCTCTTTTACTCCTGGTCGGAGGTCGTCGCGTATGACCGCTTCGCCGATGAGGCCGGCTCCGATGACGTCGCGCAACGGCTTCGAACGCAGTCGCGCGAGATGTTCCGCTTGGCCGAGAGCGAGCGCTGTCGTCACGTGATGCTGGCCGCCCACTTCGGCGAGAAGGCCCAAGCTTGCGAGACCTCCTGCGACGTGTGCCTCGGCAACAGCGATCTGCCGCGCCGCGAGCCCAGCAAGGCGGCGAGCCCGGCTAGCAAGATTGCGCCGCGCGTGCGTGAGGTTCCGCCGCCCGCCGAGGCTCCGAGCGAGCTCGTGGTCTTGCTCAAATCCCTACGCAAACACCTGGCCGAGACACGCGGCGTACCGGCCTACGTGATCTTCAACGACGCGACCTTGATCGCGATGGCCGAGCGCCATCCCAAGACCGAGTCGGAGCTGCTCAGCGTGCCCGGCGTCGGCCCCAAGAAGGCCTCCACGTATGGCCCGGCGTTCTTGAAGCTGCTACGTGAAGAGGCGGGGCTGCGGCCGTAGCGAGCGTCGCAGAGAAGTTCAGATGAGCAGGCTATTCAGTACACTCTTTGCGCTGCTCGGCGCAGTGCTCGTCGGGTCATCGCCAAGCCCTGCGCGTGCCTGCGCTACGGCGCCAATGGAAGGCGAGGAGGTCTACGTCGCTTCGGAGGAGGCGATCATCCTTTGGGATGAAGCGAAGAAGAAGCAGCACTTCATTCGTCGCGCCAACTTCGTCGCGAGCGGCAAGGATTTTGGTTTCCTCGTGCCGACGCCGAGCAAGCCGGAGCTCGGGGAGGTCAGTGATCAAGTCTTCCAGCGGCTTACGAATCATCTGCAGCCAAAGACCGAACCGGGCGGGTTCGAGTTCACCGGCGGCTGCGCAAGCTTGGACTTCTTCCGCGGCGCCGAAAAGTCGGCGTCGTATGAAATGGAGCCGGTGCGCGTGCTCCACACGCAAAAGGTGGCGGGCTTCGACGCAGTCGTCCTTTCAGCGGAGGACCCATCAGCGCTCTCAGCTTGGCTGAAGGAACGCAACTACGCACAAGGCCCCGGGCTCAGCCAGTGGCTGTCCGAATACGTAAAGAACCGCTGGGTCATCACGGCCTTCAAGGTCTCGCGCCAGCCCGATAGCGGTCCGACGACACCGATCGGTACGGCGGCAGTTCGCATGAGCTTCGACGCGGACCGGCCCTTTTACCCGTACCGGGAGCCGGCTGGCGCGCCCTCGGCAGGCCGCCCACCAGAGCGCTTGCTGCGCGTGTTCTTCCTGTCCGATGTTCGCTACGACGCGACGCTGGGCGATACCGGCGCGTTTGCTGGCACGACCAAGCTGGCCGATGTCGTCGAGGTCCCGGCGGAGCTCCAGGCAATGGTTACGGGCGAGCGCTTCCTCACGGTCTTCGACGACCAGTCCAGCCCGCGCGTGGGCACAGCGGAGGTGTTCTTTCACCAGGCCAAGAACACCACGCCGTTGCGCATCCCGCCGCTGCTGCGTCCCCGGAAGATTTACATCCCGCTCGAGCCGGTCGTGCTCGTGGCGGTGGCCGGCTTCGTGATCTACCGACGCGTCGCGCGTCGCAAAGCTACGCCCGCCTAGTCGCGGCAAGCCAACGCGGTCACGGCGCGGTCAAGGAAGTTGCGCGCTCCTTTCGAGCTCAGCGCAACCGGCGTTTGTAGCGTTCGCCCCATTCACGCATGCCGAGCAGAATCGGCTCCAAGCTTCTGCCGAACGCCGTGAGCTCGTATTCGACGCGCGGGGGGACCTCGGCGAACACGGTGCGAGTGACAAGCCCGTCTTCCTCGAGTTCGCGCAGCTGCAGCGTCAACATGCGCTCGGTGCAGTTGGGGACGCGACGACGCAGCTCGCCGAAGCGGTGCTTGCTCGCGAGCAACCAGTACAACACGACGCCCTTCCAGCGCCCACCGATCACCGCGAGCGTGGCCTCCACCGCGCAGTTGGAGCGCTGGTCATCACCGCGTGCCGTTTTTAGCGGCTTCGCGCTAACACTACCTTTCTTGATAGTACCTACTCTACTTGTACGTACTTGCGGCATTCGCTGCATTGTATGAGGCTCGCGCAATCCCTACCAGGAGGTCTGTATGCGAGTTTATGAATTGCAACCGCGTGAAGGCTTTGACGCTCTGACGTTGGCCGAGCGGCCCTCACCCGAGGTGACGGCTGGCCAGGTCAAAGTGCGCGTGCGCGCGACCTCACTGAACTATCGCGATCTCTCGGTGGCCCGCGGCGCCAAGAACCGCAAAGCGCCCATTGTGCCGCTCTCCGATGGGGCTGGCGAGGTGATCGCGGTGGGCGCGGGGGTCACGCGTTTCAAAGCGGGCGACCGCGTGATGGCGAACTTCTTTCCGAGCTGGCAAGACGGGGAGCTGTCGGACTTTCACCATGCGCGCGCGCTTGGTGGAGGGCAGGACGGCATGCTCGCGGAAGAGGTCGTGCTCGCGGAGACGTCGTGGGTGCGCATCCCCGAGCACCTCTCGTTCGAACAGGCGGCAACGCTGCCATGCGCCGGGGTGACCGCTTGGAACGCCATGTTTGAAGCGACCCAGCTGCGGCCTGGTCAGGTGGTGCTGCTGCAAGGGACGGGCGGCGTTTCGGTATTCGGGCTGCAGCTGGCGAAGGCCGCGGGCGCGACCACGATCGTCACCTCTTCGAGCGAGGCCAAACGCAAGCGAGCGCTCGAGCTCGGCGCCGATCACGTACTCGACTACGTCGCTGAGCCCAAGTGGGGCGACGCGGCGCGCGCGCTGACCGGCGGCCGCGGGGTGGACCTGGTGGTCGAAGTAGGTGGCCCGGGGACCTTCGACCAATCGATCGCAGCGCTGCGTTACGGCGGAACGATGAGCCTGTTGGGCGTGCTCACCGGCCTGCGCGGTGAGGTCAACACCTACGGGCTGTTCCACAAGGCGCTGCGCGTGGCCGGTATCTACGTTGGCTCGGTCGCTATGTTCGAGCGCTTCAACCACGCGCTCAGCGCCAACCGTATCGAGCCCATCGTCGACCGCGTATTCGGCTTCGAGCAGGCGCGAGCGGCCTACGAGCACCTCGGCTCGGGCTCGCACTTCGGCAAGGTGGTGATCAGCCTTTGAGCGCGCCGGAACGCGGCGCGTGGTAGCCTAGCCGGCGCATGGCCGAGTTGACGCGCGGGACCCTACTGGCCGATCGGTATCGGGTGGTCCGCGTGCTCGGCCAAGGCGGGATGGGCATGGTGCTCGAGGTCGTGCACGAGCAGTTGGGTGGTCGTTTCGCCCTCAAGCTGATGCACGCCGAGCCCGCTCGTGACGCCGAGATGCTCACGCGCTTCGAGAACGAGGCACGGCTCGCAGCGCGCGTCATGAGCCCGCATCTGGTGCGCGTTACCGATCTTGGTCGGCTGGCCTCGGGCGAGCCGTTCTTGGTCATGGACTACCTCGAGGGGCTCGATTTCGAGCAGATCATCGAACAAGCCTTCGAGCAGAAGCGCATGCTCTCGGTGGCAGAGACGGTGCAGTGGGTGCTCGAAGCCAGCGTTGGGCTTGCGCATCTTCATGCGGCGGGTTCGGTGCATCGCGACGTGAAGCCGTCGAATCTCTTCCTCGCTCAAGATTCGTCGGGGCGGCAGCTGGTGAAGGTGCTCGACTTCGGACTGGCGCGCGCGCCAATGTCAGAGAAGGGCCGGCTCACGACCTCGAGTTCGAGCTTCGGGACGCCGCTGTACATGGCGCCCGAGCAGTTTCGCAGCGCGCTGCATGCCGACGCGCGTGCCGACCAACACGCGCTCGCGCACGTCCTGTTCGAGCTGCTGACCGGCGAGCCAGCCTTTTGGGGTGATAATCCGGGTGCGGTGAGCGTCGCAATCGCGACCCAACCGGCCGCGCTGCTGCGGAGCAAGCGCCCGGACGCGCCCGAAGAAGTCGAACGTGCGATCAGCAAAGCGATGGCCAAACGGCCGGATGATCGCTTTCCCAGTCTTGGTGAATTTGCACGGGCCCTGGCGAAGTTTGGTGGCGTGGACTCGCAGCGGACCGCCGAGGAAGTGCATCGACTCGTAGGCGTCGTCGATCGAAGCAGCGTTGTCCCAGCGGGCTCGGTGTTGTTCGAGTTGCAGGCTCAGCCGAGAACGAGCCGCTCCGAGGACGAGACGGCCGTAGGGCCCCCGGAGCTTTCATCGGGGTCGCTTTCAACGACCATCCCGCTAGCCCGAACCCGGAGTCGACAGCGGCTGATCGCTGGAGCCGCAATCGTAGTCGGCTCGGTCCTCGGGCTCAGCCTCGCGGCTGGCCTCTCCCATTGGGGCAACGCTCGCCATCGCGACCAGCGCGCCGATGCGACGCCGCAAGAGCCGCAGAGCGTGCAGGAAACGGAGCCGGCTGCGCCCTCTTCAACGCCACAAAAGGCCGAGCCAGCAAGCTCGGTCGTAGCGCCTGCGGGAGCCGGCCCGGAGGCGCCGACGATCAGCTTGGAAGCGGCGCCCAGCAGCTCGGCCGCGGCGCCTTCGAAAGCGCAAACGTCAGCAGAGGCGCCCTCGAGCTCCTCCGCGGCGCCCAGCAGCGGAGCGAAGGCTGGTAAATCGGCCGCCCCACGAAATGAACCTGCGCCCGCAACCACCGAGCGGACCGATTCACCCGCTCCGAAGCCAGTCGACCCACTTTCGAAGTACGGCGGAGCTGACTAGCTCGCGGCTGACGCTTCAGTCGCAGGTAAAAAAGCAGCCTGGAGCGTACGGAACGTCGTTGCAATCGCACCAGTGACAGAACGCATCACAATCGTCCCGATTCGTGACGGGAGTTAGGTCGCACTCCTCGTCGCCACCATCTTCGCTCCAAACGAACCCATCTCCGCAGGTCGCTAGGTTGCAACCCGCGACGCAGCTGTCGGTGTCGAGGTCATTGCCGTCGTCGCACGCCTCGGCCTCCGGATTGACAAAGCCGTCGCCGCAGGTCGCGAGAACGCACTCGTTCAGGCACCCGTCCTCGTTCGATGGGTTGCCGTCGTCGCACGCCTCGGCCTCCGGATTGACAAAGCCGTCACCGCAGCGCGCGGCCGTGCAATCGTTCAGGCAACTATCGTCGTTGGAGGCGTTGGCGTCGTCGCACGCCTCGACCTCCGGATTGACAAAGCCGTCACCGCAGCGCGCGGCCGTGCAATCGTTCAGGCAACTATCGTCGTTGGAGGCGTTGGCGTCGTCGCACGCCTCGACCTCCGGATTGACAAAGCCGTCACCGCAGCGCGCGGCCGCGCAATCGCTCAGGCATCCGTCCTCATTCGATGGGTTGCCGTCGTCGCACGCCTCTTCGCCCGCTTTGATGAAGCCGTCGCCACAGCGCGCGGCCATGCAATCATTGAGGCAACTATCGTCGTTCGAGGCGTTGGCGTCGTCGCACTCCTCTCCGTTTTCCACGAGCCCGTCGCCGCACGTCACGCAGGAAGCAGGGCACGCAGGGTCTAAACCGGGATCACACTTCTCGATGCCTGCGAGCAGGTAGCCATCACCACAGAACGCCAGCTGACACTCGATGCAGGCATCATCGTCTCGCTCATTGGCGTCATCACACTGCTCACCGTCTTGAACGACGCCGTTGCCGCACACGTCATCGGAGGAAAAGAGCGCGGCATCGAGCGCGATGCAACTCGAGCCGACCACCATCAGCCCAGCCATACCCAATAACGCGCCCGCCCAGCGCGCGGCGTTCATCGTCGCACCATGATCGATAAACCAAGATCGCCGGGACCCGTCCCGATGGCCACCGGCGCCGAGCCTTCATCGGAGTCCGGAACGTTCAGCGCCACGAGGACGACCCCTACGCCCGCAGCGACGAGCCCCACACCCCCGAGCACCGCATTAGCGACGTAAAGCGAATCCTCAGGCAAAAACGCCGCACATGCGGGAGTCTCTCGCGCGTTGCACCCTGCATCGGCCCAGTCCGCCGCGTGGCCCAAGACGATGGCGCCCGTTACAGCAAAACCAATCGCGCCAGCAACGCCGACTCCGCCGAGGATCCAGCCGGCGACCCAAGCCTCCTCCGACCTCGGCCCTGGAGGTGGCTCCACCAACAGCTTCACCGTGAGCAGCTCTCCGCGCGAGAGCGTGACCTCCTTGATCGCTTCGGATGCACCCGCGCGACCCGCGATCGTGTGTTTGCCTGGGTCGAGGTAAATCGGCTCTTGAAGCTGCGCGATGAGGACCCCGTCCACTTCCACCCGAGCCTCCGGAGCCGATCCCGGCTCGAGCTCGATCCGCAAACGTGGGACGTTGGGCTCGAGCGCAGCGAGACGCGTTTCAGCCAGCTGGGCAAGCTCCTGATCCTTCGTCGGCAGGCTCCGCGCTGAAAGCCAAAGGGTGCGAGCTGCTACCAGGTGACCGCGATTCTCCTCGCAGTTGGCGAGGTTGAGCAGCGGACCTATCGCCTTCTCTTTGGCGTAGCTTTCAGTGAACTTGTTGCAGGCGAACTCAAGCTCGCTACGCGCGAGCGCCTCACGACCCTCGCGAAAGAGCCGCTGACCTTCGGTCTCGTTCGTGGCCGCCTCCTTTGCGGGCGGCTCGCTCGCGGAGGGGCTTTCCTGCGCACCCGCCGGCGAACGCGAAAGCCAGCACGCCGCGAGCGTGAATCCAGCGACGCGGCGCGCAGACGTCATGCGCGAACTATACGCCGCTCACCACGCAAGGTCATCCCGTTCCCCACTCGCAAAGGCGGCGCTGGCCTCGCGATTCAGCCGCGGATCGCCGCTGGCAAAAGCTCGGTCAGCCAGCGCAGCCAAAAGCCGCGGCGAGCTTCGATCAGCGGCTGACCGTGCGCCTCCGGCCCGGCTCGGTGCAAGAAGATCGCGCTGAAGGCTCGCTCCGCCACATCGAAGAGATCGTCCTGGTCGGTGCGAAGCTGCTCGTCCGCGGCGTAGTCGCGCGCACAAAAGGCGAAGTGCGCGACAGCACCGCGAGCGTCTCGTGCACCGGCTTCCCACGCCTGCTCCAGCCGCTGCGCAAGTTCTCCTTCGATCGCGCGCTCGCCGCGTTCGATGCGCGCAAGGTCCGCGACCATACGCTCGAGCTCGGCGTCCTCGCTGAACAGCTCGCGAAGGACGAGGCGCAGCAGCGCGACCTCAGTTCGCGGAGGCGCCCAATCCGAAGAAGCCGACGGCTCCGACTCCGTAGTGCGTTCAAGCTCGCGCGCTGCGCTCGGTAAGGCTTGTGCGAGCCGCTCCAGCGTTCGCAAACGATTGGCGTCGCGCAGCAGGACCGAGATTGGAGCGTGCAGTTCGAGCAGCCGCAACACCCGATCGCGTCTGTGACCGTGCGCTGCCCTGAGCTCCGCCGGCGTCGGTGCGCGCACCACCTTCGACGTGCTTGACGGCTCGAGGCTGGCGAGCAGCTCCTGTTGCAGCCGCCGCGGCAAGCGCCCATCGGGTGAGAATTGCACGCGCGCCCACGCGAGCTCGAGTAGCTGCGCAGCGAACGGAGCGAGCGACTGCGCCGCTGCGCGCAGCGCGCTCTCGGGCTCGCTGGCCTCACGGCTCGCAAGCAGCCAACCGCGAAACAAGCGCCCCACCGCGCGTTGGTCTGCGCAATGCTCAGCCCTCTCAAGCAAGCGTTCACACCGTTCGCGCGGTAAGCGCCAAAGCAAGTAGGCGACCGCCAATGAGGGCTCTTCTTCGAGCGCAGGCTCCGCCCGCGCGCCGCCGCAAAGGCCACAATCCTCGGCGTATGCAAGATCATCGCGCCAAGCGAACATCTCGCTCGGCAGGAGCGCGTCGTGTTCCGGCGCGAGCCGCCCATGTTCGAGGAGGACGCAGCAGGCGCGGAAACGCATGCTGGGCGTGACGTCGCTGGGAGGTTGTTTAAGCCATTGATTGAGCAGACCAACGATGAGATCGAGTTGAGCTGCGCTCGGTGATTGCAAAGGTCCCCTCGCACGCAGGGGCTCGCGCTCGAGGTCGAGCGGCTCGCCGCTCGACCTGAGCGCGAGCAACACAGCCTCGCGATTCGTCGCGCCGAGCGACGCCACGGCGACGATCTCCGGCGCGAGCTGCTCGGGGCTGCGAAGCGCAGCCGCTCGCAGCCCGCCCTCGAGCCGTTGACCACCAAAACGCGCCCGCTCCTGCTCGAGCTCCAGCGCGAGCCATCCGTCGGGCTCGCGCTCGAGGTACCCGGCGTACACACGGTCGCAGACGACCTCCGGCAGCTCGTCGAGCGCGAGTTGCCCAGCGCAGAAAAGCCCATGGCTCAGCACCTCACGCACGGCCACCGAGGCGTGGGGCAATCGCTCGCGCAGCCCGGGCACCTTCAGCAACGGATCGAAAAGCGGTGGCCACAGCCCCACGCCCAAAAGTGGCTCGTAAAGCTCCAAGAGCGCCACGACCTCGTCGGCTGTGAACTCGCTCGCGCGTTCGACCAACGCCCACCACGCACCAGCGTCGTGATGCAGCGCAGGCTGCTCGAGAAAGACGCGCATCGGACTCGGCGGCATCTGCGCAATGTAGCTGGCTCGCGCAGCCTCACCACTTCACTTGAAAAGCAAAACTGTTCTCGCTGCGTTTGGTCGGGAGCTCGCTCAGAGCGGGCGTAGCGCAGAAGCTGGAAACGGCATGCAACAGCGCGCCACCGAAGGCCTCGCGGTGCATCTCGTGGCGCGCTAGCGAGTCTCCCCAGACCTCGACGCGCGCGATGCTAGGAGCGAGCTGGTAGGCCGCTACGGCGCCGCCATCGTAAAGGCGGCTCCAGGTCTTGTTGGCCTGCTTGAAGACCACCCAGGGTGACGCGCCGGTTGCGCCGACCAAGCGGATCAACGTCGAGTACACCACGCCGTTGACGATCTCACTCATCTCGGCGCCGAAAGAGCGTTGGTCATCTCGGGCGAGGCCCAAGCGGTCGAGCGCGTCCTCGTGCGCCTCCGCCAGCGGCATCGGCACCAAGTCGCCTGCGGTCACCGCGTCTAGCGCGGCGCGCGCAGGCGCAGACAAGAGGCGCTCGTAGTCCGCAGTCAGCCCCCGCGTGCGCAACACGCGGCGGCCCGACAGCACGATGGTTCCGCGAAAACCACGAAGTAGCGGCGCCCCTCGGGCGTCGAAGTTCATCGGATACAAGGCAACTTCAGACATGATCGGCTGCGTCGTATCGACATACGGCACATGCCACGGCAAGGGCGAACATTCACTCGTCCAGCGTGAGCGCTTTACGACGTAGGCGGGACAAAACCGAACTTGAACGAGCCATCGCGATCGACCGAGGTAGAGGTACGTAAAAACGCGGAGGGCCTTCGCCGCAATCCGTGTTCGCGTACGATGCCGCGATGAACGCCTCTCAGCCCTCGATTGAACAGCTCGCGTGCCGTCTTGAGCAGCTCGAGCGCCGGCATCGCCGGCTTAAGTTGTGGTTCGGCGCGGCGGTGCTCGTCGCCATCGGCTGTGGCGCGGCGGATACGACGGCGCAATACAAGAAGGTTACCTCGCATGATATTGCCATCTTCGGTGCGGAGGAGGAGGGCGAGGTGATCACGCTGGATCGCACGGCGCAGGGCGGACGGCTCATCGTTCGCGACGCAGCCGGCAGGGTGCGCGTGGAGATCGACGAAGCGGGCTTGCGTACCCGCGACGCCTCGGGCACCGAACGCTGGACTTCGCCGCCCTAGCCCTGCAGCCAGCAGTCATCAGCCTTGCGCCCCTCTGGCTGCGTGCGTACGCCGGACCTCATGAACAGCAAGGCCGCGCGTCCACCCGGAGAAAGGCTGCAAAGGGTAGGAATTGGGCTGCTCCTTGGAGGCCCGCTGCTTGGCCTGGTGATGACGGTCGCCGGGCTTGTATGGTCCTTTGAGAAGGTCGGTAGCGTCAACGCGGCGAACAAGGCTAAGTACCTCGCCGACGGAATCGGTACGGCGATGGTCTACCCGACGATCATCGGAGGGAGCCTGATGGTGCTCGGCGCTGTGCTCGTGATCGCTGCAGCGTTGAAGGCTCGGCGGGCGAGAGGCTGACCTACTCGTGGGCCACGAGCTCACGGGGCTTCTGGTTCGCAGGCAGCGCCTGCGGTGCGCCGCGTGGCCTCGAGCTGCGGGCGTCTTTGCCAGCGACAGCGCGGATGCGCTCGATCTGTTTGTTGCGAGCGGCGGCCTCCATTTCTCGCACGCCGTGGACCAAGCTGAAGCGCACCGGAGAGAAGCCGGAAAAGCGTAGGGTGCCGGTGCCCATGGTGGCGTGCAGCGCCCAGCGATGCGCCAGTGCATACCACCACGCGGGGCTATCCATGGTGGCGATGACGCGTGCCGAGCGCCCACGCAAGAGCCCCTCGGGCAGGGCGCCGCCGTTGTAGCGGAAGGCCCAGTTGGGCAAGAAGACGCGGTCCACCAAGCCGCGCACCAAGGCCGGTGGCGAGCCCCAATAGGTCGGGAACAGCCACACGACGTGGTCGGCCTTTTCGATCGCTATACGCACCTTTTCAAGGTCGGGCTCGAGCGGCTGGGGTTCGCGGAAGCCGCGCCGCAACACGAGATCGAAGTTCAGCTGACCGAGGTCGATGGTGGTGGCAGAGCCTCCGGCGGCAGTGAAGCCTTGCGCGTAAGAGCGCGCGAGTTCGGCGTTGAAGCTGCGGGGGTCCGGGTTTCCGAGCAGGAGCAGAGCGTTTCTCATCACCTGACGATGCAGCTTGCCGGCCGAAGTCGAAAGCCGAGCTTGGGCATCGAAGCGATGCATATTTGCATGCCATCGCTATTGGCTTGAGGAGCCGCAAACCGTGACTGGCGGTGCGCTGTCCGCACACGAGGGGACTTCGCCTTGGTTGATGAAGCGCGCATACTCGCTCACGAACATCGAGGTGCCGACGAGGCGACCGGAGCTGTCGTAGTAGCGATTCTCTTTGGTGTAGACGTAGCTGTTGGGGTCGGTGGCGACCGACAAGACGGTGTAATTGCCGCAGGTCTGGCGACGCACAGTGCCTTTGGAGGCGCAAGCGTCGGCGATCTCCATGTCGAGCGGTTTGCATGCATCGGTCTGACCGCAGCGAAGTGGGGTCGCATCGTCCGGTCCGCGAGGCCCGCCCGAGGAGCAGCCGCCGAGCCCGAGTGCGACCACCATTAGCCCAACGCCACGCTTGCTCATCGACCAAACGCTAGCCGACTCCCGCCGCTCGCCGCCAGCGAGGCGAGCCCGTTGGAGCGCGCTACGGGTCGGAGCCAGACGTGAAGAGCGCGGACCAACGCGTCGTCAAATTAGCTCGAGGCCAGAGATATGCCGTTGAAGGTGGGTCAACGCTTGCTTCGCGATCTTGTCGAAACGCGCCTCATCGGTCGACGTGTCGTAGCGATACCAAGCGCGCCGATTGACCACCTTGGGCAGCCGAACGCGCTCCGCCATGTGGTGCGCGGTCACCCTCGCCGCAGCGACGCGCTGACCTGCCCAGTCGCGAATGTTCTTCGACGGACACGTCGCGAGCTCGATCAGAAAGCCTCCGCCCCATTTGTCGGTCTGGAAGCTGACGAGCTCCATCCTCACGCCCACCGTGCGCCGAAGATGTGGGTGGCTCCCGGTAAAGCCGGCTTCGAGCAGCGGGGCAAGCACGAGCTTCGCGAGCGCTCGCTTCATGCGCGTTCCGTCGTTCATGCCAGCGCAGGCTAGCTCGATTCGCTGACCGCAACTTCACCTACGGCTGTTTCTTGTTGAAGAGGGCCCGAGTCGTTCATAGGAGGTCGAACCTATGAATGAGCTCCTCGCCCACGCGCGCCCGCGAACGCCGATCGCCATCGTGGCTGCACGCGCTCTGCCCTTTGTGTTGGGCGGCCTCGCGCTAGCCGCCGGTTGTGCGAGTGAGCCCAACCGTCAGCTCAGCTACGTTTTCACGCCAGCGGTGGTGAATACGCCGCCCGCGCTCGAAGCGCAGCAGCCGGCGACGCCGCTGGTCTTCTCGGCAGCCGCAGGAGCGCTGCAGCTCGCCAACGCGAGCAGCGTGACCCAGGAGTCCTCCGAGTCGACGGTGCTGGGCTATCAGACCGCCCTGGTGCTCGCTTCGCGCGGAGTTTGGGCGCGCAAAGGAGAGCGCTGGTTTGGTCCGCTGAGCGACAGCGTGCCGTCGCCAGAAAGCGCAGACGGCAGCGTGCCGCGAGCGCCTTTCGTTCGGTTTCTGCTGCTCGGAGAGGGCGATGCGGTGTTGCGCATTGGGCGTGAAGGTCAGCTCGCCATCGCCGCCGGACTCGAGGAGGCGCTCGCGAATCGCTTCGTGGACCTCGGCAAAAAAGTTGGGGCGGTCGAGTTCGTGGACGGCGCAGGCGACCACGCGATCTTCATCAGCGGCTCATCGATCTGGCGCTCCAATGACCTGCATCGGGCGAAGCCGAGTTTGTTCGAGACCAAGCTCAAACCCGGCCTCAAGGTCGTCTCTGCGTTCGTGCGCGCGGATGGCATAGCCGCGATCGTCACGGTGGGTGGCCCAAAGAACCAGCGCGAGGCCTGGCTGCAAACCGGGCCGCGAGGGGCTCTCGTCAAAAGCCAATACCTTTTCAGCAAGCTCGATCGGGTGGGCAACCACATCATCGATGACCGCTGGGGATGTCCGTCGATCCTCGGCCAGGACGGCCGTTCGTGGTGGGCACCGGACCAAAGCCTCGACAAGGCGGAGGCCGCCAGGATCGCCAACAAGAAGCCGAAGTCGCGCAACGCAGTTGTCGACCTCGAGGCGCCCGAGAACCGAGATGTGGATCTGGAGGTGGATGGTTTCGCCCTGCCCAGCGTGAACTCGACTCGCTGGCCCACGCTGAGTCCAGCGGCAGCCTGGCCCGTCCCCGTAGCCCCGCGCGCGCCTGTGCCGCGAGGGAGGAACAAGCTCACGCAAGCAGCGCTATGCGGAGGCTTTGCGTCGATTTTAGGATCGCTCGTCTCAAACGAGGCCGCGCCGAGCTGCACTGGAGTCGCCTGTGTGGCGCAACGAGCTTGGCCCAAAGCCACTGGGGAGGCGGCTTCGCTCACGACCTTTGGTGACCGCGAGTGTGCGTCAGCAGACGTGACCCTTAGCTCGTACGGAAGGCCCGTTTGTCGCGAGGGCGCCAAGGTCAACAAGGGCCCTCAGCTTGCCTTGCTCGGAACCCAAGCGACGACGCTCGTCGATGCGCCGGCGGGCTGTTTGGTGCGCGGTACCTTCGGCGGACGAGGGCTGTCCTTTGCGGCGTGCGAAGCCGCCGCAGACCAGCGTGGCACTCGGATTTTTGGCTGGGATGGCAGCGCACTCAAGAGCGAAGGAGCGTTGCCGATCGCGCTCACCGCGGAGCCGAGTGTGATGCTAGCGAAGGATGGCACGTTGGGTCTGCGCAGCACCGAGGCTGGGAGGACGAGCTACTTCTTGCGCGCGCCCGCCGTCATCGGCACGCCGGAGGCGTGGGTACAAGCACCGCCCGATACGCTGTTTGCGTTGCCGCTCAAGGGTGGGCTGATGCTCGCGCTGCGACCCGCGCAAAGCCCAGGCTGCGCGTCGGTCGACCTCATCTCGAGCGCAGGCCGGCGTCCGCTCCCCGCGCCGACCTGCATCCAAGGCCAACTGCTCGACGTCTCCGTGACCGAAGCGGACACCGTGCAGCTCAGCGTACATCCGACGTGGACGCAGTATCCCTGGCGAACAAAGCAGGAAGGCGAACTGAAGCGGCTTACGCTCTACAGTGACGGCAGCGCACGCTGACGCTCGCTGGTGACGGCAAGGCTGCGAGCCAACCTTTGATGCGCGCTGAAAGTTGTGGGAGCACACGGCGTGACCACCTCGCTGGGCCTGACGCGCTGGGACGACGTGCGCTTCTTCCTCGCGGCCTACAGGACGAAAAGCTTCACCAAGACCGCTAAGCAGCTGGGCACCGATCAATCGACGGTGAGTCGCAGAATGGCGGCGCTCGAGGAGGAGCTGGGTGCGGCGCTATTCGAACGCACGCCGCGCGGGCCGGTCGCGACCGAGTTTGCCGAACGACTGCGCGCCAATGCCGAGCAGGTCGAGCAGGCGATGCGCAGCTTGACCGACTCTGCGGTGCACGGAGAGGCCGCTCCACGCGGGCCTGTGCGGCTGGCGACGGTGGAAGCGGTGGCGATTCACTTCTTGGTGCCCCGCGTCTTGCCGCTGCTGGCCGAACGTTATCCGGAGATCGAACTCGAGATCGTTACGGGGCTGCGAGCCCTCGACTTGGCCAACCAAGACGCCGACATCGCGGTGCGCTTCTTTCGTTCGACGCGCGGAGATTTGGTGGGCCGCCGGGTGGCTCGTTTGCCGCTCGCGGCCCTGTGCGCACGCAGCTTGGCGCCGCGACTTCGGCGCAAGAGCGTCACGGAGCTCCCGTGGATCGCCGTCGAAGTGCCGGAGCTCGGTTCGCCGCAAGAGAGCTGGCTTGCGGAACACGCTGGGACTCGTCGAGCCCTGCGTTGCAACAACTACGAGGTGCAACTCGCGGCCATGCGGCAGGGACTCGGCGTTGGGCTGGTACCGCGCGAGACGGTCAAGCTGTTCAAGGATCTTGTGGCGCTGCCGGGGCTGCCGGCGATGCCAGCCCTGGAGCTTTTTCTCGTCACCCGCCGAGCGATCCGCGAGGTCCCTCGCTTCGCGGCGGTAATGAAGCTCATCGCCGAGCAACTCGCCGAGCTCGACCAAGCGGGCTAGAGGCCTCGGGCGATCGCGTCGGCTAGGCGCGGGACTTCCGGCGCGAAGCCGAGGTCGGCGCGAAGTCGGCTGCCGTCCATGACGGCCTCGAAGGAACGCGCTCGCTCGGGGTTTGAGCCGTCCGGGGGTGGCGCGCCGACCGAGGCGAAAAGCGCGATGAGGTCGGGAGCCTCGTCATCCGACAGATTGTAAACACGATGCGAAGGCGCGGGCGTCTCGAGCAAACGTGCCACGGCCTGGGCCACGTCGAGGTGATGACCCAGCGACATCCGCTGCGAAGCTGGGAAGGTCCGCATCAGCGGGACCACCTCGGCGATGTGCGGATCCCCGTCGCCGTAGACGAAGGGCAGACGCAACACGCGAACGTCGAGCCCCTCGAGCGCGAGCAAGAAGCGCTCGGCGGCGAGCTTGCTCTTGGGGTAGCTCTCGATCGGGGCGCACGCGTCAACTTCGCGCGAAAGCCGTCCGGGCACGTCGCTCGGCCCATAGACGAGCCCGGTGCTGGTGAAGAGGAAGCGCTTCACTGAGGCGCTGCGCGCCGCGTAGGCGAGGTGCTGCGTGCCGAGATCGTTGACCGCGTGCGCTTGCTCCGGCGTGGCGCCGCGAAAGAACGCTGCGCAGTGCACCACCGCGTCGACTCCGGAGAGGGCCGCGTCGAGCGAGCTTGGTGCGAGCAGATCGCCAAGCGAGGTTTCGAGCGGCGTTCCGAGCAGCTCCCTTGCTCGCGCTTCATCGCGAACAAGACAACGCACGGAGTGGCCGCGTTGAGCGAGCCGCTTGCTTAGCCGACTTCCAACCTTGCCGGTGGCACCGGTGACGAGGATCTTCATGCCACGGAGCCTAGTCAGCGCGACGTTCATCGAATTGGAGGAAACGGACATCGGCGCGGCGGAGCTTGCGTACGTCTCGCGGCCGTTGCATGAACTGCTTCGTGCAAGCGTCTTTTCCTCACGAGCCGGACGTTGCGCACGGACCCCTCAGGCTCGGTGCGTCCCTGGTGGCAGAGCTCTCGCTGCTCGAGTGCGAGCGAGATGAAGTGCGCGTCGCCCTTCCCTACCCCGAGCTGCAGATCGTCGCGCGCTTCGGCGTTTCGGCGTCGGGCGGCGTGGACGTACACGCGATGGGCGCAGGCCAGAGCGCGCGACGCAAGTCGCTTCGGCGTGGACAACGCAGCGTGATGGTGCGGCTGCGCTTGGGCGCGTGTGAACGTGTGCTCGGCGTAGCGGCGCCAGAATTGACCAGCCGCATCATCGCGCTCGAGGAGCTCTGGGGTCGGGCCGACGCAGCGCGACTGCTCGAGCGTCTGGCCGAAGCAAGCGACACCCTCGCTGCAGCCCGCATCCTGAAGAACGCCATCCTTGCGCGCGCTCCGTCCGATGCAGCAGTTGGCGCCCCTGCGTCGCTCGCCCTGGAGGCGGCCCGGCGTTTGGCCGCGCAACCAGGTGGCAGCGTAAGCGCCGTCGCCGACGAGTTGGCGGTGAGCGAGCGTCACTTACGTCGCCTGTTTCAAGTGACGCTCGGCGTAGGGCCGAAGGCTTACGCGAAGCTCGCGCGCTTCCATCGCGCGCTCCGCGCAGCTCGCGCGCCCCAGCCTGCTGGCTGGGCCAGCATCGCCGCATCCTCCGGCTACTTCGATCAAGCGCATCTGATCGCTGAGTTTCGCACCATCGCCGGAGTACCCCCGCGGGAGCTCTTGCGCGAGCTGCAAACGTCAGGCGTTATCGGCCGAGTTTGATGCACACCCGCATCCGAGGCCACGCGCTCAGAAGTTGATCGCGCCGCAGAACACCTCGGGTACGCAGGCTCCTTCGGTGTATGGCGAGCGGCAGCTCAGATCGCCGATGCACTCGTCGAGGAAACACGCATCGCCCTCGCCGGGGGCGGGCGCACAGCGAAAGATGAAGTTCTCGTCGGGGAGGCAGGCGCCGTTGGGTCCACATTCGTTGCCCGCCGAGCACGGCGTGCCCTCGGCGTAGTGCGCGGTGCACAGGCCGACCTCGAAGTTGCAAAACAAGCCCGCTTCGCAGGTGGGATCGTTCGCGCACGGGCTGCCAGCGCCCACAGGCTCACGGCAGATGCTGGCTGCAGCTTCGAACGCGCAGCCGAGCCCGGGCTGACAATTCGGTTGGCCGATCGAGCACTCCTCGCCCTCCGCGGGGAGCGGCGCGCAGCCGCCATCGGCGAAGCAGCCCAGCCCGTCGGCACAGAGGAAGGGGCCGTCGGGGCCCGCTGCGCACGGCGAGCCCGTGGTGGGGAGGGCCGCACAGAGCGTGGTCGCGAGGTCGCAACCGAGCCCAACCGCGCACGCAACGCCATTGCCGCACGCCTCACCAAGGCCCGGACGTGGACCGCAATTGCCGCTCGCTAGATCCGGCGGAGCCAGGACGCAGTAGTCGGTCGCGGAGCACTGCGCATCGAACTGGCAGGAGCTTCCCGTCGCCGCCACGACGCACTCTTTGCGCACCGAGGCCAAACATTGGTTGTCCCCAACGCACGCGTCGGGCCCAGGGCACGCGTCACCGAGGCCGGTGAAGTCGAGCGCGGCGCAGGTCCCCAGACCGCCCTCCGGCGGCAGGTTGCACGTTAGATCGAGCGCGCACTCGGGCAACCCCGCGCACGAATCGCCCACGCTCCCCGGCGTCGCGCATAGACCCTCGGCGTTACAGCGAAGCCCAGCCGCGCACGGCAAGTCACAAGGCTCGCCTTCACCCGGCAACACGCCGAAACCACCGGGCGGCGCGAGCACCGGGCACTCGACGAAGAAGACGTCGTTCGGCAACAGCAAACAAACGTCGATCAGCGGATCGAGGGCGGCCAAACACACCGGTGCGCCCTCGGGTCGATAGACGGCCTGCCCTTCCTCGACGACCGAGAGATAGGAGGCGAGCTCTTGGCGACAGCGCGCCTCGAAGGCCGCGACGCACGCGGGCTGGTCCGGAAAGCCCGGCGCTTCATTGCAACCGCAGGGCCCGTTCGCCGCAGTGCAGTAGCGGTCGGCGTAACCGGGACACAACGCTTCGATGGTCGCCTCGAGCGCCTCCTCGGGCGTCAGCTGACCGCCGCCCGAGCCGCCCGAACCACCACCGCCACCGGAGCCGCCAGCAGCTCCGCTGCCTCCGGAGCCGCCAGTCGATGCAGCGCCTGTTCCACCTGCGCCGCCCGAGGCGTCATCGCCGCACGCGGCAGCGAGCATCACAAAAGCGAGCGACGAGACGAAGCTAAACGAGCGTAGGTGGATCACGTCGCCGACCCTAGTCCAGCCGCAGGGCGGCGCGGAAGCGCGGATCGCGTGAATCGCGACGGAACGCGCTTCTAGCAGCTGCCCTCGGCTACTTCGTGCAGAAGCCGTGGAAGTCGTCCCACGCCTTGGTCTTGGCGGTGTTCGCGTCCTCCAGCGCTTTGTTCTGCTTCTCCAGGTCCTTCGCTGCCGCCTCGAGCTCGGCCGCCTTCTTCGTCATTGCGTCGGGATCGCTCAACTTCTTCAGTGACTCGGAAAGCTCGTTCAACTTCTTCATCGACTTGCCGGCCACGCGCAGGGCGTCGACGGCTGCCTTGTCCGGTTCGGTCATCGCAGCGACCTTCGTCTTCGTCGCTTCATCGGAGAGGGGGAGCGCCACGATCTCCTTCGACGTCTTCTCGAGGATATCTGCCAACGCGTCGAAGCCCTCGGGCTTGTCCATCGAGACCTTCTTCACAGCGTCCGCGTTAGCGTTGTGAACGTCGATCACCTTGTTGCAATCGTCGACCTTGGTGCTGCAACCAAGCGCCAGCGCGGCGACCCCCACGAGAAGCAACGCGCGCGACGACCTTGCACGGCAAGAGGGCGCGAAAACGGGACGGCGTGACAACGAATCGGTCATGGACTTCCTAACGTGAGGCGGCAGCGAAATAGCCGCCGCGGCTCGCATCATGCGGGCATCGTTTGGCTGAGCGCAACCGCGGTGACCCGTCGTCCTCGATGCCCTACGCCTAAAGGCAGCCCTAGCGCATTGCCAAGCGTCCGTTCGCTACCGCGGAGGCTGGCTCGGTACGTGGCGCGCCAGCCCGTCCAAAGGCCCGTGGCCAAGGCCCTTCATCTTCGAGCGCATGAGGCTCACCTCCAGCACGTTCCTCACCCGCATGAGCACCTCGGCTAGATCGAAGGGCTTGCTCACGAAGTCACGGGCTCCTTCGCGGAGGGCGCGCAGCTTGTGCCCAGGCTCTGCGGTGATCACCAGCACTGGGAGGTAGCCGTCCGGCTCGAAACCACCGATCTCCTGCATCACTTGAAAGCCATCCATGAGGGGCATCTTGAGATCCAAGAGGATGAGATCGAAGGGGGCCGTTCGGTGCAGGACCGAGACCTTGCGCGAATCCATCGTGGACTCGATGGAGGAGTAGCCCGCGTTGCGTAGCATTCCCTCGAGCAGGAGCACGTTGGACTCGACGTCGTCGACGACGAGGATGCGGGACGCAAGAATCTCGAAGGTTCGTATCATGTCACTTCTCCGATGGGCGCCCGTCTAGGGCGGTTAAGTTCGAGGTGGCTAAGTTCGAGGCAGGCAAGTTCGAGGCCGTCGCTTTCGGGCGCTGAGCCAACTGAAGTGCCGTATTGAGGGCCGCCATGAAGTCGCCGATGCGAATCGGCTTGGTCAGATAGCGGAAGAACCCCACCTCGAGCCCTTTCTCGATGTCGCGGGGCATCGCATTGGCGCTGAGGGCGATGATGGGGATGCGGGAGGTGCTGGGGTCTGCGCGCAGGACTCGGAGCGCCTCGATGCCGCTGATGTCGGGCAAGTTGATGTCCATCAAGATCACCGCAGGCTGAGCGCTCCGTGCGAGCTCGATGCCCAAGCGACCGTTCGCCGCGGTCAAGAGACGGATGTCGCCGCGGCGCGCGACGATGCCCTCGACCAGCTTCATGTTGGGCAGGTTGTCCTCGACGTAGAGCAGGGTGTACGGCGCACCATCGGCAGGGGTCTCGATCGGTTCCCAGGCCTCCGGCTCGTCCGTGCCGGGCGCACACTCGGGCGCGGAGCTCGTCGGAAGCTCGAACCAGAACACGCTCCCCTGACCAACGGTGCTGAGCACCCCAATCGCCCCTCCCATCAGCTCCACTAAGCGCTTGGTCACCACGAGGCCAATGCCCGTACCCGCCACGCTTCCCCGGGCCGCTTGGCCGAGGCGGTTGAAGGGCTGAAAGAGCTGGGTGAGTTCGTGCGACGAGAGACCCGCACCTGTGTCTTTCACCGAGATGCGTGTGAGCTCCGCCGCATACAGGCACTCGACTTTCACGCTGCCTCGGGGGGTGTTGTATTTGATCGCGTTGGAGAGCAGGTTGATGATCACCTGCTTGAGTCGAGTACGATCCGCGCGGAGGTAGCTCGGTCCCTCGAGGGCCGGGAATTCCATGCGGATCCCCATGCGTCTGGCCTCGGGCTCCATCATTGCCTGACACTCCGCCATGACCTCGATGAGGGACACGGGCTCGGTCGACAGAGCGACCTTGCCGGACTCGATCACCGCGAGATCCAAGATCTCGTTGATGAGGTTCAAGAGGTGCCAGCCGGCTTGCAGGATCTGGGCGATGCTCTCCTTCTGGATGTCCGTTGGAGACGGGGCAGCCGACTCCATCAGCTGGGCGAAGCCGAGGATGGCGTTGAGCGGGCTGCGCAGCTCGTGGCTCATGCTGGACAAGAAGTCCGACTTCGCCAGGTTCGCCTTCTCGGCCGCGGACTTGGCGAGTTCGAGGGCGAGGTTCGTCTCCTTGAGCGCCCGCGTGCTGCGCTGGCGCTCGGTCATGTCGCGGGCCGCGGCGAACACGCCCTGAAGCACCCGGTCTCGATCGTAGAACGTCGTCGCGTTGTAGGAGACCTCGGTGGTCGTGCCATCGCGCGCCCACGCCGTGAGCTCGTAGTCGGACACTTTCTTTTCGCGCAGCGTCAGCTGGACGCCCCGCTCCGCCCGCTCCGGATCGGTGAAATGGTTCTTGAACGGGGCCCCGATCAGCTCGTCGCGGGTGCACCCGGTGAGCGCCTCCATCTGCTTGTTGAGATCGGTGATCACACCGCTGGGATCGATGGTCACCAGCGCGTCGATGTGGGACTCGATCAGCGAGCGCGTGTAGAACTGCTGGTCCCGCAGGCGCTGATCGAGCTTGCGCTGCTCCGCTTCCACCTGCTTGCGGGCGGTGTTGTCGGTGCCGATCAGGAGAAACCCGATGATGTCTCCCCGCTGATTGCGGAGCGCCGTGACCGATACAAGCGCGGGAAAACGGCTGCCATCTTTGCGGATGTAGGTGAGCTCGTAGATGTCCTCGATTCCCCGAGATGCTTTGAAGACCAGCGCCTCGAAGCCCGGGGTGATCGGCGTGGACAACTCCAAGGTGAGCGCCTTGGCGCGGGCGATCACCTCCTCGGGATCGGAGATGTCGGCCGGGGTGATCTTGTTCGTCACCTCGGAGGCGGCGTAACCCAGCATTCGCTCGGCACCGACGTTGAAGATCTGGATCACGCCGTTCGCGTCAGTCGCGATGCTCGAGAAGTTGGCGCTGTTGAAGATCGCGTCCTGCAGCGCGCCGGTCTTGAGCAAGGCCTCTTCGTGCCGGACGGCGACGGGGCTCTGTGGCGACGCTGGAGTGAGGTCAGCAAGAATTGGGGGGGTCATCGCATGGTGCTCGGAACCTCCCACAAGGCCATTAGGGCGTAGGGAGGGCCTAACGGCGTCAGCAGGATGCGAGCCAACGGCCGAGGCTTGATGTTGCTCGGTTTTCTGTCGAGCCGCTCCATCGACTCGATGGGCAGTCCATCAGAGTGATGCGACCGCAGCTGCTCGGGCGGCAGATCCCCCACGGGCCTTTTCTCGGAGGTAGTGTGCGCTTGATGTCCGACGAAACGAACACGCCTCAGATCTTGCGCACGACCGCGGGGGACCTCGCCCTGCACGAATACAATCTCCGGCTCGATGGTCGCGTTTGGCGCATCCTGCACACCGGCGCGATTCTCAGCCGTGAGGACGAGTCGAGATATTTGTCTGAAGAGGGGTCGCGCCTGCCCTACGGCATCGTTTTGTGGCCGGCTTCGATCGCGCTCGCGCATGAGGTTGCATCACGCGCGATGAACGGCCTTCGCGTGCTCGAGCTCGGTGCCGGCACGGGCCTGCCCGGGATCGTGGCCGCGTCGCTCGGCGCGCACGTGACGCAGACGGACCGGCATGCGGTCGGGCTGCACGTCTGCAAGCAGAACGCCGAGCGCAATGGGCTCACCGCCATTGAGCACCGCGCCGCAGACTGGACCAACTGGCAGGAAAAGGACCGCTACGACGTGATCCTGGGCTCGGACATTCTGTATTCGGACGACTTCCACCCGCAGCTTCGCGCGATCTTCGAGAACAACTTGGCCGCTGGCGGTCGGCTGCTGCTCTCCGATCCGTTCCGCGCGACCAGCATCACCTTTCTCGAGAGCCTCCAAGGTGAAGGCTGGACCGTCTCGATGAGCAAGTGGACGGTCGGAGTCACGCCGCCGGAACGAGCGGTCGGCGTCTTCGAGCTCACACGCGAAGCGTGAGGGCCGCCACGGTGTAAGGGCCGAGAGATCAGTCCGTCGTACAGTCCGCCTCGGAATCGGCTGGCTCGAACCTTACGTAGTCGAACGAGGCTCGGAGGTCCGGCGTGTTGGTCCACGCGTATGCGATGGTGCCCACCTGCATCGTCTCGGGGAGGTCCGCCCGATCGTAAGGGGGTCCCCACTGCGTCGCGATCGCCCAGGTCCCTCCATCGTACGGCCGAGCATACATATGGAACATCGACCCAACGCGACAGAGCCGCAGCTGAGCGTCCCCTGAAGGCCAGTCGTCACCCTTGACCGAGCTCGCGCCGTTCGTCGTCGATTTCGTCTCCGTCTGGATCGTGGGTCCGCGATCCCCGACGACGACGAACACGTAGTTCTCCTGCGCAGCGTTCGGAGCACGCGCCATGATTCCGCCAAACTGGTAGTCCGTCGGACCGACCGGCTGCGACGGGTTCGAGGCTCGCCTCGCCTTCACCGCCGTGGTGAGCTTGAAGTTGCCTGTCACTGTCTTGTAGAGGAGCGCCCCCGTCGCCTCCGCATCAAACCACAGGGTGTTCGTCGTTGGCCGAAGGTGCAGCTCTCCGCCGCCCAACATGTGCTCGAAGCGGTCACCGTTTACGATCGTCCACGCATCGTCCACCCCGTCACCGTCGAACTCGTCGGAGAGGGCGGCGAGTCCCGTGCCGTTACCCGACGAGGACGAACTCGAGTTCGACGAGGTCGAGTTCGACGAGGTCGAGTTCGACGAGGTCGAGTTCGACGAGGTCGAGTTCGACGAGGTCGAGTTCGACGAGGTCGAGTTCGACGAGGTCGAGTTCGTACCGCCCCCCGCGACCGGGCTCGATCCGGCGCCCCCGGAGCCTTCTTCAAGCGGCCCCCCGCACGCGGCCGTGGCGAGCGTGATCATGGCCGCCCTCAAACCTTGTGAACTTAGCTCACCCCACCAATGGCCTGCGTCGCGCCGAAATCGCGCCGATGGCTCGCCTCGCTCACGGGCCTCTCTGGATTTGTTTTGTGTCTCGGCTAAAGGGCTCTGCATAAATTCTCGAATCTTCATTGGTTCCCTACATACGAGTCGCACTTTGGAGTCTACACGTTCAGCAGCTTCAGGTCGCCGCGCACGCCCATCATCGCCGCCTCGGCCCGGGCCACCGCCTCGAGGATCTCCTTGGCATGCGCGAGCAAACGATGCCCAGCGGGCAGCAGCTCGACACCGCGAGCGTTGCGCTTGAACAGCGGAGTCTGCAGCTCCTCCTCCAGAGCGCGCAGCTGACGAGTGAGCGGAGGCTGCGAGATCGCCAGCCGTTTGGCCGCACGCGAAACACAGCCCTCTTCCGCTACCGTGACGAAGTTCCGCAGTTGTACGAAGCTCACGTGCGCAGCCTAGCCTGATTGCGGTGGCGCACTGGTCTCAGCGTCCTCCGATGGGAACGTTTGACTGGAATGCGGGCGTGACGTAGGGCGTTGCGATCCTCCTATGCCGCGCAATCTCACGCTCGCAGGTCTTTCACTAATGTTCGCCTCGTTCGGCTGTGGACCGTCGAGCCCACCGGCGGCGAACGTTGAGCCGGTGACCACGCCGCCGTCGGCGAGCGCCCAGGCGGAGACCTCCGCGGCGGTTCCGAGCGCTGCGACTTCGGCCAGCGTTGGACCTGCAGCCAGCGGTGGGCCTGCAGCCAGCGCCAGCGTGCCGCCTCCCGCGAAGCCTGCAGAACCGTCACCGCTGATCACGGTCGACCTCACCGACAAAGGCGCTCCGCCGGAAAAGCCGCAGCCGCTGTTTGCGCCGCTGTTCCAGAAGGGTCGAAGCTGGAAGGTGCAAGGCGTGCAAAAGATCGCTGGGGACGAGAACGGCGTGCCGGTAAGTCGCAGCACCAAGTTCAAAGCTCAATGCAAGGTGGACAGCGTCGATTCCTTCCGCTGGGGCATGTTGTCCGAGGTCACCTGCAACGACCTTCCCGAGGCCAGTACGCCCAGCCTACTCAAGGGAAATTGGCTGCTCACGAGCAAGGGCCTCTTCCACCTGTCGGGGCTACCCGGGGGGACAAGGTTCGACTTGATGCCCTCGTCGCTCGTGTTCGAGCCCAACCCGAAGCCCGCCCACACCGAAGACAAAGACCCGGAGATGGAAGGCTTCGTCACCGTCGTGACGATCGAAGCGAAAGGCGATGGTTTCTGCCACAGCACCAGCCAAGCAGCCGGCGATGAAGGCTGGGTCAAGGTTTGCCTCTCGCCGAAGACGGGCTTCGTCTCCGGTGACTACGGCTGGGCCGGCGGCATGGTGAACGAGGTCGAGTTCACCGCAACCTCGTTAGCGCCGGTGAAAGCAGGCTGAGTTCGTGTTGAGGTCCAAGTAGCGTAGGCTTCCCGCTTGGTTCCCTGCAGCCGCTGTCGTCGCCACGTCCGCAATAGCGAGCCTTGCTGCCCCTTTTGTGGCGGGGCTCTCACGGTTCGTGCAGCGGCTATGCCCATCCCTCGCGAACTCTCACGCGCGGCGCGGCTCGCTCTCAAGATCACGCTCGGCGGAGCCGTTGGTAGCGCCTGCGGCGCCGACGCCGAACACGCGCAGACGCCGGCTGGAACAGCATCCGACTCCACCGCCGTCGCCAGCTCGAACGGCGCGGCAACGCCAACCACCAGCGTCAGCGCCGGGCCCAGCGCAAGCCCCACCGCCACCACCTCGGCCTCCGCCGCCCCAACCGACGTCCCTCGCCGCGTGGTGCCGATCTACGGCGCCAGCGAGATCCTGATCCTCGATCGCATCTACTTCGAGACCGGATCGACCGCGATTCGTGCGCAATATGAGGGGGTCATCGACGCCGTCGGCGCGATCCTGATCGACATTCCGCAGACCTATCTCCGCTGCGTTGGGCACGCGCTTCCGACCGAGCCGAAACACGAGGCGCTGGCGAAGGCGCGCGCCAAGGTGGTCTGCGACCGCCTCGTGAAGCGTGGCATCGATAGCAAACGTTTGACCGCGATCAGCGAGCCGATCGACAAGGCCCAACTCAAAGACCTCTCCAAAGAGGCGCTCGAACGCCTACGCGCTACTACGTTCCAAGTCAGCAACGCCGACGGTAGCCCCATCGCACCGTGAAAGCCCGCCAATGAAGCCTGTTTACCGCCTTCCGCAGTTGGCTCCCGGAGGGTCGGAGTTGAGCGAATTGGCTCGTCCCATCGATCGGGAACAACGGCCAATCTACGCGGTGTGGGAGCTGACGCTGGCGTGCGACCTCAGCTGCAAACACTGCGGCTCGCGAGCGGGCAAAGCGCGCGACAACGAGCTCTCCACCAAAGCCGCATTGGCGCTGGTCGAGCAGCTGGCCGACCTCGGCGTGAAGAGCATCACCTTGATCGGCGGGGAGGTTTATCTGCGCCGTGATTGGCTACAAATCGTGGCGGCGCTGCGCGCGCGCGGGCTCGCTGTGACGGTGACCACCGGCGGGCGCGGCTTCACCCGAACGCTGGCCGAGGCTGCGCGCGAGGCAGGAGTGCAGGCCGTTTCGGTCAGCCTCGATGGCCTCGGCGACACGCACAACGGGCTGCGCGGCCACGCTTCCTTCGAACGGGGGCTCGCCGCGCTATGGGCGGTGCGTGACGCCGGCTTGCCGGTGGCCATCAATACGCAGATCAACCGGCGCAACCAGCAAGAGCTCGAGCCGCTGTTCGACCTGCTGGTAGAGAACGGCGCCTACGCCTGGCAGATCGCGCTCACAGTGGCCATGGGCCGTGCGGCGGATCATCCCGAGACGCTGTTGCAACCGTACGACCTCGACGCGCTCTTTCCGCGGCTGGCCGCCATCGTTCATCGCGGTCAGGAGAAGGGCATCCGCGTCTCGCGCGGCAACAACGTCGGCTACTTCGGTCCGCTCGAAGAGCAGTTCCATTTCGGTTCAGCGCACGATCACAGCGCGGGTTGCCCCGCCGGCCGGCTGGTGCTCGGGATTGAATCGGACGGCACGATCAAAGGCTGCCCTTCGCTACCCACCCGCACCGCGGCGGCGGGTTCGGTGCAACAGGCCTCGCTGCAAAGCATCTGGGAGCAGGCGCCCGTGCTGCAGCGGCTGCGCGATGAGCCGCAACTCTGGGGCTATTGCGCACGTTGCTACTACGCCAAAGAGTGTGGCGGTGGCTGCACCTGGACGGCGGAGGCGAGCTTGGGTCGGCCTGGCAACAACCCGTACTGCCACCATCGCGTTCTCTCGCTCAAAGATGAGGGCAAACGTGAGCGCTTGGTCCAACTCGAGCGGGCCCCGGGCGAGTCCTTCGACTGTGCGCGCTTCGAACTTGTCGAGGAGGCGTGGGGCGCGCCCGAGCCAGCCGTGCATGCGACCCCAGCCTCCAGGTTGACCTCGTGATAAGCCCCTGCGGGTGAACTCGTTACGCGCCCAGATTGTCGAACGAACAGCGCTGATTTATCGCGATCAGGCCGCACCCAGCGATGACCGGCCGGCCTTCGTTCGCGCCGCCTCCGGGCTCTGTTGGTGGCAGAACCAGCTGTTCATCGCCCAAGACGACAACCACTTCCTCGGCGTTTGGACGCCCGATCCGAGCGGCGCGCTCGCGAGCGGCACGCTCGAAAGTTGGATGCTCGCGCCGGGCGCCGAAGGCCGACGTCGCTTCGAGCACGAGCTCGGCAACCGGCTGCACAAGAGCGACTTCGAGGCCTGCACCGTGGTACCAACCGCCGCGGGCGAACGCTTGCTCGTCCTCGGCTCCGGCTCGCTCCCGCGGCGCGAGCTCGCCTTGCTGCTCGCCCCCCAATCGCGCGAGCCCGCCGCTCCGGTGCCGGTTCCAACCTTGTTCGACGCCTTTCGCAACGCCCTCAACCTCACCGCCGAAGAGACCAACCTCGAGGGAGTGAGCGTCTTCGGCTCGACGCTCTGGCTCTATCAACGTGGCCCACAGCCCGCCGCCGTCGCCTTCGAACTCGAGCCTGTGCTCCGCCTGTTCTCCGGCCAACAAGCGAGCCTCGCCCCGAGCGCCGTCGAGCGGCTCGACTTGGGCGCCATCAACGGCGTTCCCTTCGGCCTGAGCGACGTCACGACCTGGGGCAAAAAGCGCCTTTTCCTCGCGGTCGCCGAAGACACCTCCAACCCCGTCGACGACGGCGAAATCCTCGGCACCCTCGTCGGCGTCCTCGACGGCAACGCCGTTCACAGCGCCCGCCTACTCGACGAACGCGGCGAGCCCGCGCGCGTCAAAGCCGAGGGCATCGTGCTCGCCCGCGTTGATACGCCCGTAGCCGGCACCACCGAGCTCGAGCTCCTGATCGCCCTCGACGCCGACGACGCAAACGTCCCCGCCGAACTCTGCCGCGTAAGCCTCAGCGGCCTGTAGCTCGAGCGGCGCGCGTCCGGCGCCGAGGATGGGACCTCCAATTGGACGTTTTGTTGAATTGACGCGCCGATCCCCACCCGATGGGGCCTCGAACTCAACAAAACGTCCAATTGGGCTGCCCATCCCTTGGACTGCCCAGCGACCTCCGCGCCGCCGCTCTCTTGGCCGCCCCGGCACCCCAGCCGGCCGGCACCGCCGCCTCCCGGCACCACCGCCGCTTTTGCTTCTCGCGGCGCCCAAGCGTCCCATATCCCAGCGTCGTTCCGGGCGACCAAGGGTTATGGGACACGGACCGCGGTCTCCCGCCCGCTGCGCCCGCCGACACAGCACGAAAACCCGCAAAGAGCCCTACATCCGCGGGCCGTGTTCAGAACGCGCCACCCTCGCGGCGGCCCTAGCGTCCCATATCCCCTCGTCGTTCCGGGCGACCAAGGGTTATGGGACGTCCTTCGTAAGCACGGAGAGTCGTCGCTGCACTCGTCGCGCTTGAGCGAGTAGCAGTCGATGGGTTCTGATCGCGACAACGCGCAGCGACCTTGTGCCCGCTGCGCTTCACCACCGCCGTCACTGGGAGGAGGAGGACTCCTCCACCCACGCCTCGTCTCGACAGAGCTCAGCCAGAGCGTTGCCTTCTTCGAGGAAATCTTTCTCCGGCTCAAAGCCAGTCAACTGGCACACATGTCCTGCTTCGCAATCGGCTTGTCCCGCACAAACATGGAGACAGCCCCACGCCGAACCAGCCCACCGGCACTCTTCGGTCTGATCCCAGCAGCCCTCCTTTGAGAGGCTGCGACAATCCACCTCGACCTCGGAGCAGCTGGCGAGCAGGCTCAGCGCAAACGTGAGTCGGAGCGCGCTCATGGCTTCTTCACGTACCAGGAGAGGGCCGTGCGCTCGACGCCGTTGCAGCCGGTGCTGCCATCGGGCCAGATCAAGATCAGATCGTAGTCGCCAGCCCAGTTCGCTGGCACAACCACGTCGAAGCCCTCGTTTACGTCGTCGTCGGTTTGCGAGGCGTAGAGACCTTCACCACGGGTACGGTTGTAGAGAAACAGATCAAAGTCGGTGGGGACGGTGCGAGATGCCGCTGTGTCGTTGGAGAGGACGCAGGCCTCCCAGGAGAAGGTTGCTCGAATGCGGGTCCCCGCGGCGTAGGTGCTGGGCAAGCCGTCCCACAGGTCCTTCCAGCGATACCCAGTGAGCGAACCCGATGGCTGGAGGCCCTGGTTCTGCGGAGCAGACTGGGGCGGCGCATCCGGGTAAGCGGGCGTGGTGTTGGGTACGTTGGTGGTGGAGCCGTCCTTGTCTGGATAGACAAAGGTCTGCCTCACGCCCCACTCTTCTGTCGTGCTGGGTGGCGGGTTGCAGAACTTGATCGCCGAATCGAGAAAGACGGCGCCACCGCCATCCGCATGGTCGCCTGCTTGCGTCGAACCGTCTTGGAGCGTCGAGTACTTCCAGCCGTCCGGGTTGGAAACGTATCCCGCCGTGCGCAACACCGAGCGATAGCCAACCGAGTTCCAGTTGAGATTGAGCGAGTCACAATACTCATCGAGCAACACCGCCATGCCGAGCATGGCTGGAGCCGCGTAACTCGTGCCATTGGTGGCGACTGTTGCGGCGATGGAGCTCGGCGCTGCCACGGTCATCGTGTCCAATTCAGATACACCTGGACACGAAAGACCTCCTTGGCCTCCGTAGGCCATCACATCCGGCTCTTCGCGATCAATCGCGAATGCCGAGCCTCCGCCGAAAAATGGATTGTCGGTCGAGCTGAAGCAGGACAATTCCTGTTCGGCGTCCATTGAGCCGACGCAAAGCGAATTCCAACTAAACTTGCAAGCGGCTGACCCTTCGCCGCGATTTCCGGCAGCCTTGGTGATGAAGAAGTTGGATGCCCGAGAAAAGTAATCTTGCACGACACCATCGGTTGGAGACATCGTCGTGGAGGTGTCGTCGTCGCACGTGTAGCTCTCGTTGACGTACCTCACCAAACTGGTTCGCAGATAGTCATACGTGGTGGTGATCTGGCGGTCACAAACAGGCCCTTGGGGCGCGGTTCCGCCATTGGGATACCAAACGGCGGCATCCGGAATGAAGCGCGTGAGCACGCTGGTGGTTGCGGTGCCATGTCCATCCCGACACTTCCCGCTCACACACGCGTGCGGGACGAGTGCGGCGCCGCACGTCGAGTTGCAATCCGCTGACGTGGAGCAATTGGCCCCAGCGTTCGGGTAGTTGACCGTTGCGTTAACCAGCGTGTGGTTCTCGCGAATTCTGCACACGCCTGGAGGGTGTCAGAATTTCCGTGTTACTTGCCTAGATGGGCAGTCGGTCGGGAAACATGATGGCTAGATGCGCGAGCGCTTTCGTCCAGGCGACGGGCCGATTCCATCTGTGCTTGGCCTTTGCCAA
>JBILLK010000060.1:0-11798 GCA_044376115.1 Polyangiaceae bacterium | reverse complement strand
CCGCCCAGTGCGCCGCGAGCGTCCGGTAGAGCACCGTCTCTTCCGGGCGGTGTCGCTCGTAGGAGCTCGCTGCCTCGTGCGGGTGCCGCGCTGCCGGGTGAGCCACAGCCGGGGCGCCTCAGGAAGCCCCGTGCCAGCGAGAGCGGCGCCGTTTCGCTGCGCTTCACCTGGCTCGAGGGGTGGCGCTCGCCAATTTCAGCGTGGCGGCCGCCACCCGCTCGAGAAGCTGCTGAAGGACATCTCGACGGTGCAGCTCGGCCAGCAAGGCCACGTCGTCGAGTGGGGCATCGACGATCAGCACATGGCCGTTGGCGTGAAGCTTGAAGCGGCGGGCGACGCGTGACGAGAAGAAGATCCCCTGGTACAGGTGATGGCACGGGCAATCACGCTCGGCAGTGACCACGCCTACGATCTGCAGATTCAGGCCGGATCATTTCTGCCGATCTTCGGCATGAACATCCCCGTGTTTACGATGATGGCGCCGATCGGCCGCCCCGACGCGCGCGGCAAGCTCAGATTTTCATCGATGGATCCCGACGAAAAGCCCCACATCGAGATGGGCTTTCTCGACCACCCGCGGGACCAAGCGCGCGTCATCGAAGCCATCGAGCGCATCTTCGAAATCTCCAGGCAGAAGGAGATCCGGGACATCGCCTTCCCTGTCCTGCCGACCGCCCGCGTGCTCTCGCGGCGCGACGAGCTCCGTGCGTTCCTCCCGAAGATCACGGGCAGCGGGTACCACCCGTGCGGCACCGTCCCGATGGGAGAGAGCACGATCAAAGAGGGCGCCGTCGACGGCAAGGGGCGTCTCCGAGGCGTGTCCGGCGTGCTCGTCGCCGACGCGAGCATCTTCCCGGAGATCCCGACGGCAAACACGAACCTGCCGACGTTGATGGTCGGCGAGCGAATCGCAGAGTTCCTCCAAGCCGGGCTCGACTTCTAGCGCAGCGAACCGGACGTCGTCAGCTGCCGGTCCAATGGCTCACATTGGTCGACCTCGTACGGCATCTCCAGCTCGGTCGCGCGCCTTCGGCTCCCTAGAAGAGCCTCCCGCTGAGCATGCAAACCAACGTACTGAAGCCAACGCGAATGAGCCACCATCAGCAATCAACGCACGCTGGCGCCGCTGCGCTGCTCTCGACCCTGTTGTTTATCTGGGGGTGCGGAGACAGCGGGAACGCTGGCACTGGGGCAGCGGGCGGCGCTGGGGCTGCAGGCGGCGCTGGCGCTGCGGGCGCAGCTGGGGCTGCGGGCGGTTCTGGGGCTGCAGGTGGAGCTGGGGCGGCGGGCGGCGCAAGCCAGGGAGGAGGACCGGTTTCGATCGCCGCGTGCGATGCTCCGGCGATCTCTCCTTCAAACGGGGCTTGTTACCCGCTAGAGCCTCTCGATTGCACCGACCTGTGCGACGCGCCGGGCGGAGGGGGCACGGGTGGTGGGACCGGTGGGACCGGTGGTGGCGCGCCGTTGGACTGCACAGACATCGTGACGACAGCGCCCGGTGGCTGCCTACAGAGTCTCTGTTGCGAATCCCTCAGTGCTTGCAATGAAATCGATGGCTGCCTCGCGTGCCTCAACGGTGAATCAGCCGGCTGCGAGGCGGCGGCGATCACCGATGCGCTCTCCGCGCTCATCCACTGCCGACAGTGTCGCTGCTACGGAGAGTGTGGGGATCTCACGGCCACGTTGTGTAACCCGGTGACCGGCGAGCCCTGCGACATCGCGGCAGGGTTCGCGTGCGATCGATCAGCTCTTGGCGACTATTTTTGTTTCGGCCCGCCAAACGACGTCGCGCCATGCGGCGAGTGCAACAACCAAGACGGTCCGTGGTGTGAGGCCGGCTATCGATGCCTGAGCGACAACACCTGCGGCAAGTACTGTTGCGGCGATGAGGACTGCGGCTCAGGTGTTTGTAGCTTCGACCAGCCTGAAATGTTCATGGGCGGCATCGGCGTCTGTATCAAAGCCCCCTGAATCCTTTGCCGCTCAACGGACTCTCTTGGGACGGCTGAAAAAATTGACCACCCAGTTTTGCAAGGCGGGAGGGGGTCGCGAACCTGGTTGCGGGCGCCTGCGGAGCTTGAGCTGATTCTGCACCGAGCGCAGGCCCTCAACACCCGCGCGCGCGAGACGCACCGCGAGTTTGGGCGGGTTGAGCGTCCATTCAACCTCGGGAAGGTGGAGCTTGGAGGGCACGCTCTTCAGCCCTCGCGCGTTGTGAGAAGAAAAGCCGAACGCACCGCCGGGTCGCAGGCGGATAGGGATTTCGAGCGAGTAGGGATTTCGAAGCAGGAAATTTGGTTGGAGGCGGCCTGAACCCCGGCGCGCGGCTCAGTCGATGCCGGGGCGGGCGGGGGTGCGCCGTCCGCCCTTGGACCGACCGGGGCATCTTGTCGTAGTGTTTGGCCTGCGACCTTCAAGCCTGTCATCCTTGACGGCGCGTGGTGCGGGCCCCACACCCGGGTGTCGTCGTGAAAAGTGTAGCCAAACCGATTGTCGCGATCGCCGGAGCCAGCGGCTTCGTTGGCTCGCAGCTGATCCCCAAGCTCCGCGACGATTTTCACGTCTTTGGCCTCACGCGCACGGCCCCCCCCGCATCGTCGTCCGACGCCGGCTGCGACTTCCGCGCGTGCGACCTCTTTTCCTCGACGAGCACCCATGCCGCGCTCGCGGGCGTCGACATCGCGGTTTATCTCGTGCACTCGATGATGCCGTCGTCCCGCCTCTTCCAGGGCGACTTTCACGACACGGATCTCCTGCTCGCGGACAACTTTGCCAAGGCGTGCACGCACGCTGGAGTGAAGCGCATCATCTACCTGGGCGGTCTCGTCCCAGGTACGGGCTACGTGAGCCCGCACCTCCAGAGCCGACTCGAGGTCGAGGGCGTGCTGCAATCGTCCGGCATTCCGGTCACGTGTCTCCGCGCCGGTATGGTCGTCGGGCCTGGCGGGAGCTCGTTCGAGATCCTCCGCGCGCTCGTCATGCGGCTGCCGTGGATGGTCCTGCCGAAGTGGACGCGAAGCTCCGGCCAGGCGGTGTTCATCGACGACGTCCTGTCGGTGCTCAAGGCCGCCGTCGTCGACCCTGCCTTCGCGGGTCGCACGTTCGATCTCGTGAACGGCGAGTCGCTGACCTACGAGGATCTCTTGCGGCAGACAGCGGTCGCGCTCGGGAAAAAGCGGTACATGTTCCCGGTCCCGATCGCGTCGACCGGGTTCTCGAAGCGCTGGGTCCAGCTTTTCAGCGGCTCCTCGCATGAGCTCATCTCGCCGCTCATCGACAGCCTGCAGTGCGATCTTCCGCAGCTCGAGCCCGCTCCGGAGATCAAGCCCTTCATCCGCTATCCCACCTACGCGAGCATGGTGACGGAGACGCTGAAGCGGTCCGAGGGCAACACGCGACGAGCCTCGGCGAAGCGCGCGCGCGATGAGCACTCCACCGTTCGATCCATTCAGCGCCTGCCGCCCATGCCTGACGACGACGCGGAGTTCATCTCGAACGCGTACATGGATTGGCTGCCGCAATTGTTCCGCACGATCATCCGCGTCGGCCGCGTCGACGGCACCCCGCCGCGCGTCACTTTCTCGCTCGCGTTCTTGAAGAGGCCGCTTCTCGTCCTCGAGTTCATCGACCAGGGCGCTGACCGCGCGCGCGACAAGTTCCACATCGTGGGGGGAATTCTGTCGAAGACCACGACGACGGGGTGGCTCGAGTTCCGCCAAGTTGCTCACCGGCGCTACACGCTGGCCGCGATCCACGGCTTCGTCCCCGCGCTCCCTTGGATCCTCTACATCTTCTCGCAAGCGCCCGTCCACGCGTGGGTCATGCACGCGTTCGGACGGCACCTCATGCGCCTCAAGGCTCGCCGAAAGAAGGCGCTCGAGCTCGTGAGCGCGCTACGCCCGGAAGGCCCGACAGGTCCGGAAGGCCCGACAGGTCCGGAAGAAGACCCGACAGGACCGACAAAAACGAGTGACGCGCTCGCAGAGGAGCGCTCGGCAGCCTCGAACGTCGAAACGTGACCTCAGCGTGCGAAGGAACGTCGCCATCTCTCGAGCAGATGAAGCGAGCCGTCGGAGCGCTCGCAAAAGGCTGGGGTCGTGACTGGTTAATGCCGTGGGTACGGGCGTCGTCTCTCAAGCATGCTTCCGCGGCTCGCTTTTGCCCAAGAGCACACGCAACCTCCACGGCAGCGAGCACACCCACTGCCGCACCGGCACCTCCGGGATCACCTTCTGGGCGAGGTGCACCGCGGTGTCGGACATGCGGCGTCCCAGACACGAGGGGCAGAAGCCGCGCCGTTTACAGCTGAACCGGAGTGGACGGAGTCCAGGGAGGTCTACGGAGTGCCTTTGGCACGCAGTGAAGGCGACGAGCCGCTCCAAGCCGCACCGCTCGCAGCCGACGCGCACGCAGCCGTACTCGAGCAGGCCGCAACGCAGGGAGTGGACCTGATCCGCTTTCGGGGTCCACATCTATGCGGCTACACGCGTGTATGCCGCAAGCTCTTTCTTGATTGGGCTCATGCCTGAATTGAAGCTGTGACATGCGAGCCGAACTGCCGCAGCGCGCGCTTAGCCGGGCTCTCCAATTACGTAGCCCCGCGCCTGGTCTCGTCCACCACAGCGATCGCGGCAGCCAGTACGCAGCGAACGACTATCGCAAAGAGCTAGCTCGACGCGGACTCGTGCAGAGCATGAGCGACGCAGGCAATTGCTATGACAACGCCGTAGCCGAATCGTTCTTTAGCAGCCTCAAGAAGGAGTGCATCAGCCGTCACTCCTTCGCCACTCGAACCGAGGTCTATGACGTGGTTGCTCGCTACATTGACGGCTTTTACAACCCTACCCGCAGACACTCGACCCTTGGCTACGTAAGTCCTCTACGATACGAGCAGCAGGTGAACCTCGCGGCGTGAACTTCCTAATCAACTGTCCGCTAGAGCGTGCCCACTTCACAGAAGCCGCGGCGCTTGCAGCTGAACCGGAGTGGACGGAGTCCACGAAGTGGACGGAGTCCAGGGAGGTCTACGGAGTGCCTTTGGCACGCAGTGAAGGCGACGAGTCGCTCCAAGCCGCACCGCTCGCAGCCGACGCGCACGCAGCCGTACTCGAGCAGACCACAACGCAGGTACTCGTCCACCTCGCGCTGCACGAAGCGAGGCAGGCCTCCCGCTTCTTCGGCGCGCTCGCAGAACTCCGCCCAGTGCGCCGCGAGCGTCCGGTAGAGCACCGTCTCTTCCGGGCGGTGTCGCTCGTAGGAGCTCGCTGCCTCGTGCGGGTGCCGCGCTGCCGGGTGAGCCACAGCCGGGGCGCCTCAGGAAGCTCCGTGCCAGCGAGAGCGGCGCCGTTTCGCTGCGTTTCACCTGGCTCGTGGAGTGGCGCGCGCCCATTCCAGCATGACGGCCGCCACCCTGCGCGTCCAAGCGCTCACGCTCGCGGTGCAGGAGCTCGACAAGCAAGAGCGGGCGATGAACTGGGGCCGCTCGGCGCTCGCGTCGTGGCGGAGACGTTCGTCCGAATGCTCAAGCGCGACGCTGATTCCCACCTCAACGCGAGCCCCGCCTTCCAACCCAGCCTCGTGTCGACCACGGACTTCACCGTCGCTGATCTGCTGGTCTTCGCAGGCGTAACCTGAGCGCGTGAGCTTGCTCGCATGGAGTTGGGCTCGCGCACCGGGTTTGTTACTCGGGCCCAGGCGGGCCGGTCGCGCGGCGCAGCCCGTCGAGGATGCGCCGCGTGGCCGGCGGGTTCATGACGACGTAGCGTAGCGTGAGCGGGCCGCCGCAGCCGGGGCACGCGAAGCCGTCCACGCGGAACACCCGCTGCAACAGGTGGCTCCAGCTTGGGCGGTCGCCCGCGCGCCGCGTACGGGGATGCCGCGTGAGCCGCTTCGCGCGACGCGCCTTGGCCTCGTTGGGGGTCTCGGGTGGGGGGCGGGGGACCACCTCGGCGCGCCACGCTGCGTTCGCGGCGACAACTCCCCGATAGATCACTTGGTTTGCCCGGGGTGGAGGCACGAGGGCCACGAGACGCTCGACGAGCTCGGACGGCGAGAGGACGAGGGCTGAGGTGCCGTCACTCCAGACGCGCTTGAGCCCCACCACGACGTTGCCGTCCTCGCGGTGCTGGAGACGGTCCTGCGGGCCCGTCCGTCAAGAGCGTTCGCATTCGGCCGCCCCCGGACTCGCGTCCGCGGCGTCGCTCGTCGGTCACAGGCCTACGGGCATGCTCCCTCCTCCCTCCTTGCGGCCGCGGCCCGGGGTCGCCCTCGGTGCTGAACGTTCTTTCCGGACGGACCCTTCGCGAGCGGGGGGCGGAGGATGTAGCGGCACAGCCGCTCGAGTCCGGCGCGGTCGCTCGCCTTGAAGCCCACGCCGGCGTGCAGGCTGTACCCGGCGAAGTTCGCGCACCGGTGCGATCACGTTGGCCGCCCCGGCGCGATCAGTTTGGCCGCCCCGGGTGCGATCAGTTTGGCCGCCCCGGGTGCGACCACGTAGGCCGGTCTGCAACACCCGAGGAGGGAGGCCTGTTGGATCACGGCCTGGGCGTCGTCGTCGTCATCGTCGGCGCCCTCGTTTTGGGCGCCGAAGCCCTGGCGGGCCAGCCACGCCTCCCACGCCTCCGCGATGCGGACGACGAGTCGCTCGATGTCCTCGGTGTGCGGCACGACGCGGCGGAAGGAGAGACGGTCGTCGGAGCCGAAGCGTTGGGTCGCGATGACCGAGCCGGTGCGGTTCGGCGCGGACACCCGCGCGCTTTCGTAGGTTTCCACTTGACCTCGCGGACAGCCATCGGTAGCGCTCCGCGCGGAAACCCCGCTCGTGGAGCGGTACTTGATTTCCTCACCGCATATTCAGGGCCCTGCTGTTGGCGTTGTCGACAGTAGCGTGTCCGGGCGACTCCAAGAGCGAAGACCCCATCAAGACGGAGACGACGCGCGACCGCCCACGAGCACGACGACGCTCGACCCGTTCAGTCGAATCCACGCGCATCCGCGCGTTCATCGGCCACGCAGCACGACTCCCTCCACCCCGACCCACGAAATGAACCAACACACCCTCTCGAAACTTCTCGTCGTCTCCGCTCTCCTCGCGCTCGGTGGCTGCAGCGCCAGGACGCCGCCGGCAGGCGCGGCGCAGCCGGCGGCCTCGGCCGCGTCGGCGTCCGCTGCGCCCGCCGGGGCGACGGCCACGACCGGGGGAGCGGCCCCGAGCTCGGGCGAGTCGCCTGCGGGTGCCGTCGCGTCGGCGCCGGCGATCACGCCCGAGGGAGCCCCCGTGCTGCCACCCGTGACCACGCCGCGTCAGGTGCAGACGGGTGACAACGCGCGTCGCTGCACGCGGTTGACGACGCTGATCCGCGAGGACCTCGGGCGCATGCTCACCTATCTCGGGAGCACTCCGGCCGAGGCGGCGACGGCCCTCGACCGTGTCGGCCCGGCCCACGCGCGGCTCATGGCCGAGAAGTGCCCGCGCGCGACGCCCGAGGTGCTCGCCTGCATAGAGGCCGCGGACAACGTCCTCACCGGGATGGCTCAGTGCGGCATCAACGCCGGCAAGCCCTTCGCCGAGCAGATTCTGCTCGATCCGATCACACGCTCCGGTCTCCCCTGGGAGCGCGCCGCGTCGCAGGAAGAGGAGCGCACCGTCACCGATGCCGCGGGCGCGGCGCAGCTCCGGGCGGCGCTGCTCGGCCGCTGGCAGCATCCCAACCTAGCGCAGCATTCGTGGACGTTCAGCGCAGACGGCGCCGCGCGCTTCACCGACGGTGTCCAAGACGCCCGCTTCCCGTTTGGCACCACGAGCAGCACTCAGTTCTACGAGTCCATGCTCGGCCCCGACGGACAACCAGTCTTCACAAGCACGTATTCGGCGGTGACCGACGGTCAAACCCTCTATGTCGCGCGGCTCCCGGACGGAGGTGCGCGCCGCATCGAGACGGCCGGACCGACGGTCGTGGTCGCCGGCGGGATCTGGCTCTTCTCCGATCTGGGGCCACGCGCGGTGCGATCACACCGGAACCTCACACGAGCTGACCTCTGACGAACGTCCGAGGCGGCCATTTTCAGCACCCGCTACATGCTCACCATGAGTTGGAAGTCCCTGCAGGGCGCGCTCACCGCCCATCGCTCCTCGACGAAGCTGGCTCCCCCCGCGGCCGCCGAAGCGTTGGCCGCCGCCACCTTTGCGGGCGCACCGCCCGACGTCGATCTCGGCGGCATCTGGGGCGTTCACGACGGCTCCGACGGCGCCATCGACGCCAACGATGTCTTCGTCCTTCTTGATCTGCAGACCGCCACAAAGACCCACGCCGACATGCTCGCCTTTGTCGAGGAGGAACGCTTGCATGGCAGTGGTGTTGGCTCTTCTCAGGTGCGCGGCGAGGTCTTCGTGGCTGGGTGGATCCCGTTTGCGGCCGACGACGAGCGCCTGCTGTGCATCGACTTCGATCCCGCGCCGAACGGGCTGCGTGGTCAGGTCATCGCGGTTCACACGACCGAGGGCGTACACGGCGTGGTGGCCGAGTCGCTGGAGGCTTTCCTCGCCAACACCGCGCAGGGGCTCATGGCGAGGGCGACAGCCGGCGCACCGCCCAACGAGGATCCACAGGCGAGTCGCCGCTCGGCCCTGCAGCTGGTCCTGGACCGTGCGCACGAAGCCGGCCTCGATTGCGGCGCGATTCTCGACGACGACCTTGAGGTCGACCCGGTCTTTCAGATCGGCCAGGGCGCGGGGTGGCACGCGAACGCCCAGGCCACGCGCATGGTGTTGCGTCGCCTGCCCGGGCTGCAGCCCCGCAAACTCGGACTGGGCGACGTCTCCAACGCACTCCTCGATGAGGTGGATCGTTGGGGCTTGCCGGTGGGGGCGCGCGAGGTCGCCAGAACGACGGGTGGCCCGCCCACCACCGAGACCGCCTGGGTCGAATGGTTTGTCGCCGCGTTGAACCGCACGCTCGAGCAGCGGGGCGACCTCCGCCGGCTCTGGCGAATCCACGGCGCAGGGACACCGCTCGCGCGGCGATTCATCCTCCTCACACCCCACGAGCGTGACGCGCTGGCCGCCCTGGCGCTGCTCACGGTCGTCGAGGTTGTGCCCGCACCATCGGCTCAGTCGACGACGAAGAAGGGCTGGCTCGACCGTCTGCTGGGGCGTTAGCTGGTCTTCGATCGGGGGCGATCAGTCGGTGAAGACGACGGTGCGCTTGCCGTTCAACAACACGCGGCCTTCGAGGTGCCACCGCAACGCACGCGCCAACACGCGGCGCTCGATGTCGCGGCCTTTGCGCACGAGCTCGTCGGGCGTATCGCGGTGGCTGATGCGCTCGACGTCCTGCTCGATGATCGGGCCTTCGTCGAGGCGGATAAGAGGAACAGAGCGCCTTTTCAAGGGGCGGTCTCGCAGCGCCCCCCCCAACTTGCTCTTTTGTTCGGGCTCACGGCCCGCTGAACCGCCCGAAACTGGCTCTTTCAGGGCATCGGGTGCAGCGCCGCCGTCAACGCACTCGTCGTCGACCGCGGTGGCCCGGGTGGCACGCTCAGGCTTCAGGGAACAGCTCAAGGGTTACAGGCGGGGCCTGGGCCTGCAGGGTCGGCAACGGCTCGGACGGCAACCCGAGGTGCTCGAGTATCTTCTTCGCTCCGACGATCACGCTGCTCGCCCTCCTGTTGCCGCCGACGTCGCGGTGGCGTCCGCGTCGATGAGCGCCATCGCGTTGCGGATATGCAGCTGAACATGCCCAGGCCCAGCCATCCACTTGAAGAGGCCCTGCGCGTCGACGTCGTCGGTGCCGAAAGGCAGAGGATGGCGCGGCCTCTGGTCGGGGCACCCAAACACCGCGCGTCACGCGCCACACGCTCACCGGGTCGTGAACCTCAGCGACGCAGGCCCACAAGCACCAGCAGAGCCCCGCACGCGATGCACAAGGTCCCGATGGCGCGACGCCGATCGATGGTCTCTTTGAGCGCAGTGCGGGCGATAACGACGCCCCACACGACGCTGGTCTCGCGCAACGTCGAAGCAACCCCGGTGGGCAGCAAGCGCAACGCCACGAGCGCGGCGCCATACGTGACCAAGGACGCGAGGCCTGCGAGCACGCCCCGGCGCCCTTCTTGTTTCATCAGGACCAGGATGCGTCGGCGACGCGCGACGACGGCGATGAGCGACATCACGAGGCCATCGCAGACAAAGAACCAAGCGATGAACGTGATGGGTGCCGAGGCAGCGCGCACGCCTTGGGCATCGACCCACGTATACGTCGAGGTGAGCAGACCCGCCGCGACGGCGGCGACGACGCCGACCGGCCTCGGCCGCGCCCCCACGACGAGAAAGACGAAGCCCGCCGTGGTCAGACCGATGCCTGCGACGGTGGTGGCAGAGAGCCGATCGTGCAGCAGCCACACCCCAAGCGCCGCCGTCGCTATCGGGGTGATGCCCCGCGCGAGCGGGTACGCCAGGGAGAAGTCGGCGGCCTCGTAGGCCTTGATGAGGACGAGCTGGTAGATGGCGTGTAACGCGGCGGAGAGGGCCAACCACCCCAGCAATCCGTCGGGGCGCGGGACACAGAGTGTCACGGGACCCATCACCAGCACGCTGACCATCCCGATCAGCCCGCGAACGACGAGTTTGTCCTGCCCCGCCTTCAAGAGCGCATGGGCCGTGGCCTGCGTCGCCGCAGACAACACAGCAATCGCCGCACCCATCGCGAGCATACAGGCACCTTGCGCAAGGGTCAGGACGCCGCGCAGAGGAGGCGCCAGAAAGAGCGCTCGCACAAGACACTCGCGAACACAACGCAAGGCGCAGCGAACCGCCTCATCGTCGCAGGCACGCCTTCATGAGCGGCTTCCTCCGATGCTTGTTGAATCGCTCGCATCGGTCGACGCGCGATGGCAGGGGTGCCTGTCGCTGGCGCGCATATCACTGCTGAGAGCGAGGTCTCCTACGACGACGCGCTCATCTTGACCCGCGAGCGCTGAGCCACGCTTCGATGGCGTCCCAGACCGGGCGCGCCGTGCGGATAGGAAAAATAGGGCCACTTTTGGGACCGGGGCCAGCAGAGCGGCCGGCCCATCCGCATGGCGAGGCACACTGAACACCTGTTCGGTCAGGGGCCAGGTCGAAATCTCCCGCCGCGGACGCGCCGGCGCCGTCGGCGAACGAATCGCCGACGACGAGATGTGGTTCAGGCTTCATGAAACAGCTCGAGGGCGACAGGCGGCGCCTGGGCCCGCAGGGTCGAGAGCGGCTCGGCCCGCAAGCCGAGATGCTCGAGGATCTTCTTCGCCACATCGGGCTCCTCGATGCAGGCGATGAGCCGCATCTGGCCCTGACAGCGCGAACACTTCAGGACATCGACGCCGAAGACCCGCTTCAGCAGCGAGGCCCAATCCAGGCGATATGTCGACGGCACCGACGTCGACTTCGTCGACGCTGCCGGCGACGACGGGGGCGGTGACGTCGTCGACACCTGCGGCTCTGCGGGTGGTTCGGCGCCATCAATGGTCGACGGTGGCCGGGGGACGACCTTGTCGCGCAGGCGGCTCGTCGGCGCGAAGACGCCGTGGAATCGGGTGAGGTTCGCGTACGTCGGCGGAATCAGGGGAACGAGCTTCTCGAGGAGCTCGACGCCGGTCATGACGAGCTTCCGACGTCCGTCGGGCAGAGCGCGTTTCATGTCGTAGGCGAAGCGGCCATCGGGCAGCTCGCGGATAGGAAAAATAGGGCCACTTTTGGGACCGGGGCCAGCAGAGCGGCCGGCCCATCCGCATGGCGAGGCACACTGAACACCTGTTCGGTC
>JBILLK010000059.1:0-11905 GCA_044376115.1 Polyangiaceae bacterium | reverse complement strand
CCGCCAAAGACGATGGTGTACCAGCCGTTCGCATCAGGGACGTCGCAGCTGTTGTCTACCGCAGTGGAACCTTGGCATACCACCTCGTTGTCGGCCCGCAAGACACAGGTGGTTCCGTAGGTCATCGCCACATCTTTGAGGCCGGGAAAGTTGCCTACGGGGGTCGGCGGAACCGCCTTGTCCGGCGGGGCCAAGTCGAACGTGTCAAGGCCCCAGCACCAGAGGTCATCATCCTCCGCTAACGCGCAACCCCCGCCTTGTTGTCGCAACCATAGATTTTTAAACGGAGGCACGTCGGGCACCAATTGATAGGTGGGTTGAATCCACTCGGTGAAGGTTGGGTCGGGAAAGCTTTTGCCTGCGCAACGCAGGGCACCCGCTTGATCCAACCAACAGGAGTTCGCGAAGCCCAAAAAGAAGTCTTTGGCCCCTTCAATCGGCAGTTTGGTCAACGTGGGCAGCTCCACACCAATCCCCAAGCCGAAGCGCGAGTCCTCATCGGGCAAACGGTCTACACACCAAACCTCCCCATTAACCAAGCGAACACAATAGCCAACATCTGCCTCAATGGCCGCCGCGGGAGCAGGCAGCTCGACCCGCGCAAAATCGCCAGTAGCAGGCACATCCCCGTAGGGCAGCCGTTGCAAAAGCGCCCAGACTCCACCTTGGTCATCCAACGCGATGTAGTCACGGTCCGCCTGGATCGCGATCGGCTTGGCTCCTCCCGGAAGCTTCATGAAGTGAGGCACGTCATTGAAGGTGAACGCGAGTTGATTGTAGTCGAGCAGCACAATCTCGTTGAAATAGGACAGCCCAGCACGATCGATATTCGCATCAATCGCTGTCAGGCACGGCTCATCTTTCTCATCACCGCGCACGTAGCGCTGAGTGGGATAGCCACTGCCCCAAAACCACGGTGTGCCGTCTGATGACAGTGCGAAAAGGAAACCAATATCTTCTCCAGAGATATCGACGATTACCGGGTTCTCTTTGGGCAACGGACACCTGCGCCCCTCCGGCTCCTCAGGCTTTGTCTCTTCGCTCTCGGGCGGAGAGGGCAATTCTCCGCCGCAGCTAAGCAGCAGGGCCAGCGCCAGCACCCGGCTAATCAAGATCAAGCACTGGGAAGAGATCGACATCATTGTCCCAGCCTCCAGCGTTGAAGATGTTGACGGCTTGATCGCCTATCGTGTCGTCGACACTGGTCTGCAATTGCTGCTCGCAGTTGGTTGAATAGGCCACGCTCATGGACTGGGGCGGCCCTTGTTCGGGCAGATAGGTATAGTGCACGTAGTCGGTTCGACCGGTTCCGAACAAATCCCCTCCCCACGTAGCTTTCAGGAAGTCATCCTTGCCGTTGCTGCCCGGAATCCCAACCACATTGGTAAAGCTAGAACAAAACCCGAGTCCGAAGCTTGGCTGGCTTTGGGTGTTATCCATGACGTCGTTCCGGCTGACTCTGTTCACCAGGCCTTCTTGCCTTTGGTGCAAGCGCTCCACTTGGCTCCATTGCATACTAAAGCCCTCCCCCGCCGCACTCACCAAAGGTGATGGTCCACCAACCGTTTTCATCGGGTGGGGCGCAGCTATCACCTTCCGAAGCTCGTCCCCGGCAAACCACCTTGTTGTCCGCCCGCAGAACACAGGTGGTGTAAAAGGTCATTGAGACGTCTCTAAGGCCGGGAAAGCTTCCTACTGGGGTCGGCGGAAGCGCTTGGTCGGGCGGCAGTAAGTCGAATACATCCGCTCCCCAACACCACAGCTCATCATCTTCGGCGAGGGCGCAACCCCCCCCCTGCTGGCGGAGCCATACTCGCTTAAACGGTGGCACGTTAGGGATAAGGTGGTACGTGGGCTGTACCCACTCGGTCAGCGCTGGGTCGGGCACGCTGTCTCCTGCGCACCGCAGTGCCCCGGCTTGGTCCAGCCAACAGGAGTCTGAATAGCCAAGGAAGAAGTCGACGGCGCCTTCAATAGGTAGCCGCGTCAAGGTCGGGAGCTCCACATCAACGCCCATTCCAAACCGACCATTTCGGTCCGGGTTACGATCCAGGCACCACACCTCGCCGTTGATCAGCCGAGCGCAGTAGCCCACGTCGGCCTCAATCGCGGCCGCTGGGCCTGGCAACTCCAGCCGCTGAAATTCGCCCGAAGCTGGGCGGTTGATGGCCGGGTCCCGCTGCAGAAGTACCCATACTCCTCCTTGATCGTCCAATGCGATGAAGTCGCGGTCTGCTTGAATCGCAATCGGCTTGGCGCCTCCAGGGAGGTCTATCGTATGGGGGATGTCATCAAAGGTAAAACTGTCTGGGAAGAACCGCAAAAGGGTTATCGAGTGTTCATGCGATAGCCCTGCATGCTTTGCGTTCATATCAATGCTTGTTAGGCACGGCTCATGGTTCACATCCGCAAATGGCAGATACCGCAATGTAGGGTAGCCCCCGCCCCAAAACCAAACCGTACCGTCCGAGAACAACGCATACAGATAGCCAACATCTTCCCCAGAGATGTCCACCACAACGGGGTTCTCCTTGGGTAAGTGGCATTGGGGGCCTTGCGGCTCAATCGGCACCGTCTCCTCCGTCTCAGGCGGGAAGGGAAGTTCACCGCCGCAACCGTGGAGCAGTACGCCAAGGCAGAGACGCAAGCCCCTACTCAAGGTTGAGCACTGAGAACAAGTCGACCTCGTTGTCCCAGCCTCCATTGTTAAAGATGAACCTGGCTTGGCTACGGATGGCCCCGGCCCAGGTTCCATTTTCTTCGTTAAAGTCCTGCAATTTCTGTTCGCAATTGGTCACAAGGGCGATGCTCATGGATTGTGTGGGACCAAACGATGGCGAAAAATAGGTCGTGTGAGAGAACCCTGACTGTCCGGTGGTGAAGTTGCCTCCCCAGGAAGCCTCGGCCTCGTGAGGGCGCTCGGGAGAGTCACGCGTCGCCTCCACTCCCTCTTTAAAGCGCGTACGAAAGCCTAGCCCCCATAGCGGGCTGCGATCGGAGCTTGTCACTGCGTCCTGATCGCTGACGCGGTCCACCGTGCCGGATTGCTTGGAGTGCATGCGCAGCAACTGCAGCAGCGTGAGCCGAGTCCCCTGTAGCGGCGAGTCGGCCCCCTGCGGGTGCATCATCTGCAGCAGCCTCACCAGTGTGGCAGCTGACATGCTCAAGCCACCGGTGGGCCCCAAGGCAGAAGCGTCTGACTGACCATAGCCGCCCGATACGTAGTCTGGTGCCGGTTGGCCTGCGGCAGTGATGACGCTCTCTGCGACGTACGTGTCCAATTGTGCTCCTTGAGGCCTCTTTTGGCCGCTGGCCACCACGGCTGCGTAGACCGCTTTCGAATTCGATTAGCTTCGGGCCACGACCAAGCGTCAAGGCACAACCGTCAGTAAGCCAGATCCAATTCCGTGCGGTCCCGACTCTTCTCGTATCCACGTTCCAGCGCAGTTCGCGACTACCTGCACGTGGCTCTTTTCCGCCTTCGCGAATCGGCTCGCTCTGCGGCCGTGCCCGTGGGCTCAAGCGCATAAGCGGTGCTACCGCCCAGCCGCTTGAAGAACCACCCTCACGCGTCGCGCTGCTCTCGCGCTCGCCGAAGCTCCGTCCTCGTCATCGGGCCGCGCATCACCGTCATCGTCCAGCGAGGCTGGACGAGCTGCGGCGGTCTGCGGTCGTGGGCGTTGCGAATGACGAACCAGCGAGGCTCGAGCTGTTTCAGGATTTGGTGGTAGTCCGCGTCATCGGCGCCATGGGCCAACTGCATGCCCTCCACCACTCGCTGCCGATCGGCTTCCGTTTGCAGCCGACCAACGCACCACAGGCCTGCGTTCGATAGCGCGCGATAGTCGAGGTCCATCGGGTTTTGCGTCGCCACGACGACGCCTACGCCAAACGCGCGCGCCTGCTTCATCAGGGTCACGAGCGGCTTCTTGGTCGGTGGCGACGCGGGGTGAGGCGGCAAAAATCCGTACACCTCGTCGAAGACGATCAACGCCTTGAGCGACTCGGACCCAGGCAAGCCGCGCACCCACGAGAGGACTTCCTCCAGCAGCACGCCGAGCACGAGTGCGCGCTCCTCATCGTCGAGGTGAGCCACGCTGACGATGGTCGCCGGGGTGCGAGGCCCGCTCGGCGTCATCCACGCCTCCACGTCGAGCGGTATGCCCTCGCGCCAGCTCGCGAAGGTCGGCGAGGCGAGCAGCGAGTTGAGCGCCGCAGCCAGATCTCGTCGAGCCTTCTTGCTGAGAAACCGATCCACAGCCAACGCGCCGATCCGCTCGAACGGCGGCGCCTCCAGATCGACCAGCAGCGCACCGAGATCGGCAGGCTGGCCCGCGATCAGTCGAGCCTCCGCCGCCACCGAAAGGAACACGTGCTCGCGGCTCTTCGCGGGGTCCGCTTCTCGTCCGATGAGCCGTAGGACGAGCGAGATCGTCGCGCTCAAGGTCGCGCGCGCGAGCTCTCGATCCGTATCCCAGCGAGGGGACCGACGCTCCAGGGACGAGAGCACGTGGAGAAGCTCTCCGCTCGCCGCGCCCGGAGTGATCACGCGAACCGAGGTCGATTCGTCGAAGCGACGCACCACCTCGGGCGTGATCCCCCACGCCTCGAGGTTGGTCCTTCGGGACGCCACCTTTTGCTCGGCGAGCGCAAGGCGCGCGCCCGGATCCGTTTCGCTCACGAGCCAGGGCGCCAACGACGCTGCCGTAAAATCCGGCAGCGTCAGCAGCAGGTTCGGCAAGTCGCCCTTCACGTCGATCATCAGCACGGGTACCCGAGCTCGGAGAGCCTCCTCGACCATCACGGTAAGGAGGCCGGTTTTCCCGCTGCCAGTCATCCCGACCACCACGGAGTGGGTGACAAGATGATGCGCTGGCACTTCGAACGCCGAGATCAAGCCGGAGGTCGCAGCGCCTCCCAGATAGAGTGCGTGGCTCATGCTATGCCAAGTCCAGGTTCGTTGGGGCCTGCGGCCGTTGCGGTGGAAGTGCGGCTGTTAGACGCCGAATCCGCCGGTTGGCGTCACCTTGTTGGCTGGCACGTTCGCGCCGCTGGTGCCGGCCGAGGTAACAGGAGCCGGCTGATTGGTCGGCGCCGCCTCTTCCTCGGTCGTGCTCTTGGCGGACTTGCGCTTGGGCCTGCCACCGCCATAGATGGTCGGCACAAACTTGCCAGCGTCGTCGTGGTGGAAACGCAAGAAGCTCACGACGCGGTCGATCTCACGATAGGACTCGAGCGCTAGCTGGAAGGCTGCAGCTCGCAGCGCAGCAGGGCCGGCCAAGCGGTCTTTGATCCGGTCTGCAGCCGCGATGTCTTTCACAAATTGATCCGCGAGCGCCATCACCTCGGTGATGCGCTCCCTTCGACCGCCGATCGCCGGACCGACAGCGTCCCAGTTCGCGAGCAATACGGTGCAGATGCCGCGAACGTCTTGCGCCATGTCCTGGTAGGCGATGCTTCCGGACAGGTTCACGGCTCCTTCGGGCAGGACGCCGCGCATGACGGCGAGCGAGAGTTCCGTGGAGAGAATGCGGCGCTCCTCGACTAGCCGCTTGGCCGCATCTTCGAGCCCGTTCGTCGAAGCGGTGGTGTAGCTGTGAAGCGACTGCGTGAACAGCAGAGCCTCGGCACGCACGGCTAGGTCGCGCAGGAGAGCCATATCGATCAGCGGCAGCTGCGCCTGAATATCCGCCATCAACGGCTCGACGTTCGCCGCCACAGTGAGCATCACGGTCGCTGCTGTGTTCACGTCGAGCGTGGGGGCAGGTGGGTCCTGTGCCACGCGTGCGAGGATGTCAGCCTTCTTCGCGTTGAACGCGCGCGCAAACGATTGCTCGGCGACAAAATCTTCCGGGATGTCGATATTCATCAATTCCTCCATGGCCTTGAGTCAACACGAGAGGAGCGCAGGTTCGTCTCCTATGAACCCACGGGCCCCCGCCCAAGACGCCATGGTGCCGCGTCGGCCTGTCAGAACGCCACCAAATTGTTGGTGGATGGCTGGAACTTTGGGGTTGAATTCAGGTTGAACCGTGCGGAGGGTTTTAATCATGCGAACGCTGGTTTGCAGAAGCGTTCAACTGATTAAAACCTAATGGTGTCGTCCGAATTGCTAGGCAGAGAAGGTTAAAATCTTCCCTGGTGATTGCGCGGACGGAAACCGCCTGATTGAAACCATGGCGCCCGGGCTAGTGAATCAAGGGCCGAGGGTTTCAACCTCTCTCGAGCGACCGAACGGTTCGTTGGTAAGGGATTCAACCCAGCTAAGAAGCCGGCCAACCACCACCACCACTGCGGAAACTGGCACCACCAAGGCCCGCGTGGACAAGGACCTAGCCGAACAAGCTACTAGAAGTGAACGGCGACGATCGCCAGCGAGGTCATTACTCCCTTCTAGTGCACACCAACCCACCTTCCCGACGATGATCGACGGGCCCTGAGAAGCGGTCGCGCGCAGCAGCTGGAGATCCTTGGGGTGGCCCCCAAGCTTTGCCCAGGTCTGGCGACCCAAGCACCACGGACAGCTCGACAACGAACGCTTGCGAAACCTACATTGCCGCGCGAGCATCGCCCTCAAATGCGGGAGTTAGAGGCCGCCTGGCTCGGGAAGTGGGCCGGCATGCATCGTGCCGGCTCGCTGCCTGTGGTGAAGGCAGATGCTGTTGGCGCGACCTTCGCTGAGGTCCAGCGGTTTTCGAGGTCGTACGCGGAGGCGTACGGTTGCTCACGGAACGACGGGGAGTCTCGCGTGGAGCCGGAAGCTCCACCTGGGCCGGCACCGACTGAATCCTCGCTGCCTATCCCGCCCTCTCGCGTCGCGCCGTCGGGAGTGGAGCTCGACGACACGATGCCTGGGCCGCTTCCCGTCGACCCTGCGTGGTTTCGGCCGGCCGGCCCTGCGCCCAGCCCCGCGGCACCTCCGGCGGTCGACGTGGACACCACGCTTGGCCTCGGCACGAAGGTCGTCGTGGGTACGGCGCTTCCGTTTCAACAGACTCGGCCGTGGGCACCACCCGTGCTTCCCGCACTGACTCCTGTAGCGGCGCGCGTCGACACGGGCACGCTGTGGCTCGATCGCGGAGCGCCTGCAGAACCCGCGCCGAGTTCCCCCCAGCCTGCACCACCGGCGCGTCCGACGGTGGCCCTTTCGGGGTTTGCTGGCGCGAACGCGCCTAACGTCCCTTTCACGCTCGCGCCCAGTCGAGCCCCGCTCGCTCCGTCGACGCCTTTCCGGCCTCTCTCGATCGACGAATTCGCGCGGGTCGTCGTCACGCTGGAGCGCGGCTGGGATCCGACGGCGCTCCTTGACGCGAGTGGGTTGACGATGCGCGACTGGGCTGCGATCAGTCGAGATATGTTCCGTAGGTCATTGGGCGACGCCCTGTTCGCGCGTGAGCTGGAGAGCGCGCTCGATCGAGCGCGGAGAGGCGGCCCATGAGTCGGCGCTCGATGATGCGGATGAGCGCGGGGAGCGCGGTCACGGGTGAAGGGGTGGGCCTCTCGCTCCACGTATCCGGCAGGCTCTTCGCCGCGCCGCCGGAGGTACTGTCGTTCGAGGCGGAGGAAGCGTTTCAGTCACTGTATGAGGTGAAGATCCGCTTCACCTTGGACGCGCGGGACGAGCTGGCCACGGATCGCACGCTACTGCACATGCCGGCGCTCCTCGTGAAGCAGTCCGGGGAGTCGACACGCGTATTCCACGGCGTCGTCGTAGCCGTCGTCACCGAGGCCGGGAGTGTCGGGCATCGGGCCATCCATCGGATAACGCTGCGGCCGCGCGCCCACCTGCTCGCGGAGCGACGGCACTGCCGCGTTTTTCAAGATCAAACCGTGGTGCAGATCGTGACCACGCTGCTCGCCGAGCATCGGGTCGTGTTCCGCACGCGGCTCGTCGAGCAATACGCGACTCGCGCGTACAGCGTCCAGATCCACGAGAGCGATTGAGAGTTCATGACGCGGCTGCTCGCGGAGGTGGGGATCGCCTTCTTCTTCGAGCACCCTTTCTCAACGGGCGACTCAAACGAAACCGGTCTTGGGCAGTCCGAGGTCCTCGTTCTGATCGACACCGCGCAATACTACTCGCCGCTCGAAGGTGGGACCGAGCTACTTGTGCGGATTGGAGCGGTCTCGCCGGGCCTCGAGCTGCCAGAGAATGCTGTCATCGACTTCTCGTCGGAGGTGCGGCCTGGCACCAACGCGCGCCTCGTCCGCGGATATGACTTTCAGCGGCCTCAGGTCCAGCGTATCGACGCCCAGCGCCTCAACGTGAAGGAGGAGGCCGCGCTCGTGTACACGTACGGGGGCGAAGGCGACGAGTCCGTGCCGGAGTACGAGCATGCACGTGTTCGACTCGAGCAGGACCGCGTCCACGCCCTCGGCGGCGAAGGGCGTAGCGTGTGCCCGCGCCTGGCGCCGGGGCGATCGGTCACCCTTGCGGCGCATCCCCACCCCGCGCTCGACGGCGCCTACGTAGTCGAGTGGGTACGCCACGTCGGGTACGCGTCCGCAGCCTGCCCACCCAACACCCCGCCGTATCAGAACCGCTTCGGCGCGGTACCTGCCGCCGTCCTCGTGCGGCCCCCGGCGCCGGCCCGCCGCCCCGTCCTCGTTGCCGAGACGGGGGTCGTCGTCGGGCCAGCGGGTATCGAACAACACGTCGATGCTCACGGGCGCGTGCGGGTCCAGTTCCACTGGGATCTCGCTGGGACCTACGACGGCTCGAACACCTGCTGGCTGCGCGTCGCGCAGAGCCTCGCTGGCGTGAGTTGGGGCGCGCAGTTCCTCCCGCGTGTAGGGATGGAGGTGCTCGTCACCTTCCTCGGCGGCGACCCGGACAGACCGATCGTCACCGGCGCGACCTACAACGCCACGCACCCGTGGCCGTTTCCGCTACCGGCCGACGTTACGAAGTCAGGCCTTCGTACCTCGAGCACCCCCGGAGGCGCGGGCTTCCACGAGTTCTCGATGGACGACCGAGCCGGCGAAGAGCGCCTCTTCATCCACGCGCAGCGCGACGCCGAGCGCGTGGTTCGTCGCGATGATGCCGAGACGGTTGGACGCGATCAGCGCAGTCAGATCGCTCAAGACCGCAAGAGCGAGATCGGCCGGTTCGACGAGAGCGTAGTGGGAGAACGCCAGACAAGCGCGATCGGAGGATCCGCGACGGGGACCTCGATGAGCGAGGGCACCTTTCAGGCCACGACGGGGAGCGCGACGTTCCGCCTCTCGGGGGGTGACGCGTCCCTCGACGCAGCGGGGGATATCAGCCTCTCAGCTGGAGGCACAATCCGCCTAACGGCTCCACTCGTGACCATCACCGCTGACGTCGTCGAGGTCGAAGGAAGCGGCGTCATAACGGTGCGTAGCGGCGGGACCGTCACCATCAAGGGCGGTATCGTACGAGTCGACGGCGGCGTCATCACGGAGAACTAAGCGAAGGTTGGAGTAACGCGCATGAAGAAATCGAACGCACGATGGAAGGTGCTCGAGGGGTCCGGCCACGACGCCGCTGCGGCTGGGGCTCCCACGGCCACAGGGCTTCACAAACTCCCCGCACGCGAGAATGAGCTCGTACCGGCGGCGCTCCACGCAGTCACCGAGACGGGCCGAGTCGTCGTCTTGGTGCGGGGTCTCGAGCGTGAGGTCACCATCGGCCTAGCCGTGAGCGACCAGGTCCTGCTCGAGGCGGTGCGGGAGCGTCGCCGAGGCGTTGTGACCCACGTCGAGGGCGAGGGCTGGGTGCTCCTCGCGTTGCTGCGCGATCGCATCGGGGCTACGCCTATGAATGTGGCTCAGCCTGGATCTCAGGCGGGAGCGCTCGCCGGTGAGCACGTGGAGATCGAGGGGGAGCGGGCGATCACGCTCGGCTGTGGGGAGAGCTCGATCGAACTCCGCGCCGACGGGCGGATCGCGCTACGAGGGCGAGACGTGCTCGTGCTCTCGAGCGGGGTGGCTTCCCTCCAGGGCGCCACCGTGAAGGTGAACTGATGCCCGTCACTGTCTCGGTCAACGGTAGGACGGTGATCCACCGCGGCTCCGAGGGGATGGCGCTGGGATCGCCGGACGTGTGCAAGACCCCGAAGAGCGGCAGCCCCGTGCCCTACATGAACCTTGCGGTCTCGGCCGATCTCGAGAACGGCGCCGTCACCGTCTTCGTCGATGGCCATCGGGTCGCCAAGACGTCGTCGTTCATCGCCCGGTCCAGCGGCGACGAGCCTGGCACCGAGGGCGGCATCGTATCCGGCTGCAACCTCGGCAAGGCGTCGTGGATTACCTACTCCTGCGACGTGCTGATCGAGGGCGAGCCCGTGCCACGCGCGCTCGACCTCACGATACAGAACCACGGCAGCCCCGCAAACACGCCGCCGATCGAGTGGTGGCAGAAGCTCTTCAGCGAGAACGCCTTCGCCATCGTGTGTGCGACGCTCTGCACCTGCCACGCGCTCCGCATGAAGATGGGCTGCTTCAAGCTGACACTTGCGTCGCCGAGCCGGGCAAAGCCGTTTTGGGGCGGCCCTGAGACGACGGTGTGGGACGCGCGCTTCTTCCCCGGCCTCTACATCGAGCCGTCGTTCGGGCCCGTGGGTCCGAAGGGCAAACCCACCGGCGAGTGGGAGGTCATCCCCAGCAAGGCCAAGAGCCGCTGGACCGACGCCAAGGGCAAACCCCTTACGCTGCCCGCTGGAGAGCCTATCCCCCGCCCGGGAGGCGGCCCTGTACTCCCCGGCTCCAAACGCCCCGACGTGGTCGTGGCCCGGGATCCCCAGAAGGTGCTCACACGGGAGAACATCAAAGAGATCATCGAGGTCAAGTTTCCCCCGGATGACTGGGGGAAGGGCCAGAAGGAGGCCTACGAGAAACTGTTACCCCAGGGGGCGACGCTCAAGGAAGCTAGCCCAATCAAATGTGGCTGCCCTGGGCTCGATCTCAAGCGCTTCAGGAAGCCGTATGAGTTCAAGGTCCCGAAAGATTGGCTGATCCGCAAGCCGGAGATCTGCAAGCCCGAGAAGATTGAGGTCAAACCTCCGGAGCCCGTTCCGCTCGAGCCTCCGGTTGTCGAGCCGAGCCCCCAGCCGGCGCCCTTCGATCTGGAGGAGTTCTTGAAGGCGCCGCCTCTGGTCCCGATTCCGGTTCCCATCCTTCAGAGAATTCCGGTCATTCTACGCGGACCCCCGATCATCATCATCATGCCCCCCGGGGGCTTTCAACCACCGCCCATCGCATGATCCCGTTCAAAGGACTCGACAAGCTACGCAAGTCGCGTGTGCTGCTCGGCTTCGATTGCATCTTCGACGAGACGAAGGATCTCGAGGCTATCGCCACGGTGTACGAGCGCTTCTTCGACGCTTACCCGAATCGGTATGTTGACACGACGGCGGTGCGCCCGATTACGTCTAAGTCTCGCGGGCTCTTGAGACACCGCGTCGCGCAGCAGCTGCGCAAAGTCTACGAGATCAAGCTCTTCGACGCGGATCCTTCGCAGGGCTACGACTGGTACGGACAAACTCGAATGGGGCTATTGCTCAACCTGCGAGGCAATGACCCGCAGGAGAGCGACCCACCGGTCTGGAGCTCCCAGAGTTTGTACCTACCCAAACAGGAGGAACCTGAGCACATCCTGAGCTGGTCGCTCGAAGTCGGTCGAACAATGTTTGTGCGTTACGGGGTGGGGGGCTGGTGCCTAGCACCTTCTTTCGGCCAGGGCCGAAGCCGGGATGAGCATGAAGCAGCTCGTCGGGCCCACCCAGGTCTCGCCGACTGGCGCATCGACTATGGCATTTGGCGCGCCAAACACGGCATCCGCGACACCAACTGGCTCACGCTCGTCACCGACGAGCTCCTGAAGAAGGTCGGCGGCATCGCCGGCGTGCGCAACAAGCTCTCCTCTCGGGTGGTCCTGCACGAG
>JBILLK010000087.1:0-3280 GCA_044376115.1 Polyangiaceae bacterium | reverse complement strand
TCGAACGGCTTGGCGTCATCACCCAAGGCAGGAGCCGAGTGCGTTAGCAGCGCACGCTCGGATCTGTGCGGGGGGCGGCCCGACCCTAATGTGCTAAGGGCCGTCCCTACCGCGACCACGCTGAGCGGGTCCCGGCGGATGCGCGGAGGGACCGGGTGCTGGGCCGGCTGGGTTACCGCGTTATCCGTATATCGCATGAGGCGGTGATGCAGCGGCATGAAGAGGCGCTCGCGGTGATTCGGGAGGCGCTTATAGCGGTGCCGCCGGAAGGCTGTTGAGTGCAATGGCCGGGAGCGGCGCCGTGAGGCGGCCGCTCTCGGCTTGTGCTTGGTGGGCAAGGAGCGACCGAGATTTGAGCGAGCGATCTCGAAGCAGTCTGCGAAAACGGTACGCTGCAGTTCGACGCCCGAGCGAGCCGGGCGAACCAAGCGTTGGAGCTGACGATGAGTTTGGTCGCGCCTCGCGGCGCTCCCGCACTCCTCGCAGCTCAACGCCGGCGTTCGCCGTTGAGGGATGCGCGGCTCATTCTCGAATGCGCGCCGTGGTATTCTCTCACTGGCCGTCCTTGTCGTCACCGTCGTCGCTCTCGGGAGTAGGCCCAATGCCCGCGTTTACCCGCGGAGCAGTGGACGGAGAGCCGTCGGGTGCAACGCTTGATTGGGCAGCGACCGGGACCTCATCCTCCCACCTGCCGCTCTCCATATGGTCATCGCAACCATCGTGCTCAAATCGAACAGTGCCGTCGAGACCCCTGCCTGACGTGCAGACTCCCCAGTCGTCCCCGAACGCTCCCGAAAGCGCGACCCAGAACGAACACGACCCACACTGTTGTCTAAGCCACTCTGGCTTGTAATCGCGTGCGTCCATGTCGCGGTTCAGGTTCCTGGTCCATCGCTCCGTGCACCCGCGAAGCCTAACGAGATCGTCGGTGTTTGCCATTTCGCCTACTGCTTCCTTGAAAACCAATCCTTAACGAGCCTTACGGCATCTTCGACTCCGGCGCGCTGTGGCACCTTGATGCGGTCTGGGAACCCACCTCCAGACGGCTTGAGCGCATCCCGACCCTTGTCAGACGCAACGACTCGTCCGTCAATGGCTTCAGAAACCAACCGGATGTCGGGGTCACCAACCTTTGTGCGATTAAAGATCTCCACGATCGAGCGAGCATTGAAACCCGCATCACGCAGCGACTGCGCCACGGTTGTTGAGTTAACTCCCAGGGAAGTATCAACGATCAGCGGGGTACCCTCGGACGTGAACCCTGCCTGTTGACGGAGACGAGCCTTGAGCAAGCCGATCAGGTCCGGCGAACCTGCGCCACCGCCTGTCGGCCCGGTCCCGCCACCGCTTGGACCTCCGCCCGTAGGTCCACCACCTCCCCCTTCACCGTTGCCGACGGGGCTTCGATAGGGCCCTCCACCCTTCGGAACTGGCCCTCCACCCTTCGGAACTGGCCCTCCACCCTTCGGCACCGGCCCTCCACCCTTGGGCCCGCCGCCTCCAACGAACACCGACGCGATGTCCACGGCGTCCGTAAACAATCCATAGATTCCGTAAGCGGTTCCGCCAACCGACTCCGAAGAACTCGCAGCCTTATAGTTCTGCTTAGCCGAGTCCCCAATTCCAATCCCCGGGTTCCAGATACTGGGAGCCATTGCGAGAATCGCGTCTGACTTGGCCTGCGCCCCCTGTGCATTGGTCGCAGGCACGAACAGCATCTCGGCCAGTGCCAAGGGGGCGAAGGTTCGTTCGTTCTGCTTCCGAGCGGCACCGCCCACCGCCTCCCTTGCAGCGTCCGGGAGAACGGCGTTCCCAATGATTCCTAGCAAGCCAGCCGCTCCGATCAGCGCCTCGCCTCCACTAACATCCTCCTTAGAACGGCGCGCGTCAGCCTCTCTGTTCACTTCGGCTATTGCCGCAACTGTAGCGGCGATGTTGTCACCGAATATACTGGCTACGGCTGACCGCTCGGGAACCTCCATCCCGCCGGGGTCCGTCAAAACAACCGGTGACCCTCTCGTATAGTTGTAAATCCCCGGCCCATCCGCTCCCACGCCCAACGGGTCCGCACTGGTCCACCGCCCGAGCCACGCGGCGTAGTACCGCGCGCCCATCGAATCCAGGCCCGTTTCACTATCCCTCTCGAGCCCGACGTAGCGATACCGCCGTGCGCTAACGTCCACCCCGCTGCGGCTGCTCCGATATGCCGAGCTTCCGTACGGGGAGTACTCTTCGTAGCTGATGATCAATCCAGCCGCGTCCACCTCGAGCACGGCACTGCCTAGGTGGTTACCGAGTTGATACCTAAACATGCTGACTAGCGGGGTGACCGCTGCGCCGCCGCTCACTGTCTTCGTCTCGACCATGGCGAGGCGTTTGGTGCCGTCCATCACATGGAGTGTTTGTCGTTCGAGCTGGGTGACTCCTGACGTCTTTTCTCGGTAGACTTCGTAGCCGCCTAGGTAGATGCGTTCTTCTCGCAGGCTGGCGGTCTTGTCCCAGACTTTTCTGACGCGCTGGCCGTCTGCTCCGTACGTGAAGTAAACGATGCCACCTCCGCCTTTGTTGGCGGATTGCATCTGGTCGAACGGGGTCCAGCTCATTGACGAGAGGTGGGGCATCGAGGTCATCGAGCCGTGGTTGTCGTAGCTATAAGTGGCAGTGCCGCTGGGGATGTTGTGGCTTACTAACCTGTTGGTGGGTGAGCCGCCTCCGTAATTGTATGTCCGCGTCCACGTGTTAGCGCCGCCGCCAGCGTTGTGGAACATCTCTAGGATGTTGCCGATTTTGTCGTAGGCGTAGGTCTCGAAGTAGCTTCTGATGGCCTGGGGGTCGTTGGGGTGAGGGAGGTTCCAGATGGCTTGGTCGTTGTGGTCGACTTGGACGTCCCCGACGGACTTGTGCTCACGGCCTTCGCCTCGTTTTAAGCGGTAGACGGCGTCGTATTCATACTTGTTGGGGACGGTGGCGAAGCCATTGGTGAATAGTAGGCTTTGCTGAGCGGCGTCGGTGACTTCGACAATGTTGCCGACGGGGTCGAAGGTGTAGTTGAGGTCTTGGAGCGTCTCGCTCGGGCTGATGCGCGTTGTCAGAACGCGGGTGAGCCTTAAGGTGAGCGGATCGTAGCTGTAGTCGGTTCTGAAGTTGCCCGCTGAATAGATGATTGCGGTGCGCTGGCCTTTAGCGTCGTAGTCGATATTGGCGACAAAGGGCGTGGCACTGGCGGCGCCGCGGATTTTGACGTCGACCTTTTCGAGGAGGCTGGCCTCGTTGTAGGTGG
>JBILLK010000058.1:0-12216 GCA_044376115.1 Polyangiaceae bacterium | reverse complement strand
CTGGGGCGCTCCCGTCAAGAACGCGCTCGGCCGTATGTACGCCGTCGAGCGGAGTCGTGTCGTCACAGTAGAGTTGCCAGCAGGCAACGGCGCGTCTGGCCGCGAAGAGCGCGAGAAGGCGCATCCCGTGCTGCGGTTCGGACAAGCTTTGGAATCGGGCTACAAATCGTCCAAGCGGGCTTGCCCAGAGGTCGGCGTCGGTGGTCGAGTCGTCCAGGTCCCAAAGCTCGTCACGCGCTTGATTCAGTATCTCAACCAACGCAGCTTCGGCCATCGATTCGTCCGGCTAAGGTATTGGCGTTTAGCGGTGGGCGCCAGAAGAGCGCGGAGCGCGGGGTAGAGCGCCTGGCGCACTAAGCGTCCCATAACGTTTGGTCGTCGCGAACGAATGAGCGTTATGGGACTAGCGGGTGGCCCAACCGCCTTCCGGGGAACCGGCGCCGGAGGCCTCTTTCGCTGCGACCCCGAAAACATCGGGCAAAAGCGTGGGTCACTGGGTGCGCGCCGTCCGGGGTGGCGCACTAAGCGTCCCATAACGTCGGGTCGTCGCGAACGAACGAGCGATATGGGACTAGCGCGTAGCCCAACCGCCTTGTGCCCAACCGCCTTGCGCCCACCGCCTTGCGCCCAGCGCGAACGAACCCTGGGGAGCTGCGCTAGCCCCTTAGGGTTAGTTCGCATTCCGAGAAGGCGGTGGGCCACGGCGGCTTCGGCTATTTCGCAAAGCCGGCTAGTTTGTAGGAGTTCGCATGCTCTGGCCGCGGCTCTAAACGCTTTGGCGGCCGGCACGCAGGCTGATCAGCGAACTTACCCGAGGGGGCTAGCGCAGCCTCCCCGACTTACTTCGCGCCGCGCTCCCTTGGCGCACTCGGCGGCGCTGGGGGCTTGAGCCTGATTCCGTGGGCAATCTCAACGGCAGCAGCTCGAAGGCGTTCGAGTTCCACCCCTCTGCTCGCGGGGGCTTGATAGGAGATTAGGAACGTCGGTTCCATTGCCCAGTAGACGCGCTGTCGCCATTCGAGGCCAGCGTGGGTGTATGCGTTTTCGACCCAGAACGGCGCCGAGTCGAGATTGCGCTCGACCACACGCTGATACCCGGCGCTGACCGCCTCGACTGGCGGGACAGAATCGAACGGTCCGGCAATGGTGATCATGGTGTCGGCTGCGCCATCGTAGGGTTCGGGGGTATTCGGATAGGCTCCAAACAAGAACTGTACAGGAAGGACGTTGGGGTCCGGATGTGGCTTGCCGGCTACGTACATGAGCAGGGCAACGAGTGGGAAATCGACGTCGCCTACGCTGACGCGCCATTGGTTCAAGTCGGGACCACGGCCGAATGTCTCGATGCCCGCGTCGCCAAGGGCAGGCCGTGCGGCATTGAACCGAGGTTCATCGTTGATCCGAGCGTGAATGAAGCCATTGAACATCGCGCCCGAACGCCAACACACGGTAACCAGATCCGTTGGCGCCGCGCGCAGGCGTTCCGCCGCATTGCCGAGGGTCGTAACAAAGGTGGGGCCTGCGAAGAGCACTCGCGCGCCAAAGCCCGAGAGCGTGACAGGTTCAGGCAGTTCGGAATGGCCGGAGCTAATGGTCATGGCTTGCCAGCGGCATATCCCAGTTGGCGAAGAAACCGTAGGCTCATGGGTGGGTCCGATGGTCATGCAGCGAGACGAAGCGACCGCATGAGGGGCGTTATCCGGCTTCGTCAGAGCCTGGGGTCCGGGGGCGCGCAGATGCGGCCCTGTCTTGGCTCACGCTTCACTCGTCAGCGCGAATCGTCCAAGGTCGAAAGGGAGGGGCGAGCTTCGCGGTCGCGAGGCGGCGCGCCTCCCATACGTGGATGCCATCGTTCTCGACGACGACGAGCTCATCCTGCGGACCAAACGCAACCCCGCGACCCGTTGCATGGTCGACGTACGATAGCCCCGACTGCGACGAGCGCGACAATTGCGATGATACCGACCCATCGTTCGCTCGGTGCCGATCAAGCGAGGTCTTCCCGTGCTCGCCCTCGACGGTGTGTGCGAGCGCGACTGATTCTGGTAGCGTTCTCCGCTGGAAAAGTCCGCGCCAGCTGATGCGGGCACGAAGAAGGACAGAGCTCGCCGCAAAGTGGCGGTACACACATGAAGAACGCTGCGAACTGCATCAAGTGTGCGCACGACGTCATCTGGCGCGTCGATCCACTGTCCATGCCCGAGCGCGAGAGCGCGAACGTGATCCAAGCGGTGCCCGTCGCGTGTCGCATCGTTGAGAACGAAGAGTATGGCCTGTTCGCACGACCGACGAGGCGGATGAGCGTAGGCGCGTTCGTCGCGTATACCTGCGCGAGCTGCGGTTACACCGAGCTCTACGCCAGAGACATCGAAGAGATCGGCAAGCTCATCAAGGGCGAAGAGGGTTCCGTCGTCACACGCGTGGTCAGCGACGAAACCTGACACGTGCGTGGTCGAAACGAGCGTCGGCAGAGCCACGGATCGCCCTGACGGATCGGGATTTCACGGCGTCAAGGTGTGCCGAGCGTCCGCTCCAAGAACGCGCGCATCCTCGTATTCGAGTCTCGCTGCGCAGCTGCCGCACCCGCGGGGGTGCCGCCGAGCTCGATCCAGTATCCTCCGTCGAAGTACCGCTGGGAGTTCATCGTCGAGCTCCCTGGCAGGCCAATCCAATGGCCGGCCGACTCGTAGCAAAGGAGCTCGTCGCCCACCGCATCGGCGTGGCCCGTCGAGCTCAACACATCCATCGAAACCTCAGACAGAGCGCAGCTGGGCCACAGCTGGTCGTCCGCACCGGCAATGAACATGATGGCGGCGCTGGCGTCTTCGACGCGAATGCGAGCGCTCTCGAGCTCGGTCGGGGAAGCCGCCTCGATGTCGGCGTGGAACGCCGGGGTCGAAACCAGGTGCGAGCCGAGCTCGTCGTCGAAGATCTCGTACCCTTCGCCCAAAGACGGCACATAGGGCAGCTCAGCACCAGCGACGGTCCAAGCGGCGCGGTTGAAGTCCGACGCAGACCCCCACACGTAGCCGCTTGGTACCTCGGCGATGGCCGCTGCGAGGCCCGGATCGCGAGCGGCCAGGAGCAGCGCCAGCTCGCCGCCGCGCGAGGCGCCCCACACGCCAATGCGATCGGCGTCGACCTCCGGCCGTGCGCGCAACCAGGCCAGATCCGCTTCCAAAATCTCGAGCGGCACATCGGTCAGAACGGCCGGGAGGCCCGGCTCATCGAAGTAAGCGACGCCGAGAGCGGCGTAGCCTAGCGTCGCCAAGTAGGCCGCGTTGAACTCGCCGGACCCGCGCCCGCCCTCAGAGCCGCCGAACGTGAGCACGGCCGGGAATGGGCCGTCGCCCACAGGCCGATAGAACGTGCCCACGAGCGTCCCAACCTCGACGATCTCAGCGACTGTGCCTTCGGCGAAGGGCGCGCGCTCCAATTCGCCCTCGACGATCGGGTCGCCCGATTCGCTACTCACGGTGACCGTGATGTTGAGTCCCGCCATTTCGTCGAGCGACCACAGAAAGCCATCGGCGTCTGCGCCCGACCAGCTGCCCTCGACTGGAGCGTCGCGCGCGAAGTCGACCACGCCGTCCTCCGGCACTTCGAACAGTGCAAAGGACGTCGCCTGCCCCGACAAGGTGTCGAAGCGCACGCTCGACCCCGGAACGAGTCCGCTCGCCACCACGCGAACCGGATCGGTGTAGCGTGCTTTGGTCGTCGCCTGTTCTTGGCTCGTCGGATCGTGGGGGCGCTCGTTGACGAGGAACTCGATCGTGGCCGGCGCCGTGCCGCCCTCGCCAGCTCCTCCTCCGATGCCGGGGTTGCTCGCTCCCCCTTCGCCGCCACCCCCGCTCGTCTGCGAATCGTCACCGCAGGCGATGAGCAACAACGAGCAGGCCACCAAAAGGTTCTTTGATCCGAGAGCTGCGAGCATGCAGTCGGCTCGCAAGGAGCATGCCCAGCCGAAACCCCAATGGCGGGAGCAAATTGTCCCCTTTGCCGCAGCCCCCGTTCGTTTTGTAACGCTTCCGCGCTGGAATCGCAGGTCGGAGAGGAGGCTAATGCTGCGAGATTCGATGGCGCCAGTGGCCGCGCAGGTCTCGCCTGAGTTCATCGAGGCCGCCGTTGCACAGGCACCCGCGGGCTCATCGACACGGAGGACGTGAAGGCGCTCCGAGCGCGTCGGAGGGCTGCGTGATCCGCTACGCCAACGCTGCAGCGTTTAAGCAGCCAGCGGACCCTCCGGTTTCCCACCCCCTGCTAGCATCCCCAACTGCCATGGGCTTCCTCTCAAAGTTGTTCGGGCGTCGCGGAGAAGCGATCGTCGTTGATGGCGAGGTGGTAACGCTGCGCAATGCCGAGGTCGCGCGGTCGATTGTGCGGCCGAGTGCGGCGAACTTCGCGTTGGAGGAGATGAAGGAGCCGTGCGGGGGATGCGGCGGGCAGTTGCGGGAGGCGTTCATCACCACGGGCGGGGAGCTTGGCGATCCGAAGGTGTGGCGGGATCACCCCGTGGCGGTGGATGGCTGGGCGTGCGCATCGTGCGGCGTCTTCCGTTATCCACGAAAGATTGATCCGGCGCGCATCCACGAGCTGACCGAGGAAGGCGCGGCGCGTGGGCGCGCGGGCGACTACACCGCCGCAGAGCTTCGATTCTGCCGGATCGTCTGGAACTGGCCGGGCTACTTCCTTGGGCACCTCAACTACGCTGAAGCCACGAGGACGCGCCTTCATAGCGAGAAGATCGACGATCCTCTCGTTGAGCGCCGCCTGAAGCAGCGGATGATCGAGCAGTACGAGGCCGCGCTCGAGGCCTACGTCGCAACTCCGACGCCTCGCCTCATCGCAGGGGTTGTGCGTGCTTCGTTCGCGACGATCGAAGATGCGATTGCGAACCGCGCCATCGATCGCGCCTCACGGCTGCTTCATCAGGTGCTGCAGCTCGCCGATCTTCCGGAAGAAGAGCGCCAGGAGCTTGAACAGCTGCGTGTTTACATCAGCGAAGGCCGCTGGCGCTTCCAGGAGGCAGCCAAAGTGCTGATGCCCTACCTGCATCTGCAAGGGCGTCCGAACGCGCCGATCCCATCGGGGGAGGTACGCAAAGCGCTGGTGACGGCCATGGACTCGCTCACCGAGCTTGTGGCCGACGCACCGTCCTTTGCCGAGCCGGCCTGGCTGCTCGCGAAGGCGAAGGAGTGCTTGGGGGACAAGCAAGGCGCTCTCGCCACGTTTCGCGCAGGTCACGCCCAGCACCCGAGCTTCGAGCCGATCGCCAAGGACTTCTCACTCATCTTGCTCGAGAAGGACGAGATCGAAGAGGCGCGCGCGGTCAACCGCGCAATCACTAGTAGCTGCCCCAGCGCCGAGAGCTATTGCAACCTCGCCGTCACCGAACTCCTCAGCGGGGACCTCGACGCCGCAGAAGCCGCGCTCGCGAAGAGCTTGGCCCTCGACCCAAACGACAAGATCGCCAACGCCGTGCAGTCGCGGCTCGCGAAGTACCGAGCTGGCGCGAAACTGCCTCGCACCATCCGCGAGCTCGAGAGAGGTTGAGGGGGCGCTCGCGATCGATCCGGTTCGGATGCCCGGCGGTCTGGAGGTCGCGGGGTCTGGCTGACAATTTCGCAGTGTACGCGCAGCGCCGACCGTGGCTGTCGTGTGCAATGCGGCGTTATCCGGCTTCGTCAGAGCCTGGGGTCCGGGTTCGCCATGCGGCGGGGTCGCGGTGCTGGTGGAAGATGCCGACGACTACGGCGCGTTCTCGCTCGGCGACGAAGTACACGGCGTAGGGAAACTGGTGGAGTAGCGCCCGTCGCAGCGGGGGCGCGACGACAGGGAAGCGCGCGGGCAGGGCGGCAATGCGATTAACCGTGTCGCGTACTTGGTCGGTGAACGTGGCCCCCAAGCCGGGCTGCTGTTCCTCGTACCAGCGTGCCGCGCTGCGGACGTCGAGCTCGGCGTCCGGGCGAAGTACGACCAGGGTCATTGAGTGCGACGCTGAGCGAGCTCGGTGCGAAGGTCAGCTTCGACTTCGCTCCAGGAACGAAGCGGTTCAGCTGACGTGGCATGCTCCGCGAGCCGCCGCTCCAACTCTACTCGGTGAGCGGCGGGGACGTGCACGTCCTGCTCCCGTGCCGTGATCCGATCCCAAAGCGCCCCGACGTACGCGATCTGGTCGCCGACAGGTAGGTCGTCAAATCCCGGCGGCGGGTTTGGGAGCTGGTTTGCCACAGCGGAAGTGTAGCGCGGCCCGGCGCGCGAGCCAATGGGCCGACGCGGACTCAAGGTCGCCGACTACCAACGTACACTTACGCCCGGACTAGGGCCCTCCTCACGGAAAGCGTCCGTAGGCGCACGCGACCGCCACAAACTCCTCGGACTCCACGAATTAGCCGGCGCTCGCCGCCTCACTTCCAGAACTGCCACCACGGCCTCCACGGTGACGGAGCTTCGTCGGAAGGGGCTGGTGCTCCGCTTCGCGATCGACTTCGATCTAGCGCGTTAGTCGAGTGCTGCCGGGATGGCCGTCTCGATCAGCCAGCCCAACCGCCCTGCGCCCACCGCCTTCAGGCGAAGCGGCGCCGCCGCTTGCACGAAGAGGGGTCATGTGTGAACCATCACCTATGGCTACGAACCTTGCCATCGATGACGGGCTGCTCAACGAGGCGCTGAAGGTCGGTGGCCACCGGACCAAGAAAGCGACCGTGACCGAAGCGCTCGAGGAGTACATCCGACGGCGACGCCAGGCGCAAATCGTTGAGCTGTTCGGAACGATCGACTTTGCGGAAGGGCTCGACGCGAAGAAGAAGAGGCGACGCCGTTGAGCATCATCGTCGACACAACCGTGTAGTCGGCGGCGCTTCGGCGCGCCTAAGCGCCGTCGGGCGCGACCGTGCGCGAGCTCACTGCGTTGATCAACGAAGGGCGCATCGTAATGGTTGGTGCGATTTGGCAAGAGCTGCTTTCAGGGAGCCGCGCGGCCGGACAGTTCAGCTGCAGCTCAGAAGCGGCGGGCCGGAAGAGCGCCTGGCAACTAGCGTCCCATAACGTTGGGTCGTCCCGAACGAATGAGCGTTATGGGACTGGCGCGTAGCCCAACCGCCTTGCGCCGAAGCGGCGCCGGAGGGGTCTTTCGCTGCGACCCCGAAATCAACAGGCAAAAGCGTGGGTCACTTCGTGCGCGCCGTCCGGGGTGGCGCACTAAGCGTCCCATAACGTCGGGTCGTCGCGAACGAACGCGCGATATGGGACTAGCGCGTAGCAACCGGAGGTCGGCAGCAGCGACGCGCGGCACGGTGCGACACATCGCCCAGTGTCACGGCGAGACTCGGCGCAATGTCGCGGTTGGCGGGGTCGGGGCGCGGTAGGGTGCGACACATCGGCCGGTGTCACGGCGAGACTCGGCGCAATGTCGCAGTTGGCGGGTCGGCGCGCCGCAGGGTGCGACACATCGGCCGGTGTCACGGCGAGACTCGGCGCAATGTCGCGGTTGGCGGGTCGGGCGCGCCGCAGGGTGCGACACATCGGCCGGTGTCACGGCGAGACTCGGCGCAATGTCGCGGTTGGCGGGGTCGGGGCGCGGTAGGGTGCGACACATCGGCCGGTGTCACGGCGAGACTCGGCGCTATGTCGTCGGGCATGAATCACGAGCGGCGTCTTTCCCGCTGAGGCCGCTGACGAAGAGCCGGAACAAGCTCCTCTGCTGAAGAACGGCTAGACTCGGAGCATCATGGCGATGACCGCAGAAGACATCCTCGAGCATGTGCGAGCGCTTCCAACGACGGAGCGTTTGCGGCTGGCTCAGGCACGTCCGATCTGAAAGCCGCACACGAGGCACGTGGCGCGAAAGTCTGGGACGGGATAGTGGCACGCGGGGCAGTCTCGCTTGTAGTTCGCAAAGTCCCAAGCAAGTACGTTGTTGATCCCGCGCTCTCGACGCAGGAGCAGGCGGCGAGCAGCCTGTTCCGGAGTTGGCTCTTGGCGGATGGTGGGGCGTCCGATGATGCTGGGCCCCAGGTCGCGGGATTCTGGGACTTCTCGCGCGACACAGTCCCCTGCTCGAGCATGAGCGATCGTCTCTTCATCAGATGCGCAGAAAAAGACTTCCCTATTGCACGAAGCGCAATGCCGCACGGAGGGATCGGAAGTCTCGGTGAGTTCGTCCCATTGGCGAGGGCAGGGGCTTTCGATTACTGCCCTGCAGTTTCGGATCGTTCGGGGGAGTTTCACGGTGCGTGCTTCTGACCAACCTAGCGGTGTGCAGTGGCGCGCGGAAGAAGGAGCGAAGCGAGCGAGGGCACTCGTCCGCGGCAACGCTTTGTTGGCTAGCGACCGCGCTGATGGCGCCTACCGCGCGTCCCCAGCGATGACGCCCGCCAACTGCGCTGAGGGTTCTCCGGCGGCTGAACCCGGCTCCGGCGACGTGCTGGGCCAGAAGCCGGCGCTTGCACCAAGATGGGTCATGTGTAACCCGTTCACATATGGCTACGAACCTTGCCATCGATGACGGGCTGCTCAACGAGGCGCTGAAGGTCGGTGGCCACCGGACCAAGAAAGCGACCGTGACCGAGGCGCTCGAGGAGTACATCCGACGGCGACGGCAGGCGCAAATCGTTGAGCTGTTCGGAACGATCGACTTTGCGGAAGGGCTCGACGCGAAGAAGAAGAGGCGACGTCGTTGAACATCATCGTCGACACGACAGTGTGGGCTGCGGCGCTTCGGCGCGCTGAAGCGGCGTCGGGCGCGACAGTGCGCGGTATCCGTCCGGCGAGGGCCGTTCAGGTTGAGACTTGACGGGGCTCGAGGGGTTTCGCTCGAGCGAAAGGCGTCCAGGGCGCGGACACCGACTTCCTGCTCTGCGCAGCCAGCCTGCGGCGTGACCTGCCCATCTTCAGCGAAGACGGCGACTTCCCGCACTACCAACGCGCGCTGGGACTAAAGCTGCATGGGGTCCGGGCGGCGTTTGCGCGGTAGTGCCAGGCGAAGTCCGGCTTACGTAACCCTTTCGCTATCGCGGGTCTCTTCCTGCGCTCAAGAGGTTGGTCAAGAGGCCGCGGCGCTCGAGGCTCGCGCAGCGAGCGAAGGGGACAACCTTCCCCGAGGCACGGCAAATCAGTTCTCGGGCTGGGTCGCCGATGCGCTCGAAGGTACCGTCTGCGATCACCCACGCTCCAGCGGACTCGCGGACGGGCAAGATGCGGGCGAGCTCCTTCGCCTCGGGGGTCAATACGCGAACCGCATCGTCGACGCCCAGGTGAGCGATGTTGCCGCCTGGCAAGAACGCAAGGGCGCTCCCGTTCAGGCTCGGTTCGTGAACGACGACGCGCCCCGTCCGAGCGTCGAGACGAAAGAAACCTCCGCGGTCGCTCGTGGCCAGGACGGTGTCCTCCGACGCTGCGAGACCCAGGAGGATCGTGCCGAGATCGGCTCTCCACAGGACCGCTCCGGTCGCGATTGAAACGGCAGTCAAGCCGTCGGTTTGCTCGATGATCAACGTCCCCGCTCCTGCAAACGCCAGCTTCCCACCGTCCGTGGGATCGAAGGCAGTCGGCCGTGGCGCGAGCGACGGAGCCTCCCAGAGGTGCACCGTGTTGTCGTGGTACGAAGTCGCTGCGATGAGCTTCCGATCCGGGGACACCGCGATTGAGTGCACCGGGGTCGCCGCGGTCGTTTGTGGCTCCCACAAGTGCACGCCTCCCGAGCCGCCCGTCGCCGGCCACGCAACGTAGGGCTGGTCGTCGTCCTTCCCGAGGTTCCATCCGGACAGACGCGTAAGCGTGTCTGCGTCGTACAGCTCGACCTCGTCCCCGGGCCTCCCGAGGTAGATCAGCCGCCCCACCAGCAGGTGCTTCGCATCGGGACTCAGCCCAAGACCACACGATTGCGTGAACTTCGATCGAGGGAGCAAGTCGATGCGGTCTTTGCGTATCAGGTGCACTTCACATCCGCGGGCCGGGGTCGCCAACACGCCCGGCGCCCATGCAACGCCGGTATTCAGCGCAGTGATTGGCTCGAACGCTGGGCCGCGCTCGATGTTGCCCTCCAGCGAGACAACGAGGAGCGCGCCTGCATCCGTCTTCACTGCCACGCGCGTACCGCCCGGAGACAAGACCGCCGCGATGGGCCGCCCGCCACGGTTGGGATCGTAGGGCATCCGAATTTCGTTCGCGTCGACCAGCTTGCTGTGAGGCGGTGCATGCCACGCAGTGGCCGCGACGCGCTCGCGCTCAACGAGCGTCGTCTCGTCGACGAGAACCATGTCCGCCCCATCCGCGACCGCGATCGTGCCGGCCGTCCAAGCGATCGCGTAGCCGTCGCCGAGTCTGCGCGGCTCCTCGACGGTCAGCGACTCCAGCTCGACTGTGCTCGCCGTCGCATCGGGCGCGGAAGGCACCGATACGAGCTTGCCAGCGCGCGGCTCCCCCGAGCACGCCGCCAAGAGCAGACCAACGAGAGCCGCCGCAGGTTTCATCACACCTTGCGCTGCGGGTACTTTTTGGGGAGCGCAACTGCGATGTCTTTTGCGTCGGTCCCAGAGAGCCGCGATTGCCGCGTGACCGGGGTGTGTCCGTAGCTGGGCTCAAGCCAGCTGTGGATGTCACTCTTGTCGCGGTCCTTAGGGTGCGTATCGAGCTTCTGATGCATCAGCTCGTGCATGATGAGGCCGCACAGCATGGTGGCGAACGCGTCATCGCTGTGCCCCTTGTCGATCTTTTCGACCCAGACCTCGGTCATCATCGTCGTCCCGAACCACGCGGTCCTCCAGCAGTCCCTATCGAAAACGGCCTCGAATGCATCGAGGAAGCGCTCCGTTGCTGTGCGTGCACTACCGGAAGCCCCGCGATCCATAGTCCGCCCAACGTATTGGCGTTCACCCGCGAATGCCAGACCGAGCGAAGCGAGGGAGGGGACTCGTCCGCAGCAACGCCCAGTTGGGCGGGCGCGGGTATGCTTGCCGCTCTCGTGTGCGCGACTATACTCGCGAGTATAGTCATGGCAACCAGCGTTCACCTGCCAAAGCCGCTGCTTGACGCCGTCGACCGGCGCGCTCGCGCACTAAAGATCAGCCGAAATCGGCTTATTGTGAAGGCGCTTGAGCGCGAGCTCGCGGATACCTCCGAATGGTCGAGCGGCTTTTTCGAGCGGCTTGCAGCGACGGATGAGCCAACGCGGGTCGCTGTCGACGAAATGCTCGGCGAGGTTCGAAGTCGGCGTTCCTCAAAAGAGCCGCTGAAGCTGTGAGCTACGTCCTGGACACGAACGCGGTTTCCGCGATCATGAAGGGCGAGCCGGGAACGCTCGCACGCCTCCGAGCCGTGCCGAAGCGGGAGGTCCTTGTGCCGCAGCCTGTCGTGGCGGAGATCTCGTACGGCATCGCGAGGTTGCCGCGCTCAAAGAGGAAGGATGCGCTGCGAGAACGCTTCGACCTGATCAAGAGCGAGCTGATTCGCGCGGACTGGACCGATGCGGTCAGCGAAGCTTTCGGTGAGATCAAGGCGACGTTGGAACGTCGAGGGACGCGGACCGAGGATTTTGACGCCGCGATTGCCGCGCATGCGGTCGCGCGCGAGGCCATCCTCGTCACCGCAAATGTGGAGCACATGATTCGGGTACCCGGGCTGCGTGTCGAGGACTGGACTAGGTAGCGCGACGCCTGCACCGCCCAACGTTTTGGCGTTCACTTGCGGCGGGCGGTCCTCAGGCACGCTTTGTTAGCCAGCCTCCTGCGAATCTCGAACAAGTCGCGCATTCGCCAGGGCGAATTGATAGCGGTGTGCCGTCGCGGTACCGGCAACGAGCTGCCAGTCCTCGATCAGCCCCTCATCGAGCGACTGAGGGGGCGCGGCATTGGCCGGCGCTCGCCGTCTCACTTCCAGAACTGCCACCACGGCCTCCACCGTGGCGGAGCTTCGTCGGAAGGGGGCGGGTGCTCCGCTTCGCGATCGACTTCGATCTCCGCCGGGGAGAAGTCTCTAAAGCGCGAGGTTTCCTCGGCAGTCAGAGCTCGTTGGTCGAGTGCTACTGGGATGGCGGTCTCGATCAGCCAGCGCCGAAACTGATCGCGCCGGCCGAGCGGGGACTGGTCAAGGGCCATGTCGGCGGCGCTAATGCAGATAGCCAGGTCTCGCGGAGCAGCATTCATAATGAGGCGAGCCATGTGAGCAACAGCCGCGGCGGCGCAGCTGGTATCACACTCGCGACAGTCAACGATTGGC
>JBILLK010000049.1:0-38240 GCA_044376115.1 Polyangiaceae bacterium | reverse complement strand
CAACCGAAGGTTGATGCAGCAGACAGAATGACTCGAGCCCTCTTCGACGAAAGCGGCCGAAGGCGCCGTTGGACCTTCGACTTGGCACGAGTCATTCAACCGAAGGTTGATGCAGCAGACAGAATGACTCGGGCCCTCCGCCAAAAGAGAGGCCGAAGGCCCGAGTGAACGATCGACTTGGCACGAGTCATTCAACCGAAGGTTGATGCAGCAGACAGAATGACTCGAGCCCTCTTCGACGAAAGCGGCCGAAGGCGCCGTTGGACCTTCGACTTGGCACGAGTCATTTTCGGGAAAGCCAACCGCATCAAGGCCATTACTGCCTTCGTCTCGGACGCAGACGAGGCCGACGCCTGGACGATGACGGCCGTGGCCGCTCAGATCCTCGGCTCGGAGTGCGCCTACCGGATCCCGACCAGCAGCGGCGCCGCGTTCGTCCTGTTGAGCGGCTTGACCAAGCACTGACGGCTCCGCTGAAATCGCGGGTCCTTTCAAACCGCCGCCCTCCGAACCTTGCCCCCGTAGAAACTCGGGTTTAGTTTAATCGCCCTTATGCTGACGTCGCAGGGCTTGGATCACGCCTTCCTTTCGGTGCTGCAATCGGTTGGCTTTTCGGAGCGCTACTATGGCTATTGGGAACAGCACCACGAGGCGGAAGACGGCTCCTTTCATCCTGGCCTCGAGGTAACCGAGGCCTTGCAGCAGCACTCCAAGCTTCCGTTCAAGCGTAACCGGAAGGAGCAGTTCGTCGGTGCCCGATACCAACGAGGTCCCTTCTCGGTCGTTTTGAATTTGCTTCCACGGCCGGGATTTTTGGAAGTGGTTAGCACCTACAAACTGGCCGGTAATTCTCGAGATCGAATGAATATCGGGGGAGGGTGGCACAGCGTCGCGATGCACGCGATGCGTCTCGAGGATCCATACTTTCTCTACAACCCTCCTCGTCCAAGATTGCCAGTCACCGGGGAAGTCACAACGCTCGTTCGCTTTATTCTGGAGCTTCATGCTGACGTTGAGAAAGCCGTCACGGGAGACGAGCGTCTCCTCCAGCCTGAGCGATATGTCGATCCCGAATCGCCGGAGTCGCCCACCCACGAGATCGTTACGGAGGAACGAATCCGGGAGGCCGTCGAGGCGATCGCAGGGCGGAGCATGCCCAGCTTCGTCGAGCTACATCAGTTGACCGAACCCTGGCGAGTCTCTCCCTTGGTGTCGACTGAGGCAATGGCCGATCACCTCGAGCAGCGGGAGCCTCGTATCACGCGACACGATCGCCCTTCTCGCATCGACTTTACGCTCTCGCAGCCGGTGGGCAATCTCCCGTGCGAATTCACGATTGTCCGGTATCCCGACATCCTCGACTTCTCCTTCACCATCTCGGCCTATCTTGCGGGAGGACTTGGCGGAACAATGGGTTATTGGGCATCAACGCTCGCGCATTCTGGTGAGCTTGCTGCGAGTGTGCCTCGTAGTTGGTTATGGGCCTCCAACGAGATCCAGTTCGCAGAGCTCTTCGAGCGAGGGCTCGAGCTATTTCAAGAGTTCCGGCAAGCTGTCGCCAAAACACCGATCCCCGCGCTATCGCGTCCGGGACGACTCAACGGACGTTGGGAGTCGAGCTGAGCCTCGGCACGGGTAACGCCAGCCTGAAGCTGCACTTCTGAGTCTGCGGTCTCGGCGCGTCGGCCTTGAAGCAGAGTGCACCTCGAGCTCCAGTCCGTCGACCGGAAGGAGGCGCGGCGAATTCTGCGTGCGGTCACGCGCTCCGGCGGTGTAGCGTCCTCGCTCGATGCCCGCTGAAGGGATTCACCAGACCGCCCTACGTGAGGCCGGGACCTCATCCGGCCTCGCGTCGGGGGCACGGCGCGCGCTGGTGCATTGGGAGGACGAAGCTCGCCTCGGCGCCGTCCTGCTCGATCTGATGTACTTCGACCACTACGCCGAGGAGGTCGTGCGCTACGCGGCGCGTTGGTCGCCGCGCGAGAGTCGCTGGGGAGACGAGATCCACGAGCGCGCTGCGGTCCCCGTCCTCTTGGTGATGCTCGATCGCGCCAGGACGACGCGCTCGGAGCGGCTCGCCGCCGTGGCGCTCGGCCTCGCCTCGCACGCGGCGATGGATCGCCAGCTCCATCCGTTGATCAATGCCCTGGCGCGGGCACACGCCGAGGGGCGATCGCACGGCGCCGCGCACCGTGAGGTCGAGAAGTTTCAATCGATTTGCTTTCACGAGGCCTACTTTGGGCGAGACCGCATGGGCACGGCCGGCATCGTTCGCCTCGTGCAGGTCCCGATGCTCGAGCTCTTCGCGAACCCGGAGGTGGGCGGCGCCATCGACGAAGCGTTCCGCACGACCTTGAGCGACGCGCCTTCGTTCGTGACCCTTCGCGGGATGGCGCGCGGCTACGAGCAGCACGCGTGGCTCCTCGGGTCGCCGCTGGGCAAGACCCTGGCTCTCGAGCGAGACAAGGAACTAGCGCGCCCAAAGTTCCTCCACGGGACGTGGGGGACGTTCGATAGGGTGCTCGCCCGCGCCATCGAACAGTCTGTCAGGGCGATGGATGCGGTCTGGTCGTGCTTCGCCTCCAGCGACCGCGACGCACCTGCAGCGCGCCAAGCGCTGTTGACGTTGCTTGCGCCCGGATCCATTGACCCCGCTGGCGACGATGTCTCTCTCGCCCAGGAATTCCTCCCGGCGCTGTGACGGACCCCTTGGGGTCACCGGGACGATTGCCGCTCCCTGTCGACTCAAACCGTGTGCGGAGCACTAGATCGAGATGAAACGTGTCATCGTACCGAGCCATAGGGTCCCTGCCGCGGGTGTCGGCGCTCACGCGCTCGTGCTCTCGCCGGATGGGCGCTACGCTCTGACCACCCAGCTCGATTGGTCCGTCGAGCCGATGCGCACCGCATTGCGCCATTGCGACCTGCAGAGCGGAGAGTCGACCGTGACCTCCCGCGCGGAGCTTCAGTTGCGGCTGTTCGCCGATGCGCGCCACGTGCTCATGGGCGACGCTCAATCAGCAGGCACGGTGATCGTCGACGTGCTGGATGGCTCGACGGTCGCGACGCGCTGGCCGACCAGCGACGGTGCGATCAGCCCCGATGGCACGCTGCTCGTCACCGCTACGGTAGCCGACGACGGTGAGCTTCGGTGCATCGAGCGCGACGGCACGGTTCGCTGGCGACAGAAGTCGCGCGACTACGCGCGCTTCGTGCTTTGCGCGTGGGCAACGGCGAGCCGCATCGTGGTCGCTTGCGAGCCCGCTGGCGGAGGCAAGCTGATCGTGATCGATGCTGCGACGGGAGGCGGCCCGCAGCTCCGCGAAGGACGCAGCCCGCAAGGGGCTCGCGACGCGCCCCGGCTGGTCCATTCCGCCCTGGCTGATCGTCGAAGAGTCGAAGTAGATGCTGGATGAGCTGAAGCGCATCGATGCGATCGTCGCGGCGCAGTGCGGTCGGTCATTGCTCACCCGCGCGACGAGGGTGACGTGGCCCAAGGGTCTGTCGCTCGCGCCCGACGTGCGGGCCTTCTACGAAGCGATGGACGTCGTCGAGGGCGAGCCGCCGGTATACTTGCCGCTTCCCGGTCTCCGCATGCTTGGCCGGCGCGCGGCGATCGCGCTGTGGAAGGAGCTCTGCGACGTCGCTGACGAGGATGAAGATGCCGCCGAGTTTTTCGACGAGACCGGCGACGACGGTCGAGTGCGGGCGATCCTCTACCACGCGCAGCGCTTCCCCATCGCCGCATCGCCGAATGATCCGCACTACCTGCTCGTCGATGGCGTGCCTGGACCCAAGGGCGGTCCGGGGCAGGTAATCTTCAACCGGGCGGAGTCGACGTTCGATTGGCTTGCACCGAGTGCGACGGCCCTCTTCGATCATCTGGCGAGCCAGCTCGAGACGGGAATCCTGCGCTTCGCCCGCCTCCCCAACGAAATTGGGAGCGGCTTCTGGCCCGTCGACGAGCCGGGCGAGCCCGCCTCCGCGAGCGCACTGATTTCATCAACTTCTGCGAACAAGGCAAGGAATATGGCGACCAAGACCAAAACCACCGCGAAGAGCACGGCCAAGACCAAGACCACGGCCAAGAGCAGCACGACGGCCCGAGCCAAGCCGACTGTAAAGGCCAGCGCGGCCTCCAAGTCTGTTGCGAGCGCGAAGCCCGCAAAGGCACCGGGCAATCCCAAGCACGATATGGCGCTTCGCCTCGCCGCCGATCAGGGAGACGCCGCTGCGGTCAAGCGCGCGCTCGCCGCCGGTGCCGCGGTCGCCTCGGCCGATCGCACGACCGGCCACACCGCGCTGCATAACGCTGCCATGCAAGGGCACCTGCCGATCGTGAAGCTGCTTCTGGCCGCGGGCGCCCCCATCGAGGCCGAGCTGAAGAACGCGCGCACCACGCCGCTCGGAAAGGCGATCGACGGCCAGTACCACGCGGTCGTGCGGGCGCTCCTCGACGCGGGGGCCCGCACCGAGATCCTCTACGGGCGCACGCAGATGGCGCCGCTGCACGAAGCGGCGATCAACGAGGATCCCAAGACGGTCGCGCTCCTCCTCGCTGCCGGCGCGAAGCCGGACTTCCCAAACAAGTACGGCCGCACGGCGCTCGAGCAGGTGGTCTCGATGGCGGGCTCACTCGACAAGAAGGCGGTCACCGCGATCGTACGGGCCCTGGTCGCCGCGGGCGCCGATGCAAAGAGGGGCATGAAGGAGCTTGCGACGGGCTCCGACGGCGAGGTGGATGAAGATGTTGCGTACGTCGCGCCCTTGCTCGCCGTACGCAAGGGGTAGCGCGCCGGGCCTGTTCTGTCGTCTAACAACTGCGGACTCCACGACCGGCTCAAGCTCATCACGGGTCTCGACTTCTACGTCGATCGATTCGCAGTGGAGAGCGCGCGGCGCGAGCGCGAGCCGCTCGGCTTTGAGGGGTGTCGTCTCCTCGCGAGGAGGCCCAAGAGCAGGGAGGCAAGGCCGATCCCAGAGGACCTCCCGAGCGCGCGGCGCTGTGGGGTCTCGCAGCTACACCCGTCGTCACTGCCGTCTGCGCTGGCCCCACCGCCGCCCGTGTCTGCGGCCCCGGCGCCGCCGCCTCCAACGCCGCCGCCTCCAACGCCGGGCCCAGCGCCTCCGGCTGCACCGCCGCCACCGCTCCCTCCGGGGCCGACGCCGCCTTGCACGGTGAGCGTCGTTGCCTGGTCGGTCGCGAGCGCGCCGTCGCTGGCCCGGACGACGAGCTCGATCTGGAGCGGCGCGTCGTTCGGGACCTGCCAGGTGACGACGCCGGTCGCCTCGTCGATCGAAGCGCCTGACGGTGGATCGACCAGCGAATACGTGATCGTGTCCGCCGGGTTCGCGTCGTACGCGTCGGCGTCGTATTCGTAGGTCGCGCCGATGGCGGTCGTCGCGACCGGCGTCGAGGTGAACACGGGCGCGCGGGCTTTGGGCGGCGCGAACACGAAGAACCCGCCGGAGACGCCGCGCGAGCCCTCGTGCGTCGCGAGCTCGACCTCGCCCGCATCGGACGGGTAGTTCACCACGCCGTTCGGGGTCGCGCCGCGCACGAACACGGTGGTCGAGCCGCCGCCGTCGAGGTTCACCGCATCGACGAGCCCGAGGTCCACGCTCCAGTTTGCGAGCGCTGGGAGCGACATCCCCGCCGCAGTCGGCCGACGCCCGTCCACGCCGACGAAAGCGACGCGACCGTCCATCGCGATCCCCGCGAAGGTGCGCGGGTTCGGGCCGATGAAGCTGGGCGACGCGATGCCCTCCTCGGCGTAGTCGGCGTCGTCGACGTGGGCGGACGACGCAGTCACGAGCCGAGGCCCTCCGCCATGCGCCTCCTCGACGTCCGGCCAGTCTGCGGCGACCGGCACGAGCTCGATCCGGGGCTCGGCGTCGCTCGTGAGCCCGAAGGCGCTCCGCGCCACGGCGTTCGCGCCGAGTTGCTCGCCGTCGTGTCGCAGAAGCGACACCGGCACGCAGCCGCCGGTGAAGTAGCCGCCGTTGATGGCCGCAACCGCGCCAGTGCGATCGGCGATCTCCCCGACGGTCTCGCAGCCCTGCGAGCGCAGCGCCTCGATCGTGACGGCCGGGTTCGTTGGGTCGACGAGCAGCTCGTGCACGACCTGCGGACCTCCAGCGAAGTTGGCGTAGCGCTTCGCGCGCCACACCACGCCCTCGTAGGGCTCGCTCTCCGTCCACGCATCGCCTATCCACGCCGCGTGCAAGACGAACGCGCCCTCCTGCGCGGTCCCGTCGAAGCTGTCGACGATCGCGAGCGCGATGCCCGCCGGCACCTCGGCCTCGGCGATCGTGTTGCCGCGCGCGACACACCCGGAGAGCAGGCCCGCGTCGAGCGACGCCCCGACGACGATGTGGACGTCGACGTCGACGAGCCCGTCATCCCCCTCGATCCACGCCGTGAGCTTTCCCGCGGCCGGGACCTCGATCGCGAACACCTGCTCACCGCCCGACTCGTCCACTCCCGGTGCGCAGTCGTAGCGGTCGATCTCGCTCGGCGCGCCCAGCGTCGAGCCGGCGACGGCGAACGGGTTCTCCGGGAGGAACGACGGGTCGTCGAGCGTCGCGGCCGCCGGTGCAGCGAGCGCGAGCGCTGGAGCGAGCAGCGCCGTAAGACAAGCGAGCGCACACTTGGTTGTCGGGGTCACGAATAGCGCATGCCCGCGTTTCATCGGCGCGCCAAGAGCGCGCGGCGCGAGCACCTCGACCTTGCGACCGTACACATCGCCCCGCATCTCGTTGAGCTCCAGCAAGCCCACTGCGTCGAAGCCGCGCTTCGGGACGAAAGCCCAAGGCGGCAGCCTCCGCGCCGAGATCGCCCTTGTTCGCACTGGCCTAGATGGAGAGCGCTGGGATGCTCGATTGCCTTTGTGCTTCTAGTGCGTTACCCGGCCTTAATGCGATGCTCAAAGGGGACTTGGGCCGATGCGGTTGGCGCGGCGTTGTTGTTGCTCGCCTTGGCGTCAGCTTCGTCGGCTTGCAAGTCGACGAAGTCGAAGCCGACCACCGAGGAGTCTGCGGAAGAGGCTCCAAACCCGAAGACAGCGAAAAAGAAGGCCCTGAAGACGGCACTGAAGGAGATGAAGGCGGCACGCCCTGTAGCGGTCGCCAAGCTCAAGGCAATCGACTCGCTCTACGCGAAGGGTCAAGCCGCCGCTGAAGTGACAACCTCGACCGCCACGCCAACTCAAAACCTCACTGTCTACACTTGTGCGGTCGTTGGCCTGGAGCTGCTGAAAGACGCAAAACTGGCGAAGGACCCCGGCCCGCTCGCGCTCGAGTCCTCCACGCTTGCCCAGTGCGCCAGCGCTCGTGACTTTACCGCGGAGGAGGACTTCGACGTTGAGGACATCGCGGATATCGAGAATGCCACGTCGCACCTATCGAATTGTGAAAAGCTAAAGTACCTGGGGCTCGTTCGTGCGCGCCGGGTCGTGCAGCCTAAAGTCCAGTCCGACAAGACGTTCACCGCAGGGACGGCGGAAGGCGACGTGTTGCTCTATGAGATCGACTCTGGCGCGCTGATCGGCAGTTACACCTTCTCCGCCAGAAATTCCCCCGAGATCAACCTTGAAGGCTCGAGGAGCGACTGGCAGCGCTCGGCCGAGAGTCTTTTGCGAATCGAGGCGAAAACAAACATCTTGGCCAAGCTGGGTAAAGACAGCTCGTCTGGTATTTAGCGTCTTGCTTGGCATCCGCCTTGGCGGTGCCGGCAACCTCGGGACCGGTGTCGAAGCACCAAAACTGGCTGCCTTGAATTCGCACCGACCCGTTGAGCCCAATGGGTTGGGGTTCACGTCGGGTCCCTGAATCATGAGGCGCTCGTGGCGCGCTTCTTTGCTGCGACGCGCGGGCGTGCAGCAGGGACGCTCTTCCACAAACGCTGATAGGTACGCAGCGTCTCTGCGGGGCGACGGAGCGGGTGGCTCACGCGGGACAGCTCGTCGAAGATCACGTCGGGGACGACCTCAGGCGCGGCGTTCCAAAGGCGAGCGCGGCCGAAGGTCAAGGCAATGGGACCGAACTCGCCGCGCAGCAAGCGGAGTAGATCGGAGGCCCAGCACTCGAGGCCAAGCAGATAGCTGCTCTCGGGATCGTCGTCGACGACGCTGCGGAAGGTGCACGCCGAGGGCACGTACTCGAAGACGTGCCGGCGCTTTCCGTCGCGCAGCGCGAAGGCAAACGTCGGTCGGCGCTCCTCCGACTCTCCTGCCATCATCGAGTGGAGGCAGCGAAAGAGCGGGCCTCCCACGAGCGCGCTGGCCAGCTCGTCGAGGCCTGCTTGCAGGCGCGCCAGATCACCGCGGCCGAGCGCGCGTGCGCGGCTCGCGGGCATGAAGTCGGGGAGCGCGGCGAGCGCGGCCGTCGAGAGACGCACCGGCTCGCGTGAAGGCCAGTCCTCAAGCGGCTCGGTCGCGAGAAAGTCGGTGGACGCCTCGACGCGTACGAGCCGGTTGCGCTCCATCACGAAGGTCTGACCCGGCAGCGTGGAGACGAACTTTTCGCGCGGGTTGGCGCGCCCGACGAGGGCGCAGGCGCGCTCGCAGTCGATCGGAAAAACGCGCCGATTCAGCCACGCCTGCTCACCGTAGAAGGAGAAGCCACCCGCGCACAGCAGCGTCGCCGCGGGCCGCCCCCACACCGCGCGAACGAGGTCGCGCCCGCGCCCCATCCGCGCCGCGCACGCTTCGGTGCTGCCGACCATCTCGTCCACGAAGTCGGTCATGTGACTCCAGTCGAGGGCGTTGTTCGTCCAGGTGACGAGGCCGGGCTTAGCGACCACGCCCTTGACGAGCAGGAGGTGACGTTCGGTTGGCGTGATGTCGACCATCGAGAAGAAGCTCCCCGCGCCGCCGGTGTCACGCACGAGCAAGGGCAACGTGTCCCACTCGTCGCCGCAGTCGACGGTCACGTGATCGCCCGCAAGTGGGATCACCTCCAGATCGCCGAACGTCACGGGCACCCCCGGCTCGAGCGGCACCACCCGGAAGCCCATCTCGCGAAGAATCTCGTGCGCCGCGCTCGACGAGCGCGCGGACAGATGAATCGGGATCTTGCGGCTCAGCTTCGCGAGCGACGGAAGGTCGAAATGGTCGTCGTGTTCATGCGTGAGCACCACCGCATCGAGCGCAGGAAAGCGCGCGAGATCGAGCCGCCGAGGCGGATAGACCTGGTAGTCGAGCGCGTGCTGCGCGCCGAACTGCTCGCACAGCAGCGGATCGACCGCGATGCACGCGCGCTCGGTGCGAAAGAGCCAGCCTTGATGGCCGAGGAAGGTAGTGGTGAACACGTCGTGCGCATCCTGTCACACTTGTCGATCGTGGCGCGGGCGACCTCGCCGTCGAGCGACCCCGCCGTCGAGCGACCCCAGCCAGGGCTGTCCCGCCGTCGAGCGACCCCAGCCAAGGCTGTCCACCAAGTCGCTTGTCCCCCTCGTGCGACCCCAACCGAGGCTGTCCACCAAGTCGCTTGTCCCCCTCGTGCGACGTAAACCGAGGCTGTCCACCAAGTCGCTTGTCCCCCTCGTGCGACGTAAACCGGGGTAGCTGCGCCAGCCCGCTCTGGTTACTTCGCTATGCCAACCGCGCTCGACGGCTGCTTGGCTCGCTGCATCCCGGCTGCACCCGAAATCCCGCTGAATTCGATGACCCACAGTACGGGCGGCCCTTCCGTTCGCCGCAAGCACCTCCTAACCAGCGATGTAACGATGGGGAGCTAGCGCAGCCCCGGCGGCTTACGTCGGTGCGCAGCGAAGTAACGATGGGGAGCTAGCGCAGCCCCTGCGGCTTACGTCGGTCCGCAGCGAAGTAACGATGGGGAGCTAGCGCAGCCCCGGCGGCTTACGTCGGTGCGCAGCGAAGTAACGATGGGGACCTAGCGCAGCCCCGGCGGCTTACGTCGGTGAGCAGCGAAGTAACGATGGGGAGCTAGCGCAGCCCCGGCGGCTTACGTCGGTGTGCAGCGAAGTAACGATGGGGACCTAGCGCAGCCCCGGCGGCTTACGTCGGTGCGCAGCGAAGTAACGATGGGGAGCTAGCGCAGCCCCGGCGGCTTACGTCGGTGTGCAGCGAAGTAACGATGGGGACCTAGCGCAGCCCCGGCGGCTTACGTCGGTGCGCAGCGAAGTAACGATGGGGAGCTAGCGCAGCCCCGGCGGCTTACGTCGGTGCGCAGCGAAGTAACGATGGGGAAAGTCTTCGTTCCGCCTATCACCTCTTCATCACCTTGGACGCCGCCTCGAGAGCGGCCTCATCGGCCTCGGCCTCGGCCAGCGCGAGCAACGCCTCACGCGTCGCTGGATCCGCGGCACGCTCAGCCGCCTCTCGCGAGCGCGCACGCCCTCTTTGTCGAGCGGCAATGCGCTCTGGCCGGCCGCAAGCCAACGCATCCCCGCATAGCTGGGGGTGATGGTGTTCTTTGGCGACGCGACGATCTTGTCCTTTCGTACCTCGATGCCGCCCTTCTTCTTCGCGACGAACAGCGAATCGCCCTCGGTCCACATGCCCGTCATCGCTGCGCTTCGCGTGAACCACGGCACTGGCTTGGGCGAGAACGCAGCATCGAGCTCGACCACGAGAGAAGCGTCGTCGTCGATCGCGAACAGGCGGCCCTCGAACCAGGCGAGGCTGCCGTAGCCCTTCTTCACGCCGCCGCGAGGTTTGATGCGCTCGAGCCCTTTCACGGGACGAGCCTCGATCGCGAAGCGCCAGTTGGTTGCGCGCTGCGCCTCGGCGTCGTGGTGCCCGTAGATCGCACAGTCGAGCCCAACCTTGCCGATCCCTTTCGTCCACGCCTCGGGCACCAGGAACGTCGCGCTGGTCACGTCGGGCGAGTGATCGAGGCGAACGAATAGGACGGGGCAGGGGTGATCGTTGCCCAGCTTCGCGTCCCGCCACTCGACGAACTTCGTGCCCGGGTCAAAGAGCTTGCCGCCGAACGCCTTGTCGACCGGGTTCTTCGCTAGCTTCTTCTCGTCGCCCCAGGCGGTGTTCAGCTCGTTCCATGCCGCGCTCAGCGCACGGGCGTAGAACACCTCCGCTGTCGAGCAGGTCTCGTCTGCGTGGGTGCAGGCGACGGCCATCTCGACGCGCGTCCATGCTTTGCTCTTGCCCAGCAGCTTGTCGAAGTTGACCGGCCGCCGCCCCGTAGCGAGCACCAACGACCTGGCCGCCTCGGCCGATACGGTCTCGATCGCCCCAACCGTCACATGGAACGTAGTGGACACTCTCTGCCTCTCTTTCGGTCAGCCTAACCGAGGACCAAGTTATCTTTTGCACTGAACTTGAACGCGGCGGAGCGCGTGTCGTCCTCAGCCTCCACCGGCTGACGTTTGCGGTCGATGACATCTACACTGGCATCACGCTCGACTCGCGTTGAGCACGCAGCGCTAGGAACGGGTCCGCAGTCTCGACGCGGCCTCGCCCGAGACGAGTTGGCCCATTGTGGCGTTGATAGTGTATCTGTGCGAGCGAATGGGCGGATCGCGCGGGCGTCGTGCTCGGACGGCTTGGACAACGACGACGACGGCGCACTGCGCTAGCCTGTTCGCCTGATGCGGCCACTCCGTTGTTGCGTGCTTGTCTCGCTCTTTCTTGGCTGCGGTGATGCGGATGCAACGACGACGTCGCCCCTTCCGCCCGAGCCGCGCTGGCTCGACGACGTCGAGCAGCCGCTGCCGCTGCTTCTCTCGGAGGTGGGCGCCTTCACGGACGTTCCGCTGCGCGATCCGGTGTTGGAGCTGACGCCCTACGAGCCACGGTTTCCGCTCTTCAGCAACGGCTTAGAGAAAGAGCGGCTTTTGTACCTACCTCCGGGTGCGCAGATCGATCCGCGTTCCTCCTCATGGTCCTTCCCCGTTGGCACGGTCTTGCTGAAGAGCTTCGTCTTCGAGGGCGCGCCGATCGAGACGCGACTGCTGTTTCGACGAGAGGCCGGCTGGGAGTACGCCGTCTATCGATGGCGTGAGGACGGCCTCGAGGCTGAGCTGCTCGAGGGTAACTGGCCTTTGGAGCCGGCGGTCTTGCCGGATGCAACCGACCATGTGATTCCCGCGCGGCTCGATTGTCGAACTTGCCACGAGACGAGCGAGGAGACCGTTGGTACGCCAGTGCTCGGCGTTGGCCCCTACCAGACGAACGAGGTGCTCGCGGCAAGTCAGCTCTTCGTCTCCCCCCCGAAGGTCGAGCCCGTAGCAGGACGCTTTGCCGCAGAGACGGCAGCGCTGGGGTACTTCATTGGGAATTGCGTGACCTGCCATACTGGTGGTGACGCAACCAACGCTGCCTTCAGCCTCTTTCCCGAGGACGCCTTGAGCGAGACCGTCGGCGTAGAAACCGAGGCCGAGACCGCCGAGGGGATTCGCGTCGTGGCTGGCGATCCGGAGGCAAGCGTGCTTTTCATTGGCGTCGTGCTGGCGCCAGAGTCCGACTATGAAGGGCCTTTCAAAGCCATGCCTCCGATCGGTCTAACGCGTGTCGACCCTGCGGCCGAACCCATTCTCCGAGCTTGGATCAACGGACTATGAACAACCATCGTTTGGGGCTCCGAGCCGGTTCGACTTTCGCTTTGCTGGTTGCAGTACTTGCGACGGGCTGTGGTGACGATGCTGGGGCAGCCGGAGGCGCTGGTGCCGCAGGCGGAGCAGGCGGAGCGGGTGCAGGCGGAGCAGGCGGCGGGCCGCTCGAGCAGCTCGCCCTTTCCTTCGAGCCAGTCCCCTTCGACACCGAGCTCTCCTACATCACCGATCTGGCGTTCGCGCCGGACGGTTCAAGTGAGTTCATGGTGTGTGATCTGTTGGGCGGTGTCGAACTCGCGCAGTTGGACTCGGAGGGCGCAGAGGTGCTGTTTCGCGCTGCGCTCGACGATGTGTTCGCCGAGTATGACGCTGGGTTGCTCGCCCTCGCGTTAGACCCTGGGTTCGCCGTCAACGGCTACTTCTACCTTGCGCTGAACCTCGCGAAGAATCACGTAGTCGTTCGACGTTACGCGCTCGATCGCGAGGACCCGGTAGGGACCATCGAGAGCGCGGTGGTGATCCTCGATCTGGAGGTTCCATCTTCTCCACGCTGGCACAACATCACCTCGATGGGCTTCGACGAAGGGGGCGTGATGTGGCTCTTGGTCGGAGACAAAGGCATCGCCAACCCGAAGGCGGCCGAGCCAACGGCGGAGGTCTCCCAAGACGAGACCTCGCTGCTGGGGGCGCTGATTCGCATCGTGCCCTCGCTCGAGCCGGGAGTGGGCGGCTATCAGCCTGTTCCAGGTGCCGAACTTTATTCGCCCGGCGCCGACCCAGCGATTGTTGCCAAGGGACTGCGTTCACCGTGGCAGGGCGTCTACCACGAAGGGCGCTGGTTCTTTGGCGATGTCGGGCTGGACGATATTGAAGAGGTCAACGTGATCTCCGCCACGGGGCAGAACCTCGGCTGGCCTGTGATCGAGGGGCCCTGCGAGCTGGACGTGCACGGTAACGAGCCCGATTGCGCGCTCTATAGCGATCCGTTCGTGCACTACGACCGCAGCAATAGCTCGCCGTTCGTGCTCGCAGATGAAGCGGCGGTGCCGACCAACCGGCGCAGCGTCTACGTTGGTTGGATCTATCAGCCGAATGAAAAGGATCCCTATCTCGGACTCTGGAACGACGTCGTTGTGTGGGGCGATGCGATCGTCGGCTTCATGCGCGCCTCGATGATCGAAGGTGACCCCGCGGGTTGGCATGTCGGTCACGTGCCCTTTCCGAGCGCGTGGGCGCAAGCTCCCGACGGCTACGTGTACATGGTTGCGCTGAGTGAAGAGCCCGATCCGGACGAGCCAATGGGTGCTGGCCGACCTTCCCCGCTACAGCGGGCGACACTTCCAGCGCAGCAATGAAGGCCCTTCGTTCGAGGCCCCGGGTAGGCGCTTGGCCACCGCTGCACGCCGCATGGCCCAGTGGACACTTCGCGCCTGCCTTCACAGCAGGTTGGGCGATCCGCGCAGCCAATATCGGAGCTTCAACGTCGTGCTGCCGTCTTCGGCGTAGATCGTCGATTCGAGGTTGTAGTGAACGCCTTGCACGCACTTGGCGAGCTCGGCCTGCTTGGGTTCGACGTCGGTGACCTTCACATCGCGGGCGGAGCCGTCGCGACCGAAGCCCAGCTCGACCACGAGGGAGACCCGTCCTTTCTGCTTGTGCGTTTCCACGCACGCTTGGAGGCGCTCGGCGTTGACGCGCAGGAGCCGGAGCGCGCTGGCGTTGGTGAGCGGCGCGTCGACGTGCTGGAACTCCACGATGATGCCCGGCGTGGTCGCTGCATCGAGCCGCGTTCGGCCCTTGTTCTCGATGTCGCCGGGGAAGAAGATGACGGTGATTTGCTTCGGCGTACCGACCGCGCCGTAGCTCTCGCTCACGACGCGCGCGGTGCAGGCGATGAGCTCGAGTCCGAGTCGCTCATCGGCGCGGACCACTTCCGGCGCTGCCGCGGGCGCCAAGCGAACCTCGAGCTCGAGCCCGTCGACGGGGAGCACCGTCTGCTCCTCGGCGACGATGCATTGCTCGCTGAGCCTCGACGTGAGGTTGAGGCTCGAGTGCCGGGCCAGGATCAGGATGTGGGGCTTGTTTGGCGCCGGTGACCGCGCGGGCGCAGGGAGCGGCCCGCCTTTGAAGCAGTGCCGCCGCGGCGCGATGAAGATGCCCTCGCAATCCGCGGCCTTGCCGCTCCACTCGGTGCTCGCGAGGGTGGCGCTGGGCGCGTTAGTGGCGACCGAGGAGCTGAACGGCGCTGGAGTCGACGCGACCACGGTTGGCGCCAGCTCACCGCCGCAGGCGAGCACAGCGCTAAGCAATAGCGGGCCGCACTGGCGTAGGCGCTGTCGAGCGAGAGCCGCGCGGGGATTCATGCTGCAGAGTCTACTTCGCGCCGCTGCATCGTCAGTAGCTGGGCCCGTTGGCCAGCTCTTCAATGAGGACGCTGCCAAGCTCCGGGCCCACGCCGAGGGGCTTGCCGTGCAGTTTGCCGTCGGCGACGAGCTCGAACAGCTCCGAAGAGCTTCGCGGTCTTCACGTCCGGCAGATCGATGGCGAGCCCGGCCCAGGCTGGCTGGGTCTTCATCCGCCCGCGCACCTTTGTCGCCCACGGCGACGGGCCGCTCTCGGGGGCCTTTACGGTCTTGCCGCGATTCACGAACGTCCAGTCCTCGCCGTCGTTCTCCAATACGAAGACCCGTTTGCCGTCCACGAAGCGCACGTAGGACTGCACGCTGTAGTTGTCGCTCATGGCAACGGCGACGAGCGGGCTCAGCTTCTTTGCCGCGGGCTCTTCGATCGCATTGCGCGTCCACTCCCAGTCGTGATCACACCACACGTAGAACCAGCGCAGGTCGCCAACCACCTGCGTGTCGACGCCGACGACCACGCGCTGCGGCCGCGCGCGCTTCTTCGCGAAGATCTCGCGTACGAGGAGCACCAGCTCGTCCCGCGAGGTGGTGGCGGGAGCCCCGAGGGCAAGCAGCTCGAGCGTCACGATCTCCGTCGATACGGCGGGTTCACTCAACAGCGTCGTGCTGGACGACTTGCCGGCCTTCTTCTTTTTCGACACCGCCTCGCGAGCGGCGGTCGCACCCACCTGCTTCTTCGTGAGCGGCGGCTTGTGGTTCTTGTCGAGGTACTTCACGTGCTCAGAGAACCAGGGGCCGGGGTGGTCCAGCGGTGAGAAGAAGTGCTTCACGACGAGTGGGCGCGCCTTGCTTCCGGGGAAGGACACGGTGCTCTTCACCGTGCTGGTCTCAGAGTCGTGCTTCACCGTGCGAACGAGTGTGTCGGTGACGAGCGTCGCGGTTCCGTTGCCGTCCGGGGCATAGCCGCGCGGCGCGAGGTACTCCTTCATCGCGGCCCGAACGCTGACGGTCAGGTTGTCGTTGGCGAACGGCGCCGGCATTCCGAAGGCGATGTCGCCGATCCACGGGTCCACGCCCGGGTGCAGGCGCGCCGCCGCCGTGAAGTGCGCGACCGTAATCCTCCAGGTGTCTTGCCCACGCGTCGCGACCAAGACCGCGAAGTCTTGGGCGGTTCCGAGACCCCGAAGCGTGGTGACGAGCTCCAGTGTGCTCCTTGATTCAAAGGGGAGTTGACAGCTCCAGATGATCGGTCCCTCCTCGCTTAGGCTGTCGATGGCGGGGAACGTCGACACGCGGGCCGGACCGCTGTGCTTCACCTTCACGCCGCGAAACCACGCCAAGACCAGCACGAACGGCTCGCCATCGTGCTTCTGTGCGAACTCCACGCCGAGCTCCAGCATCGGGGTCTCTGCGCGGAGGCTGCCGGAACCGTCCGCAACGAAGCCGAGCTCCTCGAAGAAGCGGGTGAACTCGTCGAAGTGCGGTGAGCTCGAGGGGAGGGCCGAGTCGAATTGAGTGAAGGCGAGCACGGACCGAAGTTTCGCACGGGGAGACTCTGGTACGCGAGGCCGAGGCCGGCGAACCCTCAGCGCGCGATGCTCTTGCCGGCCCAGAAGTCCTCAACCCGATAACCAGGGGTTTCGGCGCCCACTTCGTGGAGCTTGCCGGAGAGGGGCCCGCCTTCGCGGCGGCGCAGTAGCGCGAAGGACGCTGGGTCGCCGTCGAAGAGGACGTCTCGCGTGAAGGCGAGGCCGCGCTGGCCTGGGGTCGTCGTTGGCACTTGCACGAGCTCCACCCCATCGGCGAGCCGCCGGGTCACCAGCACGTCGTCGTTGGAGCACGTCACGAAGCGCGCCGAAGCATCGAACCAGGCGTTGTTCCAGGTGCCGAGCGTCGTGATCTCGGCGTAGCTAATGCCGTCGCGCACGCGGTACACGTCGAGCGCGTCGCGCGTGAGTAGGAGTGATCCGTCGTTGGTCTGGTCGACGATCTCGACGTCGACGTCGAAGGCGTGAAGCAGCTTGGCGCTGCGTCCTTCGCGAATTTGGAGCGGCCCGGCGTTGTCGTAGGCGCCGGCATCCCTCGAGACGGCGACGTAGCGCGTCCGCTCGATGACGCGCGCGCCTGGTCCGCGGAGCCAGCCGACGACGTCTGTCTCTTCGCTGCCCCACACGACCTTGCCGCTCTTCGCGTCGACGACTCCAGTTCCATTCCAGGCGATGAGCGCGCCGCCATCACCGAACTGTGCGCTGTTGAAGGTGCGGCCGCCGCGGTCCACGAACAGTTGACGCAGCGTGGAGGTCTCGAACAGGCGCGTACCCCCGATGGTGTAGTCGGCGACGAGCAGGCGAGAGTCGTCGGCGGAGAACTGCGCGTAGGTGCCGGAGAGTTCGCCTTTCCAGCGGGCCTTGGCGTCCCACACGCCGAGGAATTGGCCGTCTTGTCCTACGCGATTGCACACCAGGAAGGCGCCGGTGTTGCTCAGCCGACAGTGCTCGGACACCTGGCGCTCCTGCTTGATGAAGGGCTTCGAGCGCGGCAGCACCGTCTCTTTCCCTTTGGCGTCACGAAAGAAAAGCTCTCCCACCAGGCCCGCGGGCAGCTCTCCTCGCACCGGCACGACAGCGCCTTCTCTCGTCCGCGCCGAGAGGACGCCGGCTGGAACGACGATCACCTCTCCTTGTGGGGGTGGACCGACAAGGCCCTTTTGAAGATCGAAGGAGACCTCCCCAAACTCGACGCTCTGCGCGGTTCCCACGCCCAGCCAAGGCGTCTGTTTGAGCGCAGCCTTGTCCGTCACGCCCTTGCGCCAAACTTTGATCTGCTCGCTCCGGTGGTCCACGCTGACCACCTCGAGCAGGCCATTGGTTGCAAGTTCGTCGGTTGACGAGCCTTCATAGGGTCCGCGATGCGCCACGCGACAGTCGGCGCTGTCCATGATCGCGATCGCCTCTCGTGCCTGGAGCAAGAGCTGCTTGCCGTCGTTCGACCAGCCGACCACCTCGCCCTCTGGCCCTTCACACAGGAGCTTGCCGGCCCGATCGACGATCCCGACGTGCCCGTCCGTTCGAACGGCCAGCCGCTGATCGGTTGGGTCAAAGAGCAGCGCCCCCGCGCTCTCAGGCACTCCCAGCGAGGCGATGACCTTGCCGCCGACGGCCTCGGTCAGCTGCATGCGTCTGTCGGCTCCACGTCGTACGATGAGCTGCAGATCGGTCGAGAACACCGGATGGTCGTAGGTGGTGAGTCCGAGCTTGGTGACGCCATCCGCCGATGCGAGCACGAGCGACCGATCGACGCTGAACACGGCCCGTTCGGCGTTGGGCGACACAGCCACGAGGTCGTGCTCCTCCTGCCCGAGCACGCTCAGGGTTCGCTTGACGGTGCCGTCGGTCAGGCCGTGGAGCTGCACCCGATCCCGGCCGATCAAAAGCACGCCGTCTCCGCCTGCCGGGACCGCGACCCGATCGAAGCGCCCGCTCGCGAACGGAGTTGTCTCGTCGCGATCCAGGTCCCAGCGCAACACCGCGGTCTCCGGGCTGTGGCGAGCCGAGAGGTCCACCGGTTCGAGGTGCTGTGGGCAGGTGACGACGAAGAGCGTGCGTTGGTCGGGCGAGAAGGCGACGCTCGAGCTGCACATCGGCAGCTCGGCGCGGACGGAGCCGTCTTCGGTGGAGACCAGCTTCGTGGTCGACCCGAACAACGCTACGAGCTTTCCGTTGTTGCTAGGGACGAGCCCGTGCCACCGCTGGTAGCCGGAGCGCCATTTCGCTGCGGTTGCGAGCACGAGCCGCGGAGCGATCGGTGGCAGGGAAGGGGGCGCCGCGGTGACCGCCGACGGCGGTGCGCTCGCCTTCGCCGGTGCAATGTCTTCGGTCGTGGACGAGGCCGTCGCGCAGGCGCCAAGCAGGCCGCACAGCGCGAGCGTAAAGGGGGCGTTCCAAAGGGAGGTGCGTCGACGAGACGAGTCCATGTAAACCTCAGCGAGCGAGCGGCTTGCCCGCCCAGAAATCGGCCACGAGACCAGGGCGATAGCCCGGGTCGGACGCCATCGCGCCGCGCAGCTTCCCGTCGCGGATACCGCCCTCACGAATGCGTACGGCCTGAAGGGCCTCGAGCCCTCCATCGAACAGGCCGTCGCGGGTGAAGGCGAGGCCGGGCGTCTTCTTTTCGGCCGAGGGGAGGAAGACGAGCTCGACCCCATCCGCGAGCCGTCGCGCCACGATCCCGTAACCGAAATCAACGAGGCTGAACTGGCCATCGAAGGTGAGCTGGGCGAGCTCGGCGCGACCGAGCACAGCCACCTCGGCCGAGCGCGCGACGTCAAAGACGTGGTGGTTCTTGTCGAGATATCGCAGGAGCAGCCGGTTGCCGTCTTCGGAGGACTGGACGATGCGGCTCTCTGCCTCGAAGGCATGGAGCAGCGCGCCGGTGCGCCCCTCGCGGATCGCAACGGGCCCATGCGCGTCCCCCTCGTGCGTGGCTACGCGGAGCGCTGAACCCGGCAAAAATCCATTGAAGAAGGTGCCGGCGTCACCCCATAGCGTGGCCCCTGATTTTGCGTCGACCAAGCCGACCGTGCTCCACGCCACGAGCGAACCGTCCGGACTGAAGGAGACGCTGTTGAAGCCGTCCTGCTTCTCCGACCGAATCTCGCGCAGCGAAGCGGCATCGAGCAGCCTCGCGTTATCGAAATCGATCGTTAGGATGCGAGCCCCGTCGTTCGAGAAGCGAACGGTCCTGTCCTTGAAGCTGCCCAGCAGTTTGCCGCGCTGATCCCAAATCCACGATTCCTCCTCGAACGTCTTGATATGCCGCCAACAGCGCACCCGGCTGCGATCCGGGCTCGCCTCGCACCCGCTTCCCCATTTCGTCAGCTCGGCCATTTGGGCCGGGCGCGCCAGCTTCGTCACCTTGCCGGCGCTGTCGAGCAACAGCAGGTCCACGGCGTGATAGGGGATGCTGTCCGTGACGGGGGTGCGCCGACCTTGCGCGTCGATGGTGTGGAGGATGCCTGCAACGGTCTCGATGGGGGCGCTCTTCGGCTCATCGACGGTGAGGTTGGCCTTCGCGTCGAAGGCGATGTCAAAGTGGTGAGGCGCCTTGATCAAGAACCAATCTCGGTACTGCCCGACAAACGTGGGCGGCTCGCCGCCAGGGACGCTGACCGCGCGTGCTGCGGTACTTCCCGCCGCGAGCACCTGAAGCTCGAAAGCATCGTCCTTCTCGTCGAGCGAGACCAGATCCAGCGCGCCGTTCGTCGCTGGCGGGTTCACGAAGCCGAAAGCGAAGCGACCGAGCTCTTTGCAATCCGACGTGCGAATGACGTCCCGACGCATTCCGAAGACGATCAGCGCCTTGTAGCTCGATCGAGACCACCGACACACCGTCGCTCGTGCGCTTCAGCTCCAGCCGGCTCTCCCTGATATCGGCCGACAGATCGAGCTCGGGGCTCAGCTTGTTTTCGTAGCTCTTACGAAAGCCACCCTCGTCGATCAGACCCCACTCGTCGTCCACGCTGGCGAAGGCGCGCGTCCCCGAGCGGGACACCTGCATTAGTTCGTTGCGCTTGGTCCCCGTCGCCGTCAGCGTGGTCCGCAACGCGCCGTCGCGCAGGCGCGCGGCGGCCACCCGATCCTTCCCCCACAGCAGTACCTCGTCGGGGTTTGGCATCGCACGCACGTGCTCGAACGGGCCCTCGGCGAGCGTTGTGACCTCGTCACGCCGAAGATCCCAGCGCCAGATCTTCGTGGTCGCGCTAGTGCGCGAAGCCTCCGCCGGCGGGAGTGCGCGCTCGGGGCAGCCCACCACGATCATCGACGCGTCGTCCGGGGCGAAGATCGCGTCGACGACGCAGGATGGGAAGGCGCCCCGAACGGTCCCGTCGGCGGTCGAGACGAGGCTGAGCGAGGTGCCGAGGACGGCGAGCAGCGCGCCGTCTTCGCTCAGTAGGAAGCGCGCACCATCCAAGCGCGGCAGGCGTTGTACTACCGCCACGGGCGGGCGCGGGGCCTCGGGGGCTGCGCTGACGACCGGCGGCGCGCGCCGAACCTCACGCGGGGCCTGCGGCGAGGGTGCAGCGGCGCAACCAGCGAGGAAGAGAGCAGACAACAGCGCGGCGCGAGACATCGCGCGAAGCTACCAGGCCGATCGAGGCTGACAAGCCACCCCGGCGGCACTCGAATGACGACGCTGCTCTGGGCGCTCGGCCCCGCCTGCTGGATTGCTCGTTCGCTTTGGCGAAGATACGGTGCCTCGCGTGGCGAAAAGCTTCTTCATGACCTCGATGGTTTGGGGGTTGAGCTTCAGCTCGTGTGCGACCCGCGCCCTCGGGCTCCTCGCGTCGTCGGTCTTTGTCGTGGCATGCGGCCGCACGGCGCGCGAGGTTGCCCCCGAACTCGAGGAGATCGCCCCGCCGCCCCTCTGCGGCGTGCCGGGCGTGGATGCCCTGTGGCCCACGAGCGCTGACGATCCCGACCTGTGGCTCGTCGAACGAACCGGGGCGCTCGAGGAGACGCCCGCAAAATCTTGGTGGCTCCTGCGCTGCGGCAACGCCGTGCAGGGCGAGTCGTGCCAGGTCACCTTCGAGCGCGAACGGAGCCTGTTCGACGAGCCTGGGCGCCACGTCGTCGCGGATCCAGGCGCGGCTTCAGCCGCGCTCGAGGCGCGCCTTCGAGAGAGATTCATTGCGGAGGGGTTCGTCGAGGCCGCCGGCGCATCGTCCAAAGCCTCCAACAAAGTGGTCGTCGCGAACGCCAAAGCGTTGGTGTTCCGGCGGGGTGAGCGCGAACGCACGCTCGTCGTCGTCTGTAGCGGCCAGCGCTGCACCGTGGAGGCGACCGACGAGCGCCTCGGATGCGCGGCGCCGGGTGGGACGCAGGCGGCCGTGCTGGCCCCCGAGGTCGAACCCGGCAAGCCGTGAGCCAGCGCGTTTTCGTCGCGTAGAGAAAATCGAACTATTCGGTTGTTGAGGCGAGAAAACGAAAGATTCTAGGTGCGCACTTCTTGTCGCACTGCAGCCTGGCCCCACAACTCGAGGGCTCACGGGGAGTGAGACGAGGAGGGCGAAGATGCACGTGATCAGCAAGATGGTAGGCGCGCTCGCGCTGGTGATGGGGCTCACGGGGTGCGCGACGATCCCAGCGGGGTACCGCGGGGTGAAGGTCTACTACTACGGGGACTCGGATGGGAACGAGGTGAGGGAGCTCGGGATTGGGCGCTACGCGTACTCCCCGGCGACCGAGGAGATCTACAAGTTCCCCGTCTTTCAGCAGAACGTCGCATGGCAGCGACCCGAGGGCGGGGTGCGCTTCCAGACGAACGAGGGCCTCTCGATCGGGGTCGACGTCGGTATGAGCTACCAGATCGACGAAACGAAGGTGACGAAGCTATTTCAGACCTACCGGCGTGGCATCGAAGAGATCACCGACACGTTCCTGCGTCACATCGTCGCTGATGCCTGCTCGCGCATCGCGGCGACGATGAGCGTGGAGGAGGTCTACGGCGCGAAGAAGGAGCTCTTCCTTCAGCAGGTCAACGAGGAGGTTCGCAAGCAGGTCGCGCCCGTCGGGATCAAGGTGGAGCAGATCCACCTGATCGGGGAGTTTCGTCTGCCACCTGCCGTCGTCGAGGCGATCGACCGGAAGATCGCCGCCTCTCAACGCGCGCAGCAGCGGGAGAACGAGCTCCGGGAGAACGAGGCCGAGGCGGCGAACCGCGTGGCGCTGGCGCGCGGAGCCGCGGAGGTGCAACGCATCGAGCAGGAGATGGAGGCGCGCGGCATCGCGGCGCTCTCCGAGCGGCTGTCGGTGGAGTTCCTCCTCTACCAAGCGATCCAGCGGTGGGACGGCAAGCTCCCACAGTCGATGATGGGGCCCGAAGGGACGATGCTCACCGCCTTCACGCGGCTCGCGAGTGAACGCGACGGAAGTGCGACCGCCGCTCAACCCGCACCCGGGGCGCCCGTTCGCAAGCCCGTGAGACCGGCCAAGCCCACAACCTCGACGAAGGCTGAAGGCTCGAGCAAGCCGGCGACAAAGGTGATGCCCGCGTCGCTGCCCACGCCCTCGGCCGGCGACTACCCGTGAGGGCGGGCGTTCGCCCGTTACGTTCTTCACGGTCCAGTCCGCGCTGCGAGTGATGGCCGGGTTTCTTCGGCGAATTTCGTTGGCGCGGTTCCTGCCTACGCGGGCACCATGCGATCCCACATTGTCGTAGCCCTATGGGCCTGTTTCAGCGCGGTTGGTGCCGCATGCGATGACGGCGTCGAGTCCAGCGGAGGTGCCGCGCAAGGGGGCGGTGCTGGCGCAGAGTTAGGAGGCGGCGGTAGCGGCGGCGGTTGCCCCGCTGGCAGTCACGACGAAGGGGGAGCCTGCGTGACGACCCTCGGCGCTTGGCAAGCAGCACCGAGCCTCGCGCACGCGCGCGACCATCACGCGAGCTTCATCGCGGAGTCGGAAGCCGGTCCACACCTCTACGTCCTGGGCGGCGTCGTCGACATGGAGGCCGTCGTGCCGGAGATCGAGCGCGCGCCAATCCTCGAGGACGGTAGCCTCGGGAACTTCGAGACCGTCGGGAGCTTGGTCACGCTCGGTCCCGGCGTGGCGCAAGTTGGGTCGCGCGTGCTGATCGCCGGCGGCCTTCGATCGAACGGCGGGCCCAGCACGAGCACGGACCTCGGCACGGTGCAAGCCGATGGGGCCATCAGCTTCGAAGACGGGCCCGAGTTGAACGCACCGCGCTTCCATGTCGCCCTCGCCGCAGCCAAGGATCACGTCTACGTCGTTGGTGGTATCCAGGCCGGCGGAACGAGCCAAGCGTCGGTCGAGCGCGCGACGTTCACGGAGGAGGGTGGGGTGGGCAGCTGGGAGCTCGACACGCCGCTCCCCGAGCCTCGGAGCCACCACGCTCTCGTAGCCCACGACAACGCGCTCTACGTCGTTGGCGGGTTGAACCGCTTCGATGGTGATCCATTCCCGTACGAGGACCAGAACTTCAAGGATGTCCTGCGCTCCGAGATCGGCGCTGACGGTTCGCTCGGGAGCTGGGCGGTCGTAGGGCAGGTGCCGAGTCCATTGGCGGTCCACGCAGCGTTCGCGCACGACGACGCGCTCTATCTCGTGTTCGGGCTCGAGGGGACGAGTGACACGGGTGACTTCATCGGCCGCGTGCAACGAGCGCCCTTCCAAGCCGATGGGACCGTCGGTGCCTTCGAGAACTTGCCCAGCGAGCTCCCCATCGCGCGAGCGCATTGCCACCAAGCACCGATCTTCGATGGCGTCGTCTACAGCGCCGGCGGAGCGTCCCTCGACGGGATCCACATGATGTCGCAGGCCGAGACGTTCTTCGCTCGCTTCGAGTGAGCCATAACGGTTCGGCAGGTCGCCGCAGCGGCGATGCTTGGCCGCGGGAGAGCCCAGTGTAACCTCGTCCCATGGACCCGCGAACCGACCACTTCGCCCAACGCGTGCTCGCCGTGAAGAGGCTCGGTGCCTCGGTATCCGCTTGCGCCAGCGCGCCTGTAGGACCCGCGGCGCCTGGCTTCCACTGGCGGGGGCGCGCGCTACGCGGTGCGGGTGTCGCGCTGGCCTTCGTCCGCAACCAAACCGTGCGCGCGGTCGTCCTGCCGGCGATCGACCGCCTGCTCGCGGCGTGATGCGCTGTCCGCGTCGGTCGCGCTTGGCGCTAAGGGCTCTTTTGCTGGCTTGTTTTGCCTTCGGGTGTGCAGCTCCAGCAGTCGAGCCACGAGGAACCGGAACCGAGCGAGCCTCGGTGTCCGCTGAGGTAGACCTGCCGAAGTCTCGCTTCGCTGGGTCGAGGTTCGCAGCGTCCAATGGACCGCCACTGCCAAAGGGCGCAATTGCTCGCTGCGGCTCGTCGGCAATGCGTGCATCCGAACGCACGATGCTTGCCATCGCGAACGACGGGACGGTGCTTGCATTCACAGACGATTACAAGCTGATGGACCTGCGTAGCGGCAACCGGCTTGCCGCGCTCCCGAGCGTGAGGTCCGCAGCCTTCAGTTCAGATGCAACCAAGTTGCTGGCTGGCGGGTGGGAGGGCGAAGTTACTGTCTACGAGACGCAAACGGGTTCCCAGCTGACCTCCACGAAGATCGATCTGAGTGCTCGTACTGCACCCGGTAGGTCAAACTGGATCGATCGCGTGGAGTTCTCGCAGGACGGCTCTCGATTGATCGTCACGACGACGGCAGGGGAGCTCAACGTTTTCGACGACCAAGGCAAGCTGCTGCGATCGATCCCGAACGTTCAGGGCGGCCTCGCGGGCTTGAGCCGAGACGGGTCGCGAGCAGCGATCGCGATCGAGAAACTCGGTCCGGCTGGCATCCCTGTCGCCGATGCAGGCGTCATTGTGTGGGACCTCACGCGCGGAGTGAAGCTCACGACCTACCTGTTCAAGAACCCGACGGTGAAGCGATCGCGCGGCGCCGGACCCTTTCCAGGCGAGCATGTGTATGGCCTCTCGCTCGACGGCCTCAAGGTCTACCGGCTCCAGCCAGGAGCCCTCAGTACCTTGGACCTTGCGACGAAGGCGGAGAGCATCGTCCCAGCGAACGAGGAGGTGCAGCTGGGCAAGGACTCGAAGCTCACGATGCTGAGCGCCGGTACGGCACGCATCGGGGTGGGACTCGTCATCGACCTCGCCGATGGAAAGCGTCTCGAGGCGGAGGACCACGTGGCTCGCAGCGAGGACGGTAGGCGATCCCTTCGTCGCACAGGCTTAGTCATCCACGAAGGGCGCGTCGTTGACGAGGGTCATCGCGACGCAGTCGACTCGCTCGCGTTTGGCGCGCGCGGTACGAAACTCTACAGCTCAGATGGCTACTTGCGAGTTTGGGACACAGCTACTTGCGAGCGGCTGGAGAGCACCAGGATGCAGACGTCCGAATTTCAGGCGGCACGCGGAGATGGCAGCTTGATTATGGTCGGGAAGGGCTTGGTGTTGCGGGAGCCGAACGGCAAGAAGGTGCGGCTCATGGTGGATGCCGAGCCGCGCAACGTCGCAGCGAGCAGCGACGGAAGGCGCATTTATGCGTCGACGTTGATCGAAGAGGAGACCTGGCTCGACGTGCTTCACGCCGATGGGAAGGTCGCTCGCAGCGTTCCGCTACGTCGTGGGAGGCCGAACGGGCTCACCCTTTCGCCTGGTAACGAGCGCCTCGCTCTCAAACTCCTCGGCAAGAATAACCGCACGGAACTCCAGATCATCAGCACCGCGACGCTCGCGGTCGAGGCGACGATCGAGAGCATTGGCGGAACGGCGATGTTCATCGATGACGAGCGGCTGCTGCTCTGCGATCCGGTGCGAGGCGTTTCCGTGCGCAAGCTCCCGAGCATGGAGGAGGCGTTCGCCCTTGGAGTTCGCGGCCTCTGTTCGCACGCCGCGGTAAGCTCCGATGGGCGTTACTTCGCGAGCGCCCGTGACGAGGGCCGCTTCTATCCCGACAACGTCTATTTGTGGGAACTTCCCAAGCAAGGCGACGTCGCCGAGGCTAGGTTCGTAGCGCAACTGAGGGGCCACTCGGCTGCGGTCACATCGCTCGCATTTTCGGTTGAAGGCGTGCTCGCGACGGGCTCAGCGGATACGACCGTGCTTCTTTGGGACCCACTTCTGCTCACGGGCTTCCCTGAATCCAGCCATGTACCTGACGCAGCGGGGCCAGTTCCGCCGTTGAGTTCAGGCAGTTCTGCCAGTTCAATCTACGGTGAGTTTGCCTGTAAGCTTTCTCCGCTGGGCGAGCTTTCGTGCAGGGGGTCGATGCTCGAGCCCGACGTGGAACTGAGCGCGAAGGCCCCGCTGCAGCCCGTAGCGTCGGACGTAAAGTCCTTTGGCATTGGCATCGAGCATTGGTGCGTCCTTCACAATGCAGGGACGGTTTCGTGTGCCGGTCGAGGTGAGCGACTCGGCCGCGCTGAATTCGCAGACGCCAATGACCTGACACGGGTGGATTCGCTCACCAGCGTACAACGGATGAGTGCGAAGGATGACGGAACCTGCGTTAGGGCAAGCCCAAAGGACGGCGAGGAGGGGGTCTATTGTTGGGGCGTATTTCAGCACGGCAACTTCCTGCTTCCAACGCTGATGCGGGGGCTCGCCGGCACGACGGATGTACGCATCGTGTCCGGTAGGCCGTGTGCCGTGAAGGGCGAGAATTTGTTGTGTCTCCCGCGGTGAGGATCGAGAGTTCGGTCGCGGCGAGTAGGAAAGGAAGCGCTCGAACTCGATAGTCGCTGGCGCGGTCGTTGCGGCGCTGCCGCGATTTAGCCGGACTGGCCTAGGTGCTCGAATCCGGGCAACGGGTCGTACAACTGCGTTGGGTCCTCGGCGTCCCCGGGCTCTGCGATGCAAGGGACGAAGTCACCATACGCTTCGTCCTCTCCATCGTCGAACTCCGGTGCTCCGGAGAGCCCAGCGATCTCGCCGGTATCGCGATAACGCTGGAACGCCACTGCGTGCTCGCGTTCGAGCAGCGTCTCCAGCGCGTGCTCGGTGATGCGTAAAATCGGTAGGCCGTCGGTCGAGCTGCGCGGCCGAAAGCGCAGCTCACGTTTGGGATACACCGTGAGTTCGACGCGGAATCGCTCGTCGATCTGATGGTGGAGGTACTCGCGGATCTCCCCGAACTTGTGAATGCTCACGCGCTCGGTCTCGAAGCTCCAGCCGAGCTCCAACAGGCGCAGCTCGACCCGCTCCTCGTCATCGCAGAAGAGCGAGATGTCGATGTCGCTGCCGCGCCGGATGTGACCCGTCGATACACTACCGATCAGCCTTGGTTCGAATTCACGCAGCTTGGCCATCGTTTCTAGCGCCACGACGCGCATGGCGAAGAGCTTCAGCGTGCGACCCTTGCCTTCGGTGGCACGGGCCAGCGCCAATAGCGCGTCGCGAATCTCGCCGTTGGAGGGAAGGTCCTGCGGCCGATGGTGGAGCCGCCGACCTTCCACGCGGCCGAGCAGCCGTTTGGCCGCCATACGCTTTGCCGTGAAGTACTCCTTCACTTCCTCCTCGTACATCAAGCGCGCCGCTTCTCGGGCGATGGTTGCGCGTAAGCCGCCAGCTCGCTCGTGGCTCATGGTGCGGCGACGGCCAGTGCCTGTCGCAAGCGCGCAATCGCGCCGCCTACCAACTTCTCTCCACGTGGCGCGCCGAACAGGCGCTTGTTCACGACTTGTTGCGTGATGCCCAAGCGGCGGGCGATCTCGCCTTGCGACTCGCCCTGGAAGAAGTACGCCTCCACGACCTCGCGCTGCTTGTCGGTGAGCACCTCAGCGACCGCTCGGCGAAGCGCCGCGGCGAGCGCTTGTCGTCGGGGATCGGGCGAACTGCACGCCCAAGGCGTCGCGGTGGCTGCAACGCGGTCGAGACTGGCGGTGAAGATTAGTCGTGGCTCAGAAGTAGGACTCCTCATGATCGGTAAGCGGCGCCGGCTCGCCGTGCTGCGCGGTGAGAGTTTCGAAACCTGGTGCAAGCAGCGTTTCCAGCGCTGCTTCTAGGTGCGGACCCGCTGCGTAGGGCTTGCGGCCGCCAACGTCCCAGGCGCGCACCCGCTGCAGATCATGAAGGGCGGCCGTGCCGCGCAAACGCCGCTTGGTCCGCGCTGGCGCTTCCAACAAATCGAGGTGGTGACGCACCAGCCAAACGATGCGCGGCGAGACGGTGCCATCGAGCAACTCGGCGCCAATCCGAGCATGGTCCGCCGAGTTCACCGCTTTGCCGACATCGTGGAGCAGGGCCGCTGCCCACAAGGCGCGATCGGCCGTGGCGCTGCGAGCGAGCTCGTAAACCTGGAGCGAATGAAAGAGGGCGTCACCTTCAGGGTGAAACCGAGGGCTCTGCTGAACGCCGTCGAGAGCGCTCAAGAGCTCGAGCAAATCACTGTACATGCGGTGGAGCGCCTAGGGCGCAAGGGGAGGGTGTTCAACCTACCATGCGCTCACACCCACCAGCTGCTCTTGCGATGGACCGTCGATTTGGCAGTGAGCCGCCGCGGCCAGTGCCGCATCACGAGGGGCCTTGCGAATGGGGGAGAGCAACGAGGGAGAGTCTCGCTAGCGAGGGGAACTGAGGGGCGATGTCTATGCGATTGTTAGTCAGAGCGGGTTGAACCCGGCTCCCAACGGATGCCAGTAGCTATCGCCGGTATCGCCGGATGAAATGCCGAGCAGAGAGCCAGCGCAGGTGCCGGCGCACGAGATCGTGTGCGTTCCCGCCGTCAAGCCTGTGTTGGCGTAGTCGAACCCGCTGGCACCGATCACAGCGCTTGATAGCGGGACTCCATCCACCATCACGGTCGTTCCGGAGGGAAGGACGAAGGATAGGAAGTTCGAGTACGCGCCGCTCGACGTGGAGATGCTGAACGTGTCCTGGAACTGCCCGATGGGGCTCAAGACGACCATGGATGGGTCCCCACTGCCTAGCCCTGTGCCCGCCAGACTCAGCCCTGGGTAGTACTGCGCAACGAGCACCTTCGCGCTCGCCGAGATGCTGAACGCCGCGCTAGTGGGTCCGATGTCAACAAACGATCCAGCTCCCGAGATTGAAGTGGGGGCCTCCGGGACGAGCCGCAACCTCGACCACCGCACGCGGGAGCCCCGGCCGCGAAGCGACCGTCTCGCGTACAGCACGGTCCTCGTCGTAGGCGAGGTGGAGCAAGCGTTCGACGCCGAGATCGGTTCGGCGCGCGAGCATTTCACGCACGGGGCTCGCGGGGTCCTTCATCAACCGATCGAGCGCGCTGCTCGGCAACGACGGATGCGCAAGCACCACCAGCCGCACGAGTAGCTCCTTGTCTGGGCCACTTATCTTCGAGCGTACTGGCGTTGAAGAAGACGAGCAAACTGGAGCGCCCGTTGATTTGGTCGCAAGCCGACCCTATGCCATCTCTATGCGACTGGCAATGAGCGTGTGGGTCCTGCTCGCGTCGGCTGGGTGCAGCATCAACCCCGTCCCTCCGGCGCGCAGCGGCGCGACGTGGGAGCGCTACGAGCTCACCCAAGGGAGCGCCCCCAACGCGGTCGAGTCGCCGCGCGGCACGTTCACGCTCGTCAGCAACGTCCGTTGCTCGCTGCAGCTGCTTTCGTCTTCGTTCCGCGTTCGCGTCGACGTGGGCGTCGAGTCGGAGGCTGGGGAGGCGAGTATCCGCTGCGAACACCAGCCGGACGGCAGCTACCGATGCAGCAGTCCGGGGCTCCTGACGTTGCGGCTGATGAACGGCTGCACGTCGGGCGAGGTCGAGACGCCAGCCGGAACCGCGAGCCTGGAGCCGTGGTTCGTCCACGAGGACGCGACGACCGCCGAACCTTGGGCGACCGGGTCGACCCATGTCGGCTTCGTTCTCCGCCGGGGAGACAAGAGGCTTGCGGCGTTCGATACAGACCACCAGTGGGCTCGGCCCGTCTGGATCGACAGCGAGGTCTCGGAAGACGAGCGTTTGGCGATCGACGCCTTGGGAGCGATCCTCGACGGCCTGATCGCGATGGAGAACGAGTACCCGGGCCCCTCGCTTGAACCGCTCTTCTGCGGCTCTCTCATGCAGGCGCGTCGCTTCCCGCGTTGAGCGCCCTTCGGGTCCAGGAGCCCAAGCCAAGCGGCGTCGCGCGGCGATGGACGGAGCGGCGCGGCGCGCGGTAGGTTGCGAGCATGGAAAGAGTCGCTGTGCTGGTCTTCTCGATCGCGTGTGGGGCCGGTAGCTCTCCGACGGCCACGGAGAGCAGCGTGCTGTCTAAGAACGACGCGGTGCTCGCGGCGGTCTATCTGCACGAGCTCGAGCAGGCTCGTCTCGACGCGAGCACGAACGTCTGCCTGGCCGTGCGCGGCGACGTAGCGGACTTCTCCGCTGTGCTCGGTGCGGTCAGGGCGAGCTTTCCGCGCGCCGTTCCGGACGCAGAGTGCAGCGGCGGTGGGCCTACTGGGCCGGTCGTGCTGATCGCGGGCGGCAACGCTGTTCGCCTCGACATTGGCCCCATCACGTGGGTCGACGAAGCGACGGCCAAGATCACCGGCGGAGGCCCGCATGCCGGCGGCATGACGACGAGCGAGCGCGAGTACACGGTCGCCTTAGACGGCGATGAGTGGAAGGTCACAGGGGAGAAGCCCGGTATGGTGATCTGAGCCTGCACTGCTTCATTCGCGTTCAGACCCGCGGCCTCGCTCGATCTTCTCGCCGTGATCGCCGACCCACCCTCAGTCGGAGGGGCCTTTAGGCAGGCAGAACGCTCATTGGAACGGGTCCGCGCCGGGAGCCGTTGGACGCCTGGGCGAGGCGGGCTTTGGAGGCGCTGGGGCTTTGGCGGCCCCGCCGGGCGGAGCGACCGAATTGGGTGCAGCAGAAGGTTGATTCTCGGGAGTGGCAGACGGAGTGGGAGCTGGGTCGGCCGCCGACGGACGTGTTGATGAGCTTGCCTTCGGACCGTTGGTCCAGACGCCGAGGAGCTCCGATTCACAGCCCTTTCGGAGCGCTTCTGCGTCGCCGTCGCCGTACATGAAGAGCGCGGTGCCCTTGAGGTCACCGTCCACCGTTGCGCACCACCCAAGCGCGTCCTTCCGCTCGCATGGCTCCTTCGCGAAGACTCCGCCCATCGCGTCACACACGGCCTTCGGGTCCTTGACGACCGATTGCGCCGTGAACTCCATGCAGCCCTTCGGTGTGAGGCAGCGGTCCGCTTTCGGCGCGGGAGCGCTGCTCGTCGCCGACGCGGCGGCGGAGCCGCTCGAAGACTGGCTGGTGCCGGTATTGTTCTCACCGCATCCGAGCGCCACTAGGGTGAAAAGGCATCGTACGGCGTCACGCGTACCCATCATGCGAGCGCGTCTAGCATGACGTTCTGCCCATGACCATCCGCTGTTTGGGCGCCTTACCCATCGCGTAGGCCGGGCCTTCCAGTTGCTGCCTCCAAGGTCCCACGACGGCGGACATTACGACTATCGTACGAGGCTCTAGTCACCGGGCCGTCAGGGGAAAGGGAGTCGTGGACGATGATCAACGTGGAGTTCTGTCTGGGTGCGTTGCGCTCGAAGGATCCTGCAGCTCTTGCAACGGCGTCTGGCATGCTCGGCGTCGAGCTCACACCGGAACTTGCCGAGGCTCTGCTGTCGAATCTTCTGGGCATGGATCCCGGTCGAGTGGTGACCCTCCTGCATGAGGCAGGGCAGGCACTCCACGGCATTGCCCTCGACTTCACCAGAGACCCCACCCACATGAGGAGCTCTTCCTACAAGTCGTGTTGCCTTGTTGTGCGGCAGAAAAGGAAGATCGTGGTCAGTCTCACTTCCGACTTCATGCCCAAACGCGAGCCCAAGATTAGTGATTTCTGGCCCGAACTCACTCCTTGGTACAAGGACCTGCTCAAGAACCAGGCTGTCGCTCATAAGTGGGCCTCGCAGAGCAAAGGCTTTCGCGGCAGAAGAGTCGAGTTCAACGTTGCTCCTCTCCAAGAGGCAGCTGTAGAGCCGAGCCCCTTGGCTGCCGTGCTCGCCGCTCCACAGAAGGATGAGCCGCGCCTTGCATATGCTGACTGGCTTGCCCTCCGGGGAGATCCGCAGGCGGAGTTCATCCGGCTTCAATGCCGTCTAGCGGCGGCCCGACCTAGTCCTGCCAATGCATCTTTGGAAGAGCACCAAACCTCGATCGAATCAAGGCGTGTCGACAACGAAAAGCTGCGCGAGCTAGAAGCCGCGTTCAGCAAGAGGTTCGCGGGCAGTGCGGCGACCCACTGCCAAGCCTACGAGTTCCAGCGAGGCTTGGTCGCCGCTGTCGAAATCAAGGCCCCTACCTTCGTTTCGCACGGCGCGGCCCTCTTCGCTGACCACCCGATCGAAACCGTGTCGGTGATTGCAAGCAATGAGGCACAGCTCAAGAAACTAGCGGCCTGCGAGGCGTTGCGCTCGGTGCGCAGGCTCATGCTTAGGAAGGGCGACTTGTTGAAGGTCGGTTCACTCTCATCGCTCTTGACCTCGTCGCAGCTGACAAACCTGCAGGAGCTCATCCTCGACTGGGACGTCGAAGCGGGAGAGCTTTCCAACCTCGCAGGAGACTTTGCCGCGCTCACGGTCAGGCAGCCGATCGCGTTGAAGCTGCGCGGTAGTAGCCTGGCCTTCTATGAGGTCATGGAGGGGCTCGCCAAGAACGACGTGACGAAGATCTCTAGGCTCGTGCTGGGCACTCAATTCCCCGATGCACCGTTGGAGAGCATATCCCCGCGTAAGAGGGCAAAAGAGCTCGAACTTCCCCAGCGCGCCAAAGCATTCGGGCAGCTCGGACGTGCAGCCGCGTTCTCTGAGATGACCCACGCCGAAGCGTCGTGGACCACGAACACCGATCTCAAGGATTGGCTCTCCGGAGCAAACGCTCAGCGGCTTTCTGAATTGGACATTTTTTCAGTCAAGGAACCATCTGCATCGATACCGTTGCTGCGTGAGCTCTCTTCGCTGCAGGTGCTCAACCTGGCATTGACAAAAGCCGTGGATGTGGCGCGGTTGCTCGACTCGCCCCTCGCTAAGACGTTGCACACGCTTCGGATCTGGGCGGTCGAAGACGCCGAACCGGTTCGCGAGCTTGCGCGTCAGGTCGTCAGCCGTGGCGGAGCGCTGAAGTGGCTCTCGACCCACCCCCATTTTGAGGATGAACCGGTCGGGTGAGGGCCTTTAGGCAGGCAGACCGCTCATTGAAAGGGAGCGGCTCCGCGGAGCTGCTCCGACTGCAGCTGACTCTCTCTTCAAGAGCCCTACTTGCAGGGCACCACCGTCCCCCTCACGAATACGTCGTGCTTCCACTTCGTGTCGAAGCCGGCGCCGTTCGCGTCTTGCGCCGCGTTCGCCAGCACGCGCATGCAGATGTCGGTGTCCTTCACGCCGATGACGACGACAGCCTCTTTGTAGCGGTTGCGCACGACCAAGCCGTTCATGTTCTGCTTCCAACCGCTGGTCATCACCACGCGCTTGATGTCGCTGTCAGGGTGCTGCACGAGAAAGTCCGCCTTGATGGCCTTTTCGGCCGCAGCGTCCGAGGCAGCGGCGTCCGGCATCTTCCACTTCGGCGCAGCCGCGATCGCAGCCTCTAGCAGCTCTTTCACCATCGCGTCCGCCTCGGCCAGCTTCTCGGCCGGCGCCGTCTCGCCGTAGCCGCTGTAACAACTGCTGATGTTCGCCTTGAGGTTGTCAGCCGAGAAGCCCTTGTTCGCGGTCGAGAGCGAGAGCTCGCCGTTGCGCTCGAGCTCGCCCTTGCTCTGCAACGCGCCGAGGAGCGTGCTCTCGCACTGCAGGTCGCCCTTGGTCTTCGCCTTCGGCGCGTCCGCCGGCGTGGTGGAGGCCGTGGACGGCTCCGCTTGCGTCTTCTCGGCCGCCGCGGGCGTTGCTAAAGCCTCGGGCTCGGCGGCGCCGCCGTTGACTTTGATGAAGCCGCAGCCGCTGAGAGCGGCAGCTAGAACGAGGAACGAAACACCGGTATTCATCGCGCAAGCTCCTTTGCCCGAAGGCAGCGCTCAGCCACTTTGCTGAGCCGTTCGACCCCCGCTGATACGAAGCGTGGGCGCCCGATACCCACTCGGATTCTGGCGCCCGGCTCGACCTGCAAATCGCGCTCGTTCAGCCGCAAAAGCAAAGCTTCCTCGCGTCCTCGCTCGGGTTTCAGGGTGTTCGAGCCTACGCCAGCGAACGGCGACGGGACGCGGCGCTCGTTGTCGATGGCTCGTTGGCTCGCTACCTTTCGGCTCATGGACCCCGTCGCTCTCAAGTGTGTCCCCCGGCGGCAGGTCACCTTGGGAAGGCTCATGTTCATTGGCGGTGCGTCGGCCGTCGGGGTGATTTCACCGAAACACCTCGAGGACTCGCCCAATGTCCCCCGGCCCTACGTGGGGTGCATCGTAGTGCCCTTCGCCGTCTTCTACGAGCGGACCAGCAAGCTCACCGGTCGTATCAAAGAAGACTGGCCGAGCTTGCGTGACCTCGAGCACAACTGGAAGTGCGAGTACCTCGGGGATGATGGTGAAGACCAACGCGATGTCACCGTGGTCGAGCCGCCGCGCGGCAAGCCAGTCGCGTTCATCTCGTGGTCAACCTTTCGGGCCTTGCACGACGGCGCACCCATCCGAATCGTCGAGACGACGCTAGACGCCTTTGACTGAGCCACTCGCCTTCAAGTCCCGATTGAACGCGACCACCAGCTACCGTTGCCGCTGCGCACCCGCCAAAGCCCCAGCGCTACGCTGCGAGGCGCACGTATGCCGGTTTGCCTCCCAGACCCAGCCGTGAGCCAGCGCGCTGCCAGCGCGCTAGCGGGCCGTAGCGACCGGCCCGTTGCTTGGTCATGATGTCCAACCAGCGAGCAGTTGCGTGCTGTGGCCGTACAAAATCAGCACAGTCGCTTGCAATCGCTAAGGCATTGAAGTGGCCCCGCAATTGCAGATTCGACGCTCATGGCAGAGCCTACGACCAACGGCACTTGGGGGCGTATCAAGGCAATCGAGGATTGGTGGCAGGTCCAACAGGAGAGAAGGGCTGCCTGTGCTCCAGCGAAGACCCCAACCGGCAGCAACTACACCGACCGGCGCGTGGTGAGCTCGGAGACGTTGCCGGACGGCAGCGTTCGTAGTGTACGCAGCGACGGAACCGTATTCACGCGCCCGCGCTCGGAGCAGCTCGAGCAGGCGGCGGCGCTCAAGCAGGCCACGAGGGGCGGCGTAAGGATCAGAGAACTCGAGAACGGTCACACCCAGATCATCAGCGGCAAAAGTCTTCGCGAAGGGAAGTCGCTGAGCCAGTATCGGGTGTCGCCGGAAGGCCAGGCGATCCCTTGTGTCCCATCGATCTCGAGCGTGATGAAAGTCAAATAGCCGTCGTCACTCGGTGACGAGCACGAGCTCAACGGGTCGCTAAAGCTTCCGGAACGACCGCCCCGCAGCGTCTCAGTCGCCCGAGAAGCCGAAAAAGTAGAGCTCCTTCGGTTCATCGCCCTCGTAGGCGATCAAATACGAGCCGCTCCCGCCCTCGCGGACCTCCAGGAGCAGAGCACGCGCGGCTTCGATCTGGGCGCGCGTCGGCGTCTGCGTCTCGAACAGCGCGTCGATCTGATCGGCGGTGAGCGGCGCTGCGACACCGAACCCGGGCTCGCTGTCGATCTTGGTCATGTCGAGGATCGAGTGCGTCCCGTCGGCGTGACCCAGCGCATCAAGGCGCGCGAAGAGCTCTTCGATCGATTGGGCGCCCTCGACCTTGTGCTCGCCCTGGCCAGCGTAGAACGTGCCCGCGGCGAAGACCTCGGAGCGCAGTGCCTCGAGCGCCACGCCCACGTCCGCTTGATACGGAACCCAATACTCCCAGCTGCTAGCTCCCATCGCTACGACCTTCCATGAGGGTGGCGAGCTCTTGCTCGACCCCTGACGTCGACCTGTCCGCTTCGGTCACTCCGGCGAGCGAAGCGACCATGCTCGCGGCTTCCACCACCGCTTCGTGCCGTGCCTCGCCGGTCTCAGCAAGCGCCGCGCGCACGAGGGTGGGCATGATTTGAGCGGCGGCGTGCGCGCTCCACGCCTCCGTGTCCGCTTGATCGAGCGAGATCGCGCCGCGCGCCACGGCTCTTGCGACCGCGTCCTTTGTCAGGCTAGCTCCGTGATCGAGATCCGCGGGCTCCTCGTAGCGCACGGCCGTGAGCTGCTGCGTCTCGCGTGCTCGCAGGCGCGCCATCAGCGCCTGGTCGAGCGCAGCCGTGAACGTGCGCATTGCCGTGAAGCCGTGGAGCTGCGGCCGCGGGTCGCTCCAAGTGGCGACGATCTCCTTCTTATCTTTGCGAAACTTCGTCGACTCGAGGCGCGCGCTGCCCGGAACGTTGTTGACGAAAATGCGGCAGAAGCGAAGCACCTGCTTGGGTACTTCGAGCTCGATGAACGCGCCGCGATCCGAGCGGAGGTCGTCGTACGCCGACAGGAGCTTCAGCGTCGCCGGGTCATTGGCTGTGACGCGCAGGCCCGCGGCGCGCGCGTGCTCCATGGCGTAGGGCACGATGGCGGCGATGATCGCGGCGCTGCCCGATGTCCTGATGATGGCCTCGGACGGGGCGTTCTTGATGGGGGCCACATGCACGGAGGTGGGACGCACAGAGAACGAGGTGGTCCCGCGCGACTCGAGCACCGACAGCGTATGCGTTTTGCCCGCGACGACGAGCTTGATGGGGTTGTTGAGCGGCTCGGTCATCGGCGTCATGCCTTGAACGTGTCGTAGCGCTCTGCGCTGGGCTGCACCCGGGCCTCGAGGGCGGCGAACTCCTCGGCGTTCATACGCGAGGCGAGTTTGGAGGCCGCGACGTTGGCGCGGACCTCGGCTTTGGACGAACAGCCGATGATGACGGTATCGGCGAAGCTCGCCGCATAGCGAATCAGCTCGGGCGCCTTGGCGACGCCGTCGGCGACCAGCTTGCCGACAGCGAGCGCCTTCATACCAATCACGCCCATCTTGCGTTTGCGAGCTTCGACCACGACGGTGGATAGGAACGGTGCTCGCGCGGGATCCGCCGGGTTCATCGCCGCGAGCACGGTGTCGAAGGGGTGCCGCTTCATCGCCTCGACCAGGATGCTTGGATCGGCGTGGCCGGTGATGCCGATGAAGCGAATGAGGCCCTGCTCTTTGGCCTCGATCGCCGCGCGGAGCGCGCCGTCTTTCGCGAAGATCCGATCGAGATCATCCGCCGAGCGCAGATCATGCATCTGCCACAGATCCACCCAGCTCGTACCGAGCCGCTTCAAGCTGTCGTCGAGCAGCGCTCGGGCTCCGTCACGGTCGCGTTCGTGCGTCTTCGTCGCGAGAAAGATCTTCTTCCGCGCCGCCTGGCCCGCCTCGCGAAAGGCGGCTCCGTAGTAGTCCTGGCTACCCGCATAGGCCGGCGCTGTATCCATGTAGCGGACACCCAGCTCAATCGCCTCGAGGATCATCGGCACAGCGTCGCGCTCGCGGCCACGCGTGCGGAGGATGCCTTCACCGCCAAGCGAAAATGCGTCCACCGAAACGCCCGTACTGCCGAGTGTTCGATCTTCGAGTGTTGCGGTTCCGGTCCCGCCGGTGGCTGCAGCTTGTTCGCCAGGCTGCCCAGGCGGTGTCACTGCATCGGACGCGCAAGCAGCGACCGACACAGACGCTAGCCCACCAAGTATTCCGCGACGGGTCGTTTGGGACATCGGTGCAAGGGTACAACTATTCCGATCCGCGCGTGTGAAGAACCTGGCTCATAGGTGACAGATCAGACCGGGCACATAGGTGACAGGTCTAAACGTGGTTCCTTCGTCTGCTCAGCTTCGATTTATCCGTTTTCTTGGTTGTCTCCAATCAGCCCGGACTCA
>JBILLK010000003.1:0-470529 GCA_044376115.1 Polyangiaceae bacterium | reverse complement strand
CGAGCGTGGGGACGAGGTCCTCGGCGCCGGAGAGGAGGAAGAGGTCGCTGTCTTCGCTATCGAGGTATTCGGGGAGCTTTTTATCGGTCTTTCGGGTGATGGCTGGAAGGCTTACCGACCAGCCGAGCCCGAAGGGGGAATTGCCGCCGCCGGAGTCATAGGAAAGGCCGAGATCGGGCGTCGGGCCGCGGGGCGCGGGCGAGATGGGAAGAGGGACGCCAAACGAAGCCGTGCCGGTGGCGGAGTTGACCTTGAAGGTCTCGCCTAGGCCGCGGATGGCGCCGCCGCCTTTCGGCAGTTCCATCGCGGGAGCAGACGAGACGGAGAAGGATCGCTTGGCCGGCGCCGCTTGGCCCGAGAGGGCCTCGCGGGGCGTGGCGGCTTTGGGCTGTTCCGGCGCTGGCGCAGGGCTTCGTTTGGACTCGTCTTCCATGGGGGCCTCAGGGAGCAGCGGTCAGGCTGTAGGTGAAGGCCAGCCAGAGGTCGGTGATGGTGTTGGGGACGAGGACCTTCCAGCTCGTTGGGTCCTTGGCCAACATGGTGGTCGTCGGGAAGTCCTTGAATACGAAGGTCGACAACCCGTTGAAAAGCGAGCTCGGGCCCGGTTGTACGATGAGCGACCCGGCTTCGAGTCCGATATTCGGTGCTGCCGGCAGCGGGGGTTGTGTGGGCACCACCCTCCGTGCGTAGACTGTGACGCTCTCGACCTCGTCGAGCGCGCGTCCGCGCGGTTTGGGGAAGGAGGAGGCGGTAGTCGGGATGACGATCTGCCCGGACGAGCCCTCTTTGAACGCGGCCCACAGGTCGGCATGAGTCTCGGGGATGCGCATCAGGACGTGCCGAGGAGTCCACACAACTGCGGGTGGCGTGCGACCGTCACGGGCGGTGTAGCGGAGCTGGAGAACGAGGTCCGAGATACTGTCGTAGTTGAACTCGTTGCCCTGCGAGAGCGAGAAGCCCCACTGCTTGTTTGTCCCGAAGGCTTGTACGCCGCGGTATTCAAACGGCAGGTAGCGCTCGTCACGAAAGTTGAACTCGAAGAGTCCAGTATCGTTCACGGCTCCCGACGTAACCATGCGTACGGCCGGGCCGGAGTCGAGCTGATCGCTCCCCGTTGGCTTCGGACGGAGCCCGGCGCTCTTGAGATCGAGCGTGCCATAGACGCTCTGGTAAGGCCCGGGGTTGCACTGAAGCGTGACGCTCACCGACTTGATGCGGCGCAGGTAGTGCGAAGGGAAGTCTTCGTCAAACAGCGCCTCCGGTAGGCTAAACTCGCACGCTCCGGGCAAACCTTCTCGCAGCTTCAGGAACGCGTCTGGATCAAGCTGGGCGAGGCTGACGGTCTTCGTAATTTCGTGCTCGCGGGTGTTTTGCGTGTGATAGGCCGCGTCCATCCGACGGAGGTCAGAAGACAGTCTCTCTCCAGCGAGGAGACCTTTGCGAGTGCCGTCCCACGCGTCATAGCGGACGAAGACCTGGTTCGTGTCGCCACGCTCCCGCTGGAAGGCTCGCTCTGCGTGCCGAGCCATCTCGAAGGCAATGCGGAAGGACTCTCCGAAGGCGACCGTGAGCTCGCGCGCCATCCAGCTGTAGAGGTCCTTGTCGGTGAACTTGCTGCGCAAGAAGCGCTCGACCTCCTTGCTTTGCTCGAGTTGCTGCTCAAGCAGGGTCAACTCATGCTCTGCGATCGCGACGCGTATCTCCGCCGCGAGAAGCTGCTTGTCGAGCTGCTCGATTTCGAGCTTTGCCTGCTCAGCCTGGAACTTCCAGTCGTCCATGCGGCGGTTGTAGCCTCCGACGGTGGAGAGCTGACCAGCCTCACGCGTGAGCGCGCTAGCGCCCGACTCGAAGACCTGCGCAGCGAGCTCGATAACGTTCGCCAAGCCCTCTCCCCCAAACTCGGTGAAGGATGACATCGCGCCCGCCGCGACCTCTGGAAACACCCGTACGACACCGGCCATGTCCTTGAGACCCGAGGCCAAGAGGTACTTGGACTCTGCGTCGGACGACTTCTTCAACGCTAGGTCCTCCTCATTGTTAACGTACTCGCGGCTCGAGTAGTAAGAACGCTTTGCCTTCGCGAGGTCCAGCGCGCGAGCGGCAGAGTCACGCTGGTTTCGAGCTTCGTCGCGCTGTTGCTTGCGGATCCCACGGGTCCAGCTGAGGTTTGCGACCTCGTGTCCCGCGCGCATCTGGGCGAGTTCTTCGCCGTCTAACTTCTCGAGGGCCGAAAGTAGGTTGGCGCCGAGTCCTGCGACGGCATTGGCGTAGTCCAGCGCGCGAGCGGCGAGGATCGCGTAGCGGTAGGGTGGGCCACTCACCTGAAGGTCGAAGACGACCGTTTGGAGATCGAGATTAGCCGCTCGCGCCCGCACAAGCAGAGCAGGATCGATCGGCGGTTGGAACAGCGGCAGCTGACGCCCGACGCCCTCGATGTTCTGGCAGTGGCGGATCTTGAAAAGACGGTCGGCGACGATGTCCCAGTAGCCGAGAAGCTTGTCGTTCTCCGGGATGCAGAACTCAAGGGAGCCGATCACCGAGCCGATCTCGGGCTCGGCCTCACACTCGGCTTCGTCGGGGTTCGATGTGTACGTGGGCGGCGGAGGCGGCACGATCGCCTCGATGTCGAGGGCGTTTCCGAACGGGTCCACGCTCGTGAGATCGCTGTAACTCTTTAGAGGCTTGGGGACCGCTCGTCCAACGATCGTCGGCTTCGGGCCGAGGAGCCTGTGTGCAAGTACGTAGAGCTGCGTAGCCTCGTTGACGCTCTCGATTGTGTCTTGGCGGAACAGCGAGTCGCCCCAAGCGACAAGGTTGTCGATGTACCGCATCACGATCGCCTTCTGGTAGGCGACCACGCGAAGTCGCGCGATGGCGTGAGGGTTAAAGGGATCGTCGCGCCACAAGCGGATCTGGTTGACGAGGCTCGTCGTATTCGCCCCGGTCGACCAGCCGAGGATGTCCTTCGCATACTGCGACGCTGCGAGGTTCGTGAGATCCGTCTGGATGTCGGCGAGGTTCTTGTTCTCAGCGAAGGGGAGGAACTTCCAGTAGCGGGTGGCGGGGCTCGTGGAGGGCACGCTAGCGCCGTCGGTAGGATCGAAGATCGCGTGGTACCACTGGCGCGCCTCCGCGAACTTTCCCTCCTGGCTTAGGCGATTGGCGATCAGGAAGGGGGCGTGGAAGAAGAGCTCCCAGTTGTATTCGCCGAAGGCACTCCCCGCCGTGAAGTCCACCGTGTCGGCGGGAACTGGCTTCACCTTCGCCCCCACGGTCAGCGAAACCGGAGCCGAGAGCTTCTGCGTCGGGTTGGTGTCCGGGGTGTCGCGAAGCGAGAGGAGTCGATCGAGACCGCCGAGCGCGAGTCGACGGCGGAACTCCGGCACAAACGGGTGGTGGAGGGCGACGGGTGTAAAGCCGGTGACTTTCGCTCCGAAGGAAATCGCGGAGGTCGTCTGGATGAGCGTCGTTTCCGTGTTGAATTGCGTGCTGTAGGGGATCGCTGCCACCGCGTAGTTGGGCTGCGATACCGAAGCTACGAAGAGGTAGCGCCGGGCGTCGTTCCCTGCGGCGATGTATCGGGGATCTGGAGCCGGGTCGTGCTCTCGTTCGAGGACAATGGCGACTGTTTCCGTCGCAGTCATTAGCTGCTCTGGTTGCCCGCTGATCTCGCAAGCCACCAAACCGCCCCCGAGTGCGCGGAACCGTTGATAGGAGAATTGGTTCGTGGGCATGAACGATGACTTCGAGCCACCGGCGCTCACCGAAAGCTCCAGGCGGCCCGAGGAGAAAGACAGCAGCGCTCGCGCGACCTCGCCGACCTGGTAGCTCAACGAGGTTTCGAAGCCGTTCGACGTATAGGACCCTTGAGCTGCTGGCATGTAGCGCTGCATGATCCGCACCTCGCAGCCAGCGACGGTCGGCTCTGCCGATAAGTAGAGAAAAGCAGCTCCGTACCTGTAACCGAGCCCTTGGGGAACAACCGTCGCCGCGTAGGGCGCCCATCCACCGCGACGTAGTTCGGCGCAATACATCCGAACAACCGTCTCCAGCTCCTGGACCTCGTGAACGCTCGCCTGCTTCAGGCTCTCAACCGAGTCCTTCGTCGGCTGGTCTTCGAGGGTCATCCAGAAGAGGTAGAGGGTGCCGCCAGCAACGACCGGCACCACGTGCTCTCCCTCAATGTCGAGGTCGACGCGTTTCCACGCCGAGAAGGCGCCGTCGCGAAAGGTGCGGTGGAAGTAACGGTGGGGTTGGGGTGTTCGACCAAAAAGGTGGAGCGTCTCGCCATCACGGCAAACCGCCATGATGTCGAGGTTTGCGATCTCGGCCAGGCCGTTGAGGTACTCGCGGTAGGCATCGGTGACTGCCACTTCGTCGATAGGGGCTTTGCGGAGGCTCGACTCGAGCTGCTGGAAGAGCGGGGTCTTCTCCAGGCGCAGTTCGGGCTCGATCCAGTTCTCGGGCCAAAGGAAGACCTTACGGTTGGCTTCCCAAACACGATAGGCGCCCATCCAGTCCCAGCGTCGGCTGAGAAGCTTGCTGGGGGCGATGGTGGGACCAATAGCTGCGTTCGTCTCGAGGTTGAGCTGGATGCGCTGAACGAACGTCTGCACCGCGGCGTGCGCGCAAACCATTCGCGACGTGAGCGCGCAGGGGCTCATCTCGACGTCGATCAGCATGCGGTCAAACAGCTCGCTGCTGTTTTGAAGTCCGAGCTGCCCAACGAGCACTGCGGTGAGCAGCTGACGCTGGCGCTCCCGAAGCGGGTCGCGGATCTGCTTACCGATCGTGGCCCAGGTCGAATCATCGTACTTCGAGCGGGCGAGTGACTTGATCTCGCGCGCCTGCGCCAACGCGTTGCTCTCGAGGATAAAGCTCGGGGTGAGTTGTGGTGGCTGACTGACGACCGTGCACCATGTGATCGCTTGTGCCGCTGAGGCGCCCATCGCACGCAACGACTCAATGCCAAGGAAAAGCCTCATAAGGCGGCGCACCGATCGCAGGTCGACCAGAGTCGCCACGGCTGGAAAGGCGAAGCGGTTCATGAGACTCACGACATCGTCCTTGATGAAGCCGTTGCGCTCAGCGAGGCGGGCCATCCCAGCATCTACCGTGACACCGGAGTTCGTGTAGGCGAAGAACGCGACCGGTCCCCCGTCATCGCTCCGTCCCCAGCGGTCCCGTATCCATGCGAGCTCGTGGTCGACGAGGAGGTTCTCGAAGTCCACCGCTACGAAGTCAGAGGCGACGACGGGCCCCGTCTTGCGAGTCAGAGGGAGTTGGGACAGCGAAAGCGCCATCACACCGGGCTCGACCTCAGCAACCGAGACCGCACGGGCGCGTAATGTGTGAGCGGCCTGATGAAGACGAACGAGATCCGCCTGGCGATCAGCGCTGGCAGAGAGGCTTGGGTCGAGAGTTGCGTACGTGTCGTCAAATCCGACCGGGACCCATCGGCTTGCGAAGACGGCGCCCATCGTCCCGTCGTAGAGGGTCGGGTCGTTGCTGTTCTCAATCCGCGCCCACAGCATCGCGACCACATCCGCCGGCAGCTGAAGGAGTTCACTCGTGCGTTGGACCACCGCGGTCCGCACTTTGAGAAAGCGCGCGAGGCGGCGAGTGACAAACGTGCGTCGGCCTTCCTCGCTCGTTATGTAGTCCGGATCGAGTGGGTCCGCGACCCGGGAGCCGATGTAGTTCCGATCTCCGAAGAGAGGGACCCGATCGGCAAAGTAACTGGCGGCCGGCGCCCCCGTCAGCGTTCCCCTCACAATCTCGTCCAGCGTGTGCAGCTCGGACGGTGCAGCCTCCCTGGTTTGGAGCACTTGTGCGCCAATGGTCCAAAATGCGTTCTGTGAATCAGGTTGCTCGTCAACGAGCTGCCGAGTCTCTTCGGCCGCCTCGGCGATGGCGGCGAGCAGTTTCTTCTCCCACCCAGCAACGACCTCGGCCGAGGGCTCGAGCCCACTCTCCTGGGTCGCCACGTGGCGCAGCACATAGTCTGCGACGAAGGGTGAAAGACCGACACGACGCGTTCGCTCGAGTACGTCCAGGAAACGAAGCGCGTCGAGCGGCTTCGCTGGTCGCCTCAGCCCCTCGATGATTCCAGCGCCCGACGCGCTGGTGTCGGTGAGGCGAGCAAATGAGAGCAACTCGCGAATCGACAACCTGGTTGCCTCTGCAAAGGTGACGATGCGGAAGAGCAGGGACAGCCCGGCTACGGTCATGACGGTACTGCCGTTGATCAACGCCGACACCCCGAGCTCACGTTGCGCTGCATCCTCATCGATGAGCAGCGCAAGATCTCCCGCCGAGACCCGAAGAGCCGCAAGGAGACCGGGTGCTCCCGCGATGTAAGTGTAAGTCGACGTCGCTACGCCGCCATTGGGATACAACTGGCGGAAGGCCTCGAACGTCGGTGCATACGTGCTTGGGCTGAGGAAGGTCCGGGTGTACAGCGACGGATTCCACAGGTCGTTCCGATCCATCTCGCCGAACCAACACGCCGTCACGACAGGGTCGGTCTTCAGTCGAGTCCACAGCGTCCGGAGGGCTGCGAATTGCGGGAGGGTCGTATCATCAAGCGTCGCTCCCAACGCCTTCCACACGCGACCTGTGTCAGCGATCGATAGACCGAGGGTATCGCGTAGCCGCAGGAAGCGGTTCAACGTATGTGGCGGGCTGGCGAGCCCCGTCAGCGTCATCGACTGGAGGTTGCACGAGTCGCTAGGCGTGATCGTGAGGCCAGGAAACGCCGTTGCTAGCTCGCGGACCTCCTCGAAGGAGAACCCCGTCTGTTTCATGAAGACAGGCAGCTTCGCAATCTCGGTCTGGAAGCCCGCAGACGGTAACCCCCAGAAGTCGTGCGGATTCAGTGGGGTCGTTGTCGTGCGAAGTTGATCGTAGCGGGTCGCTGCGACGCGCAGGCGCTCGATCGCGAGAGTGTGTGTATCCGGCCCCGCGTTTGGCGCAAACGTTTCGAGCAGCTGATCGCGCGGAACGCCGAGATGGTCGAGGTAGAGCCTTGCCTCTTCCTGCCAGAGGTTAAAAGGCGCTTGGAGCGGAAAGACCGCGCTGTTCAACGTCGTGTAGGCCTGGACGTGCTCGAGCGGGTAGAGCAGGTCCGGATGCGCCGCGAGATCCGCAGCCTCTCGCTTCGTTTGTATCTGAGGCGGTGGGGTCGGCCATGAGTTCGAGAGCCTGTATTCAAGGATCTCGTTGACCAGATCGACGTACGGGACCGGCGTGTCGGTGTTCTCGCAACTCAGGGCTAGCCGGGCGATATCGGGTCTTCGGCTCTCCAACGCTAGCCGCGCGTTAGAGCCGCCGCTCGCGGGGATGGTCTCGAGCGTCTCCAGGACGTCAACAAGGTACGCAGACGGCGAGAGCGCCGAGGTGCAGTGGGTGCACTCGCACTGATCAAGCGAGCCGAAGAGAGCCGGCCAGTCTGCAATCTTCGCGTCGAGGGACGCCGCGCTCACGTTCTCTACCGGAGTCGTGGGGAGGCTAAACTTCGATGCGACCTTGTATTTGCCGCCCATCGCCGCAGCCGCTCCTACCGTCCAGCAGGTCTTCTTCCATACCTTTGCAAGAATGGCGTCAGCCACGGTTTGGTTCACGCCGCTGCTGATCATCGTCTGCTTGGCGCCCTCCTTGCCCTTCTTCTGGATCTCCTTTGCGCTCGTGAGACCCGCTTCGATTAGGACCTTCATATCGGCCCAGTTCTCGGTAATGCGGAACACGCGGTCCATTTCGGCGAGGCGCGTGCGCATCGCAGCACGTTGGGGCTCTGCTACGTTCAGCGTCGGATTCTGCTGGGCGTACAGGCTGAATCGCTGCTTGTCGAAATCAAACAACGCGTTTGCTTGGAAGAAGTCCTTCGCCGGGGTCCAGAGCGACAGCGGCTCCGCGGCGAGCCGCGTCTTGATGTGTTGAGTACGGAAGCGGAGTGCGGCCTGGCTCTCGAGCAACTTGGCGAAGTTGTCCCTCCGCTCGGCGTCAGTGCTTCCTGCGGTCCCAACGGGAGGTACGGACGCACCTTGCAACGTGACCCAATTGGCCACGGTCTTCGCGGCGAGCTGCTCCGGCGCTGTGAGCGCGCCGGCGTTGATTTCGGTAATCAGTGCCGTGATAACTGGCTGGTGCCAGTTGGAGATGTTGGCCGCCTCGAATCCAATGCGGAAGCGGAGCTTCGCGTTGGCCGTTAGGGACGCGAGCGCCGATGAATCCCAGAAACTCTCGTTCGATCCATCATGGTTGAGCAGCGCGGTGAGGAAGACATTGCGGTCCGTGGACGTGATTTCCGACGGATGTGTAATAGCGTCGACCAGGTTGCCGGCTCGGTATACCCCTCCGCTCGCAGCCACACGGATCGCAGCCAGGGCCTGCGTGGTAAGAGCACTCTCAAGCGCTATTCGCTCGGCGGTCGAGAACCGCGGGATCATCCGACCTTGCTCTGCCCGATCGACCATACGTCGTAGGGTCGGCAGACGATGAGCGAAGACTGCGTCACGCGTAGCAGCCACGCCCGACGAAGTGAAGGCGTACAGCGCGTTGAGGTTGATCGTGGTTCCGATCGGCGTCTGTTGTAGCTTCGCGGCGTCTACATACGCGGCGATCTCACGCTCTCCCATCCCGCTGCGGGTCGCGACGAACGGAGCAACGTTGGACGTAAATGCAGCGACGCTGGGAATAGCCGCGACCGCAGTAGCCTCAAGCACTGCAGCGGCTACCCTAGAAATCGTCGTCGAAGTAGGTGCGGGAGTATCGGCAACCTCGCCCAGCACGATGCGAACGAACTCCCGTGGGCTCGCGTTAGGGATCGTCGCCGTTCCGGTGATGCTTGACGCTGTCGCTGTCACCTCGAGGTGGGGTGAAGTGAGGCCGGGCGAGAACAGGAGTCGGAACCGGCCGGCGGCACTTGTCGTCGCCGTTGCGAGCGACGAGGTGAGCATGATGTCGTTCGTTCGGTACTCGCGCCGCGCGACCGTAACCGTCGCACCGGCCACAGGACCCGCCGAGTCGACGACGATGCCTTCGACCGAGTGCAACGGGCTCGCGAGCTGCGCAATGGGACGTGTGGTGTCGACCTCAATGCGTCCGCTTGAACTCGAACGGAGGTCCCAGCGACGCGTACGCTCGGTCGTTCCGACAACGGCGTTGTCCGAGGTGCGTAGGATACGGAAGTACGCCATCGCCTCCCCATTGCCGAACGCACGTTCGATCCTTGCCTCGTCCACCGAGAACGTGAACTCTCCTTGCGGATCGGCGATCGTTACGAACAGTGGTTCGTCGACGCGCTGCTGGAGGTCGAGTAGTTCTACGCGAACGCCCGCTGCCGGCAGTTTGGTGCCCTTTTCCACGACCTCGCCGCGAAACGTAAACGTCTTCATGATTCGAATTCCTCTCGTGATGGGTAGATGGCGAGCGCGGATCAGACTTCAGCGATCAGAACGCTTGGCAGGATTGGCAGCGTGCCGCTGGTGGCGACGCTGGTGAGCCAGAAGCGGATCAGCAGAGTGTCCGCGAGTCCGCGACGAAGAATGATGGGTGAGTCGGTCGAATCGAGATCGAGTGTGAAGCTGTCCTTCGAGTCCCCACGAACGACAAACGCTGCCAACAGTGACGGTGATGCTGGGACGTTGTTGATGGCGGTGCCGACGACGAATCCGCGAACTTGGGCGGTAGGCAACGGGTCGTCGAAGCTCAGCCGTGTGGCAGCAACCACGGTGCCGCTGGGCGTAGGCGCCGATGGCGCAGGACTTGGAAACACAAGTACCTGAAGGCGACCGTCTGCAGCCGCGCCCGCGGAGGCACCTGCGAAGGACGCCGACACTCGCCGAATCAGCACGTCGCGAGCGCCGGACGTTATCGCCAGGAGACTCGTCAGGGTGCCTGCCGCAGCGTTGAGCGCTACGGCCGTCTGTGCAACTGGCGTCACGAGGTACGGACTCCTCGTAAACGAGGCGGGTCTGACTCCCGGCACTCGGATGACCTCCTCGGAAGTCCATGTCAATGCTTTGATCGCGCCGGTGGTTGCCGTGAGCGCGACGCTCACAGGTTGCACGGTGACCTCGTACGCCGTAACCGGGAAGCCGCGTGTGGACAACGCCAAGCCGGAGACGACTCCAGCCGCGGTTGTACGCACGACCTCGTTGATCGAGGCCGTCTGGATCAGGACGCGCGCGTCATTGACGCGGGCATACAGCCGAAAGACGACGAGTGCGGTCTCCCACGCACTGGGAACACGGAACCACACGTCGCACGCCGAAGCGTGACCAACAAGGCTCGCGACCGTGGTTTCGGTGTTGAGCGCGATGGCGGGTGTATCGACTTCGCTGAGGCGTGGCAGGCTGAAGTTGGGATTGGCTTCGGGGCGCAGCATTCGAGGCTCCTTGTGCTCAGGACGTGTGCTCGGGACGGACGGCGAGATTTCGTTTCAAACCAAGTACTCCCGAACCATCTCGAGGTAGCTCTCCATGGGGAAGCTCTTGCCCGGGTCGGTGTGGGTGCTTTTGCGGAAGGCGAGGGAGACGTTGTGGTGGGTGGTGATGCCGCGGCGCTTGGCGAGGAGGCCTTGGACGTCGACGGCTTCGGCGGGGAGGCCGTGGCGTTTGCATATGGATGCGGTGAGCTCGGCGGAGCGGCGGAGCATGGTTTGCGAATACGCGTCGGCCCAGTCCTCGGGGGTTTGGCGGGCGTAGCCAGCGTGCTCGATGCCGATGCCGTTGGTGTTGGCGCCGGGGGCGTGAAACGCGGTGTCGGATTCCTTGACGCACTGGACGATGGAGTCCGCATCAACGCAGTAGTGGGCGCTGGCCATCGGCGCGTTGGGGCCAGCGAACCAAGCGGCGACGCGCTCGGCTGTGTCGGGGCGCTCATCCGCCTCCATGGTGTGGAGCACCACGAGCTCAATCGGCTCGAGGCGGCCGCTGCGCTTGTTCTTGGCCTCGACGAAGGGATAGAGCGGCCCGCTTGCAGCAGCCCGCGTGACCGGCCCCACGATGCCGTCCGGCACGAGGCCGCTGCTCTGTTGGAAGCTCTTGGTGGCCTCTTCGGTGCGCCGGCCGAAGATGCCGTCATCAACGAGCCCGAGCACGCGTTGCCACGCCGCAACGTCTGCTCCCTGCATGCCGCGCCGCAGTGCGCGCGGCACAACGGCCAGCGGGTCTCGCAATGGGCCGGGCGCTTCACCGCCGACGCTTGGCACGCCTGGTTGGCGCAGGACTTGGAGCGGACCTTCATGCGAGAGCGCAAGCGAAAGCACCGGATCGGCCAGGACCTCGGCCGTGGGGCGCAGCTGCCCGTCCACACTGCAGGTGGCCCGAACACCACGCCAAACCTGCGAGTAGTCCACGTGAAAGCGGTTGTGTGCCAAACCAATGGGCTGGAGCACATACAGGCCAGCCAACGTTGCTGGATATTGAGACTGTGTTACGTGCCAGCCGTAGTTGGCCGCGCGCTCCGCTTGCCAGAGCAGGCGGTTGGTTAACACCCAATCTTTGCCGACGTTGGAGCACAGCCCGCGGCCGCCAGCGGCAGCCTTCTTGAGGTCTACGCTGCGACTATGAGCCACCATCTCCGCAGTCGAGGCCATGGTGGGCCCAGGCGCCCGGGTCGATGGCGTTAACCTACAGTTGGCTTCTCTATGAATTACGTCACTCAGCTTAGGTGTGAGTAACAGCGCCTCCAGCTTGTCCGCGATCCGCTGGGCTGTGGTTGCGTTTACGTTGATACGCACGCTATCGGCTTCATCACCAATGGCCAGCGCATCCTCTGAAACCTCCAGCTCGATGGTGCGCCCTTGAATAGACAATTGCAGCGCAAACCAACGGTGAACGTATTGCCCCGCATCGATCAGCGCGAGCAGCCGCGCCTCGCGTTCGGCGCCTGCTTGCACAGGAATTGACGGTTCAAGAGCCGACCAACCCATCCGCACCTCCCCCAAAATCGCGTTGTTTGACGCTGCGCCCGACGGTGTAGCTGTCAAGTTGCATCCAAGCCAGTCAAAAGATCTGCACAAGCAAATATGACAGCCGACTGAATTGGCCAATTGCGTCACTCGCCTTAGGCGCTAGCTCCGCGGACGATAGACCCTTGGAACGATGACTATGAACGAGAGTTTTGGCCTATTGGAACGATGACTATGAACGAGAGCTTTGGCCTACTGGAACGATGACTATGAGTGTGAGCTTCGGCCTATTTCGCAACGAAGCCAACGGTCTATCACTGAAGCAAGTGCTGTCGAGCGATAATAAGGTTACAAATTGTTTCAGACCGGCTGTTACCTCAATGTTTCATTGGGCGGCCCGCTGCGACTAGACGACCTCATCAATTTAGACTCCTATCGCTAATGAACAGGGGCTGTTCAAACCATAGGAGGGCCACGTGTATCTACACTTTCGGCTGAAGTCGCTGCGTTGCATCAAAGGGGATGACCGTTGGGGTGATCCGGATTTCTATTTTACTTGGCAGGTCTACCAAGACACCGAGCCGCAGGCGCTGTTGCAGCAAGGGTTCAGCACAGGCTGTCCGATCGACGAAGGGCATACCGTCGCGCCGGGCGAGCAGGTCACCCTCACCGATACGAGCTTCACCTTCAAGCTACCGGCTCTGCAGCCAGGAGAGCAGACGCGCGTTTGGGTGGATCTGTTCTGCTGGGAGAGCGACGGGGACACGGCGATGGTGAAGCGGCTCTTCACCAACCAGGCCGCGGCAAAACTCTGGGAGCTCTATGAGGCCAACCAGCTGCAGAAGGAGAAGACGATCAAAGCCTTCATGAGCTGGATGGACAGCGACGGGATGAACATCCTGCAGACGGCGATCACGGCGGCGGGAGGTGCCCCTGCCGCGCTGATCCCGATAGCGCGCTCGGTCTTTGCGCTGACCAAGCTCGCGATCCAAGCGATCTCCGAGGACGACGACGAGCTCATCGGCATGACGCGAACCGAGCTGGTCATCGCTCGAAGTAGCGAGGGCAAGTATCGCTACCGCTGGATCACCGACGAGGGAGCCGAGGTCCCGGTCGAGCGCGAGGTAACCGTCTTCGCAATGCCCACCACTGCTACCTGCCGACCCAGTGCTTCAAACAAATGCGCTCCCAAGCCCGGCTTGTTCTCGCCCAACCAAACGTAACCATCTATCAGCACAATATCTGCTAGTGGACCCTGGCTCAGCACAGCCAGCAAGCACGGTAGTTCGCGCTTGTAGAACGCCCCCGGTTCGTACTCTGCCACTTCAGGAATGAACCTCGCTAACGCACTATTCTTGACGAAGACGCACTATAACTTGCGAAGCTCGCGAAAGCTGTCGCGATCCTCAGGCGAGGGGTCCGGTAGGTCGTGCAGCACAGCAGAGTCCGGTGGGATCTGGCGCTTGTAGCAATCGATCTCGTAGGTTGCCGTCTCGCCCGGAGCAAGCTTTTCGGTTGGGATATAGACCTTTCCAAAGAAGGTATTCGTCCGATTCCTGACGCCTATCGAGAAGAACGGCAACATGAGCGTGGAGGAATTCGTGACCTCTACCATAAAGTTTCCACCCTGGCTTATCCCCTTTATTTCCCACTGAAAACGTCGACGGGCCACTACCACGTCCAATTCTCTATCGCTAAACGGGGTGGGGCCAGCGACGATACTATCCCACTCGCGTTTTCCTATCTTCTTTCGTATCGAGTGCGCACTGCGCTCGAGCCACTCGCGGAAGCTTGGTGCTACCTCCACTAAGCCTCCTTGGCGACTCTCGAGAACTGGGGCTTCGCTGCCGCCATTGAATGTGTCGGGGGCGAAGAAAGCTTGTCGGTCAATATAGTGTCCGAACTGCAGTAGCGACCGCCCCTTGGCGTCCATCTGGGGTTCTGGAACTCCCTTGACTCCCAGGAGATAGCTACTCTTTTTTCGATAAAGTCGCGCGTTCCCAAACTGAAGTACGAACTCCTTGAAGGAGCAAGGCACACCAGCTGCTTCGTTGAGGATCGCGGCTCGCAATTCGCCGGTTGCAGGCCCGTCTACGACAAAATACCTAGGTGTTCCGACTTCGGCGATTTCCCTCTTAAGCCACTCGTACACGCCTACTTTCCTCTCTTTCTGGCTGGGGGCCCAACGCACCCCATCTTTGATGATCGGTGAACCGGCTGGCCTGGGAGCAGCGAGCTAGGGCCAGCTTGCAGGGCTTGCACGGCGGAAAGGCTAACACCTTCGCGCAACCAAGGAGAAGGGCATCTCCCTGACGCGCACGTTCCGCGCAGCGCTTGGGGTCGATAGGTGGTTAGTAGAAATTGGCAGTCGACCGAGTGGACGGGCCCAAGCCGGGCGAACCAAGCATTGAAGCTGACGATAAGTGCGTCGAGCACCCGTCGTCGTCCAGTTCGTCACGAACTCGTTCGAACGGCACAAGAAAGCCTCCTAACCCTCTGTGTGGTACGCTTGCCCCATGACCGCTCGTGACATCCTCCAGGCCGCTCTCGCCCTCCCGCTCGAGGAACGCGTCCACCTCCTCAAAGAGCTTGAAGCCAGCCTTCCGGACGACGCTGAGGACGCCTTCATCGACATGGTCAACGCGCGTCTCGCGGCCTCAGAGGCCGGCGCTCCGGCCTATCCAGCCGACGAAGTGTTCGCGCGTCTCCTCGCGAAATGAAGCTCGAGATCCTTCCCGAAGCCGAAGCTGAACTCGAGCGCGCTAGAGAACACTACGAAGCCGAACGCCCCGGTCTTGGTCGCGACTTCATCCACGAGATGCGCCAGCTGACCGAGGCTGTACTCGAGGGACCGCTCCACTTCGCCAAGCTCCGTCGCTCCCGAACGCGGAGCGCCCTCGGGACCCGATTCCCCTACCGCATCGTCTTCGCCATCCTCGGCGACACCGTGCGCGTCCTCGCCGTCGCCCACCAGCATCAGCGCCCCAGCTACTGGCGCAGCCGTACGTGAGATCGCCCTCCGCGCGGTCGATCCCTACGCAGCCAAGAGGCTGAGGGCGAGAACACCCGGCAGCGCGAGGGAGCCACTGGTCGAGCTGAGCAAGATCGTGAGTCGCCAGCCGTATCGCGCGCTGCATGCCCAAGGAAGCAGCGTGGTCGCAGGTCGTTTGAGGTGCGGTTGCCGCGACGCTGGGCGCATCGAGCGAACTCGGGCGTGCTCCATTCGCTGGGCGTTGCGCGCCGGATCTTGGCGCCGACCGAGACTCCGAGCGAATCGCCTAGGCCATCAGCAGTAGCGACCAAAGGGACGCCGGAGTCGTTGCCAAACACGACGTTTGGCACATCGACCTGACGCGCCTGCCCACCACCGCATCGCTCACTTTACAGCGCACGTACCACGCAAACGAGCAACGTTGCGGCACCCACCGAGACCAGAGACGCCGCAACGATGGAGCGCGACAATCCCTTGGCCCAGAAGAACCACAGGTAGGCTCCAAGGAGCATGACAAGCCCAGCGGCCAACGGAAGAACGCCATTCACTTGTAAACCAAGCTACCTCAGTTGCACTTGCTGTTGCAGCAAGGGTTCAGCCGAAGCAGATCTCGGCGAGCTTGTTCTCGATACAGTTTGGGTTAGCCTAATTCCGGCGGCTACAAACTTCTCGACCGGGCACCTATCCAAGTAGGCCAGCCAGGCAAGCAGAGGTGCGCACTCTGCTAAACGACTACCGACCGGGTTATCAACCTTGCGAACGATGCTATTCCTAAGTCCCCAGCAAGGAAGCCATGAACGGACTCAGCAAACAAGCGCATTCATCCAAGGGCTGAACCGAGGCAACTGCGCCTCGTCCGCGCTGGTCACGAGGGTACTCAGCTCAATGGGAATATTCACAAGTCGCGTGGAGCCGCAAATTAGGGAGAAGATGGAGTTAGTCGATGAAGCGAGTGACCAGTTCTTCAAGTTTTTTCGACTCGAACGTGGCCTAGTGGTTACTCAGCAGGCCTCGCCCCAGGTGTCCGTATGGTCGAGCGACGTTCCGCTTTGGGTTTAGCGCTGCAACCGCAGACGTATCAGAACCTCAACCACTTGCAGTTCTGGCCTTTTGGTCCACAGCTTTGAGCAACGTCGGAAGCCGGTGGTCGCCATGCATGGCAACTACCCCTTCGGCCGCTTCAGCTGGGTCCATACCCGCCGCAGTTATAGCAAGTGCGTTCTTGCTCTCTCCGCGAAGAATCGACATCGCGTTAGCGCGGGCAAACTTCGTCTTCGCAATGCCCACCACTGCTACCTGCCGACCCAGCGCTTCAAACAAATGCGCTCCCAGGCCTGGCTTGTTCTCGCCCAACCAAACGTAACCATCTATCAGCACAATATCTACTAGTGGACCCTGGCTCAGCACAGCCATCAAGCACGGTAATTCGCGCTTGTAGAACGCCCCCGGTTCATACTCCGCCACTTCAGGGATGAACGCGACTTCCTCACGCTCCGATTGGTTCGCCGACCAACCCCGGAACCACAACCCCGCGGCGAACGCGCCCCTGTCACGGTAGTCGACATCCACGCAAGCGATGAACGGTTGACGGGCCATCCTAGCTTGCATCATACCAATGTGTACCGCTGCCACGACCTGCTTGTGACATCACATTACCCACTAGGTCGATAGCCAAGTAGCTCTAAAACAGCGCGGATGGTTAGCTGGTCCACGAACTGAGCGACAGGTCAGAACGACCGACCAGGCACCTCCGATAGGCAAACGTAGCTGGTAGTCAGCCCGGCGGTTGGACGGCCAGGCGGGCGATTGGCGCCCTTGTCCCATAACGCGCATTCGTTCGGGACGACCCAACGTTATGGGACGCCTCGGCGCCGGTTCCTTCGGCGGGCTCCCAGTTGGCCCTCGGTTTTCACGCTATTTTCGCTTACGCGACGAAGAGCCCACCCCCGCCGGGGCGGTTCCGGGCCCTGCCCTTGTCCCATAACGCCCATTCGTTCGGGACGACCCAACGTTATGGGACGCCCAGCGCCGCTCCCGCGCTCGGCCCCTAACAGCTGCACCAGCAGCGCCATTGGGACCGCGGGACCCATGGGGGGATCGGGCCTCGAATTCACCGTTTTGTTGAGTTCGCAGCTCTATCCCGGTGGGATCGAAGCTCTATCTGAGCAAAACGTCCAATTGGACCGCCCATCCCCACCGCGTGAGGCGCGGGGCGGCGGGCGCGCTTCCCACGCCCCTACTTCAGCCTGGTCCTCGGCGCGACCGCTGGGTCGAACGGACGCGCAGGGTCCATGGCGCGGCGCGCTCCTTCGATCGCTACGCGCACTTGGGCGTCGAGCTGGAGTTTGGGGTCGGGCGAGAGCTTGTCCCATTGTTCGAGTAGGTACGTTCCTTCACCGAGGGCGATGGCGAGCTGGACCTGCATGAAGGCGCGGTTGTTCTCGAGGAAGCTTCGATCCGGTCCGTCGGTTGGGGCGTTCTTGGACGCGTCGCGGATCGTCTTGGCCAGGGTCTCGTCACCGGCTTTGGCGACGAGGCTTGCGTAGTAGAGGCAGTTGTTGCCGCACCGCTGGGCGGCAAGGTCGGCGGGCGGAATCGAGCGCTGGGCGTCGGCCCAAAAGCGCTTGGCGATCGAGCTCGCAGCTGGGCCGCGGGTGCCAGCGGGGAGCGCTTCGAGCGCCGCGCGCGCGTCGAGTTTTCCGGCCTCGACGTCGGCGGCCACTTGAGTGAGCAGAGCATCGGCGTCGCTTTCGTGGCCGGTGGCTCGCAACACCCGCACGAGCTCGAGGCGGCCTTTCGGCGAGGGCTCGAGCAGCCGCTCATACTCGGCGCGTACCTTCGCGTAGCGAGCCTCGTCTGCAGTCACCTCCTTGCACGCGAGCAGCGCCTCCAGCATGCGCGCCCGCGTTGCGGCGTCCTCGTTAGCGACCAGCGCCCGCGCGTCCTTCTCCTTGCAGCGGTCCGCAGCGAAGGCGGCCACGCGCCCTCGCAAGAGCGAACGCATCTCGGCGACCTCGCCGCCGGCGACAGCCCCTAAGTCGGTATCGATGACCTGTTGCACAGCGGAAGGGTCATCACGCATGAACGCCAGCACCGCGAGCCACACCCGCGCGTCGATTGAAAGTGGACGAGGCGAGGTCTGCTCGATGCGCTCTAGCGTGCGCCGCAAGGCAACGTCGTCGCCCGTCGACGCGAACGCCCGCGCGAGTTGCGGAGCCAATTCGATAGCGACCTTCGCGTCTTCACACGCACGTTCGAGCTGTGCGAGCTTCGCTTGGTGCTCGGCAGGTTCGATTGCCTTGTAGGCAAACGCTATATCGACCGCATAGCCGGCCTGCGGCATGCGCAACTCGGTGCCGATCGCTTGTTCGGCCAGCGCGAGCCAAGCGCGCGCTTGTTCACGGCGCTCATCGCGTACAGCCGGAGAGGCGCTGGCCGAGCCGCTGACCGCCGCCTCGACGCGGCTGCTCGCCGGAGGCGTTCCTGTGTTTCCGGCGCTGGTGCTTGCGCCTTGCGAACAAGCGCAAAGGGACGCGAGCGCAGCCACCGTCCAAGCCAAGCTGTGTCGATTGCCCCTACGCATCACTGACCAACCTTTGCTTTGTTGCACCGAGACACAGCGTACACTCCGTGCGTGAAGGATTCTCAGCTTCAGATTCGCTCCGCTCGGCCCTCGGATCGTGAGGCGCTCGGAGCGCTGGCAGCGGCGTTGGTGCGCATGCATCACGAGCTGAATCCGCGGCGCTTCATATCGCCGGAGGGGATTGAAGCAGGCTACGGCCGTTGGCTGGTCAAAGAGGCTGCGGAGCCGGCTGCGTTGGTCTTCGTCGCAGAGCGAGAAGGCCAGGTCGTGGGCTACGTGTATGCGCGCTTGGAGGAGAAGAACTGGAATGAGCTATTGGAGGCACACGGGAAGCTCCACGACGTGTTCGTGATTCCGAGCGCACGCAAGCTGGGCGTCGCACGTTTGCTGGTGGAGGCGGCCTGCAAAGAACTAGAGTGCCGCGGCGCACCGCGCATTCTTCTCGCAACGGCGATCGAGAATGAAGCCGCACAACGGCTGTTCGCCTCACTCGGCTTTTGCACGACGATGGTGGAGATGACCCGGGAGACGGCCTCAACCTAAGTTGGTATCAGGCGTGAACGGCAGCGGGCCCTCTTGGTCAGAGTCCCAACGTTGAAAGAGCGCTTTGGGCTTTCCAGCGCTGGGGTGAATAACCACGTGGGTGCGCGTGGTGTACTCACTGTGGGACTGCTCGTCTTCGGCCCAGGAGCCTAAGTTGATATAGGTCGTATCCCCGGCGGGGATGCTGGTCGGTACATGGGTATGGCCCATTACCACGAAGGGCACCGAGAACAGTTGGGCCAGCGCGTCGGCGCGGAGGGCGAGCTGCTCGCTCGGGTCCACCTTGCGCAGCTTGGTCAAGTGCCGATGCAAGAGCGACCAGGTGATCAGCACGCCCAACCCGGCTAATAGGGTATGGCCCTGAAACGCGCCGAAGATCACCAGCGCAAACAACGCCAAGATCGCCGCCATCCCCAGCGCGATGCGGTCGAGCAGCACGCTCGCCAAGATGCCGTGAATCGAATGACTGATCGGCGGCGTCTGCAAACGCAATAGCGCTTTGAGTCTGGCCTTCCCGATGCGCGTCGCCTTCGCCAGCAATGCAACGCGACGCTCATGCTCTTTGCGCAGCGCGGTCGCCGCCTCCGAGACGTGACCCCGACGCAGACGGAATAGCTCGGCTACGGCCCGCGCAAAGCGCACACCGAGCCGCACGCCACCGCCAACCCCGAGCCGCACGCCGAGCAGCAGGTAGTCGAGCGCCCCCATCTTCTCATGGCCATGTTCGGACAGCCCCTTGGTCGGCCGAACGACGAAGCGCAGCAGTACGTCACTCACACAACGCGCAATCCGCCGAGGGTCGAGCGGGGAGAGCGGCGCCATCACATAGGCGAAGGAGCAGAACGGATCGTATTGATGGCCATGCTCGATGTAAGCCACACCGTCGCGCAGAAAGAACCAGGGGCTAAACTCGATGCGGCCGAGGAACTCCTCCGCCTCGAGGGGTCGTTCGCCCCGGCTCGCCCGCGCCAATAGGTCATTACGCAAATCTTCTTTGACGGCGTCCCAATGAAACTCAATATCGTGATTGCCGTGAACCAGCGTTAGCGCGTTGCCTTCGGCCAGGAACGCCGCCAGCGCGTCAAACACGTCGCCATGCCGGTCGAGCACCCGCTGCAACTTCAAGCGCGCGTGATCAGCCGCGTTACCCAAGCCGTGTTGGCGCTCTTCCTCGGTCAGTTCGGTGAGCGCCGCAGCGGTTCCCGTGGCCGAGACCGACATACCGATAAAGTCGATGAAGTCCCCCGCTATGACGATACGCCAGCGGTCGGCGACGCGCGGCTGGCTGCGATAATGCGCAATCAGCTTGATCAGGTCGCGGTCAATCGCCCCCGAGCGCATCACCCGGTGCGGATGCCCATCGACGATGTCGCTGCCGAGATGCACATCGGAGAACACGAGCAGGCTCTCGCTGGGGCAGCTCATGATCGGAGTAGCGGATCGCTGAAGCACGGCCTCGAGTGTGAACTGCGAAAATTCTTTCGCAGGTCATGTCTCGGTCAGCATTGCGTCCCAAACGTGTGACAGTGTCAGCGCGCTGTCACACGTTTCAGTGGCTGGAACAAATCGCCTAGAAGAGGCCGCGAGCTTTACCGACAGCCGCAATCTCAGAGCGGCGCTTCTCTAGCTCCGGGACGTCTTTCACCGGCAGAAAGCGAGAGGCCGTCCCCTCGCGCGGGACGCGCAAGAAGGTCGGCTCGAGCCCAACCGTCATCTCGCCCAACAGCCGCTCAAATTGAACGGCCTTCTTACTTCCCACCGACTTCTCGACCTCGACGAAGGAGAAGTTGAACTCGAGATCACGCAGCGCGCTCGCTCGCACCAAGAAGGTGTTGGTGTTGAAGACCCGAATGATCGCCGGGTCGAGCGACTTGGGCAGGCGGAACTCCTCAGCGATGATGCGTTTGCCGTTCCAGCGCACCGGCACCCCGCCGCGATCACTTCCCACCTTGTCGACCACCTCCACCGCGAGCTTGGCCTCGCTCTCGGCGAATTGGCCGAGGATAGCCGGGTCCACGGTGGCTCCGAGGTTATCGAGGTTGGCGATCCACACATAGCCGTCCCCACGGTCGATGATGAAGCGCTCGAGCAAGCCGCTCTTCTCGAGCGCCTCGGGCAAATCCCCGTGACCGGTGGCATAACAACTTAGGTCACCGTCTTCCTCGTGAAACAGGCTGCCATCGAGGTTGAGTCGCAACGACACGCACTGCTCGAAGGCGGCCACATTGCGACCGTCGTGTCGCTCGCCGAGGGCCTCGAGGATCGGCTTGTGCGTGGCTTCGCTGGTCATCAGCCAAAGTGGCATCGGCTGGGTTGCACCTTGCGAGAGCGCGGCCTGCTCAGCCAGCCGCAGGTCGAGGAAGGTCCTGCCGGGCAAAGCCTCCACCAACGCTTTGACCACCCCGCCCATACGAGTCGCCATGCCGCCCGCGAGCACCACCAGCGCGACCTTGCCCTCGCGCAAGAGCGCCTTTCCGCGCTCCGACCATTCCTGATAACGCGGGTGCGTTGCGTCGGCGGCCTGCACCAAGTCGCTATCGAGCGGCGGCTCGACCCCGCTCGGCAAGCGGTTGCGTTCATCGCGATTGACGCCAATGCCAGCGGCCTGCTCGAGCAGACGCTCCTCGCGGAAGCCGCGGGCCAAGAGCCGGCTCTTGAGTTCGGGAGCGAGAGACGCGAGTTCGGCGGAGAGAGAAGTCGACATGGGCGGGCAGTTTACACGGCTGCGCGCGCAGATCAGCGCTGGGCTTTGACGCGCTGCGCATGCGCGCGTTGCAGCGGCTCAAAGACCGCCGTCACTTCGACCTCGACGGTCGTTCCCCAGGCTGGGCCGGGTGTGTATCCTGCCGCGTCCGCCGCGCCCAAAGCCGGTCAGAGACGAGAGGTTGAACAGGCATGGAAACGCTACCGCATTGGATCAACGGTCGACCGCAATCGAGCAAAGGCGACCGCAAAGGGGACGTCTTCAATCCGGCAACGGGTGAGGTTCAGAAGCACGTTCCGTACGCCACGGTCGACGAAGTCGACTCGGCCATCGGCGCCGCTTCCAAGGCGCTCGAGAGTTGGCGGCATGCCTCGCTTGCCACCCGCACGCGCGTGCTCTTCGCCTTCCGCGAACTGATGAACACCCACAAGGACGAGATCGCCAAGCAGCTCACGCTCGAGCACGGCAAGGTGTTCTCGGACGCTCAAGGGGAAGTGCAACGCGGCCTCGAGGTCGTGGAGTTCGCCTGTGGCCTGGCCCACCTGCTCAAGGGCGAAATCAGCGAGAACGTTTCGACCGAGGTGGACTCGTATTCGCTCCGTCAGCCGGTCGGCGTGGTTGCGGGTATTACGCCCTTCAACTTCCCGGCCATGGTGCCGATGTGGATGTACCCGCTCGCCATCGCCTGCGGGAACACCTTCGTCCTCAAGCCCTCCGAGCGGGACCCGAGCGTCACCAACATGTGCGCCGAGATGCTGGCCAAAGCCGGCGTGCCCGAGGGCGTCTTCAACGTGGTGCACGGGGACAAAGTCGCCGTCGATCGTCTGCTCACCCACCCCGAGGTCAACGCCATTAGCTTCGTTGGCTCCACGCCGATTGCGAAGTACATCTACGAGACGGGCACGCAACACAACAAGCGCGTACAGGCGCTCGGTGGCGCCAAGAACCATATGGTCGTCCTACCCGACGCCGATATGGACTTAGCGGCGGACGCCGCGGTGGGCGCCGGTTACGGCTCCGCTGGCGAGCGCTGTATGGCCATTAGCGTCCTCGTCACCGTGGGCGGCGCCGCTGACAAGCTGCTGCCGAAGATCCGCGAGCGCATCGCCGAGCTCAAGGTCGGCAACGGGCTGGATCCGGCCTCGCAGATGGGCCCGCTCATCACCCGTCAACACATGGAGAAGGTCGCTTCTTATGTGGCCCAAGGCGCCTCCGAGGGCGCAGACGTGCTGATCGATGGCCGCACCTTGAAGGTCCCTGGCCATGAGCGCGGCTTCTTCCTCGGGCCCTGCCTAATCGACAAGGTGGCGCCCAACATGCGCATCTACCAAGAAGAGATTTTTGGGCCGGTGCTCAGCGTGGTGCGGGTCGAGACCTACGACGACGCCATTCGGCTCATCCACGAGCACCAATACGCGAACGGTACGGCCATCTTCACCAATGACGGCGGTGCGGCGCGCAAGTTCCAGCATGAGATCCGCGTCGGCATGGTCGGCATCAATGTGCCTATCCCGGTGCCCATGGCTTACTACTCCTTCGGCGGCTGGAAGCAGTCCTTGTTCGGAGATCTGCACATCTACGGGCCGGACGGCGTCAAGTTCTACACCCGTAACAAGGTCATCATCAATCGCTGGCCGGATCCGCGTTTCCGCGGGGTTGATCTCGGCTTCCCCCAGAACCGCTAATCGGGAGCGCAGAGGCAAACCATGCAAAACCTCATCGACCTGCTCAAGGCAGACCGAGCCGAAGAGAGCTTCGGCGACAAGAAGCCCCTGTACACGCCCGCCGAGGCTCACGCCGAAGCGGAGCGGTGCCTCTATTGCACGGACGCTCCGTGCATCAAGGCATGCCCAACGGCGATCGACATTCCCACCTTCATCAAGAAGATCGCCTCGGGCAATGTCAAAGGCAGCGCCAAGAAGATCCTGGAGCAAAATCTACTTGGCTATTCTTGTTCACGCGTATGCCCCGTCGAGGAGCTTTGCGTGGGGGATTGCGTGTACAACGGCTGGGAACGCGAGCCGATTCAGATTGGCCGTCTCCAGCGTTATGCCACTGAAACTGCCTTGAACGCGGACGCAAAGGCGCACTTCAGCCCCAAACAAATAGCCAACCCCAAGAAGGTCGCTTGCATTGGGGCTGGCCCTGGCAGCCTGGCGTTCGCGGGCGTGCTCGCGCTCGAGGGCCACAAGGCCACCATCTTCGAGAAGCGGTCGGTGCCCGGTGGCCTCAACACCACCGGCATTGCTCCTTATAAGCTCAAAGCCAAAGACGCCGTGCGCGAGGCCGAGTGGATCGTCGATATGGGGGTCGAGCTAAAGCTCGGCTCCGAGCTCGACGGCGCTGGCGTAGCGGCACTGCTACCTCACTATGACGCGATCTTCCTCGGGCTCGGGCTCGGGGAAGACACGTCGCTCGGTGCAGCCAATGAAGCAGGGGAAGGCGTCATCGGCGCGACCGCCTGGATCGAGCAGATGAAGCTCGGCGCCATCAGCAAGCCGAAGGGCACGGTGCTGATCGTCGGCGGCGGCAACACGGCGATCGACGTGGCGCGTGAGTGCGCCGGGCTCGGCTGCGAGGACGTGGCGATGGTCTATCGCCGCGGCGTCGCGGAGATGAGCGGCTACGCCCACGAGCTCGAAGGGGCACGTATCGAAGGTGTGCGCTTCATCCCGCACGCCGTCATTACATCCTTCGTACGCAACGAGGCGGGAGCGCTCACCGGCGCCATGGTGGCCGACGCCAAAGACGGCAGAGCCGTCGCAGGCACCGAGAAGCTCGTGCCCTGTGAGCTATGCATTCTCGCTATCGGTCAATCCAAGCTGCGCGCACTGGCTTCAGCCTTGCCCGACGTGACGCTGGACGCCAAGGGCTGCGTGGTGGTGGACGGTAAAACCCGCCAAACCGGCAACCCCAAAATCTTCGCCGGCGGGGACTGCATCAACGGAGGCAAAGAGGTGGTCAACGCCGTTGCCGACGGGCGTGATGCAGCTCGCGCTCTCCTTCAATCCTGGGCTCAGTGACCCCTTCCAAGCAGGACCACCAACATGGCTGACCTTTCCGTCACCTTTGCAGGCATCAAGAGCCCAAACCCTTTCTGGCTCGCTTCGGCGCCGCCCGCCAACACCGGCGAGCAGGTCATGCGCGCCTTCGACGCAGGTTGGGGCGGCGCAGTGTGGAAGACGCTGGGCGACCCCATCGTCAACGTTTCGAGCCGCTTCGGCTCGGTGGATCTCGGCACCTACAAGATGATGGGCCTCAACAACATTGAGCTCATCACCGATAGGCCGCTGGAGGTGAACCTGAAGGAGATCCGCGAGGTCAAACGGCGTTACCCCAAACACGTCGTCATTGCCTCGCTGATGACCGAGACCAAAGAGGATTGGCGGGTGCTGATTCAGAAGTGTGAGGACGCCGGCGTGGACGGGCTGGAGCTCAACTTCGGCTGTCCGCACGGTATGTGTGAGCGCGGCATGGGCTCTTCGGTGGGTCAGGAGCCCAAGCTCATCACCGAGATCACCAGCTGGACGAAGCAATTCGCCAAAACGCCGGTGCTGGTCAAACTAACGCCCAACACCGGTGACATCGAGGAGGCAGGCCTGGCCGCCGTTGCAGGCGGTGCTGACGGCATCTCGCTCATCAACACCATCAAGAGCATCGTCGGCGTCGATCTGGACCGGATGGTGCCGCTCCCGCGCGTCGGCAACGGCTCCACCAACGGCGGTTACTGCGGGCCGGCGGTCAAGCCCATCGCCTTGCATCTGCTCGCCGCGTTGGCCGCCAACCCCCGCATCAAAGTGCCGATCTCGGGCATTGGCGGTATCTCCAATTGGAAGGACGCAGCCGAGTTCCTCGCGCTCGGGTCAACCTCGGTTCAGGTGTGCACCGCCGTCATGCATTACGGCTACCGCATCGTGGAGGACATGATTGAAGGTCTCTCCAACTTCCTCGACGAAAAGGGGATGAAGAGCGTGGCTGAGCTGCAGAGCAAAGCTGTCCCGGCCTACCAAGATTGGGGCGACCTGGACCTCGGCTACAAGCTCGTCGCCAAGATCGATCCGAAGACCTGCATCGGCTGTCAGCTGTGCGTTACCGCCTGCAATGACGGCGCTCATCAATGCATCTTCACCGGCAATGAGGAGAAGCAGCGTCCGCCGCACGCCCACACGCACGGCAAGGCGGCTCCTCCCAAGCCGTTCGTGCTCGGAACCATCGCAGGAGATCGCTTGCCTTGGGTGGATGAGCCGGAGTGCGTTGGTTGCAACCTCTGCCAGTTGGTCTGCCCCGTCGCAGGCTGCATCACCATGGCGGAAGAACGTCAGTCCACCGGAGACACCTGGAATCAGCGCGTAAAAGAAGGCCGGGACAAGGTGCCCGGCGGCATCCACGACTGAGCCGAGGCGGTCTCGCTTCGGGACGAAAGCCGGGTCGCAAGCCCGGCTTTTCTCGTCTTGAGATAGTGTCGCATCTACTATAGCAATCGTCGTATTTTAATTTTGTTGGGTCGTTTTATAGAACCCATCGTCGCGCCTGGTACGGCCCTTGGAGTCGCCCACTGGCTCTTTCGCGCCCTCAGAAGCGGCCGAACTCGATGGCCTCCAAGAGCCTTTGCGCGAGTTGCCCCGGCCTCAGGAGAGAAGTAAGCGGGGGCATGCTGAAGTGCAGTTCCTCGGTTTGGTTCGCCCTGTTCTTGGCCGCATGCAGCCCCGCTGCATCCAACGGTCGCATGCCCGAGCAAACCTCCTCGCCCAGCGCGAGCGCCTCGGTGGCCCCCGTGGCCGAAGGGCCGCGCACCAAGTTTGAGAACCCCGGCGGGATGTGGTTGCCGGAGCAATTGGCCCTGCAAACGCAGAATCTGAAAGACGTCGGCTTCACGATCGATCCGGCCGCGTTGACCAAGCCGACCGAGTTCCCGTTGGGCGCCGTTGTGTCTTTGGGCGGATGCTCGGCGAGCTTCGTTTCGTCGGACGGTCTCATCATCACCAATCACCATTGCGTGACCGGCGCGCTGCAGTTCAACGCCACCAAGGACAAGAACCTGCTGACGGACGGCTTCGCGGCGAAGACGCGCGCCGACGAGCTCTCGGCTGGGCCCAGCCAGCGCGTGTTCGTGACCCAGTCGATGAAGGATGTCTCGGCCAGCGTGCGTGAAGGCCTGGCCGCCCTGCCCAACGACTTGGCGCGCTATCAAGCGATCGAGGACCGCTCCAAAAAGCTCGTGGCCGAATGCGAGAAAGGCCGTGAGGGCATCCGTTGTTCGGTGGAGAAGTTCTTCGGCGGAGCTGAGTTCCGCCTGATTGAGCAGCTGGAGATTCGCGACGTGCGCTTGGTGTTCGCTCCGCCGGAGGGGATTGGCAACTACGGCGGTGAGGTGGATAACTGGCGCTGGCCGCGCCACACCGGGGACTTCTCCTTCTTGCGCGCCTACGTGAAGAAGGACGGCACGCCCGGGGACTTCAGCGCGGACAACGTCCCCTACAAGCCGAAGCACGTGCTCAGCCTGGCGAAGACGCCCCTGCGCCAAGGGGACGCCGTGATGGTGGCTGGCTACCCGGCTCGCACCAATCGGCTGGCCACTGCAGCGGAGATGAACGCCGCAGTCGAGAACGACATCCCGTACATCATCGACTACTGCGAGAAGTATCTGGCGGTGCTCGAGGGGCTAGCCAAGAAGGATCCGGAGCTGGCCATCAAAGCCGAGACCAACATTCGCGGTCTGGCCAACGCGCTAACCAACTATCGCGGACAGCTGGAGGGCCTCAAGAAGGGCGTCGCTGCAGAGAAGGCCGCCGCAGAGAAGTCCTTGCTCGCTTGGATCGACGCAGACCCGGCACGCAAAGCCAAGTTCGGCGGCAGCGTGGACAAGACGGTGCTGGCCTTCAATGAGAGCCGCAAGGCGATCGAGGCCGACCGCACCATCCGTGAAACCATGCGGCTCGTGCGCGGCTTCTCCACCGCCTACGCCATTGTCCGCAACGCGGAAGAGCGCGCCAAACCCGACGCCCAGCGCGATCCAGAGTACCAAGATCGCAATCAGAAGCGGCTCGAGAACTCGTTCGTGCAGCTGACCAAGCAATGGAGCCCGGAGATCGAGAAGGCCGTGCTCAAGCTGGTCATCGAGCGCGAGCTGGCCTATCCCGCGGAGAAGCGCGCTGGCATCGCCGAGGCGCTGATGGGCAAAGGCGTCAACAAGAAGGCGCCCACCAGCGCCGAGATCGATAAGGCGCTCGCCGGCCTTTATCAGACCACCAAACTCGGTGATGAGGCGGCGCGGCTGAAGCTGCTTTCAGGCGCCAAAGAGGCCGAACTCAAGACCTCGAAGGACCCGCTGATCAAGCTCGCTGTGGCGCTGCGCTCGAAGGTCAAAGACTTCGAGGAGCGGGACAAGCGACGTGAAGGCGCGATGTCAATCGCCCTGCCGGACTTCGTAACCGCCATGCGCGAACAGAAGAACGGTCTGCTCGCTCCCGACGCCAACCGCACCTTGCGCGTCACCTTTGGCACCGTGCGCGGCTATGCGCCGGTCAAAGACGCGGCCGTCTACACGCCGTTTACCCTGCTATCCGAGGTGGCCAAGAAGCACACCGGCAAAGACCCGTTCATCGCGCCCAAAGAGCTATTGGACGCCGTCAACCAGAAGAACTTCGGCCCGTATGTGGATGAGAAGCTCGGCGAGGTCCCGGTGGACTTCTTGACCGATCTCGATATCACGGGCGGTAACTCTGGCTCAGCCACGCTCAACGCCCAAGGAGAGCTGGTCGGCCTGGCCTTCGACGGTAACTACGAATCGATGGCCCAAGCGTGGGTCTTCCTGCCCTCGGTGACCCGCTCGATCCACGTGGACCTGCGTTACATCCTTTGGGTACTCGACGCCGTCTCCCACGCCAACGGCCTGCTCCAAGAGCTCGGCGTTGGCCCGCGCTTCAACAAGTAAATAGCTTATTAGCGGTCAGTTCCCCGAAGACCCCCAGCCGCTGGGGGTCTGGTTCGGGGAGACGGGGTTCGCCGCGTCACTCGGACTGTCCTGCGTTTTACTCGCCTTATTGGCGCGTTGACGTGCACGCGTACGAGCCGCGGAGGAACGAAAGAGCGCTAACGCTCGCGCGTCGTTGCGAAACACATAGCGGCCCGCCTCGCGGATCTCTTCCAGCAGCTCACGCAGGTGCCAAAAGGCGCGATTGCGCAGCGCAAGCGCCTGGGTGGCATCGGAGCGGACGCGATGCTTGGCCAGCTGCGTATCCAGCTCATCGGCGAGGGCGCGCAGCTGCTCGGCGGCGCCCTTCGGAAGATCGGCGTGGCGCAAGATCGCCGCGTTGTCCTCGACCGCTTGGGCCAGGGTATGCAGCTCGATCACCAGCTCGGCGTCCCCAACACGCCGTCCAATGCGCTCGAGCGCCTGTTGCAGCTCCGCGTTGTCGCGCCCGAAGTAACGCAGCGCCTCCACCGCGTCGCGCTTACGCAATTGAGCCTGCGCACGTAGCTCCACGATCACGGCGGGCGTAACGCGCGAACCGACGGCCTTCCAGTCGAGTTCAGCCGCCTCGAGCCGTTGCCGTCGCAGATCGAGTTGCGCCCCTGCGTCAGCGGCGATCAGCGTACGTTCCACGAGCGCGTCGCCCAGCTTGACCAGCGCTGCAGCCAACTGCTGTGCCTCCTGTAGCAACGCCACCACCGACACATCCAACTTGCGTTCATACGTAGCCGCGAGCTCCGAAAGAGCTTTGCGATCCGCAGTCGTTAGACCGAGGGTCGGGGCCGCAGACGTCGTCGACATGGAGGCGGACTTTAGTGGAGTTTTGCGCCGACTGCCGCACTCGCTGGGCCGCGAACGACTTTGGTTAGCTCGGGCATGTGGCACAGCTGCACACATCCGCACCCGAACCGGCCGCAGCTGGTCGCCTCGACAAGAACAAGCTACCGCAAGCCGCCCAACGGAGCTGTAGTCTTGCGCCGCCATGCCTTCCATCACGAGCCCCGTCGATCGATCCGTCGCCTTCAGCTACGAAGAACCCTCCCTCGAAGAAGCCCGCAAGCTGGTCGCGCAAGCCGCCTCGGCCCAGCGTGAAGTGGCAGCGCTCTCGCTCGAGGCGAGACAGGCGCTCTGCCTAGCCGCCTACGAACGTTACGGCGATCACCTCGACGAACATGCCCGCGCAATTACTCGCATGATGGGCAAGCCCGTCGGTCAGGCCCGCGGAGAATACCAACGTTCGATGAAAGAGCGTGTGAACGCGCTCGTTGAAATGGCGCCGAGCGCCCTCGCCGACAACCATCCCAAAGAGAAGGCGGGCTTCAATCGCTTTACGACGCGCGAGCCGGTCGGCGTCGTATTGGTGGTAGCCGCCTGGAACTACCCGCTATTGGTCCCAACCAACGCGCTCTTCGCCGCGGTGCTCGCCGGCAACTCGGTGGTGATCAAACACGCTCCGCAGACCATGGGGGTCGGAGCCCAACTCGCGCGGGCCTTCGAGGAGGCCGGCGCGCCGAAGGGCCTGGTTACCTATTTACCGGCCAGCCACGAAACGGTGGCTGCGCTCTTGGCCGAGCGCCTCTTCGGCTATGTGGCCTTCACTGGGTCGGTGCGCGGTGGTCATGAGATTTCACGGGCCGCCGCAGCCCAAGGCTTTACGCCGGTCGGGCTCGAGCTCGGCGGCAATGATCCGGCGATCATCCTGCCGGATTGCGACTTTGACTCGGCGGTGGAGAACGCTGTGGACGGTGCGTTCTACAACTCGGGTCAGTCCTGTTGCGCGGTCAAACGGGTATTGGTGCATGAGTCGCTGCGAGCTCGCTTCGTCGAGGCCGCCGCCGAGTTGATCAAGAAGTACGTCGTTGGTAACCCGCTGGAGGATGGCACCACGTTGGGCCCTGTCGTCAATGAGGCCGCCGCCGAGCGAGTGCGCGCCCACGTAAGTGACGCGCTGGCCAAGGGCGGTAAACGCATCGTCGACGCGGCCAGCTTCAACGTTCCCACGCTAAGTGGGTGTTACCTCGCGCCGGAGCTGATTGACCAGGCTGCTCCCGATAGCTTGCTCATGCGCGAAGAGACCTTCGGCCCGGCCTTGGGCGTTGCTGGCTTCAACAGCGATGAAGAGGCGATTCGGTTGACCAACGACCAACCTTACGGCCTCACCGCCTCGATTTGGACCAAGGACGCAGCGCGCGCCGAACGCATCGGCCGAAGCCTGGAGGTGGGCACCGTATTTATGAATCGCTGCGACTACCTCGACCCGGAGATGCCGTGGACCGGAACCAAAGATTCAGGCACTGGGTCGTCCTTGTCGCCGCTGGGGTTCCTCGCCGTCACCCGGCCGAAGAACTTCCACTTCCGCTTGCCCTGAAACTGAAACCCGCGAGGTCCCCATGAGCGAATCCGACATAACGAAGGTGAAGACGGTCGAGGAACTCTCGGCGTGGATCGAAGCCAACGGTATTCGCCGTTTCAAAATGGCTGTCACTGACATCGACGGGATTTTGCGCGGCAAGTACGTCGAGAAGTCGAAGTTCTTGGCCTGCGCCGAGAAGGGCTTCGGCTTTTGTGATGTCGTCGTCGGCTGGGACAGCGGGGACGTCCTTTACGACAATACCAAAGTAGCCGGCTGGCATACCGGCTACCGCGATGCCCCGGTCAAGCTGGACTTAGGCACCTTGCGGCGCGTCCCCTTCGAGCCGGATACCATCTTATTGCTCGGCAGCTTCGTTGATAGTTACGCCGATGCCTGCGCGCGCAGCGTGCTCCACAATATCGCTGGGCGCGCGGCCTCGCTCGGCTTCGACGTTTGGGGCGCGCTCGAATACGAGTTCTTCCTATTTCAGGAGACGCCGGAATCCGCGCGGGCCAAGGGCTATCGCGATTTGAAGCCGTTTACGCCGGGCATGTTCGGCTACTCGATGTTGCGTAGCGGCGTGCACGCCGAGCTCTACCACGAGCTACTCGATACCATGGTAGCGCTGCGCTGCCCGATCGAAGGGCTCCACACCGAGACGGGGCCGGGCGTGTTGGAAGCGGCACTCCGCGTGGTGGAGGTTCGGGAGGCCGCTGACCGCGCGACCTTGTTCAAGACCTTCACCAAGATCCTAGCCCAACGGCGCGGCCTGCTCGCGACCTTCATGGCCAAGTGGAACGCCGGGGTTCCGGGACAGAGCGGGCATATCCATCTATCGCTATTCAATAAGAGCGACGGGAAGAGCGCCTTCTACGAGGCGGGCAGCCCCCACTCGATGTCGAAGACGATGCGCTCCTTCGTCGCCGGGCAGGTGAAGTACTTGCCGGAGATTTTGGCGATGGTCTGCCCCACCATCAACGACTATCGCCGGCTCGTGCCCGGGATGTGGGCGCCGACCACCTCGAGCTGGGGCGTCGAGAACCGAACCACCGCGCTACGGGTCATTCCAGGTAGCGAGAAGAGCCAACGCGTGGAGTTCCGCATCGGGCCGGCCGACGCGAACCCGTATCTTGCGCTCGCCGCGGCGCTAGGCACCGGCCTGCGCGGAATCGAGGAGCAGCTCGAGCTCGGCCCGCCTGTACTTGGCAATGCCTATCAAGCGCCGCAGGAGCTCGCGGCCAAGATCCCCTCCTCGCTGGAGGAGGCCGCCCAACGGCTCGAGGCTTCACAAGCCGCTCGCGAGCTCTTTGGCTCAGGCTTCGTCGATCACTTCGTCGCTACCCGTAATTGGGAGGTACGCGAGTACAAGAAACATGTCTCCGATTGGGAGCTTGCTCGCTACTTCGAGATTATCTAACTCGCTATTCGTCCTTCTGGCTCCAACACCTTTCTGCCTGAGAACCCCATGCAAAACTCTGAGACTCCGCGCGGCCGTTCCAACTACCCCACCCCCTTCCGTATCGGCGTCGGTATCGTCGCAGAGCTGCCCGCGGCCTGTCGGGAGCTCGGCTTTACGCGCGTGCTGCTTTGCACGGATCCTGGCGTGCGAGCCCTACCGTGGTTCGCTCGCTTGGAGGCTGGGCTGAAAGAGGCGGGCCTCTTGGGCGCCGTCTTCTCCGAGGTGACGCCCAACCCAAGTGATGAGGACGTCAGCCGTGGTCTCGAGGCCTTCCGCGCCGCCAACGCCGACGGCATCGTCCTCTGCGGCGGCGGCTCGGCCATGGACGTTGGTAAGTGTGTAGCGCTGCTCGCTCACAACCCAGGGACGGTCTTCGACTATGAGGATATTGGGGATAACTTCAAACGGGCTGACCCCGATAAGGTCGTCAAGATGATCGCCATTCCGACCACGGCCGGCACTGGCTCAGAGGTTGGTCGTTGTGGCGTCATCGCTGATCCGCGGGATCACGCAAAGAAGATCATCTTCCACCCGCGGCTCTTGCCATCTCTCGTCCTGGCCGATCCGGAGCTAACGGCGGGGCTATCGCAAAGGCTTACGGCCGCGACCGGGATGGACGCCCTGGCCCATGCCTTCGAGGCGTATTGCGCCCCGGGCTATCACCCCATGGCCGACGGTATCGCGGTCGAGGCGATGCGGCTGATCTCGCGCTATCTGCCTATCGCGGTTCGTGACGGCGCCGATCTGACGGCGCGTACGCATATGTTGATGGCGGCGACGATGGGCGCTACGGCGTTTCAGAAGGGGCTCGGTCTCGTGCATGCGCTGTCCCACCCGATTGGCGGCTTGCTGGGGCTTCATCACGGGACGGCCAACGCCATCTTCATGCCCTACGTGCTCGAGTTCAATCGAGCGGCGGTGGAAGAGAAAATGCAGCATCTCAGCCGCGCGCTCAACCTCGAGGGAACCGGCGTGGATGCGGTCATGGGCTGGCTACTACAACTGCGCAAAGAGGTTGGTATGCCGCATACGCTCGCCGAGGTGGAAGGACTCAGCGAGGAGAAGCTCAAGCTCATCGCCGAGATGTCGATGAATGACCCTTCCCTCGGATCGAACCCGGTACCGTGCAATGTGGCCCAAGCCGAACGAGTGCTCCGCGCAGCGCTGTCCGGTGACGTGGCCGCAGCCCACGCCTAGACGCTATTGCTTCGAGGGTTTGGTATAGCTCCGATACATCTCTAAAAGCGCTCGCCACGGCTCCCGCTCCGTGTCATTCGGCATCTTACCCACCGCGAAGCCAACAGTGCGGCCGCCCTCGGTCAGCGACCAGATGCGCTCGGAGTGACGCCGCACCTGCAAGGAAACGCCTTTTCCTTCTAAGGGGAAGCTCAGCTGCACTGGGCCGAGCGCCTTATCCGCGACCTCGGCCAGTTCCCCAGTACGGACCGGAAAGTTTGAGCGGCTCGCAAAGTAGTTACCGCCGAGCCAGGCAAGGGCCTCAATCGGCTGCTTGAAGTCCTTGTCGTCTGCGTAGGCCAGAAAGAAGGCCACCGTCGTTGCCTCGGGGAAGGTCCGCCTGCGGCAAGGCAAAGCGCCGTACACCATGAAGCGCTGTTGCTTCTTGTCGATCGGATCATCGTCACAAGGCTTTTGATACGGCTCGCGAACAAGCACCTTGTCGCCGTAGTTGTCCCCGAGCTTGAAGCCGTCAAACTCGAGGGCGTCGGGGTTCACTGGCTTTGCTTCGGCCGTGGCAGACGGCGCTGGCACAGCCGAACGGGCCACAGCCGATGGCAGCTCCACCGAGAGGACGGGCGCGGTTGGCTCGGAGCCGCTGGACTGGGAAGAACAGCCTACTGCACTGAGCAACATCAGCGAGAGCCCGAGGGCACGAGCGAACTTCATTGCGGGATAGTGTCACAAGCCAGCAATGAAGGCGCCCTCGTTTCCGCGACTACTTCGCCATCAGCGGGACGCCGCTGAACTCACCCTTGAGGGTAAACGGCTCCCGCAGATCCTCAACGCCTTTGCAGGTAATGGTTAGGTCAACGCTCCCTTTGGCTTTACCACCGGCCTTTGGTAGCTCGGTAACGGTCAGCGTACCGTTCACTTCGCAAGAGTCAGTAACGTCCGTTCGCTTGAAAGTGCCGTCAGCGTTCTTGCCGTCACTCAGCTGCAGAAAGAAGCTGCCTTTGCCCTCGATCTTCGACGGGACACCGGCCGCGAGCTCTTTCGGCATGAGCTTGAAGACGTGCGCGCCGTTGGCAGCGGGCTGTTGAAACCGCAAGATGAAGGTCTTTCCAGAGGGGACCAGCGCGCTATCCGCGAGCGTCGCGGTAGCGCCTTCGTAGGTGAGGCGCAGAGTGCTGCCGACGAAGTCGGCCATAGGCGCTGCAGCAAAAGAGCTAACGGCGTTCGGGTCTGCGCTGGGCTCCGGCTTGGTCGATGCAGTGGGCGCGGGGGGTTTGGGCGCGGCCGTTGCGGTGGGAGGCGCCTCCTCCAGGAGGTCATCCCCTCGATCGGCTTCGTCTCGAGTGCCGGTTTGAGCTGAGCCGCAGGCTACGATGCACAGGCAAGCGGCCGGAAACATCCGCGTGATGGTCATGCTTAGCTATTTGCCACGAGTGACGGCCGTGGTCACGTATCAGAACTACTCAAACGCATATTCGCCGTCCTTCACGCTGACCTTGGGAGGGATGCGGTGCTTCTCAAACAGGTCATAGCCCTGCTTCAGGTTCTGCCAGAAGGAGTGCCATTCACTGGCCTTGTGCTGCGCGAGCTTCTTCTTGGTTAGCCGAAACGGCAGTAGCTGAACCTGCACAGCCTTCTGCCCGCCTCGATGAGCGGCATCAACCAGCGTGTAGATCTCCTCGATGCCTTCGTCGGTCATGGCGAGACAGCCGATCGATACGCAATCCCCATGAATCATAATTAGGCTGCCGGTGCGCCCTAGCTTCTTGTCGTAGGTGTTGGGATAGCCAACGTTGAATGACAGGTGATAGCTGCTCGCAGGGTTCATCGCTGAGGCCGCTACGCTGTAGAAGCCCTCCGGTACTTGCTCGTCTCCCACGCGCTGTTTGGGCCCTAGTTCCCCCGAGGCCGCACAGATTTCATAGGTCTTCAGCAGCTCAAACTTTTCGTCATGCCGCAGCCACACCTCGAGTTCGGACTCCTCCTTGAAAGCGCGCAAGAAGACCTCATCCCCCAGCCGCAAGGACTTGCTCTTGAGCAGCGGAGCCAACGAGGCCTGAGCGTTCTCGGCGGCGCGCGCTACTCGCGTCGGAGTGGTCACCTTTTTAGCAGCCTCCGCCGATGGGCGCTCCGCCCCCGACACCAACAGAAAGGCGCATAGCGGTAGAACCAGGGAGCGCATAACGTACCCTACGCCAACCTTGACCAACCGGCCAAACGAAGCCCTCGACGATGAACCGCCGAAAGTCTCCTCTCCAAAAGACCAATGAGCCTTTCCTGCGTAGCATCAGGAGCCGGCCAGAGCTCGCTACAAGTGATCAGTTCCCGTTCAACATTCCAGCGTTCGCCCAAGGTATTGACCTAACGCTCAAACGCAAAGTCACCTTCCTGGTCGGGGAAAATGGGAGCGGAAAGTCGACTCTGCTCGAGGCGATCGCGGTGCTTTGCGGGTTCAGCTTGCAGGGAGGCACGCTCGATCACGGCCACGCGCAACCGGGGGAAGGCTCGCTGCTGGCCGAGAGCTTGCGGCTCGCCTGGTTACCCAAGGTCTCGAGCGGCTTCTTCATGCGGGCCGAGAGCTTCTTCGATTTTGCGAGCTACATTGATTCGGTTGGGGACCGCAGCCTTTATGGCGGGACCGCGCCCCTGCTCGAGCAGTCGCACGGCGAGTCTTTTTTATCGCTGTTTCAGAATCGTTGGCGTGACGGCCTGTTCATCTTGGACGAGCCGGAGGCTGCGCTATCGCCGCAACGGCAATTAGCCTTTCTACGCATCCTTTATGATCTCGAGCGGACCCAGCGCGCGCAGTTCCTGATCGCCACGCATTCCCCGATGTTGCTGCTCTATCCGGGCGCGGACGTCTTCCACCTTTCAGCGAGCGGTATTAACCGCATTGACCCGGAAGAGACCGAGCACGTCCGGCTTACGCGGGACTTTCTGCGGGACCCGCAATCCTACTTTCGAGCGCTGTTCGCCGAAGAGCCCGAGGAATCGTAGACCGTGCGGCAGAGGCTGAAGGCCGCTCCCACCGCCCGAGCCATGGCACGGTGCGCAGGCCCACTACCGATAACGAGGCAGCGCTCGAGCGCAATACCACGTTGCTGCGCCCAGGAAAGGAGTAGCCCAGGCAAGGGCGGCCTACACCAACATAGCGGCGGGCCTCCGCCGTGAGCACATAATGCGTTATCTACTTTAAGTTCCTGCAAGCTGTCCAATTGGGCTCGGAGCTGAGGCTCATGCTCTGGAAGGCACCAGGCAAAGACCAATAGAGGCTTAGCGGCCAGGTCGGTGCGCCACGCTCGCAGGCTATCGGCGAGAGACAGGCCGGGGTGCGCCAAGCAATCGGCCAAGATCGCGACTGCTTCGAACTCGGCGACCTGCGTGGGGTCAACGAGTCGCTCGGTAGGCCGCGCCGTTTGCTGCTCGTCGATAGCGCTATAGCCCTCATCCATACGCGGAGGCTCGAGTTCGCGTTGGGTACGCAGCTGAACCATCGGCGGAAAGGCGTGCGGGTTGGTTTTGGCAGCCGCGCGCAAGGCCTCCGGTTGCAGCAGGCCGTTCCCCGCTTCGAGCATGCGCCGGACCGCGCGCACCTGGGCGACCTCCAAAGCGATATTGAAGTAAACGGCGCGCACCGGTACGCCGAACTGTGCGGCCAGCTCGAGTACGCGACCGCGTTGCGCGCGCGTTACATAGGTATTGTCGAGCACGATGCGGCGCTCTCCGGCTTCTAGCCGTTGTTGCAGCTCCTTGGCGATCCCGGCGAGGGTGCCGCCACGTTCATCGCGGTTGAGCCGCAGATAGCCTTGCTCGGCCAGCGTGCGCGCGGCGCTTGATTTGCCGGCGGCCTGAATGCCGACGAGCATGACGATCTCCCCTGCGTCGTCGCCGGTGGAACCGAGGGCGGCTCGGGCGACCGTTGGGTCATCGAAGGAGAGCGCCTCGCGCAGCTCGCTTCGCTGCTCGTCGGTGAGGCTCACGCGCGCCGCTCGGCCCGCTTCGATCGCCGTCTCGAGCCGACCAGCACCGGGTAGTGGAACGAGCAGCGGGCTGGTTGCGTAGTGCAACGCCAGCAGGGCCGTATGCGCCGGCACGCCGAGCTGTTCGGCGACGCGAAGCAGCGCTGCGTTCTTGGCGAGCCGCGCTGCACGCTTGGGGCCGCCGAACGGCGAATGCACCATCGTGAGTAGACCGGCGGCGAGCGCATGACGCACGGTGCCGGCGCGTTGGGCGTTCAGATCGAAGGGGCTCCACGCGAGCTGCACAGCGCTGATGGGCGCGAGCTTTTGTGCGAGCTCGAGCTGGGTGCAGCTCACGTTGCAGATCCCGATCTCACGCGCGAGGCCTTGCTCTTTGAGCTGGGTCAACGCACGCAGGCTGACCTCGAGGTTGGTGCGCGGATCGATCGCGTGCAACAAGACGAAGTCGAGCACTGAGCGGTCAAGCGCTTGCAAGCTGGCTTCGCAGGACGCTCGAATCGCTTTGGCGCGCCCATCGGGGACCCACGCCGCGCCCTCGCGAACGAGGCCTACCTTGGTCGCGATGCGGACGTGCTCGCGCGCCTCCCCGGCGACCGCGAGCGCTTCGCGCAAAAGCCGCTCGTTGTGATGCTCATCCCACTCGCCGAGGCCGTAGCTGGGCGCCGTATCGAACAGATTGACGCCATGTCGAGCAGCAGCGACCAGCGATTGGATGGCGATCTCGCGGTCGCGATGAGGCACGACCGAGAAGCGCATGCAGCCGAGTCCGACGGGTCGGAGCGCAAGGCTCATGAGCGTTGGCTAGCGGTCGCCTGCGGAGTGCCACTCCTGAAGCGATAGGACCGTGGTCTTGTGCTTGCGTTGGTGCGCGATCGCGTCGGCAAAGGCCGTAGCGCCCGGCATCGTCGTCACCAGGGGAACGTTGGAGAGCAGGCTTTGACGGCGAATCGAGTAGCTATCGCGAATCGCCTTTGCGCCGACGGTGGTGTTGACGACCAACGCAACGCGGCCCTCACGAATGGCGTCCACCACGTGCGGCGAGCCATCGCGAACGCGCCCGAGGATCTCCGATTGGATGCCGGCTGCAGCGAGCGCGCGGGCGGTGCCGGCCGTCGCGAGGATCGAGAAGCCGAGCTCTGCGAGCAACGCGGCGACCACGCAGGCTTGGGCTTTGTCCGAGTCTTTCACCGTGATCAGCACAGCGCCGCTCTTCGGCAGTACGACGCCCGAGGCGACCTGAGCCTTGCCGAAGGCCTCGGCCAAGGTCTGCCCGATGCCCATCACCTCGCCGGTCGATCGCATCTCCGGGCCGAGCTGCAGATCGACGCCGGGGAACTTCGCGAAGGGAAACACCGACTCTTTGACCGAGACGTGCTTGGGTCGAGCGGCGTCACGAAGGCCGAGATCTTCCAGCGTGGCTCCCAGCATTACTCGCACGCCCAGCTTGGCCAAGGGACGCCCGGTCGCCTTGGCGACGAAGGGCACGGTACGCGAAGCGCGGGGATTGACCTCGATCACGAACACTTTGCCGTCCTTCACGGCGAACTGCACGTTCATCAGCCCGCGCACACCGAGCTCTTTGCCCAGCGCTTTGGTCTGCGCTTCGATCGTCGCGACGATCTCGGCAGGCAGCGTGTAGGGCGGAAGCACGCTGGCCGAGTCGCCCGAATGGACGCCGGCCTCTTCAACGTGCTGCATCACCCCGCCGATCACGACATTGCTGCCATCTCCCAGTGCGTCGACATCGACCTCGATCGCATCGGCGAGGAACTCATCCACCAAGATCGTCTGCGTTCCGGCTTCGCGCGCGGCCTCGACCGCGAGATGCACGTAGGTCTTCAGGTCGACCTCCTCGTGGCAGATCATCATCGCCCGCCCGCCGAGCACGTAGGAGGGGCGCACCACCACGGGGTAGCCGATCTCCCCTGCCACGCGGAACACCTCGGCCACGCCGTTGGCGATCGCCCCGCGCGGTCGCAAGATGTTGAGCTTGGTCAAGAGCTCGTCGAAGCGACCGCGGTCCTCCGCGCGATCGATCGCATCCGCTGAAGTGCCAAGCAGCGGCACGCCCGCCTTGTGCAGCGCCTGGGCCAATTTGAGCGGAGTTTGCCCGCCGTATTGCACGATCACCCCGAGCACCTCGCCGGAGGCGGCCTCGGTCTCGTAGATGTCGAGGACGTGCTCGAGCGTGAGCGGCTCGAAGTAAAGACGATCTGCGGTGTCGTAGTCGGTGGAAACGGTCTCCGGATTGCAGTTGACCATGATGGTCTCAACGCCTGCTTCACGGAGCGCGAAGGCCGCATGAACACAGCAGTAGTCGAACTCGATGCCTTGCCCGATTCGGTTGGGGCCGCCGCCGAGGATAATCACTTTGCGTCGACTCGAGACCTCGGCCTCCGACGAGTCTTCGTACGATGAATAGAGGTACTGCGTTTGGGTGGGGAACTCGGCCGCGCAGGTATCGACGCGCCCGAACGTGGCCAGTACGCCGAGCTGCTTGCGTTGAGCACGAACGCTGAGTTCGGTTGGGCGCGGGCTCGAAGGGTTCTGTGCGGCTAGCAAGGTCGCGATGCGCTTGTCGGTGAAGCCAAGTCGCTTGTAGCCGCGCATGCGGCTCGCATCGTCGAGCAAGGCCGGGCTGATCGCGCGCTCGGCGTCGATGATGCGTTGGATCTGCGTAAGGAACCAACGGTCGATCTTGGTGGCCTCGAACATGCGCTCCACCGTCACGCCAGCGCGCATGGCGTCGGCGACGTAGAAGAGGCGCTCTGCGCTGGGGATGGTGGAGAGCGTGAGCGTCGCAGCCTCGAGCGGCTTGCCGCTGAGCGGCTCTTCGTTCGGCGGTCGTGGATCAGCCGGGGCCTCCATCACGAGGTCGCGACCGAGGTTGGTGTCGTCGAGCAACGCCGCATAGTCGACGATGCCGACCAGCGATTGCAGCCCGTCCTTGCCTGTTTCGAGCGAACGAGCAGCCTTTTGCAACGCCTCGGCGAAGGTGCGGCCGATCGCCATCACCTCACCGACGCTCTTCATCTGCGTGCCCAAGCGCGGGTCTGCGCCGGGGAACTTCTCGAAGGCGAAGCGCGGCCACTTCACGACCACGTAATCGATGGTCGGTTCGAAGGCGGCGCTGGTGTTGGTCATGTCGTTGGTCAGCTCGTCGAGCGTGTAACCAACCGCGAGCTTGGCGGCGATCTTGGCGATCGGATAGCCGGTGGCCTTGGAGGCGAGCGCGCTCGAGCGGGAGACGCGCGGGTTCATCTCGATCACGACCACACGACCAGTCACAGGGTCCACGGCGAACTGCACGTTGGAGCCGCCGGTCTCGACGCCGATCTCAGTCATGACCGAGCGCGCAGCATCGCGAAGCCTTTGGTACTCGCGGTCGGTCAGCGTCATCGCTGGGGCAACCGTGATCGAATCTCCGGTGTGAACGCCCATCGGATCGACGTTCTCGATCGTGCACACCACGATGAAGTTGTCCTTCACATCGCGGATCACCTCGAGCTCGAACTCTTTCCAACCGAGGATGCTCTCTTCGATCAGCACCTCATCGGCCTTGCTCTGATCGAGCGCCCACGCGAGCTTGCCCGCGAGCTCCTCGCGCGTACGAGCGATGCCGCCGCCGGTGCCGCCCAAGGTGAAGCTCGGCCGGATGATCACCGGGTAGCCGATGGGACCGCGTGTGTCTTCGCTGCCGTGTTCGACGATCTGCAGCGCCTCTTCCACCGAGCGGGCGTAACCGCTGCGCGCACACTCGAGGCCGATCTTCTCCATCGCCTCTTTGAACAAGCGGCGGTCTTCGGCCTTGCGAATCGCCGGTGGGCTCGCACCGATCAGCTGGATGCCCAGCCGCTCGAGCACGCCGAGGTCGGCCAACTTGAGCGCGAGGTTGAGCGCGGTCTGGCCGCCGAGCGTCGGAAGGATTGCGTCGGGTCGCTCGCGTTCGAGGATGGCGGTGAGCGTCTCCGGCTCGAGCGGCTCGACGTAGGTGCGCTCGGCCAGCTCTGGATCGGTCATGATCGTCGCTGGGTTCGAGTTCACCAGCACGACCTCATATCCCTCGGCACGCAGGGTCTTGGCCCCTTGGGTGCCGGAGTAGTCGAACTCACAGGCCTGACCGATGACGATCGGACCGGATCCGATGATCAGGATCTTGCGGATATCCGTGCGACGGGGCATGAGTGGCGCCTAGCATCGCTTTCGGTCGGCGTAGAGTCTTGTCGCACGGGTCGAAAGGCCCTGCATTTTTGAGCAGTTTCACCGCGCAAATCAGTTGACCGATCGGCTTGACAGGGTGCTGGGAGTCCAGCATAACCCGCACCCCCGCATTTCCTGGGTTCTGGAACAACTCGCAGCTTCGACCGATGGCCGGCCGAACCGCGAGAGGCCTTGGAGAGCGTGAGATCGGACTGTGTCATGCCGAAGATGAAAACGAACCGAGCCGCAGCCAAGCGGTTCAAGATCACGGGCACCGGCCGCGTTCGTCGCAGCAAGGGTGGCCTGAACCACTGTATGCAGGAAAAGAGCCGCAAACGCTGCCGCCGCCTGCGCAAGAACGACATGGTGGACGGAACCTTCGAGAAGCGCATCAAGTTGATGCTGCCCTACGGCTGAGGAGGAACCAGCATGGCTCGTGCAAAAAGAGGCTTTAAGGCCCGTCGTCGTCGCAACCGCGTCCTCAACCAGACCGAGGGTTACTTCCTTGGCCGCAAGAACCGCTTCCGCCAGGCGGTTGAGGTTCTTCGTCACGCTTGGGAGTACGGCTATGTAAGCCGCGCGCTCAAGAAGCGTGACTTCCGACGCCTGTGGATCGTGCGTATCAACGCCGCCGCTCGCACCAACGGGACCACCTACAGCAAGCTGATCTCCCTCCTCAAGAAGGCGAACATCACGCTGGACCGCAAAATCCTGAGCGACCTCGCTGTGGCTGACCCGGTTGGCTTCCAGGCTGTCGTCAAGGCCGCTGCGGGTTGAACCAACGCTTGTGCGAAAGAACTGGGTGAGCGGGCTGATAAAGCTCGTTCCCGCAGTCCCAAAAGACCCGGCGGATTCGTCGGGTCTTTTCGTTCCGGTTCCACCAAAGGGGTGGACGCTTGTTGCTGTCAGCCGAGGGCTCGCAGGTTGCTGAGGCCCGAAGCCCCGTTTGAGGAGATTCTCCATGAGCGCCGCTAGCGAGATCGAAAGTCGACTTCAAAACCTTGGCACGCAGTTTCGGGAGGCGTTCTCGGCTGCGAACAACGAACAGCAGCTGCGCGCCGACTACGCGAAGTTGCTTGGAAAGAAGGGCGATCTGACGGCCGTCTTGGCGCTCCTGCGCGACGTGGCTGCGGAAGAACGCCCGCGCATCGGCGCCTTGGTGAACGCCTTTCGAGCCGACGTGGAGACGACGTTTGCGAACGAGCTGAAGCGGCTGGCGGAGCAGGCACTGCAGGCCGAGCTTTCGGGCCTTCCGTTTGATCTTTCATTGCCGGGGCGCCTTTCCTTTGGCCGGGGCCACCGCCATCCGGTGCTTTCGGTCCGTGACGAGCTGCTCGGCATCTTTCGTGAGTTGGGCTTCGCCTCGGTGGATGGGCCGGAGGTCGAGCTGGAGGAGAACAACTTCACCAAGCTCGCGTTCCCGCCGGATCACCCTGCAACCGACATGCAGGACAGCTTCTGGTTCAACAACAAGGTGCTGCTGCGCACCCACACCAGCAACGTTCAGGTTCGCGAGATGATGAAGCTCGCGGCTCGGGTAGCGGCTGGAGAACCCCCGCGCTTGGCGGTGGTCAGCGCCGGTGCTGTGTACCGCCGTGATGACGACGTGACCCACTCGCCCATGTTCCACCAGATGGAGGGCTTTCTGATCGATACGGCCGTGAGCATGGCCGAGCTGCGTGGCGTCCTCTCAGCCTTCGCTGAGCGCTTGTACGGGCCTGGCACGCCAACGCGTTTCCGACCGAGCTACTTCCCGTTCGTTGAACCCGGCGCAGAGGTCGACGTCGGCTGCGTCTTCTGTTCGGTCGAGCAAGGCACGCGCTCGAGTTGCCGCGTCTGCAAGGCCACCGGTTGGTTGGAGGTCGGGGGTTGCGGCATGGTGCACCCCGACGTCTTCCGTCACACCGGGCTCGATCCCGAGAAGGTGACCGGCTTCGCCTTTGGCATGGGCATCGATCGTCTGGCGATGCTTCGCTACGGCATCCCGAACATCAAGCTGCTGTTCGACAACGACCCGCGCTTCCTTTCACAGTTTTAACGTCGCTTCGAATCCGAAGCGCGCGCTTCGTCGAATCCCCTAACGAGCGGCCCCTATTGTGGGGGCCGCTCGTCCTCCATGATCGGCGTGTCGCGATTTGCCCCACCCTCTTGAGAGTCTGGAGTAGCGCGCGCCTTAAGCTTTTGCGATTTGCGCCGTAAGTCCCGTGATCGTCGGACTTAGTTCGGGGCATTCATGTTGCACGCGACCAGAAGACTCGTGCTGCAACCAACAAACCACTTCGGCCGGGAATCAATTCATTGGGTGGTGGGTTTCGCGCAGGACGGTCACAAACCGCTGACTCAAAAGGACATGAAACGCAACAAAACTTTGCGAACCAAATGTCACTCTCGAACGTCATGTAGTTGACCCTTCGATCGAAAAATCAAAGGGCCACCGGTCAACCCCTAGCCGTTCTTACATTCTGCCCCAAAACCGAGGAAGCGATGCCCAGGCAAGCCAAAATTCGATCCGTGTCGTCAGCGAAGCGTGCGCCCGTTCGTTCGAGCGAGCCCACGTCGGTGGGCAACACAGCGTTGGCCCGCACCCCGGAATTCGAAGCTCCGAGCTTCGAAGGGGAGATGGTTGATGAAGAAACGCGTGAGTACCCGATCGCTGAATCGGGAGCTCCACCGTCCTCTGCCGGCTTGGCCATGGATGACGGTGTGGACGTGGACCTGTTCGGCGGCGCCGATGATGAGGCACTGGACCAAACAGCCATCCGCCCGGCCCGCACTGAACTCAAGGAGGCCGAGTCAACGCTGCGTAACCACGCGCTGAACACGGATGATGACACCCCGGTGGTGCTACCCGCGGCCGGCCGCTTTGAAGACGGGCCAGGAGACTCGACGCTCGGCAGGTACTTCCGTGAGATGGCCACTCACGCAGTCATGCCACAAGAAGAAGAGGTGGCAACTGCTCAAGCGGTTGAACAGACCGAGTTCGCCCATTGGGTGGCGCTTCTCTCGCACATCCCGGCGGCTGAACACATTCTCGCCAACCTTGCAGTCCACGTAGCCAAAGCCGGTCCTGAGGTCGTTCAGGTCCCTGAGCTCCCGGAGCTTCAGGCGCTGGTTACTGTGTTCCACAGCCAGGGCGGCAAGTTCAATGCCGAGCAAAAGAAGAAATGGGAGTCCACCTCGGCTTCGCTCGCGGCTGGCATCCGGTTGCCCGACTCGGATCGAATCTGGATGGCCGACGCCTTCCAAATCGCCCGTCAGCTCGTGACCGACGCTGACTTCCCGAACGAGGAGGAAGACATCGAGGCGATGCTCTCCCGTCCGCGGCTCGAGCCGTCGGCCGAGTACGACGCTTACCTCGCCAACGTTCGCGCAACCTGGAATCGCCAGCTGGCGGTGAAGAACCGCTTCGTGAAGGCCAACCTTCGCTTGGTGGTTTCGATTGCACGTCGCTACAACCGCGGTCGCCTTCCGCTGATCGACCTCATCCAAGAGGGCAACATCGGGCTGATGAAGGCCGTCGAGCGCTTCGACCATCGTCGCGGCTACCGCTTCTCAACCTACGCCTCGTGGTGGATTCGTCATGCGGTTAGCCGCGCCTTAGCCGACAAGGGCCGAGCCGTGCGCATCCCCGTGCACATGCTCGACACCTACAACCGCGTTGCAAAGGCTCGGCAGAGTCTGCTGGCCCGCACCGGGGAAGAGCCGTCGATGGCGGAGCTCGAGCGCGAGACCGGCGTACCCGCCGAAAAGCTCGAGCGTGTTCGCGAATTCCAAGCCGAGACGCCCTTCTCACTCGACCGACCGGTCGGAGATGAAGACGGTCGCAAGTTCCTCGACTTCCTCCAGGATGAAGAGGCCAAGTCGCCGTTCGACACCCTGGCCGATCAAAGCTGGGGAGATGAGGTGCGTCGCCTCCTCGCTACGCTCACGCCGATCGAGGCGCGCATCCTTCGTTGGCGCTTCGGTCTGGATGACGAGGACGAGCTCACGCTGAAGGAGATCGGTGACAAGTACAACCTGTCGCGCGAGCGTATCCGGCAGTTGCAAGAGCAGGCCCTCGGGAAGATTCGTCGTCAGATTCGCGACTCGTTCAGCTGAGCCTCGCTAGCTGAGTCTCAAAGGCCCTTAGCGGGCCAGCGCCAGGACGGCATCATCGATGGCGTCCCGAGCCTGGCCCGTTTTGCCTTTGACCGATCCGGTGATGAAGGAGAACGCGAACAGAGGTTGGCCGTCTGAGCCTAGGACGTAGCCGGAGAGTGCGACGCTTGCGGCGAGCGTTCCGGTTTTTGCGCGGACGGTGCGCGAGGTCGCCAAGGGTTTGAGGCGCTTCTTGAGCGTGCCGTCGACGCCACCAACCGCGAGATGAGCCACGTACTCGGGCCCGGTTCGTGAAGAGCGCGCCTCATTGCGAAGCAGCGTGGTGATGGCGTTGGCGCTGGCTTTGTTCGCTTGGAAGAGGCCCGAGCCATTTTGGACCAGCCATTCGCCGTCGGGGACGCCGCGAAGTTTGGCGTGCGCCAGCGCGCTGCTTTGAGCCTGGCCGAAGCTCGTTTCACCGCTGCTCGAGGCTCCCGCCGCGAGAAAGAGCATCTCGGCGGTGAAGTTGTCGCTGTCTTTACCGAGTCGCGCCAAAAGCTCGGCCACCGAAGGGGAGGGGCGACTTGCCAACAGCGATTGGCGTGCCTTCGTACCTGGCCGGACTTCACCTTTGACCGTAATGCCCTGCTCTTCGAGCAACGCGCGCAAGGCATGGCCCGCGAGCAACGATGGGTCTTCCACACGACGAATCGCTGGGACTGGCCCCGAACCAACCGGGATGGAGCCGCCGAGCTTGGCCTTCAGCGTGCTGCCCGGCGTCAGGGTGAGCCCGATCTTCTCCGACTCGGAGTCGGAAGAGGTCTTCACGCTCCCGCTCAGCTCGAGAAAGCCCAGCGGGTCGACGTTTAATTTGGCGACGTCTTTCGGCTCGCGGCCGGGCGTCACCCAAACGGTGACGGTGTTTCGCTCGTAGCTCGTGGGCGCAACCGGCGCACGGAAAGGCGCCCACTCCCCCGGTTGCTGCTCGAACGCCGGTGGGGTGAACGAGCCCGAGAACCGGCCTTGATCGACCAACACGTGGTTGACCGACTCCACTCCACGCACCCGCAATTGCCGCACGAGTCCGCGCAGGGCCGCTGCGTCGAGAGAGGGATCCCAGTTGCCGCGTAGCGTCAGTTCCTCGACCCGACCTTCTTTGAGCTCACCGGTCAGGCCGGCAACGAACCGGTGTTCAGGCCCGAGCTGTTCGAGCACCAAGCCAGCGGTCAGCAGCTTGGCGTTGGACGCGGGATTGAGCGGCTCGTGCGAGTTGTGCTCGCCGAGAATCGCCCCCGAATCGACGGCGACCACCGATGCGCTCAGCGTGCCGCCGAGCTTCTCGATCTTCCGCGCGAGCTCGCTTACCGCACGACCAACCTCGTCTGCTGTCGCGGCGGACCGAGCCGAAGCGACCGGCTGGGGAGTCTGATCAGCGTGGCTTTCGGGCGACAGCGCCGCAGCCAACGCGACCAAGATCAAAGCCGCAGGCATGAATCGAAGCCGCACGCTTTGCGGATAACACAATCCGCAAGCGGAACAACCTTTCCCATCCTTGGCACAGCCTTGCTAAGGTCCCCCCGCACCGTCGCAGAATTGGGAGACAGTCGAAATGATCCATCGCGCACCGAGCTTTCGCCATCGAGGAACTCTCTCGCTTTTTCTCGCCGCTCTTGCAGGCTCCGCGGTGGCATGTGCTTCTGCTCCGCCGAAGGACGAGTTCGAGATTTCGATCCCGATGACGGACAGCACGGTCACGCCCAAGGCTCCTCCGCCGGTGGAAACCTCGTCCCCCGACGAGTTGAACCAAGACACCAAGGACCAGATCAAGGTGGCTCTTCGCCGCGGCGGGGAGAAGGCTGCTCAGTGCAACAAGGCAGCCAACGCCAACGTCGCTGGCGAGGGCGAGATTCAGGTGGTGGTGGACGGCAAGGCCGGCAAAGTCGTGGATGCGGTGGTTGGTACGCCGTTCGCCGGAACCGCGGTGGAGAACTGCATCAAGCGCGCGTTCGTTGGCGAGTACGCCCTCACCTTCGAGGGCCAGTTGACCATCCCGTACACGGTCAAACTCGCGCCCAACCCCTCCGCCACGCCGACGAAGGATCCGAAGAAGAAATGACGGCGCGAGTTCTGTCCGCTGCGTCCACCCTCGCCGTTGGGCTCGCGCTGAGCGTAAGCGGCGAGGCGCTAGCGCAGGCGGCCGCACCAGCGCCCGAAGCGAAGGTTGTTGCCGCACCAGCGCCCGAGGCGAAGGTCGCTGCACCAGCCGGCGCTGCAAGCGGTGACATTGGTGGGTTACCTCCGCCGGATGCGCGCTGGCGAGCCCTGGTGGGCGGGCTCGGCATGTTTGCCGTCTCGTACGGCAGCATGGCGCTGATGGGTGCCTTGTGGACGGATCTTCCCGGAGCCGATTACCTCTTCATCCCGGTTGCTGGCCCGTGGATCGGGCTCGGTGAGAGCGGCTGCGCTCCCGGTGAAGAGACCACCATCGGCGAAGGAGATTGCGGCGGGATGATGGGCCTTCGCGGCACCATCTACGTGGTCGACGCACTGCTGCAACTCGGCGGGCTGGGGCTCATCGCCGAAAGCATCTTTCTTCAAACGGACAACACCGCGAGCGCTTCGATCAGCCCGGTGCCGTTCGTCGTTCGTGACGCCGTCGGTCTCGGCGTAGCCGGCACCTTCTAAGCATCAACGCTGGGCACGCCGCGGGACGCCAACCCCACGCAGGCTCATGACGTTGGGCAGAGTGAGCGCGACTGGCTCGTGCTCGCGCACCAACAGCGAAGGGCTTGGCAAAAGGAACGTCACCAAGTCGCCGCCTGCGAGCGTCACATCGCCGGACAGCTCGACCAAGCTCTGCTCGATGACCTTCGCAAGGTTCGCCGGGGCCTCGACCCGCGTCGTCTGCTCCCCGACATGCAGCGTGAGCACGAGGCTCGGCAGGCGCAGCTCGTTGGGGGTAAGCAGCAGCGGGCCACACTGCGTGGTCTGCCGAAGCACGCGGTGGCCCCCTGCTCCCCCCCACGCGATGCCCAGCGAAAAGCCCACAATGGCGGCTCGTACCTCGTGAAGAGACGCCGCCTGCAGCTCCTCGCCCAACACCACCGCGAGCGCCGGGCAGATCGTGAGCTCACCCGGGTGGAGGCCCACGAATTCGTCCTGGCCCAGCACCGCGCGCGCCACTCCAGGAGCAAACGTCGCAGGCTCCGCGCGAAGATCGACCTGGAAATGGCTTCCGGCCTCAGCGTCGAAGGGCGGTAACAAGCCCGCGCCCTCGAGGTAGGCGCTCCTCGGACGACGGCCTGTGAGCAGCGCCTGATCGAGCTCACGCAACCCGGCCAACCCCAGGGCAACGACGCGACCTCTGAAATCCGACGGGTCTTCCGATTGAAACGGCTGTCCCAGCGCCGTCTCGAGGGCCTCGACGTCATACAAATGGCCGTCACGCTCGAGTGCCAAGCGAGGGCGCAGGGCCCTTCGTGGAAGGATTCGCGCGAGCCTCAAGTGGGTCGAGCAAAGTACCACTCTTGCCGAACGACGGATACGAAATCGATCGCGTTGACGCGACGCGCGAGGCCACTTAACTCCCAACTGCGACGTCGGCGTTGGCGTCGCAACGCTTGTGCCGTTCACGTGGTTCTCACGAACGATCGGCACGCTACGAACCTCACTGGAAGCTGACCCATGGGCAAGCGGACCAAGTACGTCTTTGTTACCGGCGGAGTTGTTTCATCAATCGGTAAAGGGCTGGCTGCGGCCTCGGTTGGTGCGCTGATGGAGGCGCGCGGGCTGAAGGTCACCCACGTCAAACTGGATCCGTACATCAACGTCGATCCGGGGACGATGTCGCCCTACCAGCACGGTGAAGTGTTCGTCACCGACGACGGCGCCGAGACCGATCTCGATCTGGGTCACTACGAGCGTTACACGCGCGCTCGCATGACGCGGCAGAACAACTTCACCACCGGCCGCATCTACGAGGCGGTGATCGAGAAAGAGCGCCGCGGTGAGTACCTGGGCGCCACCGTGCAGGTCATTCCCCACGTGACCGACGAGATCAAGTCACGGGTTCGTGCTGCCACCGAGGGCGTCGACTTGGCGATCGTCGAGATCGGCGGAACGGTCGGCGATATCGAGTCCCTGCCCTTCCTCGAGGCTGTCCGGCAGATGAAGGTCGAGCTGGGGCCGCAGAACGCGATCAGCATGCACGTGACGCTGGTGCCGTTCATTCCCACCGCAGGCGAGCTCAAGACCAAGCCGACGCAACACTCGGTCAAAGAAATGCGCGAGATCGGCATTCAGCCGGATCTGCTCCTGTGTCGCTGTGATCGGCTGCTCGCACGCAGCATGAAAGAGAAGATCGCTCTGTTCTCGAACGTCGCCGTCGACTGCGTCGTCAGCGCCGTGGATGTCCAGTGCATCTACGAGCTGCCGCTTTCGCTCCATGCTGAAGGCGTCGATGAAAAGGTCTCCGAGCTGCTCAACATTTGGTCGCGCCAGCCCGACCTGACGCAATGGCAACGCATCGTCGAGCGCTTCACCAAGCCGCAGCGCGGCTCAGTGAAGATCGGCGTCGTCGGCAAGTACGTGCACCTGCGGGATTCCTACAAGTCGCTGCATGAAGCCTTGGTGCACGGCGGCCTGGAGAACGACGTTCGGCTCGAGCTCGAGTACATCGACTCAGAGGCGCTGCTCGGCAAGGCCGTGGAGGATACGCTCGGCCAGCTCGACGCTATTCTGGTTCCCGGCGGCTTCGGCGATCGCGGAACAGAGGGGAAGATCGAGGCGATTCGTTACGCCCGCGAAAACAAGATCCCGTTCTTCGGCATTTGTTTGGGCATGCAGCTCGCGGTTGTCGAGTTCGCACGCAACGCCTGCAACATGCGTGGGGCGAACTCGGCTGAGTTCGCTCCCGACGCGCCCTACACCGTGGTTGAGCTAATGCCCGACCAACGCGGCGTGATGGACAAAGGCGGCACGATGCGGCTCGGTGCTTACCCGTGCGTGCTCGAGGCCGGCACCATCGCGGCGAACGCTTACGGCACTCTGCAAATCAGCGAGCGACATCGGCATCGTTACGAGGTCTCCAACAAATATCGCGAGAAGATCGCCGAACAGGGCCTCGTGCTTTCCGGCCTTTCGCCCGACAAACGCCTGGTGGAGATGGTCGAGCTTCGGGACCATCCCTACTTCGTCGGCTGCCAGTTCCACCCCGAATTCAAGAGCCGGCCGATGACGCCGCACCCCTTGTTCGTTCGCTTCGTGCAGGCAGCCTGTGAGCGAGCGAAGGAACGAGCCAAGGGCCAAGCTCGTGAAGAGCGTGAGGTCGATCGCTCAGAGCAGGCACGCAGCACGGCCAATTGAGCCGAAGGCGGGGCTCATCATCGGCGCGGGCCGATGATGGGCAACACCGGCCCAGCGCGGACCGCAAAGCTGTCTGCGCTGAATAGATCGCCGTCCAGAACGAAGCGACCTCCGGGCTCGACGAAGCGCAAGTCGAAGCTTTGAACCAGCCGGTCAACCGAGCCCTCTCCGCCGATCTCCCGCCCGAGCATCACGAGCGGGGCGCGCCTTCCGAGGCGTACCGGCGGAAGCGAACTCGCGACCAGATGAAAGCGTGCTGGGTCCTCCCCCGCGCGGTAGCAGACCTTCATCGAAAGCCCGAGGTCGCGAACCACAGCGCCGAGCAACAGGGAAACAGCCCGCGTCTCGCTCAACTTCCCATCGATCGTTAGCTCGCACGGCGTTGGCGTAAGTACCCGAGTCGCCAGCGGCCCCCCACGAAAGGACTCCACGAAAATGCGTGCTGCGATCTTCGCTGCGAGGCCTGTGCCGGTAGCGCCTCGCGCCTCATAAACGTCGAAGAACTGGGCCACGAGCCCGGTCCCAACGATGAACCCGACGCGCTCGACACGCTCGACACCGAGTCGAGCTTCGACGCGCAGAGTTGGGCGCGGAACCACCGCGAGCTCTCCCCCGGAGAGCCACTGCTCGAGCAGCAGCTCGGGCTTGCCCGCCGGCCCGAAGTTGCGTGCCACGGTTCCAACCGTGCCCAGCGGCAAAAGCCCCACGACCGGGAAATGACTCGTCTTCCCCGATCCGCCTTCGGAGGCCTGCTCCTTGGCCTTCACCAAAGCGGAGACACCGCTCATGAACGTGCCATCGCCGCCGCCGAGAATCAGCAGCTCGCAGCCATCACGGACGATCTGCTCCAAAAGTTCGGGCAGCTGATCGAGCCGGCTCGTTTCGTGGAGGGTCGCGCGGCCAGCGGTCAGCTCGCGAATCGCCGTTCGGCGCGCGAAGCCCTGTTTCAGGCCGCGCGCACTGAGGTTGGCGATTACGTGGATGGACATGGGTTTATGCAGGCCGCCCATTCCGGGCGAACGAGTAACGGTAGGGCGGAAGGATTTCGGAAAGGGGCGAAGTTTGCTTTGCGAACCGCCCCGAGTGCAACTACTCCTTCACCATGCGAATCGTCTCCCTCGGCGTGGCCTTGGTGCTGATGACTGCGGCGGGATGCGCCGTAAGCCCGATGGTGGAGACGGCTCGAAAGCCCGACTACCCGAAGCTTGCCAAGGAGATCGAGGCGGCGCAAAAGTCGGATGAGCTCTCCGACGGTGACGTGGAAGACATCGCTCTGGCCATCGCTGAAGTCGAGATTCGTCAGGCCAAAGACGCTGAAGGTGAGCAGCTGCTGCTGGTATTCGGTGGCTGCGCCGAGCAGGTTGAAGGTGAGCTTTCAGCCCGCTTCGACAAGGGCGATGACCTCGGCGCCGTTGCGGGTCAGCTGCTGCTTTCGTCGGGCGTGGTGAGCATCGATGAGTACGTGGACCTCGCCCTCGATGGCGATGCCCGCCCCGCCTACAAGGCGCTTGGCGCGCGCGGCCTGATTGACTCTGACGACTTTGGGCTTCGGCGGCAGCTCTTCCTCGACCTGGACGAACGCGTGCGCATGAACTCGTTGCGCGCAGCCATGTCGGCTCCCTCGCCGGAAGACTTTGACGCGTTGGTCGAGGCAGGCCGCGTCGATCCGTACCCTGCTGCGCGGGCCGCTGCGGTGAGGGCCCTCGGACGAATTGGCGGGGACCGAGCCACGGTCGCGCTGAAAGACCTCTGGTTGCGCGCAGACAGCCGGCTGAAGGAGTCGATCGTCGACGCTTATGTCGCCTCACCAACGTTCGAGGCCGGCGGCCGCGAGGAGCTCGTGCGCATCGCTGAAAGTGGCGGCGCAGCCAACATCGCAGCAGCCATCGCTTTGTCACGGCTCGCCCTCAATGATCCGAAGGATCGCGCTGCCAACGAAATTGCGTTGGGCGTTTTGGTGCGGGCCATCAAGCTCGGCACGCGCGAAGATCGCACCTTCGCCATGCTGATGGCCCCGACCAACGACGTAGTGCTCGAAGCACTGCGTGAGGCGAAGAAAGACACCGACGCCGGCGTGGCGTTGATCGCGCTCGGTCGGCTGGCGCAGGTGGGCAACGAGAAGGAGCAAAAAGAGGCTCGCGAGAAGCTCCTCGAGATCGCCAAGAGCGACGACTCCGACAAGAACCGCGCGATGGGGGAGCTTGCGTCCCTGCAGGATCAGCGTGTTGTGGTGCTGCTCGAGAAGGAGCTCAGCGGAGAAGCGCAATTCGCGCGGGCGTACGCAGCTCGCCACCTGGTCAACCTCGGAGAGCAAAAGCGGGCCGCGCGCTTGCTCGCCGATCCGCAGTCCTACGTGCGGGCCACGGTGGCCTGTTCGGTGTTGGCGCACGAGCGCTGAGCAAGTCGCTCGAGCGCTGACCACACGGCGCTCGAGCGCAAACGGCCGGCTGAGGCCTAAGTAGCCTCGACTAAAAGCGAGACGTCAGCTCGAGCTTGGCCCCTTCAAACGGAGGGAATTGCCTGCATACGCCTGAGACACAGCGAATCGCGCCGCGGCGTTGGCCCACGAAGACGTTCACCGTGTCAAAGAGCATCTCGGCGAAGTTGTCTTTCGACGAGGAGGCTTTGAACTGTGCTCCACCGCTAAAGTAGAAGCACGTTCCACCGTCCACATCGGGACTGCAGCCTGGCCGACCGAGATACTCAAAGCCGAAGATAAAGGCGAAGTGAGGTGCCCAGCGCAAAGCCAAGTAGTTCTCGCCTTCATTCCACCAGCTCGCGGAGAGCGTAGGCTCATAGCGGTGCCGGTGAAAGCCCTGGGACTGAAGAGTAAAATCACCTGCAAGGTGCTTTGCTACGTCATAGCGAATGTAGCCTTCACGGTAGAACTGGTCCGTGGGCACGATCTTGTTGACGCTCTCTACGGGCGCGGCATTGAAGGTTTGGCGCCCGCCAATCCAGGCCTTTACGTAGGTTTTCCCCTTCTCGAACGCCAAGTCTGTTCCGCTTGCAGCGTCGAGCGTGCGCGTTACTTTCGAGGGCTCGTCGGTTTCACAATCAATGTTTCGTGCGTCTTCTTCTGTTTGGCTATTGAAGAAGCCTACCCAGCTATAGACCCCGGTATGGGTATTGGCTTGATAGTCGGCTCGCAAGCGCCCGCCGGTGATGCAGATGTTGGGCGAGCCGAGCGGCTCTTGGTAGAAGCTGTCAGCGTTAGGCGGCTGGTTGTAGGCGATCGTCCCAAATTCAGGAGCGGCCGATACACCGTTACCGCCTAAGTCTGCGCTGATGTTCCCTGAGAGCGGCAACAATGAGTGGTAGTGCTTGCCCTCGAACGTCAGCGCGACGGGCCCCTCTCGCAAGGTTGCATTGAGAAAGATTCCGTAGCCTGTGTGGTCCTTGACTCGGACATACCCGTCACCGTCTTTTGCGGTAGCACGACCATTGGTCGCGTGCTGAACGGCAACCTCGAGATAGGCGTCACCATGCCCATCGATGCTGGGCACATTGACGCTTCCGCTCGCGGAAATGATCGCGTCTCGCAGCGCGGAGTCACTGAGCGTCGTGAAGGTGGGAAAGGCGCTTGCGCAGTCCTGCCCGTTGGCGGCTTGGCAATCGATGAAGGATTCGCTGTTGGACTTGCGCACGATCAACGAAGAGTGCGCGCCGATCAGCACCTGCTTTGGTCCGGCCTCCACGCTGAGCCCGTAGATCGCGTCCTCTAGGTAGCTGGGCCGAGCCTTGTCCGTGACGTAGCCGGCAGCGCCGCTCTGATCGAAGGTGTAATAGGTAAAGTCCTTCGCCTCGGGGAAGCCGAAGAACAGGAGAGAGCCAGCGCCATGGAGCCGACGGCCTGTTTGGTCATCCACGCGCAATGGGTTGGCTTGACCGGCAAGCGCAGTCACCGAGAGCGAGCCGTCTTCGAAGCTCTTTTTGAAGGAGGTCTTGAAGCCGCGGATGGTCGTGTCTTGCCCGACCTCATCGATCTTGCGAACGCTGAGCACGATGCCTCGACCGAGCTGGGCGTAGAAATCGCCAATCGTGATGTCCACCCCAGGCGCCGTGTAACCGGCAAAGAGCTTCGACGGGTAGATAGTATTCTTGTAACGGGTGTGAAGCTCGCGGCGGAACGCGTTCTCGTAGTCGTAGCGGTCTACGCCCGATGGCCCAAAGGGATTACCAGGGTCAGGGGGCAACCGCTCCCTAGCGATGTCTCGGAGATCGTAATCGTCTAGCTGCGCGTAATAAGTATTAAGGTCAACGCGCATTCCGAGCCGGAAACGCCAGTAGTAGACCGAGAGGTTGAGGTGGTCGATGAACTCGCCGAAGGTATCGTCGACGACCGTCGAAGGCGGCGGGACCGTAGTTGAGCTGTCGTTGCGATTGTCGAAGAGGTAATTCGCAATCGCGGTATTGGTAACGTCAACGGTGAGCGTTTCCCCAGCAACGTCCTCAACCTCCACGGCCAGGGCTTCACGACTGCATACGAGCCCCAACGTGCTCGCTAACCCTGCCCAAAGACGCAACTTCACCACTCGGGCCCTCTTCACGAGCAGCCGGCTCGGCTCACTTGAGCAAACTCTCAATATCGGCGGCTAGCTTCTCTTCATCGCCCGGGTCGTAGCCGTTCTTCTTTTTAACGATGTTTCCCGCCCGGTCGATCAGCACCCAAAACGGCATGTCCTTCTTGGGGTTGTATCGGGCAATCACCGTGGTCTCTTCATCCATCAAGACGGGGAAGTTCATCTTCTTCTGATGAACCACCGTGGAGACGTTGCTCCGAGTTTCAGGGCCGTCCCCTGAAACGGCAAGGATGACAAAACCCTTCGCCTTGTACTTCTCGTAGATCTCGACGAGGTGCGGCATCTCCTCGAGGCAGGGGTTGCAAGTGGTCGACCAGAAGTCCACCAGCACCACTTTGCCTTGGTGCTCAGACAGCGAAACGTTTTTCCCGTCGAGCGTGGGCAGCGTGAAGTCGGGGGCGTTGCCCTTGGCCGCAGCCGGGTCGGTTGTATTCGGGGCAGAGGCGGCGTCAGCTACCTCGACCTTGCCGTTCGTGGTGGTGCTGCTGCAGCCAGCTGAAACAACGGCGGAGAGCAACAAGGCGAGAGGCAGGATTTTCACGTGGAGCTCCGGGTAGCGAGGGGCCTGAACACGCTCGACTTTCACACGGGAACCAAGTCGAGCCCACAAAAATGCGCTCGGACCGTTATAGCCCGAGCGCAGTTAGAACCAAGGGGAAGGAGACAGCTACTCTGCGATGAGTGAGTCCAGCTTGGCGTAGAAGGCACCGTTGGGTGCGCCTGCGATCGACTCGACGATCTCCATCGTTCGCGTGTCAACGATCATGTTGGCCGGGAAGGCGTTCTGCTGAAAGAGCGCACTGAGCTTGTAGCTCGGGTCCACCACGGCGGGGAACCGCGTCTCATACTTTTTGACCCAGTTCTTCAGGTGCTTGAACTCAGCCGGAATCCCCGGGGTCGGGCCGTCAGCCAGATTCAACAGAAACTCAACACCCTTGGGTTGGTACTCGGTGTACTTGCCAGGAAGAGTCTCAGCGGCTTCTTGGTTGCACGGCCCGCACCACACAGCCGACACGATGATCCAGAGCGCCTTGGGCTTCGCCTCACCTGCTCCGTAGGCCGACCCTTCCGGGAAGACGTCTTTCCCGGTCGGGTTGTAGAAATCCGAGAGGGAGACGTTGAATGCCGAGTCCGTCGCTTGATCGGGCGTGGGGAAACCAACGAACTTGAAGTTCGACACGACCGACCCCGGGTTGATCCCGTAAGGGCCCGCCGGGTAAACAGCGCTCGCGTTCGGCGCTTGACCTTGGCCTTCGGGGAAGGGGGGAGCTTCAGTCTGGGTCTCGCCCGATTCGACGTCGGTATCCGAGTTACAAGCGGAAGCGAGAAGGGATAGGCATCCGAGCAAGGAGTAAACAGCGAGCTTGCGCATGGGTCACCTGACGTAGGGGGAGGCTTAGGAGTATCCGCGGATAGGGCTACGTCGTCAAGCCCGGTAGGTTTCATCTTCGAGCAACTTTCAGTTCCAACTGAGGACTCGGGACCGCTGGCGTATGGGCCGCCACCGTTTCATGATAACGGACTCTTATCGGAACAGCCGATCCTTGGGAGAGAACATGACGCTCGCGTTTGGACGAAACTTCTTCGCCTGTTTGGCTTTTTGTCTTGCCCCAGGGGCAATCACTGGCTGTGGGGACAGCGGGAGCGGGGGCGGCGGTACGGGCGGCGTGAGCTGCGAAGGCGGCGTAGTCGTCGATGGCCAGTGTGAAGGGAAATGCTCCCCCGACCTGTGCTTGGAAGGGAACACGTGCGTTGGTAACCGCTGCAAGCTGCAGTGCACTTCCCACACCGAGTGCTTCTCCCCCTTGGCCGGCAACGACGTGCTTCAGGCGTGCGCGCCCGAGAAGCAAGACACTGCAGACGGCTTGAATGACGGTTCCACCGTCTTCGTTTGCGCCGAATCGCCGAAGAACAAGTTCTTCGGCTGGCTGTGCCCGTTCGGCAATGAGTGTGACAATCCCGATACCCCTGGGGACTGGGTCTGCCCGGATGGAACGACCTGCGAGGAGGGCGTGGGCTCCGACGCGTGCTCTGCGGCCGAGTGCCGTGCGCTCACTTGCGTCAGCAAGGGCCAAGGGGACGCTGAGGCGTATTGCTCTTCATTTGATTGCACGAGCGACGATGATTGCGGACCTGGGTTCTATTGCGGTGTGATTGCGCCCCCCAACGCCATTTGCGGGGTGGACGGTAAGGGTGACGAGCAACCCTGCGTCGCTCCCGCGGACTTCAACAAGGACGGCGCGACCTTCCAAGAAGGCCCCATCTCGCTCCTGCGCAATGCGTGCCTCAAGCGAGAGCCGTGCGCGCCTTGCTCCAACAACGCCGACTGCTCACTGCGTGGCGATATGGACTGCGTGCAGATCGACCAGATCACTGCCTGCGCGGCGCGCTGCGCGCAGCCCTCTGACTGCCCCCACGATTACACTTGCTACGCCGAGTACTGCATTCCCAAGTCTGGGACCTGCCAGCCGCCAGCCACCGACAACTTTTGCTACAACTGCTTGAACGACCTTCAGTGTGGCGGCTCGGCGACCAACTCGCTCTCCTGTCAAGAGACGTCGGCAGGACAAAAAGCGTGCTTCGACGCGAGTTTCCCCGACACCTGCACCACCGATGCAGACTGTCCTGAAGCGCCCTCAGGTCTAAAGGGCGAGTGCCTCGACGAGCCGGAAGGCGTCGACCCGAGTGCCAGCGTTTACCAACGTTGCTACTACCCGTTCCTATCGAATCCGGGTGGTTTCCAATGCGCGAAGAACAACTAACCGCCTTACCAATTTCAGGAGCTTTGATGAAATCCAGTTCGCTTCGTTACGCCCAATTGAGTCTCGCAGCAGGCCTCCTTGCTGCACCCATGGCGCTGATGCCCGCCTGCGACGGGTCCAACCCGCTCGACACGCTTTGTTGCTCGAGCTTCAAGCCCGGCACCAACATGCTCAACGTCGACTGGGGTCTCGAGGGCGAGGTCAATGCCCAGTTCGGCGTCACCATGCAGGCGGTTGGTGACCTCAGCGGAGCTGCAACGGCCATGCTGACCGACCTCGGTACGCTGTGCCGCAACATGGCGGTGGAGCTCGGGGAAGATCCGAAGAGCGTTACCACGACGGACCCGCAAGAGCTGACCACGCAGTGGTGCTCCAAGGCCGCAGCCAAGGTCGCGGAGGTATCGGCTGCTGGAAACATCACGGTCAGCTTCCAGCCGGCGCAGTGCAGCTTCAGTGCTGAGGTTCAGGCAAGCTGTGAAGGCAGCTGCCAGGTGGACGCGTCTTGTGACCCGGGCAGCGTCGAGGTCCGCTGCGATCCAGGCGAGTTGAGCGTCAAGTGTGAAGGCAGCTGCTCTGGCAGCTGTGAAGGCTCAGCGACGGTCGCAGTCAACTGCTCGGGCACCTGCTCGGGCGAGTGTGAGGGCACCTGCTCCGGTACGCAGAACGGCAGCCAGTGCGACGGAACTTGTGAAGGCAAGTGCCGCGGCTCTTGCTCGGTGGATGCGCCGGACTTCCAGTGTGATGGCGAGTGCAAAGGCGGTTGCGAAGGGACGGCGACTGCGCCCAAGTGCACCGGCAAGCTCGAGCCCCCTACTTGCGACGTGAACGCCGATTGCCAGGCCTCGTGTGATGCCAGCGCGAGCGCCAAAGCCGAGTGTACGCCGCCCGCCGTCTCGGTGGTTGGCGCCGCAGAGTTTGGCCTGCAGATCGCGGTGCTCAAGAAGTACCTCCCGGAGATCGTCCTGATCGCCGAGAAGCGCGCGCAGCTGTTGCTCGAAGCGGCTGACGGCGTGGTCAGCGCTGCTGCAAACATCGAGGGCGACCTCTCGGCGGAAGCAGCACTCTGCATCGTTCCGGCCGCGCTAGCGATCGGAGATGCCGCGTCGAACCTGACGGTTTCGGTTTCGGCCTCCGGCTCGGTGATGAGCGAGCTTCAGTAGTCGCGAAGGCCGATTGGTCACGAAGAAGGCCCGCCCTCGAGGTGGGCCTTCTTCGTTCCATCGAAGCGGTGTGACCGAACGATTGCGCGTCGAACGCGTCAGCGCTAAGGCCGAGCCATGAAGCTCTCGGAAGATACGGCCCATCAAGCTCTGCTTTCGGTGATCGAGCCGGAGACGAACAAGAGCCTCGTGGAGCTGGACATGATCCGCAGCATCGAGGTGAAGTCGGACACCGAGGTCGAGGTTGCGCTGCGCTTGATGACGCCGGCGTACCTTCATCGCGACGCCTTACGAGAACAAGTACGAGCAGCGTTGGCCAAGCTCGGGGCGACCACGGTTAACGTCGCCATGGATGAGTACGAGATGACCAAGCGCACGATTGGGCCGGATGATCCGTGTCCAAACGTCGCCAACATTCTGTTGGTGATGAGCGGCAAGGGTGGCGTCGGTAAGAGCACCGTCGCGACCAACCTCGCGCTTGCGCTCAAGCGCACAGGTGCAAAGGTCGGCTTGCTCGACGCGGATATGTACGGCCCTAGCATTCCAACGATGCTCGGAGTCAACGGCCGACCTGTCTCCGCCGACGGAAAGAAATTTCTTCCGCTCGAACGGTTCGGCCTCAAGTTGATGAGCCTCGGCTTCCTGCTCGAGGACGCACGGCAGGCAGTGGTCTGGCGCGGGCCGATGTTGCAAAGCGCGCTGCTTCAATTTTTGAAAGACGTGGAGTGGGGGCCGCTCGACTACCTCGTGCTCGATCTACCTCCAGGAACGGGCGACATCACCCTGACCATTTCGCAGAAGCTCCGTACGACGGGCGCGATCGTGGTCACCACGCCACAAGAGGTCGCACTCCAAGACGTGTTCAAGTCGGTCTCGATGGCCAAGAAGGTAGGCATCGACATCCTCGGCGTGGTCGAGAACGAGAGCTACTTCTTGTGCGACGGCTGCGACAAACGCCACGAGCTCTTCGGTTCGGGAGGCGGACAAGCGGTGGCAGACTTCGCCGAAGCGCCTCTGCTCGGTCAGATTCCGATCGAGCTGGCCGTCCGCGAATGGGGTGACGCTGGAACACCCATCGTGCAAGCAGCCCCCGAGTCGCCCGCCGCCAAGGTACTTCGGGACGTGGCGCTGCGGCTCGCCGGCCGCGTGACGGCGCACAACCTCGCAGGGCAAGCGCAGACGGTTCCCATTGATCGCTCGGGAGGTAAGAACCGCCATCTACCCATCGCTCGCTGAACAAGCGATGGGTAAGCAACTCTGACACGCACCGAATCAAAAACCCGATCAACGCGTAGCCATGCTCCCAGGGTTCGACTAGGCTCCGCGTCCCTTCGTCAACACGAGCTCTCACTGCTGAGACGCAGTGATTGCGACCCATTACGTGACACCCATGAGCACCGAACAAGAGCAGGCCGAGCAGTCCTCCTCCTCCGAAACGCCGAATGGCGTTCCGAGTGAGGCGTCCCCACAAGAGTCGGAGACGAGCGTCTCCAAAGCGGGTGACTCTGCATCGGCAGCACCTGCTGGGGCCGAATCAACCAGTGAGAGTGACTCCGCCTCTGATGCGGCAGACGGCGACGACGCCGACGGTGCCGACGAAGGTGGAGACGATGCCGAGGCAGGAGAGGCAGCCGCTGACGGCGCCGCTGACGGCGCAGCTCCGGCTGACGGCGCCAAGAAGAAGCGTCGCCGCCGCCGCCGCAAGAAGAAGGAAGGCGGAGCAGAAGGCGCGCCGGCAGAGGGCGCCGTGGAGGGTGCAGTTGAAGGTGCTCCCGCTGAGGAAGGCCAAAAGCGCGAGCGTCGCAACAAGCCTGATCCGCGCGAGCCGCTTCCCTTCCGCATCGGTGAAGAGGTCTTCGGCAAAGTTGAACGCGTCACCGAAGATTCGATCTGGGTGGATGTCGCGGGCAAGGCGCTCGGCCTCTTTGATCGGCGTGAGCTCGGCGACGGCGAGCCCCCGCAAGCGGGTGACCAATTCATCGCGACGGTCGCGAGCCACGGTGTTCGTGGCGGCATGCTCCGCATGTCACGCAGCGCTTTCTCCTTGGATGACGCCAAAGCGAAGGTTGAAGCAGCAAAGACCGCTGGGGAGATGATCGAGGGCTTCGTGACCGGCGCTGTGCGCGGCGGTGTCGAGGTCGACTTCGATGGACTTCGCGCCTTTGCACCGGCCTCCCACGTGGAACTTCGGCCCAACGCCGACCTCTCGAATCTCGTCGGGCGCCGCCTCAACTTCGAGGTCGTCCAATACGAAAAGAAGGGTCGTGATGTCGTCGTTTCGCGCAAGAAGTTCCTTGCCGACGAGGCTGCACAGGCCCGCGCGGACGCGCTCAAGGTGTTGACCCCAGGGTCGATTCACCAGGGCATCGTGCGCACGGTCATGCAGTGGGGCGTGTTCGTCGCGCTGCCGGAGGCCGGCAACGTTGAGGGCTTGGTCCACGCGACCGAGGCCGCTCACGATCGCACGGCGAAGCTGAATGAGCTTTTCAAGCCTGGTGACCCGGTCGAGGTGAAGGTCCTTCGCATCGACGAGAAGGGCAAGCTTTGGCTGAGCCGCAAGGCCATCACCTCGGATCCGTGGGGCGACGTACTTCAGAAGTACGCTGTTGGAACGCGACACAGCGGTAAGGTCGTTCGGCTACAACCGTTCGGCGCCTTCATCGAGCTGGAGTCGGGAATCGACGGGCTTTGCTACACGCAGGATCTCTCGGTCAAGCCGATCCAACACCCCAAGGACATCCTCAAGGTGGACGACACGATCGACGTGATCGTGGCGCAGAGCGACGGTGGAACCCGGCGCATCTCGCTTCACCCTGCACCGCCCGAGGAAGAGGCCAATGAGCCCAAGCCGCGCGTTGGACCCAACCGCGTGGTCAAGGTCTCGGTGGTTCATCCGCAAGAGACGGGCTTGCTCGTGCGCGTGATCGGCCTCACCGGTCGCGCTGCTCGCGGCTTCATTCCGGCTGGCCACACCGGCACGCAACGCGGAACGGATCTGCGCAAGTTCTTCCCGATCGGGACGAAGCTCGACGCCAAAGTGATCGAGGTGGACACCCGCCGCGGAGAGACCAAGCTGTCGATCCGCGCCATGAAGGAAGACGCTGAGAAGGCCGCCTACGCGGAGTACCGTGACCAGGTTAGCCGCGAGGCGAAGTTCGGAACCTTCGCGGATCTGCTGGGCAAGAAGGGCTGACCTTCGCGCACGAGCGATGTGGAACCGGCGTCTCCTGCGAGGCGCCGGTCTCATTTTGTGCAGCGGCTACTCGCGGCCGAGGGCCTTGATCGGATCGAGCCGAGCGGCTCGGCGTGCAGGCAAGAAGCCAAACAGAAGCCCAATCGAGCTGCTGGTTCCTAGCGCTAGGGCCAGCGTGCTCACGTCCATCCCGATATTCCACGAGAGCAACTTCGCAAACACGGCGATCAGGGCCCAACCTATGGCTGTGCCCATGAAGCCACCGATGGTCGCAAGTACCAAGGCCTCCACCAAGAACTGGATGAGGATGTCGGCCTCACGTGCGCCGATGGCCATGCGGATACCGATCTCCCGCGTGCGCTCGGCGACGCTCACCAACATGATGTTCATCACGCCGATCCCGCCAACCACCAGCGAGACCGCTGCGACCCCGATGAGCAGCATCGTCAGGTAGCCAAAGATGGTGTCCTGCAGCTCTTGGAACTCCTGCTGACTTCGAACCTCGAAGTCGTCTTCCTGGCCTTCTTGCAGGCGATGCCGATCACGCAGAATCACTTCGGCTTGCCGCTTCGCCTGCTTCGTCGTCTCGGCGCTGGTGGCGCTGAACAAGATCGCGTGCACCTCATTCGGTCTGGAACGAATGATCGAGCTGCGCATGGTGCTAATCGGAATGACGATGATCTCGTCTTGGTTCTGCCCAAACGGGCTCTGACCCTTCTCTTCCAGCACGCCGATCACCTGAAAGTAGAAGCGGCCGAGGCGCACGTTCTTGCCGATCGGATCGCCGGTGCCAAACAGCTTTTTTCGAGTCTCGACGCCGATCACACACACCTTGTCTGCGACCGACTCGGCATTCGTCGACCAAACCTCACCATCGGAGACCGTCCAGCCGCGCACCGAAAAGTACTCGAGCCGCGTCCCGATCACGCTGGTGGTGGTGTTCTCCGACTCGTACACAGCGACGGCAGCGGATCGCAAGAACGGCACAGCTGCGGCGATGCTGGTGGAGTCGCGAGTGAGCGCCTTGGCGTCGAGTTCGTTGAGTTTGGAGCTCGCGTCGTTGCGTACGCCTGAAGTACGCGAGGAGCGTGGAAAGACGATCAGCGCGTTGTTGCCGAGCGCGCTGACCTGCGCCATTACGCCCTGTCGAGCGCCGGTCGCCAGCGCGGTCACGGTCACCACCGCCGCTACGCCGATGGTGATACCGAGCGTGGTAAGCCCGGCGCGCAACTTGTTGCGACTAACGGCTCGAAAGGCCAGCCACAGCGCCGCTAGGAACCGCGATAGGAACGTCATTCGTGCCTCAGCGCGTCGATCGGGGAAAGCAAGGCGGCCCTCCGCGCCGGCAAGAAGCCGAACACGATGCCGATGCCAGCGCTGGTCACGACCGCCACGACGATCGCCGAAATGGGCAGCTCGAAGGTCCAGCCTAGCGAGCTCGCGAGGGCTACGTTCACGCCTAGGCCTAGCAGCAGGCCGAGACCTCCACCGAGCATGCTGAGCACCAGCGCCTCCACCAGAAACTGCAGCAGGATGTCCCAGTAGCTCGCGCCAATCGCCATGCGGATGCCGATCTCGCGCGTGCGTTCAGTCACCGAGACGAGCATCACGTTCATTACGCCGATCCCGCCCACCACCAGCGAGATGCCTGCAATCAGCGACAGCACCGTGGTGATCGCGGCGAAGGAGGTCTCATTCGCACGACGAATTTCAGCCTGCGTGCGAATGCCAAAGTCGGGCTCGTCTTCCGGATCCACCTCGTGACGCTGGCGCAGGATCTGCTCGATCTGACGGGTCGCGCGATCGACCGTGAGGTCATCGGAGGCCTGCGCGACGATCAGCTGCACCCGCCCCTGGCCCGAAGGCAGCAGGCGTGAGCGAAAGGTGCCGATCGGGGTGACGATGCGATCATCCTGATCATCACCGAATGGGGATTGGCCTTTCTCCTTGAGTACGCCGACGACCTTGAACGGGTACTTACCAATGCGCACGTATTCACCGACTGGGTCGCCCGAACCAAACAAGCTCTTACGCACGGTTGCGCCGAGGATCACCACCTTCGCCTTGGTTCGATACTCGAGCTGCGAGAACAGCGTGCCTTCGGCTACTTCGAAGGCCATGACCTTGAAGTAGTCCTCGCCAATCCCGAAGATCTGCGTGGAGATGTTCTTGTCGCCCACGAGGACCTGCGAGCGCGTCGTGCTTTGCGGAGTCACCGCGCTCACGCTAGTGGCTTCCTTCAGAATGGCCTGCGCGTCGGCCTCCGTGAGCTTTGCACGCGATTGGGTCTTTGCCCCCGAGCTGCGAGTGTCCTGCGGGAAGATGAAGATGGTGTTCGCGCCCAAGGTCTCGATCTGCTTTGCAACCTGACCGCGGACTGCGTTACCGAGCGCGACCACCACGACCACGGCGCTCACGCCGATCAGGATGCCCAGCGTCGTCAGCGCCGAACGCACCTTCGAGCGCATGATCGCGCGCCCGCTCATTCGAATAGCGGCGAGCAGCACTCTCATACGTGGTCCTCGAGCGGTGGTAACGCGGCGAGCGCCTCGCGAGCGATGATGCGCTCGCTGGAGACGGTGTCACTCTGCACCCGCCCGTCGCGCATGCTGACCACGCGCTTGGCGCAGGCGGCGATGTCGTGTTCATGCGTCACCAACACGATCGTGATGTTCTTTGCGTTGAGCTCCTGCAAGAGACCGAGCACCTCATAACTCGTGCGCGTATCGAGATTTCCGGTGGGCTCATCGGCGAGCAACAGGGGTGGGCTGGTGACCAACGCCCGAGCGATCGCCACGCGCTGCTGCTGACCGCCCGAGAGTTGGTTCGGCGTGTGGTGCATACGGTCGGCGAGCCCAACCGATTCGAGCGCCGCGCGCGCCCGCTCTCGACGCTCTTTACCGCTGACGCTGCGGTAGACCAGCGGTAGCTCCACGTTCTCGAGCGCCGTCGTTCGAGGCAGCAGGTTGAAGCCTTGGAAGATGAAGCCGATCAGCCGATTGCGCACGATCGCGCGGGCGTCGTTGGAGCGCTCGGTGACGTCGATGCCGTCGAGGATGTAGCGGCCAAACGTAGGGCGATCCAGACAGCCGATGATGTTCATCATCGTGCTCTTACCGGAGCCGCTTTGACCCACCATCGCCACGAAGTCCCCACGCTCGATGCGCAGATCGACGCCACGGAGCGCCCTGACCACGAAGGCCTCACTGCGGTACTCCTTCGAGACCTCACGCAGCTCGATGAGCGGGACCTCGGCGGTGGGCGCCTGGTTCAAAACGGCCCCTTCTTCTTTTTGCCCCCGGCGCCTGACACGGCGTCGGTTTCATCGCGGACGATCTTCTGGCTGGGAGGATCCGAGAGCAGCACGGTGTAGACGCCGTCGGTGATGCCGATGTCGACGATCAGCGGTTCGACCTTCTCGGCCCCCGGCGTTTCATCCACGAGGACCCAGATCCGCCCTTTGCCCGGTTCGAGTCGGGGCAACGGCTCCTGCGGTAAAGGCTTGCCCTTTTCGTCGAGCGGCGGCGTAGGCCGAAAGCGCAGCGCTGCGTTCGGGATGCGGGTCTTGGCCTTGGCTTCAGCGCTCTTGATCGTGACCGTGGCGGTCATGCCCGGGCGCAGCTTGAGGTCGGGGTTCTCGACGTCGATCACCGCCGCGTAGGTCACGACGCCCTGTTGCGACACGGGCGAGAGGCGCACCTGAACCACGCGCCCGGCAAACGCTACCGACGGGAAGGCGTCTACGTTGACCTCAGCCGCCATACCCTCAAGAACGCGGCCGACGTCTGCCTCATCGATGTCGGCAAAGACGCGCATCTTCTTTAGGTCTTGGGCCAACACGAACAAGGTCGGGGCTTGAAAGCTCGCCTGCACCGTCTGTCCCGAGTCGATCGAACGGGTGATCACGACCCCATCGATCGGCGAGAGGATCTTGGTGAAGTCCAAGTTGGTCTTGGTCTGCTTGAGTTGCGCGAAGATCTGCGTGACCTGCGCTCGTGAGGCGACCAGATCGGCCGCGGCTACGTCATGCGTTCCTTGCGCGGCATCGACGTCGGATTGGGTGCCAATCTTCTCGGTCGCGAGCTTCTTGGCACGCTCCAAACGCAGACGAGCAGCCTCCAGGTTGGCCTCTGCGCGCTTGACCGAGGCAGAGGCGGAGGCGAGCTGGGCCGAGGTCGAGTCGGCTTGAGCGCTGAGAATCGTCGGGTCGATCTCCGCTAGGACGTCGCCGGCTTTGACGTTGCTATTGAAGTCGACGAACACCTTGGTGACTCGGCCGGAGACCTGCGCACCCACTTGGACCTCGGTCACCGGCTTGACCGTGCCGGTTGATTGCACGTTCTCGCTGACGTCCCCCTCGGTCAGCTCGGCGAAGACGTACAGGGGCGGGGGCGGGGGCGCGTTGCGTATTCGGTAGATCACCAAGCCGGCGATCAGCCCGAGGATCACCGCCAGGATCAGCAGGCGCTTCACCCATTTGTATCCGCCCTCTTCACGCGAAATCTCACGTCGGAGATTTTCACGTGACGCTGTCGTCGAACCGGCCATGTGCGCTCTTTAGCATCGCGAGGCGACGCCGGCGCTTGCTCCCTCGATCGCAAACGAATAGGGAGTGCGCCATGACCGCTGCCCTGGTTGCAACAGACACGCACGTTGAGCTCGAATACACGCTTTTCGACCACGTGTCGGGCGAGCAGCTGACCGACGAGCCGATTCGCGCCGACTACATTCAAGGCTACGGCCAGGTGTTGCCGGTGCTCGAGACGGGGCTCAAGGGCATGGCCGCCGGTCAAAAGCGCTCGCTCGTTGCTCAACCCGACGAGGCGTTCGGTTCACATGACGCTGAGGGGATCTTCGAGCTGGAGAAAGACGGCTTGGAGGGCTCCGATGACCTGACGGTGGGCGAGGAGTTCGTCGCCTCGGGTCCGGACGGTGACGTCGTCATGCGCGTGCTCGAGGTTCGTCCGGAGACGCTGGTGGTGGACACCAACCATCCGCTTGCCGGCAAGGTCGTACGCCTCGAGGTGGCCGTTCTCGCCGTTCGCGACGCCACCGACGAGGAAATCGCCGAGGCGCGCGCCGAGCTCGAGGCGGACGCTTGCGGCTGTGGCCAAGCCCACAATCACGGTGAAAACGCCGAACAAGACGCTGAACATGCGGCTGCTGCCGCGGCAGATAGTCAACTCGTCGAGCTCAAAGCCCGTCGATCCTGAAGTTCTTTTCTTTTCTCTACCGCCTGACTGCGTAAGAGTACGGTGCCCCATGACGAAGACAGCCTCGAAACCCACCTTTGGCCCTGACCTCCTCGATGTTCGCGTTCGCGAGCGTTTCCTCACCAACGGCCTGCTCGACGCAAAGACGCTCGAGAAGCACTTGGCCGAGCTCCCCGATTCTGAGGCGAAGGGCGAGGAAATTGGCTTGGAACAGCCCGCTCTCTTCGGCGTGGATGAAGAGGAAGAACTCGACGAGGAAGACGAGGCGTCGTGACTCAGGACCTTCCTCAGCTCGACTTCGCCACGTTCGTCCTGGGGATCATCGGCTCGGCCTACGTCCACATGGGGGACGCGCCGCCGGACGCGGATGAGCCAGCTGAGGTCAACTTTGATCTCGCGCGCCAAAACATCGATCTTCTGGTCGTCCTGCAGAACAAGACCAAGGGCAATCTCACGGGAGATGAGGAGCGCCTCCTGGATCAGGCCTTGACGGATCTGAAAGCGCGCTACGCTGAGCTGCGTGGCAATCGGTAGAGCAGCGCGTCGAGCCTGGGTGATCGCACTCGTTTTGGTCGCAACCGCAAACGCAGGGTGCGACCGGCTTGGGCTCGGGAAGAAGCAGAAAGAGAGCGACGAGGAGACGCCGACTCCGCGCGATGCGCTCCCTCAGCTACCGGCACAAGCCCCGCTGGTACCCATCGATCTCACCAGCCGGCCGATGTCCTTCGCCCCGCTCGTGGAGCGAGTCGATCCGAGCGTGGCGCAGGTGAAAGCTTCCTTACGGCGCGGCGAGGGGATGGGAACGGCGTTCGTTTATGACGCCGATGGCTTCTTGCTCACGAACCATCACGTGATCGAGAACGCCCAGTCGATCAAGGTCGGGTTCAAGGACGGGCGCGAGTTCAGCGCGACCGTGGTGGGATCAGACAAACGCACTGACGTTGCAGTGCTCAAGGTCGAGGGGAAAGGTCTTCCAGCCCTACCGCTCGGCAACTCTGACCAGGCCCTGGTTGGGGACTGGGTGATGGCCATCGGCCACCCGTTTGGTCTTTCGCACACTGTTTCGGCGGGCATCTTGAGTGCTCGGGGCCGAACGCGTGAGGACGTCAACGGCTTGGATCCGTCCGGCTACTTTTCCTTCCTGCAGACCGACGCGAGCATCAATCCAGGCAACTCGGGCGGCCCGCTACTGAACCTCCAAGGTGAGGTGGTCGGCATCAACTCGGCGATTCGCGCCAACGCGAACGGCATCGGCTTCACCATCCCGATCAACATGGTCAAAGACATCCTGCCGATCCTGCTGAAGTACGGCAGCATTCGCCGCAGCGCGATCGGCGTGATTGTTGGTGAAGTGAAGGACGTGACGGGGCGCCTGAGCTCGAAAAAGGGCGCTTGGGTGAAGGACGTACAGGGCGGCGGGCCCGCCGAGGCGGCAGGCATGAAGGTGGATGACGTGATCGTCGCTTTCAACGGCAACGCGGTCGATGGGCCGGAGGCGCTGCGCTGGTACGCCAGCATCGCCGGCGTTGGGCAACCGGCCACGGTTCGAGTCGTTCGAGGCGGCAAAGAGCAGGACCTCAAGGTGACGCTCTCGGCGTTGCCCGAGAACAACTGACGAGCGGCGCAACAAGGAACGTCGGTATCGGCAACCGTGCTATAGCTTGCGCTCCTCGTGGCTCCCGGAATTGGTTCGAACGGCAAAGGACCCACTCCGTCCGCGAGTGACGGTGGAGTCTCGCCTGCTGACTCCCCGCAGGAGCCGGGCGGAGAGGCCGCCAGCCCCGCAGCCCAGCGCGCGGCGATTGTCTCGGAGGCCCGATCACGCGGACGGGACGGCTCGGTGAATAGCCGTGGAAACGAAGCGTCCAACAAGGAGTTTCGAGTTCGCGAAGCCGAGGAAGACCGTGCCCTTATTGAACAAGCTCAAAATGGTGACAGCGTGGCGCGCCGCTTGGCGTTCCGGAAGCTGGTCGACCGCCATCAGCGCAGGGCCTTCGCCATCGCTGTTGGGCTCGTTCGCGATGAGAATGACGCTCGCGAGATCGTCCAAGAGGCGTTTCTCCGGGTCTACAAGGGCATCAACACCTTCGAAGGTGGGTCGTCCTTCTTCACCTGGCTCTATCGCATCGTCACGAACCTGGCGATCGACCTCATGCGCAAGCCAGGCCGCAAAGGGGCCGAGCTGGACGAGTCGCGAGACGTCTCCGAAGAGGCCGAGGGGGATTTTGCCCTCGTCTCACGGATCGACGGCGCAGACCCGATCGATGTGGTCCGACGCAAGGAGATGTCGGCCCGCATCGAGGCAGCCCTTGCCGCGCTGCCGCCCTACCACCGCGCTGTCATCATTATGCGTGAGGTTGAAGGCCTCTCCTACGAGGAGATGGCCGAGGCCATGTCCGTGTCGAAGGGGACGATCATGAGCCGCCTCTTTCACGCCCGTCAAAAGATGCAAAAAGCGCTCGCTGACGTGTACGCCGAGTTGGACGTCACAGCCCCGCGCGGGGACGGGCTCCGTAAACAAGTTGAGGTGCCGTTGAAAGAGATCGGCGCCGACCACGATGAGTCTCAGGCGGAAGAAGAAGTATGAAGCCTCCTACTGATCTCGAATGGATGATGTTCCACGACGGTGAACTCGAGCCGTCGCGGCAGGCCGAGCTTCAAGCGCTACTCGACGGGGATGAGCAGGCGGCGGCCAAACTGCGGGGGATGAACGCGCTTGGCGTGTTCGTTCGGGAAACCGCGGGGAAGGCCCAGCTGCCCGACCTGAGCGACGCGATCATGAAGGGGGTTGCTGACTTCGACCAAGCCGAAGCCAAGCTTGAGGCCCGACCCAAGCTTTCGACCAAGCCGGCGGAAACAGCCAAACCTGCGCAAGTGCTCTCCCTCACTCCGAAGAGCCCCGCGAAAAGCGCGTCAGCGGCGAACGACAACGGTCGTCTGCTGTTTGGGCTGACCGGCCTCGCGGCAGCGGCCGCAGTAGCCCTATTCGTGTGGGGTCGTTCGGCGACCGACGCTCCTTTGGCCCAAGTTCCAAGTGAACCGAGGGTCGCCGCCGATGAGGTGGCTGCGGCCGAGCCTGCAGCGCCGACGCTGGCCGCGGCGCCGAGCAAGCCCTTGCAACAACAAGAAGAGGACCGCGGGCTGCCGCCTGTAGAGGTCGCATCGGTGGACTTCGGCTCGCGAATCGGAGCTGTTTACTACGTAGATGAACCGCGGGGAGGAGCGACCACCACGGTCGTTTGGCTCGCAGATGACTGAGAACGTCGATCGAAGTGTGTGCTGGAGGCTGCAATGAGAAGTTGGATGGTCGGCGGAATCGCTCTTCTGTGCGCTGCGTTCGCATCGAACGAGGCTCAGTCCTTCACGGCGGATGAAGCCGCAGAGCAGCCCAAGGTCGAGCTGGGCCGCCAGCTCGAGCTGAGCAAGGTTGGGGCGGACGACAAGAAGGAAGTTCCGATCAACGAGGTCCAGGCCGAGGTGATCGTGCTTCATGCCACCAATGACGGCAAAGGCATCGACCCGAGCATCGGTAAGATCCCGGCGCTCGAGCGGCCGCCATTCTCGTCGTACAACTCCTACAAATTGCTCGAGAAGTACGACCTCAAGTTGCCCAAGGGTGAGGCCAAGGACAAGAAGCTCCCCGACGGTGGCAAGCTCGCGCTGATGTTCAAAGAGGTCTCGCGCGGCAAGAAGAAGGACGATCCGACGAAGTTCGTCGTCTCGGCGACCATCGAGAAGGCCGACGGCAAGCAGTTCCTCCCGGGCCTCGACGTCAATGCGCTGAAGGGTGAATACTTTTTCATCGCTGGGCAGAAGTACAACGGCGGCATTCTCGTCATCGGTGTGAAGATCAACTGACGAGGTCCCCGCATGGGTGGGGCTGCTAGGATCGCCGCCATGGCACGAAGCCAAGTCGAAGTCAGCGTCGAGTTCGCGCGGGCCTTGCTCGCTCGCGCGGAAGAAATCAGCTCCATGACCGAGGAGGGCGACGGCAGCAAACGCAGCGAGCTGCGGCTCGCTCGCGGATGGGAGCTCGCTGAGCTGGTCTTCAAGCTGGCCGGTGTAGCTTCGGTGAATGGGCGGGAATGGCTGCCATCACCGAAGCTGCTGGGTAAGGCGGTGGCGCTCTCGAGTGCAGCTGCGCTTGCCTCCAATCTTGCGCTAGCAGACCAATTTGCAGAAGCGGCGGTGCTCGTAGCAGATGGCTCTTCCGTTGGTCTGCGCATACCCAAAGAACAACGCGCGATCGACACCACCGACTTCATGCGCGCGGCGTTCCTGGCGATGGCAGCGGGCGACGAGCGCGCGCAACAGGCGCTTCGTGCAGCGACCGACGGCGTGGCCGACGAGGCGTTGCGCTCCTTGGTGCCAGCTCGCGAGGCCGTCCGCGGATTGTTAAGGCAGCTGCTCGGGGCGAAAACGACGCCGCTTACCAGCGATGAGCTAGCGGTAACGTTGGCTGCGACGCCCGAGTACTTTCGTAGCCGCGTCGAGGAGCTGTTGCTGCCTGTCGTGAATGCGCTGGGAGCGGCCGATAAACAGGCGGCTTTTCAAACGGTGCTGGCCAAACATGAAGCGCACTACGCGGCGAGCGATCGACGCGAGGATTTACGCGGCTTGGTCGCGTGGGGCGCGCTGGCCCTTGCGGGCGTATGGCAGACGCGCCCAACGGAGCCGTCGGACTACCTGGCGGAGGTGATCATGGAGGCGTTCGCAAAGCCCGTCGCGAGCCTTCCGCTTTCGCTCGAATGCCCGCCGCTGCGAGCTCGTACGATGCTCGAGGCCAAGACGCGGATGGAGTTCTCCTTCAACGGCGCGGTCGAGGTGCATCCCCAGAGCGAAGAGAAGGTGTTCGAGCTGCGGGTGGGCCAGCTGGTGGTTGGCCGCTTTACAATCGAAGACCCGAGCGATGAACAGAGCTTTGGTCGCGGTTCCGATTCGCTGCTCGACGCTGGGGAGCTCGTGGTCTTGGCTGAACAAGCCGTGGCGCGTGCACGCGCTGGAGGCGACGCAACGCGAGAACTGGGCCTTGCGCGTGCAGCGGCGAACCGGGCGCGAGACCTGCTCGGGGATGCGGCGACCGAGCTTTACCGCAACCAGATGACGAGCCCGCTAGGCCGGGCGCAATGTGATCAACGGCCGACGTTGTTCTCGCACGCAGGGCTGATCGATTTTCGCGATCGCATCGCAGCCGAGAGCTGAGCGGCTCGGTGCGCCGCCGCGCGGGTGGCTCGGTGCGCCGCGCGGCTAGTCGTCGAGGTCGACCTCGGTGAGTTCTAGATCGCGCAGCCAGGTGCGCTGCCTACGCACGAAGATGCGCGTCTTTTGCACGATGCGCTGCGCGAGTTCAGCCTCGGGCACCTCGCCCTCGAGGAAGGCCTTCACCTCCCGATAGCCGACCGAACCCATCGCCCGTGTGTCCCCGAAGCCGCGTTCGATCAAGCTGCGCACTTCTTCGACCCAGCCTTGTTCGAGCCAGCCGTCGACTCGCTGCGCGATCCTGCGATCCAGCTCCTCCGGCCGGCGATGCACGCGGAAGAGCTTGTGGGGATGCCGCTCGGTCGCGAAGGCGTGCTGCTTGTGCCACTCCGATTGCGGGATGCCGGCCACCTCGTACACCTCCAGCGCGCGCGAGACGCGGATGAAGTCGTTGGGGTTCAACTGCGCGGCGGCCACCGGATCAACGAGCCGCAGTTGCTCATGCAACGCCGCTCGCCCTTCGCGCTCGGCGAGCAAACGGTGTTGCTCGCGCAATTCGGGATTGGCCGGCGCACCCTCAGCGAGACCGCGCACCAAGGCTTTGACCCAAAGGAAGGTGCCACCACAAACGACCGGCTGTTTGCCTCGCGCGCGGATGTCGGCGATGGCAGCGTCGGCGAGAGTCGCATAGGCGCCGGCATCGAGTGGAACGGTGGGTTCGTTGAGATCGATCAGGTGATGAGGCGCGCGCGCTTTGTCTTCAGTCGACGGTTTGCCGGAGCCGAGATCGAAGTGCTTGTAGACCTGCACGCTGTCGGCGCTGACGATCTCCCCGTTCCAACGCTCGCACAGCCGCATGGCGAGCTCACTTTTGCCCGACGCAGTGGGACCGACGACGACCCAAAGCTCGGGCATGCGCTGCGGGTCGATCTCGGTCCAACGAAGGGCGTTCATCGCTCTCTTATCGGCCAACGCGCTGGCGCAGGTCGCGCAGCGGAAGGCGGCAAAGGATGGGCCGACCATGCGGGCAATGCCCCGCGAAGTCGATCTTCGTGAGTGCACTCAACAGCTCGCGCGCGACCTCCGGAGCCACGATCTCCCCCGCGCGAATCGAGCCGTGACAGGCCATGGTCGCTAACGCGAGGTCCACCGCCTGCGAGAAGTCCCGGCCGCTCTTGCGACCCAGTTCGGCTAGCAAGCGGGTCGCGAGCACGCGCGGATCACGACGGGCGAGGATCTGCGGAACCGCGAAGACGCCCAAGCGCCCCGGCCCGATCGCGCGGACGTCCACGCCCATCGCCAAGCAGGTCTCACGCAGCTCCTCCGCGGTGCTCAACTCTTCGGCGCTGGCCTCGATCACCTCGGGCACGAGCAGCACTTGTTGCGCCACGGTGCGACCTGCGTACTCGCGCTTCAAGCGATCGAAGGTGACGCGCTCGGCGGCCGCGTGCTGATCGAGGATGATCAGCGCGTCTTCGGCCTCACACAAAAGGAACATCCCCTTGAGCTGCGCCAGGAACCCGAGCGACTTTGGCATCGCGGTATCCCCTTCCGCCAGCGCAACCTCAGCCGCAGGGTCATCGGCGCGCGGCATGTAAAGCGTTGAGGCGAGCTCGCGAATGGCGTTGTCGGGAAGCGAGCCGCTGCCTTCGAACTGGGGTTTGGCGGTCACCAGCTCGAGCGAACTCGGACGCTCGAACAAGCTCGCTCGGCCAGCCGCAGGCTCGATCGTGGGAGCCGTGGTGAAGCCCGCCTGCCCCGAAAGCGCGCTGGCGAGCCCGCGCTCGATCAAACGATGAGCTGCACCTTGTACGGCCCGACCATCGGCGAAACGGACCTCCGCTTTTTGCGGGTGAACGTTCACGTCGACGAGCTCGAACGGCAAATCCAAATAGACGACGCCGACCGGATAACGCCCAGGTTCGAGCACCGAGCCGTAGGCGTGGGCGATCGAACGGGCCAGCGCTCGATCATTGACCGGCCGACCATTGACGAAGAGCCACAAGCTGTTGGCACCTACGCGAGCTCGCTCCGGCGGGCTGAGGAAGGCCTCGAGCGTGAGCGGACCGAGTTGACCGTGGCAGCGGATCAGCTGCCAGCCGCTCAGCACCTGACGCACCCGCTCCTCGCGGTCGCTCGCGCGCAGGTACTCGCGCACTTTGCGCCCATCGCGGTGAAGGCTGAGGGTTACTCCTGGGTTGGCCAAGGCGATGCCGTCGAGGACCTCGCTGATGTGGGCTGATTCAGTTGCGAGCGAGCGCAAGAATTTGAGGCGCGCCGGTACGTTGTAAAAAAGCTCGCGCACCTCCACCCGCGTACCGACGGCCATGCCGCAGGGCTCGACGCGTTGCCCGCCCTGGTTCGTTAGCTTGCGGCCTTCTTTGGCGTCGCGCGGCCGCGAGCTCATCTCGAAGCGGCTCACCGAGGCGATGCTCGGCAAGGCCTCGCCTCGAAAGCCGAATGAGCCGATGTGCGAAAGATCCTCGACGGTGGCGATCTTGCTCGTGGCGTGCCGAATGAGCGCTGTTTCGAGCTCGGTGGCCGGGATGCCATCGCCGTCGTCGATCACCGCCACCCGCGCGATGCCACCCCCCTCGATCTCGACGTCCACCCGAGTGGCGCGCGCGTCGATCGAATTTTCGCATAGCTCCTTCACGATGCTGGCGGGTCGCTCGACCACCTCGCCCGCAGCGATCTGATTGGCTAGCTCGTCCGGCAGGACGACGATCGGTCGCCGCGAGCTCATTCGTCTTCGCGCAGACGCTCGAGCTCAGCCATCGCTGCCAAGTAAAGCCGCGAACGCGGCAAAGACACCGCAAACGCCGCCGCGAGCAACACGCCAACCTGTAAAACGATCAGCTCGCCGCGCGTAAACCAGTACCAAAAGGCGGGGCTGCGGAAGTAGATGCCCTCTTCCGCCGGCAAGTCGAGTTGCCCGCTCGCCTGGACCACCGAGCTGATCCAAAGATCGCGTACTTCGGCGGTGACGCCGTAGGCGATGAGCGCGAACAGTGTGTTCGCTGCGAGCGCCTGCAGGCTGAAGGAGAGCGCGCCGCGCCTACCCGCGAGCACCATCGCGCTGGCGGCCACCAGCGTCATCGAGAGCAGCACACGCGCGATCGACACCGGCATGGTGACCGGCTTACAGACGGCCACCGCGCGCAGCTGCGCTACCACAGCGTATTGCTGCAACGCTTGCACCGGTTGCGGAGAGGACTTCGCCGTGTCGAGCGCAGCAACCTCATCGGGCATCGTGCCTTCACGCAGATACATCACGGTGCCGCAGCCGGAGGTGACCCCGAGCACGCCTGCGACCCATACGGTGAGCATGGCGATGACGAGGAACCAGGGCCTCAACTTGCGCACGCTGGAGCGTTGTTCCGGGCCTTGGTTCAAGATTCCGGTCTATCATGCCTTGGCGTAGGACTCGAGCCGGGCGCGAACCAACTAGGCAACGACCTACCCTTGTGACATACCTGCTCCTGGAGACTGCCCTTGGCTCGAAAACTCACTGACCCCTCAGCGAAGGAAAAGACCTCGCGGTCGAGCGCCAAGGCCTCGAGTCCGAAGAAGCCCGCGGCCAGCGCACGAACACGCGAGGCCGACGTGGACGAAGAGGGCGACGGCCCCGAATCGTTGCGTGGAGACGCAGGTGAGTCGGACGGCGAAGAAGTCGAAGAGGTCGGCGATCGCGGTGAAGTGATCGAGGCCGTTGGTGAGGTCGTCGAGGACGGCGAGGACGACTTCGACGCGGACCGCGAGGAATCACCCGACTCCGGCCGCACCAGCATGCCGCCCGAGTCGGCGCCGATGAGCTCGGCTGCGCTTTCGCGCACCGATCCGTTGCAGGCCTACCTGCGTGAAGTGCAGCGTTACAAGCTGCTAACCGCACAGGAGGAGCAAGACCTAACGCGTCAGTACGTTGAGACGCAGGACGTGCGTACCGCCGCCAAGCTGGTCACAGCCAACCTTCGGCTGGTGGTCAAGCTCGCGTACGAATACCGCCGTGCGTACAAGAACATCATGGACCTCATTCAGGAGGGCAACATCGGCCTGATGCAGGCGGTGAAGCGCTATGACCCGTACCGTGGAGTCAAGCTCTCCTCCTACGCCGCTTGGTGGATCCGCGCGTACATGTTGCGCTTCATCCTCAACAACTGGCGGCTAGTCAAACTGGGGACGACGCAGGCACAGCGAAAGTTGTTCTTCAACCTCAACAAGGAGAAGGCCAAGCTCGCCGCGCTAGGGATCGATCCTTCCGCCGACTTGATCGCTGAGCGGCTCGGCGTAGAGACGCACGAAGTGGTCGAGATGGATCGCAGGCTCGCGAGCGCTGAGGCCAGCCTCGACGCTCCCGTTGGTGACGCCGAAGGCCGTAGCGTCTCGCGCATCGACTTGATGCCGTCGGCGAACTTTGGCCCCGACAGCCTGCTCGAGCGACACGAGATGGATCAGCTGATCTCCGACCGCCTGAAGGAGTTCCGCAAGACGCTCAAAGGCAAGGACGTCATCATCTTCGACAAGCGGATGAGCGCAGAAGACCCGCTGACGTTGCAGGAGCTCGGAGATGAGTTCGGCGTTTCACGTGAGCGCGTGCGCCAGCTCGAAGCACGGCTGCATCACAAGCTGCGCGACTACCTGAAGCTGGAGCTTGGTGACGCGGTCTCGCGCGGCTGAGAGCACACACGATGGCGAGCCTCGAAACATCAGAGGTCGGGGTTCTCTATATCGTCGCGACGCCGATCGGGAACCTCGAGGACCTGAGCCTACGCGCGCGCAACGTGCTCGGAAGCGTGGCCTTCGTTGCGGCGGAAGACACGCGACGCTCGCGCATATTGCTCAATCACGTCGGCCACCCCGAAAAGCCCATTCGCAGGCTGGACGCCAACTCGACCGAGGAGCAGGTGGAATCGCTGCTGGGCGAGGTCGCGGTGGGTGGTTCGTTGGCCGTCGTGACCGACGCCGGGACGCCCTCGGTCAGCGATCCTGGCGCCTTGGTGGTTCGCGTCGCTCGGGCGCGCGGTTGGAAGGTCGTGCCCATCCCGGGCGCGAGCGCGGTGGTGACAGCGCTCTCAGCCTCCGGCTACGCGACCTCGGCCTTCCTCTTTCTTGGATTTTTGCCGCGAGGCGGTAACGAGCGCGCGCAGGCGCTCAGCCGTATCGCGCAGACCGGAGAGGCCATCATCCTGTTTGAGGCTCCTCCGCGCATGGCGGAAACTCTGCTGGATCTCGCACGAATTCAGCCACTTCGGCGTGCGATGATCGGCCGGGAGCTGACCAAACTTCACGAGGAGCTGAGTGAAGGTCCGCTGGGCGAGCTCGCCGAATCGCTCGCAAACAAGGAGTGGCTGGGCGAACTGACGGTGGTGCTCGAGCCCTACTCGCTGGAGCGTGGTCAGCTGGATGAACAGGCCGTGACCGAGCTCGTGGACCAGGCCCTCGCGAGTGGGCTGCGCGCCCGAGACGTCGCGGAGCGGCTGACGGTGGAGACAGGCTGGGCGAAGCGCGATCTCTATCAATTGACCCTCGGTCGTAAAAACCTGCCTCGCCGCTGATCCTTCCCCCGCCCTGCGAACGCCGGGTAACCTTGGGGCATGTTGGGTACGAGTCATTGGCGTGCTTGGCTCTTGGTGGGGCTGCTCGCGCCCACGGGCTGCATTGGTGAGATCGGCAATCAGGGTGCGAGCGGCGAGGAGACGGATCCGCCGCCTGTGCAGCCGAGCTTCATTCCGGCCGAAGCGACGCTGCATCGACTTACGGCGATGCAGCTGCAGAACAGCTGGCTCGATCTATTCGGTGAGCCGCTGGCGCTCCCGAGCGATTTACCCGGCGATGATCGACTCTACGGTTTTTCATCGATCGCCGCTGCGAGCACGACGATCGCGCCGGTCGATGCAGAGAAGTACGAGCAAGCGACCTACGCCGTGCTCGATCAAGTTTGGAGCGATCCAGCACGTCGCACGGCGTTGCTCGGCTGCGACGACGCCAGCTTGAATGAAGCCTGTTTGCGGCCGTTTCTCGAGAGCTTCTTGGAGCAGGCGTGGCGCAGGCCTGCTGCAACGGACGAGGTCACGCAGCTGCTCACGCTGATGAGCGCGATCGGCGCTGACCTCGGCGACCCGATCGCAGGCGTGAAGTTTGGTCTCGCGGCGGTGCTTCAATCTCCGCACTTTCTGTTTCGCGTGGAGGTTGGAGAGCAAGATCCGCAGCGCGCCGACTTGTTGCGCTTCACGCACTGGGAGATGGCCAGTCGGCTTTCGTTCCTGCTCGCTGATTCGCCGCCGGATGAAGAGCTGAGGCAGGCCGCCCGTGAGGGTAAACTGCAGGATCCGCAACGAGTCGAAGAAGAGGCGCGCAGGCTGCTCGCGTTGCCGCGCGCCAAAGAGGCGCTCACCCGCTTCTTCCGCGACTTCATGAACGTGACGGCGCTCGATACGGTGGACAAGAGCGCGGAGGCCTTCCCGCAGTTCTCGGCGACGATGGGCGCCTCGATGCGCAGCGAGATGGAGCAGATCTTCCAAGCGGTGGCCTTCGATCCAGCGGCGGACTTCCGCTCGGTCTTCTCGACGCGAGAGACGTTCCTCAACGAGGAGCTGGCCAACCTGTACGGTGTTGAATGGACGGGTGCACAAGACTTCGTGCCGGTGACCCTGGCCGCCGACTCCGCTCGCGCTGGTCTGCTAACCACACCCGGCTTCCTCGCGCTCAACGCCCATGAGACGCAGACCTCCCCGACGCATCGCGGTCGCTTCGTGCGCATCAACCTTTTGTGCGAGGACATTCCGCCGCCACCGCCCGGCGTTTCGACCTCACTCCCCGAGCCGGAGCCGGGCCAGCCGCTGCAAACCCTACGCGAGCGGCTTGCCCAGCACCGCAATGACCCGGCTTGCGCGGCGTGCCACGATCAGATGGATCCGATCGGCTTTGCCTTCGAGCAGTTCGACGCCATCGGTCGCTTTCGAACCGTCGATGAGAACGGCCTGATGTTGGACGTGGAGACCGAGGTCAACGGCGTTCCCCTCACGGGCGCGGTCGAAATGGCGGCCTACATCGCTGAGCTACCGCAGGCTTCGGCCTGCATTGCGCGGCGCTTTTACGAACATGCCGGCGCTCATCTCGCGACCGAGGGAGAGGCGACTGAAGTGCAGACGGTGGTGGACGAGTTCGTCGCGAGTGACTTCGCGTTTCAATCGCTGGTCGTCTCGCTGGTGACCAACGACGGCTTTCGCTACGCGACCCCCCAAGCTGAAGAAACCATGGAGCAGGGCCAATGAGCATTCAGCGCATGAACCGACGTCAACGTTCGCGGCGCCTCTTTCTGCGTGGGCTCGCGGCTGGGGCCACCGTCACCGTGGGCCTGCCGGTGTTCGACTTTATGCTCAACGACCACGGCGAAGCCTTCGCAGATGGTGAGGCGCTGCCCACGCGCTTTGGCCTTTGGTTCTTCGGCAACGGCGTGCATCTTCCGAGCTGGACGCCGACCAACGTGGGGTCGAATTGGGAGGTGCCGGCAGACTTCGCCCTCGCGTCGCTGTTGCCTTTACGCAACTACGTCAGCGTGATCAGCGGGCTCGACGTAAAGACCCCGCGGCACGCGCATCACTCCGGGATGTCGGCGGTCAACAGTGGCGGCCCGCATCTCAAAGTGGACGACGTGCGCGACACCATCGTATCGACCTTCAAATACCCGTCGATCGATCAGATCGCCGCCGCGCACTATCAGACGGTCTCCCCGACGCCCTATCGCTCGCTGGAGGCCGCGGTCACCAAGTTCCGCGGTACCGATGAGGGCACCAGCTTCCAATACCTCTCACACAACGGCAGCCTCGCCGGCGAAACCAACGTCAACCCTTCGGAGGAATCACCGCACGCGCTGTTTGATCGCTTGTTCAATCAAGGCACCGCTGAGCCGCTGGTGCTCTCGGCGCGGGCCAGCGTCTTGAACGCCGTCTCCGGGCAGATCGCCTCGCTCTCGCCCAAGCTAGGCGCCAAAGATCGACAGCGGCTGGACCAACATCTCTCGAGCATCTCCGACCTCGAGGCGCGTTTGAAGGCGCCGATCGCCGAGTGCACCAAGCCCGGAGATCCCGGGGACTATCCCGATGAGGCTGGCATCGAGTTCATGGAGGAGAAGAACCGCGCGATGAGCGATCTGATCGCGCTGGCGCTGGCCTGCGGCCTAACGCGAACGTTCTCGCTCATGTTCTCCACGGCTGGCAGCGGCGCCGTCTTTTGGATGGTGGGCTCCACCGACGGTCAGCACTACATGAACCACACCGAGCCGGCGCCGTACTCGAAGCAGCGCGACGCGGTGAAGTTCACCATGTCGCAGCTCGCCTACTTCCTCGAGAAGCTGCGTACGACCCAGGAAGGCGCTGCCAACCTGCTCGACAACAGCTCAATCCTGGTGACGACCGAACACACCGAGGGTTGGACGCACTCGCAGGACAACATGCCGATGCTCTTGTGCGGCAAAGGCGGTGGCCGACTGCGCGGTAACGTTCATTACAACGGCGGTGGTGGCAACACCTCGCGCGCGCTGCTCACCGCCCTACGCGGTGGTGGCCTGCCGATCAGCGAGTTCGGCTACGAGCAGGGCTTCACCAACGAACCGATCAGCGAGCTCGAGGTCTGAGCTCGAGCCCTGGGCTCGGGCTCTGGGGCGCAACAAAGCAACGGGCCGGTCAGCTTGAACTGCTGATCGGCCCGAAGCGTTCGTGGGCGTGCGGTCTGTCAGAACTCGCGCGAAAAGCGGCTGCTCGTCTCTTCGTGGTGGTGACCGTTGGTGTCGGGGTGCTGGCGCTCATACTCGCGCTCAATCTCCGGAACGACCTTGGCCAAACGCGAGCGAACGATCTGATCGACGATGTTCCACAGCGCCTCACGGTCTTCACTCTCGGCGAGCACGCCGAGCGGGATCTGGAAGCCGCCTTTGTCAGCGCGACCGCCGCCATACGGCTTGCCCGAGCGGTCTTTGCCGAAGACGGTGGTGAGGAAGGTGGCCGGCTCGACGCTGGGGCTGTCGGTGCGCAGCGAGCCGTCGATGCGATCCTCGACGATGCCAAACACGAGCACCGTATCGAGATCTTCACGCTGCAGGATGAAGTCCGACGTGGTCGCGATGGCGTCACGATCTCCGAGCGTGACGTAGCCCACGCCAGCGACGGCGAAGTCACGAACGACGACCATGTTCTCGAGCGCACGCCCGAGCACCGTCATGCCCGAGGCCGAGTAGACGCGACGGCTCACGCGCTTGAGCACGTCCGAGTCGGTGAAGCGACGCACGTAGGCCGCGGCTGCGAAGTCCGCAGCGGTCGCGAGCTGGAAGTCGTTGGTGTCGGTTTGGATGCCGAAGAGCAGCGCCGTTGCGACGCGCGATGCGCCCATGATGCTCTCGAGCGGAGCGAGGCCGTGCGCCATGTACTCAGCGTAGATCGACGAGCTTGCGCCCATGTGCGGACGAATGTCCACGAAGGCGCAGTCCACCTCGGCAGCCTTGTGATGATCCACCACCGAGAACAACTTCAAGTCGGCCGGCAGATCGATCGTCGACTCGGCTGTCGACGTGTCTACCAGCGACAGGTATTTGAACGGAGCGAGGTCATCTGCAGACTGCACCTGCAGCATGTCGATGTTGAGCAACTTCACCATCGCGCGGTTCTGCCGGTGAGACACCGGCTGCACGTTGGCGATGGTGCAAGGAACACCCAGCTCCTGACAGATCCGTTGGTGAGCGAGCGCGCTCCCGAGGGCATCCGGATCGGGGTGACCTGTGATCAGAACGACCACGGGTGACCCCGCAATTGACTTCAGTGCATCCTCGAGGCCCTGACGCGGGGCGATTGTACCCATGAGCGTTGCGACCATATCACGGTCGCGCGGCGCACGGAGCAGCGCTTTAAGACCGGGCCCCCAATGTTCAGTGGCAAGACGCTTGCCACGAGCCGTGCTTGCGCTTACGTGCCCAGCTCGCATGACTCGCGCCCCCATTGTCACCGTGGTCTCCAATCCGGGACCAATCGAGGCTGCGTGGCTCGCGCGCTTCGCTGACGTGGTGCAGATCCGGCGCAGAATCGTTGGGACTATTTCGCTGCGCAGCTTGGAGACCAAGGCCGACGAAAGGAAGCCCACCGTGCTTTTGGTGCACGGGCGCGGGCACGCAGCGAGCCTCTGGCTTCCGATCATGCGAGAGCTCGAGGAAAAGTTTCACTTCGTTGCAGTGGACGTGCCCGGCTTCGGTCACTCGGCGTGGCGTCCTCCGAAGACGCCGAGCCAAGCGGACGCGTTGTCCGCATTTGCGGCGCCGATCGCGGAGCTCGCGGACGAGCTCGCAGCGGTCGCCGTGGTCGGGCATTCGCTGGGTGGGTTGATCGCGCTGGAGCACGCGCTGCGCCGTCCCGCGGTACTCAAGGCGTTGGTGCTGATCGGGGCGATGGGACTCTCACCGTACATCTCGCTGCAAGCGCGGCTTTATTTGCAGGCGGGTCCGGAGCGGCTCGCGCGGCTCAAAGAGCTGTTTGGTGCGAGTGCGGCTGCAACGGATGGGCTCAGCGCAGAGCTGCTCGCTGTGCGTCGTGAACTCGCGCTGGCCAAAGGCGGTGCACGAGCCAAAGGAGCGTTCGACAAGCTGGTCCCGTTGCGTGGAGATTGCGTCTCGCGTGAGCACGCCCTGCAAAGCGTCAGCGCAAAGACGCTGCTGCTCTGGGGTGAACGCGATGAAGCCTTCCCGCTGCCGATCGCGATGAAAGCCAAAGGGTTGCTGCCTTCGGCGGAGCTCTGCGTGTTGCCCGCCGCTCACTCTCCTCAGATCGAAATGCCGGGACGCGTAGCAGCTGAACTCTCACGTTTTCTCTCCAACACGCTGGGCTGAGCCGGCGGAAAACAAGGTCACGAACCATGGGTCGCATTCAACTTCTCTCGATTCCCGAACGCCTCGACGCCTACGCCGACATCACCGGCCAAGGTGTAGTCATGGCCTTCGTCGACATCGGCTTCTACCCGCACCCCGACCTGATGCGACCTGCACGACGCATTCGAGCGTATGGCGACGCGACCCGCGACGTGCCGGACGGGAACGAGTTCTTCTCACCGCAGCCCTACGGCTGGCACGGGACGATGACGGCCTGTGCAGCGGCTGGCAACGGCTACCGCTCGGGCGGTAGTTACCGCGGCATCGCCAGCGACGCCGAAGTGGTGCTGATCAAGGCCGGGATCGGCAACGGCCGCGTGATCGGCGAACACGTTGCCCACGCCATCCGCTTTCCGCTGCGACACCCGCAGCTCAACATCCGCGTGCTCAACATCTCGCTGGGGGTCAATCAGGATGACCCGCACTACGAAGAGGTGGAGCGTGCAGTGGAGGAGATCGTCGCGGCGGGCGTGACGGTGTTCGCAGCCGCCGGCAATACGCCGGGACGCAAAGTTGGAGCGCCAGGCTCGGTACCCCAAGCCATCACCGTGGGCGGTCAACACGACCGCTTCTCCCCGGACAGCGACGGTGAACTCGAAAAGGTCTGGCCATCGAGCCACGGTTCCCATCGCGCAGGCGTTCAAAAGCCGGATCTTCTCGCTCCGGCGATCTGGGTACCGGCGCCGATGCTCCCCGGCACGTTGACCATGCGCGAAGCTGCGCCGCTCTTTCAGCTGCTCTCGGTGCTCGAAGAGCTCTCCGCCGAGCACGGCTTCAGCGAGCGCAATACGCTGTCGACCCCGACCGAACGCGAATCGATCGCCGAGCTGATGCGCGTGGTCGAGACCCGCATCCGCAAGCAGAAGTACATCTCGCCCGAGTACCAACACGTGGACGGGACCTCCTTCGCTGCCCCCATCGCAGCCAGCGTCGCAGCGCAAATGCTCGAGGTCGCTCCGCATCTTACGCCAGCGCAAATCAAAGAGGGGTTGTGCGCAACCGCTGAACCGATTGAGGGCATCGACCGTGCGGTTCAGGGAGCGGGCATCCTGCGTCCGCGGCAGGCCGTGGATTGGGCGCGCAAACGCACTGGCGCACCGTGATCGCCACAATGAGGTTGTGCTAGGAAGCGTCGCCATGCGGCTGCGAGTTCTTCCCTGGGTTCTTTGGTTCGGATTGGGCTGCAGTGAGCCCGCAACCAAGCCAGACGGCACGACCTCGGCCAAAGCCGAGAGCTCGGCAGCCGCCAAGGCGAAGGCCGCAGCCAACGAGCAGACTTCGAAGCGGATCGAGGCCCTCGGCTCCGAGCTCGTGGAGGCTGGCTTTTCCGATCCGCGGGCCGTCAAGAAGCAAGACGAGGTCTTCCAGAAGGTCTTCGCCGATCCCGAGGTGTCCAAGGCCATGGGCACGATGATCGAGCAGCTGCTCGCAGACCCAGCGGTCAAGCCGCACATGGACGAGATCTTGGCGGCTGCGCTCAAGAAGCCGAGCGTCATGGCGGCATTGCAAAAGATCGCGGCCGGCGCCAAGGGCGAAGCTGAGGTTTCCGAGCGCGTCGAAAAGCACGTGGAAGCGGCGATGAGCGCGGAAGCGGTGAACAAAGCGATCGACGCAGGCGTGGCCTCATTGATGGACGCCCCCGAGGTGGACTCCAAGTTCGCAACCATCTTCGCCGACGCCGACGTCTCCGGCATGGTGCAGTCAGCGATGGCCGACCGCGACCTGGCCAAAGCCGAGGAGGACCTCGCGCAGAGCCTCGAGAAGGCCGAGAGCAGCGGCAAATCCGACGCCTACATCAACGCGTGGAAGACAGCGGCCAAAGCCGACCCAGCGGTCAAATCGGCAGCAGCTGACTTCGCCGTTGCTGCGGTCGAGGGGCTCGCCGACGCGCCGGACCTAAAGCGAGTGTTCTCACAAGCGCTGCAGAGCCCTCGCACAAAGACCATCTTGGCCGCCGCCGCTTCCGAGGCGCTACGGGAGCCGGAGGTCAAGTCGGCCATCGTAGAGACGTTCGCCGCGCTGCTCGGGGACGCGAAGAACGTCCAGGCGATCGCACAGAACGTCGACAAAATCTTGAAGCACCCCAAGTTCCAAGCCCGCATGAAGAGCGCGCTGACCGAGTTGCTCTCCAGCAAAGCTGGAGGCCTGGCGCTGCAACAAGCCATCCTCTCCGGCATGAAGCGGCCCGAGGCAACCAAGGCGCTCAACGCTTTCCTGCTGACCGTGATGAAGGTCGCACCGAAAGACTGAGCCAGCGCGGCTAAGCGCCGACCTATTTTCGGGTGAGCACACGGTTGGTGTTGCGCGACCACTCCCAACTCGGACGCTTGACGGCTGTGTGTTCATCAGAGCCGTCGAAGTCGAGCAGGGACGGCAACATGTCGACGCCAGCGGGTGGTGTAGGCCGTGGAGCCTGACACACGAGGTCATTCGCGCGGTCGAGCAGTTGGCCGAGCGCGCTCGCTCGACCCAAATCCGCTGGGTTCATCGCCACCATCGAGCCGAGCAGTCGCAGCTCGCGTATCAGCTCCTCGGCGACGGCGACCTCCTGCGACTCGGATAGCCGACCGTCCTCGAGGCAGGTCTCGATTTCTTCAGCCAGAGCTTCGGAAACGTCCTCCACGTGAGACGCCGACGCGAACGACGCTTCGACGCTGCAGTCCGCCTCCTCTTCCCTTGAGTTCCCCACCATGCGCTGTCTCATTGCAGCACAACGCTCCAATTTGCGCGAGAGCGACCTTCAGTCGAAGCGCGAAGTCAGTTCCAGCGTGAAGAGCTCGATCGTCCCTTGCTCGCCAGCCACCGTGTCGAAGACGGTCAACGTCCACATTCCGTTCGCCACTTCATCGCCGGGGACGCCCACCTTGATGCCGTCGAGGTTCGGCAGCTCGCCCATTCCCGGGGACCACACAGGAACGACGGTGCCCTGGGAGTTCTCCAAGGTCAGCTCGAGATCGTCAGGGCGCGGATGGTCGATGAGGACCCGCACCACAGCGTCGGTAGGCACGGTGCCAATGCCCAGCGCCTGAACGCTGACGCCCACACCCCCGTCGGGGCCGTCCGGAATGGATCCGGTGCCTTCATTGACGAACTCAGCGTGCATCCACGCAGGGTTGCAGATGCCAGTGAAGTCCGCTGCGCGGCCAGCGCATACCAGCTCGGGCCCGCACACGCCTTCCGCTGAACACGGCACACCCGAACCATCGACGCTGGTGTCGACGCAGTGGCCGGTGTTGTCGGAATCGGTGCAGAACAGGCCGCTCGCGCAAGGCTCTTCATGGGTGCAAACGATGGGGCCCAGCTTCTTTTCGGCGTGGTCACGCAGCAGACGAAGCGCCGTGCCCTTCACCCGCGAGAGCGAAGACAGCTCCGCCATCGAAAGGATGGGGCGCGCGGCCTCGATGTTCTTGAGCGCACGCGAATCGACGCTGGTTTCACTGTCGAGCAGCGCCACACTCGCCGTGTTCGCGAGATCGAGCACGAGATCGGCTTGTTGCTCAGTGAAGTAGACCTGATGGAAGCGCCCACGCTCATTGCCGAAGGAACGCGCACGGGCGTAGGCAGCCACTTTGCTGATAGTGGCCGGCCCAATGCCCTTGATCGCATCGAACTCGCCCAGCGTGACGAACGGACGGTCATCGCTCGTTCCCAACTGGCCGTCCGGACCGTTGCGACGCGAAAGCACCGCGTTGGCGGTGGAGGTCGAGGAAAGCCCCGCGGACTTGAGCCTCGCCGCGTCAGTTGCAGCGTCGTTCAAGAACGCAACCGCGGCTCTTGCTTCACGCGAGCCCTCGGCGAACGGGCTCTTCTCGGTGGCGAAGGAGCTATCTTGCTCGGGCTCGGCTTCACACCCCGAGAGCGCCAGAACGAACGCGGCAAGCCATGAACGGTTCATGCGGGAGACCTAGCCCAGCTAGGCCGACGCCGAAACCTTCACGTCTTCTTGCAAGCTGGCAAAGCGGTCAAAGAAGCGCAACATCGCCTCCCGCTGCGCCGCGGGCATGAACTCGAAGTTGCGGCCACGGTCGATAATCTCCCAGAAATCTTTGGACTCTACGCGAGCTAGCTCATCCCGAATCGCGCGCAACCGCTCCGGCACTTCACTGGCCATGTCGTCGTAGATGATGGTGGCGAGCGCATCCGCGCCGACCCACACGTAATAGCTCGCGAGCTTGACCTGCGCTTTACGCACCCCTTTGAGCGCGAGCTCGTGTGCGTGCTCGAGCCCCGGCCGATCGATCTCGAGGAAGAGCGACAAGATTTTTTGCTCCGCCGGGGACTTGAGGTCGTGCGCCAGCTGACAGAGCGCGCCCACGTCGTAAGCGACCGTCTCGGTCACGAAGGAGAGCTTCATCTCGTAGCTGACGAGGGCGTAGTACTTCATGTAGCCAGCAGCCGTTATGGCGTGCTCCGCGTGGCCTTTGCTGAGCAAGGTCTCGGCCAGGATGCGGTACTGATTGAGTACGTTGTAGGCCGTGCGCACGTCTTTGGCGTTCAGCGTCGCGCGCAGGTAGCTGTTCATGAAGCGAAACACGAGCTCGAGCAGATGCTCGTCTTTCGCCTCGGCGGCCTTCTCGCCGATGTAGCGTGTGTCGATCGCCACCAGGTAGTTGATCTCCCGCATCTGCGTGAGGGCCTCGTTGTAGATGCCCAGGTACTGCCGCATGATCTTCCACTCGAACCAGGTGCGACGGGTCGCTAGGTCCTTCAAGCTCTCGGGGTCCATCGCGACGAAGTCCGGGTTGTCACAGATCGATTCGCCGATCTCAAACCACTCCTTGCGCGCAGCGCCCTTGGTCTCGATGTAGCGGATGGCCATGTCTTTGAGGGCGTCCACGGCGCGAGAGGCGATGATCTTGTCTTTGCCCGAGATCGAATTGGAGGTGATGTCCGAGAGCTCCTCCATAGCGGACAGAGCGAGCGCCTGCGCTTCGGCGCACTTGCTCTTGTCCACCTGCGCACCGAGCACGGCGGTACGCGTTGCTTCCGACTGAATGCGGCGCACGATGTTGGCGGGTTCCAGGAAACGAAAGACGTAGCCGAAGTAAGGCGCCATCATGGTCAAGCCGATGATGGTCAGCATCAGCATGAAGATCAGCGTGGCGCGCGGCACGAATTCAGCGCGCACGGACAAGCTGACCCACACGCCGCATACGCAGGTGATGACGTAGTAGGCCATCACGCGAATGTTGGTTTTGTCGCGCAGGAACATGGCCGTGACGCCGGTGTAGCGCTCGGCGGAGAGCTGCACGACGATCGACACCACGGTGATGACGATGCCGAGCACCGCAGCGACCATCGCCCCGAGGCCTGAAACGGCGTCAGTGATGTGGTCCTGATCGAAGAGGAAGTAGCCCCAAATTCCGCCCGACCCGCTGCCGGAAGGACCGCCTGTAACGAGCACGTCGACGATGTAGAGCGAGGCAAAGACCGCAGCCGCGACGAAGGCCAAGAGCCCCATCGGCATTAGCCACAAGCGGCGTGCACTCGGTTCCATCAGTTGAGCACCGCAAGCGTGTAAAAGCGCTGCCACGGCGTGTGGCAACCGCGACAGATCAGCGACACCCTGCGCAAGCGCCGCCCTTCTTCTTCAATCGCGTCATGAGCCGAAACACGCATCGTCGCTCGGCAAAAAGGGCAAGCGAGGCCTTCAGCATCCGCTTCGATTTGCGACGCACCACCGATCACGATCGGCTTGGCCGGCGAGCCTCCAGCTTCGAACGCGTAGACCTTGACGGCGTGCTCGCGGAACTTGCGAACGTCCGAGTCCACGGCCCGCCTCACGGTACGTGCGCGTTTCGGCTTGGCCATTTCAGGCGGGCCTCGGAATCCCCGTCTTCTGGTGGATGGCGTCGACCTGCGCGGGGGAGAGCCTGAGCAAGGTGGGAAGCATCATCAAATGGCCCTTCTCCGCGGGCGTATCCGCGTTGATGGCCAACGCGCTGACGATGTAGAACTGCTCGGCGAGCTCGGGCGAATTCACCTCGGAGGTGAGCAACGTGACCGGCTTCGGCGAGTTCATCTCGGCCAAGAAGAGGTTGCGCTCTTCCGGGGTGACGCCAGCTTGCTCGAGCCGACCGAGGATGTCAGCGCGCTCCTTCTCATCCAGCACGCCATCAGCGAAGGCCGCCGCAATCATCGCTCGCACGAGCAGCAGAGCTTGGTGCGGTTGCTCGGGTGCAGCTGCTACGGGAGCCGCAGCGGCAGCCGGCTGCGCTGGGGAACCCCAGCCTTGCGCGGGTTGCGCTTGGGGTTGCTGCGGTTGCTGCTGGTAACCAGGCTGCTGCTGGTACGGCTGAGCCGGCTGTTGCTGGTACGGCTGCTGCGCGTACGGTTGCTGCGGTTGCTGCTGGTAACCAGGCTGCTGCTGGTACGGCTGCTGCTGGTACGGCTGCTGCTGGTACGACTGCTGCGGCTGTGCGGCCTGGCCTCCGCCGGTTTGCCACTCGTACCCGGGCACGCTGAAACCGCTGGTTTGCAGGCCGTCCGAGCGACCCACGATGTTGTCCATGAAACCGCCGCCGGGCGCCCCCGGAGCTCCGGGCGCTCCTGCAGGTCCACCCATGGGACCAGCAGCACCTGGCTTGTTCGTGAAATGTTGGTAGGCCAAGTAGCTGAGACCACCAACAGCGGCCACGCCAGCGGCTCCGGCAGCCACGGTCCCGATGCCAGGACCTTTGCCCTTGCCGAACGCACTGCCCAACATCGTCCCCAGTAGTCCCGTCGAAACGTCCAACATGGCGAGCACTATCCCGACCTTCGCCCGGAATGGCAAGGGTCTCGAAAGCGAGGGAAACCAGCGCTAGTTCTAAGGGGATGCCCATCGTTCCCGATCCGAACAAGACGCTCTCCTTCCCCGACGCGCCGTCGTTCGAGCGCTGGCTCGCGCAAAACCATGATCGCGAGACGGAGCTATGGCTCAAGGTGCACAAGAAGGGCTCGGGGCTGCCCACCGTCAGCTATGCAGAGGCGCTCGATGTTGCGCTTTGTTGGGGGTGGATCGACGGGTTGAAGAAGTCGTTCGACCAGCAGTCCTTCTTGCAGCGCTTCACGCCGCGCAGAGCCAAGAGCGTGTGGAGCCAGATCAATCGCGAGCACGTGGCGCGGCTCGAGCGCGAGGGCCGCATGAACGATCATGGGCGCAAGCACGTGGAGGCGGCCAAACGAGATGGGCGCTGGGATAACGCCTACGCGGGTCAGAGCAAGATGGAACTCCCAGCCGATCTGCTGGCCGCCATTGCAAAGAACGCCAAGGCCGCAGCAACCCTCGCTTCCCTAAGCAAGGTGAGCCGCTTCGCCATGGCCTTTCGCCTGAACTCGCTCAAGACCGAAGCAGGTCGGCAGAAGCGAATCGCAGCGTTTGTGGAAGGGCTAGCCAACGGCAAGGCCCCCCACCACGAATGACGCGTCGCCAGCGCTCAGCGGAACTCGAGCACGTCGTCGGCGACCTTGCCAAACCGCAGCGTCAGGATATCGAGCGCGTAGTTTTGGTACAGCTTCCACGGCCGCTTCGAGCCCTGCTTGGGCAGCTCGGCCGCGGCACGCTGCACGTAGCCGGAGCTGAAATCCACGAACGGCTCTTCATGCAGCTCAGGGTCGAGCCGACGCGGGGTGCACGAGCGCGTGCCGGTCTTGCTCATGTGGTTGAGGACGCGGCAGATGAAGTCCGCCGTCAGATCGGCTTTGAGCGTCCACGAGGCGTTGGTGTAGCCGAAGGTGCAAGCGAGGTTGGGCACGTCGCTGAACATCGTCCCCTTGTAGTTCATCGTCTTCGAAGCCTCGACCGCCTGCCCGTCCACGGTCAGCTTCATGTTGCCGAGAAACAACAGCTTGAGCCCGGTCGCCGTGACGATGACATCCGCCTCGAGCTGCTCCCCTGACTCGAGCTCGATCCCTTGTTCGGTAAAGGTCTTGATGCGGCCCGTGACCACCGAAGCCCGCTGCTCACGGATGGACGCAAACAAATCACTGTCGGGAACGAGGCAAAGGCGCTGATCCCAAGGGTTGTAGCTGGGCGTGAAGTCCTTGCCGATGTCGGCGTCGGGCAGCTCCTTCTTCACGAGGCCGGTCAGCCACGCCTTCATTTTCTCGGGCCGTTTGCGCGATAGTTGATACAGCACCATCGAGCCGAGCACGTTCTTCCAACGCGTGACGTCATACGCCGTTTGCGCGGGGAGCCGCTCACGCAGCCAGTTGGCGATCGCGTCTTCACCTGGCCGCGAGAGGATGTACGTCGGAGACCGCTGCAACATGGTCACGTGGGCGGCCTGCTTCGCCATCTCCGGAACCAGCGTCACCGCCGTTGCTCCGCTGCCGATCACGATCACTCGCTTGCCGGCGTAATCGAGATCTTGGGGCCAATGTTGCGGATGCACCACGGTGCCCTGGAAGCGCTCTCGGCCGGGAAACTCAGGCGAATAGCCCTCGTCGTAGTTGTAGTAGCCGGTACACGAGAACAGGAAGTTGCACGTCAGCGTGACGAGCTCCTTGGCCTCTCCGCGCTCGATGGTGAGCGTCCACTTTGCCTCGGCGCTCGACCAGGAGGCGCTGATCGCTCGATGCCGATAGCGGATCTTCGATTCAATGCCGTTCTCGCGAGCCGTCTCGCGGATGTAGCGCAAAATCGAAGGGCCATCGGCGATCGCCTTTTGCTCCTTCCACGGCTTGAAGGCGTACCCCAACGTGAACATGTCGGAGTCGGAGCGGATGCCGGGATACCGGAACAGATCCCAAGTGCCACCGCTCTCCGCGCGGCCCTCAAGAATTGCAAAGGACCGCTGCGGGCACTTCTGCTGCAGGTGGTAGGCAGCGCCGATGCCGGAGAGACCAGCGCCCACGATGATCACGTCGAAGTGTTCGCTCACCCGATCGTCGATAGCACGAGAATCCGGTCAATAGGCTGCGGTGATCGGCCGAGCTACTTCTGCTTGCAGTCCTTCAGTTGCGGCGACCCAATGATCTCGCCGTCACCTTTACAGACCAGGGTTATCTCCGAACCCTTCTCCAGCTTGCCTGCGTCTTTTTTGGAAAGCCCTTCACAGCGCACGCCAATGAAGTTCTTGGCCTTGAGTACGATCTGCGGCTCATCGTTGAAGCCCGAATCGATGCGTTCGATCACGCCCGTGATTTCGATCTTCTTGCCCTTGTACTTCTCGTCCGCCGAGACCTCGTTCTTCTCGTAGGCCTCGGTGAGTTCATCGGCCGTGACCTTCATCGACTTGGCGTCGTCAAACGCTTCCTTCTCCTTTTTGGCCTCTTTGCCGGCCTGATTCACGCCAACGGCGCAAACCGCGACGCAACCACCGAACAGGACAAGTGCACCGATGCCGAGATAGGCCCACACAGAGAGGCCCTTCTTCGGGGGCGGCCCACCGTAACCGGGCGGAGGTCCATAACCGGGAGGACCGTACCCCGGAGGGCCCGGCGGAGGGCCGTAACCAGGCGGTCCGCCGGGAGGAGCACCGTAACCACCGCCGGGAGGGGCGCCGGGAGGAGGACCATATCCACCGGGAGCGCCGGGGGGAGGACCATAACCGGGACCGGGAGGGGGGCCGTAGCCGCCGGGAGGCTGTTGCATGCGGAAGGGCTAGCCGAGGGAGTTCCCACTGTAAAGACTGCTCCCAGGAGCTACGCTAGGGGCGCACTCACGGGCGGTAAACCAAGCGCTGCGAGAGGGCCTCGTCGGCCTTCAAGCAGAAGTCCCGGAAGGCGGCGTACTCAGCCGGTTTGATCCGAGATTTGGTCAGCGACAGCTTGCTCGTGACCGTTACCTTCCCCCCCTCCGAGCTGACCTCCACCGAGACCGAACCGAAGGCCGAGTCCACCTTGGTGGCTTGCGGCAGTCGCTCGACCTTGGCGCCGGCGGGCAGTTTGAACGTGCGTTTCTCGATCGACTGCGACAGCGCGCCCACCACGAGTTCGGTTTGGCGGCTCGAGGGCGCTACCAGCCCACGACCGAACTCGAGCGAGCTCGCGACCACGGTGCTGAGCAGCTCGCCCTCGCGGCGTGCGATGGCCGAGGCCTTTCCACGCACCATCACGTTGAACGGCTTCTCGACGTCAGTAACGTCTTTCACCGTGACGCTCGCGTCCTTCGTCAGATCGATCGGCCCCAGGAAGCCGGAGAAGTCTTGAGCTGCACGGTCTTTACGCGTGCCGGCCGGTGCATAACGCGCACGCCAAGAAGGCGCGTTCACTCCAGCCACCGTCGACTCGGCAACGAAGGTCGCCGAGCCATCGGACGCCAGCGAAATATCGAACTTACGCTCATGCGGTGACGCCTCGGGACCTGCGTTCGGCAGACGCACGAGCTTGGCCTTGCCTTCGTTGATCTGCAGCGCCACCGAGCCGCGATCCATCGCTGGGAACTCGCTCGAGCCGCTGCCTTCGGCGGTACCGTCCAGGTACAGATCCAAGGACGGAACATAGGCGATCGCATGGTCGAAGACGGCCAGGCTGGGAGGCGCGCCCATCGGCAAATCCCCCCGCATTCCGGTGCGCACCAAGACCAACGTGGAGGGAATCCCGAGCTCGCGCAACATGGTCACGATCACGGTCGCCTTGTCTTTGCAATCGCCCCAACCGCGCGCGATGGTCAGCGCACAGCGACGCGGCTTGATGCCCTCGATACCGAACTCGAGCGCCACATAACGGAGCTCGGTCGCGTAGCGATAGACGGCCTTCACCCGCGACAGCTCATCCTTGTGCGTCTTGGCGATCTCGGCAGTGCGCTTACGCACTTCTTCATCGATATCGAATTGGTCCTTCGCGAGGTTCCAATAGAAGCTGCCGACCTCCTCCCACGACTTGAACGAGGAGACGTGAACCTGACCGATGATCTCCGAGGCCGGCGGCTGAGCGGGCTCGGGCGTCAAGCCTGCGAGTTCGGTCACCTTGAAGCTCTGCGTCCGTTGCTCGCCCGCTTCGCTGCTCTCGACCTTCATCTGCGGGACGTTGGCGACGAACGTCGTCAAGGCCTTGGACTTGGGCGAAACCAACACGAACTCGCTCTCGAGCACGGGGTCTCGCTCTTGCACGAACTCGGTGTCGTAGAAGGAGTCTTTGAGATCGTTCTTCACCGTCACGTCGTCGATGCGATACCGAACCTCCACGATGTCCCCCGGCGATAGCCGTGGAAAGGAGACGAAGAAGGTACGCACCGAGGTGTACATCGCGGTCGCGGGGTTGTTCGCAGCGCCCTCGCCGCTCTCGATCGACTCGGCTACGCTGCCATCGGCGCGATACACGCGCGCCAAACGCAGATCGATCGCCTGCCGGGCTCCTTCATACGAGGTGAAGAACTGCCGAGCCTCCGCCGCCGCTTCATCGGTCAGCGGCTGGAACACCACCTGGTGAAAGCGATTGGACAGCCCATTTTCGAACACCGTGGCCACGGTGAGCCGGCGCAAATGACGCAAGCGCCCACCCTTTCCGAACGGCAGCTTGGCCTTCTCAGCGATGGTCGCCGCGTCCCAAGCGAAGGCCTCGTCGGCGCGCGGCTTTTGCGGAGCGAGCATCTCCACGTACTCGCGGGTGGCCTTGTCCTGCGGGTTATTGGCCAAGATGCGCTGCAAGTAGCGCAGCTGCACCGGCCGCTCGCCTTCTTCTCCAGCGATATCGGCGAGCATGCGTAGCGCGCTCGTCTCTTCGGGCGCCGACTCCAAGATCGCCTCGAGCGCTGCTTTGGCTTTGAACTTCATCCCCATCGAGCGGTAGGCGCGCGCAGCTCGGATGCGCCCAAACGCCAGATCCGGCTCCGCCTGCAGCAGCCTTTCGATCCAACGTTCAGCAGCGACGTTGTCCTCGCGCAGCACCGCCTTTTCAACCTGCCGCGAGAGAAAAGACGCATCTTCCGAGCGCAGCGCAAACCAGCGAGCGTCCACGGCGTCAGCCTCGGTGTCACGACCAACGGCGCGCAGTTGGCCAGCAAGCACGCGCAAGAACGAGATGCGGCGAGGAGAGCGCTCCACCGCCTTCTCGATGATGCCGAGGGCGGTGCGCGGCAAACCCGCTTGCATGAACAGCTCAACGCGACCGAGCGTGGCGACGAGGTTGGTCGGATCAAGCCGCAGCACCGCTTCGTAGAACGGCGTCGCGTCGCGGAAATTGACCGAGCTGCGCGCGAGGGCCGCCTTGAGCAGCAGCACTTGAACCTCCCCACGCAAGTCCCCTTTCGCCAGCGCCTCGGCCTTGTCGACGAAGCGAGCAGCTTGGTTGCGATCCTCGGCGAGCTCGGCCGCGAGCAGGTTGCGTTCCCAGGTCGGCTCGAGCTCGGCCGCCTTGGTCGCGAGATCGCGCGAGCGATGCTCCGACACAGGGTTACCAGCCGTAGCGGAGAGATAACGCGAGAAGGCCTCGAGATCCTTGGCCTTGGGTTTGTCGACCTTGGTCAAGCCCTCGAAGACCTGCAGCGGTCCGCGGACCACGGCCTTCGGCTTGGCCTTCGCCTTCTCGATCTTGGTCTCGCTAAGCAACGGATCATTCTTGGATTCGAAGCGGAGCGGGTTGCCGCGTTCATCGGCGATGCGCACCGAGAAGCGCGGTGACGAGCTGGCGCACACTTTCATCGTGATGCGATTCCAGCCGCTGACGGCGGTCACGTTGGTCGCCATGCGGTCGAAATCGAACTCACGATGCGCCTGGTCCTCGAGCACTTGCTCGCCGTTCCACCACAACTTGAAGGCCCCTTCCCAACCGACCCAAACGCTCAGGTTCTTTTCGCCTTTTTCCTGATCGAGCCGGAGAAACGAGGTCGCAAACCCGCAGGCTTCCTCACGCGGCCGCACGAAAGCGCCGAAGTCGAACACCGCTCCACCGTCGGTAGGGCCCGCTCGCCAGCGAACCGGACGCTCTTTGCCATCGAAGGATCGGCCGAACACGATCGGCGCAGAAAGCTCGCTCTCCGGTTGAAAGTTGGTGCCGATGCCGACCCGGCCCTCATCATCGAAGGGCCCGACGAACAGCCATTCATCGACGAATCCGAGTTTGGCGACCCGAGCGGCCGCCGCGGAGCGGTCGCCGCGCCGAACGCGCGCCTCCGCCAGCAGGATGCTGGCATAGGCTTTGGCCCCGCTTTGCACCGAGACCGACTTCTCCGCTTGAAGCAAAGCCGTCTCCACCTGATCCGGGTCCGCCTGATCCCAAAGACCAAACAAACGCTTTAAATCAGCGTGGGGCACCGGGGAGGCGGCCGCCGCATCCCGTAGGCGGGCCACTTCTGCCAGCTCGGAACTCGTCTGAGCCTGGGGTACCTGGGCTAAAACCGCGGTTTCTGGGACAAAGTAGAGCCCTCCGCCAACCACAAGGGAGGCGAATGCCCACCCCAGCCCTTTCCTGATTTGCGGCCTTCGGTCCATGGGCCGATCTTGTTGCTTGGCAGGGACTTCGGGTCAACACCGGACGGCGCTTGCCGCACTGGCCTTTCATCGGATAGAACGAAAGCCAGTTTTCTGATTGCTTGTGTTGCGCGCTTCGATGCGCGCCGGAGGGATGGATGGTCAATCCTCAGATGGTCATGTACGAGGAAGAGTTCAACCAGATTCAGTCTGTGGTTGACCACCTCGTCAAGAGCGCGAACGCGAAGAGCGTGTTCATTGTCGACAAAAATGGTCAGCTCATTGCTGCGAGTGGTGATGTCGAACACTTGGATACGACTTCGTTGGCTTCTCTCACGGCAGGCAACATTGCTGCCACGGGTGGGATGGCCAAGCTCCTCAAGGAGAATGAGTTCGCCACGCAGTTTCACGAGGGTGAGAAGGCCAACGTGTACATCACGCTGGTCGGTAATCGCGTCATCCTCGTGGTCATCTTCGATGCGAAGTCGAGCCTTGGTCTCGTCAGGCTTCGCGTGAAGAAGGCAAGTGAGGAGCTGAATCACATCTTCGAGCTGCTCCTCAAGAAGGTGCAGGAACCGGGTGGTGACTCTCCGTTCGCGGAAATCACCGACGAGGATATCGACAACCTGTTTAACGACTGAGGAGCGCGCGCATGAGCTTCATCAATTTGATGGCGCGCGAGATCAACTGCAAGATCGTCTATTACGGTCCCGGTCTGTGCGGGAAAACGACGAACCTTCAGTACATCTACGAGCGCACTAATCCGGACGCCAAAGGCAAGATGATCAGCCTGGCTACGGAAACCGACCGAACGTTGTTCTTCGACTTCCTGCCGCTCGCCCTTGGAGAGATCCGCGGTTTCAAAACGCGCTTTTACCTCTATACGGTTCCCGGACAGGTCTTCTACGACGCTAGCCGCAAGCTGATCTTGAAGGGCGTGGACGGTGTCGTCTTCGTTGCTGATAGTCAGATCGCGCGCATGGAGGCGAATCAAGAGTCGCTCGAGAATCTTCGAACGAACCTCGCCGAGCAAGGCTACTCGCTCGACAAGATTCCCTTCGTCATGCAGTACAACAAGCGCGATATGCCCGACATCGCCACCGAGGAGGAGCTGCGCGAGCTGCTCAACCCGACGAACGTACCGGACTTCGGGGCGTGTGCCCGTTCGGGACAAGGCGTGTTCGAGACCTTGAAGCAGGTGGCCAAGCTCGTGCTTACCGAGCTGCGCAAGGGTGGGCCGTAAAGCTCACGCTTTTGCCGGCAACGCGCCGGCTGCGAGTTGACGAGACGCCACCGCCCCAAAGCCGGTGGCGTTTTGCCTTTGCGCGTTGTCGTGAGCATCTCAACCAAAGTCGCTGTCGCACACGCCGCAATGACTCGAGTTCGGGGGCAAAGCGGCTCGGCAGAAGGCACACAGGCGCGGCTTCGCCTTGGGCGCAACCGGGCCAGCCGAAGGCGCCCACGGCCCCGCTGGGGCTTTTGCGGCAGCAGAGCTCGCTGCTTCCGACGCGACCAAGCGGTTGAGCTGTTCGGCCGCGGCCGTGCGCGCTCGCTCGGCTCGCCAGCGGTAAACGGCGTAGAGCAGCAGGCTGATCGCGGCGGCCAGGAAGATATCGGTTCGGCCGCGGCGAGTCATTTGGACGAAGCCCGCCAAGCCGATCAGCGCTGCGACGATCACGGCGGTATCGGCGCGTGCAAAGCGGTCCCAGGTCCACAGCACCTGATGGCCGTGCAAGCGCGTGCGCGTGGTCTCGTCGAGCTTGATGCCCGAGCGCGCTTCCTCGAGCACGGCCGCCAACTCGCCGCGCTCGAAGAAGACCAGCGCGCAGGCGTCGCACGACTCAGCGCGCGTGTGCCCACCGCCGAACATGTAGCTGAGCATCGGCTTCCCGCACTTGGGGCAATCGTGAATCTTCGGCTCATTGCCGGTCGGAGCCGTCTGCGGTTCATGCAGCGCAGGGTGCAGCCCTGCATCGACCGAACGCAGCGCCCGCACTGCACTGCGCGCCACCAGCGTTCCCTCACACGCCCGACAGTGTTGGAAGGCCACGCCGGCGACGTTGCATTCCTCGAGGGCGCTACGGCAGTTCGGGCAATTCACGAGGCTTAGTGTAGGGCGGCCCCAACGAACCAACGCAAAGAACACGGGGGCCCACGAGCCAGCTTGCAAAATAGACCGACCGTACTATTCTCAGTGAGCCATGAACGCGGCCGTCAAAACCAGTCCCAAGGGTGAGAGTACGCGCGGCGTCGTGCTGTCTCACGCGCTCGCGCTGGCCAGCGAGGTTGGGCTCGAGGGCGTAACCATCGGCACGTTGGCTGAGCGGGCGAGCATGAGCAAGAGCGGCCTCTTTGCGCACTTCGCGAGCAAAGAGGCGCTCCAGATCTCGATCTTGGATGAGGCGGTTTCACGCTTCGTCGCGCACGTGGTGGTGCCGGCCCTAAAGGAGCGGCGCGGTGAACCCCGCGTGCGCGCGCTGCTCAAGCGCTGGCTAACCTGGGCCAAAGCCGACTTTATGCCGGGTGGCTGCGTGTTTGTCGCATCCATCGCCGAGCTGGATGACAAGCCCGGTCCCGTACGTGATCGCTTGGCCGCCTCGCAGAAAGATTGGCTGGATACCTTGGCCACCGCCATCCGCATCGGCGTGGATGAGGGCCATTTCCAAAAGAGCGTGGACCCGAAGCAGCTCGCGCATGAACTGCTCACCCTCGCCTACGGCACGCATCTGATCGCACGGCTGCTCAAAGACCCAGCCACCGAGAAGCGGCTGGCGATCGCCGTTGACCGCATCTTCGACAGCGTTCGCGCCTGACCGCGCGCTTCCCTCTGCCCCAGGAGTTGAAACATGGACATGGCGCTCATCCCCGAATCACCCTCGAACAAAAGCACGACCGTTCGCACTAAAGCTCGCCCTCAACCGTTCGCGCAGCGCGCGCTAAAGGTCGGGCTCAATGTCCTCTCCGCCGTCTCGGCGAGCGGCGCCGCAGCGGTGGCCGAGCGCTTCTTCGTTACGCCCAAGCGGTATCCACGCCCGGCGGTCGAGCTCGAGGCGTTGCAAAGCGCGCGTCATCTGCTGGTGCCGGCGAAGCCGAACTCGCTCTTGGCGGAGCCACTGGCGGCTTGGGAATGGGGACACGAAGGTCCGCGCGTACTCTTGGTGCACGGCTGGGAGGGCCGCGGCGCGCAGCTCGCGCCCTTCGTCGAGCCGCTGCTCGCGCGGGGATTTCGCGTGGTGACCTTCGATGCGCCTGGCCACGGCAACTCCGCTGGCGAGGTTTCATCGCTGGTGCACTTTGCGCAGGCGATCGAAGCGGTGGTGCAAGCCTACGGGCCCTTTGAGGCGATCATCACCCACTCGATGGGCGGTGCAGCGACCGCGTGGGCCTTGCGCAACGGTCCGCTCGCCAAGCGGCTGGTCATGTTGTGCCCTCCGATCGCGGTGCAGGACTTTACCCGGCAACTTACGCAAGCGTTGTCGCTGAGTGACAGCGTGCGCACCAACGTCGAACGGAGGCTGGCACGTAGGTTTGGCGTTGCGCCCGAGGCGCTACACGTGGCGAAGGTCGCACCTAACATGCGCACCCCGCTCTTGCTCGTACACGATCAAGATGATCGCGAAGTGCCGTTCGCTTGCGGTGAGGCGATCGCCGAGAGCTGGCCCGGCGCAACGCTCATTCGCACGCAAGGGCTTGGACATCGGCGCATCCTGCGCGACCCCAAAGTGATCGAGCAGGCCGTGCGCTTCGTCGCAGGTGCGTAAACGCGGCTTCAGCTGGCCTGAGTAACCAGCGCAGCCACGTCATCGTCGGTACCGGCGACCAGCAGCATGTCTCCGCCCGAGACGGTGGTATCGGCGCGCGGCAGCTCGATCGCTTTGCTGCCCGCTCGGCGGAAGCCGAGGAAGTGAACGCGTTCACCGAGTTCTTTGCGCAATGCCTCGAGCGAACGGGCCGACCACGAGCTCGGCACGAGCCACGGCACCACACGGAACTCAGCAGCGAACTGCAGCAGATCGGTGGCGACGCGCGAGGTGAGATCGAGCGCGAGCCGCTCGCCCGCTTCAGCGTCGGGTTGCACCACCCGCGTCGCGCCCACGCGCTCGAGGATGCGGGCCTTCTGCACGGAAACCGCGCGCGCAACGATCTCTTTCACGCCGAGTTCTCGCAGCGCCGAGACGCACAACACCGAGGCCTCGAAGCGCTCGCCGAAGGTGACCACGGCCGCATCTACTTCGCGCGCGCCCACCTCATCGAGCACGTTCGCATCGGTGACGTCTCCAACGAAGGCCGCCGACGTGGTTTCTTTCACTTCGGCGATAAGCTCGGGATCGCTATCGAGGGCGATCACCTCCACATGCGCTTTCCACAAAGTATCGGCCAACGCGCGGCCAAAGCGACCAAGACCGACGACCAGCACTCTGCGAGCCATGCCCCGATGCTGCGATCATTCGCGCAGGGCGTCCACCCTAGTGCAGGCGCTGCACTAGGGCTCAGCCCAAGAGCACGCGCTCTTCGGCTAGCTCTGCCCGCCGAGGTCCGCGCGCAACGAACAGCGCCAAGACGAAAGTGAGCGGCCCAACGCGACCGATCAACATGGTGACGATCAACACCACCTTGCCGAACGAGGAGAGCTGGGCCGTGACGCCGCTCGAGAGCCCGCAGGTGGCAAAGGCGCTGCAAACCTCGAACAAGGCGGCCAGCGGGGCGTAGCGCTCTTCGCTCAAGAGCAGCGCGGTCATCGCAAGGACAAACAGCGTCGATACGAGGATCACGGCCAAGGCGCGGCGCACGGTGGCGTCCGGCAAAACGCGATCGAAGAGCGAAGCGCGGCGGCCTCGAACCTCCGCGCGCAAGAAGGCCCAAGCGGCCGCAGCCGAGGTGACGCGAACGCCGCCTGCTGTGGAAACCGGGCCAGCACCGATCAACATCACCAGGCTGGTGAGCCACATGGCCGCAGCCCCAAATTTCCCAACATCAACCGTATTGAAGCCACCGGTTCGCATCGAGACGCTGTGAAAGACGGCCGCGAGGAGCTTGCCCTTCACGCTCAGCTCAGCGAACGAGACCGACCACTCGAGCGCAAGCAAGAGCGCGGCTGGCAGCAAGATCAAAAGGCCTGTGCTGGCCAACACGACGCGCAGATGCAGGCTTAGCCGAGTAGGTCGCTCGTGTTGACGAGCGGCGACGACACGCCGCCAAAGTTCGGCCAGGACGGGAAAGCCGATGCCGCCGACGGCGATCAGCGCAGCGACGATCCCGCTGACCGCGGCCGACTCGCTGAAGGCCATCAAATTGCTGTTCGAAAGCGAAAAACCGCAATTGCAGAAGGCGCTGATACTGTGAAAGAGCGCCCACCACGCGCGCGAACCAGCGCCGGCGGCTGGGTGCGTGCTCTCCGGCCCGAGCGCGACCTCATCGCTCGAAAGCGTTGCTAGGTACAAAGCCAAAGCGCCGCAAAGCTCGAGCACGAAGGTCGCCGCGATCACGAAGCGCACCGAGTCTTTGAGTTGACCGAGCGAGCGTGAATCCACCGTCTCAGCGAGAGCGAGTGCACTGCGTGAATCCAGGCGTTTCCCGGCCACGAGCGCGAGCGCGCTGCCCAAGATCACATAGCCCAGGCCACCGGCTTGGATCAGCAGCAGCATCACCAACTGACCGAAGCCGGAGTAGGTGGCGGGCACGTTGAAGGGGCATAGGCCGGTCAAGCACACGGCGCTGGTCGCGGTGAAAACACCATCGAGCAACTTCGATCCGTCGCTGCCGCGCAGCGAGAGCGGATGGCTGAGCAACACTCCGCCGAAGAAGATGAAGAGGCCGAAGGTGACCGCCGAAAGCCGCGCCGGATTACGCTCCACGGCCTCGAGGAAGCGGCGCAACTTCTGACCGCGCACAACCCCGAGCACCATGGCGAAGAACAGCGTGAGCACGGTGAAGTTCTCGTAGAACTGCGCATCTTGCAGCGCGCTTACGCCCGCGAGGAAGCGGCCGAGGTGGTAGCCCTTCTGCACGAAGCAGAGCAGCGTCAGGCCGGCGATGCCCAAGGCGAGCGCGCGCGCCTTGCGACTTTGCTCGCTCTTGGCGCTGGGCCGAATGCCGAGGCGTGCCCACAACACGAGCAACAAGAGCTCGCCGACGCTGCACAACGGAGAGACCACCGCGTCGAAGGCAAACACGATATCGAACGCGGCAAAGCTGAGAGCCACCGCGATCAACGTCGAACTGGTGATTCGCGACAGCCAAAGCCGCGGGGCCGTAAGCGCGCCCATTAGGTCGGGTCGACGTAGGTGACCGCGTCACTGCGATGCGTGCGGAAGGACGTCCAGCCCGGGCCTTCGGCGACGACGTAGTTGGGGCCATGCGGCACTTTGCCGAAGCCGCCAGGCGTATCCACGATGTACTTGGGTAGAGCGATGCCGGTGACCCGACCTTGCAGCTCTTTCATGATCGCCACGCCTACGTGCAGCGGCGTACGCAGATGACTGGTGCCCACCACCGGATCCATCTGTAGCAAGTAATACGGCCGTACGCGCGTGCGTACCAAGCCGCGAAATAGCTCCGCCAGCACCTCGGCCGAGTCATTGATACCGCGCATCAGCACGGTTTGGTTCATCACTGGAAAGCCCGCATCTACCAACCGAAGCAAGCCGCGGCGCGCCTCGGCGGTGAGCTCCTTGGGGTGGTTGAAGTGCGTCATCACCCAGATCGGATGAAAGGGTTTGAGCGCGGTAACCAGCTCTTTGGTGATGCGCGAGGGCATCGTCACCGGCACGCGTGTGGCGAGGCGAATGGTCTCGATGCTCGGGATGGCACGCAGCCGTTCGAAGATGCGCACCAAGCGAGCGGTGGCCATCGATAAGGGATCTCCGCCGCTGACGATCACGTCGCGCACCTCACGGTGGTTCTTCAAATAGTCGAACGCCGCTTCGAGCGAGCGATCCGGCACCGGGCCTTTGCCATCACCAACCATGCGCGAGCGCGTACAAAAGCGGCAGTAGAGCGCGCATTGATCGGTCACCAGCAGCAGCGCTCGATCCGGGTAGCGTTGCACCAGGTTGGGCGCGACCTCATTGGCGACCTCGCCCAACGGGTCCTCGAGATCCGACGGGTCGACCACTTCCTCACGCGAGGAGGGCACGCACTGCTTGCGGATCGGACAGGTAGGATCCTCCGGATCGGCCAGGCGCGCGTAGTAGCGGGTGATGCGCATGGGCAAGCCTGCCTGCGCGGCCCGTTCTGCACCGCGGCGCTCCTCTTCCGAGAGCCGGAAGACCCGACTCAGCTCCTCCACGCTGGTGATCGAAGCGCTGAGCTCCGACTGCCAACGCGGCCTCGGCTTGCGCGCTTGGGGTGCGCTGGGCACGACGATAGCGAGATGACGCGCCACAGAACCTCAGGGACTGGGATTGGCGATCTTCGAGAGCGTGGCCTCGTCGACCTCGACCTTGTACTTGGCGCGCAATTCCTTCTCGAGCTCCTGTTCCTGCTCGATCATCTTCTGCTTGAGGAGGGCGACGCGAATGTTGCGATCCGCCTCGGCGATCGAACGATCATGCGCCTTGGTCTGACCGCTCATGCGCACGACGTAGAACAGCTTTCCGTCGCTGAGGACCTCCCCATACACGTCGCCGACCTTGCTCAGCTTGAACACGGCCTCGCGGGCGGCTGCGGGCACTTTGGAGTTCTCCCCTTTGGCTTGACCCGGCGGGCCCACCACTCCGAGATCTCCGGCCAAATCGAGCGGGAGGTTGCCTTTCTTTTCGTTCTTCGCCGTGATCGAGTTCTCGAAGAAGGCGCGCCCCCAAGCGTCCGTTGTCGCGTTCGTCCCCAACGCTTCGAGCACGGCCTTGGCCTTGGCTTCGTCGTCGAAGACGATCGCCGAAACGCGACGCCGTTCGGGCTCGCGGAACTCGGCGATGTGCTCGTCGTAGTAACGTTGCACCTCGGCGATCGGAATCTCGGCGGGCGCCGGCAGGCTCTTGTGCACCTCCTCGAGCAAAGCGTCCCGCAGCAGCTGCCGAATGGCCTCCTGTGTCGCGGCGTCTTTACCGAGACCGCGGCGTTCGGCCTCAGCCGCGAGCAGCTCCAAATCCACCATCTCGTTCAGCAGCTCTTTGCGCTTCTCCACCGTTTGGTAGCGAAGCCGGTCGAACGGATCCATCCGCTCGATCGCCAGCGCGAAATCACCGAGCGTAATCGAGCGGTCTCCGACCTTGGCCAACACCCGAGCCGCCTGCTCTTGCGTCAAACCGCCCGGCGGCGCCGCCGAACTCGCTCCTTTGTCCTTCGAATCACCGCAGCCGGTGACGCCAAGGGCAGCGACCATCACGATTGCAAAACGCTGCGTTAGGAAGGTTTTCAGCATGGCGCTCGATCCCGATGGCGTGCGTGGCCAACGGAACTTGTTCTTACGGCTGGACGCTTGAGGGAGCAAGCGGGTTGCCGGCAACTCGCCACTGCTCTATCCGAACCAACGTGCCCCTCGTCACCATCGCCCCGCCGCCGCCGCATCAAAGTCTGACCTACCGCCGCATCCTGCTCAAGTTGAGCGGGGAAGCCCTTTGCGGCGAAGAGGGAGGCTTTGGAATTCGGCCTGAAACACTGCTCCACGTCGCCGCTGAGCTCGCCGAGGTGCACCGCCTGGGCGTGCAGATCGGCATCGTCGTGGGCGGTGGCAACATCTTCCGCGGCCTCAAAGGAGCGAGCGCCGGGATGGATCGTTCGCAGAGCGACTACATGGGCATGCTGGCGACAGTGATCAACAGCCTGGCGCTGCAGGACGCGCTCGAGAAGCAGAACGTGCCCACCCGAGTGATGACCGCGATCGAGATTCGGCAGGTCGCTGAGCCCTACATTCGGCGACGCGCGATTCGTCATCTCGACAAAGGCTCGGTGGTGATCTTCGGTGCAGGCACCGGCAACCCGTATTTCTCGACGGACACGGCCGCTGCGCTGCGGGCGATGGAGATCCAGGCGCAAGCGCTGTTCAAGGCCACCAAGGTGGACGGCATCTACGACCGCGATCCGCGCAAACACGAGGACGCCAAGATGTTGCAGACCTTGACCTACGACCGCTTCTTGGTGGACCGCATCGGCGTGATGGACTCGACGGCGGTGACGCTGTGTCGCGAGAACCGTTTGCCCATTCGCGTGTTCAAGCTTAGTGACCGCGGGAACATTTTGCGCGTTTGCCAGGGCGCAAACATCGGAACTGTCGTCAGCGAGCCGTGATGAAGGCCAAGCGCCCCGCCGGCGGAAAGGCGCTCCACCCTGCGATCAGCAGCGCGAGCGCCCACACCCAGAGTCCGGATCTCGAGGCCGGCTCGGCCGCTCATTACGAAGATCCGGACTACTACTGCCGCACCTACAAATCGCGTCTCGAGGACGTGGTGTTCTACGTGGACCGCGCCAAACAGGTGAGCTCGGTGCTCGAGCTCGGTTGTGGCAACGGCCGCATCACGTTGCCCATCGCGCGCGCCGGGACGCCGATCGTTGGCGTGGATCTAAGCCGCGCGATGATCACCGATCTCGAGTCGCGCTTGGCCGAGGAGCCGGCGGACGTACGCAAGCGTGTGAAGCTGCGCGTGGGCGATATGCGCAAGGTGCGTGAGCGGCAGCGCTTCGAGCAGGTGATCTGCCCGTTCAACGCCTTCTTGCACCTCTACACGCGAGCCGACGTTGAGGCGTTCTTGGACTCGGTTACGCGTTGTTTGGCGCCCAACGGTGAGCTCCTTTTCGACGTGTCGATCCCGGAGCCGCTCGAGCTCGCACGCAAGCCGGAGAAGCTGTACCGCACGCGGCCCTTCCTCTACCCCGGCATGGGGCGCGTCAAATACGGTGAGCGCTTCGACTACGACGCTCTCAAGCAGGTGCTGCACGTTTCGATGGAGTTCGAGCCGCCCAACGCCGAGAGCTTCGTCACGCCGCTCACCCACCGCCAGTTCTACCCGCAGGAGCTCGAGGCCTTGCTCCACTACAACGGCTTTCGCGTCAGCGAGCTGGTGGGCGACTTCATCGGAGCGCCATCGGAGTCGTCGCGCTCGCTCGTGTTCGTCGCCAAGCCCAAAAAGAGCCGCTAGTCCCGCGCTCACGCCTCCAAACAAAAACGCGAAAGCCGCCAGCGCACACGGCGCCGAGCGGCTTTTGCTTCAACTTTAGTCGCACGCTCCGGCTACCCGGAAAGTGCGTGAGGCTTCAGGTGCCTCCGTAGATCAACTTCTGCTGCTTGATGTACTCGAGCACAGCGTCATGGCTCGGGCGGTTAAAGGTGATCTTGCCGGCGGCGATCTCGCGCAGCGCCGTGACGGCCGCCTTGTTCTTCGAGCGGATCAGCGGTTCAACACCCTTCATCAGAGCGCGGGTGCGCGTGGACGCGAGCACCACGAGCGCAAAACGGTTTTCTTCTCGCTCAAGACAATCTTCAACGGTGACGCGTGCCATAGACCGTGAGTCTTAACTGTGCGCGACCACCAAAGCAAGAAGACGTTGGACGATCTGACGGCGACTGCGCAGATGGCTCCTGCGCAGAACGCTTCAGTCGACGCCGCAGCCGCCGATGTAGAGGCCCTCAGACACCAATGTAGAGGCGATGGGCGAAGTTGCGCTCGAGCTTGGCTTTGAGCACCTTCTCCGCGGCCGACTCGATGTCGTACTCGATCCGCTTGAAGTAGAACTTCTGCTCGTCGCTGTCGTAGATGGTGAAGCTCGCGCGGTTGTCGTAGTCCCGCGGCTGCCCGACCGAACCGACGCTGACGATGTACTTGCGGTTCTTCTCCAGTTTGAAGTCGGTGCTGGCGAGCTCCTCCACCGAGTTGGGCGTGAGGGCGAACACCTTGCAGAGGTGCGAATGACCAATCAGGGTGAGATGCCCGAGCTCCTCGTAGATAGGCAGGCACTCACGCGCTTGCTCCGGGGCGAAGATGTACTCGAACTCCTCGAGGCGCACCGGTGAGCCGTGACAGAGGTCCACGTTGATGTCCTCCAGCCGCTCTTTGTACGGTAGGCCTCGCAGCCAGCTCATGTTCTCCGCAGAGAGCATCGACGCATGGGTGTCGAGGGCTTGGCGAGCTGCCTCGTAGTAATACGAGTAGTCCATCCTCCCCGCGACCGCGGCGTCATGATTTCCGAGGATGGTCTTCTTTGCCAAGTTGCGAACCAAGTCCGCACACTCGTTTGGAGAACCACCGTACCCGACCGTGTCTCCGAGGCAGTAGTAGACGTCGATCCGTTCGGATTTATACGCCTCCAATACTGCGCTCAACGCCTCGTAGTTGGCGTGAGTATCGCTGAAGATCCCTAGGCGCACGCGGGCAGCTTACCAGAACCGCTAACCATACGGAAGGTCGTGAGACGTCAACTCGAAGATTCACAAAAACGCCCTTCAATGCGGCTGAGTCCCGAGCGATAGAACGGCATGGCAAGCGACGACGAGCACGACGGCGACGAGGATCAGGTGGTCGCAGAGACCCCCCAATTGGTGAGCGAGGAGATAGCCCGACGCGAACACCAACTGCTCATGGAGGCGGCCCCAACGGAGGTGAGCGACCTCGCCTCGGCCTGCGTTCGCTTCGTCACCAAGGCCGTGGGCGTCCAGCTCGACTACACGGTGGAGACGCTACCGATCCTCGACCACTATCTGGCCGGCGCTCGAGCCGTGCTCGCAGCGAAGGAAGTAGGAGAGCCGCTCGAGGTGGTTGCGCAAACCGCTGGCGCCTACCTCGGGGAGGTCATTCGCCGTCGGTTTCCCTGCTTTTGGGTGCTGACCCCGGCCGATCCGACCGAGCACCGCCTCCAATTCATGCGTTTGTTCCTCACGGTCAAGCCGGTCGCCTGGGTGCTCGATTCGCTGCTGCTCGATCCCGAAAAGCCGCAAGAGAGTCTTTCGGGCTTGGTGCTCGACCGCGAGGACCGCGATCTCTGTGTGGGGCGACTGGCCGATCTACCGGAGGTGACCGACGAGGACTTTGTGCGGCCCAGCACCCGACTCGAGGTGCTCGACCTCGTGGTGGACGCCATCACCACCAAACAATCGCTCAACGGAGAGCCGGCTTTGTCGCTCGAACCGGAAGACTATCTGGACGGGTGACCGCACACCTGCGCAGCCCCGTCTGGAGGCCGATCCAGAAGGTGTGAAGTTCTGGAGCAAGTTGCTAGCCTGGCGCCAGTGCTCTGGGTCCTTCTTGCAGTGGTTCTGGTTGGAATCGTCTGGGCGCTGAAGCTCGTCATCGGCTTCGGGACAGCAATGGCTTTCTTTCTAAGCTTTTGCGTCGTAGCGCTCTTCGGGCTCGCCTATCTCGTGCGTTGGTTGCTCGCTCGTCGAGCGGCCTCGAAGCTCGAGTCGGCGCTGGCGCAACAAGGAGCGCAGCAAGCGAACAACGCGCGCCCCGAGCGCCGGGCCGAGATCCAAGAGCTGCAGAAGCAGCTGCAGGCCGGCATCGCGGCGATCAAGACCTCCAAGCTCGGTCGCGGCGGCAAGCGAGGAGCGGCTGCGCTCTACTCGATGCCTTGGTACATGATCGTCGGGCCGCCCGGCGCCGGCAAGACCACCGCCCTCAAACACTCGGGCATGGTCTTCCCGTACGGCGGCGGTGGTGGCGGCGGCGTGCGCGGCGTCGGTGGAACGCGCAATTGCGACTGGTGGTTCACCAACGAGGCCATCCTGCTCGACACCGCAGGCCGCTACACGACCGAGAACGATGATCGCGACGAGTGGCTCAGCTTCCTGGCCTTCCTCAAGAAGTACCGGCCGAACCGCCCGATCAACGGCGTGATCGTCGCCATCAGCATCGCCGAGCTGCTCGACGCCAACGAGCAACAGATCGAGAGCATCGGGAAGAAGCTGCGCGCCCGCGTGGACGAGGTGATGACCCAGCTGCACATGGTCGTGCCGGTCTACATGTTGTTCACCAAGATCGACTTGGTGGCCGGCTTCGCCGAGTTCTTTGGCGATCTCAAGAAGAGCGACCGCGCTCAATGTTGGGGCTCGACGCTCAAGCTCGACCTGCCCAAGACCGAGCCCGGCAAGGTGTTCGACGGTGAGTTCGACGTGCTGGTGCGCCAACTTCACGCGCGCGCACTCAAACGCTGCGTGATGGAGCGAAGCCGCGAAGCCCGCGAGAAGCTCTACCAATTCCCGCTCGAGTTCGCCGGTCTGAAGAAGAACCTGGCCGAGCTGATGGCGGTGACCTTCCAGCCCAACGCCTTCCAAGGCACGCCGATCTTCCGCGGCTTTTACTTCACCAGCGGTACGCAAGAGGGCCGGCCGATGGATCGCGTGCTCGGCAGAATGAGCGCAGCGATGGGCATCCGCCACGGGGATCAACAGCAGACCCCGCAAGGCAACATCGAGTCGAAGAGCTACTTCCTCCACGACGTGTTCATGAACATCATCTTCCCGGACGGTGATATCGCCGCCCGCAGCGCGATCGAAGAGAAGCGCCAGATGTTCATGAAGGTGGTGATCGCTGCGTGCACCACCGGCCTCGCGGCGCTGTTGGCGCTGCCCGCCTTCAAGTCGTATCTGAATAACAAAGACTTCCTGAAGGAGTCAGAACGCCGAGCCAAGGTCACTGCGGAGCTGCACTGGGAAGACCAAAACGTTCCGCTCAGCAAGAAGTTCCCTTTGCTCAACCCGACGCGGGAGCACCTGCTCGAACACGACAAGTTCGAGGAGGAGGGCGTGCCGGTGAGCATGGGCTGGTGGATGTTCGCCTCGGACAAGACCTATCGGCCGAAGCTCAAGGTGTACGCCGCACAGATGCAGCAAGGCTTTGTACTGCCCTGCAAGGCGCGCATGGAGGAGCGTCTAAAGACGGCCAACGGGGATCGCTATCTGCAAGATCGCACTGCGCTCAAGCAGTACCTGATGCTCGCCGATCTGGAGCATCTCGACGTCGAGTGGGCCGCCGGTCGTTACACCCAGCTCTGGGCCGAGACGCTGAAGGCCTCCTCCGACATCTCGCCGATCGAGTTGAAAGAGGCTGCAAAGCCGCACGTCCTCTATTACTTCGAGCTGCTCAAGCGGAAGCGCATCACGCCGATCGAGCTCGACAAGGATCTGATCGAGCGGGTGCGTGGCGCGCTCAAGAACGTGCCGGTGGATCGCCGCTACTACGATCTGATCGTCAACTCGCTCAGTGACGAGCGCATCGACGAAGCAGGTGAACCGGACATCGACAACCTTGTCTTCCCGCCGGTTCAATTGCCGCGCATCTTCCCGGACAAGCCCGACGTTCGGAAGTACTTCCTCAGCAAGAGCTACGAGGCCAAGCAGGGCTACAAGCAGGTAGACGGCCCCTACACCGAGAAGGGTCACTACGGCGTCGTTGAACAGATCAAGGCGGCCGAAGGCCTGCTCAAGGCCGAGGCCTGGGTGGTACCGCTCGGTCCCGAAGAGGAAGAGTCGAAGAACATCGCCAAGCACGTGCTCAACGTGAAGACGCGCTACGAGGATCAATACATCGAGCAGTGGATGGCCTTCTTCGCCGACATCAAGGTGAAGACGCCCACCAATGCCGAGGAAGCGGTGGACATTTACCGTGTGCTCTCCACCTCGGAGTACCCCATGCGGCGGTTGCTCCAGACCTTGGAGGACCACACCCAGTGGAAGAACGCCAACCCGCTGGAAGGCAACGACGCGATCGCCCGCGAGGTGAACCGTCGCTTCAACAACCGCATCAACATGTACACCCAGGGCATCGTGGTCACTGTCGATCTGCGCGAGGTGAACAAGAAGATGGACAAGGTTCCGACCAAGTTCTTGAGCGCCACCAAGTTCGGCTTGGGCGTAAAGAACAACCCGAACCAGACCATGAACCCGAATCAGAACCGCGGTGACTCGCGCATCTTCGAGTACGCCGAGATGGTCAAGTCGCTCAAGGAGGAGGTGATCAAAGGCAAGAACACCGATCCGAGCTTTGACCTACGCAAGATGAATGACCAACTGCAAACGGCGCGCGACAAGGCCAACGCGCTGCTTCAGGGCTATGACAGCACCGCGATTCAGCTGCTGCAGCCACTGCTTTTGCAACCGCTCGACGTCGGGGTGCGGCCTACGCTCGGCCAAGGTGTGGACCCGACGACGGTGAAGACCGGGGATGCCCCTCCACCCGGGAAGAAGCCGCCCTTCATGTGGACTCCGCCGAAGAATCCGCTCAAGGGCAAGTAGAGCCGCGAGCCGCGCTAGGGCGTGACCGCAGGCAGGAAGCGGTCAGCCTGGCCGGGCTCGAGTTCCACCACGAGCTCGAGCGCATCCTCGCCGTCGGGGTAGTAGGCCTTGCGTACATTGAAGCAAAAAAAACCTAGCCGCTCGTACAAGCGACGAGCCGCTAGGTTGCTTCGCCTCACCTCCAACAGGAACACAGCGGCGCCGTCGGCGCGGCCCAACTCCTGAGCAGCCGTCACCAAGCGCATGCCAACCCCAGCGCGCAGGTGAGCCTCCGTCACCACGACGCTCAGCAGGTGCAGTTCGTCGGCGACGCGCAGAAAGCTGAGCAAGCCGATCGGAACATCGGCAAGCCACGCCACCAGCACCCCACCGCTGGGACGACCGAGCTCATGCGCGAGCGAAAAGGCGTGGTCGCCAAGCGCGCCGCGCGCCTCCTGCTCGAGCGCGGCGCCCAAACGCAACAACTGGGACGCTGCATCACCGCTCGCCAGCGTGATCTGCAGCCCTTCGCTCACTTCGGCACGACGGTGGGGCAACCTGAAAGAACCTGGATCTTCGCGACGTGACCGCCCTTCACGTCGGAGCAGGCCGCACCCGAAAAGATCACCCCGAGGTGCTCGTCGGTCTCCCAGGACCAGCCGTTCTCCGGGTCGAAAGGGACCACCGCATCATCGAAGTAGACGTTGGTCTTTTCGGGGACCGGAGGTGCCGTGGTGAGCGAAACGCGGCACTCGATCAGGCCCGCGACGATGGTCTTGAAGACCTCGCTGATCTCGTCCAACTCCGAAACTCGATAGTACTTCGTTGGTCCTGTTTCCTGTGCTGTGCCGCCGTTCGTGGCAGCGAGATCGAGCACGGTCTCGTACGCCTCGGTGCCAGGGATGCCCACCACGTACACGAGAATGCCGGCCTCCTTCAGCGCAGCGACCGCGTCGAGCATCGCCAGGTGGTCCACACAGTTCTCCCCGAAGCCCGCGCAACAATTGCTGAGCGAGCAGCAGCTCGCCGCGGCGCACGCATCCTCGATATGAATCGTGCAGCTGCTGGGCTCGCACTCGAGGGCTGGGTTGCAGTTGGGCGCACCGTCGGTAAGCAGCACGACGGCGGTTGGTCCGGTCTGACCAGCGAGCCGATCTTTCACCACCTCCAGCGTTGAGGAGATCGGCGTTCCACCCTCCGGAAAGACGTCGATTGCGTTAACGAACGCTTCGGGATTGGCGGCTCCGGGCGGATAGACCTCGTCGCCCGCTCCACAGACATCGGCCTTGCCCGGAAACAACGTAACGCCCAAACGAATCACGTTTTTGAGCGATTCAACCATATCGCGAGCGCCCTGCCCGACCGCGACATAGCGCGACTTGATGCCTTCTCCGTAGGTCGCCCGCATGCTGCCGGACGAGTCGAGCACGAAGTAAACGAGCGGTTTGGTTTGAATCGGCGTGTGCGACTCATCCCCGCAAAAAGTCTCTCCCGGATCGACGAAGCTCGCACTCGACCCCGTCGGGTCGGTGCCGCCATTGCTGCTGGAGCCGCCAGGGTCACGACCGTCACCGCACGCCATGAGAGAAAGACCAAGCAAAGCGCCGACAAGCCGCATCCGCCTACGGTATCACGGCTCGCGGTAAAACCGAGGCACCCGCCGCGAGATGCTAGTCACGACCTCCCAAGGAATCGTTCGCATGTGTTCAGCGATCTCCTCGGCGGTGATTCGCTCCCCCTCTTGAGCGCCGAGCACCACCACCTCGTCTCCCAGCGCTGCGCCCGGTACGTCGGTGACGTCGATGGTCGTGAGGTCCATCGACACGATGCCCACGATCGGCACGCGATGACCACGCAGCAGCATGTGCCCGCGGTTGGACAACGCTCGCGAGAGCCCGTCGGCGTACCCGATCGGCACGGTGGCGATCCTGCGCTCACCCACGGCCGTCCAAGTGTGGCCGTAGCCGACCCGATCGCCGTCGGCGAGCGTGCGCAAGGCGACGATCTCGGTGCGCACCCGCATGGTTGGGCGCAGATCGATCTGCGGCTGCGCGTCTCCCAGCGGGCACGGCTCAATGCCGTAGAGCGCGAGACCGATGCGCGTCGCGCCCAGCCGTGCGTTGGGAAAACGCAGCGCGCCGGCGCTATTGGCGATGTGCAACACCGACGGCTCGATACCGCGCGCAGCGAGGTCCTCGCTCACGGCGCGAAAGCGCGCGAGCTGCGTCAGCGCGCCGCTCGGATCGGGATCGTCGGCGGTGGCGAAGTGCGACATCAGCCCGCTCAGCGCGAGCCCCGGCGAGCCGGCCACCTCGTCGAACAGATCGCGCAACTCACTGGGAGACGCGCCGAGACGAGCCATGCCGGTGTCCACCTTGAGATGGAAGCTCACGCGCTCGCCGGCCGGTGAGAGCTCCGGCTGCGTACTCGCGATGTGTCGCAGACGCTCGACTTGGCCGCGCTCGTAAAGCACCGGCGTCAGCCGGTGAGCGAGCGCGTCCTCGAGCCCGCGATGATGCGGCCCGTAATAACCGCCCATCACGATGATCGGCAGCTCGAGCCCGGCCTCACGCAGCTCGACGCCCTCCTCGAGCAAAGCGACGCACAAGCCGTCGATACCGGCTCGCTCGAGCGTGCGCGCAACCGCCGGCGCGCCGTGACCGTAGCCGTCGGCTTTGAGCACGCCCCAAACCGCGGGGGATGGTCCATGCTCCTGCTGCACGGCGTTCTTCACCGCGCGCAGGTTGTGACGCAATGCCGTGAGGCTGATCTCCGCGCGCGTTGGCCGCACGGCGTCAGCCGGAGCGGCGCGGCGCGGTTTCAATACGCGGACTTCTTCTTCGATGGGTCGATCGGTCATGACGGGATGGGCCCGGTGGTCTGCCATGCTTACGATCAACGTCTGCGCGAGGCGAAGTCTTTCCGCCGAGTCACTCCATCACTTGGCTATAGCCGGACACTTGGGCGTACAGCGGCTGTGGCGCTGCGCACAAAAGCCCTCGCAAACGGCTGAAGAGCAGCCGCCCAAGCAGGCCTCGAGCGCCTTGTCACAGCGCAGCTCGCAGCTCGACCGAGGTGCAGGTGAGGCCGCGCTCGCCGAAGCGGAGGCCGTCGCTGCGCCGGGTGTGGCCATCATCGGCACAGGACTAAAGACGCTGGTTGGTTCAGGCAGCGCGGCTGGCGCCGAGCTAACTGGAGCAACCTGGCTCGAGGAAGCAGCCTCTGGCCCAGCGCCGGGAGCCAACTGACGTTTGGCGAATTGCACGCGGTCTCGCGGTTGCCCTTCCGAATAGTGCTGCGCCCACTCCTCCCAACACTTGCGGCGCAGCTCTGGATCCACGCCCTCGTGCCAATCGAGCGAGTAACAACGCTCGAAGCGCACATCACTCTCGTAGGTCTTGCTGACGTTGGCGCCGCACCCGCAAAGAAGCGCCGTCGCGAGCAGCGTTGCTTGCCAAAGGAGGTTGCTGGGCACGCTTCAAAGCTAGTCGGTAAACAGCGCCGCACGAAGGAGAATGGTAAAGGAGCGCATGACTCGGACGACGCTCAGTCTGACGCTCGCTCTATTCGGTTGCGCCGCGAGCCCTGCGCTCGACATGCCGCTCAACGACACCAGGGACGACGCAGCCTTACCTCCCTCCGCTTTGCAACCGCTCGGCATCGTCGAAGTGGTCTCCGGCACGGCGCCCAACGCCGAGCGCGCTGTGCGTCAGGTCAGCACCCAAGTGGCCGCGTGCCTCAAGCCGGCGCTCGAACGCGAGCCGTGGCTACGAGGCGAGCTGGTATTTCAACTGAACGGCGCCGACCAAGCGAAGGCAACCTCGGTCAGCGGCGAGCTCGCGTCGCTAGCGGCTGCAAGCTGCGTTCAAGCTGCGTTGAACCCAATCAACACCAACCTCAACGGCCAATCGATCGAGTACACGTTGCGCTTCGCGGGCGGCTACCAACCAGCCGAAATCGAGCCTCGGTTCAAACTTCGCCAGCACGCAGCAGCGGTTGCGTGGAGCGCACAAAACGGCCGAGTTCCGCCTGTTTGGGAAGGAATTTTGGGTGCAGCCAACGAGCAGCTGCGGCGTTGCGCCTTTGGCGCCGAACCCCGGCTCCAAGAGCCCGCATGGGGCGTACTTCGCGTGGGAGCGACAATAAGCTTTGGCTGGGGCACGCCTACGCCGAGTGAGGCTCATGCGTGTATGCAACGCGTGCTCATGCGGCTCCAGATCGCGCAGCCTCGCGAAGCAGCGGAATACGCGCTGAGCGTGCTGCTATTGCCGGGGCCCGAAGAGGGCGCTGAAGCGGCTGCGACTGTTGTGCAAGCATCGCCGCCGCACAATAGCGGCGTCCTTACATTGCTGAACAGCGGCCAGGGTGGCTCGTCGCGCGGGCTCGGGGAGGACATCGTCGGTGGATTCGCGCCGAGCCGCCCAACGCCCACGATGCTTCTAGGCAAGCTGACCGTGAAGGGAAAACTCGAGCCGGAGATCGTCCGGCGCATTGTGCGCCGAGAGTTTGGGCGCATCCGCTTGTGCTACGAGCTCGCGCTCAAACAGGACCCAACGCTAGGCGGAACAGTCACGGTGAACTCCGTGATCGGGCCCAATGGCAAGGTCGGCAGGGTGACCTCGAGCAGTGAGTTGAAGCACGCCGAGACCGTCACTTGCATCGAACGAACCTTTCGAGGGCTGAGCTTCCCTCAGCTCGAAGGCGGCCTGGCCACCGTCGCAGCGCCCATCGAGTTTACGCCGAGCGCACCGCCGTCAGCGTCCGCGCAGAAGGTGGGTGGCAAGATCGTGAGCGAACTCAGTATGGGTGAGCTGCGCGCGGCGTTTTTTCAGAAGGCCCTCCCGTTCGTGATCGTCCCCGCAAGCGATGGCCGCGAGCCGCCCGCGCTGTTCGTGCGCGATCAGCAAGACCGTATCTTTGGCGTCTACTTCGCACAGCAGGGCGAGTTCGGCGAACCCGGCCAGGCGCTGTGCAGCGCCGGCAGCGAGCGAAGGCTGGTGGTCAGCGGCGCAGGTTGTGACGCGATGCTGCAGGCCATGCTCGATTGAGCGCGGGGCGCGGTCGCGCGGAGGGAGCGGGCGCGGGGGGATCGCCCGCCGAATTGGGCGTTTTGTTGAGATACGCCCTCGATCGACCGGGGAAGGGCGCGTGAATTCAACAAAACGTCCACTTCGACCGCCCATCCCCACGCTGCCGTGACGCCCTCCCCTCGCTGCCGTGACGCCCATCCCTCCCGCTGCCTCCCGGTGGCGGACGCTAGCCGAGTTTGGGCGGCCGCCGGCGTCGTTGAGCGGCTCTAGGCGGTTTTGCCGCACGATCGTGCTCCACGTCAGCGGGCGCGCGGTTTGCTCCGGTCGCAGGATGACGACGAGGTACTTTCATCTGACCGCTCGCACGCACGTTGGCCTAACTCCGCTGAGCGCGCATGCCGTGGCGCGCTGGCTCTGGCAGCGTTTTCGGCGCGCATTTCCGGATGCGTTGGGCGCCGTGATCATGCCGGACCATTTGCACCTGATCGCGTCGAGCGATGAGCCTCACGCCGCGCGCGCGGCGCTTGCTTTGATCGTGGGGAACCTTGCGCGCTCGGGCTTGATGGAACGTCGATTGTCGTGGGCGGTACCGTCGCCGCAGGCCATCGCGGACCGCCAGAAGCTGCTGCGTCAGCTGCGCTATGTGGCGCTCAATCCGGTGCGCGCGCAGCTCGTGGCCGATCCGCTTTCGTGGCCCTGGTCGACCCATCGCGACGTGCTCGGTGCTATCGCAGATCCGTGGGTGCGAGCTGCGGATCTCGCGCCGTTGGTCGCTCCCCCTGCTTGGCGCCACGACTTTGCGGCGCGCTATCACCACTACGTCTCGGCCGATCCGACGTGCAACCTCGAGGGTACCGAGCTTGGCCACCCAGCGACGAACGAGCAGCTCTGCAGCGTGCCGCTCGCGTGGCTAGCGGAAGCGGCGGCCTCTTGCCTTCGCGCCGAACCGCTCGATGTACAACGACGCACGAAAGCACGTGCGCTCTTTCTCGAGCTTGCACGGCACGCAGGCGTCCACCCACGAAAGCTCGGTCCGCTGTGCGCCATGACCGCCAACGGCGTGCACGCTCGTTGGGCCTCAGGAAGTGTACGCAGCGCCCAGCTCGACGCAGCCAAACGTTGTGCGCTCGACCCACGGCTTCGGCGTTGGAGCTTCGAAGCAACGAAGTGGCGCCGGTCGGGCCAGCTGCAGGACGCTGACGCCAACGATGACAGCGATGCGGTGCGCCCCGACTTCGCGCAAGGACCGTAACGCCATGGCTCTGCGAGGATGGGCACTCCAACTGGACGTTTTGTTGAATTCACGCGCCCATCCCCGGCCGATCGAGCGCCCTTCTCAATAAAACGTCCACTTCGACCGCCCATCCCTCGCTGCCGTGACGCCTCCCCCTCCGAGCCGCCCGCGACCGAGCACTGCACATGCGATATGTGCTTGTAACAAGGCGGCGCAAACGCTTGATCGACCTCGCTTCGTCGACTAGGGTTCGCGTCCCCCGAGGTTTCCCATGTTTTTGATGCTCAACAAAGGTCCCCGTAAGAACAACCGCAAGAAGACTGCGCGGCTGAAGGCGAAGAACAAGGCGAAGAATCGCAATCGCCGTAACCGCATCTATCAACGCGCTAAGTGAGCGGTTTGGTGGTTCCCGCCCATGGCTGAAGACACGAAAGCAGCACCCAAGCCCTCCGTCGCACCGGCAGACTTGTTCGCCAAGCTTGATGAGCTGAACAAGAAGGCCCTCGAAGGAGGCGGTGCTGCTCGAGTGGAGAAGCAGCATGAGGCGGGCAAACTCACGGCGCGCGAGCGCATTGAGTTGCTTTGTGATCCCGGCACCTTCGTCGAGACGGACCGTTTCGTCACGCATCGCTGCGTCGACTTTGAAATGGACAAGCAGAAGTTCCTCGGCGACGGCGTCATTACCGGGTGGGGCAAAGTAGACGGCAGGCGCGTGGCGATCTTCGCGCAGGATTTCACCGTTTTTGGTGGGAGCCTCTCCGGCGCATACGCCGAGAAGATCTGCAAGCTGATGGACTTCGCGTTGAAGTCCGGGCTGCCAGTGATTGGCCTCAATGACTCCGGTGGTGCGCGCATTCAAGAAGGCGTGGAATCGCTCGCCGGCTACGCGGAGATCTTTTGGCGCAACACCCAGGCGAGCGGCGTGGTGCCGCAAATCAGCCTGATCATGGGCCCGTGTGCGGGTGGCGCTGTGTACTCGCCGGCCATCACGGACTTCACGGTGATGGTGGACAAGTCGAGCTACATGTTCATCACCGGCCCCGAGGTGATCAAGACGGTCACCAATGAAGACGTCACCAAAGAAGACCTCGGTGGCGCCGCAACGCACGCTTCCAAGAGCGGCGTGTGTCACCTCTCTTCGCCGGATGATCCTTCGGCCATCGCGCGCGTCCGCGAGCTGCTCAGCTTCCTACCGAGCAACAACGCTGAAGACGCGCCGCGCGCCCAAGTGACGGACGTCGTTGAGCGGGACGTACCCGAGCTCGACTCGATGATCCCAACCGAGTCGAACAAGCCGTACGACATCAAGAACGTCGTGCGCGCCGTGGTGGACAACGGGGAGCTGTTCGAGCTTCACGAGCGCTACGCGATGAACATCGTGGTGGGCTTCGCTCGCATCGGTGGTCGCCCGGTGGGCGTGGTCGCCAATCAGCCGGCGGTGCTCGCAGGCTGTCTCGACATCAAGGCCAGCATCAAGGCCGCGCGCTTCGTGCGTTTCTGTGACGCCTTCAACCTGCCGCTGGTCACGTTCGTCGACGTGCCCGGCTTCCTCCCCGGGACGGATCAGGAGTACGGCGGGATCATCGTGCACGGCGCCAAGCTGCTGTACGCCTTCGCCGAGGCCACCGTGCCGAAGGTGACCGTGATCACCCGCAAAGCCTACGGCGGCGCCTACGACGTGATGGCCTCCAAGCACATCCGCGCCGACTACAACTTGGCCTTCCCCACCTCGGAGATCGCCGTGATGGGCCCCGACGGCGCGGTCAACATCGTGTACCGCAACGCCATCGCCAAGGCCGCAGATCCGGTGAAGGCGCGCGCGGAGTTCATCGCCGAGTACAAGGCGAAGTTCGCCAACCCGTACAAGGCCGCTGAGCTCGGCTTCATCGACGAGGTGATCTACCCGCATGAGCTGCGGCGTCGCCTCGGCCACGCGCTCGAGTTTCTCGCCACCAAGCGTGAAGACCGGCCGAAGCGCAAGCACGGCAACATCCCGCTGTAGCGGATTTCGGCCCCCGCATCGTTAAGGTTAGCCCCTTCATCACTCGAGAAAAGGCCCGGGCGCGCGCGCCGGGCCTCCTTAGTCAATTGATCGGCCTGTAATGCAATCCTATTGAGCTCACGGCACTGGACAGGGCCGCTGCACAAGGTAGGCCGTAGCCAAGTTTGTTGCCTGGCTATTGTTTTGGGGATTGGATGTGGTGGTCGTGTCTGCGTTGTAACAAGTATTCAACGCGGGAGTAAGGCTCGCGCCGTATGAGCCTGGCTTCAAACTCTTGATCGGTAGGTTGCAAAACAGTGGGTGATACCCAAACACGCACCCGGTCGAGGTTGTGTAGGAGTTTAGGTTGGTGCTCCCCGTTCCGCTGAAACAGATTTGGTTTCCGGTGTAGTTAACGCTGGTCCAGAGGCGTAGATACCCTGTGCTGATGCACGAGGCCGGGGTCTTCGTCAGCGCAGCCTTATGCGGATGCTCGACCGTGTAAAACTCCTCCAGCGTGATCCCAGACTCTTCGGCTTCACGCTCGGCGATCTGCTGCGCCAGCGAGACCTGCTCCGTAAGGACCTCCGGGGTCCCGTCGGGTAGCAACGTTACCTGCGTGCGAGTGAAGAACGTGGTTTCCGGGTCCATCCCTGCGAACTCACCAAGGTCAGCCTCGTCGTCCGAGTCGAGATCAACCGTATCGATCTCGGGATTACAGCCTGCCGCAGTACCCAGCAAACAAAGTGCCACGCCCAAAACAATCTTCTGTTTCATTGGTTTACCTGGCTTGGCGAGTGTCAATCACCCGCCTGTAGAGCGGCCCTTGCGGGCGCGCAGAGACGCGGGAGCCCCGGCCCGCGCACACCATGCACGGGGGCTTTGCTCCCTGTCTCTCACTAGGGTTATGGCCAGCGACCCCATCGAATTAGAAAGAATCTGGACTGTCCGGTGATTTAGTTCCTGCCGTCCTCTGATCCCACAGATGAGGCAAAGGCAGGTTTGAAGGTCGCATGAGCCGCGGCGCCGCCTTGGGAGCGCGCTCAAGTTGTCGCCAAGTGGGAAGAGGGGCCGAAGCGTAAGCCGACAACATCCCAAGCAGGGGCGCCGGAAGAGCGCCCCCACCAGGACTCAGAACGGACAGACGGCGGGCGCGGTGGTGCGCGTAACCTGAGTAGCTTGCTGAACGATGGAATGAGCCGATGAAGCCTCATGCCAAGCGATCTCGTCCGAGCAGCCACCGGCTGACGTAAAACCAATGGTCTTGTCACCGGCTTTGAAGCTTTTCACCGGCTTGAAACAAACTGGGAGGGTTGAGTAGCCCCAGATGCAAGCGCCTACGGACCAGCTACTTAGGTTTGCTGTCCCGGTTCCATTCAAACACAGCTGGTCTCCCGTCCAACCAGTTGCGGAGTAGAGCCTCGCATAGAAAGACGAACCGCAAATTGCCGGCTTCGTCAGTGCAGCGAGCTGCGGATGCTCGACCGCGTAAAGCTCCTCCAGCGTGATCCCAGATTCTTCGGCCTCACGCTCTGCAATCTGTTGAGCAAGCGAGACTTGCTCCGTGAGGACCTCTTGCGTCCCATCGGGCAGGAAGGTCACCTGCGTACGGTTGAAGAAGGTGGTTTCCGGATCCATCCCTGCGAACTCACCAAGGTCGGCCTCGTCGTCCGAGTCGAGATCAACCGTATCGACCTCGGTATTGCAGCCTGCCCCAATACCCAGCAAACATAGTGCCACGCCCAAAACGATCTTCTGTTTCATTGGTCTACCTGCTTGACGAGTGTCAATCACCCGCCCCGGAGGCTAACTAAGCCCCCCCAACTTCTGTCAACTGAACTCCTTTCTGACGCATCGTCATCACACGGACGTCACGTCAGCTAGCAGACGCGAAGTTTGGACGGTCACGCCAAACAGTCGGGCCATGGATCGCCTGGCAAACACAAGGGGAGGTCGGTGGAGTGCGAGCACAAGTGGCGAGGCAGCGAAGTCGATGGTTTAAATCCTCGTCAACCGATCGTGGAGTTGGCCTGAAGAGGTTAAAATCCTGACGACTCGAGTTCACCCATCCACGCACGATGGTTTCAATCTCGTTTTTTCGTTCGCGCGACGCTCTTTAAAGGTTTAAACCCTGGGGTTTCCGCAAGGCGAACGATCAATTGACGTTTTTACCCGTTGAAAGCTTCCGCGCCATTTGAGCGCGATGGTTCAAACTCGGCTCGAAATCAAGCTGACGAAACGTAGGAGCTTCAAATCACCAAAGACACAAGCGCTGGCCAACGCGAGGATTGCGCGAGGCGAGCAGGCTCAAAACAGAAAAGGCCCCGTGCACGAGCACGGAGCCTCTCTTTTCATGCTTCGGTCAGGAGAGACCGAGCACCGATTTCACGGCGCGCCGCAAACGTAGTTGGCAACGGCCTCGAGGGTCCCGAGGAAGTCGGCACCGGTGCATTCCGGCGACATCCCAGCGGCGACGGGCTCACACTCCGCCGTGATCTCGTCTTGCAGCGGAGCACACACCCCGCCCTCGGCCTCCGTGAGACAAGCGTTGAAGCCTTCGTTGGTCTCACAGATGTCGCAGGCACTCACGATGCAGAGGGTCGGGTTGAATACGGTGCGCACGCAGTCCGGCAACCCCTGAACCAGCGACTCACACAGTGCCACGTTCACAACCGCTGCGTTGTTCGCGGTGATGAATGCTGCCGGCCAGTTGGTTCCGTCCATCGTGCCGAACATGCAACCGAAACAAGCGTCGTTCGCAGGGTCGTTGAGGTAAGCGTCGCAGGTCTCTTGCGTCCCGTCGAAGCAGGAGTCGATGAACCCGGTGACCTGTGCAGGCGTGCACAGATTCTGTCCAGCAACGGCAACGAACTCCGCCGTCTCCGGGAGGAAGGACGCCGCGCCCTCATCAATGCACTCCTCCGCGCCGCCACCGTTACCGCCAGAACCAGGGCCGGGGCCAGGGCCGGGGCCGGGGCCGGGGCCGACACCACCCTCGCCGCCGCCGCCCGACGTGCTGGTGCTGTCACCGCCGTTACCGCCACCGCCCGTGGTCGAGGAGCCGCTGTCGCCACAGGCGATGAGGAGACCAACGATCGAGAGCGCACTGACAAGCTTGAGATTCATGAAACACCTCCAACAACAGCCAAGTTTTATCGAGAAGCACCGAGCTCGCTGCCCGTCGACCCCTCACGATCGGAGCCCTCCCTCTGGACTCCCCACAAGCAGCGGGGCAGAGCTTGGTCTACTCGAACGGCGCGGACCCTAGCAGAAAGCCCACGAAGTTCGCGCCACAAAAATGAGGAAAGATCGTTGAACAGATGTCACCGGATGCACACACGTTGGCGTGTGTCAATTGGCATCACCGGGCAAAATCCAACCTCGAGAATGCGCCTATTTACCTGAGAATTCGAAAGAAAGCGTGCCTTAGCAGCCTAGCCGGAAACCATCGAGCAGCAACCCGCAAGGTAACGCGATTGGATCAAACATCGTCAAACGAAGGCAGGGTCCCCGCTAGCGCACATTGAAACCCGCGGTGCTCGTGCTGTTCCGCTATAGTAGACCTGCATGGCACGGCTCCTTCTTGGCATAGCGCTGATCGTCGGCTGTGGAGATTCAAGTGGCGTCGGCGCTAGTGGAGGAACGGCGGGTTCTGGCACGGGCGCGGCTGGCAGCGACGCAGGCGGAAGCGGAGCTGGCTCTTCAATGTTCCCAACCTGCGACGCCATCGGCGTATGCGCGCCGGCCACGGAGACTCGCGAGGCTGACCCAACGCGAAGCTGCATTGAATGTGCGGTGTTCGGCTCGTCTGAAGTGGCCGCTGATGGGGGAACGTGCGGCGACGAGTACACCGAGTGCTTTGGTTCGATGGGTGATTGCACCGACGGAGTGACGGAGTGCTGCGGGTTCTATGAATGCGCGTCCGCTTGCGACACCGACGCCAGCGCTTCCCTTGAGGAAGGGCCCGAACTCGATTGTTTCTGCACCAACGAAGCAGATCCGCGGAGTGGCACACGAGTGTGCAGCCAGGTCCAACTGGCTGGGAGCTGCCTTGCCGACTACGACGCTGGCTTGGACGCTGCCGTGCTTTGGGAAGACTGCGTCTTTGGCCTCGCGACCGAGGGTGCCTGCACCAATTCGTGCGCAGAAAACTAGTCGTGCCAAACACGAAAAGAGCGGAGGTTTCTCCGCTCTTTTCTTTTTGTCGTTCAGCTCGACTCGCTGGGAACCTCCAGCGTGGGGCCAAACGCTCCGATTTAGGGGCAACCGGCCGTCGCGCCGTCGCACGCGTCGTAGCAAGTGTCGCACACGGCGCACAAGATGACCTCTTGGTAGAGTGCGGCGCCGGCCGGGTTGTTTTCCAGGCACCCCTGCTGACAAGGCGCGTCGTCTTCCGCGCACTTGCTTAGGCAGGTGTTCACGTCGATGCAGTCGGTGCTGTTGGTGCAAGCCATGTACTGATCGCTGCAGGCGCTGGTGAAAGCGCAGGAAACACAGTCGTTGCTCGGATCCTGATCGGTGTCTTGGCAGACGGAAATCGTGCCGCAGGAGCTAGCTCCGCCGGCTCCGGGGCCGGGGCCCGTAGGGCCCACTCCGTTGCCGCCTACGCCGTTAGCACCGCTGCCGTTGCCGGCAGTGTTGGTGGTACCGCCGGTGCTCTCGGTGCTACCGGAGGCACCCGAACCACCCGAACCACCCGAGCCGCCACCGCCCGCCGTCGTGGTGCTGGAGCCTGAATCCCCGCAAGCAACGATTCCCACCAGCGCAAATACCGAAACCAAAACTGAACTCTTCATAGGGGCCTCCAGCCAAAATCGCGCGGACCCTAAACAACGACCGAAAACGAGGCAAGCTTTCCAGCTCGGATCAAAGGGTTTTCGTGGATCGTATCCAGCTCGCGCCCATGCCTCCTCGTCTCCTTCAGCGCGGCCCATTGCGCTGATTGACCCCAGCCACCTGCAGAACCGGACTATCGTGGCGTCATGCAGCGCACGGTACTTGGCCTCCTTCTCCTATCGATCGGCTGCGGAGACTCCAGCGGAAGTGGCGGCAACGCCGGTGGTGCCGGCGGCAATGACAACGTCAGCAGCACGGCCTCGGTGCAGTTCCAAACCTGCGACGTGATCGGCGTGTGTTCGCCTGACGCCGCCTCCACCGATCTCGATCCTGCACGCAGCTGCCTCGAGTGTGCGGTCTTCGGCACGGCGGAGGTCGCCAGCGACGCCGGTGCATGCGGCGATGAGTACAGCAGCTGCTTCGGCGCCGCAGGCGACTGCACCGACGGCATCACCGAGTGTTGCGGCTTCTACGATTGCGCGGCCGCGTGCGACAGCGACGCCAGCGGTACCATCGACGACGGCCCCGAGCTCGACTGCTACTGCACCAATGAGGCCGATCCCGAGAGCGGCGAACGCATCTGCAGCGAGGTGCAAACCCCAGGCAGCTGCCTCGCCGACTTCAACGCTGGCCTCGATGCAGCCTTCCTCCTCGAGGATTGCCTCTACGGCCTCGCCGCCCAAGGCGTCTGCACCGAATCCTGCGCCCTCTGACCGCGGTAGCCAGCACGCGAGGTGCCGCGCGGCCATCGAGGCCATCGGAGGGCGCGCCAAGCGGGGATCGACCGTCGAATTGGACGTTTTGTTGAACTCACACCTCGATCGCCTTGGGATCGCGCCACCAACTCAACAAAACGTCCATGTCGAGCGCCCATCCTCTCCGCGACCGTCGAGCGCCCATCGTTCCTCCCATCGAGGGCCCACCTCCAGCCGCCTTCTTGACAGCTCTGTGAAGCGCCTTGCTTCCGCGGCTTCCTCGGCGTAAGGTTGCGACCAAGCGAAGGCCCCTGCCCTCCATTTGAGAGGGTGCGCCTCGAAGATCTTTCGAGGAGGCGCTGACCCAGTTCATGGGTTTCGGGGAGTTGGCTCCCTGAGCCAGCAACGCCCGCGCGAAAACTTTGTCACCTCCACGCGTCCACCTCGGTGGCCGCATTCTGACCTCATGATGTTCCACCAACGGTGGCTTCACCCCGAGGTCCCTGTTCGGGACCTCACCGCCCTCCAAGCAGGCCGCAAGGCTTTGCTGCGTCGGGTTGGGTCTGCTCGCACCGTCCGCCTCGGACGCGACGTCAGCAGCTCAGCCATGACGAGGGCAACCCCAACCAACCTTCTTGCACAACCCGAACGCAAAGGTTCGGGCGGACCATGGCCAAAAACCTTCTCGTCATCAACGTCGACATTCGAGAGATCCGCGTAGCCCTGATTGAAAACGGAATCGTCGCCGAGCTTCACATCGAGCGGCACGGTTCCAAAGGCACACTCGGAAACATCTACGTAGGCAAAGTCAGCCGGGTTCTCCCCGGTATGCAAGCCGCCTTCATCGATATCGGGCAGGAACGCGCTGCCTTCCTCCACGTCGAGGATCTGATTCGGCCGGACGATTTCGAGGCCTACCTTGCCGGCAAACACAGCCACGCCTCCAGCGAGACGAGTGAAGAGCCGCCCACGCTGGAGGACGCCGACGCCGGTGATCACGAGACGGAGGCCCCTGCTCTGCCCGCCGCCGCTGCCGCTGAAGACGCGCTCCCGGCGATCGATGAGGTCGATGAGGACGCCGAGCTCGTGCCCTCGCTTTCCTCCGCCGCGCTCGCAGCAGCAGCCGCCGCTGAAGCGGAGGTGGATGAAGAAGCGGAGGAGGCCGAGGCCGACGAGATCGAGGCTGCCGAGGCCGCGCTCGAGGCTGAACGAGCCGGCGACGCTGACTCAGACGCTGCGCACGCGGAAGAAGACGACGCGGCCGACGATCAAGCGGAAGATGAAGATGAAGATTCTGCGCAGACCAGCGCAGAGGACGAGGATGCGGCGGAGCTCGCTGCCAGCGCAGACGCTGGTTCAGCCGCCGAAACGGACCCGGAGGCTGACGACGAGGAGACCGACGAAGCCGACGAGGCCGAATCGGAAGACGCTGATGAGGCCGATGAGGCCGACAGCGCCGAGACCGCCAACGCCGATGCGCCCGGCACCGCCGAGCCGGGGCAAGCCCGTCGCAACGAGGATCTGTACGAGCCGGCGCCCGGTTACACCATCGAAGGTGAAGCGGCCCCTGCGGCAGCCGGCGCAGCGCCCGAGGGCGAGGCCGGCCTGCAAGCCAACAAGGCCCGCACCCGTCGCGGCGGTCGCGGTCGTCGTCGGCGCGGTCGCACCTCCGACGCTGCCGCCCGCGTAGCCGCGCCGATGGCTGCGGCTCCGCCGCCGGAGCGCGCGCCCAAGGCAGCACGCCAAAACGGCCGCGGCGGCAATGACCGCGGCCAACGCCCCGCCGGCGGTGGAGATCGCAGCCAGCGTGATCGCGGGCCGCGCGGGCAAGCCGCTGCCACCCGCAAAGATCCGCTGCGCGTGTCGAAGTCCACGCCGATCCGTGAGGTCGTACGCGAGGGCCAAGAGGTGATCGTGCAGGTCTCCAAGGAGCCGATCGGCACCAAGGGCGCACGCGTCACCAGCCACGTTTCACTGCCTGGCCGCTACGTCGTGTACCTGCCCACGGTCGAACACGTCGGCATCTCCAAGCGCATCGGCTCGGACAAAGAGCGCGGTCGCCTGCGTGAGGCGATCGAGGCGATGAAGCCGCCGCAAGGAGGCTTGATCGTGCGCACTCTGGCCGAGGGTCTGACCAAGAAGTCGCTCAAAGCCGACGTCGGCTACTTGGTGCGGCTCTGGGGCGAGATCGCTCGCAAGCGTGAGACCACCCCGCGCGCGCCCGAGTGCCTGTACACCGAACTGGATCTGATCCTGAAGACGGCGCGAGACCTGTTCACCGACGACATCGAGAAGATCGTGATCGACTCGAAGGAAGAACACGCGCGGCTGAGCCGCTTCGTCGAGATGTTCATGCCCGACCGCGTCGCAGCGATCGAACTGTATGAAGGCACCGAGCCGATCTTCGACGAGTACGGTATCGAAGACGAGATCGGTCGCGCGCTCAGCCGCAAAGTCCCGCTCAACTCGGGCGGCCATCTGATCATCGACCAAGCCGAGGCCCTCACCGCCATCGACGTGAACACCGGCCGCTTCGTCGGCAAAGGCTCGCGCGATCTCGAGGAGACCATCCTCGCCACCAACCTGGAGGCCGTCGAGGAGATCGCCTACCAGCTCCGCTTCCGCAACATCGGCGGGCTGATCATCCTCGACTTGATCGACATGGATCGGCCGAGCAATCGCGAGAAGGTGCGCCGCCGCCTCGAGCAGCTGCTGGCCAAAGACAAAGCCAAGACCACGCTCAACCGCATCTCGGACCTGGGCCTGATCGAGATGACCCGCAAGCGCACCCGCGAGAGCTTGGGCCGCTTGATGAACGAGCCGTGCTTCTACTGCGACGGCACTGGCAACCTGCAATCCCGCGAGACGATCGCCTACGAGATCCTGCGCCAAATCAAGCGGGACCGTCTAAGCCTTCGCGGCTACAGCGTGGTGGTGAACGCCCACCCAGCCGTGGTCGAGCTGCTCCGCACGGAAGAGCGCTCCGCCGTGCAAGAGGCAGAACGTCGCTACCAGCGCCGCATCGAGCTCGTACCGCGCAAGGAATATCACCTCGAACAATTCGACCTGGTGGGGAAGTAAGATGGACGAAAATGAGCCGCGTCGCGAAGAGCGCGTGACGATCAACAAAGAGTTCGAGTCGTACGACGCCTTCATCAACGAGTATGTGACCAACATCTCGCGCACCGGCGTGTTCGTCCGCTCGAAGACGCCGCTGGCCATCGGCACCCACGTCAATCTTCGCTTCACCGTGATCATGGACGACATCGAGACCATCGAGGGCGTCGGTGAAGTGGTGCGCGTTCACGATGATCCGCCGGGTATGGGCGTGGTCTTCACCGAGCTCTCGAGCTACTCGAAGAACCTGATCGACAAGCTGCTCACGTTGCAGCGCGTGCTGGTCGCACCGGCCAAATCGGAGCCGTAACCGCGCATGTTCACCGGGCTGGTCGAAGAGGTTGGCCTACTCGAACGGCTCGAACGACGCGGCCCTTCGGCCCGTGCCACCATTCGCTGCAAACTGCAGCAGAAGTCGCCCTTCGAGTTGGGCGAATCAGTCGCCTGCTCCGGCGTTTGCCTGACGGTGGACCGCATCCTCGAGCACGGCTTCGAGGCCGACGTCTCCTCCGAGACGCTCGACAAGACGACCCTCGGCAACAAAGCCGGAAAGCCGCTCAATCTCGAGCGGGCCACGCAAGCCGGCGGCAGGCTCGGCGGGCACATCGTGCTCGGCCACGTGGATGACGTCGCGCGTGTCGTCCGACGCGAGGCCAAAGGGGACGCTGTAGCGACGTTCTTTTCGCTCGCGGGCGCGCTAAGGCCGCTCGTCGCGCAGAAGGGCTCGATCACCATCGACGGCGTCAGCCTGACGATCAACGAGGTGGTGGACGCTGCGAGCCACGTGGAAGTTGGGGTGATGTTGGTACCGCACACCCAAGGCCGCACCACCTTGGAGGCGTTGACGGTGGGCGCGCGGGTCAATGTCGAGGTCGATGTGCTCGCTCGTTACGTCGCACGCCAACTTTCGATCGCTGTACCCGCTGAAAAGACTCACGGCGCGAGCGACCAGGGACTACTGGAAAAGTTGAAAGGCGGAGGCTACATCTGACCCCGCTGCGGCGCCTCGGCCCCGCCTAACGTTGCGAGAGGTCCCATGTCTGATCAAGCGCCCGAACACCGTGAAATCCCCAAAGCGCAGGGCTCTTCACGCGGAGTGCCCCGCCCGACGCACAGCAACCGTCTAACCATCGATCCGGCGTTGCTCGAGCGAGTGAACGGCGCGCTCGAGGCCATTCGCGCCGGCAAGATGATCATCCTCGTGGACGATGAAGATCGTGAGAACGAGGGCGATCTGGTGATGGCGGCCGAGCGAGTGACGCCGGAGAGCGTCAACTTCATGGCCAAATTCGGGCGCGGGCTGATCTGCCTGACGCTCACCGAGGAGCAAGTGGATCGGCTGGAGTTGCCGCTGATGAGCGCGCCTGGTCGGCATGGTCCACCGCTCGGAACGGCCTTCACCGTGAGCATCGAGGCGCGCACCGGAGTGACCAGCGGCATCAGCGCCGCAGACCGCGCGCGCACCGTGCGCGTCGCGGTGGATCCGCAAGCCAAGCCCGGGGACCTGGTAACGCCGGGCCACGTCTTTCCGCTGCGCGCAAAGCGCGGCGGCGTGCTCGTGCGCACCGGCCACACCGAGGGCTCGGTGGATCTCGCAGAGCTCGCCGGCCTCACTCCGGCCGGCGTGATCTGCGAGATCATGAACGACGACGGCACCATGGCGCGCATGCCCGACCTCGAGGCCTTCGCCAAAACGCATGATCTCCGTCTGCTCACCATCGCCGATCTGATTCAGTATCGGTTGCAGACCGAGCGGCTGGTGAAGCGCGCCTCCGAAGCAACGCTCAAGCTCGACGCGACGGGCACCGAGTGGCTGGTGGTCGCCTTCGATATCGTCGGTGAAGGTCGGCAGTTCTTGGCGTTGGTCAAGGGTGACGTCGCCGCTGGCGGTGCGGTGCTCGCGCGCATCCACACCGGCTCGCTGCTGGGCGACGTGTTCGCCTCCACGCCCTCGGATGGGGGCGCAAACCTGCGTGAATCCCTGCGCATGATCGAGGCGGAAGGCCGCGGCATCGTGCTCTACATCCCGCCGCGCGGCGATCTGCTGGCCGAGCTCGAGCGCCGGCTTCCGACGGCGGCGGTGCCCGAGCGTGCGTCCAAACCGACGCTGAACGTCGCGCCGCTGCGTGAGTTTGGGTTGGGCGCGCAGGTGCTCGCCGAGCTCGGCATCCTTGAGTTGCGCCTGCTATCGAACAGCCAAACCAAGATCGCCGGCTTGGATGGCTTCGGTCTCAAGATCGTCGAGCGCATTCCCATCGTGGCGAAGGACTGATAAGGAACCGCGCAATGTCCGTAGTTACCGTTGAAGGGCAAGTCGTCGTTCCGCACGGAGCGCGCTTCGTGATTGTGGCGTCCAGGTTCAACCACTTCATCGTGGACCGCTTGGTGGACGGCGCCATCGACGCGATTCGGCGGCATGGCGGCCAGCAATCGGCGGTCACCTTGGTGAAGGTGCCCGGCGCTTGGGAGATCCCGTCTGCAGTGGGCCGAGTCGCCAAAAGCGTGCGTGTGGAAGATCGAGACAAGGTCGGCATCATCGCGCTCGGCGCTGTGATCCGCGGCTCAACGCCACACTTCGACTACGTCGCTGCCGAGGTCACCAAAGGCATCGCCTCGGTCTCGATTGAGACGGGTGTGTCGGTGACCTTCGGCGTGCTGACAACGGACTCGATCGAGCAGGCGATTGAGCGAGCCGGTACCAAAGCCGGGAACAAGGGCTGGGAGGCGGCCGTCTCGTCGATCGAGATGGTGAGCTTGAACCAGGCGCTTGCCTCGAGCGGGTTCTGAGCCGTGGGCGTACGTTCGGTTGCGCGTGAAGCGACGTTGATGATGCTGTTCGCCGCAGAGGCTCAGCAGCTGCCGCCCAAGACGGCGCTGCGCGACTTCTTCACCTCGCTGGCCTTCGGTATCGACCTGGATTTGGACGGGGATTCGCGCGCGTATGCGGAGACGCTGGTGGTTGGCATCCTCGATGGGCAAGACGCCATTGACGGCGTCATCAAGGCTGCGAGCACCAACTGGCGTATTGAACGCATGTCACGCGTTGATCGCAACGTGCTGCGCTTGGCCACGCTCGAGCTGCAAAGCGGTATCGAGCGAGCCATCGTGATCGATGAAGCGGTGGAGCTCGCCAAACGCTTCGGCACCGAGGATTCCGGCTCGTTCGTGAACGGCGTGCTGTCTCGGGTCGCAGACCTCGTTTCCGTCAAACGCTAACGCCGAGCTGACCACGGCCGTGACGCATGGTGCACGTTTCTCCCGTCCGTATCACTACGGAGGCTACGGAGCGCGCCCGGCTTAAACCGCCCGATTGCTTGGTATGCCGGCCAAGCCCGTATTACCCTTGGTTTAGTGGGGATCATCGAGACACTCAAGCTGGCGCATGAGCGACTGGACCACCCGCTCGAGCTGTTCGCTGGGCTGTTTGCTAGTACCCATACGGCGGTTGCGCTGTATGACCAGAGCGGTAAGTGCGTGCTCGTAAACGACGCCTTTCGCGGCCTTTTCGGCGCCGAGCCACCTCCCAACTACTGCCTCTTTGATGACCCCACACTGCACGCGCAAGACGGCGTAGAGCCGGTGCGGCGCGCCTTCGCCGGGGAGACCGTGCAGCTTGCGCGCCTCTGGTATCAACACCAGGGGCCGGAAGGCGCGGGTCCCAAAGTGGCGGTCGACGGTACGGTCTTTCCGCTGCGCAGCGTGGAAGGCAGCGTTACCCATGTCGCCTTCGGCCTGCGCGACGTCACCGCTCAAGCTCGGCTCCAAGAGACGCTCGACGAGCTCGAACGCTTTCGCGACATTGGCATCATCGGGGTGGTGCATTGGAGCGCCGATGGCGCAATCACCTGGGCCAACGAGCTGGCCTTGGAGCTGCTGGGCTTCAGCAAAGCCGAACTCGAACGCGGTGAGCTCCGCTGGACGGAGCTCACGCCGCCCGAATGGAAGGCGGTCGAGCGTGCGGCCATCGACGAGATTCGCCGCACTGGCAAGTCGCGCACGTACGAGAAGGAGTTTCAGCGTCGCGACGGCTCGCGTGTGCCTGTGTTGGTCGCCTGCTCCCTGTTGCCTGGTGCGACCAATCGCGGCGTGTCCTTCCTGCTCGATATTTCGGAGCAAAAGAAGGCGGCGCTCGAGAGCGACCGCCAAAAGATGCGCTTTCGCGCCTTGGTGGAGCAGGGCAACGAGCTGATCGTGCTGTTCGACCCAAAGCATCGGCCACAGTGGGTCGCCGCCAGCGTGCAGCGCCTCTTGGGTATGAACGAGGAGCAATATCTCAATACCCACAAGACGATGATTCACCTCGAGGACCTGGACTACGTCAAGGCGGCGTTTGCCCGCTGCGTGGCGGTTCCGGAGTCGGTGGTCAACGTGGGCAAGCGGCTACTTCACGGGGATGGCACCTATCGCCACTTCGAAGGCACCTTCCACAATCGACTTCAGGATCCTGCGGTTGGCGCGGTGGTTGGGAACCTCCGCGATGTCACCGACAAGAAGGCTTTGCAGCACCAATTTCTGCAGTCCCAAAAGATGGAGGCGATCGGCAGGTTGGCTGGAGGCGTCGCTCACGACTTCAACAACATGCTCTCAGCCATCCTTGGATTTGCGGGCATCGTTCATTCGGAGCTATCCGAGCAAGATCCGCTGCGCAGCGACGTGGCCGAGATCGTCGCAGCAGCGGAGCGCGCCTCGTCTCTGACGCGTCAACTGCTCGCCTTCAGTCGCCGGCAGATCCTCGAGCCGCAGGTGCTCGACCTGACCGAGCACATCGTTTCGATGGAGGGCATGCTGCGCAGACTGCTCGGTGAGAACGTCGAGCTCCACCTGGGCCTCGCACAGCGGCTGGGGTGCGTGCGTGCCGACCCGGCGCAGATCGAACAGATCGTCCTCAACCTGGTGATTAACGCCCGCGATGCGCTGCCGCCCACCGGTGGGCGCATCACGATCGAGACGGCGAACGTCGAGCTCGACGAGGAGTACTCCCGGCAACACCTGAGTGTAGCGCCGGGCGAGCATGTGCTGCTCTCGGTCGCAGACAACGGCCAAGGCATGGAGGACTCGGTTCGCGAGCGGATCTTCGAGCCGTTCTTCACCACCAAAGCGCTCGGAAAAGGCACCGGGTTGGGCCTGGCAACGGTGTTTGGCATCGTCAAACAAAGCGGCGGTCATATTTGGCTCTACAGCGAGCAAGGTCGCGGGAGCACCTTCAAGGTCTACCTTCCTCGTGTGCAGGACGCGGCAACCGCAGCCAAGAAAGCTGGCCCGCAAGCCCGCCTACAAGGCAACGAGACGATCCTCTTGGTGGAGGACGAGTCGGGCGTACGCGCCTTCGCCAAACGCGCACTGCAGCGCGAGGGCTACGTAGTGCTCGAGGCAGAGAACGGCGGTGAGGCCCTGCTGATCGCCGAGCAGCACCGTGGCCACATTCACTTGCTGCTCACCGACGTAGTGATGCCACGGATGAACGGCCGCGCCCTCGCCGACCGGCTGCTCGCCATGCGGCCCGACCTCAAGGTCATCTACATGAGCGGCTACACCGAGAACACGATCGTGCATCAAGGCGTGCTCGACGAAGGCACCGAGTTCATTCCGAAGCCGGTTTCCCTCGAAGGGCTCTGCAACAAGGTGCGCCAAGTACTCGACCGCGGGCGCTAGTGTGTTCGACAGGAACACGGAAGAAGGGGCCACCCGCTTGTCCGGTGCGTGCCGTTTTTACATGATGGCGAGATGAAACCTTCATTCGCTTCGATCGTGTTGGGTGCCTGCCTGTTGATTGCGTGTGGGGATGACGCCGGCGGCGGGGTTGGAAACGAGGGGGACGTTGTCGGCGGTCCCTGCACTGCCAATAGCGAGTGCGCCGATGGCAGCCAGTGCCTCGACGAAGGTGACTTCCCCCAAGGAACATGCACGGTGGAGTGCGCCAGTGATGAGGACTGCCCGAGCGGCTCGGTGTGCATCAGCAGTGAAGGCGGCGTCTGTCTGCTGAGCTGCGCGAGCGACGACGAATGCCGCAACGGCTATGACTGTGAGGGCAAGAGTCGCGAGGACGGCGCCGGCGAGGTCAACGTCTGCAACGGCGAGTAGCCAAGGGCCCCCAAGGAGGCCCTCGGCTCAAGACCTCAAGGCGGGGCGCAACTGGCGTTCAGCGGCCCGTTGCGCTCTGCCTCAAGGTCGGCGGCGACTCTTCCTCCTCAGCCGCTGAGGAGGCGGCTAGCAGGCTTAGCAGCACACCGAAGGCTGCATCGTAGATGGCCGGTCCAATGCGCACGCCGTCCGAGCTGAGCAGGCCACCGCGTCGCAAGACCGAGCGCAGGGACATGACCCGCCCCGTGAGGCCGTACGGATCGCTGTCCCCGTCGCGCCGACCAAGGATGCGCAAGCCGTCCACCAGGCTGAACCGCGAACCGTCGGAGAGCTGGAGCACGCCTTCGTCACGATTCGTTGCGTCACGATCCGCGAGACCGTTACGCAGCCACTCATCCAGTTGGGCATCAGCGATGAAGCCATCTCCGAGCACGGCTCCGCCCGCATCAACGCGCGGGTAGGTAGAGCTTTGGCGAATCGGCCTTTGGGTATTCACGGTAACTTCCGAGGTGCATTCGTTGTGCCATGCCGGTCACCCGACACGATGGAGACAATCCGCTGCGCGTAACTATTCCGCAGAAGTGTTTCGACCTCTTTGCGACGCGCCAGCCGACCGAAAAGATCCACTTTTCTCAACGGCGCCGCGAAACGACTTCCGTACAAGGAAGAACTGACGACGTTGCGAAGAGAAAGCGTACGCAATCAAGCGCGAACGCTTCGCAGCGACCGCGACGTCGATGTCACGGCTCAACCAAGGTTCGTGGCAGCGCGTTATCGCAAGAAGCTCAACGAAGCCAGACGACGGTGACGCCGTCGCCGCCTTCACGCGGATCACCTGGACGAGACCGCTGAACGTAGGGGCTCGATTGCAGTGACTCGCGCAGCGCTTGGCGCAACGCGCCGGTGCCGTGCCCGTGGATCAGGAACGCGACCGAAAGGCCGCGTTTGGTGCATGAGTCCATGAACTGTTCAGCGCCCTCGATCGCCTCGTGAGCGCGCAGGCCACGCAGATCCACCGTGTTCTCCGCGGTCTGAATCGGCACGTCCGGATCCGCAGCCGCATCAAACGAGAGGCGCGACGAATCCGAGCGGGGTTTGGTTGGACGAGCGGCCTTGGCCTTTGATTCAGCCTTGGACTCGGTCTTCGTCACGCGGCGCAGTTCCTCCAGCGAGACGAGCAACTTCATAGGGCCAGCGGCCACGCGCACCTGACCGGAGGCGAGCACCTCGAGCACGTCGGCCTCGGTGCGTAGCTTGGGTACGTACACGCGCGCCCCTGGAAACAACGCCGCCTTCGCCACCGACTCCACCGCCGGCTCGCGACGCGGCGGCTCGAGCGGACCGCCAATCGCTACCGAGCGAGCCACGCTCTCGACGATCGCCGAGACGCTCGCGAAGTCCTTGGCCTCGAGCGTGGCGGTCTTCATCCGCAGCTCGGCCATCCGCAGATCCTCGCGAGCGCGCTTCACCGCCGCGACCAGCGCCTCGGTCTCGCGTTGCACGGCGCGCTCATCCCGCTCATCCCAACGCTTCTTCTCCAGCGCCATCTGCGCTTTGGCCTCGGCCATCGCGGCCTGCTCCCGCTCGAGCGTGGCCCGCTGCGACGCGAGGCCAGCCTTCTCCTCGAGCAGCTCGGCCAAAAGCCGCGAAACGTCCAGCGAGCCGCGTTCGAGTAAGCCCTCGGCGCGCGTGCAAACCGCCTCGGGAATGCCGAAGCGACGGGCCACCGCCAACGCCGCGGAGGGCCCCGGAATGCCGTCGTGAATCTCGAAGGTGGGGGCCAGCTTCTGCAGGTCGAAGCCGGCCGAGGCGTTGTGAAAGCGCGCGTCTGTCGAGGCCAAAACCTTGAGCGCCTCGTAGTGCGTCGTGCAGGCCACGGTGCCGCCTGCATCGGCCAAGGCGCCCAAAAACGCGCTCGCGAGCGCCTCTCCTTCGCGAGGATCGGTGCCGGAGGCGATCTCGTCCAAGAGGATGAGCGCGCCCGAATCGGTGCGGGAGCTGATCTCGGCGAGGTTTTCGATGTGGGCGCTGAAGGTCGAAAGATTCTTCGACAAACTCTGCTGATCACCAACGTCGCTCAGCACCTGCTCGTACAGCCCGACCGCTGCGTCATCCCCCGAGGCCACCGGCAAGCCCAGCCGCACCATCAGCGCAGCCAGCCCGAGCGCCTTCAGCGCGACGGTTTTGCCGCCTGCGTTGGGACCGGAGAGCACCAGCACCTGACCGCTCTTGAGCGCCAGATCACTGGGAACCACCTTCACTCCATCGAGCGCGAGCAACGGATGCCGGGCCTTCGGCAAAGAGATCCCTTCACGCGGAGAGACAATCCGCGGCGGACGAAGATCCAACGCCTCGGCCAGCTCGGCGGAGGCTTGGCGCACGTCGAGCACCGCGAGCGAAGCCACCGCCTGCTCGATCCCAGCTGAAGACGCGGCCAGCTGCGCGCTCAGCCGGCCGAGCACGAGCTCCTCTTCACGTGTAACCACAGCGTCGAGCACCTTGAGCCGGTTGCCCAGGCTCACGATCACTCGCGGCTCGACGAACAAGGTGGAACCACCTGAGCTCGCGGCGTGCACGATGCCGGGAAATCGATTTTCAGCGTCGGCTCGCACCGGCAAAACGAAGCGACCGTCGCGCTCGGTCCAATACGAATCGGAGAGCGAGCCTGCGTAGGAGCGCATCAGCTCGGTCAGCCGCTCCACGATGTGGGCCTTCGCGCTGCGTTGTTCCCCGCGCACCTCGGCCAAGCGCGGCGAGGCTTCATCGGCGAGCTCGCCTTGGTTGGTGAAGCAAACCCCCAGCTCTGCCACCAGCCCATCGAGCGAAGGATCGATCGGGCAACGACGCGAGAGCGCCGCCAACGCTGCCTCCTGTTTGCGCAGGAACTGGCTCGCAGCGACGCAGGCGCGCAGCGTACTCAACGCGGTAAAGACCTCGCTCAGCGAAAGCGACTGACCAATGCGAGCGCGGCCGAGGCTGTCCGAGAGCTCGCTCACCTCACCGATCGGCAGCGAGAGCCCGCGCACGGCGAGCGCACGCAGCTCTTGGATCTCGGCGAGCGAAGCCAGCACCTGTTCACGCTCACGCAGGAAGGGCAGCGAAAGCGCATAGCGACGACCGACTGGGCTCTTCGCCCGTTGCTCGAGCGCGGCGAGCAGCCGATCGAGTTCGAGATCTGCGCGGGTTTTCGCCGGGCAAATCCCCTGCGCGAAGGTCACGTCCGAAGCGAGGGTGGGCACGTCAACTCACTCGTCACGTGAGCCCGAAGCACCGCTTGGCATCGGATTTTGTTCCTTCTCCAGGTAGCGGAAGATGGTGCGCGGATCGACCCCGAGGTCGCGCGCGGTCTGCGTGCGGTTGCCGTTGTTGCGCTCGAGCACCTCGAGCACGTACTTGCGCTGAAACTCTTCTTTCGCCTTTTCCAGCGGCATGATCGCGTTCTCGGCGGTGGTCCCAAGATCGAGGTCCTCGGCCGAGAGCAGGTTCTGATCGCAGAGCACGAGCGCCTTCTTGATGCGATTTTCGAGCTGACGAATGTTGCCGGGCCAGGCGTACTTGCGAATCGCCGCCAGGGCCGCCGGGCTGAAGCCCTTCACCGGGCTCTTCAACTCGTCGGCGTACTTGGTGAGCAACGCTTTGGCGATGATGCCTACGTCATCCCCGCGGTCGCGCAGCGGCGGCAGCCAGATGTTGACCACGTTGAGCCGATAGTAGAGGTCTTCACGGAAGTTGCCGTTGCGGATCTCCTCCTCGAGGTTGCGGTTGGTCGCCGCGACGATGCGAATGTCCACCTTCTCCGGCTTGGACTCCCCCACGCGAAAGACCACGCGCTCTTGCAACGCGCGCAGCAGCTTGACCTGCAGGTTGAGCGGCAGCTCGCCGATCTCGTCGAGGAACAGCGTGCCCTTGTCGGCGATTTGGAACTTGCCGGGCCGCGAGGCGATGGCGCCAGTGAAGGCCCCTTTGACGTGACCAAACAGCTCGCTCTCGATCAGGTTCTCCGGAATGGCGCCGCAGTTGATGGTGATGAACGGCCCCTCGGCGCGCTGGCTGCGACGGTGCACTTCGCGGGCGATCAGCTCCTTGCCGGTGCCCGTCTCACCAGTGATCAGCACGCTGATGTCGGTGCCGGCGACCTTCTGCAGCTTGCGGAAGACCTCCATCATGCTCGGGCAGGCACCGATGATCTCACCGAAGCGCTTGTCTTTGAGCTCCGCCTCGAGCTTGGCCTTGTCCGCTCGCAGAGCGCTCAGCAACATCGCGTTCTGCAGAATCAAACTCGCCTGCGACGCGAAGATCGACAAAAGCTCCAACTGCGTTCGTTCAAATAGGCTCTTCACCTTATCGTTGCCGACGTACAGCCCACCGATGATCTGACCCTGCGAAACCAACGGCGCGCACATCACGCTGGAGAGCTTCATGGCGATCACGCTCTCGCTCTTGCCGAAGGTGGTGTCTGCCAGGGCGTCCGAAACGATGATCGGCTTACCGCTCTGCAGCACCTGCTGAACGATGCTGTCGCTGATGGCACCGACGCTGTCGACGATGCTCTCTTTGCGCACGTTGCGTGACGCGCGCACCACGAGCTTCTTGTTGGCGTTCTTGTCCAAGGGGGCCGAGACCATGTCTGCTCCTTCGACCAAGATCAGGAAGCCCTTCTGGGCGTTGGTCAGCTCGATCACGTCGTCGAGCATGGCCGAGAGCAGCGTGTCCACGTCCTTGAGGTTGATCAGCTTCTCACTGAAGGAGAAGAGCTTGCGTACGCCAGCTAGCTCGCGCGAAACCTGACCGTCGGGCGCGCCCTTCTTGTGATCTTCCTCGTCCTCGTCGTCGTCCACCGGACGCTTGGCGTTGTTCTCCGCGAACATCGAAAAGGCGACCTCAGCAGCGCCGAGCTGCAAACGATCGCCGTGGACGAGCCGTGCGCGCCGCTTCTTTTTGCCGTTGATGGCGATATCGGCCACCCGGTCGGCCTCTTCGAGCACGAAGTCTCGACCGTCGAACACGATCTGCACGTGGTGCTCAGCAACACCGTCAGCCTTGAGACACACGTCATTACCGAGCGCTCGGCCCAGCGTGGTCACTGGCTTGTGAACGCTGTAGGAGAAGGGCGCGCCGCGTTCCAGGAAGTGCTTCAGTGTCGGCATTGGCGGCGCAGCATAGCAAGAAGGGCCGCTGGTTACCGCCCAAGAAGGCGGCCCTCGTGAAAGCTCAGCGCAGAATTCCGACGGCCTGCAGGCCGAGGCCGTTCTCGCTAATCGTCGGGGAAACGCCCATCAAATGTGCGAATGGCCCGTCCCCGGTGGCGTACGGGTCGGAGCTCCTGTTGCGAGGCCCGAGCAGCGCACCAGCGCCAATACCGAGCAGACCGCCGATGCCCTGCGCGATCAGCCCGGTTCGCGGATCTGCGTCGGGAACGGCCAGATACACGAGGTAGATAGGCGTGGTCGCCGCAGCGCCAATACCAAACCCGGCCCACATCGCGCCGAGTTGGCCCCACGAAGGCACCCACGGAATCGAAGCACCACCCGAGCCGAGCATGCCCACGCCGTAGCCAACGAGGCCGCCGACGGTGACGGCGTCATTCGCTTCTTTCCATCCGCCGCTCGAGGCTGCACCACCAAAGGCTGCACCGACCATCGCGCCCCAGCCCGAGGCCGAGAGCACGAACATGCTGGTCTTCGGCGAGGGCTCGAGCACGCCGCCGATCACACCACCACCGACGCCACCAACCACCGACCCAACGAACGCCGCCCGCCCGAGGCCGGGAAAGCCCCACTCCTCGCTCGTGCTCGAAACGGCCGATTGCACGACCCAGATGCCCGCACCAAGACCGGCGCCGAGCCACATGCCTGTCGCCAGGGACGCCGGCACGCCGCGCGGGAAATCACCGATCGCATAGTCGGCGATCAAAACGCCGATCGGCGCAGCGGCGCCAAACAGCGCGGGCATGATGATCGCGAGGCCGGGGTTATCGATCCCAGCCTCCACGTCGAGCCAAACGCCCGTGCCGATGCCCCAGGCGATCGACGTCCCGTACAAGTAACCGAGCTCCAAGCCGGTGGCGTTGGGCCGAGGGGGTGGGCCGTAGCCATACGGCGGTTGACCGTACGGTGGTTGCCCGTAGGGAGGCTGCCCTGGATACGGCTGCCCGTAAGGAGGCTGCCCCGGATACGGCGGTTGCGCAGGCTGACCGAGGCCTGGAATGCCCGGCAAACAGAATTGACCAGGCGGGCATTGGCCGGCCACCGGCGGCGGATTCCAGGTCCCCGGAGGCGGTTGTTGTTGGGCCTCCGCCGAGGACGAAGCACAAAGCGCAATGGCCCCGATCAGGCCAGCGACCGCGCGAAGCCCCAGCTTCATCTCTCGCTCCGCAGTTCGCGGGTCATGATGTCCACCACCGCCTGCCGCGGGTCTTTCTGTTCGTAAAGCACCCGGAAAACCTCGTGCGTGATCGGCATCTCGACCTTCTCCCTCACGGAGAGGTCGTACGCGCTCTTGGTGGTTTTCACTCCCTCGGCGACGTGCCCGAGGCCGGCCAAAATCTCAGGCAGCTTGCGGCCCTTGCCGAGCTCGATGCCGACGGTGCGATTACGCGACAAATCCCCGGTGCAGGTGAGCACCAAGTCGCCCATGCCGGAGAGCCCCGCGACCGTCAGCGGGTTCCCACCGAGCTTGGTCGCGAGCAGGCCGATCTCGAAAAGCCCACGCGTGATCATGCCGGCGCGCGAGTTGTAGCCAAAGCCGAGACCGTCGATGGCCCCAGCGGCGATCGCGATCACGTTCTTCAGCGCTCCGCCCATCTCCACGCCCACGACGTCGTCGGAGCTGTAAACGCGCAGTTTGTCGGTGGCCCAGGCGCGTTGGCAGGTCTTGGTGACCGCGGCGTCTTTGCCGGCGACGACCACCGCGGTGGGCATCCCCGCAGCAACTTCCTTGGCGAAGCTCGGCCCGGAGAGATACGTCAAACGCGGAACCGCCTCATCTCCGAGCGTGTCGCGCAGGACGTCGCTCATCAGCATCAAGGTCTCGTTCTCGATGCCCTTGGAGGCGCTGCAAATGATCGAGTTCTGCGGGATCAGCGCCTTCGCTTTGAGCGTGACCTCGCGCATCGCGTGCGAGGGCACGACCAACACGGTCAGCTCAGCTCCATCGAGCGATTCGGCGAGATCCGCAGTCGCCGTCAGGTTCTCCGGCAACTTGAACCCGGGCAGGTAACGCTTGTTTTCGCGGGCCTGATTGATGCTGCTCGCTAGGTCCTCGCCCAAGGCCCACACCTTGGTTGGGAAGCCCTTGTCCGCGAGAGCCTTTGCCAACGCCGTTCCCCACGCCCCTGCACCCAAAACGCTGACTCGCATAGTGACCCGAAAAGCTATCACGCGATTGGACGAATGGTGCACCGAAGCACGGTCTCGCTCTCCCCGCCGATCCGTGCTCAAACTGGAGGCGGATGAAGCTTCGTTCGGTGCTCTGCTCAATCGCGCTTCTTTGCGGTCTCCAAAGCTGCTCCACGCAGAATTTTTTGGCCGTCATGCCCGGGGTCCTCAATGACCCATCGAACCGGACGTTACGTCGCGAGCTGCTCGCGTTCGGCACCGGCAGCCTGTGCAAGGAGCTGCTGCAGCGCAGCGTGCCGCTCAAGCTCGGCGTGGACGATCCGAGCCTCGGCCGCTTCTTTCCGCGCCAATGCAATATCGAGACGCTGGAGAACAACGGCGATCTCTACATTCAGTTGGGTGGCCTCGGGTACGGCTGGTCCAATTTGACCAAGCGCGTCGGCTTCAATGCCAGCGCCGCCGTTCAATACGAGCAGGACTTCAAGCTCGACGGCTCGACCATGTACATCTACTTCCGGCCGGCCGCTGTAACCGCCAAGAAGTTCGAGCAGCTGATGGTCGAGGGCGGGGCATTGCCCGCTGGGCCGATGGGCAGCTTCCTACCCGGCGGCTCAGCGCAGGGCTTCGTGAATCAGGTCGGGGAGGGCATGCTGGCGTACGCGCTCGGTCAGGGCTTCACCGTGATTCGTGAGTCGGACGGCGAAGTGACCTTCTCGCTCGGCTATGTCGCGCCCGGAGAGCGCCCGCTCGCGCCGTTCGATCCGTCCTCGAGCGATCGCGAGCTCGTGCTCAACGAGCGCATCGAGGTCCACGACAACCAGCGTGATTACGTCGGCCCGTTCGAACTGCCCGACTCCGGCATGGCGCTGTACGTGACCGCCGTGCTCGAGGGCGCACGCGATATCGACGTGATGGTCGTGCAGCGCGGTCAGGGCGAACTGTGGGCCCAGCAATACATCACCACCGCGGCCACCGGCGCACCGCCCGCCGCTCCGCTGCAAAACGACACCATCACCGACGTTGGCTTCGGCGTACCCAGCGTGGGCGGCGTGGTAGCGACGCCGCAACCCTTCCGTCGCAAGCTCCCGCTGCCCAAAGGAAGCTATTTCATCGTGCTCGATCGCACAGCAACGGCTGGCAACACCGCCCCGCAGTCAGTCGCCTTGGACGACCGAGCAGCGCTGGTCAATCTGGCCGTGGAACGGGGCAGCGACTGACGCCGCTTGATCAACGCACGCGGGTGAAGGACGCTTGCGCGATGAGTGCAAGCGATGAAGAGCCCGAAGCGGCGTTGCCGCCCACCAAGCTGGCAGACTTTGCGCGCAAGGCGGTCGAACGGCTGACGCCAGAACCGGATCAGGCTGGCCCCGCGGCGATCCGCACGATGGCGGCGATCGTGCGCGATCTTGACGGTCTGCCCGAGGTTTCGATCACGCGCGAGAGCAAGCATCGGCTGCGACTCGGCCGACGCGGCAAAGTGCTGGCGCTCGCGCTCGAGTACAAGCTGCCGATCCGCGCGCTGGAGCTCGAGTACCTGAACCTGCCCGGCGCCGACCCGACCTCGCCCAAGTTCCGGCGCTACACCTACTACGCAGACCGCGGGGCGAACGGCTCGTGGCATCGCATGGATGACGGCGGCGAGCTGATCGACGACGTTCAAGACGCCTTCGCGCTGCTCTATCCGGAGCTCGGTAAGCCCTGAAATGCAGCGTTCGTTCGCGCCGAGTTGGCTAAGCCTTGCGCTGGCGCTGCTACCAGCGCTGAGCGGCTGCGAACGGAGAGAGCCGCTGACCGCTGCTGCCTGCGAAAAGGCCATTATCGACGCCAAACTCGAGCGGTCGGCGACGGGCTGTCTCACCTTTGAGTTGCCGAGCGAAGCGACGGTGCGGGTGAACGGCGAAGCGCCAAGCGGAGATGCACCACCCGAGCTGATGTTGATGCCGCTAGGCGACCATCGGGTGGAGGTGCTCGCGCGTGGTTACGAGGCGTGGATCGGCGCACTCGAACTCGAGGCTGGCAAGCTCACCGTGGTCGCGCCCGAGCTCGAAGAGACCGGCCAGCGCAAAGCGGCCTACGCCCTGATCGGCACCGCGGCCGCGAGCACCGCCCTCTCGATCGTGCTCGGCGTGCTCTCGGTGGTGCGCTATCGCGAGAGCCGGGACCTCGCACAAACGGCGGATTTCAGCGACGAAGCGACGAAGACCGAATACGCGTCGTTGGTCTCGGCGAGCGAGGACTTCCGGCTCGGTTCGGGCGTGGCTGGCGGGGCTGGGCTGGGGCTTTTCGCGCTGGGTGCGTCGCTGTTCGTGTTCGACCAACCGCAGTCGCAAGACGCGCAGGCGACAGGCGGGCAACTAACGTTGAGAGCTGCCTTTTGACGCGCCTGCAGCGTGCGTTGGCTTCGCTCACGTTGCTCGGCCTCGGGCCGCATACGGCCTTTGCACAAGAGACTCCGACCCCGCCGCCGTCGTCCCCAGAACAAGCCGAGCCCGCCAACGTCGCGGCCGCCGAGCAAGCCGCAGAGCCGGCCGAACCCGAACCGATCGAGGTCACCGTGGAAGGCGTCAAGCACCCGCCCTCGGTCAGTTCGCTCACCCGCGAGGAGGTCCGGCAACTTCCAGGTGCGTTCGGAGACCCGTTCCGCGCGATCGAAATTTTGCCAGGCGTAACGCCGATCGTCTCGGGGTTGCCGTTCTTTTATGTGCGCGGCGCGCCTCCCGGCAACGTCGGCTACTTCTTGGACGGCGTGCGCGTGCCGTACCTTTTTCACGCAGCCGCGGGCCCTTCAGTGATCCATCCCGGCCTCGTCGAGCGTGTGGATCTGCATGCCGGTGGCTACCCCGCGAGGTTCGGTCGCTTCGCCGGAGCAATCGTCACCGCGGAGACCAACGAGCCGCGCACCGACGCGCATGGCGAGGCCAACCTGCGCTTGGTCGACACCGGGGGCCTCGTCGAAGTTGGCTTCGCGGACGAGAAAGCCAGCGCGTTATTGGGCGGGCGCTTCTCGTATACCGCGCTGCTGTTCTCGGCGATCTCACCGGAGATCACGCTCGACTACCGCGACTACCAGGCGCGCTTTTCCTACGATCTGACGCCCAAAGATCGCTTCTCGCTATTCGCCTTCGGCGCCTACGATTTCCTCTCGCAGACGGAGGCCGAGATCGAGACGGTGATCTTCGGCTCGGAGTTTTATCGCGTCGACGGGCGCTACGATCGCAAGCTGCCGCAAGGCGGCAAGCTGCGGGCGGCGGTCACCGGCGGCTTCGATCAAACGCGCGTCGCCGACGGCCGCAACACGCGCGACATCTTCATCGCCAGTCGCTTGGAGCTCACCCAACCGTGGCTCGAGAACCTCACCATGCGCGCGGGCTTCGACCTGCAGCAAGACCTCTATCGCGGCGATGAGCAGCTCTATTCGGACCCGGACGATCCCGACACGGAGGCGTTCAATTCGCTCTTCCCACCGCGCAACGACGCTGCGCTCGGCGGTTACTTGGACTTCGTATGGCAGCTCGATCCGAGGCTGCAGCTGACGCCGGGCCTGCGCGTCGACGGCTTCTTTTCGGGCGGCGCGAGCGCGCTGGCCGTCGACCCGAGGCTCGCCGTCGTGGTCGATCTAACCAAGGACATTCGGCTGCTCCACACGCTCGGCCTTGCGCACCAACCACCGTCTTTCCTGGTGCCCGTCCCGGGTTTGGCCGTCGCCAGCCTGCGTGATGGCTTGCAGCTTTCGCTGCAAGCAGCAGCCGGCGTCGAGCTCGATCTTCCGCTCGCAACCACGGCCACCGTCACGCTCTTCGACGGGGTCTCCGACAACCTGAGCGATACGCTGGGTGTTCGTCCGGGAGGGGATGCGCTCACCACCATCCCGCGCAGTCGCGGCGCGGCGAAGGGTGTGGAGGTCTATCTGCGGCGCTCGCTCTCGAGTCGGATCGGCGGCTTCATCGCCTACACCTTCTCGCGCGCCGAGCGCAGTTTGGACGGCTACACCTTCCCCGCGGCCTTCGACAGGCCGCACGTCTTGCACTCGGCGCTCAGCGCCGATCTCGGTCATCGCGTTCGCGTGGGAGCTCGCTTCTCGCTCTATTCGGGCGCACCTGTTTACGACACCTTGGCCTCGGGAGCCGACGAGAACCTGCGCCTCGCGCCAACCCGCGATCCAGCCTTTTATCGGCTCGACTTCCGGGTCGAAAAGAAGTGGCTCTTGGGTGAACACGGCTGGCTTTCGTTCGTCGTCGAAATGCTAAATTCGACGCTCAATACCGAGACGCTTCAAGGCAATGAGGTCGGCCCGGTGACCATCCCGAGTCTGGGCCTCGAAGGAGCTTTTTTTTGATGGGTTGCAGACCTGCTCGGCTCTTCGCTCTGTTGCAATACTGGCTGATCTCGTGCGCGAGCTGTCTGCCTGCAGACGGTCGACCCGAACCTGGAAGCTTGCTGCTCAAGGCCGAACCGAGCGAAGGAACGCGCAACGGTTTCACTACGAATGACGGCTGGTCGATCGCGCTCGACCGCTTCATCACCGCGCTCGGCGGCGTCGAGGTCGATGATCCGGAAGGCAGTGAGAACGGTTGCGCCGATTATTCGGAGACGAACTACGAATGGCTGTTCGACTTCCGAGCGGTGGACCGAGCCGAGAAGGTCGGCTTGGTCTACGGGCTCGGCCAGTGCGAGGTCGAGTGGCGCCATCGCGGCCCATCCCCCGACACGCGACTGGGTACCGGGACCAGCGATCGAGATCTGGAGGAGATGCGCGTCGAGGCCAGCGACGACTACGTTGATGAGCGCCCGACCACGCTGCGGGTGATCGGGCAAGCTGAGAAGAACGGCCTCACCATGCGCTTCGACTGGTCCTTCCGCGCAGGGTTCCGCGTCAGCGAGTGTGAGTCGCTGCCATCGAATGAAGCCGGCCTTGTGTCGCGGGTGACGCTCAGCGCCGACGTCGAACAGACAATGACCGTGGAGGTCCGCGCAGAGGAGCTATTTCGATCAACGACGGAGGAAGAAGCGCCGTTCTTGTTCGATGGAATTGCGGCCGCAGACCTCGACCAAGACGGAGCGATCACGCTCGAGGAGCTTGCGCTCGTGCCTGCGCCACCCCAACCCGAGCCTACGGATCCCGAGCAAACCGAGGTCCCAGTCGAGTCGATGAGCGACCTCATTTATGAACGGCTGCTGCCGCGCGTGACTCGAATCAGTGGTGGCGGGGCCTGCACAACGGAGCGGCGCGGGGGACCAAGAAACTAGCTGGTTGCGCCTCAAGGAGGGCACGTCTAGATCAATCGGGGGCGGCTCAGCCCATCGGACCGCATCCTTTGAGTTCACCGAACGACGAAGCCCCTGACGACGCTCCTCGCCCCACGGCGCGGTCTGCGTCGCGCTCGTCGCGCGGCCGAGAGGATGCTCCGGCGCAGGCCGCAAAAGGGCGCGGCAAACCTGAAGACGGTGACGGGAGGGCGGAAAGGGAGGAGCTGTCACCCAACGCTCCCGCTGTAAAGCCGGTCGTCAAGGCGCGCTCCCCGCTGCTTCGCTACGCTTTCTACGCCGTTTGGATCATCGCGCTACCCGGCTTGATCGGCGTGCAGCTGGTTTCGCTCTTGGAGCCGCCGAGCGATGGCACACCGGTCAGCGTGCTGCGAACGCTCGTCGGTGAACAGAAGATCCCCGCGGGAATTCTGTTCTTCACGCTGATCGCGATCGTCCTTTATCGCATGCGCTTTCGGCTGCCCTTGGCCGATTTCTGCGGCATCGGCGGGCGCCGAGACGTGCCCGTCGCAGCGCAGGCCCGGTTCGAAGAGTCGGTGGTCTTGCTGGAGGAGGCCCGGCGCATCCTCAAAGCCAAACGCAAGGAGATCGCGAAGGAGCTCCTGGTCGTCGAGCGCGAGGAGCTCGAGGCCGGTCTCAGCACCCTCGAGCAGTGCATCGTCGAGGTGCCCTTTCGACAGGCCGCCTTCGAGAAGGCGCAGGCCAACGCGACGCGGCTCGTCGGCGAGCACTTGGCGCGCTGGCGCAAGGGCGAAATCCGCGAGTACGCCGAGTCGATCGCGATCGCCATCATGGTGGCGCTCGTCCTTCGCGGTCTGGTGGTGGAGGCCTTCAAGATCCCCAGCGGGTCGATGATTCCGACCTTGCTCGTCGGCGATCACATCTTCGTCAACAAGTTCGCTTACGGCCCGCTGCTGCCCTTCTCCGAGAAGCGCTTGTTCGAGGATCTGCCGCCCACTCGCGGGGACGTGATGGTCTTCAAGTACCCGGAGAACCCCGAGCAAGACTTCATCAAGCGGGTGATCGCGATCCCTGGGGACACGCTAGCAGTGGTGGACGGCAGGCCGATCATCAACGGCTGGCCGGTGCCCAATTGCCATGTCGGCCCGTTCAAACAAGAGGGGGACCGCGAGGGGAAAAACACCCAGCAGCTGTACGTTGAGTTCCTCAACGACCACCCGTATCTCGCGCTCTTGCGTGCACCGGTGCCCGACCAGGTTTGTGAGACCAACGCCGACTGTCCCCGTGAAACCAACTGCTATTACGGGCTCTGCGGTCGCGACGGCAAAGAGTACCAAGTGAAGCCCGGCGAGGTCTGGGTGCTCGGCGATGCGCGCGACAACAGCCATGACTCGCGCTCGTGGAACCGTGGCAACGGTGCCGGCGTGCCCTTCGATAACATCAAAGGTCGAGCCATGTTCGTGTTCGCCACCTTTGGACCGTCGAGCAATATGTTCGACCGCTTTTTGGTCGATGTGATGGGCAAGCCCCGGCTGCCGGTATCGAACGCCTTCCACCAGCCGGCGCTGGAGAAGTGCTTGCGCGAGATGCCGAAAGTAACAACGCCGCCAGCGCGTTGAGCACGGGCGGCGCCGTCAGCCAATGACTCGGAACCGGCTCAGGAAATGACGCCGAGCTCGCGACCGACCAACGCGAAGGTCTCCATCGCGCGGGCGACTTGCTCGCTCGAATGAGCCGCCGAGAGTTGCACACGGATTCGCGCCTCGCCCTTCGGCACCACCGGGTACGAGAAGCCAATGACGTAGATACCGCGTGCGAACATCTTGCGAGCCATCTCCTGCGCGAGCTTCGCGTCGCCCAGCATGATCGGCGCGATCGGATGGATGCCCGGCTTGATCGTGAAGCCGAGCGCGGTCATCCCTTCACGGAATTGCTTGGCGTTGGCCATGACCTTCTCGCGCAGCGCCGACTCCTTGGTGATCAGCTCGAAGGCCGCGAGACTTGCACCGGCGATGGCAGGAGCGACGGTGTTGGAGAAGAGGTAGGGCCGTGAGCGTTGTCGCAGGAGCGCGATGATCTCCTTGCGGCCGGTGGTGAAGCCGCCGCTCGCACCGCCAAGGGCTTTGCCCAGCGTGGAGGTGATCACGTCGATCTGTGAAAGTACGCCCATCTCCTCAGGGGTGCCGCGGCCGGTCGGGCCGATGAAGCCCGTGGCGTGGGACTCGTCCACCATCACCATCGCGTCGTATTGGCGCGCCAACGCGACGATCTCCTTGAGCTTGGCCAAGTAGCCGTCCATCGAGAACACGCCGTCGGTCGCGATCAGCCGCAACCGCTTGCCGGCCGTCTTCTTCAGCGCGTCCTCGAGCGCGTTCATGTCCCCGTTCGGGTAACGATGACGCTCGGCTTTGCAAAGCCGGATGCCGTCGATGATCGAGGCGTGGTTGAGCGCATCCGAAATGATGGCGTCTTCTTCACCGAGCATCGTCTCGAACAGACCTGCGTTGGCGTCGAAGCAGGATGAATAGAGGATCGTGTCGTCGAAGCCGAAGAACTTGCTGACCGTCGACTCGAGCGACTTGTGCAGGTCCTGCGTACCGCAGATGAAGCGCACCGAACTCAGCCCGAAGCCGTGCGTGTCGATCGCCTGCTTAGCGGCGGCAATCAGCGTGGGGTGGGAGGAAAGCCCAAGGTAGTTGTTGGCGCAAAAGTTGAGCACGCTCGACGAGCCGCTCTCAGCCCCGGCTTCGCGGCTCTCGATCTCGGCTCCCTGCGGCGAGAGAATCACTCGCTCGAGCTTCTCCAGCCCGGCCTCACGGATTTCCTGCAAGATCGCTTGATAGTGACTGCGCTGGTTCTCGAACATGATGCTCCTCTGCTGTGTGCAGGCTCAGTCTTCGGCCCCGCCGCTTGCGGGGACCACTTTTGGTAGTTCAACGACGGGTTGCGGAACGTAAAGACGCGGCTTGTCGACCGAGGCGGCAATTGCCGCTAGCTCGGGAAATTCCCGCGCGACATTCTTCACGAAGGCCGCTCGCCGCGCCTCGTCTGGATGCAGCACCGGACCACCTTCGCGGTGGGCGCGCCAAAGCTCGTAATACCAAGCAGCCATCGAAGCGTGCGCCTCAATCAAGTTGCGAAGCGTCTCCGCCGACAGGATGACTGTCTTCTGCATCCGCAGCGTTATTCCCGAGGACCTCTTCTGTTGCAAGACCCCGCGTGATTCGAACCCCCGTTCTCTGCTAAGGGTGGCGCGAGGTACAGCCTATGAAAGCCCGCGCAGCAGTTGCCTACGAGGCCGGAAAACCGCTTGTGATCGAGGAGGTGGACCTGGAGGGTCCCAAGGCTGGGGAGGTCCTGGTCGAGCTGAAGGCCACCGGCGTCTGTCACACCGACGAATTCACCCGCAGTGGCGCGGACCCTGAGGGCCTCTTCCCCGCCATTTTCGGCCATGAAGGGGCTGGAATCGTGGTCGATGTCGGCGTTGGCGTGACCTCGCTCAAGAAGGGGGATCACGTCATCCCGCTTTACACGCCCGAATGCCGCGGCTGCAAATCCTGCCTCAGCCGAAAGACCAACCTGTGCACCGCGATTCGCGCGACGCAGGGCAAAGGGATGATGCCGGACGGCACCAGCCGCTTCTCGATCGGCAAGACCAAGATCCATCACTACATGGGCTGTTCGACCTTCTCGAACTTCACCGTGCTGCCGGAGATCGCGCTGGCCAAGGTTCGTGAAGACGCACCGCTGGATAAAATTTGTTACGTCGGCTGCGGCGTCACCACTGGCGTCGGCGCAGTGCTCTTCACCGCGAAGGTTGAAGCCGGCGCCAACGTGGTGGTGTTCGGCCTCGGCGGGATCGGCCTCAACGTGATCCAAGGCGCCCGCATCGTCGGCGCCGACAAGATCATCGGCGTGGACATCAACCCGGCGCGCGAGGCGATCGCGAGGCAGTTCGGCATGACGCACTTCGTGAACCCGAACGACGTGAAGGGGGACCTGGTCGCCCACTTGGTCGAGCTCACCGGTGGCGGCGCCGATTACAGCTTCGAGTGCGTCGGTTGCACCAAGTTGATGCGCCAAGCGCTCGAGTGCTGCCACCGCGGCTGGGGCGTGAGCGTCGTGATCGGCGTCGCCGGCGCAGGCCAGGAGATCGCTACGAGGCCGTTCCAGCTGGTCACCGGGCGCGTTTGGAAGGGCTCTGCCTTTGGCGGCGCTCGCGGGCGCACCGACGTCCCCAAGATCGTCGACTGGTACATGGAGAAGAAGATCGACATCGATACGTTGATCACCCACAAACTCCCGCTCGACCGCATCAACGAGGCCTTCGATCTGATGCACGAAGGCAAGTCGATCCGCGCGGTCGTGGAGTTCTGAGATGAGCGCCGAGGACCTCGTCACTCGCGCAGAACACAAGCTGTTCGGCGGCACGCTGGGCTTTTACGAACACCAAAGTTCGCGGCTATCCTCGCCGATGAGGTTCTCGGTTTTCCTACCCGCCAAGCGGGAAACACCGCCGGTCCTCTACTACCTGGCTGGCCTCACCTGCACTGAGGAGACCTTCGTTCACAAGTCCGGCGCGTACAAAGCTGCGACTGAGCTTGGCTTGTGCATCGTCACCCTCGACACGAGCCCACGCAGCGTGCGCTACCCAGGGGATGACGAGTCGTGGGACTTCGGCGTGGGAGCAGGCTTCTATCTCGACGCGACGGCGGCACCTTGGTCGGAGACCTACAAGATGCGCAGCTACGTCACGCGAGAGCTGCGCGACCTGGTCGAGGCTCGCTTTGCCGTTGCCAAGGATCGCCGCGGTATTTTTGGCCACTCGATGGGCGGCCACGGGGCGCTGACAATCGGTCTGTCTCAGCCGGAGGACTACGCCAGCGTGAGCGCCTTTGCGCCCATCGTCGCGCCCAGCCAGGTCCCGTGGGGCCAAAAGGCCTTTTCTCGCTACCTCGGCGAGAACGAGGCGGATTGGCAACGTTATGACGCCTGCGCCTTGCTCGCGTCGGGGAAGAAGCATCCAAGCAAGCTGCTGGTGGACCAAGGCACCGCCGACAAGTTCTTGCAGCGTGAGCTAAAGCCAGAGCTTTTGCGCGCGGCTTGCGAGGCCAGCGGGCAATCGCTCGAACTACGCATGCACGAAGGCTACGATCACAGTTACTTCTTCATCTCCACCTTCGTCGAAGACCACCTCGAGCACCACGCGGTGTTGCTGCGCTAGATGACGCCCCCAACCCCCACGCCGCCACAAGCAAGGGACTCGCTCGAGCAGGTCGAGAAGCTCGTGGTGGTTGCGCGCGAAGTCGAGCGCTTCGCCGCGAGTCTGCAAAAGCTTCAGCATCTGACCTTCGCGGCGAAAACGGTGGCGGAGGCCTGCGAGGTCATCACCTTACAAGGGTGCACTTTGGCCATTGTGGAGTGGGCCGGGTGCGAGCCTGAGGGCGTGAGCTTCTGCGGCGAGTTGCGCGAACGCTTCCCTTCGCTGCCGGTGCTCCTCGTGATCCCCATCGGTCACCAGGAACTGCGGCGAGCCGCTTTGCTCGTCGGTGTTGACGCAATTGTCGACGAGCTCGAGCTCGCCGAAACCGTTCGAAACCTGCTGCTGCTTAAGAATCTGCGCGAGTCTCGGCATCGCTTTCGGGCTCGCGCCGAAGCGGACACGTGGATTCGCCGTGTGTACGGTGCGCTCGGTTGCGGCGTGCTCGTCCTCGATCCGCAAGGGCTCGTAGTCGAATGCAATGAAGTGGCGGCCGGGATCTACGGCGCGGCTGCCGCGCACATGGCTGGGCGTCGCATCCGCGACTTCATCAAGCCCTTGCAAGCGGATGGTAGCCCGCTGCCCGAGGCGGAGCGCACGCTGAGGCGGGTGCTCTCGACGAATGAGCCGGAGCGCCGCATTGAGTCTCACTTCGAGCGTGCGGATGGAGAACGGCGCTGGGCCTTGCTCGACGCGGTCCCGCTCCACGACGCAAACGGCCAGGTCGAGCTGATCGTGGTGTCGGTGGTCGACGTAACCGACGCGAGGCAGGCGCAAGAAGCCATTCGGCGCAGCGAGGGGATCCTGCAACGCGCTCAGCGCCTGGCACGCGTCGGCAGCTTTGAGCTCAACCTGCGTACCAAAGCCTCTTGGTGGTCCGACGAACTCTACCGCATCTACGGTTTGAAGAAGGAGGACCTCCAGCCCACCGAGCACACCGCCGCCTTCGACCGACTGGTACATCCCGATGATCGTTGGGCGATCGAGCGACGCGAGCAGGCCGTAAACGGCAGCGCAAAGACCAACGGTGAGTTTCGCATCGTTCGCCCCGACGGGGAGGTCGTTCACCTTGCCATTTCTGCCGAGGTCACTCGCGATGAGGAGGGCAAGCCATTGCTCTTCACCGGCGCGTTGCAGGACGTGTCCGATCGCAAACGGAGCGAGCTGGAGCTGACGCGGCTGCGCGATCACTTCGAGCGGGTGGTGAGCCACATCGGTGACGCGCTGGTGGTCTTTGATGCACTCGGAGCGCTCGTTTACGCGAACAAGCAGTTCTTCGCGCTGTTTGGTCTGCCCTTTGGTCGTCCGGATCGGAGCGTGCTCGGGCCGCTTTTGCCCAGCGGGTTCTTCGAGCAAATCGCGAGCAATGATGGTGAGCTCGAGCAACGAATCGCTTACGAATTTCTGCGCGCAGACGGCTCACAGCTCGCGCTGGAAGCAACCATCACCACGGTGGTCCAGGGTCGCGAACGAATCGGCAAACAGGTGCTGTTCCGCGACATCACCGACCGCCGCTTGAACGAGCGCGCCCTTCACTTCCTATCGAACAACCTCACTGGCCTGAGCAACGCGGATTTCTTTTCTGGCGTCGTCGCTGAGCTTGCTTCGCTGTTGGGCGCTGAGACCGTGATGCTCGGCTTGCTCTACGGCAGCGGGGGCTCGTCGATCAGGCCGCGCGGTTTCATTCGCCGCGGCAGCCATGATCTGCCTCCCGATTTTGAACTCGCGGGCACCGTGTGCGAAGAGATCCTGAAAAGCGGTGAAGCCATTGTCCCGGAGGGATCCCGCGTTCGTTTTCCGACGTGTGACCTGCTGACGCGGCTCGAGGTGGAGGGCTGCGCCGGCGTCGCACTGTACGACGCCCAGCACCAACCGATGGGGGTGCTCGCGGTGATGAGCTCACAGCAACTTCGACATCCAGAGCGAACAGCCGCATTGCTCCGCCTGTTTGCGGTGCCCGTCGGCGCTGAGCTTGGGCGTCGTCGCGGCCACGCGCGGTTCGAGGACTTCTTCGAACACTCACCCGATGCAACGTTGATGGTGGACGAGACCAACCAGATCCGCATGGCCAACCGGCAGAGCTGTCGACTGTTCGGTTGCACGCGCGAGCAACTGCTGGGGACCAGCCTGGACAAGCTGTTACCGCCGAAGGCCCTGCCCGTTGAACCGGCGTTGCGCTTCCGCGAGCGCTCCTCGGGAACCACCTCCAAGCGCATGCGCTCGGATGCGCGCCGCTTCGACGGCAGCCCATTTCCGGCCGAAGTACGATTCAGGCCGATGCTCGTTCAGGAGGGCAATTGGGTCGTCACGACGATCCGTGACCTGACCGACAGCCTACAGGCCGAGGAGCGTCGACGCCTGCTCGAAGCGCAGCTGTTGCAGTCGCAAAAGATGGAGGCGATGGGCACCCTGGCGGGTGGCATCGCGCACGACTTCAACAATGTGCTCGCCACCATCGTCGTGAACCTCGAGTTGGCTCGGGATTCCCTTCAGGCCAACGCAAAGGCCGACGACTTCCTCGATGAGATCGGGTTCGCAACGGACCACGCAACCCAATTGGTGCGGCGCATCCTCGCCTTTAGTCGCCAGGAGGAGACGCAAAAAGCGTTGATCCCGTTGCACCGCCCGTTGGAGCAAGCCGTCGCGCTGCTGCGCACCCTGCTACCAGCAGGCGCTGAACTCTCCATCACGCTCGAGCCAAGCTCGCCGAAGGTGTTCGCAGACGTCAATCAGCTGCAACAGGTGTTGATGAACCTCGGAACCAACGCCTGGCACGCGCTCAACGGCCAACCGGGCCGAATCACCATCATCCAAGATCAGGTCTCGGTGGTCGCCAGCGAGAACCCCGATCAATTGCGACCGGGACGCTATGCACGGATCGTCGTAAGCGACACCGGCTCGGGCATCGACCAACGCACGCTCCAGCGCATCTTCGAGCCGTTCTTCACCACCAAGCCAGCTGGCAAGGGAACTGGGCTCGGGCTAGCGATGGTGCACGGCATCATGCGTGATCACGACGGCAACGTGACGGTAGAAAGTCTGCCTGGCGAAGGAGCTTCCTTCACCTTGTTGCTCCCCACGGTGGAGGGCTTGACCGACGCGGTGAGTCCATCGCGACCGCTGGCGCAAGTTAGTCCTGGTCAGCGCATCCTGGTGGTGGACGGAGAGCCGGCGCTGGTGCGTGCTGCCTCGCGGTTCTTCGGGAAGCTTGGCTACTCGGTCTCCGGACACCACGACGCCAAAGAGGCCTTGGTTGCCTTTGCAAGCGACCCGTTCGACTTTGACGTGTTGGTCGCCGACACAGGGTTGCACGATATGCAAGGGCTCGCGCTGGCCCGCTCGATGCTCGAGCTCCGCCCCGAGCTGCCGATTCTGCTCGTGACCGCGGAACTGAACGAAGGCGAACGTGAGGCCGCTCGAGGGCTCGGAATTCGCGAGATCATGCAGAAGCCGTACGGGCTAGCGGAGCTGAGCGACGCCATCCTTCGCACAGCGGCGCGAGCGGCTTCGCGTTAGTCGCGGCCAGCCCGCGCGAGCGCGATGCATTCGACCTTGCGTGCCCCGTTCGTTTGAAGCGCGCTCACGATCTCGTCGAAGGTAGCGCCCGTGGTGATCACGTCATCGACCACGAGAATGGAACGCGCGCGTACCTGTCGTGGGACGACCACCTGGAAAGAGCCAGCGAGGTTTACCGCACGCTCAGCGCGCCCCAAGCTCGATTGGGCAACCGTATCTCGGCAACGCCGGAGCACGCCGGCGCGCGCGGGAACCGTTAGCGAGCGGGCGACGGCGCGCGCCAGCGCCGAACTCTGATTGAACCCACGCTCGGCGAGTCTTCGCGACGAAAGCGGCACCGCCATGACGAAGTCAGGCCGCTCGGGCAGGTTCGCGAGCCACGCGCGCGCAAGGAGCTGACCGAGCGGTAGCCCCAGATCCGATCTGCGCGAGAACTTCACCCGGTGCACAGCGTCCCGAACCGGCCCTTCAAACTGTACGGCAGCCCAGTATCGACCGCGCTCGGCAGGCCGAACCAGGGCCGAACAGACGCTGCAAAAGCCAATGATGTCGGGGGGACGGAAGCTCCCCGTTCCTGCGTCGTCGCATCCCGGACAACGCCGGGGCGCAACGATCGAGAGCGCCGTCTCCAGCAACCTCGCGAGCAACGACTTCGCGTTCATATCCCGGTATCGGCCACCGAGAGCCACAGTTGCGTACAACGCTTTGTGGAGGACGCTTTCGTGTACTATCGCCCCCTAGCCTTGGAAAGAGCGCGGGAGATGGCCGCTTGAGCGAAGCCGACTGGCGGTTGACGGACGATCAGGGTGTGGAGCGCTCTGTAACCACGGCTGAGTTGCGTGATGCGCTCAAGTCGGGACGGCTTGCGTCGACGACTTTGGTTTGGCGCGAAGGAATGGCTGAGTTTCAGCCTGCCTTCAAGCTACCGGAGCTCTCGGGAGCCACCATCGCTGCGGCCCGAGCCGCGCCTCGTCCACCCTCGAGCCTCGGTAAATCCGTGCCGCCCGCGCGACCAGCCTCCAAGGCGCCGAGCGCGTCCTCCCAAAAGCGATCGGTGCCGCCGCCGCTCCCGCGCAAGAGCCAACGTGGAGCGCAGAAAACGCTGACCGGGCTGGAACCACCGGAGTTGCTCGCAAGCCTCGGGTTGAATAGGCCGCCCACCGAGCCCGATCCGCGGCCTTCAGCGAGTGACCTTCCCGCCCTCACCGAGATGGACGGCTGGGAGGACCAGACGGATCTGATCCCCAAAGCGCCTGGCCTACCGAAGAACCTGAAAGAGGTTCGTCAGCTCACTCCCGTCGCGTTGCCCGAGGTTCCTGCCGAGACAAGCAACGCCGTCGAGCAACGAACCACGTTGCTCGGCTTCGGCAATAAGTCCGGCTCGGTGAGGCCAGGAGCGCCCGTGCTGAAGCCACCGCTTCGGCCCCCGGCACGTTCGAGCGAAGCCGCCGCGCAAGGCTTGAACCAGGCCGGCCGCTCCAAGCCACCGCCGCCCAAAGCGAGCCAACCGCCTCCCGCACCAGCCGGTCCAAAGCGGCTGATGCAGACCTTGGAGATGGAGCTACCACGGGATCGCAGCGCCGCCGCCCGGCCTCAGCCCAAATCGAAGGAGGTACCGCGCGAACGCGGCAAGCCGCCGCCGCCCCCGCGGGGTCGCCTCACCGATCGGCCGCAGCCCGGCCCCAATCAGGCGCCCAGCGCCAATGACGCGCCCACCACAAGCACCCTCCAACTTGGAACGGTACCGGACCCTGGAAGTCCGCTGCAACCGAGCGCGCCCGAACCCGCGCCGCAGGTTGCTGAACGGCCGCACGCGCCGCACGCACGCGCCGCGACGACCTTGATGGAAGGCACAGCACCGGCGGGCCAACCGGAGGCTGCACAGCCTTCCGAACTGAAGCCGCTCCAGCCGAGCATGACCGAGGTTCTACCGCGCGTAACGGCAGAAGCGTTGGACGAGGCCCCGCCCGACCAAACTCAACCACTCAAGATTCAAGCCGAAGTTCGAGCCGAGGAGTTGCCCCCCTTGCAGAAAAAGAAGCGGGCGCATCGAACGCTGGAAATGGCGATCGAGGACCACAGCGTGGCTTCGCAGAAAGACCCGGCCCCGCCCGAGTCGCTGCGTCCGCGCGGTAGTGACAGCGTCGATCCGGGGCCAACCGACTCCGCGCCCGAGCCTTCAGGAAGTTCACAATCCCTCGACGAACCGGCGCCGGTCCGTCGCACGAAAGGTCTCGAGATTCCGGTGCGCTCGATCCTCGCGGTCAGTGCGGCCTGGGTGATCGGCCTGGTGATCTTCTTCGTCGTTGGTCGCGTTTCAGGCCTCAAATCCTCGTCGGAGAGCCCTGCGACTCGGCCTGCGATCGAGACCGAATTTCTACGCATCACACCGCCCGAAGTAGCAACGGCCGCCACCGTCGCTGCGGAACCCAAGGCCTGTTGGGTGACCCGCCAACCTTCGCGTTGGGCGGCCAAGGCCGACAAGACGGTTGCCTTCGATCGTCGCACCACCGAGACCACGATGGAGCTTGGCTTCGCCGTAGACGACAAGAAGGCCATGGGCCTGCGCGTCGATCCGAAGACCGGCAAAGCCGAGACGATCTTCGAGAAGTCGCTCGAGCAAACGATCGGGCGTGTTTCGCCCATGATTCCCAGCGGCGCAGAGCCGAATTTCTTGGTCTCCGAGAAGGGGGAGCGCTCGGTCGTACCGGTGCCCGGAGCCATGCCCTACTTCCTCGCGTTTGGCGCGACCGACATCTCGAGCGGGAGCGAGCCCGGCACCTTCGACAAAAAGATCTGGGACCTCAGCGGTGAGGGAACGGTCGCAGCCGAGCAGGCCGTCGCCATCGGCGATCGCACGCTGGTCGCCTTCCGACGCAAGAACCAGGTAACCACAGGCTTCATCGGCGCAGACGGCGCTGCGGCTGGCGAGCTCGCCATGATCGAGCATCCGGAGGGCGCACAAGCAGGCAAGCCGCGCGTCGCAAGCAACGGGCAAGAGCTCGCCGTGGTGTTCGTAGAGAAGGCCGACGACAAGGACGAGACGCCCTGGAAGTTGATGCTCGCGCGCAGCAAGCTGGATGCGCTGCCGACCAAAGCCACCGAGCTAGCGTTGCCCGAGGGCGGCCCCGGTGGAAACGCCATCGCCCCCGACATCGTCGGTCTCGCGGATGGTCGTTGGCTCTTGATGTGGACCGAGGGACCGTTTGAAGCCAGCGCGATTCGCGCTCAGACTTACTCCAGCAACATGGAACCCATCGGCGACCCGATCGCTCTTTCGCCTCCGGCCGGTAACTTTGGTCAGGCGCTCCTCACCGTCGTTGGTAGCTACACCACCGTGGTGTTTTTGCAGGCCGTCGACAGCGATTTTGAACTCTGGGGAGCCGTCCTACGATGCACCTGATCCATCGCTTCGTTTTGCTGACGGCCCTTGCGACCAGCGGTTGCGTCGTCGCCGCCGAGCCTGGGCGTTCGCGCATTGCAACGGGTGACACCTATGCGAGCGGCGAGCAGAAGTTCGACGACTTCTTCACCGACGTAAGCAACCTCCGCTTTCGCGCCGACGAGGCCAACGGAGACAAGCTGCTGCGCGAGAAGATCGCCAAGTCGGTGGGGCTTAAAGACGGCGCTCTTCGTGATGAAACCATCGCTGGGGCGCGCACTCGCTCGGAGGAGCTCAAGAAGAACGGTGGCAAGTTCTTCGTGGTGGTCGCGGCCCAACCCAAGCTGATCCTCAAGAACGGCGCTGAAGAGAGCAAAGACGCAGCCACCTTTGCCAAGACGATCGAGGACGTGATCCGCGACGGCATCGAACTTTCGGACAACCTCGACGGCATGGCGAAAGAAGCGCTCGCGCTCGAACAGAGAGCGGCCAGCTTGAAAGAAGACGCAGCGCAGCTCCAGGGCGACAAGCGCGCGGAGGTCGAACGTGAGATCGACGGCAGCATCGAGGTGCTCCAGCGTTCGCGCTTGCGCGCAGAAGGCGAGGCCGGGCGTGCGCTGCGCTATGTCGTGCTGCTGGCCAGCGCGGTGGACAGCGGCGCCGCTGCAGAGCTCTTGGCGCTGCAAGTGGACACCACCGCTAAGAAGCCCAAGCCTACGCCCAAGTGGACCGGCAAAGCCGTAGGCGGCGCGAAGGGGAAAGGCCCCGTTCGCAAGAAGCCCGTCTTCGATCCATGAGTCAGGCTGTCACGGTCGAACGCGAAGGCCCCGTAACCACCGTCATTCTGAATAGGCCGAGCGTTCGCAACGCGGTCGATCGCGAAACGGCGAGCGAGCTCGCGGACGCCTTCCGTGCCTTCGACGCAGATCCCACCGCCAGCGTCGCTGTGTTCTGGGGCGCGGCAGGTAGCTTTTGCGCCGGTGCCGATCTCGGAGCCATCGCGCGTGGCACGCCCAACCGCGTCGAGCTAGACGGTGACGGCCCGATGGGACCTTCGCGAATGTTGCTCAGCAAGCCCGTGATCGCTGCGATCTCCGGTCATGCGGTGGCCGGCGGGCTCGAGCTCGCGCTCTTCTGCGATCTGCGCGTGGCCGAGCAATCGGCGAAGTTTGGCGTGTTGTGCCGTCGCTTTGGCGTGCCGCTAATCGACGGCGGGACTGTGCGCTTGCCACGCTTGATCGGCCTGAGCCGAGCGCTCGATCTGATCCTCACCGGGCGACTCGTCGACGCAGCTGAAGCGCGTGAAATGGGGCTCGTGAATCGCGTAGTCGGCGATGGGACGGCGCGCACCGAAGCCGAGGCGCTGGCCCGTGAGCTTGCGAAGTTCCCACAAACCTGCTTGAGAAGCGACCGGATGAGCAGCTACGAGCAGTTCGACCTCTCGTTCGATGAGGCGCTGAGGAATGAACTCCGCCATGGCCAGGCCGCGTTGGCGGCGGGTACGAGTGCGGCCGAATTTGTTGCTGGAAAAGGTCGTGGAGGCCGCTTCGAATGAATGATCGAGATGTCCCGTCGGTGTTCGCCATCGACTTCGGTACCAGCAACTCACTGCTCGCAGCGGCTTCGGCATCGCGCGTCTTCGCTCCGGCGCCGATCGACCCCGAAGCCAGCGATCCCACCGTGCTCAAGAGCGCGCTTTATTTCATGTCGCTGGAAGAGGCGAGCTTCGGCGCGAGCGCCACGCGCGCGCTGGTCGAGAACGGCTTTCGCGGGCGCTTGATCCGCTCGATCAAACGTCATCTTCCTTCGCGCTCCTTTAGCAAGACGCAGATCGGCAGCCGGCAGCTTTCGCTCGAGGATCTGGTGGGCGCCTTTCTGCGCGTGATGCGCACGCGAGCCTGCAAACATTTCGGCGCAGACGTCACGGCGGTGGTGATGGGCAGGCCTGCGCGCTTTTCGAGCAATGATGAAGACGATGCCCTGGCCGAAGAGCGGCTGCGCAAAGCGGCTGGGCTAGCGGGCTTCACCTCGGTCACCTTTTGCCCGGAGCCGATCGCTGCGGCCTACGATTTCGCGGCGGACCTGAGCGAGAAGCGCGTCGTTATGATCGCCGATCTCGGCGGCGGCACCTCCGACTTCACGATCGTGCGCATGGAGCGCAACGGCTTCGATGCCAAGGACGTCCTCGCGACGCACGGCCTCTCGGTCGCGGGCGATGCGATGGACGGCGCGCTCATGCGTCGCGTCGGGGCGCCCCACTTCGGCTCGCGCGCCCAATACACCGTGCCGTTCGGGCACAACGACTTGACCATGCCGCGCAAGCTGATCGAGCTGCTCGCCTCGCCTGCCGATCTGACCTTGGTCGACCGCAAGAAGGTCCTCGGCGAGCTGACGATGATCAAAGAAGGGCTGATTCGAAAGGATGACCGGCCGATGCTCGAGCGCTTCGTTGCGCTGGTCGAAGACGGGCTGGGCTTCCCGCTCTACGAGGCGATCGAAGCGGGGAAACGCGGGCTCTCCGACGCCGAGCGTTGCACCATCACGGTCACCGATCCGAGCATCGCCTTCGAAGAATCGATCGATCGCGCGCTGCTCGAGAGCACCACGGCCAATGAAGTGGAGGCCATCGTCGGCTCGATGCGCCAGACGCTCGAGAAGGCTGGGATCGCCGCCGAAGAGGTGGAGATCCTGTGCCTGACCGGCGGTACTTCACGCATGCCGCTTTTGATGAAGGCGCTCGCGGCGGAGCTGCCCAACGCGAAAGCGCGAAGGCTCTCGAGCTTTCACTCCGTGGTGCTCGGGCTCGCCAAGCGTGCGCAAGAAGTGGCGGCCACGCTCTCTTAGAGCTTGAACGCCACGTCTACCGTAAAGACCTCGGCGAAGTCTGGGGCTGCGTCCTCTGCGAGCCCGGGGCGCGTGCTGCTGAAGATATTGCGCGCCCCTTCACCAAGCAGCATCAACCCGTAGTGACCGCCGATGGAGAGCTCGTCGATCGGTTGGCCGTAGAGCTCCGCGAAGAGCACGTGACCGAGAACGTTGGACTCGTTGCTCTCGGATTGACCGATCGGATAGAGGGCGCCGGTTCTCCACGGGCCGTTCGGATCAGCGAGGCCGACGAACTTGTAGCCGAGGCGCGAGCGGAACTCGGGCACGGGCCGCACACCGACGTCAGCGCCGGCCTCGATCACGTTGGACCAAGCGTAGAACGCCGATTGTTCCACCCGACTCGTCGTGTCCGGAAGGATGGGATCAAAAATCCCGACGCTCGCGGTCTGACCGCCGTCTTCTGAGCTCTGCGGACTGCCGGTGGCGTACGCACCCTCCGCTCCAAAGGAGAGCCGCCACGGCAGCGCCGTTTCCCAGGTCACGCGGCCCAAGGCCCCTCCGGCGAAGTGCGCTGCGGCTTGTTCCGTGCCGGGACGTGCAACGCGCCCGCCCTGAACGGCGCCCACCACCGAGTAGGCGATACCGCGGTAGTCGCCAAACACGCGCGCCGCGCCCGTGAAGGTGTCTCCCGGTGTGAGCTCATCTACCAGAGGCTCGCGAACGATGCGCGCCAGCGCCGTGAGCTCCGCCGCAAAGTAGGGTGCAACCTTGTAGGTCGCATCGAGCGCGTAGAGCTGCGCGCCGGGCTTGAGTTTGGGCGTCTCTTCACCGCTGCCGAGCGACGGGCTTTCCACCTCGCCGGGGAAGCGAAGAAACGCAGCGAACGCGGTCAGGTCCAAATCGCGGTAACGAACGCCACCGCGAACAGCGTCGAGCGTGCGACCTTGCGCCCGGTCAAAAGAGCGGCCGATCAGCTGGCCATCCCCAAGCTCGATCGCCTGGCGGCCCACCCGAAAATAGAACTCACGTTCCTCGGTATGCAGATCGACGTAGGCCTCGTACGGCTCGGTCACCGGCAAGGTTGGTTGGCCCGCAAGCGGCTGATTCTCCGGAAGCCCAAAGCCGCGAACGTCTTGCATCGACACGAGCACCGTCACCGGGCCCTTATCCACCGAGAGGCCCAGCCGCACTCGCTCCCAAAGCACCGCTTGGTCTTCGTAAGGGATTCGCGATGCGAGCGGCGTTCCGTCTGTGAGCACCGCGTGCTCGCCCGGGATACCGTCGTTGAGCGGATTGCGCCGGTACTCCCCGCGCACACGCGCCTCAACGATCGGGCTAAAAACGAAGCCACCCAACTCAAGGGAAGGCCTCGAGTTGGGAGGTACGGAATCAGCGTCAGCGGGAGACTGAGCGCTAGCGAAACTGGGGATCACCATCGAAGTGATCCCCAGAAACCAAGACCAGCGCATCAGGTGCTGGGTGCAGGCTTCGGCGCGCCGAAGATGCTGGCAGCGCGACGCTTCTCTTTGGCGGCCCGCTCACGATCTGCGTAGGACGGAATCACCACGCGATCACGAGACGGAAGCTCGCGCCCTTCAGCGACGGCGTTCACCTCTTCAGCGTCCAGCGTCTCCCGCTCGAGCAAAGCCTGAGCGAGTCGATCCAGCGTGCCGCGGTTGTCATTCAGGAGCTTGGCTGCGAGCGCATGGCCCTCCATCACGAAGCTCTTCACCTCGTCGTCGATCAACTGAGCGACGCTCTCGGAGTAGGCGCGACGCGGTGAAGACGAGAAGTCTTTCCCGAGGAACACGCTCTCTTCATCGGAGCCGTAGTGCACCGGACCAATTTTGTCGGACATGCCGTACTCGGTCACGATGCGACGCGCCAAGTTGGAGGCCTGCTTGATGTCGTTGGAGGCGCCGGTGGTGAAGTGGCCGAAGGTCAGCTCCTCGGCGACGCGACCACCCATCAGCACCGCGAGCCGCGCCTTGGCGAACTCTCGGCTCATGCTCAGCCGATCTTCCTTGGGCAGCTGCTGGGTGATTCCGAGCGCCGGACCACGCGGGATGATCGTCACCTTGTGAACCGGATCTGCATTCTTCTCGAGCAGCTTGGCGACCAGCGCGTGGCCGGCCTCGTGCCATGCGGTGGTGCGCTTCTCCTCGTCGTTGATGACCATGCTGCGGCGCTCGGTCCCCATCAGGACCTTGTCCTTGGCCATCTCGAAGTCGGTCATCGAAACGACGTCCTTGTCTTGCCGAGCGGCCAAGAGAGCGGCCTCGTTCACGAGGTTCTCCAGGTCTGCACCGACGAAGCCGGGGGTGCCGCGAGCGATGATCTCGAGGTCCACGTCGGCAGCCAGCGGGACCTTCTTGGTGTGGACGCGCAGGATGCCATCACGCCCACGAACGTCGGGACGCGAGACTACGATGCGCCGGTCGAAGCGGCCGGGGCGAAGGATCGCCGGGTCCAGGACGTCGGGCCGGTTGGTGGCAGCGATGATGATCACGCCCTCGTTCGACTCGAAACCGTCCATCTCGACCAGCAGCTGATTGAGCGTCTGCTCGCGCTCGTCATGACCGCCACCGAGACCTGCGCCGCGGTGCCGACCGACAGCGTCGATCTCGTCGATGAAGATGATGCAGGGCGCGTGCTTCTTGCCTTGCTCGAACAAGTCACGCACACGGCTGGCTCCGACGCCGACGAACATTTCGACGAAGTCCGAACCGGAGATGCTGAAGAACGGCACACCCGCTTCACCTGCGATGGCGCGGGCGAGCAGCGTCTTGCCGGTGCCAGGAGGCCCCATCATCAGCACGCCCTTGGGGATGCGACCGCCGAGTTTCTGGAACTTCTTCGGGTCCTTGAGGAAGGCGATGATCTCCTCGAGCTCATCCTTCGCCTCGTCGATCCCGGCCACGTCTGCGAAGGTCACCTTGTTGGCGCTCTCCGAAAGCAGCCGCGCTCGCGACTTGCCGAAGCTCATCGCCTTGCCGCCGCCGGCTTGGAGTTGGCGCATGAAGAAATAGACCATCACCAACAGCACGATCATCGGCACGATCGTCACCAAGGCGCCGGACCAGAACGGCGAACTCTCCTCAGGCTCGAACAGCACGTTGATGTCGTTCGCCACCAATTCATTGGCGGTGACTTGAGCGTCATCATCGGACGGACCGATGGTCACCTTGGTTTCCGGCGCGTTGTTTTTGGCCGGGTCCACGACGACGAAGGTGTACTCGCGGTCCTTCACCTTCACTCGTTCAACGTGGGCTTGGTCCTTGGGCGCTTTGACGAGCGCCTTGAAGTCGCTCCACGCAACCTGGGTGGAGGGCTTGGCGCTCGAATCGAGCAGGTACCAAATGCCCAAGAACATTGTCGCGATGAGCACCCAGAGCAGGAGCGTTTTGTGCGATTGCTTCACGAAGACCTCAGCTTCACAGTCAATTAGCCTGACCGGAAAACGTAAACGTTGGGAAGACCAACAAGTCCTAGCATCATAGAGGCCAGGCGCCCGCGTGTCGACGTACCGACCGTCATTCACCTGCCGGACGACGAGGTCGACTGACGGGTGCAGCCAGTTCAGTAAGCACCGGCGCACCGTCTGCCAGGGTGACCAACACTTCTTTACAGTCACTTGTGCGGAATCGCGCGGGTTTCTGACTCTTCAGCGCGGCTTCGACCACACTTCGATGCGCCCGCGGAAGCGCCAGGCTCGCGGTTGCAGAAGGTGGGACCGCTGCCACTTCGTCGGCGACATGGTTCAAGGTTTTGACGATGGCTGGGGATAGCTCGCGCAAGAGCGGCATCAGCTCGTGGCGAACCCGCACCCTTACGAAACGAGTGTCCAGGTTCGAAGGGTCGCGGGCGAAGGGCACCGAGTGGCGTTGCAGGTGCAGTTCAACGTCCTCGCGAGTGGCGCGAAGCAGCGGACGGATGCGCCCCTCGGCCTCTGGCGGTAACACCGCGAGCCCACCCAACCCTGTTCCTCGCAACAAGCGAATCAGCACCGTCTCGGCTCGGTCGTCGGCGGTGTGACCAGTGGCGATCGAGTCGGCGCCAATACGACGCTGTTCCTCCTCGAGCAGCGCGTACCGTACCGCGCGCGCACGAGCCTGCAGATTGCCGCCAGGTGCGACCTTCGCGTGCAAGGTGCGAAACTCGATCTTCAGCGCGCGCGCAAGTTCGGCGGCAAGAGCCAGCTCCGCCGCAGCTCGTTCGCGCAAGCCGTGGTCCACGCCGGCGGCCGAAACCTGCAGCGGCAGCTTGCCGGCAAGGCGGGCCAGGCAGTGCAGTAGCGCCATCGAATCAGGACCGCCGGAGCACGCCACGAGCACGTGCTTGGGCGCCGTGACGAGCTCGCTAGACCAGAAGCGCTGCACCAAGGTCGTCAGGGACGGCCGGTGAGAGCCTCTCATGTAAGCTCGAACTCCTTGCAGAAGACGATCTCCGCAGGGTGCTCGCGGTGACGGTGCTCAGCGTTGGGGTAGCCCGCCGAGCAGGTGCCCAGCTCCGGTACGAACTGTGCGCAGTCTTCGCAACAGAAGCGCAAGCGGAAGTGCGCAATCTCGTGCGCCAAGCGTGCGTCCACTTTGGTTCTCACGCTTTGCCCCGCGAAGGCCGCGTAAGCGACACCACCGTCTCGACGTGACTCGTTTGCGGGAACAGCTCGACCGTCACCACTCGCTCCGCGACGTAGTTGGCAGCGCCGAGCACCTCGAGATCGCGAGCGAGGGTGGCCGGGTCGCACGATACGTAGACGATTTTCTTCGGGCGCGCCCGCGCGAGGTTTTCGCACACTTTGCGCGCGCCTTGCCGCGGTGGATCGAGCACCACCAAGTCGAGGCTGGAGGGGATGGCGAGCGCGTCGGCGTCGGAGACGCGCAACTTGCCCGACAGACCGCGCAGCGTGAAATTCTCCTTCGCGCACTGTACGGCGGCGCTGGCGCTCTCGACCGAACTGAAGCTCGCGGCGTCCTTCGCCAAGCCCACGCTCAACGTGCCGCTGCCGGCGTGCAACTCAAACACCGTCTTGCCGGCAGGCGCTGCCAGTTCAACCACGGTGTTGCTCAAAGCGATCGCGCCCGCATCGCTGGCCTGCGCAAATCCACCAGCGGCAATCCAAAGAGGTAGGCCGTCCGCTGCGCGCTGAACCGGCCTTGGATCACCGATCACCATCGGCGTTGCGGCTCCGCTCAGGGATACCCGCGCGCCTGCGTATTTGGCCGTCACCAGCTGATCGAGCCGGCCCATCGCTGCGCCGGAAGGATCGCGAGTCAGCGTGATGTCGAACACGGCGGCCTTCTCCTGCGAGGCGCGCACACCCCAAGCGACGCTGATTTCTCCTTCGAGATCGGCCTGATTCGAGGCCGCTTCGGCGAACGCTGTTGCGACTTCTCGGGCCGCGGCGAAGAGGCCGTCTTCAAGCACCGCGCAGGACTCCACCGCGACCACGCGATGGCTGCGCTCACCGAAGTAACCGAGCGCGACGCGACGGCCGTGCGTCGTGAAGTGCAGACGCGCACGCGAACGGTACGCGAGCGGCTCGGTGGGCCGGCGCACCTCGACCGCGAGCTGCGTCTTCAGCGCGCGCGAAAGCAGGTCTTCCACGAAGCCGCGGTGGAACTCCGCTTGAGCCGCCGGTTCGATGTACAGCCAGTCGCAACCACCGCAGCTGCTTGCGTAGGCGCAAGGCTCGCGAACACGAAGCGGTGAGTTCTCCAGCACCTTGAGGCTCAACGCGCGCGGTTTTGCTCGGCCCTCCCAAGTGATAGCGACCAGCTCGTTCGGTAGCACGGCGTCGACGAAGCGAACCTCACCGTCCACGCGCACCAAGCCTTGACCTCCAGGCACAAGGCGCTCGACGCGCAGTTCGGTTTGGCGAACGGCGGTTCGGCTACGCGTGTCGGTTCGGCGGTGCGAGCTCATGTTGGGCGGGGATTTCAATGCAGCCCCCGGGCTGAGGCGCGCGGCGTTTGAAGTAGATCAATGCGCCCAACGCGAGCACACAAATCGCGGTGAGCACCGCCACCGCAACCAGCACGATGGTGCTCAGGCTGTCGCTGCGGTTGGGCATCGGGTTCTGCATCGCACTCGGCTCAGGACGCGGTAGCGAGAGCGCCGTCTCGATCTGCGAAGGAGGCGGATGGGGCGGGCCACCCGTCCTGCCGAGGTTCTGATTCGACGGCATCGGCGGCATCGTCCCGCTGGGACCACCGCGCGGACTCAACGGCCCACCCGGGCCGTGCTGTTGCTGACCGTGCTGACCAGCTTGCGGCTGATTCTGCTGATGTTGCGCAGGAAAGCCGGAGAACCCTGGATTCGACAGAGGCTGAAAAGGTCCGTTCGTGGGAGGCCCGAACGCCGGCAACGAACCACCTTGCGGAGCTTGGTTCGACATCGCCGCCATTCCGGGAGGCGGGAAAAACCCCGGGAGCTCTCCAGGTCGGCCCTGATTGGGTTGCTGCTGCTGCGGCGGATTGAGTTGATTGCCTTGGAAGCCGGGATTGCTCGCTGGCGCCAACGCCATCGTGCGACCCAAACCGCCCTGTTGTTGTGGCTGCTGCTGCGGAACAGGCGGGGGCCCCTGCGGCGGACCTTGCGGAACCGGCGGCGGACCACTGCGCGCAGGCGGCGGTCCCGAGGCAACAGCCGCCGCGCCCATCGTGGTTGCACGAATGGACTGAAACTGGGCGGCTGTGGGTGCGGCGCCGGGGCGCGCCGGGGCACCTGCGGCTGGAGGCGGCGGAGGCAAACGCCCAGCCCCGCTTGCGGCGGGAGCATGGCCCATCAACTCGCTGACGTGCTCGCGTGAGGCGACGGTCGTCGGGATATCTTCCTCGTCGTCGAGCAACGAACTCGAGGCCGCCTTCGGACTGCCGGTGCTACGCGACGGTGAATTCGGCACCGTCGGCGGTGGCGGTGGCGTGCCTGGAGCTTTCGCCTGCGCAGGAGGCGGCGGGGGACGAACGCCCAGCGTGGGCGCACCAGGCAAGGATGGCCTGCCGTTATCCGCGGACGGCTCGACATCGAAACCGCTCTTGGACGGCGCATCCTCGATGCGACCGTTCCTCGATCGCTTCATGGCGTTGAGTTGGTCGACGTTGATCGTGCTCGTGACGTCGGCGGCCCAGGCCAGATGTGCCTCGCGCGCGCCGATCCGGTCGACGAAGAGCTCTCGCACGAAGCCGCTGACCTCTTCAGGTCCGACCAGCACGGCTCGCCGCTGCAGATACATGTTGAGCGCACGCGAGAACTCACGAGCCGTTTGAAAGCGATCCTGCTTGCGCTTGGCCAGCGCCTTCATCACCACGCTCTCGAGCTCGATCGGGTAGCCGCCAGCAACCGTGGAGGGCGGCGGCACGATGCAGGCTTGGACCTTCTCGAGCGTGTCCAAGTCTGTATCCATGCGGAACAGACGGTGGCCCGTCGTCAGCTCCCAAAGCACCACGCCGAGCGCAAAGACGTCGGTGGTACGGTCCACGTCGTCCTGGCCGCGGACTTGCTCCGGACTCATGTACGCGAGCTTGCCTTTCAGCGTTCCGGCGCGCGTCTCCGAGAGCCGGTCGGCGACCTTGGCGATGCCGAAGTCGACGACCTTCGTGTAGCCCTCGTAGGTGATGAACAGGTTGTGCGGCGTGACATCGCGATGCACGAGGCCGAGCAGTTGACCGTTCTTGCCTCGTAGCTCGTGTGCGGCGTGCAGGCCTTCTGCAGCATCAGCACAAATTCGCGCGGCAATATCGGGCGAAATAACGTGCCGACGTTCCTCGCAACGGCGCATCACCTCACGCAGCGGCTCGCCGTGGAGGTACTCCATCGCGATCCAGTAGGTGCCCTCGTCCTTACCGAGATCGAACACCTGCGCGACGTTCGCGTGGTTGATGCCGGCGGCGATGCGCGCCTCATCGAGGAACATGTCGACGAACTGATCGTCCTCGACGAGGTTCGGGTGGATGCGCTTGATCGCCACCCACTTTTGGAAGCCTCCAGGGCCGTCCATCCGGGCCAGGTGGACGCTGGCCATACCGCCGATGCCGATCTCTTCAACGACGCGGTAGCGCCCCAGAAAGAACGTACCCGCGGGCTGATCGTTCTTGGGACCTGCGTTGAGACCGGAATTTGGTGGGGGAGCCGCCAAACCTCCGGCACGCGAGGGCGCGGGGCCCATCGGGGCTCCGGCCCCAGCGCCGCCCGCATTGCGGGCTGACGGGCGGGGAGGCGGTGCTGCCATCTGGTGGTCAGTCTACCTCTACCCTTTCAGGGTTTTCCAGGACTACCGCTGCAGGCCGCCCTGTCGGACGTCGCCGCGGGACCGCCACAGCCAACAAAGCCCGCTCAAGGAAACGGTTGGGCGGGCTGGCCCCGTTGGAAGAAAAACTCGAACTCACCCTCGATCACGCTGGTTTCCGGGAAGGTGTAGCGGCCCGCGTCGTTGAGCACGGCCTCGCGCGGGTCCCCGACGTTGAGCACGAAGCGTCCCGAGGAGAATTTTTCTGCCGGGTCGTCCTCATTGGGGTTGCCGCTGAAGAGTTCGTCGAAAACCACCGTTCCAGAGACGGCGTAGAGCACGGTGTTCTGCACGTGACACGAGTCAAGGAGGTAGAGCGCGGCGTGCACAGGCCCATCACATTCACCGCCGCAAAGCTCGCCCGGCGCAAACCCGGGAGGGGCAATTCCCGGGGAAAGCGTGACAGGCAGCTCCTCACCGAGCCGCGCCCGCACATCTTCAATCGAGTCCACCAGAATCACTACACCGTCGGAAACCTCGAGCAAGTCGTTGCCGCGCTGTACCCGGATGTGAACCTGGTCGCGAAATGGATCCGCAGCGAAAAAGTCCGGCTGCAAATCGAAGGCGCCGTTCCAGCAGTCTTTCGCAAAAAGGTTGTCGCTCTTTGCAAAGCCTTTGCCTTCACCGACCGAGACACAGGCCCCAAACAGGAAACCAGTTGCAGCGAAAGCGCCGCACAGGAGCCGCTGGAACTTCACGACGGCTCACTCCGCTCAGCGCGCACGATCACGCCGCCGCCCAGCACGCGTGTATCGGCGTACGCCACTGCGACCTGGCCCGGGGAGATGGCCCGCACCGGCTCGTCGAACACGGCAACGACCTGAACCCCACCGCGCGCATCCGGCTCTTGGCGCAATTCTGCCGGAGAGCCCGAATGGCGCGCTCGCACCTGAACGATCGCTCGTTGCGGGAAGCTCACGCCGCCGGGAAAAACCGTATCCGGCCCAAGCACCGCACGATCCGCTAGTAGTTCGGACTCATCGCCGATGTGGACTTGCCCTGTTCCCCCGTCCACGCGGGTCACGAACGCTGGCTTGCCCATCGCCACGCCCAGCCCTTTTCGCTGTCCCACGGTGTACCGGTGCACCCCGGAGTGCTGCCCGACGACGTTGCCGCTCGAATCGAGCACGGGACCTGGCCGAACGCGGTGCGCGGCTCGGTCTTCGACGAAGGCCTCGTAGCGACCGCTCGCGACGAAACAGAGTTCCTGGCTTTCACCCTTTCCAGCGCCGGGCAAGGTGGCCTCGTGCGCGAGGGACCTCACCTCGTCTTTGACGTTGCCCCCAAGTGGCAGCAGCAGCCTCGCGAGCTCGTGCGGCTCGAGCATATGGAGGAAGTAGCTCTGGTCCTTGCGTCGGTCCACGCCACGGTGAAGTTCGGGACCAGCTTCACCTTGAACCACACGCGCGTAGTGCCCGGTCGCGACAAACTCGGCCCCCAAACGATCGGCGATGGGGAACAGTTCGCGCAATTTCACGCTCCTGTTGCAGGAAACGCACGGGCTCGGAGTCGACCCATTGAGATAGGCGTCAACGAAGGGCCGCACGACGTGCAGCTCAAAGAGCTCACGTCGATCGAAGGTAAAGTGTGGGAAGCCGAGTTTGTCGGCCACCCGACGCGCGTCGTATTGATCCTCGGGGGCGCAGCAGCGCCCGGGTTCTTTGTCATCGGGGTAATCCCACAAATGGAGGGTCACGCCGACCACGTCATAGCCATCCCGGAGCAGCTGCAGGGCAGCGACCGAGGAGTCCACACCTCCGCTCATGGCAACAATGACGCGACTCACGCGGTGCGCACTCTACCACCACCGGGAGGCTTCGTCTGGTACTGGACGGCGTTAGGCATTTGGCCCGCGACGGACTCCACGTGGTACCGTCTTTCTCAAGAATGTCGAAGGGTCGTGTGCTCGTAATTGACGACGACGAGTGGGTGTGTCGCCTGCTCGCTGTGGCAATGCGGGAGGCCGGCTTTGAGATCACGATCTGCGAAAACGCGGCGGACGGCTTCTATCGGGCCGTTGAGGAACAGCCCGATTGCATCGTCTGCGACGTGGACCTGCCGGACCACAACGGTTTTTGGGTTGCCCGCAAGGTTCGAGCGCACCCCTCCCGGGTCTCAACGATCCCGCTCGTGTTTCTTTCTGGGCTCGACGACCGCGAGCACCGACTCGAGGGTTTTCAGGTAGGCGGTGACGCATACCTTTCCAAGCCCTTCCGCATCGATGAGGTCGTGGCCCAAGTGGACGCCTTCATCCAAATGGCCGCGCGTTTGCGGAAAACGCGCGCAACGCTCGCGTCATTGCCCCCGCCGGGAGCAGCGATGACCGGGGATCTGGCACAAATGTCGGTCGCCACGGTACTCACCCTGCTGGATCTCGAGCGAAGGAGCGGCCGCCTGGAGCTCAAGAGCGAGACCCACCGAGCTGCATTCATTGTCCTTTCCGGCAACGTGGTGGCGACCACCCTGGACGAGGCTCCTCACAGCCCGCTGCTCACCATTCGCACGACCATGGGTTGGAACAGCGGAAAGTTCTCCTTCACTCCATCGACCGAGACGCAGACGTCGGAGCTCGAACTCACGCCGATCAACGCCCTGCTTATGGAAGCTGCACGGCTTGAGGATGAGGCTCGCAACGAGGACGATGCAGCGAGTTCGTCGGCTAGGCTCGCCAGCATGCTGGAGGCGGCGGCGCGAGCGGGCTCGACCAGCCCACCGGTCAGCTCGGAGCCGATTAGCGTCGCGCCCATCAGCAGTGTTGCCCCCATCAGCAGCATCGCGCCCATCAGCGTTGAACCGATCAGCTCGGATGAAACCACGCGAGTCCCGCAAGCGATCGAACGCCCTATCCCCGCCGCAAGACCCCCGGTCCCTCCACGGAGCATGACGCCAGCGCCGATGAACAGGGTCCCGGCGCCCACCGGAAAGACACCTGGCCGCCCTCCACTTCCGCCCGCTCGTTCCATGACGCCGCAGAACGCAACGCCTGCGACCTCGGCGAATAGCCTACCAAAACCGACGGGCGGAGCCCTGAGCGCTCCTCGCGTTCCGAGTCAAACAGTGCCGCGAACGGCCTTTGGTTCGCTTCGTTCACTCTCGCCCAGTAAGCCGATGCGAGCGATCAGCGCGACTACGCCTAGTTCAGGTACCCCGAGCTTGGGCCCCAGCGATCCAACGCCCGCCGTCCCTGCAGCAGCGAAGCTCCCCGCGCCCGTGAAGGCACCCTCCGCGCCGGAACCGGAAGCTGCCCCCAGCGAGCTCGATACCGGATGGAGCATCCCGCCGCCGTCGATCAGCGACTTCTTGGTCGACGACGAACAGAAGAAGCCCGACCAGTGAGCTACGAGGCCGTCGGCGAAAGAGCAACGTTCGAGCGGCGCAGGTGATCGAGGTTCACGGCGTTGACGAGCGCATGCGCAACCACGCTGCCCCAAAGCGAGCCCGTCAGCGCGAACAAGCCGCCAAACAAAAGGCCACCGATTGAGGCCCAGCCGACCCACACCCAGCGGCTCTGGCCTCGAACCTGGTGCAACAATCCGAACAGCAGGCTGCTCGCGAAAAGACCGACCAACGGTTGCAGAAAGCCGCGAAAGAAGAGCTCCTCGCCCAGCGCCGACATGATCGCCACGAGCCAGGTCTCCTGCGGATCGAAGCGCCGGGCGACGGGCTGCAAATCTTGGTGCAGTGTCGAAGCCCAGCGCGTTCGTCGGACCAGCAACCGCGTGGTCCAGACGAGCAGAGCCGCCAAGCACACGCCCAATACGACGCTCATCGCCGCAGCGAGCACGGCTTTACCGGCGAGTGAGTTTTCTGCCAGCTGCGAAAGCCGCGGCGAGGTCCAAAGCAGCGCATCTGTCGCCGGAAACGCTAGCTGCGGCAGGCCTTGGGTCACAGCGACCTTGGCGCCAACTCCAACGACTCCAAGCAGGCCGTAGGCTAGGGCCAGGTCGAATGCGAGCCGTCGGTCCCCTACCCGAAGTCGCGCGGCCCGCCTCGACTCCGAAGGGACACGCAGTGCCGAACGCCGAGCCACGGGCTCGTTATGCCACAGACCATCCTGTCGTCCACCGAGGCGGGTTCTCAATGGCGGCCCGCGGAGCCTTCCGCTACAGAGTTTGGCGTGCAGGCAGCCGTCGTCGTTTTCCCTGGTTCCAATGCAGACGCGGAGATGCTCCGAACGCTACGCCACGTGGTCAACGTTCCAACCACGGAGGTCTGGCATCGCGAGACGTCCCTTCCCAGCGGCGTGGATCTCGTCGCAATTCCCGGGGGGTTCTCCTTCGGAGACTATCTGCGCTCCGGGGCGATCGCGAAGGTGAGCCCGATCGTGGCGGACCTTCGACGCCACGTCGAACGTGGCGGGCTCGTGCTCGGAGTGTGCAACGGCTTTCAGATCCTGACCGAATGTGAGCTGCTGCCCGGAGCGCTCACACGCAACACCCACCTCCGCTTCGAGTGCCGAGACGTGTTCGTGAAAGTCGTCGCGGAAGGCCCGTTTACCCGCGGCCTCAGCGAGCGCGTCTTGCGCCTGCCAATAGCGCACGCAGATGGGCGCTATCACATCGACGCGCAAGGCCTAACCACGCTCGAGGCCGCAACAGGCAAGGCTCCGGCGGTTGCACTTCGCTATTGCTCCGCCAGCGGCGAGGTCGAGCCTGCGTCCAACCCCAACGGCTCGCTCAACGCGATCGCTGGCGTCTACGGTGGGCCGAACCGCAACGTGCTCGGGCTAATGCCACACCCCGAACGCATGAGTGAAGCGCTCCACGGCTCGAGCGACGGTCGAATCCTCTTCGACTGTGCGATCGCGGCGCTCGTGGAACACGCAGCGAAAGCTCCTTCAGCGTCGGTTTCGACTACGGGGGCGTTGTGAACTCAGGACCTGGCTTCGATCTCTACGCACATCAGACGGCCCAACCCGGCGGAGACATGGTCTGCCCGCATTGTCGCGGCGTCGCCGGGGTTGAACCAAACGCCGAATTTATTTTTGTATGCAAGCTGTGCGGCGGGCCGCGCATCCCAACACCGCGCGGAAGCAACGCCGGCGACAGCTCGCTGCCGCTGCTGCGCAACGTCGATACGCTGCGCAAGAAGCGCGCTGGCATGAAGGCCCTCGGTTACGTGGGCATCGTTGGGTTGATCGGGGCGGCGGTGATCGGCTTGCCAGTCTCCCTCTTTTCAGTAACGGCGGCGGCCGTCATTCTCGCGCTGTTCGGCGGACCATCGGCAGCCATGACCTTCTACGGTCGGTCTCAGGTCAGCAAGCTGACGCAACAACTTTCCGGCTCGATGGACGCAGCCTGGAGCAACACCGTCAGCGAGCTCATGCGCAGCGGCACGGTCAAGAACGCCACGGACCTGCAGCGCGTGACCAACGTAGATCCGCAGCGCGCAGCGCATTTGTTCAATCTGGCCACGGTCGAGTTCGACATTGGGTCGGCCCACACGGGGATGCGGATCGAAGGTGCGCCGGTGCCGCTGCCGGAGGATCCGCGCTTCGCAGCGCTCGAAGCGCGCGCCGCCGTTGAACAACAAGCCGAAGCTGAAGCAGCCGAAGCCGAGACCAACGCCGCAGCGCGCGGTCGGGTCCAGTAGCTCTCCATGGCCACTCCTTCGCGTGGGCCGATGGCCCGTCGTCGCGCCAAGGCCAAAGCAACAGCGAACGCCGCTCCGGTCGAGAGCCTCGCGCCAATTCGGCGAGAACGACGCTCGCTCGCGCACGTCGGCGGCAAAGTCAGCGTCGAGGGTGACCCCGCAATCACCGACAAGCTCGCGCTCGCGCTCGACGTAGCCCCGGCGGCCGCTCGCGAAGAGCGAGCAGAAGCGGAGGCGCGCGCGCACGTTCACGGCTTCCATCCGTACCCGGCGCGCATGCACCCGAAGACGGCCGGCCTGCTGCTCGAGGCGTTTCTTACGGCGCCGGGTACCTTGTTGGACCCTTTCTGCGGCAGCGGCACCGTGCTGGTCGAAGGGCGCGCTCGTGGACATTCGGTTTGGGGCTTCGACCTCAACCCGATCGCGGTCATGCTCTCGACGTTGAAGACCCATTCCTTCAGCGCGGCCGACCGTCAGCGAATGACGACGCTCGCGGAAGGCGTGGCGGCCGAGGCAACAGCGCGTCGTCTCGCCAAGAGCGGGCCGTCGCGGCGTTACCCGGCCGAGGACGTCGCCCAGTTCGATCCGCACGTGCTGCTCGAACTGGACGGCTTGCGCGTCGGAGTGGAGGCGCTCAGCCGCGACCAGCTCGCCCCAGTCATGCGCCTCCTGCTTTCATCCATCCTTACGAAATTGAGCAAACGCGACGGGGATACCGGACAAAAGGCTCGCGTGATGCGCATCGCGGCGGGCTACCCAGCCAAGCTTTATCAAAACAAGACGCGTGAACTGGTTGGCCTGCTCGAGACCTCGGAAGCGCTCTTTCAAAACACCCCAGCGGCTCGCATGCGGCTCGGCGATGCGCGCGAACTGCCTGGGCTCCCCGACCGTTCGGTGGACCTCGTAGTCACCTCTCCTCCCTATCCCGGCGTCTACGATTACGTGGAGCACCACCGCACGAGGCTGCGTTGGTTGGGCGCGGATGCAAACCCGCTCGAGCGCGGGGAGATCGGCGCTCGTCGCAGCATGCGTTCGCTCGACGCAGGTGAAGCCGCGCGCTCCTTCGAGCAGGAGATGTTCGACCTGTTCACCGCTTTTCGCCGGGTGCTTCGTCCGAGGGGCAAGGTGATCCTGCTGCTGGCCGACGGAGCCTGGAATAACCGACCGATCCGGGTAGAGGAAATCGTGAAACGCGCGGCAGCCTCCTCGGGGCTCACGCTCACCGCTCGCGCCTCGCAAGACCGACCTCACTTTCACGGCGGCTCGCAGCAAGCCTTCAGCAACGCCACGAGGCGCGAGCACGCGCTTCTGGTCGAACTAGCACCAACCAGGACAGGACGATGAACCTACGACTCAGCCTTGGTACCGCATGCTTGTGGCTCGTTGTTGGCTGCGGCGAGAGCAACACCCAGACCCCATCCGCCAGCGCTTCAATCAGCGCATCAGCCTCTGGCTCCGCTGCGCCGGTTGGGATCACGACACCGCAATGCAAGACCTACCTCGAGCGGCAAACGGCCTGCATCGAGAAGGCGCCAGAGGCAGAACGTGAAGCTCGCAAGAAAGCTCTCGGCGAGATCGAAGCTACCTGGAAGGCGCAGAGCCAAACGCCAGATGGTCAAAAGCGTCTGCTGACGGCCTGTGCCGCTGCACTGGCAGAACTCGAGAGCGCCGGCGCCTGCAAATGACTCAGAACGCCCGTCATTCTGTTTGAGAGAATGACCACTAGTGACGGGGCGGCGGACAATCTCAGACAGGTAATTTACAACTCTGAGACAATTGGGTTTCCGCGAAAAAAAGCTGCCGATTGTTGTGTACGGCCAGAAAACAAATGGCAGTATCCGCCGCGCTGTCGGTCCCATCGGCAGTCTTTGAGGGAGGCTCTAAAGTGAAGAAGATTGCGATTGCTCTCGTGCTCGGTGCCATGTTCGCTGTCGGTTGTGGGGATAAGGGCGCAGACGGCGCGAAGAGCGGCGCAGCAGCGTCGGGCTCCGCCAAGGCAGACGCCAAGAGTGGCGGCGGCGAAACCGGCATTGCCGAGTGTGACGACTACATCAAGTCCTACTCTGCCTGCATCGACAAGATGCCTGACGCGGCGAAGGAGCCCAGCAAGAAGGCTCTCGAGGACATGAAGACGGCTTGGAAGGCTGCCGCCAGCGGTCCGGGCAAGGACGCCACCGTCACTGCTTGCAAGCAGGCGGCTGAGGCGATGAAGGCCAACCCGGCCTGCAAGTGAGGCGCTAGCGCTCACTCCAACAGAGTTGGCGCGCGACGGAGCAGAGCGACGGTGAAAGCCCTCGCTCTGTTTTTCTTTTGTGGCATCAACCTCCTATGGGACCGATTCAAATCGCTCTGCAGCAAGACGAACGCACGCTGGTCCTCTCGGCAGCTCCCGCCGACCGCGTTCTCGATCTGTGCGACGCGGAGGAGGGCTTGACCGAGCTTTTCTCCTGCCGCAGCGCGAGCTGTGGCGTGTGCGTTGTGACAGTGGAGAGCGGTGAGTCACTGCTAGCCGCACCAGAAGACACTGAGCGTGAGACGCTTGAACTACTGGGCTGCGGCTCGGAGACGCGGCTCTTATGTCAGTTACGGGTTCGTGCCCAACCCGCCAAAACCATTGCGCAAGCCGAAGTACGGCTACGTTTGGGGGAGTAGGGCGCTGCAGCGCGCAACAACGCTGCTCGTGTGGCGCAGTCATGCGGTGTAGCCTTGGCATATGGCGATGGGGGAGCCTCGGATTCGTGCTGCGCAGACGCAGTCACTGCTCACGGCAATTTCTCGGCTGGGCCCAACTGAGCGCAGCAAGATCACTGCGTTGATCGACCCGAGAACCACCGAGGCGATCCTGGCCGAGCTACCGATGGCGTGGGTTCCAATGGGTCAGCACATGCACGTCTCCGACGCAGCTCGCGAGGTGCTCGGCTCCCAAGGGCTGGTTCGGCTCTTCCGTGAAACGATGCTGTCGAGCTTCGACCGACCGCTGCTCCGAACCTTCCTCAATATGACGTTTGGAATCTTTGGCGTAACGCCTGGTGGGCTGATTAAGCGGAGCAACAAGATCTACGATCATGTGACGCGCGAGCTTGGCACGCTCTCGGCGACGTTGGCGGAAGACTCGCAAGCTCAACTGACGTTGGTCGGCTTCCCCGCACAGCAGTTCAACTTTGATTGCTATGTAGATGGGTTGGCGGGTTGCCTGGAAGCTACGCTCGCGTTCGCGAGCGCTGAGCACGGGAAAGTGCGTCCGCTCCACCAAGAGAGCGCCTCGGGCAACGTCGTTTACGATCTTTCCTGGTGAGCTAGCGAGAGGCTAGTTGCGAGTTCGCGGCCATCGGCCGTGGCAACATCAAGCCAGCCAAGGGCGTACCGGCGGTGTTGCCGGTCACCAGTGACAACTCTGAGATGGCCGCGATCGTGGGCGCGATGTCTCTCAGTGCGTAGTCTCCCTCGAGCTCCGCCCCGCCTGCCCGTAGTCGCGCTCCAGCGGCAATCAGCCAAACCGCGCGGGACTCTGGGAAGTCCTTCCCATGCGACCGAAAGTCGTCACCTCGACCGTGATCCGTCGTAACGAAAATGGCCGTAGGCTCACCTTGAGCTTCCCACGTGCTACGCAACTGCATCACGCGCCCGACGAACGCGTCGGCCCGTTGCAAGGCATTCAGATACGCCTCGTAGTCGCCCGCGTGTGCATGTTCGTCGGTATCTCCGAGCCCAACAAACATGAACCGCGGCGCCTGGTCCTCCAGATAGGCAAGCGCGAGCTCTATCGTGTAGTGGTCCGGCCGGTAGTCATGGTGGCCTGGTTCGCTCGGCGCATCGGCGCCATCAACGAGCGCGGTCAGGGTATGGGAGCCCAGCCGCTCATGGTCGACAAGATGAGCATTCCCTCCGTGGCGACCCGTTGAAACGAACGCGCTCGTCGGCCCTGCGCTGAGTGCGTGCTCAATGTTTTCCCAGGAGGCGATCACGCCGACCTTTGCAGGTGCGGTGCCGTCCTTCAGCATCCAATCGATCAACGTCTCCTCCGGCCTCGTGGAGCAATCGTTGCTGTGGCACTCGGAAAAGCGTCCAGAGAGCAACTCGGTGTAGCCGGGCAAGGAAACGAAGTTGGGCCCAGAAGCAGAAAGACCAGGCGAATGGCCTGGTCTTCCAAGAGTGATGCCCTCACGTGCGAGCAAACTCAGATTGGGAACCACTTCCTCTGGGGTTCGCTCTGTATCGAGCCAGCGTGGGTCAGCTCCCTCGAAGACGTCGCTCGCGCGAACTCCATCGAGCGCAATCAGTACGACGTGGACGGGCTTTTCCCGCGAGACGATGCGTGGGGGTAAGGGGTTATGTGACTCAGTTGGTGAAAGGAGCGCTCCACAACCGAAGAGGAGCGCGGCAGCTGACAACGCCAAAGTCGGCTTCTTCACGTTGAAGAGTGTTCAGCCGCAACGTGTCTTTCACGGGTGATGCCTGCAAAGGTTCAAAGCCAATTGGGTAACCAGAGAGCGCCGTCGCCGTGGCACCCAAGCGGGCCGATGGAAACAGGACGATGACGTACCCAACTACTCAGCGTTGGTTGCGCTGGGAGTCGGCGCACATACCGCAAAGTCCCCGGTACCATCCGGAAGGCGACACCAGCTCTCACCATCCGCTGCTGCTGCGGGCTCGTAAACGCCACTGCTGATGATGCGGTCCCCATCGAGGAGGAAGATCTCGTCCCCATCCGCGTCCGAGATTCCGAACGGTGCATAGAAGCAAGGAGAAGCTCCGGGCTCGCACACGGTCTGCGGCTCCTGAACCCCAGGCTCCACCTCGTTATCCTGTTTGGCCAAGATGAAAAGGCGCGCTCCGCCGGCTAGCGAAGCCCCCTCTGGAAACTCGATGGCTGTATCGAGTTTGGGTTCACCTGCGTCGCTGTCCGCGAGCAACAAGCCCGAAAGGTCGAAGCTCTCCTCCCCGACGTTGACCAACTCGATCCAATCGTTGTTGGCATCGATCTCGTTGATGACGACGTCCCCTTTGGGCATGGCGCTCGAGCTGGAGCCACCGCTGCTGCTCGTCGCCTCGCCTCCCGCGCCAGCCCCGCCGCTGCTCGTCGTAGACGCGCCGCCATCAGCGCCTGCGCCACCACCACCCGCGTCCGAACGAGACTCGGAACAACCAACGAACATCAGGCTCAAGCCAAGTACCAGCGTACGCATCTTCACGACTCCTCGATTCAAAACTCAACTGCGCCAATCACGCGAAGCCGAACGTCATCCTTGGGCGTTTCATTCTGGGCAGCCTCTTCGCCCTGCAGCAAACCATCAACGGCCAGGAAAGCTGCCAGCGGCTCAACGATGAAGACCCCAGCGCCGCCCGTGATCACTACGCTGTAGTCGCTATCGGCGGCCAGGTCTCGCACCCAGTAGGTTGCGTTTAGCCCGAGGCTCAATCGATCGATTGGTTTTACTCGGATGAAGCCCTCCGCGGCGATGGCGCGGGTATCCGGTTGATCGTCTACGCCCCAAGCATGGGTGAAGACAACGCCGCCCCGAATGAGCTCCCCCATCCACGCAGCCGAGGCCGTAATCCGGTCGGCTCGCGCCAACGCAGTTCCCCGTGAGCCGGACACGTAGCTGGTCTGCACTGTAACTGGCTTCAGCGCCTCGCTGAACGCCAGCGGGTGCACCACCGTTGCTATCTCTATATTCTTGCCGCGGTTGAGCTCGCGCTGGGCGTACCCTTCTCCGTTGTATGCCCCCACTCCCACCCAACCGAAGCCCTTGGGGAAAAGGCCGCGCACCGTGGCGCCGAGGTCCGCGGGGACCAATAGTCCGGTACGTTCCACCGCGGTGGCTGATACTTGCCGCATACCCCACATTGCTTCGAGCGGGCCGGTGGTCAACGTAGGCACTAATCCGAGCTGGGCCTCGAGCACGTCCCACGCTGTGTAGGAAGCCCACGCCTCCCTAACGCGAGTGACGAAGCTATCCCCCGCGACGCCCAAGAGCGACCCTTCACTCGCGCTGCGAATGGCCTCAATCAACACACGTGCGCGCGCATCCTCCCAAGCAGCGTCGAGACGGGCGTGTGCCCGCGGAAGCTCGAACTCGTGGAACCAATCCGACTCTTCGGCCTCGGTCCTCACGCTAAGTACATATTGAGCAAAGACGCTGAGGTGCGCCTCGACGATGAGCGGGCCAAGGTCCAAGGCCAGCGGAAAACTCGAGCCGGTGCCGCTCAACGGATAGAGCGACTCGATGCGGCGGGCTTGCGGCTCCGCCTTTGCGGCAGGCGACGGGGGATTCGCAATTGCCGTATCCGCACTCACACCCGGTTCAACCTTGGCTGGAGGTGCAACCGCGTCAGTAGCTACGCCGGGCGGAGCAGTCACCGGCTCTGCGTCAGTCGCAGGAGCGTCGGGGGCCGCCGCTTGCGCGCGAACCAGCTTGGGTACGGCAAAACAAGTCAGCAACGTAGCGACGGCGAGAAGTCGGCTCATGGTTTTTCCGGCGGGTCGCCTACCAAGTCTGCGGCCTCCCCTCGTAGTGCGTCTTCCGGGCGCGGGCTCAGACCCAACGTTGGACCGAGCGTCTCCAGGGCATCGACGAAGCGTGCGTGATCGGCAAGCACGGCCTCGGCCATGACCTGCGCCGCCGCGGCTTGTTCCTTGGCAAAGCCCTCTGGGTCACGTTGGAGAGCGGCTTGGAGCCGCATCAACGTTCCCGGCTCGAGCGGCTCAGTTCCAGCATGAACTTGCGCCAGCGCGCGGCCGAGCGTTCGCCCAAGGTCCGCTACAGCCGCAGGCGTCCCGAGCTCCTCGATCAACCGCGTGACACGAAAGCTCTTTTCAGCCTTTGACTCGAGTCGCACCTGCACGTTGAGCCCAGCCATGCGGGAGGTTCCCCACAGCGGAGCCGCGCCGTCGCCCCCGAAGCAAACGTCGGTCGCGAGCTGAATGCGCTCCGTCACCGAGTCTGCGCTTACATCGGTAAAAACCGCCGGCCTTACCCCGGAGTCCCCAAGTTCTTTGACCTCTAACAAGAGGTCGTCGTCAGGGGAGCGAGTCTCCCCCTCCACGAGCACGATGAGCCGCATCCGCGCGCGGCTCGCGACGCCCGAGCCGATTTCTCGCGCCACGTCCTTGATAGCAAAGTAGCTCGAGGGCGGAGGAGACTTTAGCGTCGTTTGGTAGGTCGTTAGGACCTCGGGTAGCAGCGTCCAAACCAGGGGCGCTGGCTCCAGATAAACGTTCTCGGGGTCGTCGCCATCCACTGGACCGCGCACCAGGCGACGCGTGTCACCTTCGAGCACGGTGAGCTCAGCGAGGTCGGCACGCGCATCTCGGTCTTCGGTCGCTCGCTCCAAAAGGTCATCGAACACGATGCCGCCGTCAAACTCTGCAGCTCGCTCCCGATCGCCCGTGAGCACCGCGATCTCTTCGGCATAGGCGTAGGCGAGCTCAAACGCTGCTGCCGCCCGCGACTCGCCGGCCGAGAGTTCCTGGCTCGAGAGCTGCGTGGCCTGCCATTGCCCGACCAGCAGAGCGGTCGCTAGCCTGCGCACTTCCAATAGGTAGTTATAGCGGTCAGCCCCATCGAGGTCGTTGGGGTGCAGCGAGAGTTCGCCGTCCTGTCCGAGCAACAGGCCAAAATTTTCTACATGCGCGTCCCCGACCGAGAACGGCGAGACATCCGCGTAGTACCTGGAAGGAGGTAAGCCCCAGGCGTTCGTAGTTACATCATGATTGTAGAGCGGGAAGCTACCGCGCAGAAATCCATAGGGAGATAGCGCCATCTGTCGATACTTCGACGCCACCAGCCGCGGACGCGTAAGAATCAGGGACTCGTCGGCCGAGGTCATCACATTGACGATCTCGACCTGGCGTGCGTCCTCACTGGCTTCGCCACACCCAGCCGTCACTGCTAGCGTCAGCAGGTACCGCAGGGGGTTGCTCCAGCCTTGAGCCATGTCCGCTCCTAGCGAAGCGACGCTCTGTGGTCCACGCCTAGTAGCCCCGTGGGCAGAATGTAGCGCCGAGTTCACACGATGGACTCATTGGACCGCTCAGGCCGCCGGAGCCAGGTTCCCAGCGCCTCGGACCGCCGGACTCTTTCCGAACATGATCTCCCGCCGAAGGCGCAGCGTGGATTGAGCATTAGCGGAGCGCGCGATCGCTTCGTCAAGCCAATCTTGGGCGCAGGCTTCGAGCGCCCGTGCCTCCGCATAGGAGTTCTCACAACGCTCGAAGCGCTCCCCTCGTACCGGTCGTCCGTGCGCAACGCCTTCCAATAGGTGGCTCAGCTCGGCCTCCGCAATGCGAGCCATTTCGCTGGCTTGGCGCCAGAGGGAGACCGCGCGCACGAGCGAGCTGCGCGCAGCCAGCAGCGGTTTCTCCAGCTCGCTCAGCGCACGCTCGGCGCTATCATCGTTGTCGCCCTGGGTCCGCACCTCCACCAGCGCCTGTTCGAGCTCGAAAATGGGATCGTGCGCCGCCCGCTGATTGGCTACTCGCACCAAGGTACGGTGAAACGCGCTCGCTCGCGGTACCGAGTTAGAAACACCACCCCAGAGCCGACCGCTGCCATAACGGAAGTTCGCCTGCTTACCGAAGACGAGATCATCCACGGTATCGAGGTTCATGGCATAGAGTTGTAACCCGCGCTCACAGCTCATACGACCGAGCTCTAGAGCCATTGCGCGCTCTTGGGGTTCGGCTTGGGAGAACGGTTGGCCGTCCGGCCGGATGCCGCAGCGCAGGCGAGGGTTCGCCCGCAAGATCTCGAGCAAGTTTGCCAGTGCTCCCGTAACGACCACACGAAACGAGCGAGCAGCCGCCATTTCCACGCGGCTTAGCAGCTCCTCCGCTGTATCAGACGAGAGGACGAGCGCCAGGTCCGCCGCAGGCCGGCCTTGTGATCGCAGCCACTCTGCGAGCTCTTGCAGGGCGCCCGAGAAGTCACCTCCAGTTCCGACCCGCACGAACAGAGGCCCGGCCACTCGTACTTCCTGAGAAGCCAAGAGTCGTCTGGCGGCGGGAAGCACCCGCTGTGGAGCAAGCGCGTGAAGCGTCAACTCGAGCCCAACTTTTGTGCCGCGCTCCAAGTCGAACAGCAGCGACATCCGCGCGCTCCGCAGCTCGTTGCGAGCAGGGTCATTCCGCCGATGGCGAATGGGGTCAACGGCATTGTCAATCTTCATGGGCGCGCAGTGTGCAGGCCGTTGGTGTCGAATCGATGGCAGCCCCGAAAAGACTCTGGCCGAGGTTTCGCTGCAGTCTTGCGCAAGTTGCGACTAAGCTCTGGCCAAGAGCCAAGTGCAGCTCGCAAGCGCTGGGAGATGATGGTGAGTTCGAGTCGATCAACGCAGGAAAAAGGCAAGCGACCAACGGCTGCGAAGAAAGCCGCTGCTTCCGCTGGTCACAAGGCAGCAGACCACAGCACACCCACCGATGAACCCTCCCAAGTCTTAGGGGCGAATCTTCGACGTCTTCGTTCAGAGCGCTCGCTCTCGCTCGAGGCGTTGGCGCAACGTTCGGGCGTGAGCCGCGCCATGCTTGGGCAGATTGAACTCGGACGCAGCGCTCCAACGATCAACGTGGTGTGGAAGATCACCCAAGCGCTCGACCTGCCTTTCTCTGCGTTGATCGCCGAGGCTCCCAATCAAGACGTGCGGGTCCTCAGCAAAGACAAGGCGAAGCGCCTCACCAGCGCCGACGGCGCCTTCTCGAGCCGAGCACTCTTTCCGACAGATGCAGCGCGAACCGTCGAGTTCTACGAAATCCGTATCGCGCCGGGCGGAGTTGAACACGCTGAGGCCCACGCCTCGGGAACCAATGAAAATCTCGTCGTTGCGCGCGGAGAGGTTGAGCTGGAAATCAGCGGGGGTAAACACCTCCTCGGAACGGGCGACGCCATCCTGTTTCGAGCCGACTCGGCACACGTTTACCGGAATCCCGGCAAGACAGAGTCGGTGCTCTACCTCGTCATGACCTACGCAACGTAGCGTCCCTTCGCTTCGCAGACATGCATCTGCTATACCGGATACATGTTCGACTTGGCAGCCTTGCTAGGCGGAGCGCTGATTGGTCTTGCCGCCTCACTCTTTCTTTTGACCCACGGAAGGGTGGCGGGGATCAGTGGGCTGCTGTCAGGAGTCGCCACAGCTGGCCCTGATGGCGACCGGTCGACCGGCCTCGCGTTCTTGGGCGGGCTGATCGTCGTGGGCCTGGGCTTTGCGGTCTTCTCCCCGACCAGCTTTGGCGCTTCACCAACTCCAATCGGCCTCGTTGGTTTGGCTGGGCTGCTTGTCGGAGTGGGGACTCAGTTGGGCTCCGGCTGCACCAGCGGCCATGGAGTATGCGGTATCTCGGCGCTGCGACTGCGTTCGGTGATTGCCACCGTGACCTTTATGTTCACGGGTGGACTTACCGTCTTCATCGTGCGTCATCTCGTTGGCCAGGGGGGGCAGTAATGCGCGTCTTTTCTGCTTTGGTAGCCGGGGCGCTGTTCGGCGTTGGCTTGCTCACCTCGGGCATGGTGCGCCCGGACAAAGTGCTTGGCTTTTTGGACGTAGCAGGCCAACGGGACCCGAGTTTGGCTTGGGTCATGGTCGGAGCAATTGGCGTTCATCTACTGCTCCGTCGGTTGATCCTCAAGCGCGCGCGACCGCTCCTCAGCCCATCCTTTCAACTGCCGAGCAAGCGGCGGATCGATAGGCCACTAATCGCAGGTGCGGCCATCTTCGGTGTAGGGTGGGGACTTGGAGGCTACTGCCCCGGACCTTCCCTCGTGACCGCGGCAACGGGGACGCTGTCCCCGCTTTTGTTCGTCGGCGGAATGCTGCTCGGTATGGTGCTCACAAAGCGGCTAACGAGCCCGAAGAGTTCGCTGTCCGCCGCTGCGGATAGCTCGTTAGCCGCGGCTTCCGATCAATAGCCGAGTACGCTCCAATCCGCATAAACAGCGCTGCTCGTGTTACCAAAGCCCAGGAACGCTTGGCCAAGCTGCTGATCGAAGAAGCCGAAGCCGCTCGAACGGAGGTCGGGCTGCCCATCGAGATCGAGCCGGGCCCAACCGGCGTGTCCGGCCCGGGCATCAAAGGCAAAGAGTCCTGGTGAAGTCGTGGCGCCATCGGAGGTTCCGCCAAATACGAACAAGCGAGGCGCCGTTGGATCGAATAGGAAGGTACCGTTCCTGCGCCCCGGCGGCTCTCCTTCTCCCCCGCCCTCCGAGAGCAACTCCCAAGTCGGCGTCTCGGCACGGACATCGAGCGCCCAGGTATCGTCGGCGAACTTAGTCTGGCTAGTCTGACCGCTATAGATGATTAGCCGCCCTGCCTCCGTATCCATCCCGTAGAAGAGCCCGAATCTACCTTTGGGCTTCTCGTCGGCTCGTACCTCGGTCCAGCTCATCACATCGCCCGTCAATGTGCCGATCCAGACATCGTTGTAAAACGTAGCTCCTGCGCCGCCGAAAACCACAAAACGCTGGCTCCCGGGGTCGTAGGCAAAGGCATGCAGCGCCCTCTCGGGAGGAGGGTTCTCCTGTTCAATCAGCGTGAACTCGATGCTGGTTCCGCTTACTTCTGCGCGCAGCAACTCATTGTGTAGCTCATTGCCAGTGGCTCCGCGGTAGCCCCCAAAGAGGTACGAGCTCTTGGTCCCGGGGACGCTGGCCACCCTCCTCGAAGCGCCGGGAAGCAAGGCTGCACTCGGCTCGACCTGGGACCAGCTGCGAGCTTCAAGGTCGTAACGCCAAACATCGCCAAACGGCTCCAGGTACGGTGAGTAGCCAGACCCACCAACCAGGAAGGCTTGTCGGCCTTCAGCGTCCACTACCACGCTGCCATGTTCACGAGCCTCGGGCCCATCGGCCGCCGGCCAGGTCTCGCTGGAGAGCCAGCGCAGCGGCACCACGTCCAACGCCAGCTCAACGCTCGTCGTGTTCTCTCCGTCGCTCAGCTCCACCGTGAGCGACGTTGAACCGCTCAATGCGTAACCTGCATGGACCAACAGCGAGAGCTCGCCCTCCTCTGACAGTTCAGCCTCCAAGCCAGCGGGTGGGCTTACAACCGAGAGCGAAACCGACTCCGGCGTCTCATCGCTAATAGTGATTGGCAGCGTAACGTTCTGGCCTTGACCAACCTTCGTAGCGGCGGTTGGAGCGTTGCTCCAGACGGGGGGATTGTTCTCCGGCTTCGGCTCTGGCTCCGTTTCAGAGGAGTCATCACCACAGGCCCCCAAAAGCAGGCCGAATGATAGCAGTGCAAACCGTTCGCGGAAGGACATCCCGACCCACGGGCAATGAGCGTGCCAGCCTAATATACGCTCAGCAACGTCCCTGCCGACCATTTGTCCACGGCCGTTAACAATCTATCGGCGGCCTTGCGAACGCCTCAATGCACTGGCTTTTGACGGCGCGGCTTGGGGGCCAGGGCCACGACCTCAGGCGCAGGCTCTGAGGTGCGAGAGCGACCAGCCGCGACCAGATGATCCAACAGTCTGCGCCGCTCGGAGGAACTCGCTGGCATCACCTTGCCGCCCCGAGCAACGATCCAATGCTCCAGCTCTTTGGACCCCATTCCGCCGACTACGAAAGGTGTGTTCGGGCAAGCGTCTGCATAGGCGTCCACGAGTTCGCGAGCTGCACTTGCAGGCTCTGGCGCCAACGTACACGAGAGACCAACGATGTCCGGCTTCAACGCTTGATTGGCGCGGGCAATCGCAGATGGCGGGGTCCTCGCGCCGAGAATGATGGGCCGGAACCCCCAAGTGGCCAGCTCGAGCGCTGCGCCGTAGAGCGGTAGCACATGGTTCTCTTCCGCAAAGCACGCCAAAAGAACGGTTGGAGCATCCACCGGAATCGTGATCATGCGCAGCAGATCGAGCGTGGCTGCGGAGATGACGTGCGAAGCGAAGTGTTCACTCGCGATCGAAACCTCGCCGCGATGCCACCGCTCACCGATCTCCACCAGCGCGGGCCGCAGGATTCGCTCGAAGGCGACCAACCCTGAATCCAGCAGCAGCGCGCGCCGCACCTCCCGATTGAGCGCAGTCGTATCGAGCCGCGCCGCGGCTTCCACGATGCGGGCAGAGGCCGTTTGGTAAGGGTCTTCGACCTCTGTGAGCAAGGGCGCCGTGAGCGTCTGGCTGGAGCTCTCCAGAAGCTCACGAGCGGCCTCATTGGGAGCGATCCCCGACTCCACCAGCGCTCGCATACGCTTGAGCAGGTCGACATCGAAGTCGCTGTACAGCCGATAAGCAGACGTGGTGCGCGAGGGGCTTGGGAAGCCGTAGCGCCGCTCCCACGCTCGCAGTGTCGCCGTAGAAACACCAGTGAGTTGGCTTACGGCGTGAATCCGGTAGCGCGGGGAGAGGTTGTCCATGGTTTGAATACCGTTGTTCAAACATCATACACCCAAGAACTGCCCGCAGAAAGGGAAAGTCACGCTTTTATTTCGGGGCGCTCGAGACGTCCGTCCACGTGACGCGCGAAGCGTCCTTCGGCTCGAGGGTGGACCGGAGCGTCCTCGGGCCAAGGCCATCCACCGAACTGGGTTCGACGGTAGTCGACGAAAGCCTGCTGCAATTCAGCCTGTGTGTTCATCACGAAGGGCCCATATTGGGCGACCCGTTCACGCAATGGCCGCCCTTGGAGCACCAAGATCTCGGCGCCGCTTTCACCAGCGGTGAGGGTCTGCTCGCCGGGTGAGACCTCGAGCCCAACATGGCGTCCGAAGCGCTGATCGTTCACGACCAACTCCGAGCCCTTAAAGAAATACAGCGTTCGCTCCACGCCGGGAGCCAGGGTCGGGAGCGCGACCGTGCCGTTGGGCCCGAGCACGATCGCGAAGATCGCTATGTCGGCCTCCTGTTTGGAGGCCCACGAGCTCGGCGGCGGCGATGGGGCTGCCTGACCGGCGAACTGACCAGCGATCACCGTCACGGTTGACGAGCCTGCTGCATCGACGACCACACGCGGTAGCGACTCCGCCCACAACATCTTGAAGTGCGGTTCAACCATCTTGTCGGCGGCCGGCAAGTTGAGCCAAATCTGAAATAGCTCGACGGTGTTTGGCTCGGTCTCCGAGATGAGCGGGAACATTTCGGAATGAACGATGCCTTTGCCGGCCGTCATCCACTGCACGTCGCCCGTTCCAAAACGGGCCGCGGCACCAAGCGAATCGGAGTGGTCAATGAAGCCTCGACGGGCGATCGTGATCGTCTCGAAGCCGCGGTGCGGGTGCTGCGGAAAGCCTGGGACGATCTCCCCGTGGTACATGCGAAAGCCGTCCTTCACGGTGAAGTCCTGCCCCAAATTACGACCGGCAAGCGAGGCTCGGGGGCCCATCTGCTCATTGCCTTGGGGATAAAAGTCTTCGTGATGTACACAAAAGAGAAAGGGGTCACGCGTCTCCCAAGGGAATCCGAGAGGGATCTCTCTGACGACGCGGGACTGAACCGGGACTTGATCGGGCGTATTGCTCATGACCCGCCCAATCTGGCCTCCTCTGCGACCTTCAGCAAGCGTCCGGGCTAGTCACGCGAGCTCGAAACAGTCTGTTGCAATGACCTGCGCCAACGTCGATTGTCCCATGAGGCCTTCGACTATGCTGCGTGGCGCTATGTCCTACAATCAGGCCCGGATCCGACGGCTCAACGAGACCCCAGTCGATAAGGCCTCGCCCTACGTTCTCTATTGGATGCAGTCGGCGCGCAGGCTCTCCTGGAACCACGCGCTCGATTACGCCGCTACCTGCGCGAAGCAACTGGGCAAACCGCTCGTCGTCTATGAGGGCCTGCGTCTTGACTACCCGTGGGCGAGTGCACGCTTCTCGGGCTTCATCATCGAGGGCATGCGTGACAACGCCGCCACCGCAGCCGAGCTAGGCATTGACTATTGGCCATTCGTCGAAAGCGCCGCACAACCCGCCAAGGGCCTCCTGCGCAAGATCGTCAACGGGGCATGTCTCGTCGTCACAGACGACTTCCCCTGTTTTATCATTCCAGACCAATCCAAAGCCGTGGCGAGCTTTTCTAAGGCCGTCTTTGCCGTGGATAACAACAGCGTTGTCCCTATCAGCCTATTGGGGACCCCGCCCTTTGCTGCTGTGCATCTGCGGCGCAGGTTGCACCAAAACTTCGAGACCGCCTATACGCACCTGTCGGCCCATGTACCAGCCGTTCAGGAGCTCCAGCAAGCTGCTATTGAGCCGCCCTTTCAGACAGCTGACTTGGCCCAATTGGATACCTTGATAGCGTCCCTCCCCATCGACCAGTCGGTGGCTAGGGTATCAGCCAAGCCAGGCGGGACCACCGCGGCGCGAGCGCAACTCCGTGCCTTCCTGAAAACAGGGCTCGGCATCTACGCTGAAGACCGTTCAAAGCCCGCCGCCCCGAGCGCGATGCACGGCTCTGGGCTTTCACCCTACTTGCACTTTGGCCACCTGAGCATCGACGAAGTGGTTCACAGTGTACTCGCTACCCTCCCGGGAGGTCCTACCTTCAACCGCACAAACCTCGCAAAGCGCGAAGGCTTTTTCTCCGACGACGACAACGTCAACTCGTTCCTGGACGAGGCGATCACCTGGCGCGACGTCGGTTACGTCTGGCATTGGACTCGGCGGCTTGATACTCGCTCTCTCGAATCCGCCCTACCCAGCTGGGCCATCAATACACTCAAGGCACACGCCGCGGATAAACGGAGCTTCACCTACTCGCTCGAACAATGGGAGCGCGGCGAGACCCACGATGAGCTTTGGAACGCTGCGCAAAAAGAGCTGGTAGCGACAGGGGTCATTCACAACTACCTGCGTATGCTCTGGGGCAAGAAGGTGCTTGAATGGTCGAGCGATCCAGAGACCGCTTATCAGACCTTGGTCCACCTCAATAACAAGTACGCACTAGACGGCAGAAACCCTAACTCTTACACGGGTATCCTTTGGTGCTTTGGCCTTTTTGATCGACCCTGGGCGCCCGAGCGCCCTGTACTGGGCCAGGTTCGCTATATGTCATCCGACAGCACCGCCAAGAAGTTCAAGCTCAAGAGCTACTTGGACTGGGTCGCGCGGCTCCCGCGGAGTGGCGGAGAGGCGACGCGTTCCGAAGTGAGCTTGTAGGCGAGTCCCAGCAGAAGCACGCTGGCAATGAATTGATAAGATTGAATCACATTGAGGTTGGAAGTAGCGAATTGCCGGGTCATACCGAAGAAGTTTGCTGAAACTGCATAGCTGAGCATCAGCAACCAATGGTTAGTTCCCCAGCGACGTTGGGCAAAGAGTCGGCTTCCGAGCACGAGAAACAAGCAGACGCAAAATCCATAGTGGTGCTCATAAGCAACTGGCGACACCACGGTCGCGGTCAAAAGGATGATGGCAAAGTTCATCGCTGCGCCGAAAGGACTCTGATCGCGACGCCAAACCAGAGCCGCCAGAACGCCGCCAACGGCAAACACTCGGCTTAGGAGGTTGACCCAAGGAAGCGGTACCGCGTGAGTATGCGTCCCGTCCCATACCAGGCTATTGCCGTTGAAGGCGAGTCGGTGCAGCAGCCCCGAAAGCGACTGATTCGCGTAGAATGGCTCGGCCCGAGTCGAAAGGAAGCCTAATAGCTTCGCATAGTCCGCGTGAAGGCCAGGCCCATAGAAGGCAAGCGACAAAACCGTGGAGCCGGCCAAGACCAATAAGGTCCCCATGGCGAGCCGATGTTCTCGCCGCACGAGCGCCCACAGAACCGCGACGCCGAGGTGCGGCTTGACGACGATGACCAGGCCCAACATGACTCCTGCCAGCAGCTTGCGTTCGTAAGCAAACGCACAGATCGAAAGGACGAGGAACAAGCTCAACCAGGTTTGAACCTGTCCCAACTCGACTCCTCGAACAAGCGGGTAGAAGGTCATCGCCGCGAGCACTCCCAAAAAGAGCGCCCCGATAACGGTCGGTCGAAAGGGAGCTGGGCTGAGCTTACGCGCGAGCAGGCCGCTGAACGCGCCGGTTAGAACGAAGGCAAGCTTCGCCGCTCGATTGAGTGCAGAGAAGTTTGACCACGCAACGAGCTGCAGCCGGTCGAGCAGCTCAAAACAAGCAAGGCCCTGTGGTGGGTAAATGAACTGGTACCCCGATGCGAAGTACACCTTATTGTAAAGATCTTGGGGTCCGTCGGCGCTAACGGTAAGAACCGCTACATGCATTGGGCGCCAAGAATCAGCGGCTAGCTCATAGCGGTCCATGAACAGGCTGAAAAGCCAAGCGCAGTCCGCTTGTTCGTACGCTGCGACAAGCAGATTGATGAGTAGGGTCTGCATCACAATTAGGCAGCCGAGTAAGAGCGTCGGCTGTGCTAGCAGCGGCGTCGCCAGCAACGTACGGAACGTGGCAATGAGACGTTGAAGCTTCAAAGGAAAGCCCTATTTGGCTTCTAGTCGCATTGAACGGAAAACCCCTCACTCGTGCAGCCGGTGGGGCCCGGGCAGGGCTTGCTCTTCTGATAGCGGCCGGAAAAGCACTTGAGCAGCTCTTTACCACCTTGCTCACACGCTATGGCGCCGTCAGGTGCACAAGGCCCTGATGCCTTTGCTTCCTCTTCCTCGCACTCTACGACACCGCTCTCTGCGCTCCCGCGGCGACGGCATCCCTTTTTGCAGCGCGAGCCAGCTTTCCACAGCCCTTCGCACACCAGCATCGTGCTTCCGTCTGGCGAGCAGGCCAAACTACCTACGTTCTCGCAGGCCTCGCCGACCTCGGCCTTGGAGGAATCACAATGGGTGACGACGCCGGCGACGCTACAGCCGTCATCACCACGGCACAGGGCATCAGCGACGTACTTGCCATTGATGCACTTGAGCCGCGCTTTACCGTCCTCGCTGCAAGTAAAGGACCCTTCTTCACAACGATCCCCTTCCGCGGCAACGGTGCCATCGCAGCGGACACTCTCTTGATTCTGAGTACATCCGAGCGCGCCCTTGCAAGGGAAGCGCACCAGTCTTTGCTCGCTGCAAACGAGAGCCGTCGCGCTATCCAGGCAACGGGCGCCATCCTCTGGTGAGGTACACGGCTCGCCCTCCTTGCGGTCGGAGCAACCGTTCAACGCTAGCAGCAGCGTCAACGTCGACGCGACCAAGCGCGCTCCAGACCTGAGGTAGCTTCGCATCGGCTCGGATGTTACTCCCGAGAGTCGTGCCACGGTCGAACGTTCATTGGGGCCTTCGGCGTTCTTCTCGAACAGGGCACGAGTCATTCACTGCATCCACCTTCGGTGGCGTTGCGCGAGCCGCATTGGATCGAGCACGAGGCGGAGCTCATCGCCGAAGGCGACCGCTGCTGAATAAGGACCGACGCTGCGGGCGAGCGGGGGAATGGGACGCACCGCGACCTCCTCGATCGCACCGACCTCGTCCACGCCCACGAACACTGGCTCGACTCCACCTACCAAGGGAACGACTTCGAGCGCGAGTCGCGAGCGTGCAAGCCCAGCGGTCCTGCGCAAGAGAGTCGACAACGCAGGCGGACCACCGGCCTCCTCGGGAAGGAGAACTCGCCCAGTCGCTCGCACCGTGAGCGCGAAGGACTGGCCGCCTGAGCGCAACCAAACCACCCGCACCAACGTACCTTCCGCCGGAAATCCCAGCGTCGTTTGCAAGCCTCGGCCGTGTTCCGAGCGAAGCTGGATCGTACCCCCGAGTCGTTCGACGGCTGCATGGGCCAGGTCGAGACCGACTCCGCGCCCGGCAACGAGGTCTGCAGCGTCACGCAGCGAGAAGCCAGGTAGGAACAAGAGGTCCAGCACCTCATGTTCGCTCATCGTCGATACTTCCTCGGCTACGCCGAGTCGGGCGGCGAGAGCGCGCTCGCGAACGGCAGCAATATCGACGCCGCGACCGTCGTCCTCGATCGTAAAATGAAGCGTTCCAGCGTCGAGCCACGCCCGTATCGAAACCGTTCCCTGCGTCCGCTTACCGCCCAGCTCGCGTTCTTCTGCGCTCTCGATACCGTGCACTACCGAGTTGCGAATCACCTGACGCAACGGCTCGACGAGACCCTCAATCAGCTTTCGGTCGATGCGTACCTCACCACCCACCTGCACGAACTCGATCGACTTGCCTTGGTGACGCGCCTCGCTCTGGCCGCTGGCGATCAAGCGCTCGAAGAGGGTGGCCGCATCACTCGTGCGCAGCGCATGCACCGAGCTGGTCAAGGCCTCACCATCCCGGGCGATGCGAGTTGAAATTTCGCGGACGTCGAGCGCCACGGAACGCACGTCTTCGGCGGCCGTGGCCAAGCCGTCAGCGCAGCCCTCGATCAGCTTGAGCGCACGCGCGGGCGCGCCCCACGGCTTTGGCGGACCAATCAGACGCAACGCCTCGCGAAGTTCCGCGGCGTACTCTGCGAGCCGAGAATGCCTGCTCGCGAGTTCGTCGGAGCCGGAAACAAGACGCGATCGTAGGGGGCTCAGCTGCGTGGCCCGCTCAAACAAACTGTCGAGCAGCGCGCTCGACACACGAACGCTCGCGTCAGCCGAAAGCTCGCGCGCCTCCGATTCACGCTGACTGTCAACGAGCGGGCGACGCGGCGGCAGAGGAAGGGCGAGCGGCGCTTGCGACGGGCGCTGCGGGATCACCGTGCGAATACGCAGAGTCGAGAGCGCGTGGGCAGGAGCAGTCGCGACTTCAGCGATGATGCCGCGATGCGCCTCCACCTCCTCGAGCGCTCGAGCGAACTCTTCCGTGTTGCTCAGCACCCGCAGCCGCTCCTCGAGACCGTGACAGAACCAGGCCATCACCTCATCGCCGGTGGCGAGCGCTGCGCCTTTGATGGTGTGAACCTCACGGTAGATTTCGCGCACCGATAGGTCAGGCGAGGTCTCGCCGCCCAGCACAGCATCAATTCGCGACAGCCGATCATGGACGGCGGCGAGGTAGTGACTTAGCTCTTCATTGTCGATAGCTGACGGCGCCAAATCATGCGGTGGCTCGGGCCAGGTGCTCGAGGGCAGCGCGGCGCCCTGTTCGAGCAGCGCTCTCACGCCGGTGATGGCCCGACGCAGATCGGCGATCGCCTCAGGATCTCCTGCAGCGATGCGCCGCTCGACTCGGGCAAACGACTCGGAGGCCTCACGCTCGCCAGCTAGCCCGAGCGTGCCCTTGAGTGCGTGTGCTACGCGCCGAGCTGCCTGAGGTTCATCACTCGCGAACGCCTCTTCTTCTCGCCGTACAACTTCCTCGAGCAGAATGGCGCGCAAGTCGTCATCGCGAGCGTCCATCGCGCTCAACCCGAAGGCTCGCGGTCGTCCGCACGAGCCGAATCAAGACCGGGCGCAACCGAGCTTAGAAGTCGCCTGACTGGCGCGAGCGCTGGGCCAAGCGAGCGGGTGGCCTCGGTAGCGCCGCGACCATCCAGGCCGGTCAGCGCGCTGACCAAACCCTTGGCGTGGAGTCCAGCTGCAGACACGAGCTTTGCTACCTCGGGATCCAGACCGGTAGCTTTGCGAAGCCGACTCTCCAACTCGCCTATCGAGCTGGCTCCGGCTTGAAGCACCCCTTTGAGTTGCACGGCGTCTTGCCCAACCTCTTGAGCATCCCGCGTCGCTGCATCGATGCGCGAACCGAGCTCATCCACCGCGCCTTGCAGACCGCCGAGCTCGTGTTGCAGCGTACGCAGCGCGTCCCCTGCGCGACCGAGATGCGTTCGCAGTTCATCCGAAACGAGCGATAGCGCACGCCCGTTGCCCTCGACATTGCGCGCCCCCTCCAGTCCTGCGTTGAGGGCCACGACGCTGAGTTTGTCGAGCGTGCTCGAAAGCTCGTGCAGCTCACTCGAGACACTGCGCGTTCGGCCTTGAAAGTCGTTGGACTTCTCCTTGATGGCCTCGACGCCGGAGCGATGGCGAGCTGCGGTCGCGGCAAGCCGCTCGGTGACCTTCTCGGCATCGGCAATACTGCGGGCAATCTGCTCTTCGGCCACCCACAGCTCAGCGTCATCCAACGCTGGCCGTGGCTCCGCAGCATCGAAGCCAGCGGTTCTGCGAAAGACCTCGAGCCAACGTCGCCGCGATCGAACCGAACTCATCCGCGCATACTATGCTGGGAGCCTCGACTCAGGCCTGAAACATGCGCTTTCGTTCGAGTCGGGAGACGAGCGCAACCCGCTCCATCAGGTCCTTGACGTTAACGGCCCTCACGGCCGCCTGCGCACCGCCCTTTGCGTCGGCTCCGATCGGCGCGAGTTTGGCACCACCGACCAACAGCAGAATGCGCTCCTCCGTCGCCGGGTCGAGCAGGACCACGCCAAGTTGCGCACGGGCGAAGGAGCCCTGGCCTCCGACGGCCGACAAGAGTTCACCGTCCACCATCGCAAGTCCGACCTCCAACTCTGGAAAGGAAGCCAAGCGCTCGACGGCGCTCGGTTGAGCCACGCACAGTACGTCAACGGTGGGGATGAAGGAGCCAGAGCCGCTGCTGTCGAAGGGCAGCGGTCCGACCACGAATAGACCTTCAGGCCTCGGTGGCATCCCCGTGCTCCGTGGTGCCTTCATCAACAGGGCGGCCCGCCTCACTGCGCCGGCCGGGCTGCACCACAGGGCGGAGGACACGCGAACCTTGAAGTTGGTAGAGCACCTTGAGCGCGTCAAAGTGGGCTAGGTCACACTCGTTGACGATCTCGGTCACGGTGCGCGCACCGTCCACGGCAGCGATCACCATCCGCTCGGGCCTAGTCAACGAGTCACTGAGTGGCTTGAGCGTCGCCTCATCGACCGACATCACGTTGTCCCAGAGGATCTTGCCCTCCATCAAGCGCCACTCATCCACGCGACGGAACCCCTCGAAGATGAGGCCGGGAACGCCCAAACCAAGCTTGGCTGCGACCGCTTCCTCTGAGGCGGGTTCATGGATGAACCAGAAGCTTCCTGTCTGCCAGCGAACCAGATCGTAGACGACCTCGCTGGTTTGACGAACCAGCGCCTCGGTGCGTGCGGTCTCCGAGATCTTCCCGGCGGCAACCAGCTCATCACCGATCTTGCGGTTCCGCTCGCGACTCGACTTGGCGAAGGCCTCAACCTCTTTGCGACTTACGTGGCCGGCCTCAACGAAGTAGCGCCCGAGGCGAAACTCATTCTTTTCACTCTCCGACTGGCCGAGATCCACCAGGCCATCTCGGAAATAGAGGGTGACCGAGCGCCCCGCCGTGGCGAGAAAGAGCGAGCCGGACTGCTTCTGCATTTGTAGTACCTGCATCACCTCTGCGAGCGAGACATGGGCCATGTCCCCCGAGAGGATCGGCCGACCATCCCGGCCGCTGAGCGCAGCAAACGCCGATTGCAAGAGCGACTTCGGAGCCTCGAGCAGCGCCTCACGAAGGACCTCGGTGGAGCGTTCGAAGCCTGATGGTGCGCCCTTGACGAGGCTGCTGGCCAGGTAACGTGCAAGGGCCGGCACAGCCTCGCTCGCGACCTTGTCCGGTGCCATCGAGGGTGGGGCCTCTCGCTCGCTGATCGCTTCTTCGTCGAGCGTTTCGAGATCGAGCGTCAGCGGTGCGCGGCCCGATTTGACCTTGGCCAACACCCCCTCGATCACCGCCACCAGCGAGCGTGCATCGAACGGCTTGCTGATCGCGTCCAGTGCCCCCGTCTGCTCGACGAACTGCTGGCGAATGCGGTCGCTCTTCGCGCTCATCAAGATCACCGGCAGGTGCTTGCTCGACGGATCCCGACGCAGTTCACGACAGAACTGGAAGCCGTTCATCTTGGGCATGACGAAGTCGACCAGCACGAGATCGAAGGGGCCCTCGGCGCGCAGCTTGTTGAGGCCTGCGGCTCCATCACGCGCCGTGGAGGCCGCAAAACCGCGACGCTCCAAGATTGCGCTGACCACCTTCAGGATGGTCGCGCTGTCATCAACGACGAGTATGCGACCAGACACAGAGCACCCCGAACAACGCTCGATGCATACGCGTTGTTCTATAGACGCCAAAGCGAAAACAGCGAGACCGGCTCAAAATACTGCATCCACCTTCGGCCCAATGACTCGCGTCATTCGGGCCTTATCACGGGCAGGCGCCATCCTCGCCTCGCTCCCACGCCGCCAGCGCCGCTACGCAGACGCCAGTCTCGTCGTCGGTGTGATCCACATAGAACGGAGGAGCCTCGCAGTTGGGCGTGATGAAGTAGGTGCCCGTCTCCTCGGACTGCAGACAAAGCACCCCTTCGCAGGTCGGACCTGGTTCTCCCTCGATGACGTCGATCACCTCTTCAGGCGCAAGGCAGTCGGCGTCTTGATCGTAGGCCTGGGCCTTGAGGGGATACGTGAGCAACGCATCCCCACAGCCCAAGCAAAGGCAGACCAAGCACACGAGAGCGGAGCCAACGCGACGGTCAGACACTCTTGATACGCAGCTCCGCCAATTGTTCGGCCTCGACCGTGACGGGCGCGCCCGTGAGCAGGTCGGTGGCCTGGTTGGTCTTGGGGAACGGGATCACGTCGCGCAACGTCTGCGCTCCGGTGAGCAGCATGGCCAGCCGATCCATACCGAGCGCGATACCACCGTGCGGCGGGGCTCCGCTGCGCAAACCGTCGAGTAAGAAGCCGAACTTCTCCTTCGCATCGCCTTCGTCGATGCCCAACACAGCGAAGACGCGCTTCTGCACCTCCGGGTCGTGAAGACGAACGCTGCCACCACCGATCTCGAAGCCGTTCAGCACGAGGTCGTAGCGGTAACAATTGACGCGAGCCGGATCGGTCTCGAGCAGCGGGAGGTGCTCATCCATCGGACGGGTGAAGGCGTGGTGGGCAGCCGCAAAGCGTTTCGCGTCTTCGTCGTACTCGAAGAGCGGCGGATTGACGACCCACAGGAAGTTCCACTGGCCGCCGTGGCCGTAGGCGGGAATGAGGTTCATGCGCTTGGCGACGTCGGAGCGCAGCCGCGCCATCACCGTGTGCACCAACGTCTCTTTGCCGAACTGGAAACACACGACGTCGCCCGGCTTCGCAGAGACCGCCTCGTTGATCGCGATCCGCATTTCGTCAGTCACCGACTTCGCCAAAGGCGACTGAGTCCACGAGCCGTCTTCACCAACTTTGGCGCGAGCCAAGCCGCGGAAGCCACGAATCTCCTTCAAGCCCTTCTCGAGCTCTTCGAGCTGGGGTCGCGAAAGGTTGGCCGAGGCCGGGATGACGAGGGCCTTGATGATCTCCGGCTTGGTCTCGAGTCGGAGGGCGCCGGATTTGTACTTCTCGCTGATCTCCGCCCAGAACGGCACACCGCCGCCCTCGTGTTTGAGGATCAGATCGGTGAGGTCGACGTGGGGCAAGCCGAAGCGGAGATCGGGCTTGTCACTGCCGTAGAGCCGCATCGCCTCTTCAAACGGGAGCTCAGGGAATTTTCCGGACGGGTACAGCTGACCCAAGTCGATATCCAAAGCGGCCTTCCAAATCGAGAACACGAGGCCCTCGATCAGGCGGAAGATTTCATCCTGGTTGGTGAAGGAGAGCTCGATATCGATCTGCGTAAACTCAGGCTGACGGTCCAATCGCGAGTCTTCATCGCGGAAGCACTTCACGATTTGGAAGTAGCGATCGAAGCCGGCCACCATCAGCAGCTGCTTGTAGAGCTGGGGGCTCTCGGCCAGGGCGAAGAACTTCCCCGGCGCAGCACGCGCCGGAACCAGGAAGTTACGAGCCCCACCTGGCGTGTACTTGACGAGGTAGGGCGTCTCGAGCTCGAGGCAGCCCTGATCCGAAAGGTAGTTGCGCGTCGCGTGATTCACGCGGTGACGCAGCATCAGGTTGCGCTGCAGCGAGGAGCGCCGCAGATCCACGTAACGATGCTCGAGCCGAACCTCTTCACGGGTGTCGATCTCGTCGGCGACCTCGAACGGCGGGGTCTCGGCCTTGTTGAACACGGTGGCCTCGAGCACCAGGACCTCGATCTCGCCGGTGGCGATCTTCGGGTTCTTGTTGGTGCCGCGTGAGACTACGAAGCCACGAATGCCGATGACCCACTCACCGCGGATCTGCTCGCCCAACTTGTGCGCCTCACCAACGAGCGCCTCATTGGCGTGCTGCGCGAAGCTCGGGTGCTTTTGCGCGTAGTCCCGATCGAAGACGACCTGAGTCACTCCGGTGCGATCACGAAGATCCACGAAGATGCAGCCACCATGGTCGCGTCGAGACGCGACCCATCCGAAAAGGACCACCACCTCGCCTTCGTTCGCTGCGCGGAGGGCGCCACATCGGTGGGTTCGTTTGAGTTCGTCGATGAATCGGCTCACAAGTTCCTCCTGAGGTTGACGTCCTCTCCTCGGTTCCCGCGGAGCGAAGCTCGTCATTCCTCCAGTCACGCTCTGGATTAGTCGAACTGCGCGCTCTCGGACCAAAATTGCGCCGCTCCCCGGGCAGTAAGTCAATCCATCCGAAAACTTGGCCGCGACACCGCATTTTCGCGATGGGAGGGCGTGCGCTTCGAGCGGTTCTGCGGCTTTGTGGCCTGGTCGCTGCCCCTCGGGTCGGCGCTGGCGCGCTCCTCGTCACTTGCTCAGTGGCGAGGGGATGTAGGGGTGGTGCGTGACGTCGCCCTCGCGGGCATGGGCTGGGGTGGTGGGGTCAGTACGGTCCTCAGTCAGCTGACGTTGATGCTCCCCGTTGGCTCGCAGACCTTTCGAGCAACGTTGGTCTCGGTCCTGGCCTTGGGGCTGTTCGCCTCCCTTCTGTTCCGCTTCGCGAGCTTGGCTTTGCGCAGTGTGGAGGTCGGGGCTGGGCTGAATCCCTCACGCTTCGCCGTGCCGGCGTTCGCCACCATCGCCACTTTGCTGGCCTGCATGTCGCCAACGTTGCAGCTCGAAGCAACCGCCAGCGGCAGTTCGCTGTTGGGCGCAGCGCTCGCCCTCGGTGTGGTCACCCGTGTTGCGAACCGCAATCCGAACCGGCCGGTGCTTCAGCTCGCCGAGACCGCGATCTTGTTGGGCCTGGCCTTCGCAGAGAACGCCGTGGTTGCGCTCACTGCGCTGGCGACCTGCGCGGCTTGGCTTTGGCCCAACCGTCGCGGAACCGCGCCGCGAAGGCCACGGATCGGAGCCGAGAACCTCCCCGACCGTGTTCAACCGCTCGCCGTCGCCTTGTTCGCTGTTGCCGCAGCCCTCGGGTCGGTTTCTGGCATCGTTCGCGCCTTCGCCCCGAACACGAGCGTCGACCTAGGAGGTCCCTTTCTCTGGGGCTCTGCTCTGCCTGCAGGAGCCTCGCTCGTGCGGCCGGTTCTGACCGCCTTCTCCAGCGAGATCGGCTGGGTCGCCGGAGTTGGCGCTGTGCTCGGCTGTGGGCTCGCGGTGCGCAACGGTCACGGCATCGGCTTCGTGCGTGTGGCTGCGATTGCCTGCGTAATCGACGTAGGGTTGCTCGGAGTGATCGGCCCAACCGAGGGGACGCTCGCTGTGCGCGCCTTGAGCTTCGCAACCCTGTGCGCCCTGGCGGCGACGGGCGTGTTTTCGACGTTGGCCTTGTTGGTCAAAAACCGCGTGCCTTTCGCTAGGGCGGGAGCCGTCCTGGTGGTGGCGATTCACTTCACCGTAATCGCGCTGCTCTCGGAGCAGGCGGGGTTCATCGCCGATCGTTCGGCTCACGATGGCGCGGATTGCTTCACCGAAATCGCGCTGGACCAGCTGCCACTGAACGCTGCCGTGATCGTGGACGACCCGCGCGTGACGTGGCGCCTGCTCGCAGCCCAAGCCGTAGAAGGGCGCCGACGCGATGTACTGGTCATCCCCAAACGGCTGCTTCATCGCGGTCGCATCGCTACGAGCTTGCTCACGAGTGAACCGCGCATCGAGCCGTTTCTGCGCACGGTTGCGCTCGAGGGCACGGCCGACGAGTGGAGCCTGAGCGAGCTCGCGGACGGCCGATCGTTGTTCCTCGTGCCAGAGGTCGGTTGGGACGCTGGAATCTACGACCACCTCAGCCCGCGAGGCGCTTGGCTCGAGTTCGACTCGGAGCCCAAAACCACGCACGAACGCACCTTCGACGTGGACGCGACGCTCAGCCAGATGGGCCGGGTCTCCGAGATCGCCCGACGTCCGGGCGGCGACCCCGAGACCCAAGAGGTGACGCAGGCCGTGGCCACCGTCCAAGCCAAGCTGCTGCTCAGGGTGGGCCAAGTGGACAGCGCGCTCGACTACCTCGCCCGAATGAACCTGCCCAACACCAACGCGCGCACCCTCACCCGCTCGCTTGACGTGATGTTCGCCTCCACCATCTCGCGGCTCCCGAGCACCACCGAGCTTCGAGCCCGACCGCGCGCCAAGAAGAAGGTCCAGGCCAAGAAGGACGCACCGCCACTGTTTCGCAAGCCGCGCAGAGCCCTGGTGCCGGCGCCGGCCGAAGCGCAACAGCACTGACGCGGACGTCCGACCCTGACCGTTACAACTCTGACGGTCGTGGCACACCGCAGGAAATTGCGGGAGTTTGGGGCATTTTGAGTTGGCACGTTTCTCGAATAGGGACAGCCATGCTCGACGCCCAATCGCTTCCTCTGACCCTCTCCACCGACGAGACGCTCCCCGCGATCGAAGGAACTTCGGTCCAACGCGGAAACGACACGCCCAGCTTGATGGAGCTGGGCCTAACGGAGCTGCTTGCAGCCGCCCGTCGGGTGCTAGCCAGCGTGAACGGCGGTGCAGTCACCAATCCCGACGCCGTACTTCGGGCCGAACTTCGCGAGGCGCGCGAGCTGTTCCTGGCGCTGGGTGTAGCGCTTGAAGCCACCGAGTCCGAGGGGATCGCGATCGCCGAAGACGGCACTTGGTTTCAGCTCGGCGGCCCGAAGATTGATATGGGGCGTCGCGGCGCCGTTCGACGGATTCTGCTCTCTTTGGCGCAACATCGTGCAACCCAGCCGGGGGTCACGCTCTCGGTCAACGACCTGTTTCAACTTGGCTGGCCGGGCGAGAAGATCCCTTACGAGTCTCAGGTCCGACGCGTCTACACAGCGGTTTGGACGCTGCGAACCCTCGGCCTCGACTCCTGCCTGCTGACCCGCAACGAAGGCTACATGCTCGATCCGAAGAAGCCGCTGCGCATCGTCTGAACCAACGCTAACGAGCAGGTAGTTCACTGTTGCGCACAGGGATGGTCATCACCTCCTGAATCACGTTGCGCAGCAAGTTGAGGTCGAACGGCTTTTCAATCAGTGGCGCGTTGGTCTTCTCCAAGAACGCGCGGGCGCTGGGAGTGAACGCCCCGCCCGTCATGAAAACGAATCTGCGCGCTTGCTCGGGAGCGATCTCGAGCACTCGCTCATAACAACGATCTCCGGTTACCCGCGGCATCATTAGGTCGCACAGGATCACGTCGAACCGTTCTCCCCAGAGCACGGTCTCAATCGCCTCGGCGCCAGAGCTCACCGTCACCACGTCGTGACCGTCCCCCAAGATGCGAATGAGTGCGCGCCGAACGGCCACGTCATCGTCGACGACCAACAGGCGGCCGCGCGCGACGATGTTGCGACGAGGAGCGTCACTCGCGAAAACGGGCGTTCGCACGGTCAGCGCCGGCAAGGTGACACGGAAAACAGCGCCTTTGCCTGGCTCGCTGTGAGCCTCCAGCTGACCTCCGGCGCTTTGGATGATGCGCCGCGAGATCGATAGTCCCAAGCCGGTGCCGACACCGACTGGCTTGGTCGTGAAGAACGGCTCGAAGATATGCGGCAGGATGGTGGGCGAGATACCGCGGCCTGTATCACGCACCTCGACCACGGCGTTGCCCTGCTCGTCCGTATCGGTCGCCAGCGTGATCTCGTTGCGCTCGACCTCTCCCTCAGCGATCGCTTGGGCTGCGTTCATCACGAGGTTGAGGAAAACCTGCCCCAGCCGCGCCTCATTGCCGTGAACGAGCGGAACGGGACGAAACTCCTTCACCAGCCGTGCACGATGCCGGATCTCGATGCGCGCGAGGCGGGCTGTCGAATCGAGCGTCTCCCGCAAATCAACCGTGGAGGAGCGCTCCTCATGCGGCCGCGTGAAGAGCCGCAGATCTCGCACGATGTCGCGGATCCTGTAGGTGGCCTCTTTGCTGGTCAGCAGCAGATCGTGGATCTCTTCCTGCTCACCGTTGTTGGCCTCCAAGCGCGGTACCACCAAGCGGTCGATCTCCTCATCGAGGAAATCGAGGCTCGATACCAACGCGGTCAGCGGGTTGTTGATCTCATGGGCAACGCCAGCGGCGAGCACGCCCATGGATACGAGCCTGTCCGTCGTGGCTACACGTTCTTGCAACTCTTTGCGTTCGGTCACGTCGCGCGCGACCGAAAAGACGCTGGCTCGCCCGTCGAAATGCACGAGGGCCGAGGTCATCTCCACCACCAGCATGCTGCCGTCTTTACGCAGCAGTCGCAGCTCCTGCGGAGGCATTCGCGCGCCCGTCATGGCCCCACGAACATGCTCGAGCGCGGCCTTTCGATCTTCGGCCGAGAAGAGCTCGACGAACGTGCGGCCAATGAAGTCGGCTGCGTCCCCGTGTCGAGTCAAGGTCGCCGTCGTTGCGTTGGCGAAGGCGATGCGCCCGTCCACGTGCACGATGCCTGCCTCGAGCAGCGCGTCGAGCAACGCTCGGAATTCACGCTCGGTCTGGTAGCGCAACTCCTCGGCGACTCGCTGGGGCGTGAGGTCGCGCACGACGGCAGCAACGCCGCGAGGGACCTCGCCGGCGTCGTCGTAGATGGGGTTGGCAATCACGTGCAGCCACAGCACAGCGCCTGTGGTTGGGTCCTGCGTCCGCACCTCGCCGGTGTCGACCAGATCTCCAGCCAGGGCCTTCTCTGCGAGCTCGTGGAGCGGCAACGCGAGGGCGAACTTGTCGAGCCGCCGGCCGAGCACCTCCTGCGCCGGAATCCCTAGCCGTTGCTCGAGGAAGCGATTCCATACGCGGCAGGTGAGCGTGTTATCGAACATGACGACGCCCAGGCGAGCGGCTGCGAGCGCTGCCCCACCGAGGTCGAAGGCGATGCGATCACTCGAGGGTTGGCTGCGCAGATGGGCGACGCGGGACTCAGCTGTTCGACGTTTGCGGCGTTCTGAAGCGAGCGTGAGCGCCAGCCGCAGCACCGGCAAAACCACATGCGTCGCGGCCGCCGCAGAAACGTCCACGAGCGGCTTGACCGAGTCCGGAAGCCCCTCGAGCCCTGTGAGCGCAACGAGCACGGCTTCTGCGCCAAACGCCTCGCGAGCACGCCTCGCGAGCATCTCCGGGTCCTCCTCGCGAGCATCGAGCAGCACTACGAACGGGTCGTTGCGAGTCGTAATCGAGCGCGGATCAAAGCCGGTGACGACCACACCCAGAGCATCCGCGAGCGGCGGAAGCCAGGGTGGGATCTCTTTCTGAAACCAAACGACCGCCACCGGGACGACCTCAGGTGTTACCGCGAATCGAAGCCCAGGCCGTCTTGGCGAGTTGGGTTACTGCCGACGCCTTCTTCACCGCGCCGCGACCGTACAAGCTGCGAATCGTTTCGCGAGCGAGGTCGTAGTCGAAAGGACCGATCGGGTAGAGCTTGGAGGGCGCTCCAACAGGTAGCCTGTCGAAGAGCACCGCCTTCTGGTTGCAACAAGCGCGAATGCCTTCTCGCCCGTTGAGCCGCCCGAAGCCGGAACCACGAACTCCGCCGAACGGAAGGTCCATGGCCATGTAGGTGAAGCCGAAGTCATTGACCGAGGTTCCGCCCGAATCGATGCGCTCGGCGAAACGCTCGGCTCGCTTGGCGTCGGTGGTCATCACGGTGGCGGAAAGTCCGTACTCCGTCCCGTTGGCTAGCGCGATGGCCTCCTCCTCGTCCTTCACACGCAGAATGACCATCACCGGACCGAAGGTCTCTTCACGCAGGATGCGGGCATCCTTGGGCACGTCCACCAGGATGGTTGGAGCGAAGTAGTCTCCTTGCTCAACGAGCGCACGCTGACCACCGACCAGCACGCGGGCCCCCCGACGAACTGCGTCATCCACCAAGTCCGCCACGACACGGAGTTGCGCCGGCGTCGCCATGGCGCCGAGGTCCACCCGCGACTCACCGCGCGGATCCCCTTGGCGCAGGGCCTCGGTGAGCGCCTTCACGCGACCGACGAAGGCGTCGTACACCGAGTCGAAGACGATGAATCGTTCCGCCGCCAAACAGTTTTGGCCCGCGGCGATGAAGACGCCCGCCATCGCAGCGTGCGCGGCTTGCTCAAGATTCGCGTCATCACAAACGATGAAGGCGTCTTTGCCACCGAGCTCGAGGATCACCGGCGTCAGTGACTTCGCGCTCTCTTCAATCACTTTGCGGCCGTTGGCCATCGAGCCGGTGAAGATCACCTTGTCCACGCCAGACGAAACCAACGCGGCGCCGGTTGCGCCGTAGCCATTGATGATCTGAACCAACGCGCGCGGCAGCCCAACCTTGTCGAGCGCGGCGTCGAAGATCTGCTGAAAACGCTCGGTCGACCAGGCGACGGCTTCGCTTGCTTTGATCACCACCGCGTTGCCGGCGAACAAGGCCGGGATAGCGGGCCCGAGCAGGTTTTGGAGCGGATAGTTCCAAGGAGCGATGATGCCGATGACTCCCAGGGGGATGTAGCGAATCTCGGCACGCTTGTGCGGGAACATGCCCGAAGAAACCGTCTCCGGGAGCAACGCCTCTTCACCCGATTGCATCGTGTGACGCAGCTTCTCGCACACCGGCCAGATCTCACCGAGCATCGCGTTTTCACGCGTTTTACCGGCATCCCGAACGATGAACTCGCACAGCTCGTCGGCGTGCTCGAGCACGTGATCGAGGATGGCGCCGAGCAACTCGCGTCGCTCAGCGAAGCTCGTGGAGCGGAACTGCTGCTGAGCGCGCCGCGCCTTCAGCACGACCTGCTTCACCTCATCGGGCCGCGTGACCGCAACCTCGCCCAGCTTTCGGCGTGTGGCGGGCTCAAAACACTCGATCACCAAAGAACTATCCGTCCGCTTCGACTCAGCGGTCATCACGCTTGCCCCTACACTCATAAGGCTGGCTTAGCCTCACTCGTAGAGGCCATCAAGCTTGGACAGCACGCGGATGAGTTGACGCGGAGTTGCAGGAGGTTGATCCCAGGCCGTGCAATACGGCGCTATTCCTGCTTCCAAACGCGTCGAGAACCGCTTGCCGCGCTGTTCCTGGTGCGGACTCCCGCTGGACCTATGTATTTGCGGGGAGTTGCCGCGGCTCAAGACCAATTGCGCCGTTGTGCTGATCATGCACCACGTCGAGCAACGGCGGACGACCAATACCGGCCGGCTCGCCATGCGTTCACTCGTTCGTGGCCAGATTCTGATCCGCGGCCTGCCCAACCAACCGCCGCGTGAGGCGTTGCCAGAGGGCCGGCGTTTGGTGCTCTTTCCCTACGAAGACGCGGAAGTGCTCACGCCCGAGCACGCAAAGGACGGCCCGGTGGTGTTGATTGTTCCCGACGGGAACTGGAGCCAGGCCCAGCGCACGGCCCGCCGTGATCCGGATGCGCGCGAAGCCACGCGCGTAACGCTGCCAAGCGGTGGAGAACCTTCGCGCTACAGGCTTCGGCGCAACCCCCGGGAAGGAACGTTATCCACGATCGAAGCCATCGGCCGAGCCTTGGCCATTCTCGAGGGGCCCCAGGTTGCCCAGGAGCTCAATCGTGTCTTCGAGATGTTCGTGGCAAGGTCGCTAACGCTTCGTTCGTCGGGAAAACCACGGATGCAGGGGGCAATTCCAGGTGTTACCAACGCAGGTACCGGGTCGACAAAGACCTGAGTCCCTATGGCCGCTATTTCCTGGGTATTGCGTACAGACTCAGCACAGATCGCCACGTCGAGAGACGTGGTCTTGGTGCGCTTTACCGAGCCCCCTCCGCTCAGCGCATTCGCGGCGTATCGGCGTGCCCTCGACCGGGTGATCGAGGCTGTAGGTCCTCAGCGCGCTGCGCTCGTCCATCTAGCGGAGGTCGGTCCAGCCAGTCGCGACCGCTCGGCGCTCGAGCGGGAACTGAAGAGCCTAATGCGCGATTACGACGGGCGCATCATCGCCGCGTCGGTTGCGATCATGACCCAAGGCTTCCTCAACGCCATGGTTCGGTCGGTGGCCAGCATGGCGATCCGCGCGGTCCGTCCGCGCACCCAGATCGCGCTGGTGGACGAAGTTCGTGCCGGTGCCGAGCACATTGCGCGCGTCCGAAGAGACGGCGAGCCGACGGAGTTGGTCCGGCTCATCACCCAGTTCCGAGACGAGTGCACGTTGGACACCACGGGTCACAGACGCACTGGCTAGCTCGCCGGCCATTCGAGCCCGAGCCGGCGCATCGGCATGGACAGATCCTCAGGTAAAGGCGCCTCGACGCGCACCGTACCGCTGCGTAGCTGCAGCTCGATCGAGCGAGCGTGCAAGGCCAGGCGCTCGAGGCCGCAACGTTCGCGCAGCAGCGCGTTGTGTTCACTGCGGCCGTAGGTGGTGTCGCCGAGCACAGGGTGCCCAAGGTGCTTTAGGTGCCGCCGCACCTGATGAAACCGGCCGGTCTTTGGCTCAGCAGCCATCAACGAATAACGCTTCTCCCGCAGCGGAGAATCGCTGAGCACAGTGGTCGAAAGCAGCTTGCCCAGCGTGCGCGCAGGGACACGTGGACCGCCTTCGTCACAAGGAATGGCGTGATCGACGTCGAAGTTTGGTTCAGCAGGCAGCCCGCGGACCACGGCCCAATAAAGCTTGTGGACCTTCTCCTCAGCGAACGCCTGCTGCAGCTCGCGCGCCATCTCCACCGTTTTAGCGATCACCAATACGCCGCTCGTCCCGCGGTCCAGTCGATGCGCCGGATGCAGCTCGCGGTAGCCCATTTGCCGCAGCTCGCTGAGGACGGTCCACTCGTCACCAGAAAATCCGCGGTGAACCACCCAGCCGGAAGGTTTGGCGACGAACAGCAGCTGCTCGCTCTCCTCGAGCAGCTGGAGCCGGCCTGAACTCACCGAGCACCAATGTCCCGGCGCAACTGTTTGCCGCGAAATTGAATGACGTCCGCAGCAGCGTAGGCGACCTCGCGAGCAGCTTCTCGGCTCGACCCGCACGCTGTCACCGCCAACACCCGACCACCCTTCGTCACCAGGCCCTCGCCGCTTCGAGCCGTTCCCGCATGAAAGACCTTGGCGCCTAGATCCGCTGCTTGCTCGAGACCCTCGATCGGGTCCCCCGACCTCGGATTCATCGGGTAGCCCTCGGCAGCGAGGATGACTACAGCCGCATGACGGCCCTTCGGAATCGAAAGCAGCTCGGCATTCAAGTTGCGCGTTGCACAGCCCGCGAGCGCCCCAAGCACGTCGCCCTCGAGCAGCGACATCAGCGCTTCACACTCGGGATCGCCAAAGCGCACGTTGTGCTCGAGCAGCGAGGGCACGCCGTCCGCGTCGATCATCACCCCCGCGAACAGCACCCCACGAAAAGGCGCTCCTTCTTTGCGCATACCCGCGAGCGTCGGCTCGATGATCTCGCTCGTGATGCGGCTCAGCGTCTCCGCCGAAAGCTCCTCCACCGGACCGACCACGCCCATGCCGCCGGTGTTGGGACCGCGGTCATCGTCGAGCAGGCGCTTGTGATCGCGGAACGGCGGCAACACCAGGAACCGCTCACCATCCGAGAGCGCAAACACGCTCGCCTCGGTCCCCGGCAGGCAGTCTTCCAGCACGACCTCATCGGCAGCAGCGCCAAAAATCCGATCGACCAACATCGACTTTGCGGCGGCCAGCGCTTCTTCCACCGTGGTCGCAACCACCACGCCCTTGCCCGAACAAAGGCCCGAGGCCTTCACCACGATCGGCGCCCCACGCCGGAGGATCGCTGCCTCGGCTTCGGCGAAGCTCGTGACGATCTCGAAGGGCGCGGTTGGGATGCGATGCCGCGCCGCAAAGCTCTTGAGGAAGGCCTTGGAAGCCTCGAGCTGCGCCGCAGCCTTGGACGGGCCGAACACGGCAAAGCCGGCCGCCTCGAGGCTATCGACGATACCGTCACACAGAGGTGCTTCCGGGCCGACGATCACGAGCTCCGCCGCCAGCGATTGGGCGAGCGCGATCACCTGCGCGTGATTCCCGAGGTCCACCGCCTGACTCGAAAGCCCAGCGCCCGAGATACCGCCGTTGCCTGGCGCGACCACGACGCGGCGGGCGCTATCAAAGCGCAGAATCGCATCGGCGATCGAGTGCTCCCGCGCGCCGGAGCCGAGAATCAGAATCTGCCGCTGCGGTTCGCTCATCGCCTCTCGCTAATGAACGCGGCGCTCCGCAGCAACCCCGACGCGGAGCCAGCTGCCTGGCCCGCGTAGAGCCTTGGTTTCGCCGAATCTTCAGCGTAAGGGTGCTGAATGTCGAACCGAGCTAGCTGGGACGAGTACTTCATGCGCATCGCCAAGGAAGTTTCCACGCGGGCGACCTGCGATCGCAAACATGTTGGGGCAGTGATCGTGCGCGACAAGTCGATCCTCGCCTCGGGCTACAACGGCAGCATCCGAGGCCTGCCGCACTGCGACGAAGTAGGTCACATGATGGTGGACAATCACTGCGTGCGCACCATCCACGCGGAGAACAACGCCATCATTCAAGCGGCCCGCAACGGCGTTCGCATCGACCAGTCGACCATCTACGTGACGGCGTCGCCGTGCTGGAACTGCTTCAAGATGATCGCCAACGCCGGGATCACCCGCATCGCCTTCAATGAGTTCTACCGCGACGAGCGCATCTTCGAGTTTGCCGAGAAGCTCGGGATCGAGCTGCAAGAGGTGCAGATCTGAGCCTGCACCTCTTGGGGCAGAGCACTAAGCGAAGGTGACGCGGGCTCCGCTCGCCTTGACGATCTCCCCGAGCACCCAAGCGGTTTCACCGGCGGCGCGCGCAACCTCGAGCGCCTGATCGGCCGCGTCGCGGGCAACCACCAGCACAAGCCCAACGCCGACATTGAAGGTCCGCAACATCTCGGCCTCCTCCACCGGCCCACCCTTTTGGATCACCTGGAAGATGAGCGGCCGCTCGTAGGAAGCCAGGTTCAAGTGAGCGCCCAAGCCTTCGGGCAGCACGCGAGGCAGGTTCTCCGGTAGGCCGCCGCCGGTCACGTGGCAAAGCGCGTGCAGCTTATCCTCGAGACCAGCAAACAGCGCGGCCACCGTGCGCGCATAGATCTTGGTTGGAACCAGCAGCGACTCGCCCACCGTCTTGTCGCTGCCAGGAAGTGACTCGCTGAGGCCTAACTTCATCTCCTCGAGCAATACGCGGCGCGCGAGCGAATAGCCGTTCGAGTGCAGCCCCGAGGAAGCAATGCCGATCACGACGTCGCCCTCGCTGCAGGCTTTTCCGTCGATGATCTTGCTGCGCTCGACCACGCCCACGGCGAAACCCGCGAGGTCATACTCGCCCTCGGCGTACATCCCGGGCAGCTCCGCCGTCTCGCCTCCGAGCAGGGCGCAACCGGCCTGTTTGCAGCCCTCTGCAATGCCGCGAATCACCGCTTCACCGACGTCGACCGAGAGCTTGCCAGTACCGAAGTAGTCGAGGAAAAAGAGCGGTTGGGCGCCACAGGTGACGATGTCATTCACACACATGGCCACCAGATCGATCCCGATCGTGTCGTGGACGCCAGTGGCGAAGGCCACCTTGAGCTTGGTGCCGACGCCGTCCGTACCGCTCACCAAGATGGGCTCTTTCAGCCCGGGGGGAATCGCGCAAAGCCCGGCGAAGCCACCGATATCGGCGAGCACGTGGGGCGTCCGCGTAGGCTTGGCGAGACGAGCAATTCGGCTGACGAGCGCGTTGCCTGCGTCAATGTCGACACCGGCGTCCCGATATGTGATGGGCATGCCCAAGCCATGTCACACGACGCACGCGGGGGGAAGCCTCCCATCATCGTCGCTGCCGGGATCGTCCTCGAGGCCGGCCGAGTGCTCGTTTCACGGAGGAAGAAAGGCACGCACTTGGAGGCTTATTGGGAGTTTCCCGGCGGCAAAGTCGAGCCCGGGGAGACGCCACAACGCGCGTTGCAGCGCGAGTTGATGGAAGAGCTCGGCATCGAGTGTGAGGTGCTCGCGCCGATGGAGGTAACCTTCTTCAGCTATCCGTCCAAGGACGTCCTCTTGCTGTTTTTTGAAGCCGCGCGAACTGCCCGTTCTGCCGAACCGCGCGCACTCGACGCCGACGAAGTGCGCTGGGTAGGCATCGACGAGCTGGACGGCCTTCAATTCCCGCCAGCCGATTTACCCGTGCTCGAACGCGTGCGAGCAGAGCTTAGCCGTCGAAGGGCGCGCGCGTGAAGGCGATGCGCCAGGACTTCATGCAACGAGCCCCCCTTGTCCTTTGGTTGGCGCTGAGTTGCGCCTTGGCGCTTGGCTGCGGCGAAAAGGCGGCGGAGCAGGCCGCTTCAGCTGCGTCCTCGAGCGCCCAAGCCGCTGCCCCCAGCGCAGCCGCGTTGCCCTCTTCCAAGTCGTCCGCTTCAGCGGCGGCCAGCGCCAGCGCAGAGGCCCTCCCGCTCGGCCCCGGAGGCCGGGCCAGCTGCGAGGTCGAATACGACCCGCAGGTCTTGCCCGACCTCAACGCCAAGGAGACGACGCTGCAAGAGCAGCGCGAAGCGATGGTCGGCCGCATGCGCATCATGCTCGGCCTCGATCCCAAGACAGCCGCGCGCATCCTCGAGCTGCTCTCCAGCTCAAAGATGTCAGGCCAAGGCAACCCCGAGACCACCACCCACCCGATCTCGCGAGCCGAGTGCGTCGAGAAGCGTCGCAACCTGCCCGATGAACGCGAGCGCGTGTGCGGAGCGGCCTTCATGGTGCCGATCTACGATCCGGCGACCGAGCGAAAAGATCAGGCCAAGGTCTGCATCGACCGCTACGAGTTCCCCGGCCTTCCGTGTGAATACCCCGCCACGTGGATCACCGCGGCCAACGCCTCGGCCCTGTGCAAGAGCTTGGGCAAACGCCTTTGCGATACCCACGAGTGGGAGGGCGCTTGCGCGGGAAGCCTGAGGCCAGTCGAGGAGGAGTACGACTTCAAGCTGCCGCGCGAGTCGATGAGCGGCGTGCACAACAGCAAACGCAAGATCGTCTGGGCCTACGGTGCAAAGAAGGACCACAAGAAATGTGGCACCGACAGCACCAAGTCCAAAGAATGCAGCGCGAGCGGTTGGAAGTGCGGTTCCAACACCTACCCCGCCGGCTCCTTCCCCGAGTGCAAGAGCAGCTTCGGCGTCTACGACCAACACGGCAACGCCGCGGAGCACATGTTATTGCCGCTCAAGCCTGGGGACCTCGGCGCCAAGGGTGGTCAAGGCGTCGCTGAGATGAAGGGCAGTTGGTTCATCTTTCAGAAGCATGAAGCCCACAAAGACGACTGCCGTTGGCGTGCCCCCTCCTGGCACGACGAAGAGGGCCTCAACCACGCCAACTACCATCTCTCCTTTCGCTGCTGCAAAGACATCGGTAGCGCGGCGCCGTAGCGGCTCTACTGCGCTAACGCTCGAGCGAAGTCCCAACCCTCGTACTCGACGCTCTCGCCCAACGCGGGCGGCGCTACTTCACGGTAGCCACCTTCGCCGAAGACCAACCAACGCAGCGAAGTGAAAGGCGCGTCGAAGCGGAAGCGCACTTGCTTCACCTGGTCGCCCTCCACACGCATGACCCGTGCGGAGAGCACGCCGGCCTCAATCTCGGCACCTTCTTGTAGCGGCGTGGCGCGATAGAGCCGAGCGAAAGGGCCGCTCAGGAGGTTGTCCGCCGAGAGCAAGAGCTCACGCTCGCCCACCCGCTCGACCTTCAGCGGTCCGGGGCAGCCGACGGTTAGCAGCATGGCCGAGAGCGGATGCGGTTGATCGACCATCAGTTGCGAAAGCAGCATGTAGTTGCTCAGCAGCGGATCCGGCGTCGCCAAGATGATGAGGTGCTGCTCCGCCACCGCCGCGTCATGCGGCAGTTGCACCGCGTGTCGATCGACATAGCCCTGCAACAGGTTTTTGAAAAAGGATTGGCGCGGCACGAACAAAAGCGGCGCCAGGATGAGGTGGATGAAGACCAACGCACCCGCAGTAAAGCTCCGACGTTGCACGGCTTGGCCCGCTTCAATGGGAGAAGAAATGGGCGCAGACCAGCGCCGGGTGAGCGCCATTCCCAGCGCACCCAAGAGCCCGATGCCTGGGATCAAAAGCAGCCGGTCATCGGCAGCGGTCGCCGTCACCGGCACCAGCGAAAGCAGCGAACCGGCCACCAACGCGCGTACCGAGCGTTCTCCATTGCAGGTCCGATCGATCCAACGCAGCACCAACAGCGCCAGCACCGCAGCGACGATCGCTGCAATGACTTGACCGGCCAGCGGTAGACCGCCTGTGATTTCGGCCGGCGCAAAGGTCAGCTGGGAGTTGAGCAGCACCGGCAAGCGCAAGAGCGAACGCCCGGCGAAAAGCAGCGGATCGTGCAGCGGGTCCACATAGAAGCCGCTCCCTCTCGCCCCGTAGCCGCCAAGTTTGTAGAGCACCGCCCATCCCGTGAGCACGAAAGCGTGCGGCAGGAGACGCACAGCGAGCGGCTTCCACTGCTCGCGCCCACGCAGCCAAACCAGCGCGAGGTAGAACCCCACGAAGCTGAGCGACGTCTCACCGCACAACATCGCCACGAGAAAGAGCAGCGGTGAACTGAGCTGAGCGGCTCTGCGCGAAGACGCAAAAGCGACCAGCGAAAGCGCGCCGAACAGCGCAGAGATCAGCGAATAGCGATTAGCGATCCAAGCCACGTTGAGCGCGTGAGCGTCATCCACCGCGAAGGCCAACGCGCCCAGCACCGCGGCTGCGCGCCCAGCCTCACCGTCCCCGAAGAAGCTCCGTAACATGCGCGCAACAGCGGCCACCAAACCTGCGAACACGATGCACACTTGCAGGTGCGGGATGACGGCGGACTCACCAAAAAGCCGGTGGTCGAGCGCTCGCCAAAGGGACGGGATGGGACGCATGAAGCCGAGCCGCAGACCCTCAGACGTCCACCACGGAAAGACCCCCGAAGCCTTGGCCGCCACGCCCTCTGCCGTACCCGAGGAAAACCGATACAGATCCCACACGCCTTGTGGACCACCGGGCATCTCGCCGCCACGCAGTACATAGATGTGGAAGTTGTCGTCGAGGAAGTAGCCGTAGCTCAACGTCGGTAACACCAACAAGAAGCCGATCAGCGCCACCACCAACGTTGCTCGACGATGCAAAAGCAAACGGCGGAAACGTAAAGCCCACGTGGGCTTCGTTCCCGCCGAATCCAGGTCTTTCACCTGTGTGTCTCTCATTGCGCGCCCCCCTTACTCGAACTGCGGTCGACGCGCGTCGTAGGGCCAGTTGGCCCGCTGAGCAAGCTCAGTCCCCTTCGAACAGAGGCAGCACGGTACGAACCGTCCACGTATCGGTGCCACCGACCACGAACCGCTCGAGCGACTTCATGGTGTCGGCGTGCGCCGGGTTCTTCGCCATGTCTTCCCACGCGGACTCGAGGTCCCCGAGGCTGTCGACATGGGTCTCGAGCTCGAACGAGGAGCGACTTGCACCGACCGCCCCTTGCAACAAACGCAGCGAAGAGGCTCGGAAGCCCACGCGCTGCCCAACATCAAACTCCCACTGACGCAGGAGCTGGATGACTTCCTTTTGGTGACCAAACCGAATCTGAAACTCCCAACGAACGATGTACATAGCCCCTCCGTTACAGACTCACCCGCGGAACGTGCCGTTGCGATAAGCACGCAAGCTGGGTGTGTCACTCTGCATCATGGCTTCTGAGAAGCCGGCCCACATCTGATTCATGTCCGAGAAACGGTGACGTGCTTCGATCGCGAGCGCATAGGCAAACCACTCATCGAGGGAGCGCGCGAGCTCCGGTCGAAACGTTGTAATCCGCGGTCGCGGCGCGGTGGTGGCTGTTTCATACAGCTGCAAGGTGGTCTGCGCCACGAACGGCGGCTGACCCGCGAGCATGCGGAAGACGACGGCGCCAAACGAGTACAGATCCGCGCGATGGTCGAAGGGCGCGCTCTTCCAAATCTCAGGGGAGATGTAGCTCGGTGAGCCGGCGATCATCCCGGCGTCGGTGATCTCCTCGAAGTCTTGCGTCTTGGCGAGACCGAAGTCCATCAAGCGAGTGCCGCCACCAAAGGCCGGATCCACGAGGAAGATGTTCGGCGGCTTGATGTCGCGGTGGATGATGCCCTTCTGATGCGCGACGCCCAGCGCATGGGCCACCGGCTCGAGGATCGAGAGGACGCGCACGGCGTTCATTTTGTCGCCGAAGCTCTCTAGCTCGAACAGGTGCGTATCGAGCGGCTCCCCCTCGAGCAGCTCCATGACCATGTAGACGAAGCCGCGTTCGTCGGTGTCGAACTCATGCACCTGGACGACGCTGGTCCCCCACAGCGCCGCTAGCGACTGCGCCTCGCGCCAAAGCCGCAATACGTATTGGTCTTGCTCGGCGATGTCGCGGTTGAGCACCTTGACGGCGACCGGAACCCGGAGCTCGGTGTCTTCAGCGCGAAACACCACGCCATGGCCGCCCCTCCCAATCTCGCTTTGGAGGAGATACCTCCCCGCGATGACGTCGCCAGAATAAAGCACGGCAGTCATGAGTGACGTTCAGTTCCCATTCCCTCGCGGCGAAAGCGACCGCAAGGACAGCCCCGAGCTGCGGGACCTTTTTAACGCAGGCGGGCTCGTGATAGTCGTGCAAAATGCCGGAGCAGGAAACTCGGTCGGAACCAGCGGCCTCCAGGCCCAATTCCGAGGCCCTGCCCTTCTCCAAACTGCCGAAGTGGGAGCGCCGGAAGCGCGCCGCCATGACCGCCTTCACCCTATTCCACCTGAGCGCCGTCTTGGTCGGTGGAGCGGTCAAGGAGTTCAAGGACCACTTCGTCTATCTCTTCGGTGCGTACGAAGAGGCCTTTCGCATGACCAACTCATGGGGGATGTTCGGCAAGCCGCCCACCGCCACGCACGTCGTAATCGAGGGCGAGACCGCGGAACGAAAGTGGGTCGTGCTCTCCACCACACGCGCCCAAGACCGCTCTTTCTTCGAGCGTGTGCGCGACGTGCGCATGCGCAAGCTGCAGGGCAAACTGGCGGAGAAGGCTGATCGCAACCGGCTCGGCCAGCCGATGCTTGCGTACTTTTGCGCGCTCGGCGAACAGCGCAACCTCAAGCTCCAGTCTGTTCGCGTGGTGCATCAACAGCACCAGGAGCTGGGCGACGACGGCAAAGAGACCAAGGCCGCGAGTTCGTCGGTGGTCCTGCGCCGTTCCTGCGTTGGCCCCAAAGAGCGTGTGATCTCGGACCTACCGCGATTCGTCCCAGCCGGACGCAACGACCTATGAAGCAGCTCCGCTGGGTCCGCGCAGCCTTGCTGCGGTTCTTCGCCGAACCGGTGGATGGTACAGCCGCAGCGTTCTTACGCGGCTCGCTGGGGGCGCTGGCGATCTGGGAGGCCATCGGAGTTTGGCTCAACCTCGAGCGGTTTTGGGGGCCCCACGGCATGGTGCCCTACGCGCTCGTGGCGAATGATCGATTCTTCTGGCTGACAGCGCTCTCGTGGGCACCCGAGAGCCAATTGTGGCTCGAGTTCGTTGCCACCCTGTTCACGGTCAGCGCCGTCGCGTTTTTCCTCGGCTTTCGCGCGCGCTTTTTTGGCCTGCTGCTGGCGTTTCTTCACTGCTCCTTCCAGTTCCGCAACCCCTTCATTCTGAACAGCGGCGACCGGCTGTTCATGATCCAACTGGTGCTCTCGGCCTTCGCACCGCTTTCACTGCGCTTCAGCGTCGATGCATGGCTCGCAGAGCGGAAGGGCGTTTCGCTGCCTTCGGCGACGGTTTGGGGACAACGCCTGATAGGCCTGCAGATCGCCTACGTCTATCTCAACTCAGCGATGGCCAAGATCACCAACGCGCGTTGGCAAAACGGGATGGCGATGCGCGACGTACTCTCCTCGCCCGTCTTCGCCGAATGGCCGACCTACTTGGATTCCCGGCAGCTGGTGATGTTTCTCACCTACTCAGCGCTGGTCTACGAGTTCCTGTTCCCGTTCGCTGTGTGGTGGCGAAAGGCCAGGCCGTGGATGCTGGCCTGGGGCTTCGTGTTCCACTTGAGCATCGACATCACCATGGTGATCCCGATCTTCTCGGCCATCATGATCGCAAGTCTGCCGGCGTTCCTGCGTGATGAAGAGGTGAAGCGCCTTTTCGCAAGGCTCGGCTTCAAAGCACGAAGCGCGCGCCCCGACCTTCGTCGAGATTCGTGATCGTGACGGCGACCACGCCGGCTCCATCCACCTCGTAGCGCTCTTCGATCATCGGGCCCTCACGGTGCAACCGGCCTACTTCGACGGCGTGCAACGTCCCAGGCTCTAGATCGCGGTCGAAAGGGAACAGGATCTCCGCGTGCGGCGTGATGTCGCCGGTCGGGTCGCCTGCATCGTCCACGTAGCCTGATTCGACGAAACGGAAATGCCCGAGGTTGTGCATCGCTCGGTAGCGGCGCGTCGCAACCAGCGGCCCCGAACCGTGTTGCGGCATCGGGGTGCCTTTCTGAAAGACCGGATCGAAGACAGCGCGCGTGCCTGTGTCGGCCTCGCGAAAGACGCCGAAGTGTCGCGAGAAGCGCTCGGAGAGCACCAGCTCGTCCCCTTCTTCACGCGAGGCGGCCAAGATCGCGCAGCCCATGGCCGTAGCCGAGGCGGGATGCGGTGAGCGGTGCACCCGACGGCCGAAGCGCTCACGCACGACGCGCGGAACGACCGGCAACCCGCTGGCACCGCCCACCATGTAGATGCCGGCGACGTCACCGCTCGCGTCCTCATCGGCTTTGAGCGCGTTCACGAGCACGTCGAGCGCCTCCAACGTGGTCTCGACCAAAGGCCGGGTTCGCTCGTAGAAATCGGCGGTCTGGATCACCACGGGCTCCTCGGGCGCGTCTGCTCCCAGCGCCTCGAGATCTAGCACCAAGCGCTTGGTGTTGGGGTGGAGCGACTCTTTCGCCGCGCGGCACTCGCGCAACAGATCCGCGCGAGCCTGCGGGGATTCGGGAAATGCGCGGTTGGCTTTGCCCAGCGCCATCGCGCAAAGCTGCGCGTCGAAGTCGTCGCCACCGAGCGTTGCAACTCCGGTGGTCATCACGATGTCGTGGTGGCCCGGCGCGATGTACACGAGCGCCGCATCGAAGGTGCCACCGCCGAGGTCGTAGACGAGGACGTGCTCACGTCGTGAGTTCAGCGTGTTCTTGTGACGGTGGGCATACTCGACGCCGGCGGCCGAGGGCTCGTTCACGACGCCGCGCACGGTGAAACCCGCCCGACGAAAGGCGTCCAAAGTGACGAAGCGTTGGGTGGAGTGTGCGTTGGCCGGAACGCTGATGACGGCGGTCAGCGGCTCCTTCAGCAGCTTGGAGACGTTCGACCGCGTGAGCAGGTCCTGCTTCAACGCGAGCAAGAAGCTGGTGACCAACTCGACTGGCCCAACTTCGATCTCGCCGATTCGAATCAGCTCGTCCTGCCGGGTATGGGAGAGCAGCCGCTTCCAGGAGCGCAAACAAGGTGCTCCTTCACGTTCGGCTTGCTCAGCGTCTATCCCATGAACCAACTGCCCACCAACCTCAGCCGTTGCGGTGGGGTAGTGCTCCGAGAGGTCCCCGTTGGCCAAAGTGAACCCGACGATCGGGTAGTTGCCCCGGTCGTGAACGGCCACGATCGTGCGTGTCGTCCCGAGATCAATGCCTAGTTCCATCCTGCGGCGATTGTCCCTCATCGACGCAGATACGGGAAAGAACCCTGCGAAGGGAGCGCAGCGCTTGGACGACGATCAGCGCGTCGAAGCCGCCGCATCCGTTGCGGAAATCACCACCGAAGTCACCCGATTCAAGAACTCGTAGTCGAGGCTCGCGGCTGAATCTGGGCCATTGCCGCAGTGATAGCGGGGATTTCGAAAGTCAGCCGTATCCGTCACCAAGATCGCCGGATAACCATGCAGCCAGAAGCTCGCGTGATCCGAACGAGCGGCGTCGCTGAGCGCGAGTCGCTTGAGCACCGAGAGAGCGAGCCCGTAGGTCGGTTGGTTTAGCGCTGTCCCGAACTTCTCCATGTTGTTCACGGTTTCCGCAGAGTCGCTATCGCCGATCGCGGTGATGAAGTCGGCTTTGAAGTCGTTCTTCGCTGCGCGCGCGTGGATGTCCGGCAGGAGTGCCTCGAGTCCCGGTGGAAAGCGCTGCGAGCCCGGCGCCGAAGACGCGAAGCCAACGCCATCGAGCGAGATCATCTGGGTGATGCGATCACCGCGTCCTTTGGCGGCCTTGGCGTGAAACAAGGAACCTTCGAGCCCGCTCTCCTCGCGATCCCAAAAGGCCAACAGCACCGTGCGCTCCAGCGTTTTGCTTTGAAAGAAGCGTGCTGCCTCCAGCACAGTGGCAACCCCCGAGGCGTTATCGTCAGCGCCGTCACAGCCTTGCAAGTGGTCGTAGTGCGCCGAGAGAATCACGATCTCTTGTGGGCTCTTGGAGCCGAGCTTGCTGGCCAGAACGTTGACGCCGCCGGGCTCGAACGGCTCGAGCTGCGGGGAGTAACCGAGTTCGACAAGTCGCTCTTTGATCAGCGTCTGCACCGTCTTCCAACCGCTCGAACCCGGCGCTCGCCGGATCGCGATCTTCGCAACGTCGGCCTTGAGTCGAGTCCGCTGCGCGGCGTCAGGGGTGGAGACGCCAGCGATGGCCGCCGTGACAACGGCGGTCGGCGCGCTGACGGGACTCGACGCGCTCACCACAGCCGTTGAGCCAACGCCTACGGCCGTTGAGTTCGACGGCTGGATAGCGCTCGCTGACGGTGAGCTCGCTTCTGAGCACGCCAAGAGCCCGACGGCCAGACCTGCAAGTAGATGCTTCAAGGAATGATGTGGATCTTGGTGGATGGACCGTTTTGCCGACCAGCCCCGACGCTGCCCCAGTCTTCGGGCAGCTTGGGCAAGGTGAAGTTGAACAGCCACTGCCCATCGGCAGCCGAGGTGTTGAGACATTCAGCGCTCATCGGGTAACCGAAGTCTTCATGCCAATAGGAAACATGCATCGCCATCGGCGGGTGCACGTATTGAATCCACGGCACGTCGGCGAACCAGAACACCGTGGGCGCGCCGGGATCAGGAGACATCAGCTCCACCTTGTCCTTCCACTGAATCGGGAAGATCCCGAGCTCGGTCGTGGCGAACTTCTTGGGGTTATTGCCCTTCACCGGAACTCCACCGAGACCGGGGGACCACATGGTGGTGTAGACCGGCTTGAGTCCGATGAACGCGGTCATCGTCCCGCCGAGGATGGAGGCTTGCAGCCAGCGCTCGTCCTCTTTGATTTTGAACTTCAGCTCCTTCTGCGGGAGCACCACCGTCACATCATCGTCGTCGGCGATGAACGCACCGTCTTTCGTCTCCCAATAGACCGTCTTGCCGATGCGCTGATTGGAACCGGTTAGGTACACCGGCTTACGGCCGTCAAAACGACCTTCAGCCGCAGCGTATCGCTCGCCTTCTTTGCGTAGCTTCTCCTTGCCAGCGACCGGCTTGACCCAAGCGAGCGGCAACGTGTGTTCGTCGTCGAGCTCCACGCCCTTGAAGTCCGAGGTCTTGTACGGCCACACGCGATCGGCCGGTATCAAGAACAGATCCGGGGTGAGCAACCACAAACGTCCTTCAGCCTCGAAGGCGCGTGCGTAGGCGAAGCCACTTCCAGCAGGGATGACCTTCACCTTCGGCATCACCGGATTCCACGGGCTGCCCTCGATCCCTTTGGTACCGTCGTAGAACTCCGGAATGCCTTTGCCGTCCGCTTTGAAGCCCTCTTCTTCTTTGGTGGTAACGAGCCGCTCGTGACCTTCGCTCCATTTACCGAGCGAGTAGAAGCGGTTGGTCTTACCCATCTCTCGCTCAGCGGAGGCTTGCTCGGCAGGCGTCGGAATGCGCGAGTACATCGGCGCGCCCATCGAGAAGGCGTACTGGTACGGATAAGCGCCCTTACCGGGACGCAGCATCGCGAGCGCCTTCCAGTAGGGCGAATCGAACTTCAAGGTCGTGGTTACGTCGGAGCAAATGAAGCCGTGCGGCTCGATCGCGTACCACTTGTTGTTGCAGCCCTGACCGGGAACAGGATCCTTCGACTTCAACTTGACCGAGGTACCCACGCGCAGCGAGCCGATCGCAAGATGGTCCCGGCTGCGCATCGGCTCGGACCAGATCCAGGTGCGGAAGCTGATGCTGCCGATACGGTCACCCTTCTGATCGAAGGCCCACGGTGGTTCCTCAGCGACGGGCTCCGGCTCGGGTTGCACTGACGGTGCCGGATCAGCCGTCGGCGCTGCTTCCGCAACAGGCTCCACGGCTGGTTTGGCCGACCAAATATCTCCGGCCTCAACCAACGTAGGCGGCTTGATCGTCAGCGGTTCGGGGGTCGAACAAGCCAACAGCAAAAACGGAGCGGCTCGAAAGCACGCGAGGCGGGTCAACATGGCCCGCCCTCTTTCTTGAGAAACCTGCCGCGCGTCAAGCAGCGCCGCTCTGCGTCAGAGCGCTACTCGACCTTGACGGTCACCGACAACGGCACCTTCTCATTGGTGCAGCTCGAGGCGACACACACGCCAATGCTGAAAACGCCGCTGATTGTGTAGGAGCCAGCGGCAGACGGCGTGAACGGAATGCTGATCGAGGCGCGCTTGTCGCCCTTCGTTGCGTTGCGCAGCACCGTTTCCCCGTAGGAAACACCTGCAGGAGCTGCACCGAGCGTGAACTTGATCGGGTAGTCGGGGTTGACGTGGTACTCGCCGAGCGCGTTCAACACCGCAGTGACGTTGCCCGGAGAGCCTGCAGCGTACTTGCCGGCTCCACTCAAATAGGCGCTGAAAGCTGCCTGTTTCTTCTCCTCACCTTTGACGTCGGGCGCGCTTGCCACGGCGGTAGCAGTAGCCGTTGCGGTAGCTGTCGCCGAAGGGGCGGCGCTCTTTTGAGCAACGGCATCACCGGTCTTCGTCGGCTCGGCCGTGGCCGACGCAGAAGCGACTGGCTCGGTGGTGGAGCTTGCCGTTGCCTCGGCCGTGGTCACTGGCGCGCTCGTCTGCGCGGTAGCGGGCTTCGCGTCTCCCGAGGCCGCGGAGGTGGTGGTCGCTGAGGCAGCAGGCGAAGGATCCTTCTTGGGCGACCCGCCGTCGCCACAGGCGGTGAGCAACGAGAACAACGAAAACGTCAAATACCGGAGCTTCATCGTGGGTCCAGCTTAGCGCGTCGAGACGGTGGGGCCGCTTCGAAAGACGACCTTTCCCTTGCCTGATGAGCCCGCTCGACGATCAACGGCGGCGGGGGTACCTTCGCGCTCTCGGTACTGCGAGAGGGTGGGTTAGGAATGCAAGACTTCGAGGTTGGCCAAGGCTTTGAGCAAGGTGAACTCTCCGGCAACGTTCGGCTCGGTAAGTTCGAGGCGCACTACGAGGAGCTTTTCGCGGAGGCGCTCGAGGACGGCGTGATCACCGCAGAGGAGCGCGCACGGCTAGAGAAGGCTGCCACCGCCTTCGGCTTGGACCGCGACCGCGTCTTCGCGCTGGAACGAGCGCTGACGGCCGCGTGGGAAGGTCGGCATCGCATCGCCATCCAGGTCGTGCAAACCACGGGAGAGGAAGTCGCGCCCTCGCTGCGGCCGCTCGAGGCCGAGAATGACCCGCAGGTTCGAGGGCTGCGCAAGCGCATCGCCGAGCTCGAGGCCGAAAACGAGATGCTGCGCGCCGAGCTCGAACAGGCGCGCTCGCAGGTGGCCGTTGAAGTCGATTTCTCGGACCTCGGCCACCGCGACATTCCGCCGGATTCGCCCGACGATATTCATCGCCGTATCCGCCACGACCCGCGCGATGTCGAGAGTCTGCACGCGCTCTTCAAGGCCACCGAGTCGAGCGATCCGGATCGCGCGGTGCGTGTCGCGCAGGTGCTCAGCTTCTTGGGCGTTGCCAACGCGAAGGAGCAGGAACTGTACCTTCGTCATGATCCCAAGGCCATGCTGAGGCCGTCCGCGTCGTTGAGCTCCGACGGCTGGCGCCGCAACCTGTTCCACCCGGATGAAGAGGTCCTCACCGGGGACATCTTCGCGGTCGTGACGAGCCCCGTATTGCTCGGGCGAGTAACCGCCTTGCGTCACCAAAACGCCCTACCGAAGCTCGACCCGGCGAAGCTACAAGACCCTCGCACCAGCACCGTTTCGGCGGTGCGCTCCTTCGGCTGGGCCGCCTCGATCTTGGGCATGACCGCGCCTGCGTTGTACGCCGACGGGGAGTGGGCTGGTTCCTGCGAGATGGTGCCCGGCATCCCGCCGGTCGTACGGCTCGGACGCGGATCGCTCTCGGGTCGCTCGCCGAGCCAGCTGGCGTTCATCGCAGGTCGCATGCTGGCTTCGTTGCGCGAAGAGCACTTCGTCAAGCTGCTGTTTCCGAACATCCCCGATCTGGAGGACATCTTCCTCGCCGCGCTCTCGATCGGTCAGCCGCATTTGCCTTTGGCGGCCGCGGTACGACAGCGAGCCGAACCCATCGCCAAAGCGATAGTGCCGATGCTCGAACCGGCGCACTTGGACCGGCTGCGTGGGCACTTCATTCGCTTCGTCGAGGAAGGTGGCCGGACAAACTTGGTGCGTTGGGCTCACGCCGCCGAGCTCACGGCGAATCGCGCCGGACTGCTGCTAGCCAATGATCTCGAAGGCGCAGCGAAGCTGCTCGAGGCCGAGTCCGACCGCGACCTCAAGATCGACGACTTGATCGTGTTTATGACGGGGGATCGATGTTCAAGATTGCGCAAGCAGCTCGGCGTTTCGCTGGGCTAGTCGTTTTTACGGGCCTCGCCGCCGCCTGCGTCGGTGAGGCTGCGCCAAAAAATCAAGCCGAGTGCGAGGCCTCACAAAAGTGCCGAACCAACGGCAAGTGTACCTGGGACTTCACCGTGAGCGGTTGCATCGTCGGTTCTTCCAGTGATTGTGCGCGCTCCGACGTGTGCAAGAAGGACCTTCGTTGCAGCAAGCAAGGTGATACCTGCGAGAAGGAATGAGCGTTCCGCGCACGCGCGAACGAAAGCGTTAGACCTTACGCGGCCGAGACATTGGGTCACGTAGCGTCGGCATGCCGAGCTCCTGAAGTACGTCGGTCAATTCGAGAGCGCGCGCGTTCTCCGGCACCTGGGAAATGAACCGCTCCCTCGCGATGGGGTCCACGATACGTAGCGCGCGTTCGAGCAGACGCGCCCGCGCAACCTGAGCCGCAGCGGTAGCCTCGGCGGTTCGCTCGGAGACCAGCAACGCCTCCACCAGCGTGGTTCGTACCAAAAATTCTCCCTCCTCGAGTGCGCCAAGCTGATCGAGGATCTCCTGGGCCGAGAGCGCTACTTGCAGGGCTTCTGCGTTCCTTGCCGCTCGCTCGAAGGGTTTGGCTGCGCGCGCAGCAGCCAACAGTGCAGCCGCCTTGGTGGCCAACGCGCACGCTTTGGCCGGCAGGCTCTGCTCGAGGAGCTCCAGGGCGAGCTTTGCCTCGTCAATCGCGTCTCCAAAACGATCGAGCAGCAGCAGGATCTGAGCTGAATAAATGCGAGCGACGCCCTCCATTCGGCGGTCGCCTTGTGCGGCGAAGGCCTCGCGCGCACGTTCCTCCAGCTCGAGTCCCTCATGAGGCGCACCGCACCGCGCACGAAGAATGCCGAGGTTGTGCTCGGCATAGGCGACGACATTGCTCAGGCGCATTTGTTTGCCCGCTGAGAGGGCCGCCGTGAGGGCGACCTCGGCGTGTTCCGCCATGCCCAACTGAAGGCTGGCATTACCGACGTTGACGCGTTGAATGGCCGCCTCGCGCAGATCCCCAGCGCGCTCGAACGCAGCGGTGGCCGCGACCATGCGCACCAGGTAGCCAAACAAATCGCCAGACAACAAGGCGACGAACGCCCCAGTTTGCTGAACTCGGGCTTTCACCGCGTCGTCATCGTTTTCAGCGTGCTCCTCAAGCTCGCGATAGAGGGGCATGGCTTTGGCCAGCTGCCCGCCCGTGATCAAATGAATCGCAGCGCGCGCGGCCGCGATTCTCCTCCGCGCCAACGCATGTCGGTCCGTGGGTGGGCTGGCAGCACCGAGCAGCTCCACGACCCGATCGAGCTCCTCGACACGACCGATGCGACCGCTAGCCAAGGCCAACTCGCCAAGCGCCGCGTACCAAGCGCCGCTCTGCGGCACGAGCAACTCAAGCGCTTGGGCTGCCGCTTGAGCTGCCTGCTTGTGTTCGCCGCACCATCGCCGCGCCTCAGCCATCAGTAATTGCAACTCTCCCAGCTCGGTTCCCGCCGAGCCCAACGCAACGGCGCGCTCTGCAAGCTCGAGCGCACAGCGAAAGTCATTGCCCTCGAGGGCCTGCTGAGAAGCCCCTCGATAGGCCGTTGCAGCCTGCATCTGTAGCGCGCCCTGTTCGAAGTGAGCCGCAACGGCTCGGTGGCTAGCTACGCCGGATTGTTCGAGCCACTGCGCTGCAGCGCGATGCGCGAAGCGCCGATCGTCCTCGGCCAACATCGCGTACGCAGCGTCACGAATCAGCGCATGCCGAAATGTGTAGCTGCTCGACGGTGCCTCGTCGGACTCCAACGCAGGCGCAAGGACCTCACGGAGGACCAGCTCGTCGAGCGTTGCACGCAGCGCGGCTGGGTCCACGTCAGGCAACATGACCGCCAACCCTTCGGCTTGAAACCTCGTGCCAAACACGCTGGCTGCGCGCATCAAGCGTCGACTGCTTGGACTCAGCGCCGCGAGCCGGTGCTGAATCATCACCAACACGGCCTCCGGCAGCTCGTCCCCTCGTCCTTGCCGGCAGGCGCGCACAATTTCTTCGAGGAATAACGCGTTTCCCTCGGCTCGATCGACCACGCGATTGGCCAGCTCCTCGCTGGTCGACTCGCCCAAAGCGGCGCGCACGAGACGCAGCGCATCGGGCCGCGAGAGCGCCTCCAGCTCGATGCTAAGGCCACCGAGTGCGAGCAAGATCTCGCGTGGGGCGTCGGGCCGCGACAGCCCCAGCACTAGCAACGGTGAACCATCCAGTTGAAAGGCAGCTTCGGCGACCAGACGAACGGAAGCGACGTCGCCCCAATGCAAGTCCTCGAGCAGCAGCAGCACGCGCTGCCGTCGGCACTCGCCCCCGAGCCATTCGGCGAACGCCCGCTGAATCCGGTCGCCCATCAGCCGAGCGTCGATTCGCGCTGCTCGCAGCTCCGCGAGGTCCTCATCATCGAAGCGCGTCCCGATAAGCTCGCCGAGGAACGCTGCCGTCACCAGCGATTCGCGCCCCAAGGCTCGCGCAACGCAGACGGTCAGCTTCTTCTGGCGGCTCAGCTTGGGCTCGGTCGGATCGATCTTGGCGCAGGTGCGGATGATCTGCGCGAGCATCGCCAGCGGCGCGCCCGAACTCATCGGCTCGGCGCGCGCTATGTGCACGATGCGTCCCTCGGCTTCCGCCCAGCGCAAGACCTCGGTCGCGAGGCGCGACTTCCCGATGCCGGCATCGCCAAGTAGGGCGAAGATCCGCGGGCTCTCGCGCGAGCGCGCGAACTCCGACTGCAGGATCGCGAGTTCTCGTTCGCGACCGACGAGCGCGCCGTGATCGCCCGCGGACAAACTCTCGGTCGGTCCACCAATTTCTCCGACGAGCAGATTCGTGTCGCCCGAGCTTTGGATACGGAACCGCTGTCCGAGCAGCGCGCGCGTCACCTCATCGATACGAGGGTAGCGATTGGGACCACTCGTAAGCATGCGAGCCGCGCGTTCGGCCGCGTGTCCCAACGTCTTTTCTAGGTCATTGTCCGCGAAGTCCATGCGGACCGAAGCCACGGCGACAGCCGCATCGGGCACCCATGAAGCGAAGGCCAGAGCGGCTCGCGCTGCCAACATGGGCGTATCAACCTTTGCGCTGTCAGGGTTCTCCGGCGCCAGCAGGAACGAACAGTCTGCGAGCAGGCTGAGTGCGACGCCATGCTGTCGCAGCTCCTTCTCGGCTCGTGCAACGCCAGAACGCGCAGCCTCGATCGACGAGGAGAAGCAGCGTGCGACGGCCAAACAAACAGTCTTCCGTTCTGCCAGCGAGAGCCCGCGCCCAGGCACCACGCCTCGAGCTGTGGCTTGACGTGGCACTTTTGCCGCTGGCTGCTTCCGCAGCTGCGCCTCGAGCGCAACGACCACAGCGAGAGCCTCCTTTGCCGTTGGGCGCTGCTCGGGTTTCTTCGCGAGCAGCGCCACACACAGCTCGTCGAGCTGCGGCGGAACGTCGGCGACCAGCTCGCTCAGTCGCGGCGGTTCGTCAAAGAGGATCTTCAATAGCAGCTCGAGGGTCTCGGGCGCGCTGAACGGCCGCATGCCGCTCAACGCTCGGTGAAGCACGACGCCAAGCGCGAACATGTCGACCTTGCCATCCAGGCTGCGAGATCCTCGGGCTTGCTCGGGGGCGAGGTACGCGGGCGTACCAATCAGCTGCCCCTTCATCGTCAGTTCAACCTGGGCATGAAGAAAACGCGCCACGCCCAGATCGAGCAGCGTTGCTCGCGCGGGCTCACCCTCGACAAGCATGATGTTGGCGGGTTTTACGTCTCGGTGCACCACACCTCGCGCGTGCAGCGCCTCCAAGCCAGTCAAGATCGAGCGAGCGAGGCTGACTGCCTCGAGCACCGTAAGTAACCGCTCATCAACGCGCTCCGCCAGCGTGCAGCCAGCCAACCATTCGAGGGCAAGCCAAGGACTCCCCTGGGTCGTTGTGCCGTGAGCGATGTAGCGAACGACCGCAGGGTGATCGAGCGAGGCCAGCAGGCGTGCCTCGCGTTCAAAACGTTCGACCGCTTCATCCGACATCTCGGCGAGCATCTTCACTGCGACGAGCCGATCACCATCGAGCGAGTCCCGAGCCTTGTAGACCTTGCTCGACGCACCGGCCCCCGCCTGAGCTAGCAACTCGAATCTGCCGCCGAGACGACCGCTAGGTTGCATCCAGTTTCGGAGACTAGAGGACGGGCCTCAAATCACATAGTCGATGTCATCGCTGGGCGGCGGTTCTGGCGGCTTGGGTGGAGGCGCCTTCTTTCCCAAGGCGCGCCTCAGCAGAAACACCGCCCATATGCCTACCGAAGCGACAACCCCCGGCAGCACTGCACCCATTTTTCGATCACCTGCAAAAATCAGCTGGGTCGCAACGTAGATGAGCAGCGTGGCAAAGGCTCGCTTGAGCCAGATCTGCGGCAGGTATTGAACCAACGAGGCGCCGCCCAAAGCACCGAACACAAAGCCTAGCGCGATCAACCCAGAGGCACGCACATCGAGCAGGCCCTGGCGGTAATAGGCAAGGGCCGCGAAAAGACCAACTGGCGGAAGCAGCGCACCGATGCTCGTTCCTTGCGCGCGCGTCTGCGAAAAACCAAACGCCAAGGTAAGGATGGGAATCAACACGACCGCCCCACCGATGCCCAAGCTACCGCTCAGCGCGCCGACGAAGAGACCAACGAGGATGAACTCCATCGCGAGAGTCTCGCAGATCCGCCAAGACTCAACGAGCGCGACGTGGCTCAGCCTTCATCGAGCACTTCGTCGTGCTCGGAGCCGATGAGGAAAAGCGTGCAACCGTGCTTCGTCGTCAGCGTCGGCTGGATGGTTTCGGCCTCGGCTCGCAGGTAGTCGCCGGCCTCGAGGTCCTGACCATCGAACGAGGCCACGCCCGAAACCACGTACGCCTCCTCGGTCATGGCATGCCGAAGACGCGGGACTTGCGCGCCAGGAGCAAGCTTGAATAGCGCTGTGAAGAGACCCGACCGCGGGTCTCGGTGAACGATCTTCTGCGTTACACCGGCCAACTTCGGGTGCGGCTGCCAGGTCGCCGTACTCGGCTTCACGATGGCGATGCCGGGCGCAACGTGCAGCCGCTGGGCATGCTCCGAGGGCTGCCCCTCTCGTCGAGAAGGTGGTGGACGCCGCGAGGCCCGCTTGATTGGAGATAGATCCGTCCGCGAAATTTTGGTGCTGAGACCGTCGATGCGATCGCCGGAGGGAGACGCCGCAGCCAAGATACCGATCGCTGAACCGTCGCTTTCGGGAGGGTTGGATGGCTTGGTGCTCGGAGGAGGCTCGTGATCGTCGGCCGTCAAGTCGCGCGGGAGCGAACGCGAGCGCGTAATCCCAACCGCCTCGAGGGCCTCCACTGCAGTCAACGCGCCCATTTGGAGCGTCTCCTTCGCGGGCCGACGAAGAGCCGGAGGCGCCGACGGAGGCAGTAGGCTGGCAGCTGGAATGGGCGGCGGAGTCAACGTCGGCAGTGACGACCGCTTTGCTACCTCATCGAACGGCTCGGGTTGCGACGACGGTCGACCTCGCAGGGCCGCAGCGATCATCGCCTCGTTCGCTTCGGGGATGCCGGCGATGGTCGCAGCGCGATGCGGAGAACGGTTCCGCAGCGGCGGCGGCGCAGTCGACAGGGGCGCGCGCGGCGTTGACGGAAGCGCCTGCTTTCGCGGAGGAAACGTCGAGTTGTCTTTGGTAGGCGGTGGCTCCGACTCAAGGCCGGGACTCTGCGGCGTGCGAGCCTCGCTCAACATGTTCCGCCCGAATTGCAGCGTCGCGGTTGGGCGTTTGGCGAAATCGTCTTCGTGCGAAGGCGTTGGCTCAGAGGGTGGCTTGACGGCCTCGTGTTGCCCGGACTTCGGCCGAGCAACAGGCTCCGAAGAGGTGGGGTTTACCCTCCAAACCGGACTGGAGGTGGAGGAGCGCTTGAACGGCATTGGCGAAAGCGCGCGCTGGCCAAAGCCAGAACCGCCAGGCTTGGGCGGCGGAGAAACCTGAGCTCGCATTGGTGGCGGGCTGGGCAATGGGCTGATCGAGCGTTGCTCGGCACTGGATGGGCGCGGGTCAACATTTGGCGAACGCCCTGGGATCGGACTTAGCGAGCGCGCCACCGGTTTGGAGGCGATGGCCTCCGCGCCCCGAGGGCGATCGAGCACTGCGGGGACGGTGAGACCTGGGGTCGGGGGAACCGTGGGCTTCTGGGAAATCGGCAGCGAGTGAGGCACGCCGCTGGTCTTTGGAGCCGCTGACTCTTGCACTCGCAGCGCCCTAGGCCGCGTTTGACCGAGCTCCTCGAACTTTCGAAAACTCGGCGCTTGGTCCGGTCGCGGCGACGGGACTTTGGGCTCAACCGTTGGCGCCACATCCGCTCGCGATAACGGGCGCGGCGGCGGAGCGGTCGGCGGCCGCTTGGGTGGACGCGAAGGTGGATTGAGCGGCGGAGGCTCGGTGTTTCGCAGGTCCTTCGCGTTGAGGCCGATCTGGGCGATCAGATCCATCACGCGCGCCATCATTTCGCGCCGCGCATCTGGCTGAGGCGGAATCGCCGACCAACGCATGGTTACGTTGCGCAGACGCTTCGCCTCGATCAAGACAGCTCGAACGTCCGCGGTGCTGGGGCTCTTGGTCAAACGAACAATCAGGTCCTCGAGAACCTTTTCTACCTGTGCAGCAGGTGAACTGTTCAAGACGCGTCTCCCTGATCAGCTGGCTCTCCGTCCTTCACACGACCAAGAAGCCTCACGACTGACACCAGGTTCCAAAGCGAAAATCCAATGAACAGGGCGCACAGTCCCGCCGCCCAGCGCGAAGCGCGCGGCGAACTGCCGTCGACCAAGATCCAAGCGTCCTCGGGGATGGAAACGCCAGTTCGCTCAACGCCCTGACCCAGGCTTGCGTGCCTTAGGCCTGACTTGTTGAGCGGAACCAGTCGACCTGCGAACGAGCTCGGCGGGATGAATCGCGGTCCCTCAAAACCCTCGGGCACACGAATCTCAATCCATAGGCGGTCATTTCCGGCGACTGGAGCAAGTCGAAAGGAGTCACCTTCTGCGGCGCGGCCGTAGCGGATGGCGCCGCTGGCACCAAGATTCCCAACGCCACTTACGTAGCGATTCCGCAGCTGATCGCCGGGCCGGAAGGCAGCCAAATCACCGACCTCAGCGGGCTCTCCCGAACTGAAGGCATACGCGGCCTCGCCGCGAAGAGACCAGGCCACGAGAGCGGCCGCACAAGCCGTCAACACCATCAGAACGACAGTGAGCGCGCGTTCCTTTTTTGGGGGTGCTGGTAGCGCGAGGAGCTCCGGATCAGCCTCGAAGGGCCGGACCGGAGGCAAAGCCTCTGACGGATGAGATGACACTGCTCCGAATAATAGCGGCACCGGGGCGCTCGACCTAACGAATGTGCCACGATCCGACCGTACCGGTCGGGCGTCACACCTGTACAGGGGCCCCGCGACACCCATCGACATGCAAGAGCTTGCCGGCTCGTCCGGCGGTCACTAGCCTTCGGCCCATGGCGAACGCCCCGGCCAAGACCACCCTCTGTTCTGCGTGCGGCTACAAGAACGCCTCGAGCGCTTCTCGATGTGTTTCGTGCGGTGCAACCATGGAGTCTGGCGCCGGCCCGAAGTCCCGCGCCGAACTCAAAGGCCGGCAGCAGGCTGGCTTCAACTTCTTGTGGTTCCTGATTTCGTTCGTCGTGCTCGGAGTGCTGACGGCGGCCTTGGTCGTCGGTCTTCCGATGGCCGTGACGGCCCTCGACTTCGAGGGCTCCAACGGTATGTGGGTGACCATCCCGGTGTGGTTCGTCGGCGGACTTTTAGTTGGAATGATCTCACCAGGTCGAACCTTCCTCGAGCCGGTGATCGCGGTGATCTTCGTAGCGATTCCGACGGTCTTGTTCCTGTTTTTCTCGCAGACCGTGCGCATCCTCCCCTCGTTCATGTACGTGATCATGGCTGGCATCGGCGTGTTGTTCACGCTGATCGGCTCCTACTTGGGGGAGCGCATTCAGATGGGTCCGGCCCCCAAGACCGTCGATTGAGCCGATCTCCCGGCTGGTGCCTGCTGCTGCTCGCGGCCGTCACACCGCAATGTACGACTGGGCCCACCGACGCGCAGCGCGTCGAGAGCGAGGTGCTGAAGCTTCGCGCACTGCCGACCAATGAAGTCGCAGCACGTCGTGCGGCGACCGAGAAGCTGGCCGAGCTCGAACTCAAGGAGCCCTCGGCGCGCCAGGCGAGGGACGCATGTGTTGCAGCCTACCGCGTAAGCACTGAGCTATTTGCCAACCTCGGCGAACTCGAGTCGCTGTCACAGGGCGGAAAATTGGCCGAAAATCCGGCGGAATCCGTGCGGCTCTTGCGGAGCTCCGAAGAACTCCGTGAGTCGGCGACCGTCACGCTAGAAGCCTGCAACAGGGCTTTGGCCGACCTTACTGGGGGCTGAGCCCGCGTCGAACTGGAGACTTTCGTTTTTGCCCATCCAGCAAGGCGATCTTGGCGGCCAACGTGATAAAGAAGGCTGGCCATGTTCGACACACTCTCTCGTGGTTTTCGCCAGGCTCGGAATCGTCTTGCCGGTCTTACCGAGCTCACTGAGCAGAACATCGACAGCGCGCTGCGCGAAGTGCGGCTCAGTCTGCTCGAAGCTGACGTTGAGATTGGCGTCGTAAAGGCGTTCCTCGCCCGGGTGAAAGAGAAGGCCATCGGCCAGACCCACCAGAATCGAATCAAGCATGAGGGTCAGGCGCACACCGTTGGCGCCAGCGACATCTTCATCAAGATCTGCAACGACGAACTCGTGTCGCTGATGCAGCACGAAGGTCCTGCCGTGCAATTCGCTGGCACGGGCATCACCGGCATCATGATGGTTGGTCTGCAGGGCTCCGGCAAAACCACCTCGTCGGCCAAGCTCGCCCGCTACCTCGAGAAGCAGGGCCGCAAGCCGATGCTCGTCGCGGCCGACATGCAGCGGCCTGCCGCTGTCGAGCAGCTAAAGGTGCTGGGCAAGAGCATCAACATTCCGGTCTTCAACCTCGAGGGCAAATCCCCCGTCGAGATCTGTGCTGCTGCACCCGCCGAGGCGAAGAAGCTGGGTCGTGACACCATCATCTACGACACCGCCGGTCGCCTCGCGATCGATGAAGCGTTGATGCAAGAGCTGTCCGACATCAAGAGCAAGACCACCCCTGAGAACATCTACTTGGTGGTCGACGCGATGGTCGGGCAAGACGCAGTCAAGACCGCTCGCTCCTTCCATGAGAAGCTGGTGATCAGCGGTGTCGTGCTGACAAAGCTCGACGGTGATGCGCGTGGCGGTGCTGCGCTCTCCGTGAAGGAGGTCACCCAGGCCCCCATCCTCTTCACCGGCATGGGCGAGACCACCGACAAGCTCGAGGAGTTTCGGGCGGAGGGTATGGCCAGCCGGATCCTCGGGATGGGCGACGTCGTCGGCCTGATGCAAAACTTCGAGGAGGTCGTCGATCAGAAGAAGGCCGAAGCAGACGCGCAGCGCATGCTCACCGGGGACTTCACCCTGGAGGACTTCCTCGAGCACGTTCGCATGATCCAAAAGATGGGGTCGCTCAAAGACCTGGTGGACAAGCTACCGCTCGGCGGACTGCTGCCCGGCGGCATCCCCGACAACGTGAACCTGGACGACCGCGAGCTCGTGCGCATCGAGGCGATCATTCAATCGATGACCCGCTTCGAGAAACGCGACCCTTACGCTTTGGTGCGTGAACCCTCGCGAGCCGAGCGCATTGCCAAAGGTTCGGGCACCAAGCCTGAGCAAGTGAATGAGCTGGTTCAGAAGTTCGTGTTCATGCGCCAGATGATGAGCTCGCTCGGTCAGAACATGGGCATGATGGGTAAAATCCCGGGGCTGAAGCAAATTGCCATGGCCCGCGGGGCCAAGAAGATGATGCAGGGCGGCGGGATGCCCGGCGGCTTCCCCGGTATGCCCGGCGGCTTCCCCGGTATGCCCGGCGGCTTCCCCGGTATGCCCGGCGGCTTCCCCGGCATGCCCGGCGGCTTCCCCGGTATGCCCGGGATGGGCGGCTTCCCCGGCATGGGGGGTATGGGCGGCTCGCAAGAGTCCCTCACCAAGATGAAGTCGCTCTCGCAGGCGGAGAAGAACGCCAAGAAGTCCGCACGCAAGCGCGAACGCGACGCTCGCAAAAAGGGTCGTCGCTAGGTTCGTCGTGTCAAAGCCCGATGTTCTCGTTGTCGGGGCCGGGGTCGTTGGCTGCGCAATCGCCTATCGCCTCGCACGTCGCGGGCTCTCCGTCGTCGTTCTCGAACGCAGCGTTCCCGGGTCTGAAGCCTCGAGCGCTGCGGCAGGGATGTTGGCGGCGCAGATGGAGTCCCACGAGGCCGGTAGCTCGCTGAGCCTCGCGATCGCGAGCCGAGACCGCTTCGCTCAATGGTCGGAGGATCTTCGTGCAGATACCGGGATCGACGTCGAGTACCGACGCTGTGGCATCCTCAACGTCGCGTTCACCGAGGAACAGGCCGAGACCGCAAAGAACCACGCCGCAACGCAGTCCGCCCGCGGCCTAAGCGCCGAGCCGGTCTCAGCAAGCGAACTTCGTGCGCTCGAGCCTGCGATTTCGGAGCAGGCGATCTCGGCCATCCGCTTCGAGCAGGACGCGCGCGTCGATCCGCCGAAGTTGCTGCGCGCTCTCCGCATCGCGGCAGAGCACCATGGGGCCCAGTTTCTGACCGGCTCGGTGGTGCGTCGGCTAGTGGTCCACGAAGACCGAGCCGAGGCCATCGAGCTGGAGGGTGGACGGAAGCTCTCCGGAGGCAACATCGTGATCGCGGCTGGCCCCTGGTCCAACTTGATTCCCGGCGTCCCACTCGGTCCAGAGGACGTACGGCCTGCGCGCGGACAAATCGTTGAACTGCTAGGCCCACGACCGCTGATCAAGCGCTGCGTTTGGGGACCCGGCGTCTACCTCAGCCCGCGAGACGACGGCAGGCTGCTGCTCGGCTCAACCACGGAGTTCGTTGGCTTCGAGCGCTTGGTCACTGCAGGCGCCGTCCACGATTTGCTCGCTGCAGCGTTGGCGTTGGTACCAAAACTGCGGGAGTTGGAGCTTACCCGGAGCTGGGCTGCCTTCCGGCCCTTCACCAAAGACGGCCGTCCTCGCATCGGTAAGAGTTCGGTCGAGGGGCTGCTGCTCGCGACCGGCCATTTCCGCAACGGGATCCTGCTCTCGCCGATCACCGCGGAGATGATCGAGTCGATCGTGACCAACACTCCGCTGCCGGCCGGAACCGCGGAGCCTTAGCTCGCTCGCTCGCTGCGGCTGCCAGCATGCAGCCGCAACACCTCAGCCACGCGTTCGTGGACCAGCTCGCGACGCGAGCCAAAGCGCGGATCACCGCGGAGGTTCGCAAGCGCCGGGCAGCAGTCGAGCCACGCCAGATCGGTCAAGCCCAAGACGTTGGCTCGGTCGAGCAGCCCCAACGTCACCTCGATGTGTCCCAACACCGACTGCGCTTCAGCTGCGAGCTGCAAGAAAAAGAGCGCGCGCCGCGGGCTGCTGCCCGTCAGCTCGATGCTGTGGAGCAACGTCACCACACCGTCCGCGTCGGGCGTTGCCAGCATCAAGGCGTCGAGAAAATCCGAGAACCGTGGCGCGGAAGTTCGAAGCGGGTCTCGCAGACTCGTGAGCGATTCGCGCACCGAGAGAAATGTACCCATCTGCTTATTCCACAAGGCAAAGCGCATCGTCGTAATCGCCAGGGAAACGGCATCCATTCCGCTGCGTTCGCCTTCGAGCGCGCGGTCGACGAGATCCCAGCGGCCAAGCAGCGCATGCACTCGGGCCAACTCCCGCAGCGGCGCAACCGAACGCGGATCGAGCTCACAAGCGATGCGCAAGGACCGCTCGGCATCGAGCAACGGCCCCGTCTCCGCCAGGATTCTACCGCGCAGTAGATGGGCCTCGAGCAGCGACGGCGCCCGCACGATGGCGGCCTGCGCGAAGCGGTAGGCGTCGGTGATGCGGCGGGCTTGAATTGCAACCGTCCCCGCCGCGACGAGCGACTCCCCTCGGTCAGGCGCCAGTTGCATCGCGCGGTCGGCGGCCTTGGTAGCAGCTGGCAGCCGTTCCGCTTCGAAGAAGGCGCAGCGCGCGAGCACCAGGGCGTGGCCCGCGATCAGGAGCGGCGAGTTCGGTGCGCGTTGCAAGGCCTGCTCGTAAAGTGCCTCCGCCTGCGACGAGCTCTCGTACCAAAACTCGCGAAAACGACTCTTGGCTTGCAGGTAGAGGTCGACGGCAACCGGGTCCTCCAGCTCCGTGGCGATCGGTACTGCACCGCCAGGAACCGCCTGCAGTAGGGCCCGTGCAATGGTGTCGTTGAGTTGCAAGATCTCCGATGAAGTGATGCCAAAGCGTTGCGACCAAAGCTGGATGCCGTCGGTGACAGCAACCATGCGCACCGTTACTAGCAAGCGCGCGTCGGGCGTAGCTCGCAACGATCCATGGACCACCACGTCAACATTGAGTTCACGCCCAATGCTGCGGGGGTCGGTGTTGACGTGCGGCAAAGCAGCCGTAGTTCCAAGCCCAATCACACGCACGCTGCTGGAAGCGGCCAGCGAATCGATCAGATCCTCGGTAAGCCCTGAGGCGAGATACTCCTGCCCAGCCAGTCCGGCGCTCGTGAACGGCAACACGGCCATCTTCATCACAGGCGCTTGAAACGAAGGAGGCAGGCTCACGTGAAGGCCGCTGAGCGGCGTGAGCGTTGTCGGAGATAAGGCGCCAAGCGCAGACTGCAGCTCCTGGCGCAGCTCTTCGACCAGCGCGAACCGCTGCGCGGGATCGCGAGCGAGACAACGATCGACCGCCTGGACGACCTGCTTTGGAGCGCTGGGTACGAGCTCGGCGAGGCTTGGTGCGGGCCGCGTGAGGCGCGCCGCAGCGATGGCGAGCGCCGTGGGTCCGGAGAACGGCGGGCGCCCCGCGAGCAGCTCGAACAGTAGGGCGCCGAGCGCGTAGAGGTCGGTGCGTCCGTCAGGAGGCATCGAACCGTCTACCTGTTCCGGAGCCATGTAGTCGGGTGTCCCGATGAACGAGGACGTAGCGAAGCCGGAGCTGCCATCAACGGATGCGGCGATCCCAAAGTCGGTAATGGCCACACGCCCTTGCGCGCCGATCAAAACGTTGTCGGGCTTGAGGTCGCGATGAACGACACCGGCTTCGTGTGCAGCCGCAAGCCCGTCACAAATGCTGAGCGCGATCCCCAACGCAGTCTTTAGCGGAAGAACGCCGCTGCGGGTGAGCATCGCTCGCAGGGACTCTCCCTCCACGAGTTCCATCGTGAAGAACCGTCGGCCAGCGTACTCACCGAACTCGAATACGCGCGCGATGTTCTTGTGAGTGACCCGACGAGCGAGCTTCACCTCGCGACGGAAGCGCTCGACCGACTCGAGCGTCGACACCTTGCCCTTGAGCATCTTGAGCGCGACCAGCTCATCAAGCTCATGGTCCTTGGCCTTGTAGACGGTCCCCATACCGCCACTGCCGATCAACGAGACAATCTCGTAGCGCTCACCGAGCGTTGTGAACTCGGGCGCGGCCGCTTCTTCCTCCGCAAGGGTCTCAAACCCATCCGTGCGCAGTTCGGCGAGAAGCGTCGCGGCCGTCGAGGGGTCAGGTGCCGACATCGAACGTTGGCCTCCGGCACGAGGATACGCAGGCGAACCTGCGTATCCAGCCGTGAAGGGAAGCTCTACTTGCGGTTGCAGTAGTTGTTGATCTTGTTTACCAGCTCAGATTCTTTCTTCACGATATCGTCGACGCGCTTCTCAATCGTTGCGTCGCCTTTGGCCACGTCGCGCAGAACCTTGGCCATATCGGTCACCATCGCGCGGTACTCATCGACGCTCTTCTTGAGTTCGGCGTCGGTGATCTTCACCTCGCCGATGGCCTTCTCGAAGTCCTCGACCTTCTTGGCCTGAGCTTCCATCTTCTTTTCGTCGAACTCGATCTTGAACGCGTCCTGGCCCTTGTTCACCGCTTCGATCACGGCGCTGCATTCCTGGATCTTCGTAACTTCGCCGCAGCCGGTGGCCGCAACGACGAGCCCGAAAAGGGCGGCGGGAACAAGCACGAAGGAACTGGACAAGGCTTTCTTCAACATAACGATCTCCCAGAATTGACGAGTGACTGAACTTGGTCAGGGAGAAGACGCGATGCTCCAAAGATTGTCGCGCTCTTTTTTTTCCAGCGCCTGATTTTGCTGCCAAGCGCCGGGTTTCATGCCGGACGGCAGGTGCTGGAAGTCGCACATTGGCGCCCCAAAGTGGCGGCCGACCCGCCCGAGAGCCTTCCAAAACGCAGTGAAACGGCGTTCTCGAGCGAAGGACGTTCACGCGGCTTGACGCTGCGCCTGTACAGGCAAAACGTCCGCGCCCATCGGCCCCTCATGCAGAATGTCTCACACGTGAACGGCACAAATACTGGCGCAATCGACGCTTCATCCCCACGGACTTCCGGGGGTGCGGGCTCGCTGCATCCGACCAAGCTGCTTGACGGATCCACGATGGTCGTGGTCGGCGGTACCGGCTTCTTGGGCAAAGTCTGGCTCGGGATGCTGCTGGCGCGCTTTCCGAACGTCGGGCATCTCTACTTGCTAGTTCGACCGAAGGCGGACCAAACGGCGGAAGAGCGCTTTTGGTCGCAAATTGCTACGTCGGTTTGTTTGGACCCGCTGCGTGAACAGCACCCAGGAGCGCAGTTCGAGGCGTTCATCCGCTCGAAGATCACGCCGGTTGCAGGGGATGTCGTCCAGCCGAACCTTGGTATCGAGCCGGCGCTGATCGAGCGTTTGACCGGGAAAATCACCGCCGTGGTGAACGTCTCGGGCGTGGTTGATTTCAACCCGCCGCTCGACGAGGCGCTCGAGGTGAACGCCTTCGGTGTTACCAACCTAGTTTCGTTGGCCAAGACGCTGCGTGCGCCCGTGCTTCACACGAGCACCTGCTACGTCGCTGGCTACCGTTCCGGCGTGATCGAGGAGGAGGCGCCCAACGCGGTGCCGTTCCCACGCGCCTTCGGGGAGAAGGTCCTCGGCGAGGTGCAGCCGTTCCGTTTGCTGTCGCGATCCCATTGGGATCCCCAGCGCGAGATCGATGAGTGCCTCGATCTGATCCGCATGGCGCGCCACCGCTCCAATGACGCCTTCCGCCAGAGCGCCTTTTTGGATCAAGCGAAGAAGAACCTCGCGGAGCGTGGAGAGCCCGCTCGCGGCGCAGCGCTCGATGACGAGCTGACCAAAGTGAAGCGCAAGTTCGTCGAGTCTCAGCTCACCGCCTCGGGCCACGAGCGCGCCACCTTCTGGGGCTGGTCCAACATTTACACGTACACCAAGAGCATTGGTGAGCAGGTGCTCGCCAACAGCGGTGTGCCCTACACCATCGTGCGGCCGGCCGTGGTCGAGTCGAGCGTCGAGTTCCCCGTGAAGGGCTGGAACGAGGGCATCAACACCAGCGCGCCCTTCATCTACATGGCGCTCAAAGGCACCGTTCGCTTCCCTGGGGACGCCAACGTGCACCTCGACATCATCCCCGTCGACATGGTCGCCTCCGGCATGCTCGCGTCGCTGGTCGAGCTAATCGATGGCAGCCACAAATCGGTCTACCAATACGGCGTCACCGACACGAACCCGTGCTCCATGGAGCGCTATCTCGAGCTGATCGGGCTCTACAAGCGCAAGCGCGTGCTCGACGGTAAGTCCAGCAAGCCGCTCGATTTGGTGCTGCAACACTTCGAGTCGATGGGCGTCAGCAAGGCGAAGTACCAAGCGCTCGGTCCGCACCAATACGCCGACGCGATGCGCACCGTGTCCAAGTGGCTCAACCGCGCCGCCGTCGGCCCGCTCGCATCAATCGCAAAGCCTGCGGCAAAGGCGCTGACCCAGATCGCAAAAACGGAGGACAAGAGCGGGGACATCATGGACCTGTTCGTCCCGTTCACGGCCGAGTCGGACTGGATCTTCTCGTGCAAGAACACACGTGACGCCTTCGCCCGTATGCCCGAGGAAGAAAGGCAAAAGTTCATCTGGCACCCGGAGAAGCTCGACTGGCGCGAGTGGATGTACGACGTGCATCTGCCGGGGCTCGAGAAGTGGGTCATCCCGCTGATCGACGAGCGCATGGTGCCGAAGCTCAAGGCGATCCGCGCGTACGACCACCTGCTGGACCTCGTCGATGAGGTGGCCGAGCGGCACGAGCACTCGCTGGCCTTGCAAGAAGTTACCCCCGAGGGGCTCACTCGCATCACCTTCCGGCAACTACGCGACATCTCCCATCACGTCGCCGGACTGCTCGCGGACGCTGGCGTAAAGCAAGGGGACCGCGTGATCCTGAGCGCGCGCAATCGGCCGGAGTGGGCCCTCTGCTACTTCGGCATCTTGCGGCTCGGCGCGGTCGCCGTCCCGGTGGATCCGGCGCTGGAAGGCCCGCAGTTCACCAACATCGTCCGTTCCAGCGCAGCGGAGCTGGCCCTCTGGGACGAGACGGTCGAGGAGAAAGCCGGCCCTGCCGTGCGCGCTGCCTTCCCTTCTCTGCCCGTGATCGATGTGGTGCTCGCCGCGAACCCGACCCCGGGAGAAGCCCACCTCGCGCGGGCCCGCGTGCACGGCGTCAAGCCGCACTCCGACGATCTCGCGAGCATCATCTACACCAGCGGGACCACCGGTGAGCCGAAGGGCGTGATGCTGACCCATCGCAACTTCGCCTCTTTGCTGGCCGCCTTGGCGCCGATCTTCCCGCTCGGCCCGTCGGATCACGTGCTCTCAGTGTTGCCGCTCCATCACACCTTCGAGTTCACTTGCGGCCTGCTGCTCCCGCTGATGTTGGGCGCCCGCGTGATCTACATCCGCGAGCTCAACGCCGACGGGCTGCGCGAGGGGCTCACCGCCGGCCGTATAACGGCGATGGCTGGCGTGCCCGCGCTCTGGCAAATGCTCGAGCGCAGAATCCTTTCGGAGGTACGCGAGCGCGGCCCGCTGGCGACCCGCGCCTTCGACATGACGCTCGAGCTCAATCGCTTGATCGGCAAGACCACCGGGCTCAACACCGGTCGGCTCTTCTTCGGCGCCGTGCACGATCGCTTCGGTGGGCGCATTCGCCACTTGATCTCCGGGGGCGCTGCCCTGCCGAAGGACACGGCCAAGCTATTTGCCGGGCTGGGCTTGCCCCTCTCCGAGGGCTACGGCCTGACCGAGGCTTCTCCGGTGCTCACCGTCGCCAAAGCCGATCTGCGAGCTGGCTACGGTCACGTCGGCAAACCGGTACCGGGTGTAGAGCTACGCATCGAGAACCCCGACGGCGAAGGCGTCGGTGAGGTCGTTGCGCGCGGTCCCAACGTGATGCGCGGCTATGAGGGCAACCTCGACGCAACACGAAAGGTCCTTTCCGAAGACGGCTGGCTGCACACGGGCGATCTCGGAAAGATCGACAAGAAAGGCCGCTTGGCCATCGTCGGTCGCTCCAAGGACGTGATCGTTGGGCCCAGCGGGGAGAACGTCTACCCCGACGACGTGGAGACGCTGCTCGGCAAGATCGATGGCGTCAAAGAGCTCAGCGTGGTCGGGTTGCCCGACGGAAACGGCGGAGAGAAGGTCGCTCTTTTGTGGGTGCCGGAGGCTCCTTCGGATGATTCACCGCGAGCTCGCGCGACGATCCGCGAGAAGGCCGTGCGCAACCTGCGCGAGCGCTTCGAAGACTTGCCGCGCGTAGCCAAACCGGAGGTCGTCGTCGTGTACGAGGCGGACTTGCCTCGCACGGCGACGCGCAAGGTGAAGCGGCCCGACGTCGTGGCGATCCTCTCGCGGCTACAAGAGGCCTCCACCGTGGTGACCTCGGAGCGCGGCACCACGCCAGTGCGTGCGGTGCTCGCCAGCATCACCAACCGTTCGCAGAAGGACCTCCATGCGGGCACTACGTTGCGCGGAGATCTGGGGGTTGATTCGCTTGTAGCCGTGGAGCTGTTGACGGCCTTGGAAGCAGTCGCTGGCGGCCCCATCGACGGCAAAGATCTGGCCCGCTGCGAGACCGTCAGCGAGCTCGAGGAAGTGGTTCGACGGGCTGCCCACGGTGCGGATGCGCTTGCCGCCGAAGGCCTTGTTGAGTCCAGCTCCAACGATCAGCCGATCGAGGTCCCTGAGCCGATCGCTCGCGTCACCAAGCGCGCGCTCACCAGAGTTCAGATGGGCTTTTACGGCTCGGTGATGCGGCCCAAGGTGTTTGGTCGTGCTCACGTCCCGCACAATCGCAACACCATCGTGGTCTCCAACCACTCGAGCCACTTGGACATGGGCTTCGTCAAGTACGCGCTCGGTTCCTACGGTGAAGACTTGGTCTCCCTCGCGGCGCAGGACTACTTCTTCGAGGGCAACAAGTGGCGTCGCACCTACTTCGAGAACTTCACCAACCTTGCGCCGTTTGATCGTAAGGGTGGCCTGCGGCAGGCTTTGCGCATCGCAGGTGACCATCTCGACCGCGGTAACACTGTGCTGATCTTCCCCGAGGGGACTCGCTCGGTGGACGGTTCAATCACGGAGTTCAAGCCCGCGATCGGTCATCTCGCGCTGGGCCACAACGTCGACATCCTGCCGGTCTACATCGGAGGGACGTACGAGGCGATGCGCAAGGGCTCGAAGATCCCGACCAAACGCGACATCATCGCGCGCATCGGCAAGCCGCTGCGCGTCGAGGATCTACGCCGGCTGACCGAGGGCATGAAGCTCTCCGCAGCGTGTCGCAAGATCGCCGAGCTGACAGAACGAGCCGTGCGTGAATTGCGTGAAGGTCGCATCTTGGATCTGGCCGAGCTGAGCGACGGCGAGCAGCTGCCGGTCGCGCCAAGCGAGACGCCGCTGCAAAAGCTCTTTCGTGATCTCGAGACGCGCTTCAAACAAGACCGCGTCGAGAAGCCGCTCACCTTCTACTTCACGCTTGGCTCGGGCAACGACGAGAAGTGGACGCTCAAAGTCGACGCGAAGAGCTGTTGGGCCGCACCAGGAAAGCCCGACGGTGGCGTCGCCGACTGTGTGCTGAAGACGACCCCGGAGATTTTCACCCGCATCGTGAAGGAGGCCTATGTTCCTTCGCCGATGGAGTTTCTCAGCGGTGCTGTGAAGAGCAACGACATCTCCCTGCTGCAAACCTTTCAGAAGGTGTTCGATCTCTCATGAGTAGGATTCTCGTCACTGGAGCTACCGGCTTCCTCGGTCGGTTTGTGGTCGATCAGCTGCTTGAACGTGGGCATGAAGTGGTCGCGCTCGTGCGCCGTGCCGATGATGAGCAGCCGCTTCCCGAACGCGTACAGCTCGCGCTCGGAGACATCTTGAACGAGACGGTCGTGGCCACGGCAGCCGCAGGTTGTGACGGTCTCTTTCACTGCGCGGGCAAGGTTTCGCGCAACCGCGCGGACGCAGAGGAGCTCCACAAGCTCCACGTCGAGGGCACGCGGAAGGTGCTCGACGCAGGGCGCAAAGCGGGCGTGCGAAGAGCCGTGGTCGCTTCGACCAGCGGAACCATCGCCCTCAGCTCCGAGGCGCGAGAACTGAATGAGACGGCCAAGCCGCCGATGAAGCTCTTGGCGAAGTTTCCGTACTATCGCTCGAAGTACTTCGCAGAGGAGGCCGCGCTCGAGCGCAATGATCCGCCCAACTTCGAGGTCGTTTTGGTGAACCCGACGCTCCTGCTCGGCCCTGGAGACCACCGTGGTTCGTCCACCTCCGACGTCGCCGATTTCATCGAGGGCCGTATCATGGCGGTACCTGGCGGTGGCCTTTCGTTCGTTGACGCTCGCGACGCGGCCGTGGGGATGGTGCTGGCCTTCGAGAAGGGGCGGCCTGGGGAACGCTATTTATTGGCAGCGCAGAATCTCACCACCCAAGCCTTCTGTGAAAAGCTCGAGCGCGTCAGCGGCATCGCGGCTCCCAAATTGCGGTTGCCACGCGCTTCCTGGCTTCCCGAGATCGCGGTGCGCATCGACGAGGCGTTGGCTTCGCGCATGGACACCAAGACCCGGCTCGATCCAGTCAGCTTGGAGATGGCCCAACTCTTTTGGTACGTCGACTCCAACAAAGCGCGCAGTGAACTTGATTGGGAACCGCGCGATCCGACGGAGACGCTAGCTGACACCGTTTCGGATCTTCGCAGTCGCGGCGTCGTTTGGTCCTGAGCTAATCCGGTAGCTGAGTCAGCGCCGTAAGCACGGCCTCCGCCGTGGACACCTCGAGCTTACCGGGCTCCTCGATGCCGAGGTATTGCACGGTGAAGCGCTTTGCAATCAGCGCGAAGCGCTGGGTGCGGACGCCTAGATACCCCTGCCGAAGATCTACACCGAGCCCCAAGGCCTCAGTGAATTCACCGTTCCCATCGGCCAACATGGTGAGCGCCGGAAAAGCCGCGAGCGAGCGGCCCCAAGCACCCATCACCCAAGCGTCGTTGCTTGAAAGACAGGCGATCATGTCGATCCCGGCCGCACGCAACGCCTTCTCTTGGGTCAGAAACCCGGGCACGTGTTGGTTGGAACAGACCGGAGTAAACGCTCCAGGCACGCCGAAGATGACGACGGACTTTCGCCCAAAGAGCTCGTCGGTCGAAAGCACATCTCCCCCGCCTTCTGGCGCCGCCACCTTGATACGCAGCGATGGGAGTTTCTGGCCAACCTGAATGGGCATGGGTTGATTCTTATTCGGTCCGGCCGGTTCCGAGACCCCCCTTTCCTACAAACGGCGCGATTTTGTCGCGTGCGCGAAGCTGGCGTTTTCCGCCAAGGGTGTGGTCCCATGGCCGCGATGAGGCTTACCGCTGTGCGTCACGTTCGTTGGGCCGTTGGCCTAGGTCTGCTCCTCGCTGTTGGATGTCAGGAACCGCAGTCGAAGACAGCAACGGACTTGGATACGGACCAACGAGGAGCAGCGTTGCGCGTTCCGCCGGCCTCCCTGAGCGTGGCCACCCGCATCCGCAACGGTGAGGCGGAAACAACGGCAACGCTCGGTACGTTGCCTGCGCTCGGGGACAAGATCGTCGATTCGGATTTCGACCGGGTCGTTGAGGTCCTCGAGGCCTCCGATGACGCTGGCAAAGATCCCGCCTACGGCTTGGCCAGCCGTGAGATGGCGACCACTGCGAGCTTCTTCGAAGAAGAACGTGACCCCCTCACCAAGAAAGTCGGCGGCTCCGTAGCCTACGCAGCCAAGCAAAAGGGCTGCGAAGTCGACGCCTGGGGCGCCGTCTCCACCTCCCTCAAAGACGGCGTCAAAGAGAGAATCGAGAAGCGCATGCAAAGCGCGAATGACGGCTTTCTGATTCTCGAGCGCAATCAGGATGTGCTCGGAAAGAAGAACCTTCCAACGCTCGAGCTACTTGCCGCCGAGATTGCGAAGGCCAGCTACTTCGTCAACGTGCAGATGGAGTTCGCCGAGGAGGACTTGAACCAAGCTCGTTCAGCCGCAGAAGACGCGAAGAGCTCGATCCAAAAGTTGCTCGAGGAAGAAAAGGAGCCCGCCAAAGGCACGGCCAAGCCTTCGGCCGACAGCGAGAAATCCAAAAAGGAGCGCGTGGCATTGGCGGAGGAGCGCCTCAAGACGGCTGATGAGGCCATCACCCAAACCACGAAAGAGCTCGAGCGGATCAAGGAGCGGCGAACGGAGCTGAAGAGCGCCTACGACAAGGCGGTTTCGGACCTGGTTTCGCGGATGAAGGCCAAGAAGAAGTGAAGCCGCTCTGCATCGTCAATCCAAGGGCCGGTTCGGGGCGCGGCAAGATCACGCCGGAAGCGCTGCTCAAGACGGTTGAGGCAGCACTCGGCTCGGTGGACGGCGCGCTGACGAGCCACCCTCGACACGCGACCGAGCTCGCCTATCAAGCCGCGCTTGAGGACCGCGAGCTGGTGATCGCCACCGGTGGGGACGGCTCGATTCACGAGGTGGTTAACGGCCTAATGAAGGCCCAAGCCGAGGGGCATCGCAAGACCGCGCTTGGCATCATCGGCCGTGGCACCGGATCGGACTTCTGCAAGACGCTGGGCCTTGAACCACGGCTCGACCGCTTCCTGTCGGTGATCGCCTCCGGGCACACCACGCTGGTCGACGTTGGTCGCTTTCGCTACGCCGACCCGCCGCGCCCTGGCGAGAACGCCACCGCCGACCGTACGGCGTACTTCATCAACATCCTCTCTGCCGGCATGGGCGGTCTCGTCGATAAATTCGTGCACGAGTCGGCCGCCTGGCTCGGAGGTACCGCCGGCTACTTTTGGGCGTCAACGAAGGCACTCGTGCACGGCCAAGTCGGCGTGCTGCGGCTGACCCACTGGTTGGACGGCAAAGAAACCGTAGAGACCGTGAAAACTAGGCAGATCGCCATCTGCAACGGCCGGTATTTTGGCTCTGGAATGCACGTTGCTCCGATGGCGGAGCTTTCGGACGGGGTCTTTGATGTGGTTGATCTCGGGGCTGCGGCGAAGCTGAAGTTCGCGATGGACAGCTCAGCCATCTACAAGGGCAAGCACCTGAACCACCCCAATGTGCGGCATTTTCGCTGTCAGAAGCTTCGCCTCAACCTACTCAATGAAGACGCGCAAAACGTTTTCTTGAACGACGCAGACGGAGAGCCACTGGGCGGCTTACCCCTCGAGGTTGAAGTACTTCCCAAGGCACTCGCTGTTTTGACGCCGCCACCAGGCTGATCGAGTCAGTCTGGCTGCCACATCGCCCTCCGCGGAAAGCCAGTCGTCGTCGGTCGGTCTCGACATCCTGACTTAGCGCAGGTAACTCCATCGCATGCAGTTGGCCGCCTGGGGAGGGTTCCTCCTCATGATCTCGTTCTTTTTGGCGTTGGACCTGGGGGTCTTTCACAAAACTAACGAAACACCCACGACCAAAAGTGCGCTCCGCTGGACAGCCATCTGGTTCGTCGTAGCGATGCTCTTCGACGTTGGCGTCTACTTTCTCTACGAAAAGAAGCTTGTCGGGCTTGGCGCCGCCACCAGCGGGAAAGACGCGGCGACGCTGTTCCTCACCGGCTACATCGTCGAGCTGAGCCTCAGCCTCGACAACATCTTCGTGATGGCGCTGATCTTCAAGTTCTTCAAGATCGCCGGGGAGATCCAGCATCGCCTGCTGTTCTGGGGCATCCTCGGGGCGATCGTCCTGCGCATCATCATGATCTTGCTGGGCGCGGCGCTGATCAACACGTTCTCGTGGAGTCTGCAGCTCTTTGGCGCGCTGCTCGTTTACACGGCGATCAAGATGTTCCTCTCCAAGGGGGATGACGACTTTGATCCGGAAGATAGTTTCATCGTCAAGATTGCCCGCCGAATCCTACCGATCAGCCCTAAGCCGGACGGGCAAAATTTCTTCACGCGGGTGGACGGGAAGCTGCTCGCTACGCCCTTGTTCCTGGTGTTGCTCGTGGTTGAAGGCAGCGACGTCGTGTTCGCCGTCGACAGCATCCCCGCCGTTTTCGGCGTAACGCAGGATCCATTCCTCGTCTTCACCTCGAACATCTTCGCCATCCTTGGGCTGCGGTCGCTTTACTTCGCGCTCGCCAGCCTGCTGCGACAGTTCGCCTATCTGAAGTACAGCCTGATGATCGTGCTGTTCTTCGTGGGCGTGAAGATGCTGATCGCTCCCTGGTTCCACATGCCGTCGGTCGCATCGCTCGGCGTCATCGTGGGCGTGCTGATCGGCGGCGTGGTGGCATCCATGGTGCTTCGCAAAGAGGAACAAGAGCCGCTCTCCGAAGCCGAGCCTGGGAAGGCCGACGAGGAGACCTGAGCTTGCAACCGCGGTTCCTCGTCGTCGGCGCCGGTGGAATTGGTGGCATCGTTGCAGCTCAGCTCAGCGGGCACGGTCATGACGTCACCGCGCTCACGAAGAATGAAGCGATTGCCAGCGCGATTCGTGAGCACGGTTTTCAGGTCCGCGAGAACGGAGCCTCCAGCGTCGTCCGCGGCAAGGCCGTCTCCGCCCTCCACGAGGTCGACGGCCAATTCGATTTCATCCTGCTCGCGACGCAACCACCCCAAGTGGAAGCGGCGGCGCGCGAGTGCGCCGAGCGGCTCGCGCCCCACGGCAGCCTGGTCTGCTTTCAGAACGGCCTTTGTGAAGAGCGCGTAGCGCCCATCGTCGGCCCCGAGCGCGTGATTGGCGCCGTGGTCGCGTGGGGGGCCAGCATGCTTTCGCCTGGCGTTTACGACAAAACCAGCAGCGGCGGCTTCCAGCTCGGCCGTCTCGACGGCGTGGAGACGCCCACGCTGCAGCAACTCGCGCGCGCTCTCGAGTGCATCGGGGAGACGGTGCTTAGCAAGAACCTCGCAGGCGCACGCTGGTCCAAGCTGGCCATCAACAACGCCATCTCATCGCTTGGGACCATCGGCGGGGACCGCTTGGGCGTGCTGATGAGAAAACGCCACGTGCGGCGGCTCGCGCTCGAGATCATGACCGAGACCGTGCGTGTCGCAGAGGCCCTCAAGATCAAGCTCGAGAAAGTCTCTGGCACCTTGGATCTCGAGTGGATCGCACTCACTCCTGAAGAAGAGAGTCGCAGCGTCGGTAGCGCCTCACTGTTCGCCAAGCACGCGCTGCTCCTCGCGGTGGGAGCGCGCTATCGCCGGCTGCGTTCCTCGATGCTCTCGGCGATCGAGCGGGGCCGCGTTCCGGCGGTCGAGTTTCTCAATGGGGAGGTGGTTCGGCGCAGCGATCAACTCGGCATCGCAACCCCGATCAATCGCGCGGTCCGCGACACGGTGCTCAACATCGCAGCAGGCCGTGAGAAGAGTTCGCGAGAAGCCTTGATTCGCCTGTACCAAGAGACACGCCAAGCAGTTCGCTCCTGAGGTCGCCGCGGGTCAGTCTTTGAGCCGTTGCTCTAGCTCGGACCTTGGAGTACGGTCCGCCGTCCAAAAGGGTTGGAGGAAGCATGTCCCGAGGCTTCGGAGCCACGAAGTCGAATTCGAGAAACGCTGAACCGTCGAGTGAACTTCAGGTCCTCGGCAGAAGCATCCGTGTGCGCGGCCGGGTAACCGGAGAAGGCAGCATTCGTCTCGAAGGTGAGGTTGAAGGGGACGTGAACGTGACCGGCCAGTTTGACGTGGGCGGCACAGGCACGCTCGTCGGCAACTTGTCGGCCGGCCATGTCACGGTAGAGGGCGTGCTCCAAGGCTCGGTCGAGTCGAGCGGCCCTGTCCATATTCGAGCGGGTGCGCGCGTCGTTGGAGACATCAGCACCACTGAATTCTCGCTTGAGGAAGGCGCTTCCTACCGCGGAAGAATTGACGCTGCCTTCGAGCTTCCGGACGGTCTCAGCGGCTCGCCCAAAGAGGCCAAGCCTGCTGCACGCCGTCGCTAAACCCAGCGCATTGAAGCTCCGGTTAACTTGAACGAAAGACGATCGAGGAGGTCCTAAGTGGCAACGGTTATTGGACAAGGAATTGTCATTGAGGGCGACATCTCCTCCGACGAGGCTGTGGTCGTCGCAGGCACGGTTCGCGGCAAGTTGACCGTGGACGGCCCTGTCACCATCGAGCCCGGCGCTGTGGTTGAAGCGGATATCGGCGCTTCCACGCTCTCCGTCGGGGGCCTTGTCACGGGCAACGTCACCGCCTCCGAGCGCGTGGACTTGTTGCACGGTGGGCGGCTCGTCGGTGACGTGAAGGCCGCTCGTTTGACCATTGCAGACGGTGCCGTGTTCAAGGGCAACGTCGACATGGATGGCTGACCGTGAGCGGACGATCATCGAGCGAGACTCAGATTGGGCGCGGGACCGTCATTCGCGGCACTGTGCGCGGCACCGGGGACCTCGATATCGAGGGCACGGTTGAAGGCGTTTTGGACGTCTCCGGCGACATCACGGTTGCAGACACGGGCCGCATTCGTATGGAGTCGGGCAGCCTGAAGGGCGCACGCGTCACCGTACGTGGCGCCATCGCCGGCTCGATCGAAGCCGAGACAGCCATCCTCCTGGAAGAGGGCGCGCGCGTCGTAGGCGACCTTACCGCTCCGTCGATTGGCATTCGCCCGGGCGGAATGGTGCGCGGCTTCGTCGCAACAGGGGACGCCTCCGAGAGTGATGCGCCCACAAAGAACCGCGCGCAGCTTAAAGCAGCGCCGCCGGCACGCTCAGCGGCACGCCCCGCAGCTGCTCCCGCGCGGCCCGCTCCTGCCAAACCGCCGCCGGCCACCCAGCGCGCCGCGTCGACACGCGTCAGCCAGGCCGTTGAAGAGAAGGCCGTTGAGATCGCTGCTCCGGTGAAACGCCAGGAAGCACCCGCTCCAGTGATGCCCGCGATCCGCAAAGGCCAGAAGGGCCAGATGAAGCGTAAGGCTGGCGGTCGCTAAGGCTGTGGTCCGCTTCAACGAGACCGAGCGAAAGTGGCTGTTCGAACTCCTGCGTGATCGCTCGTTCGAGCGGCGCCGGGTGGTCCTCGCCTCCGGTCGTGAGAGTGACTTCTTCATCGACTGCAAGCAGGCGGTGCTCACCGCCGAAGGCCACAGCCTCGTCGGTTCGCTCATGTTCGACACGATCGAGCAGGCCTTTACCGGCTGTGAAGCAGTGGCCGGCGTTGAACTCGGCGGGTGCCCACTCGCCAGCGCAGTGTCGATGAAAAGCTTCGAGCGCGGCAACCCACTGCCGGCCTTGTACATCCGCAAAGAGGCCAAAGACCACGGCTCGAAGAAGCTGGTCGAGGGCGACAAGTCGCTGCGTGAGGGCCTTCAGGTCGTCGTACTCGAGGACGTGATCACTACCGGCGGCTCGACGCTCAAGGCCGTTGAAAAGCTGAAGCTCGTCGGGGCCAAGGTGCTTGGGGTGATTGCCCTGGTAGACCGAGAAGAAGGCGGAGCAGACGCTTTGCGAGACGCTGGGCTCAAACTCGTATCGCTGCTGCACCGCTCTGACTTCATGACCTGAGCGGTACAACCAGCCCAATGCAAAAAAGGCGGCCCCTCGAGGCCGCCTTTCCGCTTTTGTGCACTAGTGGTTATTGAGCTGCATCAATGCGGTAGACCGCACCCGATTGATAATTGTTATTACCCAACTCAGTAACGTAAACCTCGCCGTGCCCGTCGGTACCAAAGCCGGCAACCTCACTGATTGTGAAAGCCACCGTTGGCTGCGTTACGACGCTGCCGTTGACGACCTTGAGAGAGAACACCTCGCCACTGCAGTAGTCTCCGTAGAAGTAGGTACCTTGCAATCCAGGGATCGCAGAACCACGGTAGACGTGACCACCGGTCACCGAGCAACGCCCATTGTGATCGTACTGGGCTATGGGGTCGACGAGATTGGACGGCGGATTGACGCATGAGTCGTTGTAGTCATTGGCGCCTTCACGCATCGGCCAGCCGAAGTTGAGCGCGCCTGCAGCTTGCGTTGCCAAGCTGATTTCCTCCCACTCCCCTTGACCAACGTCACCGATGTAGAGATCCGCGTTGCACGGATCGAACGCCATGCGCCAGGGATTGCGGAAGCCGCGGTGGTAGATCTTGCTGCCCTCAGGGTTGCCGGCCGCAGCAGGGTAGCCCTCGCCGTTGGGCGCCGCATCCACATCGACCCGCATGATCTTGCCGAGCAAGTTCGCACTGTTCTGTGCATCACACTCCGGGTCCCCCTGACTTCCGCCATCCCCGATGGAGATGTAGAGGAAGCCGTCATTGCCAAACTCGACGGCTCCGCCGTTGTGATTGGATTGTGCAGTCGGGTGGGTGAGTACCGTTTGAACCGGCGCCGGATCAGCAACATTGGGATCGGACTCGGAGCGCTTGTACTCCACAATCGTTGAAAGGCCATTACCGGCAGCGCTGTAGTGAATGAAGAAGCGCCCATTGGTCTCGTAGTCGGGGTGGAACGCCAACCCGAGCAAGCCTTCTTCATTGTTCTTGCGGATCAGGTCACCTACGTCGAGGAAAGGCGTGGCCAAGAGCGCGCCATTCTCAAAGATGCGAATCAGGCCATCGTGGGATTCAACGATAAACAGCGAATCGGGACGGCCCGGCGGAGTCCGCACGGAGACAGGTCGGTCAACGCCAGTCACCACCTCGGTAAAGGTCAATGACGGGGGTGCGCCCACGGCGTCATCACAGGTAAAGCCAGTGCCCGCTCCGGCGCCGCCCGAACCGCCCGTCGGCCCGATGCCGCCCATCCCACCGCCGCCGCTTGAAGCCCCTCCCGTTTCATTACCGCCACCGCCCGTCGAGGGCGAGCCGCCCGTCGTCGGGGAGCCGCCCGAACCGCCTGTACCACCCGCGCCCGTACTGGAGTCATCCCCACACGCAAGCAGGGCCAAAAGACTAACGACGCTCGCTGTAACAAATAGATTTCGCATAGGTGCTCCGCAAAGTGAGGACGTGGGACAAGCCAGTAGGCAAAGGATGCGCCCGGGGTCGAGCGCCGGGGAACCTTAGCGTGGAGTCGCAGCCGCGCCAATGCCGTGACTTGTCATCAGCGCTTGGACTACCTTCCACTCATGCAACGTCGCAACGTGGCGTCCATCCTGCTCAGCCTGCTACCTGTCCTGACGTCGTGCGCCGCAGACCCTGCGCGTCCACCAAGCCCCGCCCCTGAATCGAACTCCAATGAGGTGGTGATTCCGAACCTCGGTGGGCCACAATCGCTTCCTCCGGCCGAGGCCGCCGCAGCGCTCAGAACGAACGACGAGGAGACCGTCGAACTGCGGCTGTTCATGATGTCGCAGTGCCCCTTTGCATCCACGCTACTGGTTGACCAACTCAAACCCCTATTGGCCAACTTCGGCTCGCGGGTCCGGCTCGAGGTCGACTACATCGGCTCGGTCGATGAGGCCGGTAAGCTCAACGCGATGCACGGTCCCTCGGAGGTCTTCGGCAACCTCATCGGAGTGTGCGCCCAAGCGCATGAGCCGCGCTTTCGTGAATTGATTACCTGCCAAGCGGAGAAACCCAAAGAGATCGCAACCAACTGGCAGTCTTGCGGGGCCAGACTTGGAATCAGCACCGCCGCCATCGAGAACTGCGCTCGTGGCGAGCAGGGCAAGCAGCTGCTCGCAGCGTCGTTCGAGCGGAGCAAGCTCGCTCAAGCCAAAGGCTCACCAACGCTCCACATCGCGGGCACGGTCTACGCTGGGAACCGCGCACCCACTCCCTTGGCCCGGGGTATTTGTGGCGCCTTCGCTGGCACCGCCCCTGAATTTTGCGAAACCTTGCCCCAGGCCAAGACCGTCGACGTAACACTATTAACCGATTCGCGCTGTGAGGACTGTAAACCCAGCTCGCTCGAAAGCCTGGTTCGCGGCCGTGTGGAGTCCGCGACCTTCCGCTCGGTCGACTATTCGAGCCCCGAGGGGAAACAGCTATTCAACTCGCTCAAGCCGCTCAAGCTCCCGGCGGCGATCTTCGATCAGACCCTGCAAGCAGATGAAGCCGGCCGCAAGCAGCTCGAGCGGTCGCTACGCGAGTCCAACGGCATCTTCTTCGTCGAAGGCGAGTGGAACCCGACTTGTCGCGATGAAGGCGGCTGCGGACTTCCCGAATGCAAGTTCCTACCAACATGTCGGTCGGCCAAACCAAAGAAGCTCGATCTGTTCCTGATGTCGAAGTGCCCGTTCTGCGCCAAAGGCGTGATTGGCCTCGATGAAGTGATGAAGCACCTGAAGAAGAACGGCCAAACGCTCGACCTCAACGTCCACTTCATTGGCGGCGGGGACGAAAAGACGGGCCTCTCCTCAATGCACGGTCAATCCGAAGTAGATGAGGACCTGAGGCACATTTGCGCGCTCAAGCTCTATCCGCAGAATCACAAGTATCTCGACTACTTCGTCTGCCGCGCCAAAAACCGCAATAGCGATGAATGGCAGACGTGCACCGGCGGAACCACCGGCTTCGACCAAGCCAAACTCCAGAAATGCGCTGAAGGGGATCAAGCCAAACGCTGGCTCGCCGATTCCTTCGCCCACTCGAAGCAGACCGGCTTCAAAGCCAGCCCCACCTGGCTCGTCAACAACAAGACCAAGTTCAACGGCGTCGACGCCAACAGAATTCTCGAGAACATCTGCAAGCACAACAAGCTCAAGGGCTGCGACGCCACCCTGAGTACGTCGTCTCCACCGCCCATTCCCACGACAATAAGCCCTAAGCCCTAGCAGCTATTTATCCGACCTCATGGAAGCTGGGTTGAGCCACTTCGGCACAGGCTCCGGTTCCCAGTCACAGGAAAGCCCGTGTTTGGCAGCGGCGTTCCAAATCAGGTCGAGATCCATCTTCTGTTTCTTTCGCAGGACAAAAGCGGGCAGCTTGGTGCGCTTGAACTGCCCGCGGGCAGAGGCTCCGACCGGCACCCGCACCACCAAACTTGTAGCCCCCAGCTGCGCTGCATAGGCCACGGCCGACTCTGCCTCCCGCTCCACCGGGTCCCCCAACCACCCAGTGAAACTAAACCGAGCCCGCCCAGAGGCTAACTCAAGCGTAAGATCAACATTACCTAATAGGCCTATCTCCGAGAGGCCCCTCGCTCTAGCGAGCCCAACCATCTGCGAAAAGAGCGCTCGTGAACCGCCAAAGGAGACCTTGTCGAGCGACGGAAACTGGCTAAGCCAGCCCTCGAGAAAACTTGCCTCCAAGTTGACGGCACTCAAGCAAACGTCAGTCAGCTTCGGACAAACATCCGCGAGCTTCAAAAGCCTTGAGCGATACTCATCACCGTAGAGCTCGCCCCAAAGCCCAGTTCTCCTGGAATAGAGATGCAGCCTGGTGATCGCTCGCTTTGGCCCGTCAAGCAGTTGCTCCAAATCAGGCCACCCCAGATTGAGCAGCTCACGCAACGCAGGAAGTGCGGCTGTTCTGAAGAGTTCGCGCGTACCCGCTCCAGCATGCGCCCAAACAGAAATACTTCTCACCATCGCCCATTCAGGGTGGCTGGCCACGCCAAACGGGTCAGTTAGCGGTCGCTCACTTCCGCGACCAAACGGCGGCCCCGGATGACCGGTATTCACCTTGGTCGCGAAGCCCTCCTCGTAAACAACATGGTCGTCTACCAATCGGTTTAAACCACCAAGCCATTGGCGGCCGTACTGCTTGATGAGTGCTAGTTCACGACGCGTTGACCCCTTGCGGGTCGGAGGCGCGTCGAGTTGGAGCAAGATGAATTCTCCGCGTGGGTCACCGGCTGCCAGCAAACAGTTCGCAAGCTCTCGCTTCAGGGCTTTATCTTCGGGGTCGGCGTAGACAGCACGAAAGAGTTCGTTTGCCCGCTCGTTAGGACTAGAACGTGAATAGTTTGCGCCTTCCGAACGCGGAAGCGCATCGACTTCCGCAAGCAACCCAAGGTCATCCGCATCCAGCTCTAGTTCGGTGGCACGGAGACTCGTAAGTAAGCTGGCAAACTCTGCCCTGCGTGCACCACAGGCCTTGCCGACCTGGGCAACACTCTCGAGTCCGCGCAGTAGGCGAGGGTCGAGGTGCTGCTCGAGCGCAGCGATCATTTCACGATTGCAATCCATGCGGTGCCAAAAGTCGTCGGACCAAGACATTTGGAGCCACTCGACCAATATGCGTGCTGCGCGTGGATCTGGACGGAAGGCCGCTAAGGCAGCCAAGCGAGCTTTTGGACCAGCTGAATTATGATGAAATGTAGCGTAGTGCCGTGGCAGATCGATCGGCGACATGCGCGCTAACCAGTTTGCCCACTCATCGTCGTCGCTAGGCTTCGGACGCTCCCCCAGCATCGGAGGGTGGAAGATTCCTTGGCTACGCCTGAAGTCCAAGGCATGAGTGGTAAGGCGATCAATCGCCTCGGCGAGCACCCGATTGCGGCTGCGCGCCCAAGCGTCGAGCAAGCGCAGTAGCGCTTGCTCGACATGCGAGATGGACGGGCTCACAGCAAGGTCCTACCCAACTTACCAACTACTCTGCGTCAATACGGTAAACGCGCCCGTCCAACTCGAGCGCGTACATCTCGCCATAACCATCTTGGCCAAATGCTGAGACGCCCGGAAGACTGAAGCCGGCATCCACTACTGCGCCGGTCACAGCGCCGTTCTCATACTTAAGGCGGTAGATGTTGCCCGTGCAAAAGTCCCCATAGATGTACCAGCCGCGCAGCCCTTGAATATTGGCTCCGCGATAGACATAGCCACCCGAGATAGAACCGGCGCCTGCACCGCAGATTCCGCCGCCACCGTGCGCGTACTCGGCAATCGGGTCTACGAGGTTATCGGCAGGGAAGCCGCAACTATCACCATAAGGTTGAGTGCCCTCTTTTACAGGCCAGCCGAAGTTGAGCGGCCCGGCGTCGGGTCCGGCCACACTGACCTCCTCGATTTCGTTCTGACCGACATCCCCGATGTACAGCGTGCCATCGCAAGCATCGAAGGTGATGCGCCACGGATTGCGCATACCAATGTGGTACTGCTTATTGCCGTCGGGGTTGCCCGGAGCCGCAGGGTAGCCCGCCGCGTCCACGTCAATGCGGCTGATCTTGCCAAGCAGATTCTCGGGGTTCAGAGCATCGCAGCCAGGGTCCCCCTGCGCGCCACCGTCACCGAGCGAGATATACAGGTAGCCGTCGGCCCCAAACTCAACGGCACCACCATTGTGATTGGACTCATCGGTGTAGTGACGCAGCACCTCAGCCACGGCGGTTGGAGAAGCAGTGTAAGGGTCGCTCCGTACGTACTCAGCAACCACTGAATCTTGGTTGCTGACGTCGGAGTAGTGAACAAAGAAGCGACCGTTCTCGGCGTAGTTCGGGTGGAAGGCAAAGCCGAGGAAGCCAAGCTCACTGTCGTTGATAACCAGGTCCGAGATGTCGAGGAACGGCTCGGGTCGCAATACGCCGTTTTCAACGATCTGAATGCGCCCGGCCTTCTCCGAGACAAATAGCAGGCCGGATTGCCCGGGAGGTGATTTGGCCTGCGTCGGCTCATTCACTTGAACGATCTCGGTCAAGCGCAGGTCCGGGGGTTCTCCAACCGAGGCGGTACAATCGTAGTTGCCGGGGATCCCCCCGCCGCCACCGGTTGCGCCGCTACCGCCGTCGCCACCACCACCGCCACTGCCCCCTGCTGAGGTGGCGCCACTGCCACCGCCACCCGGACCCGAGTTTCCACCTCCGCCCGAGCTCGAACTATCGCCGCAGGCCACGAGCAGAAGCATCACACCAACCGAAACCAAGGGATAACGCATGCCCAAACGGTACCTTTTGCGCAGCGCGCTGCAAGGGCTCGGATGCTCAGGAAGGATCTAGTTGATGGCAGGGTGTGGCACCGTTAGATCCAAAGCCATGATGCGCAGCGCGAAGAGTGACATCACGCAGGCTGTCGGCAATACGCCGATTGTAAAGCTCAACAAGGTGACCGAAGGGGTTGCGGCCGACATTTACGTCAAGTGCGAGTACCTCAACCCGATGGGCAGCCACAAAGACCGCGTGGCTCGCAACATGATTCAGGAAGCGGAATCCCGCGGTCTCAAGCCGGGCGGGACGATCGTTGAGGCCACCAGCGGCAACACCGGCGCAGCGCTCGCCATGATGGCGGCCGTACGTGGTTACAAGTGCGTCTTCATCATGCCGGACAAGATGAGCCAGGAGAAAGTCGGCACGCTTCGCGCACTCGGCGCTCGCGTGGTGCTCTGCCCTACCGCCGTCGAGCCGGAAGATCCGCGCAGCTACTATCAAGTCTCCAAGAAGATCGCGAACGAGACGCCGAACTCGTTTTACGCCAATCAGTACCACAACCCGGACAACCCGGCCGCGCACTACAAGTCAACCGGTCCGGAGATCTGGGAGCAATGCGGCTCTGAGTTGGACGTCTTGGTCGCAGGCCTCGGGACGGGCGGCACCATCAGCGGCAGCGGCAAGTTCCTGAAGGAGCGCAAGCCGAATATCAAGTTGCTCGGCGTCGATCCGGTCGGTTCACTCTATTACGACTTCATCAAGGATAAGCGCATTACAAAGCCCTTCGGCTACAAGGTTGAGGGCATCGGGGAGGACTTCTTCCCGTCGACCTGCAATCTCGACATCATCGACGAAGTCGTGCGCGTGGATGACCGCGAGTGCTTCTTGATGACCCGTGACCTCGTGCGGCTCGAGGGCTTGTTCGTCGGCGGGTCAGGCGGAGCCGCCGTCGCGGGTGCCATCAAGTACGCCAAGGCCACCGGAAAGAAAGAGAACATCCTGGTGATGCTTGCCGACGGCGCCTCTAAATATATTTCTAAAATCTTCAACGACGAGTGGATGCGCGAGAACGGCTTCCTTGGAGATGATAGCCCGGGCCTTGGTACCGTGAAGGACCTATTGGCGCTCAAGGGCGGGCACAACAAGGTGGAAACGGCGTCGAGCAGTGATTCCATTCTCGCCGTGGTCACTAAGCTCAAGAGCTTCGGAATCAGTCAATTGCCGGTGGTCGATGATGACCGTCTGCGCGGACTGATTCATGAGAGTGACCTGCTGAAGGCGCTGGTTTCCGGCAAGACCCAAGACACCCCCATCACCGAGATGGTCGAGAGTGACTACGCGACCGTCACGCAAGAGACCAAGGTGGAGCTGCTCAAGAACGTGATGAACGACGCGAAGATCGTCCTGGTGATGGACGGAGCAACCATCGTGGGCCTGATCTCCAAGATCGACCTGATCGATTTCTTGGCACAGCGCGTCGCTCACGCCTGACGTCCCAGCCCTTTGCCAAGGTGCCCTGCCCGGCTTTTCCGTTTCTCATTTCGGCCGGGCAGGGACGTTGGTACGAGCCGCTCCATGAATCTGGACCCGCTCGTTCCGGCGATCTTTCGTAAGACCAAGGCAGCGATTCCCGAGGGGCTACGGCTCCCGCCGAAGCTCTCGGGCGGGCTCCCCGTCGTCGGACACACCGCCGACTTCGTGCGTGATGCGATGGGTATGCTGTCGCGAGCGGCCGCCGAACACGGGGAGATCTGCTCGATCGACGTGCTCGGAAAGAAGATGGTCGCAGTCTTCGGTCCCGACGCGCATGAGGCGGTTTTCCGCGCTCCGGATGAGCACCTCAACCCCGCCGAGGCCTACAAGATCATGACGCCGGTGTTCGGCAAGGGCATGGTCTACGACGCTCCACCCGACAAGATGAACGAGCAGCTCAAGATGCTGCTGCCAGCGCTCAAGGACAAGCGCATGCGCACCTACGGGGAGATCATCGTCCGCGAGGTCGAAGGCATGATCAAGAACTGGGGAGACCAGGGGGAGATCGACCTCGTCGACTTCTGCCGCGTTCTGACCAACTTCACCTCGAGCCACTGCCTGCTTGGCAATGAGTTCCGCACAGGCATGACCGACGAGTTTGCGCGCGTCTATCAGTCGCTAGAGCGCGGGGTCACGCCGGTGGCTTACCTCAACGCGCACTTGCCTTTGCCGTCGTTCCGCGAACGAGATCGTGCGCGCGTCCGGCTCGAGGAGATGGTCACCAAGCTGATTGAAGATCGGCGCAAGTCCGGCCGAGAGGGTGAAGACTTCCTGCAGACGCTGATGGACGCTCGCTACAAGAGCGGCGCTCCCCTCAACGAGTTCGAGATCTCCGGCATGCTGATCGCCGCCATGTTCGCCGGCCACCACACGAGCTCCGTGACTACGGCTTGGGCCATCATAGAGCTCGTGCAGCACCCTGAATATCTATCCAAGGTTTTGGAGGAGCTTGACGCCAACTTCTCGGACGGCACCGAGGTTGGCTTCCTCACGCTGCGCAATGTCCCACTAACCGAGTACGTGGTGCTCGAGACGCTGCGTCTGCATCCCCCGCTGTTCATGCTGGTGCGCGTGGCAATGAAGGACTTCGTCTACAAGGACTTCTTCATCGAGAAGGGTACGTGGATTCTGCTTTCCCCGACCGCTTCGCACCTGCTCCCGGAGTTCTTCAAGAATCCCCACGTCTTCGATCCAGATCGCTTTGCCCCCCCGCGGTCGGAAGACAAGCGAGACTTCGCCTACATCCCATTCGGCGGTGGGCGTCATAAGTGTATGGGCAACGCGTTTGCCATCCTTCAGGTCAAAGCCATCCTCAGCATCCTGCTGCGCCGTTACGAGTTCGAGCTGAGTGAGCCCCACAAGGGCAGCGACTTCCACGGTCTGGTGGTGGGTCCCAAAGAGCCAGTGCGCATGCGCTACCGCAGGCGGGTCGCTGTGCGCAGTGCGGCAGGAGTGGCAGAAGTAGCAGTAGCACCGCAAGCTGTTCCCGCCGCTCCAGCGGTGGAGCAAACGGCGACAGTCTCCACACCGAAGAGCTTCCGCGTCTCGCTGGACTTGGACCTGTGCCAAGGACACGCGGCTTGCCAGGGAGAAGCACCCGAGGTTTTTCGCGTCAGCGGCCTCGGGAAAAGCCGTCTTCTAAAGCCAAACCCCGGACCGGATCAATACGAGCAAGCCAAGGCCGCTGAACGTTATTGCCCCTCCAAGGCCATCCGCGTCATTGAGGACTGAGCGGCTGTTGACCGAGGTTCCACGGTCATTTTCATCGTCCTCAAAGCAGATCAAAGCCCCGCTCGAAGCTTCCTTCGTTACACTAAAAAAGTGCAGTCTTCCTGCACCTCTTTCTGATCGCTTGCCCCGCCTTCGGGCATTAGCAAGTCGGAGAATCAAGTGAACCTAGCCCCCAAGTTTCGCGCACACCGTTACGCCGCAATTTGCCTCACGCTCGCCTCCGCTACCGCTTTGGCGGCTTGCGGTGATGACACCTCCTCGGGAGGTGGGGGATCGGGCGCCTCGGGTGGTACGGCTGGCAACGGCGCTGGGACCAACGGCGGCGCAGGCGGGCTCGGAGGTGAGGGCGGTGGCGTGGCTGGGATGGGCGGTGAAGGCGGCATGGGGTTCCCGCCCGCACCCCCGCTCCGCAACCCAATCGACAATATGTCGGATGATCAGCTCGCCTATGAGTCGCTCATCCTAATGGGCTATCAGCCTCTTGGTGCGACCAACACCACATGCACTAAGTGTCACGCACTCAACTCGGGCCTGCTCAATCACTGGAAAGACCTAACCGTGACAGCCGAGGGCGGCTGCTTCGCTGACACCTCGCTACTCACCAAGCCCGACGCGGAGGAAGTCTTAGCTTGTTTCCGCCAGAAGCCTGAGGTGCTTGAGTCTCCGTACACGACCTCCAAGCTTGGTATCTACGCCGCTGCTGCACACCTCGATTGGTTTACAACGCTATTCAATCGCGTTTACGACAACGTCGGCGCGGGACCGCACGAGAACTTCAAGATCAAGGTTGGTATGCCCAAACTCACCGAGGGCTTCAGCCAGAATGAGTTCGACATCGTGGCCGAGTGGTTTGCGCGCGGTCTCCCCTTCTTGGAAGAGTTCGTGCCGGAAGAGCCGCCCCCGGGTGGCTGTATGCCGAGCATCGGTCCTGAGGTGGCGCAACACATCAATGCAATGGCGACAACGGGTTGGCGCGCCGCCAATGCAGAGAATGGCCTGCTCATGTTCGGCTGCGCTGGAGCTCCCGACGCACTCGGATGCCTCTCCACCTACCCGCTCGCGAGCAGCCAAGCGTTTGGCGCCGGTTGGGAGCACTTCCCGAACGCAAAACTCCGCATCCTTCGGACCAACAATTTCTCCTCCTCCTACTGGACGCGCAGCTCAGCAGATGGGCGTTTCGTTGGCCACGGCGGCGGGAGCCAGCTCGGTTCCAGCATCGTTGACCTACTGAACAACACAAAGATCCCTGCGCAGGCAGCCTACGATCCCGGGTTCTTTCCGGACAACTCGGCGTTCATGTTCCAAGGCACCCCGCAGGGTACGGGCATCTGCCTTCAGACCCTGCTGACTTCCTCCCCGCAGAGCGTCAGCTTCAATGAGCCCGAGTGCAGCGGGGCCAGCCAGGTCGGCCTCTATCAGCATATCGGCGCAGCCCTCGGTGGCGGTGACTACTGGGCAGTGGACGGCTCCTTCGTCAGCGATGACGGCGGCCATCAGTTCACCCCGGGCAACCCTGCGGCCTTCTTCAATCAGGGCTCCAACGTCGACCTAACCCCGATGATCAACAACGGGACGGACTTCGTGCCTAAAGCCACCCTCTCAATTCCAACCCCTTATGAAGGGGACACGGTCATGTCGCCTTCGAGTGCGCTCCTCATGGGTCGGGTAGCTGGCCAGAACTGGAATCAGAACGGCTTTCGATTGCGGAAGCTCACAGCAACGCCGAATGGCAACACCTATGACGTCGTTGCCCCTGAGGTCGCACGGTACTGCTTCAACGGCGGCAAGCCGGGCATCTCGTTTGATGAGCGCTGGGCTGTTATTCACCGCTACGTGAGCGATGAAGACGCTGTGGAGCTTGGCTTCACGGGTCCAAGTGACCCGGCGTTCCTTGCGTACGCACAACAGGGAGCCGCCAACATTTACTTGATGGATCTACTGACGGGCCTTACCCGCCGAATCACTCACATGCAGCCGGGCCAGTACGCTCTCTTCCCCCACTTCCGCTCGGACGGGTGGATTTACTTTATTGTCCGGCCCTCTGGGCAGAACCAAGAGTACATCGTTGCAAGTGACGCGGCTCTCGTGGTCGAGGCGGCAAACTAAGGCCGTGAACAAGCCGGGAACGAGCGCTCTATCTTCCTGTTTGATGGCGCTCGTACTCGTCGCTTGTGAGTCGGCGCAGGCTCCACCCAAGGAGCCGGAAGTCTGTTCACTAACAACAAGTCAGGCTGCACTAACCGCGGCAGACCGGAAGATCGTCGGCGAGGCATCAGGCTACCCGGCGGACGGGCTGCTCCGCGCGCGTGAAGCGGAGCTGGCAGGCTCGCAAAAGCTCCGCCGGGAGCTCGGCTGGAGCACCATCGCAAAAGTCATCGCGCCTGTCCCGCTGTCGGAGCCACTTCCAAACGTCTCCAACGCGGCAATACCCCGCTTCCAAACGTGGTACGACCTCGGGGATCTTCGACGCGTTTTCCATGAACTCTATGGCGCGTTACCACTCGAGCAGAAGCGCGCGCGCTCACGTTTCCCCGCTGAGTCCTTGGATAACGCGTTCGAATGGAATCTCGTCGCAGTTGACGGCCTGCCGAACTGGCCAGCAGAGCGCTATCAGCAGTACCTCGAGGACGTAAGTGACGCCTCCGAAGTCAACGGCCTGGCCGGCATATCTCGCGTAGCGTACAGCCCCGGCGCGGCTCGTCACCTCTTACGAAGCTACCCGGAAATCCTGGAGTGCCGTAGTTCCGGCCCTCCCCCGGAGCGTGAACTCGGCCCCGTTCAACGGATAGAACTGGCGCGGGAGCCCTTTAGCGCCGCCGCATGTGAAACCACCGCCATAGGCACTTACGCGGTCAAGGAGGACGAATCGCTTCAGGTCACACTCGAGGAAGGCGACGCGGCGGAGCTCATCCTGCGCTCGGAGAGCAAAGAGTGCCGCACGGCGCCTGGCTCGGTGTGCACCATCTCTGGGCCAGCAACCGTCGACGTACTCGTCAACTCGGAGCGCGCTGTCGAGTCTGTGGTCACCGTATATCTCGAGAGCCAACATCCACCGTGGTCGGCCTGTTTGGACGGGGCCTTCCCCAATGATGCGGTGGTGATCAAAGCGGACTACAGGCGAGCCGACTTTGAACTCACAATGCCGAAGTTCAGCACGTCAGCGGACGCGCTCGAGCAACGCTTGACTGGCGAAGTTTCGTGGGACCTCGCCGATGGCGAGGTAAACCCGACTTCGGACGACATTTATACGCTGACGCTTCCGAATGGCGCTCACTATCGCCTGGCCGCTCTGCACGTTATGACCAAGGAATTGGACCATTGGCTCTGGGTCACGCTCTTTTGGTCGGAGTCGCCCGATAGCGATTTTGGCGCGGATCGGCCAGCTTCCCTTGCTGGGCCTTGGGCGAATTACAAGATGTGCGCGGTGACCGCGTTTGAGGAGCAAGACCTTGATCCGTCAGGCGGGTACTCCCAGACGCATCCGTCATTGGGCGAAGCGCTCAAAGCAGTTTACGCTGGACCAGGAACTCCCAGTTGGTGTTCCAACCCCTATATTGAGCTGGGCCATGGGAACGCGGACAGTAACTGCATTGGCTGTCACCAACACGCCGGCACGAAGCTCCGCAGCGAGGACGTCCTGGCACTACCAGGGGGTGGGAACACCTTGCTGCGCAACAACTTTCCTACTGACTATTCCTGGGCCGTTACCCAAGGGGATGCCCTGGCTCAAGTCTTCAGCGACGAGGAAACCTATTATCTAGGTAGCTCTACCCCCTAGAGCATGAAGGGTGCCGTGAGACTCGGCGCAATATGTCCGATCATTGCGCCCGTTCCAACTTATAGAGCTTTAGTCGTCGATAGAAGGTCGCGCGCGGCATCCCTAAGTGGTCGGCCGCACGTGCCACATTCCAATGTGTAACCCGCAGAGCTTCGATTAATCGCTCGCGCTCAGAAAGCTCTGGAGCGGTGCGATAAGGTCGCCGCTTCGTTGCCTGGGACGAGTTTGCAGCTGCTGGTAGCTCAATATCGGCTGGTCCCAGCACGTTACCGTTGCAGAGCACGAGAGCGCGGGTCACCACATTCTGCAACTGGCGGATATTGCCTGGCCAGTCGTAGTCGTAGAGTTTTCGCAAAGCGCTCACATCCAGGCGGGGTTGCGGCCGATTGAGCTCCCGTGCCGCACGCTCCAACATAAAGGCGACCAACTCCGGCAGGTCGTCTTTTCGCTCACGGAGCGGCGGCAGAACGACCTCGACAACGCCTACTCGGTAAAATAGATCCTCACGAAAGCGACCGCGCTGCACCTCGAGTCGCAGATCTCGGTTCGTCGCCGAGACGAGCCGAAAGTCGACCGTGGTAGACCGTTCTGAGCCCACCGCCCGCACTTCGCGCTCCTGAAGGACGCGCAGCAACTTGACCTGAATCTCCAGTGGCATTTCCCCGAGTTCATCGAGAAACAAGGTTCCGCCGTGGGCAGCAACAATCAGTCCATGCCGATCCTTGTCTGCTCCGGTGAATGCCCCCTTAACGTGACCAAAGAGCTCGCTTTCAAGCACTGATGCGGGCAGCGCACCACAGTTGAGGCCGATGAAGGGCCGATCCTTTCGGTAGCCGGCGTGGATTGCGCGCGCGATGAGTTCTTTGCCCGTTCCGCTCTCTCCACCGATCAGAACCGACAAGGGTGAATCGATCACGCGGTCGAGTGTAGAGAGCACGCGACGCAACGAGGTGCTCCGTCCGATGATAGTCGAATAGTCGAAGCGGTAGTCGAGACTTGCGCGTTGGCGTTTAACTTCCTCTTCCAGCCGCTCTATCTCAAGCGCCTGACCCTTGGCCAAAGCCTTGACGGTGGCGTGCGCTTCTCGGAGTTGGTCGGTCTGCATCTTGAGCTGGTCGAGTTGCTGTGCGTTTCGGAGGGCTAAGGCAACCTGGTCTCCAAACGCCATCAACAGATCTACCTGTGCCTCGGAAAAGCGGGCGTGGGCATACCGATTATCGAGATAGAGAGCGCCTAGGACGCCGTCGGGCGAGCGTATGGGTACCGCCATGACAGAGCGGAGTCGCATGGAGTGAACTGAGGTATTGGATCGAAATCGATTGTCTGATTGCGCGTCGACGGTAACCAGAGGCAGCTCACTTCGAATTACATCCAAAGCGATCGTTCGGCTCACGCTCTCCTCCTCCGCAGTGAGTGCTGCGCGATCCATGTTTCGCGCCACTGCAACATTGAACGCGCCGTCTCCGGAGGCGAGCAAGATGTAGCCACGTTCAGCTCCCGTGAGCGCGATGGCCTCGTCGACCGCAAACGCTACTAGATCCGAGAACTCGAGGGACGAGTTTAGCTTTCGAAAGGCTCCTATCAGCCTTTCAAGCATGTCCTGGCGTGCACTCGCTGGGTGGCTTGAACTGTTATCGCCGGCCGCTCTCCGGTCAGGTGCACCGCTGACGTGGGCGACGCCGGCAGCAGCTTCGACGAGCTGCTTTCGCTCGGGTTTGGAGTAGAACGCGCTTCGCGGGAGCGGGCTGAGGCCGCGCACCATCTCCGCCCACAGCGCAAACAGGGCCCTTCGCGCGACTTCCGCCTCTGACTCCAATCCAAGATCGGTCGCTGTCCGCACCAAGCGCCCGAGCACCAACGCTAGCACAGCCGGCTGGTGGAGCTTTTCCGCTTTGAGTTGGGCCTTGGCCAAAAGCGCGTGCGCCCGCTCACTCTCGTTTTCAGCTCTAGCTAGGTCGGAGCTTACGACCAGCGACTTTACCTCTATATCGTGCGGTAGCTGTGCGCGTTGCACGGTAGCCAGGTGGCCTCGCGCGTCGGCAATGAGACCACGTGCGACCGCAACCCGCGCCAGCTCGACTTCCTCTTCAAGGGCCTCGCGATGCGCTCCAAGTTCTGCGAGGGTCTGCTTTGCTTGGGCGTGGAGGTGATAGGACTCGGCTAGATGCCTACGACCCTCCTGTACCTCGGCTAACACCGTATCTGCCGCTGCGACAAAGAACTTGGCCCCATCTCGTTCCGCTCGAACTCGTAGACGAGTAGCTTGGGTTTCAGCTCGGTCCAGATCGAAGAGATCGGCATGTAGCTTTGCCGAGTTGCAAGCAAACACAAGGAGCAAGTCTCGCTGGCCTAGTGCGCGCGCGAGCCGCTCGCCACGTTCGTATTGTACTAGCGCCTCGGCGTAACTTGCTTCCTGATGCAGGGCGCTACCAAGGTTAAGCGAAGTCCGCGCGAGCTGATCGACGATCCCGTTGTCTTCTGCAATTGTATGCGCTCGACGATACCCTTGCATCGCCCTAGGCATGTCACCTTGCCTGAACGCGAGGATTGCCTCGTAGGAAACGGCTCGAAAAAGCCTTTTTGGATCGCGCGCATGGTCCCCTAGCTGAGCTGCCAGGTTGAGCTGCTCTTTTGCTTGCTCGTACTTACCTAGATAAAGCGCAGCGACCCCAGCGCACTCGTGCAATTCTCCTCGTTGCCTTGTCGGGGGCTGAATAGCGAGGCCCGCTTCAGCACATGCAGCGGCCTGCTCATTGTAGCCCAAGCGGAGGGCCGCCCTTGCCTTGAGCAGTTGCGCTCGCGCATCTTGTTCAGAGTCGCCGAAGGACTCCTGCTCGAGGGTGGAGATACATGCTTGTGTATCACCTAGTTCGAGCTGGCACTCGGCACGTATCAATCGAACTTCAGGTGAGTACGAGCTCGAGGTCGCGCCAAGAAGGTCGAGCGCTCGACTGGGCTCACCTGCCAGTAGAAGCGTTTTTGCTGCCGAAGGGGCGCTCTCCGAGTCCTTCGGAACGCGCTCGGCGAGTTTAACCCAAGGCCTGGGCAGTAGCTCTCGTTGCTGCTTCTTGCTCTCGAATAGTCCGATGGCGCGAGGAAGCTGGCCTGCCGAGAAGAAGTGCCACGCAGCTCGGGCAAAGCCAGCCGATCCCAGGGTGGGTGCGAGCTCTAGAGCATACTGCGCAAGCCGGACGTGCAGGGCATTCGCCTCGTGTGCACCAATCCAACTAACAACGGATTCTTGCGGCGGCTTGACCACTAACGTCCAGCCTTGGGCCGTCTTTTGTGTGCCTAAGTCGAAGAAGGCATCGGGCAAGACCGTTAGTTCGGCGAGGTGCAGGAGGGCCTCAGTCGGCAGCGGGGTGTGAGACAATGCGAGCAGAGCAACCAGCCGACGGCAGTCGGCTGGCGGCGTTGAGCTCGCTATCCGACCCTCCGCAACGGCACCTTCGAGTTCTGTCGGAGGAGTGCCGTGGTGAAGTGCGCGGATGCCTCGCTCGATGTCTGCTGGGTGCCCACCGATCTTGTCGTAGAGGCCTTTAGCACTATGTCCGCAGACCTCGAGCCACTGCCCCACCTGCTCTCGCGTCAGGGGCTCGAGTACGAATGTTCGTTGCTGATCGTCAAGTTCGTTGGATGGTTGCTTCGTTGTGAAGACAATTAGCAGTGGCTGATGAGCCTCTATCGTCCTCGTCAGCACCTCAAAAAGCTCACGCTGGTCTGCCTCTAGCTTATCAGCGTCGTCTAGGACGAGCGCCACCGCGGATTGGCGACTAGCCAGTGCATTAACGGCCTGAAGAGCTGCAAGGTTGGACGCCGGTAGAGTCAATCCGGTTGCACGCGTCAGCATGGCTTGAATCGACTGCGGTTGTTCTGCATAGCCTTCAACGACATCGAGGAGACTCGTCAGAGACCACTTTATTTCGCGTAAGAACCGCGAACGGCCGACTCCAGATGGACCAGCGATCTGAACGATCCGAGGACCTGTTTTGGCCCGTACGACGTCCTCCGCTAGCAGAACCACATCGCGCAACTCGCTAGCTCGCCCGAGGAAGGTGGGGCTGCTTACCGGGACATAGGCGCGCTGGTGCAAGTCTTCATCGAGGGCTTCGAGCACCGCTTCGATTCCATGTGGACGCGCCGCAGGGTCGTGTTGACACAGCCGCGCCGCCAAGCCTTTGAGCTGTTCTCCGTCGCTAAGCCTTTCCGCCATTTGGGACAACGTGACGCCAACTGCATACACATCGGCCTGTGCATCCACCCGGCGGCCAGGCTGGAGTTCGGGCGCCATATACTTCTGAGTCCCTGCACCAGAGGCCCGAGAGATGAGGCGGTCGGCGCACGAGAGATCGATAAGCACGCCCCTTCCCCGCTCGCTCTCGAGCATCAGGTTGGCTTCCTTGAAGTCACCATGCCGCATCCCGACGCGGTGCAGGTAAGCAAGCCCTCTGAGCCCGTCCGCAAAAGCCGATTTCACCTCTGCCCACATCGGTCTGCGCTCTAGCGCGCTTTCCAAGGTCGTTCCGCGAACCAGCGTTGTGGTTAGAAAGGCCCGCGGAATCGAGTCGATACGCACGCGGCCGAAGTCATGGACCTCAACCAGGTTGGGATGGTGCAAGCCGCGCAAGAGGTCGAACTCACGACGCAGCCACTGAGTTTCTGGTTCAAGCTCCTGATGGAGGAGCTTTAGACAGCGGACCGTCCCGGCGGCTTCGTCGAACACCTCGAACGCATCGGCGAGACCTCCAGCGCCCAGTCGCCTTACAAAGCGGTAGCGACCGCCCAGCAGGCGATCACCTTGCTCCCAGTGTTCCATGAGTCCCATTGAGTCATGATTGAGACGCGATTGATACGATCAAGCAGAACGGAATGCCGCAATCTTGCTAGAAACAGCTTGGTCCCAGTATTGCTATTGATGGCTTGTGGGCCGTCGTCACTCCTTGTTCCAGCTTGCCGTTCTCGGGGCGCTTGCCGTCGCGGGCGGATGCGGCATCAGTCCAGTTCCGAGCCCACCAGAGGACGCTCCCACACTCGACGAGAACGGGTTGAGCTTGCTTGGGGTGGAGTCGCTTGACCAGATTGGCATCATCAGCTTCGTCGCCGCTCCTGGCACCGTCGATCCAGCGGAGGGCAAAGTCGTCATCACCAACCTGTCGGAGTCGGATGCTCCCTCGACTGTTCCGGTTGCTGCAGACGGGTCCTTCGCGGTTGCAGTGAGTGCGCTTCCAAGCCAGGTTCTCCGGTTCCAGGTCGTTGCTGGTACCCGCTCGGAGCCGTTGGACCTGCGGGTGGACAATACCGGTACTGCGCTCACCGTCGTTGAGCCTGTTGTCGATTGCTTCGAATTGACACCAGCCCGCTGGCTGAGCCTGGACGGGTCCGACGACTCGACTTCAATAGTACTGCGCAACCTGTGTGATGTCCCGGTTGAGCTTGGGGCGCCCACGCTTCGCCGTGGCCAGGCAGCCCTATCCTTTAGTCCCACTAGCGCACTATCGCTCCCGCCCTCCGGAGTCGCATTCATCACAGTAAGTGCGAACGGGGTCGCGGCCGAGTTCGAGGATGTGTTGCTGATTGACGTGCTTTCGCCCGAGGTCGAGCGCCGAGCGATCACGGTCTCGATTCCTTAGCAACCTAGGTGACCCAGGAGCTGTCATGTCCTACTCGATTCGCGTCCTATCCTTTGCGGTTCTCCTTCCGATCGTTGGTGCCTGCAGTTCCTCGACGGTAGAGAGCGACTATACGAAAGAGCAAGGACGTGAGCTCCTCGGAGTCACACCGGAGGGTGAGGACATCTGCGCACTCGAGGGCTGGTACAGTGATGCACAGTGTGACGACTTCTGCGTCCAGGCAGATCCCGATTGCTCGGTAAGCAACTGTCCAGACCCGGCCAATTCGTCGGTGGTGTATCGCGGGGAGCCTGGGTCGCTTGAATGTGCGCAGGAGATCGGCTGCGCGGAAGGGTTCACCAGCTTCAACTCGGCTGATTGCGGGTGCGGTTGCATTACCCCTGAGCCACCTAGTGACAGCTGCGGGGGAATCGCCGGAGTTGTCTGTGCTGAAGACGAGTTCTGCGACTTTGCGCCAAGCGACCTCTGCGGTGGGGCGGATGCGTTGGGAGAATGCAAGGCGATCCCCGACGTTTGCCCCGAACTCTACGCCCCTGTCTGTGGCTGCGATGGTGTCAGCTATCAGAATGCATGTGCGGCCAATGGCGCAGGGGTCTCAGTGGCCACCGAAGGTGAGTGTGGCTCCACCTTGTGTGGTCCCGACATGGCTTGTGCTGATGGATTCTTCTGTGACGATAGTGCCTGCGGGGCCGCTGATGCGGCGGGCACCTGCCAACCGCGACCCGAAGTGTGTCCTGAGTTTTATTCGCCTGTCTGTGGCTGCGATGGTGTGACCTACAGCAACGAATGCCACGCCAACGGTGCGGGAACTTCCGCTGCCTTCGAGGGCGAATGTGACCCGGGTAGTGCGCCTTGAGATTGAGACGGCTGCCTTGACCTTGGCTTCTCGGAACATCGTGCGCCCACCGCAACGTCGAAATCCATAGCTCCCTGTCACAGCTCAAGCCCGAGCACCGATGAGTCGTTATGACAATCCGGGGAAGACGGCGCCGGTTCGGTTGGCTAATCGCACTCCTGGTCACCGGTTGCGACGGATCTGAAACAACAAGCGGACCTGCCATTACGGCAGACGCAGAAGATAATACGACGGAGGCACATATCGTTACGACAGACGGTCCAGCGGGGACGCCTGCATTCAACCTCGGGACAGGAACCGAGCCCAAAGCTGATCCGGACTGCCCGCAAGGCTACACCTGCCGCGCACAAGAGGTTGGCCGCTCCCCGGCCGACAAACTGCTCATTGAGAAGTCACGGCACCGGCTTCACATCGTTCGTAGCCAGACCATTGTCAAAAGCTTCACCGTTGCGCTGGGAAGCGGAGGGCTGGAGCAAAAGATCTTTGAGGGGGACCGCAAAACCCCCGAAGGGCGATTCACGATTACAGGTCGCTACCCGAGCAAGTGGCACACGTATCTGGCCCTCGATTACCCAGGGGACGCTGATCGTGCTCGCTACGAAGCAGCAGTTCAACGGGGCGACGCACCACCCAAAGTTGGGGCTGGCTCAGCCATCGCCATTCACGGGCATCGCGCGGATCAACCGTCAAGACGTCACAAGCTCGTCGATTGGACCCTAGGCTGCATCGCCTTGGACAACAACGAAATCGACGAAATCGCCGCAGTCGCGCCCAAAGGCACCGTTGTGGAGATCATCCGCTGAGCTAGTTGGGCGGCCTGAACTGTATGGCGATCTTGCCCCCTTTGAAGGGCCCACCGTCAGCGGTAACTCGGTTCTCCTCAAAGATGGCGCTCGTCAATTCGACAGTCACCCCGCCTTCCGCAGCGTGCAGCTTCTGCAACACGATGGCGTCGGGGAAGTAGTCCAGCTGAGTGGTAAACACTGTGGCGAGCGACGCATTCGCCGCCGAAGAGAACTTGAGCAGGTAGGCACGCCCGTTGATTGGAGTTCCATGTGCCAACGCAGACGTTGGCGTCATGAATAGGGGCGTGAGCGGGAACTCCGGCAAGTCATGGTGCAATCCCCAGCCGCTGCCTTCGTCGGGGCCCGGCGAGAACCGGCCTAACGCATCGATCGGCGGACGAAGGCGCGGTGCACGCGCGGTGGGCTCGGGCTCCGCGTAGCAGAACGAGAGTGGCTCGTCGGTCGGCAAGATGTCGCCATCCACAGGCCAGGTAAACTTCACTTCCTGGTCGGCGACAAAGGTGACGGTCCCCGCGAGCAGATTCTCCAGGGCTTCGTCAGTCGCCCCGCCCTCGTAGATAACGCCCGCGGGCAACGGGTTTTCCTCCTCACTGCAAGCGACCAGCGTGAGGACACCCAAGGCGACAATTGAGTTGCGAAACTTCATTCGGAAATCCAAGGATTGGCAAAGGCAGGGTCAGTCAGAAACTCTTCGTCCGTTAGTGAGGCGAGAAACGCCACCAGGTCAGTTCGCTCGCCTTCCGTGAGCTCAAAACCCGAGACGAACTCACTCTTAAATGGGTTATCAGCGCCATCTCCCGCGAAAGGCCCTTCCTCAATCAGCCGTCCACCGCGGGCGTAGATATCGATCGCGTCCTCGAGCGTCGCGACACTACCGTCGTGCATATAGGGCGCAGTAAGCGCTACGTTGCGCAACGACGGGGCTCGAAAGCGACCTTGATCCTGTGGCTCAAAAGTTATCTCGAACAAGCCTGCGTTGCCCTCGGGGTAGGAGCCATCACCATTAACGTTATAGAGGCCAGTGTTATGGAACGGCTCCTCTACGAACGTCGTACCTTCGTGGATCGACGAGTCTGTGAAATTGAATCCCCCATGACAATGGTGACACTCGGTTCTCTCCGAGAAGAAGAGTTCCTTACCGCGCAAAGCGGCCTCGCTCATGCCGGATGGGTCGCCGCCATACACCAGACGATCATAGGGGCTGCGAAAACTCAGCAGAGTGCGCTCAAAGGAGGCCAACGCCTGCAATACGTTGTTGAGATTGATGGGCTCGGCCTCTTCGGGGTAGGCGGCCGAAAAGAGCGGACCGTACGTGGGGTCGGCAGCGAGCCGTGCGAAAGCCTCCTGCTCCTTGCCCGCGAGCCCGAGTTCGACGGGGAACTCACCAAAGAGTGGGAGCTTTGCCTGTTGCTCAAGAGAAGTAATGGTGGGGTTTGCCCAGGTCAAATTGCTCAGGTACGCGACGTTGGTGAGGGCCATCGCGCTGCGGGCGGTGAACTCCCCAGTTGACCCCTGAGAAACGGCTTTGGCGTCAGTGAAGGCCAAGGCTTGTAAATGGCAGGAGGCGCACGAGAAGGTCTGGTTGCCGGACAACCGCGTATCGAAGAACAGATGACGCCCAAGCTCGACCTTCTCTGCCGTCAACGGATTGTCGCTGGGTACTTTTGGAGCCGGAATCCCAGCCGGAAGTCCGAAGTCGTAGCTCGACCCTCCCCCAACGGCGAAGCCGCCTGAGCCGCCACCCCCGTGCTCGGACGACTCCCCGCCGCAAGCCACGAGCAAAAGGACCGAGAGCGAACCACCTTTAACCATGGTGACTCGTTCGCAGTCGCACCATTGCGCGACGGTCGCGCTTGGTGGGCCGGCCCTTCATGTCTGGAGCCATCAGGGCGAGCGATCGCCGCTCTTCTTGGGTTCGCTCTCGACGCGTGCGACCAGCCTCCGTTTCCTCGTAAAGCAGCGCCGCATCGGCGCCCTTGCCGCGCTTGTCCGATAGCGCTCGCACCACGATTTCCCAAGGGATACCAGCGCGCATTACCTCGAGCACCATGCCCACATGCATCGTCGTGCCCGCCTTGACGCGATCCCCGCCACACTTCACGTGGCCGCCCGAGATCGCCTCGAGAGACTGACTACGCGTCTTGAAGAAGCGGGCCGCCCAAAGCCACTTGTCTAGGCGCACCTTTGGGGCGGGCTGGTTGTTGTCCTGCGTTTCCTTGTGCACGGCAGCTGAGGAAAGGTATCAGGAATGCAGACACAAGGGGGCGTCCGAAGATTAGTCCACCGAAGACATTGCCCCTGCCGCAGCGCAAGGTACCGTAGTCCGATGGTTCAATCTGGAGGGCTCTCTCCTCTTCGCGCAGACCTGCTGCTCCTCCATGCCCCAGCCGTGTTTGAGTTCCGTCGGCGCCGAGATCTTTACTTCCCGTTTTTGGGAACGAGCGGCGACGTGCCGATCACGCCTTTGTACGAGTACTTTCCCGTAGGCTTCAAAACCCTGCAGAGATTTCTCGGGGAGCGGGACTTCGACGTAAAGCTCCTCAATCTCGCGAGCTTGCTCGTGCGGTATCCCAACCTGGACGTTGAAAAGGTTTTTGCGGCGCTCGACGTACCAGTCGTTGGGATCGACCTGCACTGGATGATTCACGTGCAAGGAGCACTGGAGGTAGCCGAGCGACTCAAGCGGGCCCGTCCAGACATCAAGATCCTTTTCGGAGGGATTTCCTCGACCTATTTCGCCGACGAGCTGATCCGTTACCCGTTCGTCGATCTGGTGATGCGAGGCTACGACACGCATGAGCCGATGGTCGACCTGCTGTCCCGTATCAAGAACGGTCAGAAACTCGACGGCGTGCAAAACCTGCTGTTCAAGAACGCCTTCGGGTCGCCGATTGAGAACGACTTTGGTCACAAGCCGGAAACCTATGGCTGCGGAATCGACTGGTCCACGCAGCCAGTCACACCCAAGGTGAAGGGCTTCCCGATTCGCGAGATCCTCAGCACCCAGAACGCGGGTTGCGCGTACAACTGTCCTTGGTGTGGCGGGTCACGTGACGCCTTTCGCAGAATCTTCGGGAAAAAGCGCGCTATGGCGCGCAAACCGGATACCGAGATCTCGTACGAGATCGACTCGATGCGTCGACTCGCGAACGCATCGAACTATCACTTCTATTCGGTGGGCTCTTACAACGAGTCCAAGGAGCGTCTGCTCTGGTTTATCAAGGAACTCGGCACGACCGAACTGAAGTCTGTCAGCTTCGAGCAGTTTCATTTGACGCCACCCGATGTGCTCCGAGCTATGGGGCAGCTCCCTTCTCGCGTGTCGATCACGCTCTCGCCCGAGAGTCATGACCCCGTCATCGCGAAACACTCTGGCCGAGGCGTTTACTCGAATGAGGAACTCGAGGCCTGGCTTCCCATAGCGATCGAAGCTGGCATTCACGCGATCGACATCTGGTTCTTCGTTGGGATGCCGCACCAAACCGAAGCGAGCTGTCACGAGACGGTCTATGCGGCTCGCCTGCTGGAGAAATTCAAAGGACAGCCGGTCAATCCGATGGTCTGTCCGATGATTCCGTTCTTGGACCCAGCGTCCAATATCTTCGAGAACCCTGACGAGTACGGCTATCGGGTGTTCTTCCAGACGGTAGAACAGCATCGCCGAGGCATGGAGCGCGCTTCCCTAATCAACCGTATGAACTATGAAACCAAGTGGTTGAGCCGCTCAGATCTGGTGCGCGTCGGCTTCGACTGCGTCGCTCGCCTAATGCAAGCGAAGGCCGCAGTCGGGATGCTGCCGAACGCTGCTGTCAACCGCTACTGCGAGAAGATCACGGACGCTTGGACCTTCCTCCAGGCCGTGCATGAAGCCGATAGCCTCGAAAATCCGAGGGAGAGGGCGCTCGCTTTAGAGCCCCTCGGCGATGAGATCATGCGCCGCAATGACCTCGTACTGTTCTCTGGCGTCGCGAATCAGGCGCTGCCGGTCAACCGTCAAATTGGTGGGCGTTGGTTCGACGAGCTTGGCTGGGAACCGAATGAGCTCGACCACGTCGCTGCCCTCGGTGCGCCGGCCCCGAGCATTGTTTGATGGGTGAGCCGAGCGCGATTTCGTAAATAGCCTGTCAACGCTGGGCTCGCCTTCGCGAAATAGTGAAGGTGAAACAAGCTACAGTCGCGCTCACCGAAAGCCAGCAGGCACTGTCCTTACAACACATCCACCTCGTCGAAATGGTTGCGCACTCGCTATGCTTGCGCCCAGCCGACTACGACGAGGTGCGTTCCAGCGGGCATGAAGCCATCCTTTTGGCCGCACAGCAGTTCAACCCGCTCCTGGGGGTTCCGTTCGGTGCGTTTGCCACGATGACCATCAAGTGGGCAATGCACCGCCGTTTGCGGGATCTGCGCCGACTGCGCCGTCACGAGCTGCTCCTTGAGGCTGGTAACGAGTTGTCGCACAGCTGGATTAGACGGGCACAATCCGAGCAGCACCTCGAGGACGAGCTGGTGCAGCTGGAAAGACGGTTCATGCTCGAGTCCGCCCTTCATCAGAGCGTCACCATGCTCGCTCGGGAGGAGCGACAGGTAATTTGTGATCATTACTTCCGTAGCAGCCAACTCAAGGACATCGCAAAAGCTCGCAGATCCAGCTACGCAACCGTCCGCCGTCGACACCAGGCAGCCGTTCAGCGACTCCAGAAGATCATGTTGCGGCGGCTCGCTGCCCACCCAGCCAACCAGGAGGCCTAAGTCGGCCCAGCCGCAACCAAGTAACGGCGGCGAGAATCATGAGTTGACAGCAAGTCGCCCACTCTTTCTCATTCTCGCGTGGAACTCATCGTTGAACTCGAGCTCGACCTGCCCACTGAACGAATCGCGACGCTCGCGGTTACGACGCTGAATGGAGAGGAGTCGATCGGACAACCGTACAGCTTCAAGCTAACGGTTGTGCAACCGGGTAGTGAGCTCCCGCTTGAACCCGATGAGGTCATGAGCGTCGCTGCCACGATTCGCTTCCTCGAAAAAAAGTCGGGGGGGCAGTCGGTGGTCCGGACGGTGCGCGGAGTCGTTCAGCGCTTCGAAGACCGCCTGGACCCTGACGCCAGCGGAGGCTTTCCCTACACCTTCGTGATCGCTCCTCGCTTCGCAGAGCTTGATCGCTTTGTGTCACAGGACCTTTATGCGGGCCTGAGTTACCCAGAAGTAATCCGGGCGAAACTAACGGCAGCGCAATGGGCTACCGATGACTTTGAGCTGCGTCTCCTGAATCCCAGTTTGTATGGTGACACCAAGTGGACAGACGCGGACCCGGACTCGACCACGGTGCAACCCCGGTTGGTGATCCAATACCGTGAGAGCGATAGAGCGTTTATTTCCCGCCTCGCAGAACACGTGGGGATCTCCTACTTCTTTGAGGATGATGGGGAGGTGGAGAAGCTTGTCTTCACGGATCATCCCGCCGGGTTTCCATGCGCGGAGAACCCCGTACTCTTTCGAGGCGGCTCCGAGTGTCACGGCATTCTCGAGCTTTCACGGTACACACGGGCGATCGCTAGCGATTACTACACCTACGACTACAGCTACCGCACGCCCAACGCGTCCTTCGAGGTGGGCGGTGAAAAGCTGTTCGATATCCTCGGTGGCGAGTCACATCTCACGATTCCATCGGCAGGAGCACACGTTGAGTACGCGCCCAACGCCAAGAGCGCCGCTGAGGCGGCTCTGCTCGCCAAGGTTCGCGCTGAGAGCGCAGAGAGCGAGCGGCAGGTGTTCGAAGCGCAGGGCCCACTCCCAGCTATGTTCGCGGGACTTCGTTTCAAGATCGAGGGTCATGCTCGACTCGACTCGACCAGCGTCTTTTTGGCGGTCGCCGTTGAACACCGCTACTCCAACCCCAAAGCCTTCATGACCACCGACCGACGCCCGGCCGAGTACAAGACCTTCGTCAAATTGATTTACGCAGAGAAGACTGGGATCGGGAGTGGAACGATTGGCTACCGACCGCCGCGTCGCACGCCGCGCCCGCGGATCAACGGTGTGGTCACCGGCGTGATTCAAGGCACCAATGCAAGCTCACAGATGCAGGACATTGACTATCAAGGCCGCTACACGGTCAAGTTGCATTTCGACCAGTCTACCCGGGTGATGCCGCGCGTTCGCATGTCGCAACCCCACTCGGGGGCAAACTACGGGCATCACTTCCCCATTCGCGCGGGAGCGGAGGTGCTGGTAGCGTTCCTCGACGGCGACCCCGACCGGCCGGTTATCATCGGGACCGTTCCCCACCCGCTCAAGAAGTCGCCTGTCGTCGCGCCATTGCCCAACGAGGTAGTGGAGAGCGTCGAACTCTCTCGCATTCGTACCCGCAGCGGGATCATGATTGAAATCAGTGACGGACCAAAGACCACTGTATGACGCTTCGTACCCAAGCACTTGGCGCAGCGTCGGTCTGTGCGCGCGGCTTCACCTTCGGTGGGCGTGGGCACCTCACCGTGATTGTGAAGGCAGCAGGTGTTTTCGATCCTGAGACGGGCGAAGTGACGCTGCGAAGTGAGCCGTTCATCGTCAATGAGGAACGCACCGTGCGGGACAACCCGCTGGGTAGTGTCGAACACGCGAGCGATATTGCTCTGTTTGTCCCAAGTGCCGAGATTCTGGTTACTGGGATAGCGCATGCACCCGGCAATCGGCTGGTGACCGAGATGACTGTCGGGTTGGAGCTGCTGCGCGCCGGCCAACTCATCCTGTCAAAGTCATTGAAGGTCACAGGTGATCGCCGGGGAGCCCCAGGGACCCAACCTGAGCCGACACCATTCAATCAGCTGCCTATCGTTTATGAGCGCAGCTTTGGCGGAATGACCAATCGAAGCAATCCAGTTGGAGTGGGTGAGGAGGTCGGAGCCGATCGCATGGTGAAGTTTCCCAACTTCGCACCGGCTGACGGAAAGTGGACCGAGTATCCAGCGGGGTTTGGCCCAATAGCGAGCGTCTGGCCGCTCCGGCGCGCACGCAGAGGTGCCTTGAGCCACGGTGATGCTCACGGGCTATCTTGGACTGAACTCCCACAAGGCTTTGACCAGAGCTTTTTTCAAGCGGGTCCACCAGATCAACGGACAGGAGACCTTTGGGGGGGAGACATCGTGCTGCTCCACGGAATGAACCCGGAGTTCGAAACAATGCGCTTGGAGGTGCCGTACTACCAAGCGGCCGCCATGTTGATGCTCCCACGCGGGGAGCGCCGTCTCCTCAGCCTTCGCCTCGATACAGTTTTCATCTCCACTGCATCGCAGAGCTGCGAATTCTTGTTCCGCACCAATACCCCTTTTGATCGCCGTGATTGGGACCAATCCATTTTGACTGGCACCATTCACCCACTGGGGGTTCCTTTCGTGTTTCCAGACCGCTTGGATCCGACCGGCGGTGTCGACGACAATGCCCACAATCGGCCTCGGACGTTGCAGGGTACCGAGATCCTCGAGCCCAAAGGGGCTGCTGGTGAATACGGTTCGCTCGCGGATTTCAAACCACACTCGGAGCCTCCCCCTACGGCCGTACTTGCCCAAGAGCAGAAGTTCTCCTCCACCGTAGTTGTAGAACTCGAAGCGGCACCACCATCCATGCCGTTTGCTGCGAGGACTCGAGCGCGGCCCACACGGTCTGTCGAGGCCCCTCCCGGCTCTCCTTGGGCACGGCCAACAGCCACCTCAGCACCCCCACCCGAGTTCATTGAACCCGCGGACCCGCTCGGCGCCACGGTCAACCTGCCGGATGGCCCAGCCAAGCCAACAATCATCGAGCCGATGCCCGAGGCCCTGCCGAAACGGGAGCAACCCATCCCTGAGCTGAGCCGTCCTGAACCGCCCGAACTGCCAAAACAGCCTCCCTCAAAGGCTAAGCCGCTCTGGCGGGAGGATCCCGCAGCGCCGGTTCCCTCGAGAGTCACACCACCCCCCCCAGCACCCAAGGCCGATCTCTCGAAGCATCTCTACAAGAAAATAAAGCGTTGATCAGGACCCCGCAGGGGCGGTGTCGACGCGTACGATAGGAGCGTGAAGTACTGCGAGCAGTGCGGTGCGGCGTTTCGTTTTGCGAGGGTTTGCCCGCGTGACAACGTGCCTCTTACAGCAGCAGTATCCGACCCGCTCGTAGGCCGAGTGCTAGGCTCGCGCTACAGGATCCTGGAGCGCATCGGCGCCGGTGGAATGGGCCAGGTGTATCGGGCCGCACACACTAGGATCTCCTGCGTTTTTGCGGTCAAGGTCGTATGGGGAGACTTCGCCTACGACCCGCAGATGCAAGCACGATTTGTTCGCGAGGCCGAGGTAGCGAGCTGCCTATCGAGTCGCAACATCGTTCGGGTGATCGACTTCGCAGAGGAGGCTGGTTCGCTTCCTTATCTTGTAATGGAGTACCTAGAGGGGTCGTCACTTTTCGATGTCATTACGCGGCATCGCAAACTTGAGCCCGTCCGCGCAATTCGAATTGCCCAGCAAATTTGTCGGGCGCTGGCGCATGCCCATGAACGAGGAGTTGTGCACCGAGACCTCAAGCCCGAGAACGTCGTATTGGTTCAAGAGGATGATGAAGCTGACGTTGCCAAGATTCTCGATTTTGGGGTCGCGAGGCTTCGCGATGGAGAACGACTCACCAGCTTCGGAGTAACGGTTGGAACCCCGCTCTACATGTCCCCTGAGCAGCTAACCGGTGGGGACCTCGATGGACGTTCTGACTTGTATTCGCTCGGCGTGGTCCTGTTCGAGATGTTAACGGGTCATCCACCATTCCAAGCCACGACCATACCGGAACTGACTCGGCAGCATCTCCACGAAGTCCCTCCCCTGGTTCAAACCGATGACTCGGCACTCCCCTCGCTCGGCGGCGCCGGTCTTCTCGCCGCGCTCAATGACGTAGTGCACCGTCTGCTCGCAAAGAATCCGCAACACCGTCTAAGTACTGCGCGCGAAGTTATTACCGCATTGTCCGCAGTGACGAAGGATGCGCCTGTGCCGCCCAGCGCCGCGCGTGGCTCCCAGGTTGGCCCCACCCCTGTCCTGGACCCAGCGATAGCCCTGCGGTTTCGAGAGGCCATTCTAGCCGGCGCCCCGCGCTATAACGCTGGCGATCAAAAGGGCTGCTTCGAGCTCTACCGCCAGACGGCAGAATCGGTCATTACGTCTGCGCCCCCGATCGCTGTGAGCGCAAGGCTTCGAGCGGCGTTGACGAGGGCCTCGAAGCGCGCCACCACCACGGAGGCAGCCTGGGACCTTCGGTACGCGTTCGATGACCTGCTGCAGTCGGGTCAGGTCGTGCTTCGCGGCGAGCTGGCTTATGACGCAACGGTGACCTTCCTCGCCGTGGCTGAACCGCGCCGCGGTCCTGCTCACGCAGAATGTTGGGGGGACTACCTGCTGGCCTTTGCGGGGGAGCTCTCCAAGCGATTGGTCGTTGAAGGTCGACACCTGGAGCTAGCGCGCTCGCTCGAACAGAGCACCAGCACCGCAATCCAACGCGGCGCAGGAAGGGAGGCCATCGCGCTACTCGAACCCTTCCTCGACATCTTGAGTATGGGAGCCATCACGGCTACCGGCGCAACGCTGGCGGTCCCACCACGCTTTGCGGCCCCGCTTCTGAGCACCACACCGCGACACAGCACTCCCGAGATCCAGCGCAAAATCGTGGCGGCGATCCAAGTTGGCGCACCGGCGTTCAATCAGGACCAGCACGCCCTGTGTGCTCGAATCTATCAAGAAACGGCCGCCAAGCTCCTTGACGAAAACAAGGGGGATCCAAGCCTCGCCGGAACGATGCGCATGCTCGAGAGGGCGCTCGCCGAGTCATCAACGCAGGGCCCGACCGACGCAGCCTGGACGATGCGCAACGTTTTCGACGCAATCCTGCGCCTGGCGCAATGAACTCGCGAAGCGCTACCTATCGGAGTAAAAGGCCGCATGCCTATCGAGATTCGCTCGCATACGCCGGGCGTGGACCTCAAAGATTTCATTCAGGCGGCACATGTAGTCTTTGAAGGAGACGCGAGTTGGGTTCCACCGCTCGACTTCGACATCAAAGGCCGACTGTCTCCGAAGAAGAATCCTTTCTTCCAACGGGGAGAGGTCGCCCTCTTCACGGCCTGGAAAGATGGCAAGCTCGTCGGCCGCACTTCGGCAACCGTCGATCGAGAGCACCTTCGGCTGTGGAAGGACGACACAGGCTTCTTCGGCTTCTTTGACACCATCGACGACACCGAGGTCGCTCAAGCCCTTCTAAAGGCCGCGGAGACATGGCTGGCAAGCAAAGGGATGAAGTACTCGATGGGGCCGCTCTCCCTTTACGCCAATGATGAAATCGGGCTCCTCGTCGAGGGGTTTGAACACCCGCCCGTTCTCATGATGGCGCATTCTCGTAAGTATCAGGGCAGCCTGGCCGAGGCCTGCGGATACACCAAGGAGAAGGACCTTTGGTGTTGGTACTACCATCGAGACACTCCCTTCAATGAGCGCACTCTCCGAGCCTGGGAGACCGTGAAGAACCTCCCTGAAGTGCGGTTGCGCTCCGTGAGCATGAAGAACTTCGACTCGGATATTCGCACCATCGTCGAGATCTACAATGACGCCTGGGCGGGAAAGTGGGGCTTCGTCCCGGCTACTCGTCCTGAAGTGGACAAGATGGTTGAGGAGATGAAGCTCGTCATCGATCCGGACATTGCTTTCATGGCCGAGATCGACGGCGTGGCAGCAGGCATGTGCATCATGGTGCCGAACCTCAATGAGGTGATTAAAGACCTCAAGGGCAAACTCTTCCCATTCAACTGGGCCAAGCTGCTCTATCGCGCAAAGGTCAAGCACCCAGTCTCCACCCGCCTTATTTTGCTAGGCATTCGCGGTGAGGCGCGAAAGAACATCAAGCGATATGGTGGCCTAGCCTCCGCAATGTATTGCGAAGTTGCAAAGCGCGGTGCAGCCAAAGGCTATGAATGGAGCGAATGCAGCTGGACTCGTGAGGACGATGCTCCCATCAATCTCGGCATCAAGTCGATGGGAGCGAAGGTCTACAAGAAGTACCGGGTCTACAAGAAGGCGCTTTGACCTACTTGCCGCTATGGCACTTTCGGATGCAATTGATTATTAGCGCAGTCCACCCTGTTTGATGCTCCGCGCCGCAGCCCCAACCGCGCTCGGCGTGGAAGAACTCATGAAAGGGGACCAATTTATTGAAGTGGTCGTTCTTTGCGAGGAAGGTGCCATGTGGGCCCCAAGCGGGGATTACACCTTCCTCATTGGGGACAAAGAGAAGCGACAGCCTTCGCGATATCTCGTGGGCCACGTCGCGTAGGCGCATCCAGTTCCCCGAGCCAGTTGGACACTCAACCTTCAAGGTCTCCCCGTAAAAGAAGTCGTAGCGCTCCAGCGCTTCTATCAGAAGGTAGTTGAGGGGCATCCAAACCGGACCACGCCAGTTGGAGTTCCCGCCAAACATCCCCGTGTCGGCGTCGCCTGGAGCGTAGTCCACTCGATATTCTTCGTTACCGACACGAAAGACGTATGGCTTCTCGTGGTGGACCAGCGAAAGCGAGCGGATACCAAAGGGCGACAAGAACTCGGATTCGTCCAGCACGTAACCAAGGGCGCGGACCAAACGCTCCTTGGTTGGTATAGCCAGTAGACGATGTCCGCCGTTCGCATGAGCAGGCGTCTCCATGTAAGTGATGTTCTTGGCCAGCTCACTACGATTTTCGAGTAGCCACTCCATCCGCTTGCGGAAACCGGGAAAGCGCTCAAGAACAGACTCTTCGAGGACCTCTGCAGTAAACAGCGGTATCAGGCCGACCATGGAGCGAACGCGCAATGGCATACGACGCCCGCCCAACTCTATCTGGTCATAGTAAAAACCATCCTGCTCATCCCAGAGTCCCGTGCCACCAAAGCTGTTGATTGCATCGGCGATGCCGATGAAGTGCTCAAAAAACTTTGATGCGAGATCTTCCACCGCGACCACGTCTGCAAGCTCAAAGGCGATCGAGAGCATATGCGCCGCGTAGAACCCCATCCACGCGGTCCCATCCGCTTGGGCCAAACGACCCCCAGTTGGCAGGGGCCTAGAACGGTCAAATACACCTATATTATCTAGCCCAAGGAACCCGCCGGAGAAGAGGTTGTCATCGTCGTCATCCTTCCGGTTTACCCACCAAGTAAAATTGATCATCAGCTTGGCGAAGATCCGTGCCAGAAAGATCCTATCGCGGTGCCCACGCGGCGCGGTCATCTTGAAAACTCGCCACGCCGCCCAAGCAAATACAGGGGGATTTACGTCTGAGAAGTTGAACTCGTATGCCGGTATCTGCCCATTGGGCTGCATATACCATTCGCGCAAGAAGAGGATGAGCTGGTCTTTGGCGAACTCCGGGTCAATCTCAGCCATCGGAATCATGTGAAAGGCAAGATCCCAAGACGCATACCAGGGATACTCCCACTTATCCGGCATACTAATGACGTCGCGATTGTAAAGATGCTTCCAATCGCGATTACGCGTTCGCTTTGGTGGTTGCGGTTGTGCCGGGTCGCCCTCAAGCCAATGGCTTACAACGTACCAATAGAATTGGCGGGAAAAGAGCAACCCCGCGCGGGCCTGTCGAATGACGCGTCGTTCATCAGCACTCGCCGTAAGCGGCATCCTGCGCTCGTGGAACAGCTCACACTCGGCGCGACGCTGCTTTAGAATCCCCTCAACAGCTCGGATGAGCTCATCGTCCGAGTCAGCATGGGCAATACCGGTATCTGCCGACAACCGCAGATAGAGCTTCCACGTCCCCCCAGCGGGGATGGTCGTTGCGTAGTGAATGGCTGCCTTGGTGCCATTCTGTTCGGGGTTTGTGGCATTCAGCTTTTTGCCAACAACTCGTTCGTGAAACGCATCTTTCACGTAGGGTGACGCATTTGGAACGCCGAAAAGCCTCTCGTTGTTTGTCTCGTTCTCAGTAAAGTAGACGCGATCCTTGCTTGAGCCCGCGGCCAGAAGCGTGAACCTGCCGAGTGAGGCATGTTCCGCGTTAATTGCTACGCCCTGATGCTCCTCAGCGAGACAAAGCAAGGGCTTAGGCCAGTATCCTTCACTCGTTCTTCCCCAACTCCACGTATTGCGAAACCAAAGCGTAGGTAGCACATGAAGCGGAGCTGGCTCGTTTCCGCGATTCTCTATCGTTATGAGTATTCCGATGTCATCGGCATCAAATTTTGCGTACTCGACAGAAACATCAAAGTAGCGACCGGATTGGAGTAGACCAGTATCGAGCAATTCAAACTCTGCTTGATTGCGGCCGCGCTTTCGGTTCTCGGCGACTAACTCCTCATAAGGGAAGGCCGCTTGTGGATACTTGTACAGCGCCTTTAGATAGGAAGACGTTGGCGTTGCGTCGAGGTAGTACCAAAGTTCCTTCGGGTCCTCGCCGTGGTTTCCCTCCCCGTTTGTCAGCCCGAAGAGCCTCTCTTTGAGGATGGCGTCTTTCTCGTTCCACAGGGCCAGTGCGAAGCACATGCGGCCCTGACGGTCGGTGATACCCAAGAGACCGTCCTCGCCCCAGCGGTAGGCCCGACTCCTGGCGTGGTCATGAGGAAAGTACGACCAAACGTCCCCACTCTCACTGTAGTCCTCTCGAACAGTGGCCCACTGACGTTCTGCGAGGTAGGGCCCCCACCGCTTCCAATTGGAGGACCTATCAGAGTCAGCGGCAAGGCGCGTTTGTTCCGGATCGTCGTGCATCGCGGAATGAAGCTACACCAATCCAGGTGCAACGACTGGTACGCCTGTTGGGGGATACCGCAGCACACATTGGAGCCTCAAGTATCGTCGGTTTGGTCCGTCGCTGAATAGAAGCACGTTCGATGGGTCTACCTCTCCTTTCAACTAGGGCTGTGCCCGGCGTCACCTCGAGTTCCCCTCCGGAAACCGAGCGCACCCCACGCGTTGCGCTGGTAGCGCGCGAAGGTAGCCCAGCCATGGAGCTCAAGAGGGAGCTGGCGGAGCAAGGCTGGGAGGTTGTGCCGCTATCTGGGCCGGAGCGCCTATTCGCGGTCCTTGGAGACCTTGGTGCGGATCTGGTGCTACTCGACACAGATACTGGCGACCGGGCTCCAACGGAGCTGTGTGGTGATATTCGGGCGACCGAGGCAGGCCGGTTTCTGCCGATCGTGATTCTGAACATGGCGCCCGTTTCGGATGACCTGATCTGCCAAGGCCTGATGGCCGGCGCCGACGACTACTGCCTACCACTGGCTCGACCACTCGAGTTCATCGCGCGGGTCCGCGTCCAGCTGCGCAACAAGCGCATTCGGGATCGCCTCCGGCGCGTAAGGAATGAGCGTGACCACTACAAGCGCGCGTCGAAAGTTGATGCACTAACCGGGCTGCTCAACCGCGGTTCTTTCGACTCCCTGCTCAGTGAGGCGATGACGGGGGAGAAGAAGTTCTCCATCCTGTTCATCGATGTTGACCACTTTAAGTCCATCAATGACCGGTTTGGACACGACGTTGGCGATGACGTTCTTCGCAAAGTCTCAAAACGGATCGAGAATGCAGCACGCGGCAACGATCGGTGCGGACGGTACGGAGGGGAAGAATTTGTCGTGCTCGTTGCTGGAGCTGACGAGCCAGTAGCGGCAGCTGTGGCTGAACGGCACCGCGGCAACATTGAGACATTGGAGATTCCGAGTCTTGGGCAGAAACTAACAGTCTCGGTCGGCTACGCCGTATTTGATCCCGAGCACCCAGACCTTTCGCGAGAAGCGCTTTACAAGAGAGCCGACAGCGCACTTTATCGGGCAAAGCGTGGCGGCCGAAATCGGGTCGAACGCGCATTTGGAGCGGATGAGGTATCGAACGTGTTCGAGCTTCCCGCCCCTCTTTCCCGCATGCCAGCGATGGAGTCGAGGAACGGCTCACAAACTCCCGCGGCTCAAGAGAGCATTGCCGTCCCCGCAATGCCCAGCCCCTTACTACCGAGCATTCAGTCGTCACGACCAACCCCGACTTCACCAACGATCGTTGCCGCGACGCCCCGAAAGGCCAAGGGAGTGGCGGCCCCAGGGGAGATCGAGTCGGCGTTACTCAAAGCAATGTCGACGAAAAGAGCCGGCCTTCCCCTCCTACCAGACGCTGCTGCTCAGGCGCTTCGTCTAGCCCGAGACCCCCAATCGGATATGCCGCGAATAGCACGGCTCGTTGATCGTGACCCGACGCTTGCAGCTCGCTTCCTCTCACTCGCAAACTCGCCGCTCTATAGCGCGGGTAGCAGAGTGGTTTCGACACACGGAGCGTTGGTGCGACTTGGCCTTGCAACCGCGCGAGACCTGCTATTGCAGGTCGTCTATGAGCGTGCCCATGGTGGAGGCGGGCGCTTCCACCAAGAGGTGAGCGCGGTGTTCGCCAAGAGCGTAATGGCAGCCATTGCAACCTCCGAGATATCCCGGAGTGTCGGGGTCATCTTCGAGGAGGCATACCTATGCGGGTTGTTGCACGACATAGGCGAAGCTCGCATCTTGCGTGTCCTTGGAGAGCTCGAATGCGAGCTAGATGAGGACGACGTTGCTTCGCTAGTCGCCAGACACCATGCACGGGCTGGAGCGGAGGTTGCTCGAGCGTGGGGCCTCACCGGAGCTGTCATCGAAGCTTGTGAGGCGCACCACGATTCTCCACGCGACGTTTCGGAGCGCATCAAGATCGTGATGATGGGCGATGTGATTGCTGAAACCGCTGCCAAACCGCGGAAGAGGGGAGAACCGCTATCGGTTGGCTTTTCGGTGGAGCAAACCGAGCGACTGCAGTCGCTTGGGCTCGATCCGAAAGTCGCAATGAGCACTCTCCAAGGGGTCTTCATCGCTGGGCGCATGGTTGTTGGCTAGCTCACTGGACCATGAGTGGTCATCGCTTGGCTAAAAGGACCAATACCGCTCCGCTCTCGTCACCGCGTTCCACGACTGAAACAAAAGCCAACACCGCCTTAACCGCTATTCCTTGGCTCAACCAGGCACCAAGTTCACCACGCAATACGGCTTCACCGCGCGGAGAATGGGAGCCCTTTCCGTGGACAATCTCCACAACTCGATCGCCTTGGCTGCGCCGCTTGGCAACGAACTCAAGGGTTGTACGGCGGGCGCAGGCCACGGTCATTCCGTGCAAATCGAGCTTGCCATCAACCGGGTACCGCTTCGTGCGCAGTCGCCTGAGCTCCCGTGGATCCACGTCGACACGCCGCCCCTCCAAAAGCACGCCGTCGTCTTGTACCTCAAAGCGCCAGGGCTGCGGCTCTCCCCCTGTGAGGGCTCCGTCATCGATTGGCGCCTCCGGAGTCACCGGCTCCGTGCGCTTCGTTATGCGGCCCGACTTTGCTGGAAGGGGAGTCACGTTTCGCATGTGTTCTGCGAAGGCCAATTCTTCGGTAACGGCGGTGGCCTTTGTAGACTTTGGTTCAACGCGCTTCGAGCTAGCCTTGGCCTCTGCAAGGGCCTTCTTAAGGCGCGGAACGACCTTGGCGAATGGCCTGGAAACCGCCGCTTGAGCCGCGACTTCAGGTTGGCGGTGGCGACCAGCCTTGCGGCCAGGATTCTTCGCTCTTGCGCTCACGATCAACAGATTGAACAAAGAACGCGTACCGTCAATTACGCGTTGAAACTTCCCCCAACAACCTAAGTTCGGGAAGCCGCGTCGCGCAGGGTCTCCACATACCGTTGCGCAGTCAAATCAAGCGAATGAGCATCCATCTTCGCCGCGAGAGCGGTGCGGTCAACCTTCGTCGCGAGCGCCCGGCCGATAGCGTCCGCCAACGATTGTGGGTTTCCCGGTTCGGCCAATAGTCCCTCGCCGGTCAGCGCCAGGATCTCCGGCACTCCACCAACCTTGCTAGCAACCACGGTACTCCCGCATGAGAACGCTTCCATCAGAGCGTCTGGCCAACCTTCCTCGAGACTGGCCAAGCAGGAAACGTCAGCCGCAGAATAATACAAATGCATCCTCGCTTCGGGTTGGAAGCCAGCAAACGTGACCCGTTGACCAATGCCAAGCGAGGCCACTTGCGCTTCAAGTCTCGATCGCTCGAGACCGTCCCCCACCAATATCCCGTGCACGCTCGACGGCAGCTGCGCTAGCGCGTCCAGAAAGAAGTTCACTCCCTTCTCGGGTGATAGTCGACCTGGGACAAGCACGAGTGGACCTTGATGTTGGATACCAAGTTGCCGTCTAGCCTCATCCCGCGGAACGTGAACAAAGCGGGCCCGGTCGACGCCGGTTGGAATGAAAACGGCATTATCCGCTTTAGCCCCAAGCTTCTCTACCTCGCCCTTCAGGTGCCTTGATACCGCGATCACTCTACTGGCATTGCGCATAGCCCACTTAATCTGTGGTCGCCGATAGGGCTTGTGAGCATAGTCATTGATATCGCTCCCCATGACACGCACTACTGTGGGCAAGTTGAGCGCCTTTCCAAGCGCGACCGCGCCAGTCCCATCAGGATAGGCCCAGGCGGTTAGCATGGCGTCAAAACGATGTTCAGCATGCAGCTTCTGAAGTGGACGCAGTAGTGAGCCGGCAAACAGACCTGCATAGAGGGCCCTACCCACCTTGGGCAGGTGCAGGGTCTTCGGGTGGAGAATGTCGTAACCGTCGACATCTCGCTCGGTTTCCGGCGCGATAGCGAGTGCATGCAGCGCGGGATAGCGACGAACGAGTGGCTCCGGATAGAACGGCAGCGGTACCACCAGCGTCAATTCGCAATGCTTACGCATCGCCCGCAAGATTCGCGCGTTGCCAGGGCTTCGGTGTGGATGTTCAGGGGAACTGTACAAGGTTGAGAGGAAGACAACCTTCACGTTGACCTCAGCGCCGAGAGCTCGTCCGCCCGCGCTGCCCAATACTCAAACATGAGCAGCTGAATGATGGGCATTGAGAAGTCATTGCGCCCCGCTCGATGGTCCCGAAACATTCGCCGAATCCTGTCCCGCTCGAACAGTTCTTTGCTCGTCCTCGAAGGGTCCATCAACTCCGCTTCTGCCTGCCGCCCCCAGCGACCACGTAGAAGAGATGCAAGCGGCGTGGGGAAGCCCATCTTCTTACGATTGGCGATCGTTGAAGGTACGCGGTCTCTTAGTGCGCGCTTCAGAATCCACTTGTGCGAACCACCACGCACCTTGAACCCCGCTGGGACTCGCATGGCAAGCTCCACAAGACGGTAATCCATGAACGGGACCCGCAGCTCCAACGAAGCGGCCATACTAATGACGTCACTTCGAGCCAAGGTATTGTCCACGAGCCAGCCGCGACAATCTACAGCAGCCATGCGCGACATCGTCTCGGGGCCACCAGCATCATCGTAGAGCAACCGCATACTCTCGCGGACGTCCCTGTGGAGTAAAACGTTACGAGTACTGCTTGAATAGAGTTTGAGGCGCTGCAACGGGTCAAAGTTGTTGAGCCCTAGGTAGCCTCGTTCGAGCGGTTCTAAAGCATTGCGCAGCTGCTTGAGCTTACTGGCGGGGATGGTTACGTGACTGGCAACAAACTCTAGCAGCGGTCTCGCGTTCCGAACCACCGAGCTGGGCAGAAGCTGGCGCAATTTCTCTAGCAGGTACATTCGACGATAGGCGGAATAGCCAAGCCAGGTTTCATCCGCGCCCTCTCCCGAGAGGAGCACGGTGACTTTTTTACGAGCCAATCGACAAACTGCCAATAGCTGGCCAACCATCGGCTCGACGAGGGGCTCATCGAGCATCGAGGCGGCCTCGACCAGATGAGCGCCGTTCTCCTCTGAGGTAAGGCGAAGTTCGTGATGGGTCGTGCCAAGCGAGTTCGCCACTTCGCGAGCCCATTGAAATTCGTTGATAGCCCCCGGTACGTCAACGCCAACGGTATAGCTATTGAGTCCACCCGAGTTGGGGGAGAGCCGCGCCTGGGTTGTAGCGATCGCTGTTGAGTCTACTCCACCAGAAAGCAGCACTCCTAAAGGCACGTCACTCCGCAACCGAAGGCGGACAGCGTCCTCGAAGACCGACTTGAGCTCCTCGGCCCACTGGTCCTCGTTTTTGGAGTAGTCAGGGTGGAAGGCTAACCTCCAATACGTGGAGAACTTCGGCTCCTTGCCCTCCTCAAGGATGAGCATGGTGCCCGGATCAAGCTTGCGGATTCCGCGAGCGATGGACCGCGGGTGCACAACGTAACCGAGCGTCATGTAGTCGTCGAAGGCCTCGAGATCGAGCGAACCATCGACCCCAGCTGCAACGCGAAGGGCCTTGAGCTCGGAGGCAAACACGACACCGTCCTTCGTGAATGCATAGTAGAGCGGCTTGACGCCCATGCGATCACGGACGAGCAGCAAACGCTGCTTCGCCCCATCCCACAATGCAAACGCGAACATGCCATTTAGTCGTTGGACGAAGTCCAAACCATACTCTGCATATGAAAGCAGGATGGCCTCGGTGTCTGATTGCGACTTAGCCGGAACGCCTCGTTGGGACAGCTCGCGCAGCAACTCGAGATAGTTGAAGACCTCGCCGTTGTAGGAGATGGTCAGGTCGCCCGAGCGCATCGGCTGACGCCCACCCTCGAGATCGATAATCGCCAGGCGTTTATGACCGAGAGCGAGGTGGCCATGCTCGAAGAACCCCTCGCCGTCAGGGCCGCGGTGGCCGAGCAGTTTGGCCATTGCTTCAAGTTCCGCACGCTGCACCGGCTGCTGCGTGCGAAAGTTGAATCGACCAAAGACGCCACACATACGCGCATGGCTATCATGGTCATGCGCGGGAGGCCATCTATCCTCCGGTCATCAATCCAGACCGGCGCTAACGCTGATGGGGCACATGAACGCCCTTAGCCTTGGCAACCGAGATCGCTGTCTCGTAGCCTGCATCGGCATGGCGAATCACTCCCATGCCAGGGTCGAACGTTAACACGCGTTCGAGCCGATTCTTCGCAGCTTCTGAGCCATCTGCAACGATGACCATGCCGGCGTGAAGTGAGTTGCCAATTCCAACTCCGCCACCGTGGTGAAAGCTGACCCAAGACGCTCCACCGGCGATGTTTCCCATTGCGTTCAGGATTGCCCAATCGGCGATGGCATCGCTGCCATCTTTCATGGCCTCCGTCTCTCGGAAGGGCGAGGCAACGGAGCCGCAATCGAGGTGGTCCCGACCGATGACGATGGGTGCCTTCACAATACCTTTGCGCACGAGCTCGTTGAACGCGAGACCCACACGCGCTCGGTCCCCGTAGCCCAACCAACAGATCCGCGCGGGGAGACCTTGGAACTGAATCCGCTCACCAGCCAGCTGAATCCATCGACGAAGATCGGGGTCATTGGGGACTTGCTCTAGAACGGCAGCGTCTGTTGCTGCGATGTCGGCTGGGTCCCCCGAGAGCGCCACCCACCGAAACGGGCCCTTCCCCTGGCAAAACAACTCGCGCACATACGCTGGTACAAAGCCTGGAATCTCGAATGCGCGCGTACAGCCGACCTCCATGGCACAGGTCCGAATATTGTTCCCGTAGTCGAATACTTCGGCGCCTGCCTCCTGCATCGCCAACATCGCCTCGACCTCGACTCGCATGCCGTGCTTTGCTCGAGTGATGTACGTGGCGGGGTCCGCTTCGCGGAGTTCCTTCGCCTGCTGTAGCGAGAGCCCCTGGGGCACGTACCCAACCAACGGGTCATGCGCCGCCGTCTGCTCCGTTACGAGGTCCGGGATGAGGCCTAGCCGGACCAACTCCGGATAGATGTCTGCGGCGTTAGCACACATAGCCACGCTCTTTGGAGTGCCTTTCGCCGCACACTGTTTCACATAGGCAACCGCCTCGTGGAGGTCGTCGATCCGCACGTCGACATACTTGGTGCGTAGCCGCTTCTCGATGCGTTCAGGATCAACCTCAATCCCTAGGCAGCTGATGCCGGCCATTACGGCCGCAAGCGGCTGGGCACCTCCCATGCCACCAAGGCCCGCGGTCAAGGCCCAGAGGCCGGTTTTTCCGGTCCGGGCTTCATACGCTTTGCGGGCAGCGACGAAGGTCTCGTAGGTCCCTTGAACAATTCCCTGACTGCCGATGTAGATCCACGACCCGGCGGTCATTTGGCCATACATCGTCAGCCCGAGCGCTTCGAGCCTACGGAACTCATCCCAGGTGGCAAACCGGCCGACGAGATTTGAGTTGGCGATGAGAACCCGCGGAGCGTCGGCGTGTGTTCGGAACTTGCCAACGGCTTTACCGGATTGAATCAGCAGAGTTTCATCGTTTTCCAGCTCGCGGAGTTCACGAGTGATCACGTCGAAGGCTTCCCAACTGCGGGCAGCCTTCCCGGTCCCTCCGTAAACCACAAGGTCGTCGGGACGCTCGGCTACCTCAGCATCGAGGTTATTGGAGAGCATGCGCAGGGCGGCCTCTTGAATCCAGCCCTTGCACGAAAGTTCACTGCCGCGAGCAGCCTTGACGGGTCGATGTCCAATAGCCATGGAGGCGCGTCTTAGGGCCACAACAAGCGGGCGCCAATAGGCTGGGCCGATTCCTGTCATCAGCAGATTAGATGAAGCCCTTTTGCTTTTCGGTCGTAACCTCCAGGGAGCAGCTCTGTTTCACAGAAAGGTCGCCGTGGCTTCGCTCTCCGCCCTCACACCTGGAACTATCTTCGCGCGAGATTTTCGCGTCATCCGGCCTCTTCGAGAGGGCGGAATGGGCGCGGTTTACGTAGCCGAGCAGATCTCGACAGGCCGCCAGCGGGCGCTCAAACTGATGGCGCCAGAGCTCGTGGACAACCCCGAAACACGCGAGCGCTTCGTTCGAGAGGCCAAGATCGCCGCGGCTATTGAGAGCGACCATGTCGTTGAGACGGTCACCGCTGGTGTCGATGAAGCGACGGGAGCGCCCTACCTGGTCATGGAGCTGCTGCGAGGGGAGGAGCTTGCCGACGCGCTTGGGCGAACAGGGCCGCTAGCACTGGCCGATTTGAAGGAGATATTTGCTCAAATCGGTCATGCGTTGGAGCAAGCACACGCTCGAGGAGTGGTTCACCGGGACCTCAAACCAGAGAACGTCTTCTTGACGGTGTCCAAACGACGGGACGTTGCGTTCACTGCCAAAATCCTCGACTTCGGGATCGCAAAGCTGGTCGCGGATGGCATTCAAAAGACGGGTACTCAACCGCTCGGTTCTCCGTTGTTCATGGCTCCCGAGCAAACCGATCGGCGGGGCCGGGTCTGCCCTGCGACGGATGTTTGGGCACTCGGCTTGATGGCCTTCTACCTTCTGACTGGGCGTTCGTATTGGATGGAGGCGGACGGTGGATCGCTACCGGGATTGCTGCGAGAGATCTGTCTCGAGCCGCTGCCATTGGCCTCTCAACGTGCGGCTGAGCTTCGGGTCGATCCAAACGTTCTTCCACACGGCTTTGATGCTTGGTTCGCACGCTGTGTCGACCGCAACATCGACGCGCGTTTTCAGGAGGCAGGCGCGGCGACCCAAGCATTCCAGCATCTCGTGGGTACAGGCGTAGCGCCCGAGCGGCGCCTGAAGTTGGCTACGATGAACTTCGACAACGCCAGCGCCCCCATGCCGCAGGCCACTGCCGCAACTGCGTTCTTTTCCCCAGAGTTCACCAGCGGTGGGACGCCAGCGGGGCCGGGCGGAACAATGGCCGCCGTGTCGGCTGCCGCGACTGCCCCGAAACCGAAGCCGTTTCCTTGGCTCGCGGCGGTTGGAGTTGCCGTAGTTGCTACCGGGGTGGGCGGCTTTTTAGCTTATAAAGCTAGTGGAACGAACGACGCGCCGTCCGCTGCGCTCAGCACCAGTGGATCGGCCGCCGCAACCGAACTCCCAAAGGAACCCAGCGCTGGCACGGCGTCGTCAGCTCAACCTCAAAGGGAAGCGTGTCCGGAGGGTATGTTGCTTCATCCCAAGGGCACCACCTTCATGGGGTCACGATCGCTCCCAGAATACGCAGGCGCCAATGTGGACGGCCTCAGGGTAACGCTCTCCGCGTTCTGCCTCGACAAGACCGAGGTCACCGTCGAGGCCTACGAAAAGTGCGTCCAGGAAGGGGACGGGGCCTGCGAGCGAACGGCTGACGACGTCAACTACTCGGATAAGCCGCTAACGAAAGAGCAGAAGGCCCTTTACACGCCGTTCTGCAACGCCCGCAAAGCCGACAGGGCCAAACATCCTATCAACTGCATCAACTACAAGATGGCCGCCGCGTATTGCAGTTGGAAGGGCTTGCGATTGCCGACGGAGGCTGAGTGGGAGTACGCGGCGCGTGGAAAGGGCCAGAACGACTACCCCTGGGGCCATGAGCCGCCGGACGCTACACGGCTAAACGCCGCCGGCCTGGAGTTCAAGTCGTGGGCGACTGCGCAAAAGCTCGAGGACCCCAAAGCGATGTACGAAGCGGATGACGCCTTCATTGGCACAGCGCCTGTCGGTAGCTTTCCTAAGGGCCAATCCTCCTATGGGGCAATGGACCTCGCCGGCAATGTATGGGAGTGGGTATCGGACTATTACGGGCCATACACGCCTATTGACGTGACCAATCCCAAAGGAGCTACTTCGGGAACAGAACGGGTCATTCGAGGTGGGTCTTTCAACGGGTCCGACCCTCAATGGGCGAACCCTGCATGGCGTTACAAGATGGCGCCTGACCGCTATAGCCACGCAATCGGTTTTCGGTGCGCGGGGGAGGCGAAGTAGCCGCCTCAGCGTCTGCTTATCGAGAGCTCGCCCAACGCGCGCAAGTCGTCCGTCGGTGTGGCCGAGTTGAGCACGGACGGGAAAGCTAAAAAGGGAAAGCCATCTGCTTCAACGTAGAGGTGGCTGCGATCCACGCACCCGTGAGCGACTCCGGAAGCGTGGAGTTCGGAGAGCGCGCGCCGCAGTTCACCAAGCATCTGGGAGGTGGGCACGCGGTCGCCAATGGGCTCGCCGCGGGGAGCTTCAACAACCACGATCCCGCCAGCCTCGGAAGCCAACAGGACAGCGGCCAGCGATGAACTTCGAGCTGCAGCAAAGCCGCGAACCACAGCGAGCCAGCGTTCATCGAATGGCAGAACGCACACGTTGCGAGCGAGCGAGGTGTCATTGCAATACACAGCGCTGGATTCGCCAAGGGTTGCCGCTTGAGGCACGGGCACGAACCGCGCATTGCCAACGGGAGCTGGTCGAACGGATGCGCTCACCCGAGCACTTCGAGTTGGTCGACGAGAGGACCACGTACGCGCGAGCAACAGGTTCTTCGCCTCATCAGCGTGCTGTGGTCTTTGGGCCGGATCTTCGGCGAGAAGTGAAGCCAGCACGGCGTCGTGCGCATCGCCTAGTTCCTCGTGGTGTGCGCTCAGTCTGTTCGGCTCCCCAAAGGTCGGCGGCAAACCTGCGATCATCTCGAATAACAGTACGCCAACCGCGTACAGGTCGGACGCGACTGCTGCAGGAAGAAACTGCCGCTGCTCTGGCGCCATGTACGCCACGGTTCCGATCGCGCCGGCGGTAACAGTGGTGGAACCATCCGAAAGGTGAGCGGCGCCAAAGTCGGATACGCGTACAGCGCCGACCTCATCAAACAGCACATTGCTCGGCTTGATGTCGCGGTGAAGTATGCCGACGCGATGGGCTTCTCCAAGTGCACTCAGCACAGCGAGGGCGATCTCAGCGGCCCGCGCCGGCACAATCGATTCGCGCTCCAGCAGATCGGCCAGGCTTCCCGAACTCATGAACGGCATCACGAGGGCCGGACCCTCAGCGAAGTACTCGAGCAACGGCACGACGTTTGGGTGCCGAAGCATGGTCAAGGCGCGCGCCTCGCGTTCGAAGCGAACGGCGGCATCACGGCCACCTCCGCGACCAGCGATGACAAGCAGCTTGATCACCACGCGCTCTCGCGAAAGCAGATCCTCAGCCTCAAATAGCTGTGCGTTCGGTGTCTGAGCCAGATCCCTCAGGATCTCGTAGCGACCAAACATCGTTCTCTTGGGCCGCGCTGAAACCGGCGGCTGACTCGGATGCCGTGATGCGGGTGCCAGCTCTTCCTCCGAGACGACCAAAGATCGCTCGAGCTCGTCAGCAGCGACCGCGAGACCCAAGTCGCGAAGCATGCGAACCACCAAGCGATCCGTCCGCTGTTTGATCTCTGGATTCTTGATCTGTTGAAGCAGCTTTACAGCTTGCGGGAGCCGACCGTGACGAGAGAGCAACCGGCCCAAGGCCTCGCGAAGGTCGTCGCCTGCGTCGTCATGCGAAAGCCCACGTTCGAGCGCTTTGGCGGCGTCGACTGGACGACCAACCCGTTCGTGACATTCAGCAGCGCGCAGCCACTGCTCGGCGCGCTCAAACAAGATCGCTGCCTCTTGGTGATCGCCAACTCGTTCATGGAGACGTGCGGCGAGCGCACTGAACCCGCGCTGGTCGAGCTCGAATGCTGCAAGCCGCACACCGTCACTACCGGCTTGGACCAGCAGCTCTTCCGCTTGGCTGAACAATGCCGAATCTCCAGCCAACGCGGCGAGCCGAGTCGCAGCGCGACCGTCGCGCTCAGCGATCGCGAGTATAGCCGCGCCGCGAAAGTCACAAGCCTCCTCGAGCTGGCGAACGCTCACGCGAAGGCCCTATTGGACGAACGGTTCGAACGACTCCGATAGATCGAAGAGAACGGTGGCCTCGAATGGCTGCTCGCCCTCCTCCTTGAGCTGTTGGCGTGAGAGCCGGTGCACCACGATGGTGACCTGCTCGCCTACGACAGCATCCGACGTAATCTCCGAGGGCAGAACGGCGGCGCCCTCATCAGCAAAGCTGCAGCGATAAGAACGCTCTGCGATGAAGTCCAGGTAGATGGTCGATTGAACGGACGGCGTTGCGTCAACGTCCCAACGAACCTTCAAGTCACTGCCACGTCTGACGGACGCACCAGCCGACAGCCCAGCATTTGTCGGCGGGCTCGGTGCCACAGCCTCAATGGTAAGGCCGTCACCGAGCGTCGTGCCGAGACATTGAGACCGAGCATGAGGTGACTGCACGTCAAAACAACCTGCTTCAAGTTTGTACCGGCCTGGGGCGGGCAAGCCCAACTCGGCGTTGGGAGAGGTGTAGAAAACGCCCGACACGATCTCGCCGACATCGGGAAAGGCTCGAGCAGCAAGCAAGGTCTGGCTGTCGACTCGCGGCAGCGAGAGGACGACGTCTCCGACGTCCAACAAGTCCACCGCGAAGTCAGTGGAAGGTCTTGTCAAAGTTCCATCGAGAGCGGTCATCGCCATGCACTCGCCTTCGGCTGGAAGTGCTGGACCAAAACCGATGAAGCGATCGGCTAGCTCGAGTTCCTTGCCGACGACCTGAAAGAATTTCGCCGAAACGTTGGTTCGAACGGTACCGGAGTCTGCACTGCGCTCCACCAAAACACGAGCGTGAAGCGGGCGAGCTTCGCCCTCTTCATGCGCTGCCAGATCCTCCGGGGATTCGGCAGCACAGCCAAAGCTCAACGCCACGAGGGCCGATGCAACGAGTCGAGCGAACACGTGGGAAGCTTATCAGAAGCTCACGTTGAAAGCACCGCCAGGGGTGATCACGAGTTGGTCGAACCCCACCTCTACCTCGCCAAATGTTCCGTCTGCACGAACGTAGGCGACCCCCATCTCAAGCACCGCATGAAAGGTCCTGAACCCGACTCGAGCGCCAACAACGCCTCCGACAGACCAGGTCGTCCCGTTAAACGGAATTGGGTCTCCAGCTGGGTCGGCGTTGTCGACAAGCGACGGCAAAACCTGTCCTGACAGCAGGTTGAACCCAGCCCGTGGGCCGCCCCAGACCGAATACAGCTCCGCGTCGCTCGTCCAGCCCAGCAGCACAGGAATATCCGCGCCCCCGCCAAAGGCCTGCGTCACCTCGTCGTCGCTGCGGGTGCGCGGGAGCACTGCGTTACCGCCCAGTTCCGCCGAAAGGTGCAACTTGCCGAGCGGAAACGCATGCCGCACGCCCAAACGTAGCGAACGCCCGCTGTACGTGAGCGAGGCTTCGTTGTCGCCCGCAATCCCGATGCGGCCGTTAGCCCAGGGCGCAACACCCGGAGCAAGGCTGAGTTCCTCCGCGGTGAGGGCGTTCTTGCTACCGCTCGACGTCGTGAGCGAAACGCCTCCGACCTGGCCTGCCACGCCGGCACCCACCGTGACATTGCCCGGCGGGAGAACATGCGCTGGATGCATGAGCGGCATACCACCAGCGCACCCCGAGACGAGCGAACCGACCATCCCAACGATCAGGCTGGCAGCGTGCGGTCGTCGTTGGCTCACGGACTCACTTGCGGAAGCGGGAGGGATACTCGTTCGCCTGCGCCCGCTTGAGCAGTTCAGCATCGTCCGGATGCAGACGTTGCGCACGCTCGATCAGCAACGGCTCCTGCTCAGGGTGCTTCGGATCGGGCAAGCAGCACTCGACCGGGCATACCGCCTGGCACGCCTCGTGATCATAGAAGCCCACACATTCGGTGCAGAGCTCCGGGTCAATCACATAGATTTCGTCGCCCTCACTGATTGCTTCATTGGGGCATTCGGGCTCGCAGGCTCCGCAGTTGATGCAGTCGTCCGTGATGTACGTTGCCATTGGGTGTCGCCTAACGCTTGAAAAAGATGGCGCGTGTCTAGGGGTCCTCGCGAAGCGTGTCAATTGTCGCGGTCCAGCGCCAGGCTTGATTTGTGCCGCACCGTAACTTTTGGACCAGCTTCTTATCGCGAGCCGCAGAATCTTACCAACGGATGTACTAGGGTGCACCCCGTGTTGCTTCGCCGTTCGTTGTCAGGGATTTGGCCAGCCTTGGTCGCCGCGCTTGGGCTCATAACCGTGGGTTGCCGTCCCCAGATTGGTGACTCGTGCGTGACCTCGACCGACTGTTCAGCGCAGGGAGACCGCTTATGCGACACAAGCCAGCCAGACGGCTACTGCACCGTCTTTTCCTGTGAACCCGACACCTGCGCGGAAGAAGCCGTTTGTGTTGGGTTCGGCCTATCGCTGGATCCAGCCTGTGTTGTGAACTCAACCGACCCTCGCTGGAAACGCTTCCAACGCACCTTCTGCATGTACGCGTGCGAAGAAGACGGGGATTGCCGCGATGGTTACGTGTGCCGCAAACCCAGCGCACGAGCCGCGGAATCGATCGACATCGAATCTGAGCTTCGCGACTCGGGCGTATGCTTCGTCGCCAACGACGCTCCCGTGATCGAGCCTGAAGTCTGCGAAGGAAGCTAGGTCATGAAGCCGTTCGCACAGAGGCCATAGTGTTTTACTCGCCCCTCCCGAGGACGCTCGCTGCGGCGCTGCGCGATCTCGCGGAGCCCAAGCCGGCCGTGCGAGCAGCTGCGCTTCGCGATCTCATGGCCTATGTGGAAGGGGACCGCGCCGCAGTGCTCGGGGGCCTCGAAATAGCCGTCTGCGATACGTCCGCTGAGGTGCGAGCGCGCGCAGCAGAAGCGATCGGAGATGCCGGGCTTTCCGAGGGTCTCCCCTGGCTGATAACGATGGCCAACGACGAAAGTGCCTTAGCTCGGCAGTACGCGATTCTGGGGCTGGGCCTGCTCAAGGACGCTAGGGCGGAAGAAGCGCTGCGCGAGGGCCTTTCCGACGAGCGTCCAGAAGTGCGCTTTCAAGCGACGATGGCCTATGCGCGGGTTGCGCCAAAGGAGAAGGCACTGCCCGCGGTGCTTTCGCGAACACGGGACGAGGACCCAGCGATCGTTCACATTGCGCTTCGAATGACTGAGGAGCTTTGGAACGAGGAGCCGACGGACGAGCGGATTTTGGCTCGGGCGAGGGCGTGCTTGCGTCACGATGCTGCTCCCGTCCGGGCGGTGGCAGCGATCATCGTTGCCTCGGCGGGCAAGGACTGGGGCGATGCGATTCTCTTGGAAGCAGCCGAGGGGAAGCTTGGACCCATCGATAACGAGGATCTCGCCGGCATTTTGGAGTTGATTGGTGAACGCCAACTCAAGGCGGCCGAAGCGGCCCTAAGGGCGCGCGCTCGCGGCGGATTCCTCGGCTTGTCTCGAGACCCTTGTCAGTGGAACGCACGCGTGGCGCTCGCGCGACTCGGTGATAAGCGGGAGCAAGACGCAATTCTGAAAGAGCTCAAAGCCTCCTCGATCGCGCGCCGGACGATGGGGGCCTCGGCGGCCGGACGGGCGAAGCTTGCGAGTGCGCGCCCTCTGCTCGAGGCCATGCTTGGGCGACCCGACCTAGCCGATCAGGACGCCGTAACGGAGGCGCTTCGCAAACTCGAGGTGAGTTCATGAATGAGACCTTCTCCGAAGACGATCTTGCGCCGAACTCGTCTGAGCGACGAAGCAGGCGCCGCTTGGCGTTGGAACGTGTTGTCGCCTCGATTGGGATCAGCTGCTCAGCCCTTATTTTCGGAGGCATGGTCGCGCTCGGCGCAACGGCGGCGCCAGCCGTCTTTAGGCTAACGCCCAAGCCGTTCTCCGGCACTGCGATGGGCGCCGCCTTCGCGAGCTTCGGCCAGATCGCTTTGGCAGCTGCGTGCGTGGCGCTTTTGGTCGAACTAGGGCGCACCGTGCTCACGCGGCATCAACCACCGCAGCCGTGGGATCGAGTTCGACGGCTGGTCTCGGTTGGGCTGGCTGGCTGCGCAGCTTACATGGCGTTGAACCTCACGCCACAAATCAGCGCGCTGCACGAGTCGGGAGCCGTCCGCAACGAGGGAGAAAAGGGCGCGCTGCTCGACCAGACCCATCGTCGAGCGGAACTCGTCGGAAAGGTCGAAGTTGGCTTGGCCCTCGGCCTGATCTTCCTGCACGTTATGACGCTGAGGGGCCGAGAGCCAGAAGACGAGGAGGTCTTCGCTCCGCGTCCACCGGGCCCGCAAGGTTGATGCTAGGATCGGGCTTGGTCTTAACGTTATTTCGAGAGGTGCCCATGTTGCGAATGAAGCTTGCTGTGAGTTGCCTTCCCCTGATCGCCCTGCTCGCGTGCGGTGATTCTGGTTCAACGGCCACAGGTGGCAGCGATACGGGCGGCTCCGGACCTGGCCCGGGCGGCGGTGGCTCGACGACCACGGGGGGTGGCATGGGCGGAGGTACGGGCGGCGTCGAGGGTGGCTCAGGCCCGGGACCCGGCGGCGGGCCAAGCGCAGGGGGCGGTGGCGAAGGTGGTGGCACCGCGCCCTGCTCAAGGCCGACCAACAACGTACCCAAAGGTAATTGCGACCTCTATTTACAAGACTGCCCCGTGGAGACGGACACGTGCGAGATCGTCGATGGCCCTGAGGCCGGCTACAATCCTATCTCCAACTGCATAACCAAGAACGGCCTCAAAGGAATCGGTGAGAGCTGCTCACAGCCCGAAGATTGTGAGGCGTATCTCACGTGCGTCGGAGACTACTGCACACCGTTCTGCTGCCCGGATAATGAAGCGCAGTGCGTCGGCGGGTCTTGCAACCTGAACGTCACCTTGAACGGCCCCAACGGCATGCCCGTTCAAGTCATGGAAAACGGCATGTTGGTGGACGTCGTTTTCAAGGCCTGCACCTTCCCTCAAGCGTGCAACCTGTTTGACCCTGAGTCCTGCCCAAGCGACGAAAACTGCTACCTGGATGACCCAGGGGTCACCGGTTGCTTTCCTCTAGCGGGTGATACGGCGATAGCGGAAGGTCAGCCTTGCGTAGCCCTCAATGACTGCGCCGACAGCAGCATCTGCATTGACGACGGAGGTGGTGACGTTTGCCGCTACATGTGTGAGGGAAATTCGAATATGCCGCCGGGCCTTGGCGGCTGCCCAGCCGGCCAACTGTGCGACACCAACTCGCTCGACACCGGCTTTGCGAACGTTGGATTCTGCCATCCATAAGCCGGCTGCGAGCAAGGTTGCTTCACACTTCTAGCCATGGGATTGACCGCAGACATGACGCTTGAGACAGCACCGATCGCCGGCCTTTCCGATGAAGGGCTCTTTCGCGTTCTCAACGACGATGGGTCGATTGTGGACGGGTACACATCGCTGGCGTCTGAGGAAGTGCTCTTGCGTGCATACCGCGAGATCAAGCGCCTACGTGTGCTCGATGCGCGGATGATGTTGCTGCAACGACAAGGTCGTATTGGCTTCTACGGAACCTGCACCGGACAGGAAGCCACGCCTATCGCGGCAGCCCTCGCTATCGCCAAGGACGACTGGGTTTTTCAGGCGCTGCGCGAGAGTTCGATCATGCTCGTGCGCGGCTTTCCTCTGACTCGCTACATCGCGCAGATCTTCGGCAACTCCCATGACGTGCTCAAAGGCCGCATGCAGCCTTCGCACATGGCTGGAAGGGCGGTCAATCAGGTCTCCTGGTCGAGCTGCATTGGGCCCCAGCTCCCTCAAGCAGTGGGGGCAGCTTGGGCCTCCAAGCTCAAGGGCGACAAGACGGTCGTTTTAGGATTCTTGGGCGACGGGGCGACGAGCCAGCCCGATTTTCACAACGCACTCAACTTCGCAGCCGTCTACCGCGTTCCTTGCGTGACGATCTGCCAGAACAACCACTGGGCGATCAGCGTCCCCGCGTCCAAACAGACGGCTAGTTCAACCTTCGCCGTCAAAGGGCGCGCCTACGGTGTTCCGTCGTACCGCGTTGACGGGAATGACGTGTTAGCCGTCTACGACACCATCAAGCGCTGTGTGGACGCTGCGCGTGCCGGCGAAGGACCTAGCTTCATCGAATGTGTGACGTATCGCATTGGGGCGCACTCCTCGAGTGATGACCCCACTCGTTATCGGTCACAAGAGGAGGTCGATGAGTGGATTGCCAAAGACCCTAAGAAGCGCCTTCAACTCCACCTAACAAAGCGTGGACTGTGGAATGACAGCCGAGAGGAAGAGCTCGAAAAGGAGCTCAACGTCGAAATCGGCGAGGCCATCACCGTGGTTGAGAAGTACGAAGCCCCCGCTCGCGAGACCATTTTTGACGACGTGTACGAGCAACTACCGTGGCACCTGGCTGAGCAACGCAAAGAGTTGCTCAACCACCCCAAAGCCCCCACTCATAGTTAGGACGTCGGCAGTGAGCTTTCTCCACTCAGCGTTGAAAGCTCACTGGTGACAACTTCGGCAGGTGCGCTCACCTGAGAGAAAAAACGCCGGATCGTTGGCGGAATCCGCATCAGTCCACGCTGCCACCCGGGCATCCAGACCGTCGATGAGGGCTTGCGCGTCTTGTGCGTAGGTCCACGTAGCGGAGGAAGGCTGAGTCAAAGCCTGCTCGTAGTACGCGCGCGCGGTGGCACCATCGCCAACTCGAGCGTAAACGTCACCGAAAAGCATGACTGACCCCGGAACGTTGTGGGGTGCGGCTTCATTATCGCGACACTTCTCGTCGGACTCTCCGCAGTCCTTGATGGCCTCGAGCCGGTCGACTGCCATTTGGGGATACGGTGTATCGAGTGGAAACTGAGAAAATGCGATCGCTAGCGAGACGTTGTTGAACTCGGGGTAGAGGTCCGAGGCAGCGATCATCTCATCGATCGCGGCGGCCAGGCCTGCCTCGTCATTGAGTACGAGCGCGGTTTGCACCCGGACAGTCGCTAGCCAGCCAGGAATCCGTCGATCCTCTGGGAGCAGCTCGATCGCGCGCTCGAGCGCTGGCTCAATGTCTTTGAGTACGCTGATGTTGTTGTCCTCTGCCAGCGCAGCCAGCGAGCACATTCCCAAAAAGAGAAATCCGCGCCCCTCCTCGGGGTAGGCCGCGGTTGCCTCATGAAGCGCATCAAGCCCCGCCTGACGCTGAGAGACGTCCCCGTGCAGCGAGACGTAACAAAGATCGATCGCGTCCTGAACTGCCTGGGGAGTGGCATTTGCGCCGCCTGCGCCACCTGCGCCGCCTGTGCCCCCGTCGCCACCCGCGCCCCCTTGCCCGCCACCGCTACTTGCGGAGTCACCGCAGGCCATCCCCAGCGTCACGAGTCCCACCGTCAAAAGCGAACGAACCTGCATGATCACTCCGTCCGTTGAATGATATGAAATCCAAAGGGCGTTTCCACAATCTCGCTCGTCTCGCCGACTTTCAGCTTGAACGCCGCATCAGAGAAGGCCTTCACCATCTCCTTCTTGGTGAATACCCCAAGGTCCCCGGCGCGATCCTCTGCTCCCGGCTCGTCACTATACTCGACGACCAGATCGTCGAACTTTTGCCCGGCTTTCGCCTTCGCGAGCGCTTCCTCCGCACGGGTTCGCGCCTCCGCTCGCGATCGCGTGATCTCCGGCGGCTTTCGTTCGGAGCCGCTGTGCATCACAAGCACGTGCTTGGCACCAATCGAGCGTGGTTCATTGACCGCAGACTCGTTTTGCGAGCGAAGGGTGCGTTCCTCTCGAGCCATACGTTGAGGAGCCTCCTCTGCCAAAGCGCCGCCAGCGTAGTCAGGACTCGACATCAACGTCGTACAGCCGGCGCAAAGCATGCTCGAAAACAGGATCAAAACCCGCGACATGACCGAGGAATGGCAGAGCAGCGACTAGGATGCAATCACTGGCCCCCTGCCGGACCACTTTCGCATGCAGACCGTCGCTCGTGTCCGTGCCCTGGCTGAGGCACCAAACTCGGTATCCACCAGTGGATGTCAGAACATAGCGCTCAGCGACATATAGGTAGGACCAGCCTGCACCTTAACCTCGCTTGAACTAGCTCCACCACTTACATCAATAACGACTAGAACGATGCTTGTGATGGCAGCCGCAGCAGTTACCCCGGCAACGACATCGGTGGCGAGGGCAAAACTCTTTGCGCTGCTTCGGAGATCGTCGAGCTCAGTACGGGTCGTACGCAATTGAAGCTCTTGTTCATAGTCGCTTTGGAGGCCTAACGCTCTAGCGCCCAGAATGGCCGTGGTGACACCGAGCGCGCCGGTCGTGCCAACCATTAGCCATGGCCACGGCCCCAACGAGTCTCTCTCTGCGGGCGGCGGTGAAGGTGGCCGCTGCTCTAGCGTTGCAACGGCTGGCGCCAGGGTTGGCGACTCCGACGCCGCAGGAGTTGGATTCAAAGGAACCAGCTCTAGCGAGAGTTCCTGCTCCTCGGCTCCCGCCACCTCCACGATACGCTGTACCGGGAGGTAGCCTTTCAACGTAACGGTCAGCTTCAGTCGCCCAGCGTTCACGCGAAGGGGCTGAGCGAGCGGCGTAACACCCATTGGCAAGTCATCCACCAACACCTCCGCGCCCGCGGTGCTCGTTGATACGCGCAGGCTTGCCACTTTAGGGCGCAGCTCCGCAACCGCTCGCTCAACTTCTTTCTTCCGCTTGGGTGGTATGCCACTCCCCCCTTCCACGAGGTAGCGTTCGTACCACCCGAGCGCGCTGGCGTGGTCCTTCAGTTCGCGGCTGGCCTGGCCGAGGTTGTAGAGAACCTGCCAACTCGGGACAAGTTCATAGGCCCTCTTGAACTCGAGCAAGGCAGCGCGATGTTGCCCATCCTTGGAGAACTCCAGGCCCTTCTGAAACCGCGCGCTCGCCTCTTCTTTTATCTCGGCAGGGGGTTCGGCCGCGAGGGCGTACTCGGGGTTGCCAACACCCAAGACCAACAACATCGCAGCAATGGCCCGAAACCCGACTAGCGTATTGGACTGGCTCATTTGGCGTATGGATTACTTTCGTCCAGAGGGTGTTCCAAGGTCGAAGTCGGCTTGGGTGCGCCGCTCGGAGCGTGAGGCTTATCCGCCTGAGACTTCGCAGTAGCGGATGTAGAAGTTGGAGTCGAAGTTGGAGGGGAGCTCGAACTCGACGGCTGTTGCAAACTTGCCGCAGGGACGAGCGCTGGCTGCAGCTCTAGCTCAATGCGAAAATCCCTATCGTATACGATTTTACGCTTCAATGTTACGTAGCCCTCGAGCCGGCACTCCAGTTCGTGAACCTTACCGTCCTTCGGCAGCCTCCCGTGAAAGGGATTCCCCTGCAGCTGTACGTTATCGATCAGAAGCTGGGCAGCCGCTGGATGAACACGAATGTCTACGTCAATGTCGTTAGACACAACGGCAGACGAAGTTGCACTCGTAACGGCCGTGCCCGATGATTGGGGTCGTAAGACAACGATACCAACGACGAGGAGAGTAGCGGCAGCCCCAAGGACGATTGGGATTAGCGAGCGCCGCGGAAGTCGCGTGTGATTGGTACTAACGGTTGCTTTGGCCACCGTACCAACCTCGTCGGCCCCGGCGAGGTCGCTTTGGCGACTCGAGGCAGGCGTACCGGCACCAGACGAGCTTGTTACTCGTGTGAGTTCAATGACGGACACCTCTTCGCTACTTCGCACAAGCCGCAGCTGCTCATCAATGCGAGCTCGCATGGACGCTCGCTCAGCCCCAAATACCTCGCCGAGGTAGGACCCCAGCTCCTTGGCACCGACTCGGCTCTCACGAGCATCAAGCCAGCTCTCCAGCGCATCGCGCATAGCACCCGCACTCTCGAACCGAGAGGCTGGGGACAGTGCCATTGCTTTCTCACATACCTCGAGCAACGCCGGTGGAGCATTTGGCGCGACCGCTCGAATCGAGTTCTCGGTGCCCAGCACCCGAGACGATAGGACCGCTAACTCATTGCCAACGGCGAAACGCCTTCCAGCGAGGGCTTCCCAAAGCATCACCCCGGCAGAGAATACGTCGGCTCGAGCATCGACTGGCTGAGTCTGTACCTGCTCCGGAGCCATATAGGCAGGCTTACCCTTGTAAACCCCGGTGCGCGTACGCGCAGACGCTCCTATCACCTTCGCGATCCCGAAGTCTAGGACTCTCACTTGCCCGTCGTACGTAATAAACACGTTATGCGGACTTACATCTCGGTGAACCACACAAAGCGGGGTTCCGTCGTAATCGCACAGGGTATGCGCGTAGTGGAGGCCAGACAACATGTCACTGAGAACCCGCACCTGCAAATCGATCGGCAGTTTGCTGCGACCTACCGCTACCTGCAAAGCGACGAGCGACTGCCCTTCGAGGTAGTCCATTGCAATGAAGTGGCGGTCCCCATCCTGGCCCACTTCATAGGTCTGCACGACATTGGCGTGATTGAGACGCGCTGCCAACCGAGCCTCATCCAGAAACATCGTTAGGAATTCTGGATCCCCGGCTAGCTCTTCACGCAGCTCCTTGACCACCAAGAGCTTCTCAAAGCCCGCTTTGCCTGCTGCAACGGTTAGCAACACCCGAGCCATTCCGCCTTGACCCAGCTTGGCGATGACACGGTACTTACCAATCTTGTCGCTCATGGAGTCGGCTCAATCGTTGTAAACGTAAGCCACGACTCACGTATCTGCACTGAGACTCTGCCAATCGAAACGCCTTCTGGATTGAAGGACTCAGCCGTGATCGTACCGGTCGGCAGATTGAGGATGCCCGAGAAGCCATCTGCAGCCGTTGCCGTAGGGTCCGGACTCGGCAGTTCATTAAAGTAGTAAAATGGCCGCGACGAAGCATCTTGCTGCGGGCTCGAAATCGTTACCCCAGCAGCCGGCTCACCTTGGCAATCAGTGAGGAGCGCCAAGAGCGTACCGTGCGCAGGCAGTTCTTCAAAGCCGGCCCCCATCACCAAACCGTCATACAGCGCCTCCTCAATCAAGGTTACAGGTGCGTTTTCTGTAACCGATCCGGCGAAGGCAGGGCCTGGGTACAACAAGGTGGGCTTCAGCGCCGGGCCCGTTATCTGTAAAAACCCGTTGGAGCCCTCGGGGCCGCTAATCGCAGCGAGCAGGAACTCCCCGGCAGCATCTTCACCTGCCTCGACCATGATCAACTCGCCATCGACACAGGTCAAGTCGAGGACATCACAGAACAATAGCTCACTGACCTCAGGCACGGAGTTGCCCACACCTCGAAACGTCACAGTTCGAGTTACGATTTTGGCGGGGTCAACCTCTGGAAACTCAACCTTACCTAGACAGCCCCACAGGGGATCCGCCCCTCCCGAACCACCGCCAGTGCCGCCAAAACCACCGGAGCCACCTTCTGAAGCCACGCAGACGCCCTGCTGACACGCACCACCCAAACCGAGCGCTTGGCAGGCCGCAGCCGAGTCACACTGATCAGCTTCGACGTCGATCGCCAGCGAGCAGGCCGAGAGCATCAACAACAGGAGCGACCGCCAAACCATGCGCGGAGACTAGCCCTGCTGCCCACTGGAAAGCAACGCGATGCCAATCTCAACGACGCGGTGGCCTCAACCACAAAAGCGAGGTTCTTGACTTGTATTCTTCATACGCGGGTTGCCCACCCCAGCGAGCGTCGGCTCGCTGCTCGAGGATTGGGACACCACTGATAAATCGCAGTAAGCACCAAACGAATAGCGGAGATGCAATCGCCAGCCACTCTGCTCCTCGATAACTCGGGAGACCCACGAGAAACAGCCCCACCCATAGCAGGATCTCCCCTGCGTAATTCGGATGGCGGCTCCACGACCAAAGCCCCACAGTAATGAATTGGCCTTGATGCTTAGCTTGTTTGGCAAACGCGGCCTTCTGCCGGTCGGCTATGATCTCGATCCCAAACCCGAGTATCCAAAGTGCACCTCCTACGATATCCCAAGTATTCACTGCAACTGCGCTCGGGCGCGCGATCATCAGGAGGACCGCAATACAGGTCAAAAAGACCCAAAGCCCCTGGAGAGTCCACGCGACCAAGAATCGATGCCACGATTGCTTTATCGACGTAAAGCGGTCATCTCGGCCGACACGCTTTACTCGCGCGAAGAGGAAGCTCCCAAGGCGAATCGCCCAGACTGCGACCGCGGCCGCCAAAATGTACGAGCGGACGGTTGCCACGCCTTGCAGTGCCGTCGTGAGCAGTGCCAAGGCCACCACGGACAAGTAGGTTACACTACCGACTAAATCATAAAACTTCTCTGTCCGCTTTATGAAGGCTGGCACGTAGGCTAGCCATTGAATTGTAAACGCCAGCGCGGCGCAAAGGGTAACCAGCGGCAAGCCCAGCAGTTTTGCACCACCGGCTCCCGCCCAATAGGCTGCGCCTCCTCCAAGGAGGATGACCAGCATGAGCGTCACAATCGACGTCGAGACCTTCGCTAGGTCCATCAGCGTGACTGTTGAAACTCTGCGAAGGCGGATTGCCGTAGCTCGCCGTCTTCCAACACATCGGCCGCCAATAGCGCAAGGCTCTTCGCCGCGACGAGCATTGCTTCAAGGCCACGCTCGCTCCTCGCGCAGTTAGCAAACTCGCGCTGATGGCAAGTGGTCTGGTCTTGATCACAAATGGCTAACCAGCTGTGAATCGACGGTACAGCATGGGAGACATCCCCCATATCGGTGGAGCCGGCGCCCACCGTTGCGTCGCGGAACTTGGGGGCTCGACCTAGGCTTTCAAGGTGAACACCAAAGCGCTTGGCAAGGGTCTCATTGTTGCGCATATCGCGATATCCACGCCGTACCGTGACTTTCAATTCCACGTCTGAGGCCAGCGCAGCCGCCCGAGCGCAACGCTCTACCACCACTCGAGCTCGGTCCATTTCCGACGCAGTGAACGCTCGTACGGAGAACTCGCACGCGGCCGTCTCCGGTATAATGTTTACCGCCTGGCCGCCATTCGTCATGAAGCCGTGGACTCGCACCCCGTCGCGCAAATGGATCCGCTGCGAATCAATCAAGCGAAACGTGTCCATCGCAGCCGTCAATGCGCTAGCTCCATCCCACGGAGCAATCGCTGCATGGGATGGGCGGCCCAAAAACTCGAACGTTAGATAGGTATTAGCGAGAGTCGGGTGGGTGAGAAGATCACGGTCAAAAGGATGAAACATCAGCGCCGCATCCACACCGGTGAAGGCCCCACGTTCAAGCAGCATGATTTTGCCACCTCCCCCCTCCTCGGCTGGAGTACCCAGTAACTCGACGACGCCGGGAAGGTTGGCTTGTTGGCGATGCAGTGCCAGGAATGCTCCAAGTGCTCCTGTAGCAATCAGATTATGCCCACAGGCATGCCCGATCTCTGGCAAAGCATCGTATTCGGCCAGGATCGCAACCCGCGCGGCACCGCCGCCCTGAGTCTGCGCACGAAAGCTGGTCTCTAGGCCCTTGTAGTTCTGTTCTACCGCGGCCCCTTCATCGAGCGCCGCCGCAGAAAGCCAGCCGCAAGCTTTGTGCTCTTGAAAGCGCAGCTCTGGCTGCTCATGGATGAGCACAGCCAGCTTCTTGAGCGTCGCTGACAGCGCATCTACATCAGCCACCAACTTCTCTCGATCGATTTGAGCCATGCTATTCCACCGTTCCGGCACCTAGAGCGCCATCCGCTGTGACGAGGACCGTTTCACCCAGCGTTGCAAAATCGCGAAAGAGACCGGTCAAGATTGTGTCTTCAGTCAGCGTGGTGAGGAGGGTGATACCTCCGCAAGCGAGCTGTTGCCCACGTAAAACCTGACCAGCTCGGCTCAATTCGATCAGCAAGGGAACGGCCCGCTGTGGACCAATACCAGCTGGCAGGCCATCGGCCCCTCCAACGAAGGTCAATGCAACATTTCCGTTTGGCAAGAGAGCTACCGACGGACTCTCGCCTGACGCGGAAAAGCGACCCAACACCTCACCGCCTTCACTAAGTATCAAGACCCGCACGACCTTCGTAAAGAAGGTATCGACATAGGCAATCGCCAGCGCCCCGTCCGCCCGTGCAATCGACAGCTTGCCTGCGCGCACAGGTTCAGAGTGACTAAACAGCAGGCTCTTCTCGCTATCGTAGCTCTCGATCTGTAGCGACCCGTCAATGACCGGCGGCAACTCCGTGGTCACCCGTATACTCCCTTGTGGGTGGTTCACTACGGCTAAGACGTCTCGAGTCGTCGGCTCCAGTGAGAGAACTTCTCCTGCCCTCGTGAGCCGTAGAGTCGCGGCTCCGTAGTATTTGCCGGCTGGGGGGATTAGCTCCGTTCCGTCAGGATGCAGTAGGACGTAGGCTGATTGCAGAACTGCCTCAACCTCAGCACCATCCCACGTTGGATAGATCCCTTGAACGCGCAACGCGCTGTACTCAGGTGCAACTCCGTCCGTAGGAATCGCGACGGTCCATTCCGTCGAGCTCTCGTCCTGAGCACTGACATGTAGCGCAGGCGTTAGCTGCTCGGTAACCCCAAGATAGTACCCAGTGTCCGACAACGCGACCGTGGGGGCAGGCCCACCCGCAACGAAGGACATGGCAAGCCCCTGCACGAGACTCGATCGATCCGCCAAATACACGTTGAACGACCCTGCGCTATCATAGGTTGCAAAAGCCGCTTTTGTCTGACTCGGGGGTATCGACAAAAGCTTGAGCGTTGGATCCGCCCCATTGACGGCTGGCCCCTGATTGAGCCCAAGACTGGCGAACACATGCGGAGGTGCCGGTGCGCCCGGGCGACGCAGAGGAGTTCGCACGACACTGGTACCGAGCGGGGCCTCGGCTGCGCCGTTCTTGTCAGCATCAGGCGAGTAAAAGCTCATGCTAACCTCCGCGGTAAAGCTACTTAGCGGACAGTGCTCATTGAATGCAGGCGGAGACGAGAACGGACTAGGCACGCGCAAAGCGATCTGCTCAGGCTCAAAGCTATTGGCTGAAAGGACAACGGGAAAGCTGTCAGCGAGAATCTCCGGATCAGAGATAATCTTTTCGCCGGCTGGAGTATCAATGACAACTACGGCACTATCGAGATAGGTGATCTCGTCCTCGGGAAAAACCGCCATCGTCAACCTGAGAAGCTCATCATCACCTGCCTGTTCGAGCGTAACGACAGGCACGTCGAGGAACACCTGCGGTTGGCGATCCGGTTGAGCGCAATGAACCCCGAGGGTCAACGCCAGGAGCATTCGCGGAGCTAGCCGAGTCAAACGATGGTTCACGGCAACCTCCAGGTGAGGTTCATCCCGGTGGGGCCCAATTGCAGCTCGGGCAGCGTTTGCGCTTGATCGGCGTTGCCAGTAGTCGCTTCCCTGCGGAGCCCGAGAACCATCAGTGGAGTCCCCACGGCCGATAGCAGCGCCGAACCACCGCCAAGGATCGGCCCTATCACAATTGCACCATAACCCCCGAGTGCGCCGTCCCCCAGAACATCAGCGAGCACGAACCCAGTTCCAACCAAGTTCGCTACGCCAGCAATACCGACCAAGATCGACCCGGTTACGGCCATGCCGATGGACGAGTGCGTCATAACTGGCGAGGACGTACGAACAGCAGGCCCAAGGTCGCGTTTGGCTCCGACCAGAAACATTGGAATACCAGCAGCCATTCCGAGCCCACTGGTTAGGAACCAGGGCCACGCTGTCGAGAGGTCGTCAAAGTCACTATCGTAGGTAGCCGCCTGAGCCCACCCGATCCCAAAGGCGGAGAGGCCAAACGAGGTTAGGCCCAGACCCGTAAGCATGACGGGTTCGTCTTGCCGGCCGCGTGAGCCGCGGATCGGTGCCGCCCCATGAGCCAGTGCCCCCAACCCACCAGCAACAATGCTCCCCGCACCTGCACCAAGCAGACTTGCTCCAGCGTTTACGATGGATTGGTCGACGCGCTCGACGCAGCCAGTTGCGCCGCAGTACTCGCCGACCGTCGACTGTGTGAGCGTGATGGCTCCGGCTAGAACGAGGAGCGCGCCGAGCCCCGCACTAGAGACACTCGCCATTACCAAGGGCAGATCGCTCGGGGAGGGGGGAACCACGAAGCTCGTACTTGGAGCTAGTGGAAGCCAGGGCGGTGGGGCGACTGCTTCGACGAGGCCGAGGCCAGCCGTGGGGGGCGCTGGTGGGATTTCATCTGGGAGCGGCGCGCTTGCTTGAACACTCGGTTGTTCCGAGGGCAGAGCTTCCTCCGCCGTAACGGTGACGGCAGGGACCAAAGAAATCGCCGCAAGTATGCTCGCCTCTAGCCAACAACGATTCATGGGCGGAAGCATGTTCGAGCAAAGCGTGACGATCGACAAGCCACGCGCTCGAAATTGCAGGTTTGCTGGGGCAGTCGTTTGGTTGCTTGCGAGCAGCCGGTGGTTGCAGACATTTGTTAGCAGCTGGGGCAGGCTGCACCAATGCGTCTCGAGCCAAGTGCCCGTATCGTGTGCATCCTCGCTTTGACAATCGCGGCGTGCGGCGCTCCGCCGCCGAAGAAGCAAGCAGTGCCGCCTCCACTCGAGACGGCGAGCGCGCCACCTTCAGCAAGCGTCTCGGCCCCGGTCTCCGCGTTCGTTCCCAAAAAGGTCACGCTCGAACGTGGAGCGATGGGGACACGCATCGTGATGTCGTCCTACACGAGTGAAGCCCTGGACGAGCTCAAAATCGGGCGGGCGATGAGCGAGGCGTTTGGCGAGATCAAGCGGCTCGAGAACCTGATGAGCACCTGGGTCGCGACCTCAGAAGTGACGCGTATCAATGAGAGCGCCGGTGGGCCTGCCGTGGAGGTGGGGCCGGATACTTTTGCCGTCATCGAGCGGAGTCTGAAGGTTGCATCGGAGTCCGATGGCGTTTTCGACATTACGTTCGAGGCGATGCATGGACTCTGGAAGTTCGATGAAGGCGCGGTCGCTCAAGTGCCTCCACCCGACAAGATTGCCGAGGCACGCAAACGGATCGACTACCGAACGATCGAACTTGATGGCGGGAAGCCCGCCGCCGTTGACGCAAAGACGCATACCGTTCGGCTCAAGGACAAGGGGCGCAAGATCAACCTGGGTGGAATCGCCAAGGGGTACGCTGTTGACCTGGCGGCTCGAATTCTCGAGAAGCACGGGGTTGCGGCGTTCTTTGTTCAGGCGGGCGGAGACCTTTATGTGAAAGGCCGACGCTTTGATGGCTCACCGTTCCGCGTGGGGATTCGTGATCCGCGGGGAAAGGACGAGAACGACTTCTTTGCGCTGATGGAAGTTGAAGACCACGCATTTAGTACGGCTGGTGACTACGAGCGCGCGTTCATTCTCGATGGCAAGCGCTATCATCACATCATTGATCCACGGACGGGTTATCCGGCCGCAGCAACCCGTAGCGTGACGGTTTGGGCCAAAGACGCGTTCACAGCTGACGCTCTCGACGATGCCGTCTTCATCCTCGGACCTGAAAAGGGCCTGGCATTGATCGAGAGAACCGAGGGCGCGGGTGCCGTAATCGTGGATTCGGCGAACAAAGTTTGGGTTTCCGAGCGGCTTAGGAAGCTGGTAGTCCAACAGCGGCCTCCTAGTGACGGCCCCTAAGGGCCCCGATGACGTGGCGTCGGGATCACGCTAAGGAGCTGCGTAGTGTGCGGCCTTATCGGCTTTCTTAAGCGGCAGGACAGTCGCAAAGACTTCGATCTCGAAGCTGGTATCACGGCGCTACTTCACCGCGGCCCTGATGACCGAGGGGCTTTTGTTGGCGAAGCCCTAGGCCACAGCTGCGGGTTGGGCCACGCGCGACTTTCAATCATCGACCTGAGTCCCCTCGGGCACCAGCCGATGGTGAGTCACGATCAGCGCTACCAAATTGTGTTCAATGGGGAGGTCTTCAACTTCGCTGACATCCGCCTGAAGCTTGAAGCTGAAGGGGTGACCTTTCGTTCTAGCTCCGACACCGAGGTGATTCTGGAGGGCTACGCTCGCTGGGGATCGCGGATTCTTCAAGAAATGCGAGGTATGTTCGCGCTCGCCATTTGGGACACTCAGACCGCAGCCCTTTTCCTGGCTCGCGACCGAATGGGGATCAAACCGCTTTACCTCGTGGGGGACGGGACGGAGTTCATCGCGTTTGCTTCCGAGGTGCGTGCGTTGCTCGCAATGAAGGCTGCAGCTCGCGTGCTAAGCCCTCAGGGTCTCGCTAGCTACTTGCAATGGGGTTCGGTCGCAGAACCCGACACCATCCTTCGTGATGTGACGATGCTTGCACCTGGCACCTGCATGCTCGTGAAGGACGGGCGAGTTCGAGTGGAGTGCTACTGGCAACCCCGACTCACCACCACGACGCGGACCTATGCCGAGGCGGTAGAGGCGGTCCGCCCCGTACTTCGCAAGGCGGTCGCACTGCGTCTCGTCTCGGATGTTCCAGTTGGAGTCTTCCTATCAGGCGGTGTGGATAGCGCTGTTGTTACAGCGATCGCCGCCGAGACGAGCAAGGGTCCGATTCATACGTTCAACGTAGGCTTTGATGAAGCGGCGCACGACGAAAGCCAGTTCGCCTCGGAGTTCGCGCGGTTGCACGGTTGCTATCACCATTCGATTGAACTCTCGGTGAAGGGGGCACTCGCGCGCGTCGATGACGCGGTGGCAGCGCAGGATCAACCGAGCGTTGATGGCGTCAACACCTTCTTCGTATCGGAGGCGGTCAAGCGAGCCGGGATCACCGTCGCACTCTCAGGGCTTGGTGGCGACGAGCTGTTTGCTGGCTACGATAACTTTCGCCGCTTTGGACTGGCCCGACTCGTCGCCGGAAGAGGCTTTCGGTCGCCGTGGGTGGAGAGGATCGCCGGAGCGGTTCTAGAGCCGGCGCGCGCGCAACAGGTGGCCCGACTCTCGGCGCTGCTGGCGGGACCAAGGTCAACGGTCGGCGCATACAGTGCCCTCCGCTCGATGTTTACGCCTGCCCAGGTCGAGGGGCTTCTCGCTCCCCGGGACGGCCACGAACAACGTTGGCCGTGGTACCGCGATGAGCGGTTTGCTGACGCATCGCTCGACGATGCTGGGCTCTTCAGCGTTATGGAGTTTCGGCATTACCTGAAGAACACGCTGCTTCGCGACGCCGACGTCATGAGCATGGCGCACTCACTTGAGGTGCGCGTACCCCTGCTTGACCATGTCTTGGTGGAAGCTGTTTTGCCGCTGCGTGCTGGGTGGAAGCTTGATCCGCGGAGCGAGCGTAACAAGCCGCTACTCTGCGATGCTGCGCCCGCCTTGCCGCACGCGACGAGCCGCCGCAAGAAGATGGGGTTTACCTTGCCGTTCGACGACTGGTGCCGTGGAGCTTTGCGTCCCTATGTTGAGCAAACCCTGCTCAAGAACGGAGGGTATTTACTTAGTAATGGTGAGGTGGCGAGAACCTGGCAACAGTTCCTCGATCGCAAGATCAACGTTTGGCGAGTGTGGTGCTTGGCTGCGCTCATTCGCTGGTGTGAACTCAATGACGTTGAGCTGTAACGGTTGAAGCTTGATAGCGGTCGTAGCCCTGGCGCACTCGCACAGCCAAATCACGCGACGTAGTCAACAAGTCTGGCTCCACCTCATCCAACGATCGCTGAATTGCCTCACGCTCAGCACGCCCTTCGGCTGAGGCAACGGGATGCAACGGGTGACCGCGGCCGAGCTGTAGCCCAAAGTCATAAGCGAGCTCCGCCATCTCCCCGGGATTGGCCATGTCGGCGATCGAGAGTTCCTTGTAGTGAACTCGCCAAGCGTGAATGTAGAAGTGCGCACCAAGCACGTTCACATAGCCAAGCAGCCTTTGAGGTGTGCGTGAGAACTTCGCCTCGGCATCAATCACGCGACTCGCCTCGACGCGCGTGCCGCGTGAACAAAGGCCTGTTAGGTGGCTCTTCATCTCCTTCTTTTCGAGGATGACGTCGTCAGCGGGATCGTCCGTTCGACCCTCGACTCGCACCAAGAACTTCTTCTCGTGTGCGCTGCCGATTCCCATCTCGAGCTCGCCCCCGGCCTTGAGCTTGAAGAAATGCTCATCGAGCTCGGGGTTTTGGCGCAGCATCGCGTCGACGTAGAGCCGACGCGCCTGGTGCATCAGCTCTTCATCGAGGCCGTGAATCGGCTGGATCATCGATGAGACGGCGTTGAGCCATTCCAGCGCATTCCCCTTGAAACGGCTTCGAACGCGGCTCACGGCTTTGGGCTCCGGGGCCGCTAAGACGCATTCAGGGTCCGTCAACCCACGCCTGTAGCCTTCCAGGAAGCGCAGCAACGCAAACTTTGACTCATCGGCGTTGAAGTTGGTCGCGATCCAGAGGCTTGAAGCAAAGCGCAGCCAATCCACCACCGGAGGGCCGGCCGTCGCGTCGTCGAAATCAACGATGCCGAAGCCGTCGTTGGCAACGGCGTATTGCTCGATGTGGGCGTCTCCATGGAGGCTGACAGTAGGCATCGCGAGCGTCGCCTGCCCGTAATGGTCACAAACCGCCGTGGAGAACGGCCCTGCCACAAAGCGATAGTAGGCGTACGGGCTGCTACGCAACCGCGCGTCCACTTTGGGGAGTTCAGCGAGGCTGCGTGGATCGACGTCGATGGCGCCTGTCGATTGCTGAGGGTTCTGCCGGGGTTCCTCGACCGTCAGGAGGGGATCCGTGCACGAGGCCGCCAGCAGTGTGAGTGCGAGCACGCGCAACTGGTACTGACTCGATCGCCAAGCTTCGCAGGGCCGCCGCTTTGCCTCCATCACCCCGAGCCTAGCGTCAGTTGGCTGCTGGTCTCGGCCAATTTTGTTAGTTGAATGCACGCATCATTCTCGTTCGCTCTTCAACCGTCGGTTGCTGGGGTAGGGGCCAAAGAAAAACGCTGGCTACGCGTTGGCGCGACCAGCGTCTCTATTGGCCGGCACCGGCCTAATTCTTCAGGAGCAGCCTTGAATCAGCGATTGGCGATGTGGACTGCGTGGCCCAACGCATGTGCAGCCGCCTCCATGTACGCTTCCCCCAGCGTCGGGTGGGGGTGGACCGTCAGCGAGACGTCCTCGAGGAAGGCCGCCATCTCAAGCGAGAGCGCCGCCTCGCTAATCATCGCGCTGGCCTCCGGGCCAACGATGTGAACGCCCAAGATCTGCTTCGTCTTCTTGTCGGCAATGACCTTCACGAAGCCGTCCGTCTCGTTCATCGCCATCGCCTTACCGAGGGCCGCAAACGGGAACTTACCGATTGATACCTCGATTCCCTGTTGCTTGGCCTCAGCCTCGGTGATGCCGGCCGTGGCAATCTCAGGATCCGTGAAGATGGCCCCCGGCATGCACGCCCAGTCCATGGCAGCCTTGTGACCCGCGATCACCTCAGCCACGATTTCCCCCTCCTTTGTGGCCTTGTGTGCGAGCAGCGGCGGCCCCGACACGTCACCAACAGCGTAGATGTTGGGCACGTTGGTGCGCCCTTGCTTGTCGATCGGGATGAAGCCGCGCTCATTGATCTTCACGCCAACGGCCTCGAGGCCGAGGTTCCGACTGTGGGGCCGCATACCAACGGCCACCAAGACGGTGTCCACAACAACGGTTTCGCGCTTTCCGTCCTTCTCGAAGGCAACGGCGATCGAGCCATCGCTCTGGCGCTCATATCCGAGCGCCTTGGCCGACGTGTGAATGGTGCCGCCAAGCTTGTTGATTCGGCGCTCCACGACCTTCGCGCATTCGGGGTCCACGCCGGTGAGGATCTGCGGCAAGAACTCAAGCACCGTCAGCTCAGAGCCGAGCTTCTGGTAGACCATACCAAGCTCTAGACCGATGATGCCGCCGCCAATGACTAGCAGCCGCTTCGGTACGTGGCGCAGGCTAACGGCCTCACGCGCCCCAATGATCTGGTTGCCGTCAAACTTGAAGGTGGGGAGCTCTACCGTGGTTGCGCCTGTGGCAATCACGATCGCCTTTTCGGCCTTGTAAGTCTCTTTCGACCCGTCGGCGCTGACGACCTCAACCGTATTGGCGCTCGTGACGGTGGCGTTACCCATGGCCAGCTCGGCCCCGTTCATCTTCAGGAGGCTCTTCACTCCGCCGGTGAGCTTCTTGACGATGCCCTCTTTCCAATCTTGGAGCTCATTGGCGTCGATGGTGACGCCCTGAACCTTGATGCCCATGCCGCCGTGCCGCAGCTTTTCGTAGTTGTGCGCGGCACTGATCAGGGCTTTGGAAGGGATACAGCCCCAGTTGAGGCAAACGCCGCCAGGTGATTCTTTTTCGATCACCAGAGTCTTTTGCTTGAGCTGACCAAGGCGGATGCCGCAGGGATAGCCGCCGGGGCCAGCACCAATCACGATCGCGTCGAAGGTTTTCATCGGGGCAGAGGGATACCACCTCTCGCCTAACGCGAGGAGGGCCCACCGTATGTCGGGTCAACTCTGCGTCGGGTCAACCTGGATCAGTAGCCAGGCCCGCCGTAACCACCACCCTGAGGAGGTCCGCCGTAACCACCGGGAGGTCCACCGTAGCCGCCGCCCTGAGGAGGCCCGCCGTAGCCGCCGCCCGGTCCGCCGTAACCACCGCCCGGTCCGCCGTAGCCGCCGCCCTGAGGAGGTCCGCCGTAACCGCCGCCCGGTCCGCCGTAGCCGCCGTACTGTTGAAAGGCGCTATATCCAACGGTGCCCGAAAGTGCGCAGTAGACCATCGCGTTTGCGACCTGAATCGTGGGCATCGCGGCGAGCACGCCAATGCAACAAGCTAAATAGCCGAGCAGGATGACGCCCACGCTGATCAGTCCAAGCAGGAAAATCTTGCCCTTTTGGCCGTTGGTGACGCTCCAACTTGCCTTGAGGGCCTGAACCGGCCCCATGCCCTGGTCAACAACGTAGAACTCCGCCATCGAGAGCCCGAGCGAAACCACAATGAGCGGAATCATCAGCACACCGACAACGACCATTGCGATTGGCAATGCCTCAACGCCACCAGCAGCGAAGGCAATTCCTAGCCCAAGTAGCGGCAGCGCCATCACGATCAAGCTTTTCAGAAACATCACGCCAAGCATGTTCAAGAAGCTTGGGCCTCCCTTGAGCAGCTCACCGAATTGGCAGAACTGACCGCGCGCCGCTTGGAGAAAGATCCGGATCAGACCCACCTGGAAAAATGCTTGGATCAAGACGGTCAGCAAGATCGTGATGATGAAAACGGGTATCGCCGCGCTAAACAGTTTCAACAGGTCCGGCTGGCGACCGTTCCCCATTTGCTGCCCAATACGCTGCAAATCCTGCTCGTTGAACGCGAACTTGGTCGTAATCTGACTTACGACATTTGCGGGGATTCCCGCGAGAATCGGCGCAAAAACCAAGGTCGCCCACTGGCTTTTGAAGGCCTCCCAAGCGCGCCCCATCGTCTCACCCGGCTCCCACGCTTGTGGTCCTGCGTTCGGGATTTGCGGGTTGGCGCCCGCAGCAGGGGAATGAACTTCACTGGGCGGAGTGTAAGGATTGAACGCCATGAGGCGTGCGAGGCTAACACACTTTGGCGAGCAGTTTTCCCTGGTCGGCGGCCGTTGACTGATTCAACCTCGCCGCTTGGCGATCGCACTCAATATCGACCTAGGGGAGCTTCCGGAGGAGCCCGCCGAGCTGTACTCGATTGCCCATATCGCGAACGTCGCGTGCGGCGGGCATACGGGTGATCGAAACACGATGGCGACGGCCATTGCGTTAGCCAAGGCGGCGGGAACCGAGCTTTCTGCGCACCCTTCCTTTTTTGATCGCGAAGGGTTTGGGCGCCGGCGCAAGTTCAGTCGGCCAGAGGACGTGCACGACGCTGTTTACCTCCAATGCAGCGTGCTCTGCGAGCTGGCTGCCAGCGCGTCTTTGGGCATCCGCTTGGTCAAGGCCCACGGTGGGCTCTATCACGACGCAAGCGAAGATCTTGCGTACGCCACCGCCTTCTTGGACGCAGTAACCAAAGCGATGCCTCAGCTGACGACCGTCATCGGCTCAGGACCGTTGTTGGCCGAAGCAACGAGGTCCCGCGGACTCAACTTCGCGGCCGAAGGCTTCGCCGATCGACGCTACGACGATGAGTTTCGCCTCGTGCCTCGCAATGAACCGGGAGCTATTCTTCAGGATACAGACGCTTGCGTGTCGCAAGCCCTGATGCTTGCCCGTTTGAGGAGATTCCAGACACTGTGTTTGCACGGCGATAGCCCGGGAGCCTTGCGAAACGCACGGGCAGTCTCAACCGCTCTCCGCACAGAAGGCCTACTGGCGCCGTTAGCATGATCATCCGCGACTTCGGCCCCGATGCGGTTCTCTACGAGCCGGACGGGCTCCCCAGCTCGCCGGTGGAGCGGGCGCGCGTTCTGCTTGAGTTGGCCAAGTCGTTTGGTGAGGAAGACGCAGTCGTTGGCAGTCGATCGGTACTGGTCTCCAAGCAGCGCTCAGCCCAGAACCGTTCACGTGCAGCGCCAATGCAACCTGAGCCGCGTGAACATAGGATTGGCTTGGTCTATGACGGCCCCGACCTTGCCGTTGCCGCTGACATGCTGGCTCTTTCAGTCGACGAGCTGATCGATCGCCATCAACGGCCAACCTATGTAGCAACGCTCGGTGGTTTTCTCCCTGGCTTCGCCTACCTCTCGGGGCTCGACTCAGGGTTGGTGCTGCCAAGACGAGCGTCACCGAGACCCCGCGTTGAGGCTTTGAGCGTTGGTATCGCTGGTGGATACACGGGCATTTATCCCTTCGTTTCTCCCGGAGGCTGGACGCTACTTGGGCGTGCCACGGCACCTTCGCTCTTCGACCCACGCCTTGATCCACCTACCCTCATCAATCTGCTCGACCGCGTTCGCTTCGAGCGCGTTGAGTCACCGAAGCCAACCCATGACGTGCTAATGGAGCCGGAGTTGCCCGCAGGTCCGGTGCGCGTTCGGGTGACCAAATTGGGCGGGCTTGCAACCGTTCAAGACGGCGGACGGCTCGGCTGGAGGCGCTTTGGCGTACCTAGCGGCGGACCGCTCGACCGTGAAAACTTCGATCGGCTTTGCGGCGCTGGAGAGCCCGCGATCGAACTGGCGTTGGGCTCAATCGAGTTCGCGATCGAAGCGGGTTCGACGTGGGTTGGGATCGCTGGTGAAGAGGTGCGCTGGCTACGGCCGGGAGACAAACTGCGAGTGGACGCTGGGGCCGACCTCGTTCGCTACATACGATTCGGTGGCGAGCTGCAGCTACCTCCTGTGTTGGGCTCGCGCTCGACGCTTCTCGGTGCCTCCTGGGCAGGCGCCCTGGGAATACCACTGCGCAAAGGTCAGCTCCTCACCTTCGGATCCCCGGAGGCACCTCCAACTAGTCGGTTTCCCGCCACCGATCCGTTGGCCGAGGAACTTCTATTGCACCTGCATCCAACCGCGGACCCTCGCATCGACAAGGACGCCTTGCCCGCCCTGCTCGAACATACGCGCACCGTTTCATCTCTTTCCAATCGGGTAGGGACGCGTTTGGATGGGCCGGCGATCCACATCAAGCACACCGCAATAGACGAGTCGCACCCGATGGTACCTGGCGCTGTTCAGGTAACACCGGAAGGAACGCCGATCGTGCTCGGCCCTGATTCAGCCACGATGGGCGGTTACCCGGTCATCGCGGTACTCGACCAAAGCGCCAGGAGCCGACTGGGTCGATCGCGACCGGGACAAAGGATTAGGCTTCGGCTCAAACCCTGAGCATCAAACCTTGCGCGAGAACCGTGCCTCCCCCCGCAGCCCATGGTAGGAGACCGGCAGTCTTCATTCCTTCGAGGCACCATGGCGCTGGCGCAAACTCTCCGCTCGTTCGTACTTGGCACAACGGCCCTGGTCGCTATCGGCCTCGCTTCAACAGCGTGTGGGCGCTCGGGCCCGACGATTGACACGCCAGGAGAGCCGCCTACCCCGGAGGAGTGCGGGAACAACGTTTGCGGCAGTGACGAGTCTTGCCAAAACTGCCCGCTCGACTGTGGATTTTGTGAAGGGTGCGGGGATGGGGCCTGCTCGGCCAGCGAAAGCTGCAGCAATTGCCCGTCGGACTGTGGCGTTTGCGATACCTGCGGCAATACGACCTGCGAAGCCGGTGAGAACTGCGCCAACTGCGTCCAAGACTGCGGACAATGCGAGTCCTGCGGTAACCTGAGCTGTGACGCCGTCGAGAATTGCGCGACCTGCGCGATCGATTGTGGCTTGTGTCCCTCATGCGGCAATGACGTCTGCGATGACGTTGAAAACTGCAACAGCTGCCCGTCGGACTGCGGCGTCTGCCAGAACTGTGGCAACGGTTTTTGCGAGACGGGTGAAGACTGTCAGAACTGCGCCCCCGACTGCGGTGTTTGCGAGAGTTGTGGCAACGGGGTCTGCAACCCGAACAACGAGAACTGCTTCGTGTGTCCCGCAGACTGTGGGGTTTGCCCGGGCTGCCCTGACGGTATCTGCAGCGGCGGTGAGACGTGCGCATCCTGCCAGCAAGACTGCGGGGTTTGCTCGGTCTGCCCGAACAATCAGTGCGAAGACTTTGAGACCTGCGCGATCTGTCCGGCAGACTGCGGTGAGTGTCAGCCGATCACCTGCTTCGAGATCGTCACCTGCGCGTTCCAATGCATCGACCTGGAGCAGAACCCCCCGGCGTTCAGCATCACTTGCGTCTCCAACTGCGTGTCGCTCGGCTGTGCCGACGTGCAATTCTTCGTTGACCAGGTCTTGACCTGCGCAGTCACTGCGCTGCCCACGTGTGGAGGAGACTTCGGTTGCATTCAGCAAGAGTGTGATGCCGAGGTAGCCGCGTGCTTGGGCGCCCAGTGCAATCAGTAGACTGAGAGTTCATTCAAAATGCCCGTATTGTCGGCGCGTGGTCTGTCCAAGGCCTTCGGTGCGCGCGCGCTCCTCGAGGACGTCACACTAACCATCACTCGCAAGGAGCGCGTCGGGCTGCTTGGAGACAATGGCGCCGGCAAGTCCACGCTGCTGGCCATCTTGGCTGGAAAAGAGCCGATGGACGGTGGCCTGATCGAGCGTCGCCGCGGAGCACGCATCATGGTGCTCGATCAGGAGCCCATCCTCGACCCCGCGCTCACCGCGCGAGAAGTGGTTCGCGCCGGACTGGGAGAGTGGGCCGCCATCAAGGCCGAGTTCGATTCACTCAATCGCAGCGATCACGCGAAGCTTTCCGAGGACGAGGCTTTGGCGCTCGCCGAGAAACAGTCCGCATTGGCGAGCCGCATCGATGAGTTAGGCGGCTTTGAGCTCGACCATACGATCGACGACATCCTGCTGAAGGTCGGCGTACGAAACGGCGATCAGAACGTAGCGACCATGAGCGGCGGTGAGCGCAGACGCACCGCGCTAGCTGAAATGTTGGTCGCGAAGCCCGACCTAGCCATCCTAGACGAACCTACCAACCACCTCGACACCGAGACGATCGAATGGCTCGAAACCTATTTGGTGGAAGAGTTTCCGGGCGCGGTCTTGGTCGTTTCGCACGATCGCTACTTCCTGGATGCAGTGTGCGATCGGATGTTCGAGCTCGAGTTTGGCAAGGTGTTCGAGTACGCCGGCGGTTACTCGGATTACGTGGAAGCCAAGGCGCTGCGACTCGAGCACGAGGCGCGCACCGAACAGAACCGCATGAACATCCTGCGGCGCGAGCAAGCCTGGCTACGCCGTGGTGCAAAGGCCCGCTCCACGAAGCAGAAGGCCCGCATCCAGCGCGCAGAAGAGCTGCTCGCCGTTGAAGGTCCGAAGCGCGCCGCAGGGCTGAGCCTAGCCAGCGTTGGTCCGGATTTGGCGCGCCTCGGCAAGACCGTACTCGAGCTCGAGAACCTCACGCTCGGCTTTGGCGATCGCATCTTGGTCAAGAGCCTCACGACTAAGCTTGTGGCCGGTGAGCGACTCGGCATCGTTGGTCCCAACGGTGCCGGAAAGACCACCCTCTTGCGCTCCATTTTGGGCGAAACTCCGCCGCTCGCAGGCACGATCGAAGTGGGCAAAAACACGAAGATCGCCTTGGTCGATCAGAGCCGTGCAACGGTCGTTGAAGACTGGTGTGTGTTCGACAACGTCTCCGGCTTCGAAGGCGCGCTCGCCAAAGGCGGCGGCAACGCGACCCTGGCCGAGAAGGACGTAACGCTGCGCGTTTACCTCGAGCACTTTGGGTTCGACAGCCACGCTCAAAGGCGGTTGGCCTCAAGTCTTTCGGGTGGAGAACGTGCGCGAGTTGCCCTCGCGATTGCGCTCAAGGAGGGTAAGAACCTGCTCGTGCTCGACGAGCCCACCAACGATCTCGACACCTCTACCCTGAGTGCGGTGGAGGAGCTGCTCGAAGCTTGGCCCGGCTGCGCGTTGATCGTCTCTCACGATCGGGCCTTTCTCGATCGCGTTACGACGGGAATCCTCTCCTTCGAGGGAGACGGCAAGGTCGTTCGCTATGCAGGCAACTACCAGAGCTTTTTGGCGCAGAAGAAAGCAGGAGCTGCAGCCGCTGCGATCGTCGAAAAAGAGCGAACTGCGCGAGCAAAGGAAGCCGAAGCTCCAGCACCGGTCTCAAAGCCCAGCGAAGGGAAACCACTCAGCTGGAACGAGAAGCGCGAGCTCGAGGGGCTGATGGACAAGATCGGCGCGCTGGAAGCCGAGGTCAGCGAGCTTTCAGCGAAGCTGAGTGACCCAGCGCTTTATGCCGGGCCCGCAGACAAGGTCGTCGCGCTGCGCGAGGCCCTGGCCAAGGGTGAAGCCGAGGTGCAACGCCTCTATGCGCGCTGGGAAGAGCTCGAGGCGCGTAGCCAGCTCAAGAAGTGACTAGGGTGGCCTGCGCTCGCGGCGAACTGCGCCCGGCGTCTTTCCGGTCCACCGCCGGAAGGCTCTCGTGAAGTTAGCCAGATCTGAATAGCCCAACCGCTCGGCGACAACGTCGAGCGACATATCCGAGCCGATCAAGCGCAACGCCACGTCTTTGCGGGCCTCGTCCAGCAGCTGTTTGAAGGTGGTCCCTTCCGAGGCGAGGTGTCGCTTGAGCGTGCGTGACGAAAGGTGGAGCGTGTCCGCTACCCCCTCGAGCGAACGCGCTGTGCCTCCTTTGCGCATCAGCAATGAACGCACTTTCGAGCTCAAGCGTGTTGCGTCGCGGATGGCGGCGAGGGCCTGTTCACATTGCTCGTGAGCCAATTTGAAGGCCGCGGGGTCAGCGAGCTTGAGCGGGACATTGAGCACTTCGCGTGGGAAAAGCAGTCGATTTTCTGCGCAACCGAAGCGCACGCGCGGAGCATCGGTCACGGCCGCAAACTTGGCGAAGTAAGCGGGCTCCGGGAACGTTACTTCGGCCCGGCCGCCTGCGAGCCTTCTACCCGTCAGCGCCTGCCCGATCTGCCGAATACCCTCCATCAGCGCGAACAGCACCGCATCTCGTGCAGTACCGAACGACGCGACCTCATCGATCACGAGCGCGGCCTGCTCGCCCTCGCTCACAAGTCGAAGCGCGAGCGCGTTGGTTCGAGTTGGCGCGTAGCGAACGGCGATCTCGAGCGCCTCGCCGATCGTGCTTGCAACCATCGCAGCAAAGCCAAGATAGCCGTGCGCCGATATCCGCATTTGAAGGCCCAGCAGAATGCCGATCGCTGGCTCTCCGGTGAGGACGCGCGCGCGCTCGATGAGCTGCGTGACGACGGGGACCGGGAGGCGCTCCTCTGGCTCCGAAAGGTCAACTTCGCGAAGGCCCGCCACAGAGAACAGCTGACTGCTCGTCACGCCATAACGTGCAGCAACCTCCGCAAGATGAAGGGCATGCACAGCCGGAATGTACGCTTCGGAGTAGAGCATGGCCCCAAATGACAAAAGGTTGGCTCAACCTAACCTGCCCTCGGAAGCCCCGCTACCTCATCATCAATCAATGCTCGAGGTTCGCGACTTGAGGTTTTCAATCGGGGAGAACGCGGTGCCCAAGCACTGGCACGGCGCCGGCCGCGCCGTTTCGATCTTCTTCGACGGTCTCTCGATCTTTTTCCCAGCCGGCGAGCGCTTCTTCGTCGCGTCTGTGCGTGCGCACGCCCAGCACGCCACAGCCGAGCTCCAGCAGGAGGTGCTTCGATTTGCGGCACAAGAAGGGATCCACGGACGCGAACACGACGGCTACAACGCGCATCTGCAGGCACACGGTTACCCGGTAGACCGGCTTGAACCCCAAGTGCAGCGCCTGTTGCGGAGAGCGCAGAAACGCCTACCGCGGCGCAAGCAGCTCGCCATCACCTGTGCGCTCGAGCACTTTACCGGCATGATGGCGCTGTTGCTCCTCGGAGACCCACGCAACCTCGAGGGCGCGCACCCAGCGATGCAGCGCCTCTGGCAATGGCACGCGGCCGAGGAGAGCGAGCACAAGACAGTGCCCTTCGACGTCTTTCGAGCGGCTGGCGGAACCGAGTTCGAGCGGCTGTTCATGATGCTCGTCACCACGCTCTTCTTCTGGGCGAAGATCGCTCAACATCAATGCGTACTCATGCACGCGGATGGCTGCCTCTTCTCCGCTAGCGAGTGGTGGCGGCTGTTCCGGTTCCTGTTCATCACGCCCGGCGGAATGCGCACGATTGCCCGCACCTGGCTCAGCTACTTCAAGCAGGGTTTTCATCCGCGCGATCTCGACGACGGCGCACTGCTTGAAGAATGGAAACGTTCGTACGCGTTCGCCCGCGGCTGAGCATCCCCCGCCGCGCGAGATCGTGATAATCGATTCGCTATGAGCGAAACACCGGTCCGGCTCGAGCGTCGTGGTCCCGTAGGCATCCTCACCGTCGATCGGCCGGAGCGTCGAAACGCGCTCTCGCGGCTAACCCTGACCGAACTCGGGCGGCTCGGTCGCGAGCTCGTGCTCGACGCGGATATTCGCGCAATCGTGATTACGGCCAGCGGGGACAAGGTGTTCTGCGCCGGAGCTGATTTGAAGGAACGGCAGGCCTTCACGAACGAGGACGTTCGGGTGCAGGTAGGGCTTTACCGAACTGAGCTCGGCATCCTCGACAAGAGTCCCAAACCAGTCGTTGCTGCGCTCAACGGCAGCGCGTTCGGCGGCGGGCTGGAGCTGGCGCTGATTTGCGATCTGCGCGTGTGCGTTCCTTCAGCCATGCTGGCGCTACCCGAAACCACGCTCGGGATCATTCCGGGAGCCGGTGGGACCCAGCGGCTCCCACGTGTGATCGGAGAGGCCCGCGCCAAGGAGATGATCCTTCTGGGGCGCCCCATCAACGCTGAAACAGCCTTGGCGTGGGGACTGGTCAATCGCATTAGCCCGGCGAACGTGGATGTCGTTGAAGACGTCATTGCCTTCATCAAGCCGATTGCCGAGGGCGCACCCATTGCACAAGCCGCTGCATTGGCGGCGGTGGACATCGCGCTAAGCACCGATCTCGATCAAGGCCTTCAACTCGAGCGTGTGCACTACGACGAGACGCTGCGCTCGACCGATCGCTTGGAAGCTCTCGCAGCCTTCGCGGAGAAGCGTCCCCCTCGCTTTACCGGTAAGTGAGGTCGCTCGTAGCCAAGCTCATAGCGGTCACCGCCCTCGCCCTGGGCTGCGTGGCTTGCACCGATCCGTGCCTCGCCGTGTGTGAGGAGGCTCGAGGCTGTCCCGATGCAGACCCTGAGGTCGACTGCGAGGAACTCTGCGCTGAGGCCGCTGAGCAGGCTGGCAACTGCGAGGCCGAGCTCGAGGCCGTGCAAGACTGTGAAGCAACGCAAGTTGATGTGTGCGCGCCGATCGTGGAGTTATGCGCCGCGGAAGCAACAGCCCTTCAAGCCTGCGTTGCGCCCCCGAAGTAAAGCTCAGCTGCTACCAAGCAACCGATCTCCGTAGAGCTCGCGCAGCTTGGTTTTGAGGAACTTACCCGTGGAGTTGCGCGGGACCTCTTCAACTTCAACATACAGATCGATCAGCCAGAACTTGGGAAAACTACCTTCCAAGTGCGCATTGAGTTCCTCGTGTGAGGCCGACTTTCCCGGCTTGAATACGATCGCCGCGATCGGTCGCTCATCCCATTTGGGATGCTTTCCCGCGAACACCGCTGCCTCCAAGATCGCTGGGTGAGCCATCAGCGCGTTCTCGAGCGCGACGCTGCTGATCCATTCGCCGCCCGACTTCACGACATCCTTCGAACGATCGGTAATCCGAACGTAGCCATCCGCATCAATGGTGACGATGTCCCCGGTACGGAACCAGCCGTCATCGGTGAAGCGATCTTTCCCGTCACCCCCGAAATAGGACTTTGCGACCCAGGGCCCCCGCACATGGAGCTCACCCATCGTCTTTCCATCCCAAGGCAAAGGCTTGTCGGCGTCATCGACGTGTCGCGTTTCGACGAAGGGAACCGGGACGCCTTGCGATGCCCGCGCCGCAGCAACGGCCTCGGCTCCCTGCGCCTTCACCTTTGGACTTAGGTGAGCGATGGTGCCCAGCGGGTTCGTCTCCGTCATGCCCCAGGCGTGCGTCACGATCAGCCCGTGGCGCTCGCGGAAAGCGTCAATCATCGCCGGCGGCGCTGCGGCTCCGCCGATCACCATGGTGCGCATCGCGCTGAGATCCCAGCGACCAGGCTCGGCATCCAGCTTGGCCAAGATGCCATTCCAGATGGTTGGAACTCCGCCCGCGACCGTAACCTTCTCGGCGGCCATGAGCTCCAACAAGGAGGGCGCGTCGAGGTGTGGCCCCGGAAACACGATCTTCGCGCCGTTGAGGACAGCCATGTACGGCAAGCCCCAAGCGGCGGCATGGAACATTGGCACGACTGGTAGCAAAACGTCCTGCGAGCCAACGCCAATCGAATCGACCGTCGAGCCTGCGAACGCGTGGAGCACCGTCGACCGATGCGAAAAGACGACGCCCTTGGGGTTGCCCGTAGTTCCGGAGGTGTAGCAAATCATCGCGGCGGCGTTCTCTTCCGGCCGCACGAACCCCACTGCATGGCCCGACCAAGGCGACGCAGGCAACTCCACTGTTTCAGCATCAAGCAGGGCCTCGTAGTCGAGGAACGGTTCCTCAACGTTTCCCGGAGCGTCGGGGACGACGATGAAGTGTTCCACCGAGGTCAGCTGTGAACGAAATTTCTCGAGCAAGGGCAGCAGGGATCGATCCACGACCAAGAAGCGGTCCCCCGCGTGATTCGCGATGTAGGCCAGCTCAGTCGGGTGGAGTCGCAAGTTGAGCGTATGCACTACCGCGCCGATGGCCGGCACGCCCAAATAGCATTCGAGGTGCTGCCGATGATTCCAACATAGCGTCGCGACCCGGTCGCCTTGCTTTGCACCAAGCCGCCTCAGCGCTGCCCCCAACAGCGCAGAACGCCGATAGGTGTCTCGATAGGATTGTCTGTGAAGCGAACGGTCGGCAAGTCGAGTGACCACTTCAACCTCGGGAAACAGCGCGAGCGCACGGTCCAACAGGTGAGTGATCGTCAGCGGGAAGTCCATCATGCAGCCGTTCATTGCGCTCTCCAATGACTGTTACAGTCGAATAATGGTGGTCAAAAGCGGAGTACCCCGTGGTCGAAGCGTGCCGCCGTAGGCGAGCTGTCATTCAGCACGACGAGCTCAACAATCAGCGCTACCCCTCCGGCCACGGCCAAACCGATGCCCAGCCCCAAGCTGACATCAGCGACAAGGAACTGCGTATCAACTTCGTCAACGGCGCTTGCGTCGCAGCTCGGCGCGCAGCCTGAAGCCTCGAGCGCATCGTAGTTGCTCGCCCCGAGCCCGGCAGAAATTCCAAACGCGACCAGCGCTGCACCACCCGCGGCCAGCAGCGACACTCCGAGAATGGGGACACTGCCACCTTCGTCGCCCGATTGGTTAGGCGCAGCAGGTTGCGAGATTGGGGCTTGCGGAGCGGCTGGCACGATAACCACCCGTTCGAATGCGCCTGCACTCACGCGCACCCGTTCAAGCTTGGTCCTGCCGTCGGGGAAGGTCGCCTGAACCTCATGCAAACCGGCTTCAATCCAGATCACCCCTTGAGGCTTGACTACGCCGTCCACCGAGACAGCTGCGCCTCCAGCTTCCACTTCCAAGCGACCTAGTAGCGCCTCGACCTCGCGCAACCAGCGCAGGCAATCGACCTGCACCTCCGCGGGACAGGTTTGATTGGAGCAGGTCAGGAACTCGTCGCGCGCTGCGGCCGGATGCGCATCAAAGCGAGCCTTTTGACCTTGTTCGTGTGCACCCACACACTGATCAATCGTTGGTCCGGGTGCGGAAGTAGCCTGAGCGAAGGCCGGCGATACGAAGCCAAAGGTTGCCGCACATACGCCCACGAACCTTGAGAGCAGCATCGCCGAGATGCTACCTCAACCCTTCCGTTACGTTGACTGATTCGCCCGCACGTTGGACTCACCGTGTTAACCTGAGAAGGTTGTGACAATCGTCGGCCGCTACACCTTGCTTGAGGAGTTTGCCGTCGGCGGTATGGCTTCTGTGCACCTTGGGGTGATGAGCGGCGCGGCAGGTTTCAACCGCGTGGTTGCCATCAAGCGACTCCATCGTCAGTTCATCAGCGACCCGAGCTTTGTCGCCATGCTGATTGACGAAGCGCGAGTGAGCCAACGCGTACGTCATCCGAACGTTGCGCAACTCATCGACGTTGTGCGGGAGACCGATGAGCTGTTGCTCGTGATGGAGTACCTACACGGCGACTCCTTCGCCCGACTGTGCCGGTCCGGGGTTCCGCCAACTCCAGCGATTGTTTCAGCCGTAGTTGGACAGATGTTGCAGGGGTTGGGCGCAGCGCACGAAGCAACCGCAGCGTCGGGCGAGCCGCTTCACCTGGTGCACCGCGACGTCTCTCCACAAAATCTGCTGGTTGGCGCCGACGGACACGCCCGGGTGCTCGACTTCGGCATCGCCCACGCCCAGGGCCGACTTCAGACGACCCGAGAGGGCCACCTCAAAGGGAAAATCCCTTATATGGCGCCCGAACAAATACGCAATGAGCCCGCCACTCCCCGGCTGGACATCTACGCAGCAGGCGTCGTGCTGTGGGAGGCCCTCGTCGGGCGTCGCCTCTACAACACAGACAGCGAGGCCAGCCTGGTGCTGGAGATCATCAGCAAAACCCCACCAGCACCGCGCAGCGTACGTCCAGATTTGCCAGCTGCTGCGGATGACCTATTGGCAGCCGCTTTGGCGCCAGACCCCAATAATCGGTTTCAATCCGCCGAGGCTTTTGCGAACGCCCTGCATCAGGTCATTCCGCCGGCATCTCCACGCGAGGTATCGGCGTGGGTCCGCGCGGCGGGAGGCGAGGAACTGCAGAAGCGGACGAATCGAGTACGGCAAATCGAGATGCAAGGCGGCGGTGCTGCTGAGGTCGTCAGCAACCACCTTCCTGCGCCTGAGCTGGCCAGCGGGCAAATGAGCTTGGCTTCATCTGTCGCTGGGTCCCGCAAGAGCAACCCGCTCCTTTGGGCGCTTGTTGTAGGAGCCCTGATCGGGACCGGCGCGGCGATTGGTCTCTTCTTCTTCCGCCGCCAACCCCATGGCGACACCGTCGCCGGAGCAACCTCTTCGGCCCCAACGTCCGCGGAACGAGCCGCCGAGCCTTCTGCCAAGCCCGTAGCTACGGAGACCATCGCGGTGACTCCTTCAACCACCCGCAACGACGAACCGGTAACGCCAAGCGCGCTTCCGTCTTCGCCAAGGCCAAACAGTCAGGCCGATGGCCATCCAACGAGTCGACCGGTCACACGGCTTCCTTCAGCAACCCCTGCGCCCGTAGCGGCTCCCAAACCCGACTGTACTCAGCGATGGGCAGTGGGCCCCGACGGCGTGAAGCGCTTCCGCAAAGAGTGCCTCTAGCGAGACTGCGCCTCTTTCATCAACTGGTGATACGCATCAATTACGGCCACCACAGACGGTGTCACAAGCTGTGACTTCGTGAGCTCTGCATGGAGATAGGCGGCGGCTGGCTCGCAGCTAGCGAATGTGCACTCAGGGTGCTGCGGCCTGACCAAAAGCTGCAGCGTGGAGACCAAGGCACGCATCGCTGAGCCGAGAAATCCCCCGCGTTCAATGACCGTGGCCCCGACAACGATGTACGGGTCCAACTTCTTCATGCCTTTCTCAATCGTCGCCCGCACGGCCTCCGATGGCAGCGGACAGTTCGCCGGAGCACAAACAAGCAAGCCCCAACGACCACCCATCGCGGCATGTGTGCAGACTTCAAGAGCGGTTGCGACCTCAGCAGCGACCGGGTCGCGGCCTGTCCATGCCGCGGCCAGCAGCGATCGACCACCCCGATCAATAGCGAGCTATTCCGTTCCAAGATACGCACTGGGCCACCGTCGCATGAACTCCGAGCGAGTCAACTCCTTCTCTGAGCGGTAACTCGAACGAGTTCTAAATAGGGAGCTGGGAAAAGGCCCTCACGCACATGCACATCAAAGCCATGGAAGCGGAGTAGGCGTTCAATCTTCGGTAGCTCGAAGGTGAGGTAATACATAATGAACGGCGGCTTGATCAGCAGGTTACGGACCCGCATCACGCCGTTGAAAGCCCTGCCAACGATGGCCCGCTTCGAAAGCGGGCTGGCGCTGCGAGTCGTCACGAAGACGAATCGGCCGCCCGGCTTGAGGTGATTTCTCACCAGAGACAGAAACTTCGGCTCGTCGCGTTCCTCGATATGCCCGAGGGCACCGAAGCAGGTGACAAGGTCGAACTCCCCGGCGGCTGGGTATCCGTATAAATCCCGATGCACAAGCTCCAGCTTTTCGGGCTGCTTGCCCTTGTGAAGGGCCACCTTCGTGCGAGCTTCGCGAAGCATGCCCTCGCTGAAGTCGACGCCCACCAAGCGCTGCCGTACGAGCGGCAGGAGCCCCACGAGCCCCGCTCCGGTACCGCAACAGAGATCGAGTGCGGTCTCAACGGGTGCGAGGTCCCCAAGGCATCGCTCGATCACTGAGCTGGGTGTGCAGAATGGAGTCTGCTCAAACTTCGGGGCGAGTAAGTCGTACCCTTGTTCGGTAGACGAAAGCGCCTGCCGCATCAGCTCCGCAAAGGTAGGGCCATCTTTTGTGTACACCTTCAAACCGATAGCACACCCAGTCCGAGCAGGACGGCGCTGAACCGAACAGCGGAGTTGTGCCAAGCGCTACGGGCCTTTTTGCACAGTAGCCCCCAAACCCTCGAGCACGCTCGCCAATACCTCTGCTGGAGTCAACGGTTGGTCTCCGTATACAAGCACCGCGACATCACCCTCTTGAGCGTAGGCGTAGGGCTTTCCGTCTGTGCGGAGCGAAGCGATTCGATCTGCAAGCGTCGGTAACCCCCCAATAGCGATGCCGGGTGCTCGGGCGTTGATGAACTCAATCGTCCCTTTTGCACCTTTTGACTCGATCCAAAGAGCGCCCACCAAGCTCCGCCGCTCAACAGTAACGTCACTGGCTCGTACTCTGGAATCCAGTTCATCCAGCGTAAGTTCGCTCAAGCGCTTAGCGCTCCATGCTGGGACCCGTCGAGCAGCAGCCTGCCCAGCTGGATCGGCGCCGGTAGAACTACCAACCACCTCGAATACGATGTCACCCGCAAACCGCTGAAACACGTCGTCGACCTCTGCGCTGGACTCAACCTGAAACCTAGACACAAGCAGCACCAAAGCGCGTGAGCCGGATATCCCATAGCGGAAGTGGCTGTCTTCCTTGTATCCGAGCAACACCTTGCCAACCGTGCTTATGACGAGCTGCTTTTGCGTAAGCGGCTCGAGCTTGGATAGGTCCCCACTATCCATCACGAATACCGACCAGTAAACATTCGACCGGCTCAACAGCCGCTCTAACTTAGCTGTGTTCGACGCATCCATCGGCACTACGACGAATCCAGCCTGTTGGCCCCGACGCTCTAGATCTTCCCCCGTGATACTTGCTAGCGAAACAGTGGGCTTCGGTCTCGTGCTATCCGCCAATTTCGAGGCCCAGCTCGGATGCTGAAAGCGTTTCACAGGGGCCGCCACAAGATTCACTACTAGCGCCCATGCGAGCCCCACCGTCGTCGTCAGCATCAAACCACCAAGAGCGATGTACCTGCCGCGCCGCTGGGTCGTACCGGGGGATTGAACCGCAGGCCTCGTCAGCACCGCCGCCGGCGGTCCCTGAACAATAGGCTGAAAAGCAATGGGAGCTAGCGCAGTCGCCTGAGCGCCAAAACTGCTAGTAGCCGCCTGCAAAGCCTGCACAAAGAGCCCTGCGTCGGCGTATCGATCAGCGGGCCGTAGCGCCAACGCTTTTGCGAGCGGCCCCTCGAATGGACCGCAATCGATACCGAAAGCCTTGGGCGTTGGCCGGATTGGCGCAAGAGCGCCAATACCCGCTTCTTCACCATAGGGGCTCCGCCCGAGCAGACAGGTTGTAAACAGAAGCGCCAGCGCATGAACATCGGTCGCGGGGCCTATGCTCTCGCCAAGGACCTGCTCAGGCGCTGCGAAGGCTGGTGAAAACCCCGCCGCGCGTGGGCCCGCCCCTCGCTGAAAGACCTGGGCGATGCCGAAATCGATCACCCGAGGCTCTAGCTGGCCCATCACTCCCCGGGTGAGCATGATGTTCGACGGCTTGATGTCGCAATGAGCAAGCTCGAGCCGGTGAGCCTCCGCGATGGCCGACGCTATCGCAGTTAGCCAACGAACCACTGTGTGCAACGCCATTGGCCCATTCTTGGCCAAATGATTGGCGAGAGAGCCTTCAGCACACCAATCGGTTACGAGATAGGGCTGCTGGTCAACTACACCGTAGTCAAGAACACGCACTACATTGGGGCTCCGGAGCGCCAACAGCGACTGCACCTCGCGCTCGACCTGGCTCCTATCGGTTGCGCCTCGGTGCAAAACCTTCACAGCGGTAGGTACGTTGAGCGTAACGTGCCAGGAACGGTACACGGTAGCGAACGCAGTCCGAGAGACCACCTCATCAAGGCGATGTCGCGAGTCAAGCAGCTGCGGAAGTGGGGCCGAGTCGAACATCAACGGCGCCGGGGGTCAGCCTGCACTACTACCGCGTTGGTCCCAGCCAATAGACGGCCAAGAAACTCGGGCGACGCAATCAAAGAACCACCTGTAGCAATAATCCCCGCCGCCGCTTCTTCTGCGAAAGAGAAGGGGGTTCCCTCACCGCTCAAGCGAGCAACCTCCGAAGAAAGGCTCTCGCTCTCCGGAAGACTCCAAGCAAGTCGAGCAGAGAACACTCGCAACTGACCATTCTGCCCGCCGAATCGCAACCGGAGGTCGTAAGGGGAACCAGGTTCATCATCGGACAACTGCGCGCCCAAATCGCTCAATCTGGCGCGAAGGCATGACGGGCTTACCTCGATTAACGTGTTAGGGGTGACCGCCGGAGCTTGGCTAAAAGGTTCTGAGAAGTAGCTGCGAAAGTCGGCTGGCTGGCTAAGCCGCACGAGCGCATCGAGCAAGCCTTCAGCTACGGCTCCACGCTTCCAACCAAGCAGGAGGGCGCGACCTCCGTCAATGACACAACCAACAGCCAACCCGTACTGGCCCGACCAAGTTTGGACTGTAAGCTTTAGCTGCTGCTCTCGCTCAGCTGATTGGGAAGGCAGCTCAATAGCCTCTATCAGGCCGCCTTTCTGCTCATGGAAGAAGTGAACCGATAACAAACCAGCCGCACCGGGCAAAGAACGAACGTGCTTTATATTGTATTTTAGAAGAGCTTGCTCAATCACTTCATTCGTAAGTAGAGCCACCGGCGTCGCTTTTGCTGTGGCGATAGCCTCCCTTGGCGGTTTGGGGCGCATCACCAGCAAACCTGCGCCGGTAAGCGCAAGCGCGCCGACGCCTAGCCCCGCACGGATGAACGCGCGACGTCGACTAGGCTCCGACCGTGCCGTGGCCGGAACGGTATCGTGAAGCACGACGCTGCCAACCCGCGATGGCTGGCCCGACGGAACCGTCGAACGAAAGGCGGCCGAGTGATGGGAAGGAAGCGGAGTTGGCTTATTCTGCTCGAGACGTAGCAGCGATGTTTCTGGGGTTGCGCCCGCCCCCACCCCCGACGACTTTGCAGCCTCCGTCAGTCGAAGGTGAAACTCAGCTATCGAGGCAAATCGGTCGGCTGGGCGCAAGGCCAGGGCTTTTGCGATCACTGGCTCGAAGGGGCCGACGTCGATCCCATGCCGGGCGGCGGAGGGACGCTCTGCGTCGAGCACCGAGCGGATGAGGCTTGTGGCCGGATAGGGGTCTTGGCCAGTTACGAGCTCGACAAACATCAAACCGAGCGCATGAATGTCAGTCCACGGCCCCGACCTAGCCCCCGCCATCTGCTCTGGTGCGGCGTAAGCTGGCGTAAATGCGCTGCTACCCGACCGCGTCTGCGTCGCACCAGAGCCCGCATGTTCTGCTGGATCGCAAAGCTTGGCGATCCCAAAGTCGATCACTCGGGGCACCCACCTAGGCCCATCCCTAACGAGCATGATGTTCGCAGGCTTGAGGTCTCGATGAACGACGCCAACATCGTGGGCTTGTCCGACCGCAAGCACGATAGGCGACAAGAGCTCCCACGCCTCCGCTAACGTCAATGGCACCCCAGCGCGCTGGCCGAGCAAGTCCCTCATGCTGCCGTGTTCACACCACTCCAATACCAAGTAGGGCAGACCATCGAGGAACCCCTGATCGTAGGTTCGGACTACATTCTCGTGTCGTATTCGCGTTAGGACTCTCGCTTCCTCAACAAACTGAGCGAGTGCCTGTGCCCGCTTGTCTGCTTCCAGCGCGAGAGGTAGTCGCAGTTGCTTGAACGCAACAGAGATGCCGAGCCGTAGGTGGTAAGCCTTCCAGACGGTGGCGAAGCCGCCCCTTCCTACCTCCTCGTCGATTCGGTAGCGCCCTTCCACGATGGTACCAATTAGGACACCTTGCTCCACAACGTCGGACACGGAGTCATCTTACCGCGAGCCAGCCACCATCCCCAGCCGCAACCTTCCGCCCCGCGATCTCACTTTGAGGGCCATGTGCCGTGGGGTATACGTGCGCCGGGCGGGCGAGTAGCCTCAAGGCAACAAGCAGTGATTGTCAGGCAAGTCTTCGAAGATCATAGCACGTTTGCTGAGCTCGTTCCCGAGTGGCGGGATCTTCTCAAGCGAAGTCAGATCAATGAACTGGCGCTCACGCCTACCTGGGTTCGCACCTGGTGGGATTTGTTCAAGGACAAGCGTGGCTTACGGCTTGTTACCTTCCGTCGCGACGGCAAGTTGGTCGGGCTGGCTCCGCTGCTGCGCAGACGTGTGCGGCACGGCGGCCTAATACCAAGCTGGCAGATCGAATTGTGCTGTACCGGAGAGGCGCAGGAGGAGGAGATCTGCTCGCCCTATGTTGGCATCCTCGTTGAGAGGGGCTTTGAGACTAGCGTAGCCGAATCGTTCGTGCTCGGGCTCTTCGCGGGGGAGCTGGGCTCGTGGGATGAGCTCCTGCTCACCTCTTTGCTGCAAACGGACTCTCTGCTCACACCTCTCGTGCAGTCCCTGAAGCAATGTGGCGCTGCGACGACACTCGAGCCTATCAATAGCGCAAGCTACGTTCGGCTGCCTGCCGACTGGGATAGCTACTTAGCTTCACTCCCGGGCCAACGCAGATATTTTGTGCGGCGAACGCAGCGTGATCTCGAGGCATGGCTCGGCAAAGAGGGCGGGGAACGCTTTGCATCAACGCGAGCGGAGTTGAAGCAGGGTCGAGATATTCTGTACGACCTTCATCGCCAGCGCTGGCGCGCTGAGGGGAAGGACGGTGTTTTCGACGCGCCTCGGTTCGCCAAGTTCCACGAGGCCATCATGGGAGCCTTCATTGAGAACGGCGAAGCTGAGCTAGAGCTTTGCTGGATGGAGCGAGCCGGCGTCCCGTTCGCAGTGCTCTACAATATTATCTACAACGGCCGAGTTTACTTCTACCAGTCGGGTCGAAGCCTAGATGTTCCCAAGACGGTGCGCCCTGGGATTGGTATCCACCTAAATGCCATCAAGCGTCATATCGGGAAGGGTCGCGCAGAGTACGACTTCTTGGAGGGTGCACATTTCTACAAGTCACAACTTGCTTCGGAAGAACGCACTCTCGTCTGTATACGGGCCTTGTCGCCTGCTCTGCGATCGCAAGGCCTCCACGCGTCCCGCAAGCTGCTCACTGAGGCCACCCGGCAGGCCAAAGCTGCGCTCGGACAGCTCAAGACCCGCCTAGGTATGCAATCTACGCAACCCGCCGAGCAGCCCCCAAAGCCGCCTCAATCGTCGGATGAATGAAGGCGAAACTGGAGCCTCTTCCGGCCCGGCCAGTTGAGGCTCAGGGTGAGCCGCTAATACGGACCTTCTGAATCGCCGGAGCAATGGTGCCAGGCTTCCAGCCGGCGGAGCACCTCGGGATTCGAGTACTTTTGCCCGTTCGCGAAGAAGAGCGGGAGCTTCATGCGCTGCATAAACAGCGTGCGCTTGAGCGCCGAAATGAAGGCTGGGTCCGAGGCTACTGTCTCGACCGAGGTGGCGCCAGCTCGCCGGTAATAGTCAATAGCACAGTGAAGCAAGCTGAGAATCGTCGCTGTATCTTCACGATCAGCGCATAGCTCCAATATAGTCCCCACGAACTCAGTACCAAGCTTGCGAAGAACGACAAAACCGAGCAGCTCTCCGCTTCTACCGGGTAAGCCAAAGCACACCGTTTCGATGAAGGGTCGGTGCACGTACTTGAAGTTCAAGTAGGCGGCGTCTTTGACGGGCGCGATGCGCATCTTTGGACCGATGCGCTCTGCGAGAAGGTCAAATCTGCGATCGAACGTTTCAATCTGCTCCGCCGGCCGAGACCTGTGCCAGATTCGCAGTGAGTCATCTACGGCCTTGAGTGCGACGCGCGCAAGCGGCTTGGCGACTTCGCGCGCAGGTCCCAATTTCTCGATGCGCTGAAGTTGAGTGTCTGCTCGAAGTAAGTGCACGTAGCGATGCACCCATAGCTGATCGTACTTCCGCGATTGTTGGAGCTCGATATTGATCTGGTTGGTCCAAACCATCGCACAGAAGCTCGCGCACGCCTTCTCAACGGCTTGATAAAGCTTCATCGTTACGAAGAAGGCTTGGCCGGTGCGTTGCAAATCCTGGTGGACGAAAAGATCATGCGCAAAGGTAGCGAGGTGCTTCTTTCCGTCCACCCAGAACCAGGTGGGCATACGCCCCATGTGGCCGGTTAGTCGGTCACCAGTCTCGGCGACGAAGTAGTGGGGTTGACCGTCCTTGGTGGGATTCTCGAAGGCCATGAACGCGACCTGCTGCGCGCGCTCCTCTGCGCCCTTTCGATCGAGACCGTCTCGGGCCTCGCATAGATCGGCGTACTTACCCACGTCCTCAGGGCGAAGCTCTCGAATAATCGTCTTCACAAAGGCCTTCGTATCACGCTGCCCTACGGAAACAACGCTCTCGCAAACTCCGGGTCGGTGAAAAAAACTGCTTAAGGGTGTGATGTTTCGCCAGTACGCGCGACTAGCGTAAGCACAGTGTCGCAAGCCAAGACCGTCCGGGTGCCTGGCCGCTCGCGAGCTCAAAAAATAGACCGAGGAACCGAAAGAATGATGCTCGCTGAAGCGAAGACGCTGTGCTCACTTCGCACTTGGAAAGGACGATGCATGCGACACTCGTTGATTGGTAGCTGGCTACTCGTACTGACGGGTTGCTCTGCCACCCAGGCGAACACGCCAGTTGAACAGACACCCACGTCGAACGAGGTTACGACCGAGGCGGCCAAGCCGGAGTTCGGCAAGGTGCTGGGGCCGGCCGAGGTCGTTCCTGCGGAAAGAGAACTGGCACTCGCCGAGGACGCAAAGGTCACCATCCCCGCAGGTTGGAGACTCGAGCCGCGCACGGGAGGTATGACAGCCACCGATCCCGAGGGGGACCTCACCATTACCATGTTGGCGTTTGAGTCGAGCTCCGCCGAGGCCGCCAAGGACCAGCTACTTAGCTATCTCAAACGAAGCATCAAGGCAGGCCCAGCTGAGGAGAAGTCGCTGACGGACGAGGGCGGGTGGGACGAGATCTATGAGCTGGTGCAGCTTCCGCAAAGCCCCGGCGAACGCATCTTCATCGTTAACTCACGACGAATCGGCGGGCGGGTCGTAGCCACGCTGCTCGAGGGCTCACCCGCTGCATTCAACCGACGTGGCGCGCAGTTGAGACAAATCGTTTTTGGTCTCGCTATGAAAGGAGTCGAGGAGGAGGACCTCTCCAAACGAGAGGCGCACGTCCTGGAAGGGGATCGCAAAGCGGCCTTCGAGGCAGCCATCGACGAGATTAGGACACGCACGGGGGCGCCCGCTGTTGCGGTGGCGGTGGTCCGAGACGGAAAGCAGGTCTTCGTTCGGGCGGTGGGCAAAAAGCGCGTGGATGGCGACGCCCCGGTTACCGAAAAGACGCCATTCATGATCGGCTCAGTGTCGAAGAGCCTCTCGACCCTGCTGATCGCCAAGCTCGTCGACGATGGGAAGCTGCGCTGGGACACCAAAGTGAAGGAGCTGTTGCCGAGCTTTTCAACAGCCGAACCAAGCTTCACCGAGCGACTCACGATCGCTGACACCTTCTGCGCCTGCACCGGAATGCCGCGCAGGGACCTGGAGCTCGTGTTCGAGTTCAAGGATGTCAAACCCACCATGGTGTTCGACGGCTTCAAGGATCAGAAGCCGACCACAGGCTTTGGGGAGACATTTCAGTACTCAAACCAGATGACGGCTCTCGGGGGCTTCTTGGCCGCACGCAAGGCATCTCCCGGAGAGCCCGGTCAAGCCTACGCCGAGGCGATGCGGAAACACGTTTTCGAGCCGATGGGTATGACTCGCACGACCGCCAATTTCGTATTGGGCAGCAAGGACGCAGCGTGGCCGCACTCGGAGTCCTTGTTGGACGAGCCGGGGCAGAAGCGACTTCTGCCAATGGATATCGAGCGCTTCGTCGTTCCCTATGCACCAGCAGGAGCCATCTTTGCGAGCGTCGAAGACATGAGCCGTTACGCCATGACCGAGCTTGCGAACGGCGTCACCCCGGAGGGCAAGCGCGTGTTTAGCGAGAGCAATCTGCTCGAACGGAGAAAGCCACGGACGAAGGCTTCAGCCAATGCAACGTATGGCCTCGGCCTTGCGGCTTCGCGGCAGCACGGCCTCGCGGTCGTCTCGCATGACGGTGGCACCTTCGGCTTTAGCTCCCGCTTCACTCTGTTCCCCGAGCGCAACATGGGTCTCGTCATTCTCACCAACGGCGGTGGTAGCGATCTGCTCGAGGCCATCGCGGGGCGCTTCATGGAGATCGTCTTCGACCAAAACCCACGGGCGATGAAGACTCTCGACCGCTCAATCAGCGAGGCCAAAACGCAGCTTGAAAAGCTACGGGCAGGTGACCTTGGCAAAGTCCCAGAGGAGGTCATCGCAAGGTTGCTCGGCCGCCTCGAGAATGCGCAACTCGGAACCATCCAGATCAGCAAAGGCACTGACTACCCAACGCTGGACGTAGGCGAGTGGAAGAGTCGGTTCGGTTACAAGAAGGACGGAGACAAGGAGACCTTGACGTTGATCGATGCTCCCAGCGGTGGCCTGCCCTTTCGGGTTGAAGGCAACGAACTGGTGATCGAGTTTGGACAGGCCTCCTACCGCTTCAAGCGGGCCAAGTAGCTCAGCGGTACCGTGGACGGCGACCGCCGCCACCGCTTGGCCGACTGCCGCCGCCGCCTCCTCCAGACCGGCCTCCGCCACCGCCTCCTCCACCGGGTCTGCCGCCACCGCCGCGGCCCGGGGGTGGCGCAGCCGCGACCGCGCGGGCTTGCGGCCGCTCCAGTAGGTTGCCGTCAACGTCGATCGAAGGGATCGTCTTCTTGATCAGCTTCTCGATGTCAGCGAGGAACGGACGCTCTTCCGCCGCGCAAAGCGAAATGGCTTGGCCAACCGCGCCAGCACGGCCGGTGCGACCGATGCGATGGACGTAGCTCTCGGGGATGTTCGGTACGTCGAAGTTCACGACGTGAGAGACGTCGTCCACATCGATGCCGCGCGCAGCAACATCGGTGGCGACCAACACCGGGATTTCACCGGTCTTGAAGCTTGAGAGCGCCCGATCGCGAGCGTTTTGCGACTTGTTACCGTGGATGGCCAAAGAGGCGATGCCAGCTCGCTCCAGATCGCGCGTGAGGCGATTGGCGCCATGCTTCGTGCGCGTGAACACGATCGTCCGCTTTACGTCGGGCCGACGGAGAATCCGCTCGAGCAAGACTCGTTTCTCGGCCGTCTCCGAGAAGATCACCGCCTGATCGACGCCCTCGGCGGTCGTGATCTTGGGCGTAATGGCGACGCGCACGGGCTCCTCCAATAGCGAGCCAGCAAGGCGCTCGATATCGGCGGGAATCGTTGCGGAAAAGAGCAGCGTTTGCCGCTCCTTCGGTAGTACGGCGATCACCTTGCGCACGTCGTGAATGAAGCCCATGTCGAGCATGCGGTCGGCCTCGTCCAAGACGAAGTGTGTGATGCCACGCAGCTTCACGAAGCCCTGACCCATGAGATCGAGCAAACGGCCGGGTGTTGCGACGAGGATGTCTGGGCGACGGCGTAAAGCTTCTTCCTGCGGTCGCTGCCCTACGCCGCCATAGACGACGGTATGACCAACCTTGAGGTACTTCCCGTAGGCGCTGATGCGTTCTCCGATCTGCGCGGCCAACTCACGCGTGGGAGTGAGAATCAGCGCGCGGATATCACGAGCTCCGCGTGGATCGTTCGGAGACTCCGAAAGATGCTGCAGAATCGGCAGAACGAAGGCCGCGGTCTTGCCAGTACCTGTTTGCGCAGCCGCTAAGATGTCCCGGCCCGAGATGGCCTTCGGCACCACCTGCTCTTGGACCGGAGTGGGCGCGTCATAATCTTCATCGTCAATCGCGCGAAGAATTGCCGCAGAGAGCCCGAGCGCGGCGAAGGAGCTGGTGGAAGCGATCATCGCGTCGCTCATACGCGGGATGGCTCACCCGGTCATCGTCAATGTTGGACGCGACCGAGCGAGCGCGGAGAATGACTCATTCGCCTTCAGCAGATTTAGGCTTTGACGCGCCAAGGTTGCAGGATGGCCTGCCGCTTGGGATCGTCCTTCAGGGCTTCGAGTAAACTCGCCTCGAGCGCCAGCTGTGCCTTTAGGCCTTGCTCGAAGAGCGCATGGGCGCGCTGGACCTCAACGTTGGTTCGGAGCTGTTGCTCGAGCACGCCTTGCGCCTCGGCAATGGAGAGCCTCTGCACCATGTCGTCAAACGCGGCTATGACGGCTTGTTGGGCTGCGTAGTCAGGACGCTTGGAGACGACATCGAATGCCTCGTAGTCGCTGTAGCTGCCGGGCTGATGCTTCTCGATCCCCGTGGGTGCTGGGTCGAACACGCAGAAGAGCGAGGCATGCCCGTTGTGGGCCACAACCTCGTGTTTGTTGCGCAGGGGCTGAACCTCTCGTGGTTCATTGAGGTGGTAGGTGCTCTCTGAATCAAGCGTGCGCCAACCGCGCCAAAGTTGACCCTTCTCAGCATAGGGGTGCTCGGCGAAGCGCACGCGCACGTCCCCTGCGACGTCGTAGAGGACGTTGAATTCCGTGCGTGAGTTGTACGACATCTTGAACACCGGCTCGCCTTCCTCATTCATAGGTAGGCCACCAACGTCGAACATGGTCGTGTGAAACCACGAGACTGGGTCCCCGTTTTTGGAGACGAGGGCTTGGTCGTGATGAAGGAAAATGCGCCTGCTGACGTACTGCGGCGTGAAGATCCAACGAAGCATTTGGCTGTCTGTTGCACAGGCCGACAAGTAGCGCTCATTGCGCACGAGCAACTCCGTTCCTCGAGCCGAGCTCTTGCCCTCGGCGCACTCGAGAACGCGGACGACCTCCGTGCCTGCAGCAAGCTCCAAGTCCACCTCTCGCCCTCGCGGGAGGTAGAGATGAACGCCTGGCTTGATTCGCAGCACGCCGTATTCCGGGTCATCCAGCTTGGCTGCCCCGCGCAACACGCTCAGCACCTCAGCCCGACCGTCTCGCGGCAACTTCACTGCGACTTCGCTGCGCGAACGCTCGACAACGAAGCCTTCCGGTTGGGTGAGGCCATCGAAGATTCGCGCCGTCTCGAGCGGCCCTGTCGAAGCCTTGTGCCATTCACACTGAATCAGCCGCTTGTCGGTCATCGGCTCAGCCCTCGTACACTTCGTCGATCAGGGAAAGGCCACCGTCGATGATAGTGAAGGCCTCTTCCATCTGCTGCTCGTTGATAGAGAGCGGGGGATTGCACATAACGGTGCTCCATTGAAGAACGGTGAAGAGGCCATTCTCCTTGAAGTACTTGCCGAGCTTGGCCATCACCGGGTGCGAACCGGCGTAGGGCACCAAGCGCTCGTTCTTGGAGTTCTTGCGTAGCTCGATCAGACCAAACAGGCCGATATTGCGATGCTCGCGCACTGACGGATGTTTGGCCGCGAGGCGTTGCATATGTTCGTTCATCAGCACGCCCATCTTGGCTGAGTTCTCGACCATACCCTCGTCGAGCAGCACGTCCACGGCAGCGAGCGCAGCCGCCAAACACATCGGGTGGGCGTTGTACGTAAGGCCGCCCCAGAACACGTTCTCTCGGAAGTGATCGGCGATCTTGTCAGAGAGCGCCATGACTCCGAGCGGCATGTACGAGCTGGTCAAGCCCTTCGCCATCGTCAGGATATCGGGCACGATTCCACCGTGCTCAAAGGCGAACAACTTTCCAGTGCGTCCGAAGCCGCACATCACTTCATCGCACACGAGGAGGATGCCGTACTTCTCGAGCAGAGCCTTCAAGCCCTTCAGATAGCCCTCTGGCGGAGGCAGGATGCCGTTGGTGCCGGTAACGGTCTCGATGAACATCGCCGCAATGGTGTGCGGACCTTCATATTGGATGATCTCTTCGAGGTAGCGGAGGTTGTTGGCGACGATCTCACTGTCGCTGGTGCCGAAGGAGTAGTCGTACGGGCGCGGGTCCATCACGCGAACGATGCCCGCCATTCCAGGCTCATTGGGCCAGCGACGCGGATCACCCGTTAGCGACATCACGCCATGCGTTGCGCCGTGGTAGCTGCGATAGCGAGCGATGATCTTGTGACGCCCAGTGAAGAGGCGAGCTGCCTTGATCGCGTTCTCGTTCGCCTCGGCGCCGCCGAGTGTGTAGAAAAACGTATTGAGGTGGCCGGGAACGATGTCGGCGAGCTTCTTTGACAGGCGCGCCCGCACCTCGGTAACCATCCCCGGGTAGGCGTAGATCAGCGTGTCCGCCTGCTTCTTGATCGCCTCGATCACCTTCGGGTGGCCGTGCCCGATGTTGACGCTCATCAATTGACTATTGAAGTCAATCCAGCGTTTTCCTTCGGGTGAATAGAGGTAAATGCCCTCCGCGCGCGCGATCGGGAGGGGGTCCACTTTGCCACTAGCCGACCACGAGAAGAGGCTGTGCTTCATGCACAGGTCGATCATTTCCTGCGATTCCATGCGGCGGATTCTGCCACGGGTCGCACTGGCTTTGGGACGAAAGGTGTAGCGGTCAGCCGACGCCAGGCGCTTCGCGGCCCGTAGCAGCGACGTACTCCTTGTATCCGCCGCCGTAACTCCGAATCCCTTCGCTCGAAACCTCGAGCACTCGGTTGGAGAGCGCACCGAGGAAGTTGCGATCGTGGGAAACGAAAAGCATGGTCCCTTCGAAGTCCGAGAGGGCCTTCATCAACGTCTCTTTGGTGGTCATGTCGAGATGGTTGGTGGGCTCGTCGAGCACGAGGAAGTTCGGCGGGTCGTACAGCATTTGAGCGAGCACGAGGCGCGCCTTCTCCCCACCCGAAAGAATGCGGCAGGTCTTCTCGACATCGTCTCCAGAGAAGCCGAAGGCGCCGGCGAGATTACGCAAGGTGCCGAGCGTTGCGAACGGGAAGGAAGCCTGGAGGCTCTCGATCACGGTCCGCTCACCGTCGAGCAAGTCCATTGAATGCTGGGCGAAGTAGCCCATCTTGACGCTGGCTCCGACCGACACGGCCCCAGCGTCCGGCGCGGTGTGGGAGGTGATGAGCTTGAGCAAGGTGCTCTTGCCCGCTCCGTTGATGCCCATGATGCACCAACGCTCACGACGTCGAATCAGGAGGTCGAGCTTGTCGTAAATGACCTTCGACCCGTACGCCTTTCGCACGCCCTCGAGCTTGGCCACGTCTTCCCCCGATCGATCCGGCGCCTTGAAGTCGAACTCGATCACTCGGCGCCTGCGCGGCGGTTCTACCTTCTCGATCTTCTCGAGCTTCTTCACGCGCGATTGAACCTGCGCAGCGTGGCTCGCTCGGGCCTTGAAGCGAGCGATGAAGGCCTGCTCCTTCGCCAGCATCGCCTGTTGGCGCGCGAACTGCGCCTCCGCCTGCTCTGCGAGCACGGCCCGTTGGCGCTCATAGAAGTCGTAGTTGCCGGAGAAGGTCGTCAGCTCACCGCCATCGATCTCGACAATCTTGGTGACCAAGCGATTGAGGAACTCGCGATCGTGCGAGGTCATCAGCAAGCCACCTTCATAACCGCGCAGAAAACGTTCGAGCCAAATGATCGACTCGATGTCGAGATGGTTGGTGGGCTCGTCGAGCAGCAAGGCGTCGGGTTGCATCAACAGGATGCGGGCCAGCGCGACGCGCATCTTCCAGCCTCCCGAAAGCTCTCCAACGTCCTTTTCGACCACCTCTGGTCGAAACCCGAGGCCGGCCAAAATCTCGCGGGCGCGCGCCTCGAGGGCGTAACCGCCCAGCTCCTCAAAGCGTGATTGGGCCTCACCAAACTGCTCGACGAGCTTGTCGATCTCGTCCAAACGCTCCGGATCTGCCATCGCCGCTTCGAGTTCTTGCAACTTGGCCATTGCGCCGGAGACCTCGCCAGCGCCCGCCATGGTCTCGGCCAATACCGAGCGTCCCTTCATCTCCCCCACGTCCTGGCTGAAGTAGCCGATGGTGGTGTTCTTATCGATCATGACCTGACCGCCGTCAGGGGCCTCTTCACGTACGATCATGCGAAAGATGGTGGACTTGCCGGAACCGTTCGGTCCGACCAAACCAACCTTCTCCCCGCGAAAGACCGTCATGCCAGCGTCCATGAAGAGGATCTGCTGACCGTGCTGTTTCGAGACTTCATCCAGGCGAATCATGGCTGGGCGGGCGTTAACACGGGTCAGCCAGCGCTGCGAAGTGATTGCACGCCAAGGGCGAGCATCAGGCCCCCCGCAGCTGGCCCAGCGTCAACGCGGTATCGCCGTAGATGCGAGTCGGCGCGAGCTCAAACGACGGCAGTTCGGGCCTATCGGTCGAGCGATGTTCGACCACGATGCGCGCGCCTTTCGCGAGAGCGCTGCGTTTCGCCAGTTGCTCCAAGAGCGGCGCTGCACGCGCAAGATCAGCGTATGGCGGATCGGCGAAGACGAGATCCACCGGGGCCATCGAGCGGTTGAGCGCGCGCACGGCCGAGTCCTGAACCACCTCGCAGCGGTCCCCGAGCTCGAGCGTCGCGATGTTCTTGCGCAACGTTGCGATCGCCAGACGGCTTTGGTCGATGAAGGTGGCTCGCGTGGCACCGCGCGAAAGCGCCTCGAGGCCTAGCGCCCCCGAGCCGGCGTACACGTCCAGCACGACCAACTCGTCCATCGAGCCGAGGATGGAGAAGAGCGCTTCGCGAACGCGATCCGAGGTGGGCCTGGTCTCACGGCCAGGAGGTGCCTCGAGGCGTCTCCCACCAAACTCTCCGGCGATGATGCGAATCCCCATGCGTTACGGCTTATAGATCGGGGTGTAACCGTCTCGACGTTCCATACGGTTCTCGAAGTAGAGGTTCAAGGTTGCCAGCGCGGTCTGCACACGCTCCGACTCAGAGTCGAAGATGTTGACCAACTCATCCGGGTCCTTCGCCAAGTCGTAGGCTTCAACCGTCTTGCGTCGCTCATCCACGATCACCTTCAGATCGCCTATGAAGATGGCGCGCCGCAACCGGCCTTCGGCAAACAGCGGCCGCGTGAGTCGTGCTTCCCCGTTGATCAGCAGCGGCAGCAGGCTCTCCCCGACCATGAAGTCAGGCGTGGGGACCTTGAACAGGTCAAGCACCGTGGGACCTAGATCGACAAGGCTTACCGGCTCATCAATCCAGCGAGCAGGAATCCCAGCGCCCCAGACGAAGAGCGGGACTCGAAGTTGCTCCTCGTAGATCGTCTTGGTGTGCTCGTAGGTGCCATGTTCGCCGAACGCTTCACCATGATCGGCGCTGATGATGAGCACACTGCGGCGGGCGAGATCACCAGAAGAAAGGACCGTCATCACCTGACCTACAAAGTCGTCTGCCAGGTTCACCTCGGAGAGGTAACACTTCTTCGGAAGGCCCGCCTTGACCTTACCGCGATCATACGGCGCGTGGGGCTCGGTCAGGTGCGCGTAGACGAACAGCGGCTCATCCGGTGCGGCGTTGCGCAAGCGACGAATCAGCGGATCGACGACCTCTTTGCCGCGCGCATGACGTCTTCCCTCGGTGACGATCTCCTCTTCGGCGAATCCGCGCGCGACGCCGAAGTCGTTGCGTAGGAAGGTAAGGCTGACGACCTTGAAGGTTGATACCCCGAAGTCGGTAAGCTTCGCGACGAAGCGCTCGGTATCGTCCGTGGCGGGGTAGTCGAAGCGCGTTCGGCCCTTGCCGAACTTCTCCCAACGCAGCTCGCTAAAGTACTTCCCGGTGAAGAGCGCGGAGAGCGAAACCGCGGTCTGACTTCCGGGAGAGCGAGCCTGCGTGAAGACCGCCCCTTCCTTCATCAGCTTCGAGAAGTTCTTCAGCTCCGCTGCCCTTCCTTCGCCGAGAATCGCGTCTCGCCGCGTAGCATCGATGGTGAGCAGCACGACCACCGGAGGTTCCTTCGTCGGTCGCGCTTCCGAGGGCGCGCGCGTTCCCTCTCGCACCGATAGCCAACGCGGGTCCACGTCGGGATGAATCGGTGCTCCCGTTTGCGGAAGCGTCCAGAAAACATTGGCGGCTATCCAAGCTCCGACCGACCCGGGTGATTTGAATAGCAGCTGCCGAACCGAGTTACTCGGTGGCCACGAGCCCAACACCAAGATCAAGCTGGCCCAAACGAGCCGTGGTCGAAGACGCGGTGCCGGATAAGCCCGCAACACCTTCCCGCTCAGGAAGGAGCCGAGCAGCACGAGCACGTAGAAGGAGGTAAGGCTGTGAGCCTCCACGTAATCATCGCGATAGAGCCGAAAATTGAAGAAGAGCGCTACAAAAGCCGGCACCACCGCGAGCGGCGCCCAGCGGTGCCGAGCCGCCCCAACGCTCGTGCCGACCACCATCAGCACCGCCGTTCCAAGTCCCGTGCCCAGAGCAAAGGCCAGTCGCAGCAGCAAGGAGACCTTGCCCTCCAACGGGACATCCGCTTGCCGCACGAAGATGCGCTCCATCACCCAGTTCAGAAACAGCGTCCCGAACAAGATCACGCCGAGATACGCGTGCCACTTCCTTGGCAGCCGTGACAAAAGAGCGACCAGGAAGTCGGCGACGAGCCCGAGCAGAGCAGCCGTGGCGATGTCGAAAAGCGCGTGCTGCAACCTCCCAGAAAAGCTTGGGAAGGTGGTGGTAACGCTGGAAGCAATCACGTCCGCGAGCCCAACAAAAGCGCCCGCGATTGACAGATAGGGCCAGCTCGGCAGTCGAAAGTCGAGCCGAGGCCGAAGATTCGGAAACCTCATTCGGAGCGGGGAAATAGCACGCGCACCCTCGTGCCGCCGCGTGGAGAATCTTCAAGTGTAAGCGGGGCGTGGAGGTGAGAGGCGATGGCAAATCCGGCGATGAGCGGCAAGGCAGCCGCACGCTCTTGCACAAGCGCATCGAACTCTCGAGCGCTCGCACCATTCTTGGCTTTTGCAGTGAGCGGCGGCCCAGAATCATCGATCGTGATGACCACGCCGGCGGCCGTTTGGGTGAGCCCGATCGAAACCTTGGAATCAGCGGGCGAGACACTGATAGCGCTATCCATCAGCTCCTGCACGAGCACGTGCACAGAGCCGGCGGGCAGAACCTCGTCCACTCCGCCGGGAGGCAATTCCAGGTGAATCCCAACTCCGTGACGAGTGGCGCGCAGATATTCAGACTTCACCACGTCCCGAATGATGTCCGCGAGGTTGCAGCTCGAGGGCAACTCGTAAAGCGGACAGCCCGCCAGCCTCGCGAGGTCACTCACGACTTCACTGGCTGCGGTCACATGTCGACTCACGCTCGCCGCGACTTCTCCAATCTCGGCATCGTGATCACCCCAGCGACCACGCTCACGTAGAGGCGCCATCTCCCGACCAATGGCCGCAAGGATCCCTCGAACGTCGGTGACCAGCGCGCGCGCCATGCCCACCAAGGACGAGAGACCGTCGGCCGTTGGTGCACTGCTCGAACGAGACCCAGGCGGGGGCGGCTCGCTGCGCGACGACATCACCGCTGCAAGTTCACGTGCGTAGGCCTCCCCTTGAGCCTGAGCTGCAGCGAGTTCCTTCCGCAGCTCATCAACCTCGCGCTGCTCTTCGGACACGGGCAGCTCGAGGGTGTTGTGGTTTCCCTCGAGCAGGTACTGACCACCGTAGCGAGTTGCCATGCGTGAGAGCCATTGTGTTTCCGCCTCGAACCCGCGCGTTTTCTCGGGCCCGAGCTCGACCGCGATGCGGACGTTGTCGCCGTCGCGTTTGACGCTGACCTCAACCGCACCTTGTGCCGCCGGGTCTCCGCCGATGGCCATCAGCACGTACAACATGCGACGCAGTTCATTCTCGTCACCGAATACGACGAGGCCGCTCTTTCCCATTTCGATCGACACGCGGGCCTCGGGAGCGATTTCCCAGAGCAACGCTGCGACATCGATCTTTCCGCGACGACCACGGGAGTGCCCACCGTAGAGAGTGGCCAACACACTCATGGTTTCATCGAGCCGATTGAGCACGCTCTCGACGCCGGTGTCTTCATGTCCAAACATCACGGCCGGCACCGTCACTGCGCCGGGGAGCGGAGTTGGCATGAGCACGGTGTCCCGAATCACCACGGGCGGGGAAGAACCAACTCGCTCGTGAGGAGGTGGGACCGTCTGCGCTCCACCTGGTGCGGGCGCTGGCGGCGGATTGGTCAGCCCTACGCCTTTGCGCAACTTCTCTGCAGCGGATTTGGCCTCCTGGGTCAGCAACCAGGAAAGCTCCGTTCGTGTCAATCGGTCGCCGGACATTGGGGCTCTTTCTCGTACGGACGCGGAGTGGAGATGATGCCAGAGGCCAGCCGCAGCTGCTACAGTTTCCCCATCGATGGTGCACAGGATGCTGAAGCGAGGAACCTGTGTTTTCGTGTTGTGGGGCATCCTAGCGTGTGACTCGGACCTGCCGACGAACCCTTATGTAACGTCGGGTGGGGGCGGAGTCGGCGGCCTAGGTGGCTCGGGGGGCAGCAGCGTCGATCCCGAGCTCGGAGGCCCCTGCGTCGAAGATGCCCAATGCGACGACTCGATCGATTGCACGGTGGATTCCTGCGACAAGAGCCTCGACCGCTGCCGGTTCCGCCCAGACGACGCCCCCTGTGACAACGGCGTTCACTGCGATGGCACCGAGGTGTGTGCACAGAAGCTTGGCTGCGTCGCTGGGCCACCAGCTAGTTGCGACGACGGGAACTTCTGCACCATCGACACCTGCGTAGAGACTTCGCAAGCGTGCACTCACGAGCTTCGCGATGCGGACGGAGATGATGACGTCGACATCCATTGTGGCGGCGGAGACTGCGACGAGACGGATCCCGAGGTCTCGTCTTTGGTCGAGGAAGTCTGCGCCAACGACGTCGATGACAACTGCGATCGCTCGGTGGATGAAGACAGCTGCGCTACGCCGATGAACGACACCTGCGCCGATCCGGTGTTGGTCGAGTCGAGCGGTAACTACGCGCTGCTGACCTATGGCGCGTCCGCTCAATACCCAACCAGCTGCAGCCCCGCTGGCCCGGTAAACGACGTGGTCATGGCGGTGGTCGTACCCGCTGGCCCGCCACAAGACGTGGTGATCCGAGCGCGAGCCCAAGCCGCCGAACTTTCGACGGCGATCGCGGAACAGTGTGGCAATGCCGCGACGGAGCTTGCGTGTGGCGGCAACTTCTCCTCGACCGCCGGGGGCAACGTAGCGAAGTTGCGGGCGCGTTCGTTGCCCGCCGATACCACCTACCCAGTGTACGTGACGACCTCGCAGGGCGACGAGGTTGCGGTGAACGTTTCGTTCGAGCCTGGCTCAATCAAGCCCAGCAACGAAACGTGCGGAACAGCGCAGACGCTGGCAGTAGGCGGCCCCTTCCTCGTCGACCTGATCGATGCAGCCGAAGATCAGAATTCGGCGTGCGGCGCAGCTACGGGGGAGCTGGTCTACGCACTCGAATTGACCGAGCCAGCAGACCTCGAGGTGTATGCAGTTAGCACCGACGATGACGGTTTCCCGTCGCTCTCATTGCTCGCGGACCCATGCACCAACGCAGACGCGGAGTTGGCTTGTCACACCGCCGCACAGGCGCACCTCTATCGCCATGAACTGCCGGCTGGCTCCTACTACTTAGCGGTTTCGGCAACGGCTCCTACCGAAGTCAGCGTCAACGTATCGCTGCTCCCGCCGACCCCCACACCGAGCGAGGACTCCTGCGCCAGCGCCCCCATGCTCGAGCCGCTGACCCCCGTAGCGATCAACTATGCAACGCTGCAAGACGACCATCTGTTGCCGTGTCTTCAGGCCTCGGTCGACGCGGCGTATGGCCTCTCGATCGACGAACCAACCGATCTCTTGCTCGTGAACCGCTTGTCTCCTGGGGACTCCGCCGCGCTCGGCCTCAGCGCCCTCGACTGTAACGAGGCGGACATCCTTTCTTGCGCCGTCAGCGGCAACAACCCCTTGCGACTACGTCGTCGCAACCTCGCACCAGGGGAGTACCGCGTGATCAGCGAGAGTCTCGTGGGGCTGCCCCAGCAACTGACCGCATTTCAACGGCCGTACACTGCGACCAAGCTCGTTCCCTTCTCCGATGCTTGTGCCGACGCCATCAGCATTCCCAGCGGCGGTGGCTTCTTCCAAGGCAATACCAGCAACCTGAGCGCCGACTTCAGCGCCGGGTGTGACGCGGATGGTCAGCCTCAGAATGGCGCCAAAGACCAGTTGCTGAAGCTGGTTCTGACCGAAACTCGCAGGGTTGTTCTGGACATGTCCGGCTCGGGCTATGCAACGATGCTCTCGGTGCGAAAGGGACCCAATTGCCCTGGCGTAGAGCTGCCGCTGGCATGCACGGCCGCTGTTAGTAGCGTGCCCTCGTTCCTCGACTTGGAGCTCGAGGCAGGCACCTATTTCGTCCAGGTCGATGGCTTGGCTGGGGCCACCGGCCCATGGTCGCTGGACGTATTCGTGGTGGCGCCGTGAGGCTCCTTCGCGCTCTCGTGCTTGGGCTGGTGGTCGTCGGTTCGACGCAGGCGATCGCCCAAACCAATGGGGAAGCGGATGACCTCGAGGCGGTGGCGGAGATCGATCGCGAGGTAGCTCGCGCGCTGAAATCCAACTCGGCGACCGAGCGCTCGCAGCTGCTCCGCGCGGCGCTGACGCAATACGACCAGAGCTTTCGCGATGCTCCCAACTGGCGTTCGGCTGCGGGGGCGATGAAGGTCTACCGCCTTCTCGAGCGTCCGGACTTGGCAAGCGCGTGGTACTGGCTTGCCACCGACCATGCCGACTACAGCGACGAGTACGTGGCTTGGCAACGCACGTCGGTGGCCATCTTCGAAGAGTACTCCGCCGTAACCTTCGACTTCGTCGAAGTCCCCGCAAGCGTGGTGCTCGACGGTGAAACCTTGCCGACGAGCGCGGCACTTCTCCGTCCAATCGCACTCGCGGTTGGGGAGCACCAGGTGGCCGCAACCTCGGTCGAAGGCAACACTGCGCTGGAAGAACTGACGATCGACGCAGAGAAACGTCAGCTGCGAGTAAGGGTACCTTTCACCCGCACGCTGAAAGCTGGTGAAGTCGACCCACGTGACCCGGTGGTTGGGAAGGGCGCGCCCGCGCGCGCTACGACCAACTTCACCGACCCGTTGACCATCCTCACCGTCGTCGGCACGGTCACGCTCGCGTCGGGCATCGCGATTGGCGGTGGCTACCTGTTACTTGGTGATGACAACCCGAAGTCGTTCGATTCGGCGGGCGGCGTAGCGTTGATCATCACGGAACTGATCTTGATCGGCGGCGGAACCACCTTGGCACTCTTGATGGATTGAGCGCGCTACTTGGCGCTCACCAACAAGTCCGACAGCTCGCCCAACGCAGCCCCTAGCGGCTGCGCGACGAGCACATCGCATAGCTCCGCGCCACGCATCTCACCGAGGTTGATCGCTACGATCGGTAGCTTGCGCTCATGGGCTCGCAGAAGGAAGCGATAGCCCGAGAAGACGGCTAGCGACGTGCCGAGCAACAGCAGCGCATCCGACTGATCCACGCCAGCAAAGGCGGCATCGACAACGGGTCGAGGAACGTTGTCCCCGAAGAAAACCACGGTTGGCTTGAGAATCCCGCCGCAAGAGCTACAGCCAACCGTCACAAACTTTGCGTAGCTCTCTTCCGTAACCTCAGCATCACCATCGGGCTGGAGGCCGACATTCTCGGCGCCTCCGTTGAGCTCGCGTAGTCGCTCCTGCAGTGCTTTGCGCGTCTCTCGAAGGTCGCAGTCCAAACACTTCACTTGAGACAGGGTGCCGTGAAGCTCAATCACGTCTGCGGCCCCCGCAGCTTGGTGAAGGCCGTCGACGTTCTGAGTGATGATCGGACCGACGAGGCCATTGCGCTGAAGCGTGCTAACAGCGTGGTGACCTGCGTTGGGCTGGGCGCTCCAGAAGCGGTCATACGCGGCAAAGGAGCGCGCCCAATACCGACGACGAACCGACTCTTTGGCGACGAACTCCCGATGCTGAATCGGGCTGCGCGCTCGCATTCGTGTACCTGGCCCCCGATAGTCCGGGATGCCACTTTCAGTGCTGAGGCCCGCCCCGCTCAACACCGCAGCCCGGCGCCCTGCAAGCAGCTTGGCAGCGTCCGCCGTGTGGTGGCACGTCACGACGAGACCCGTGGTAAAGTCCGCCGCATGTGGCTCCGCATTTGGACGATCGCCATGAACGCATACCGAGAGGCCGTGCGCGCGCGCGTGCTGCTTGGCTTGGCTGGCGTGGCTTTCACAGTGTCGGTCTTCTCGCTCGTCATCGGTAGCTTCACGCTGGACAATGCGCCCCGTGTAGTCGCCGACCTTGGCGCTGCCACGATCTCAATCTTCAGCATCGCTGTCTCGATCGTAATCGGCGCGACCAGCCTGTATCGAGAGCTCGAGCAGAAGACCATCTTTCCTATTCTGGCTCGCCCGATCACGCGAGGTGAGTACGTCATTGGGAAATTTGGTGGCACCCTGTTGACCGTCTTCGTCTTCATCGCTGCGGATACCGGGCTCGTGCTTTCGCTTTTGTCACTATTGGCCGGCCGAGATGCGCTCCTGGTAACAGGTTTGGCAGCCGCAGTTTTGACGGCGTTCGGGGTTCTCGCGTGGCGGGTGCCCTGGGCTCGAACCTTCGGACCGATTCCTTTCGCGATCGCGCTGTTGGTGCTGGGAACAATGATGGCTGATGTTGCGCCGTACGAGCGCCGGCTGGTGCTGACGTCCTCCTTTTTGTCACTGCTTGAGGTGAGCATCATTACAGCTTGCGCCACGATGCTGTCCTCCTTCTCAAGTCCGTTTCTTTCAGCGTTGTTGACGGTCGGGGTTTGGATCATCGGGCGCAACACCGACTCGTTCGACCGATTCTCGAAGAAGGTGTTTGGGACGTTCATATCTAGCGCTGCGAAGGCTTTGGGCAAGGTCTGGCCGAACCTTCAGGTGTACGTGCCAAGGAGGCCCTTCTTGACTGGCGAGGCACTCGACATCGATCGCACCCAATACCTGCTGATGTCTTCTGGTCTCTCGCTCGCATGGACGCTTGGCTTCTTATCGCTCGCTGTCATCGTTTTCCGCCGTCGCGACTTCTTGTGAGAACAGCCCTTCGAGCCATGCTCGTGCTCGTGCTGCTCCTCTGCGGCATAACGCTACGAGCGACGCTAGGCGGCGAGCGCGAAATCGCACTTAGCACCAGTGCGCTCGAAGCGGGGGATGCGGCCGGCGCCGTCGCGCATGCCCGTGCAGCTGCGCTTTGGTACGTACCCGGAGCCCCACACGTAAGGGTCGCTTACGCACGACTCAAAGCGATCGGAGAGGAGGCCGAGAAGCGACGCAACTGGCAGGTCGCCCTAGCTGCGTATCGCAGCATTTCCAACGCCTCGCACGCAACGCGCTGGGTGTTGACCCCTCACCGGGTTGAGGCTCAGGCGGCAGAAGAAGCGGTGGCCAGGGTGGAAGCCAAACTGAAAGAACTTTCGCCGCCAAACGTTGACGCTATCGAGCGCGAAACTCCCCCGACGAAGGCGACGAGCGATGACCTGGCCTATCTGCGCTACGTGCTCGCCGGCAGCTTTGGCGGGGCAATTCTTGGGTTGCTCCTCCTGCTCCGACGTGGGCTTGACGATACCGGCCGAATCGCGTGGAAGCGCGCCGCCCCAGGCCTAGCCATCACGCTCTTGGGAACACTTGCTTATTTAGCCGCGCTCTTGCTTGCTTGAGGGCTTATCAAAACTTTCCGCGCCGCGGCGCGGGTGCTACGCGCTTGGACGTGCCGTTGGCAAGAACCGCCGAAGAACGCTCTGCGCTCTCACGAGACGTGACGGCCTTCCTTCAGTCGCTGCGCGGCGAGCGACGCGCTGCGCTCAACACCTGCCTTGCCTACGAACGAGACCTCGCGCAGTGGCTGGCGTTCGCCGAGCAGAAAGCGCACGGCCCGCGCACGACGGCGGAGGTTGACCTGCTCTTCTTGCGCTCATTTCTCGGCCACATCCTCGCGCACAGCAAGCCGAGCACCGTGGCGCGGAAGGTCGCGGCCATCCGTGCGTTCTTTCGCTACGCCGAGCGACATGGGCTTGCTGCCAAGAATCCCGCCGCGATGCTGGCTTTACCGCGCGGCAAGCGGCGGCTGCCGTCCGTTCTCAACGTCGACACGGCCGCCGAGTTGATGACCACGCCAGACGCGGAGACGCTCGCTGGCATACGAGACCGCGCCGTCGTCGAGGTGCTCTACGGAAGTGGCTTGCGAGTGTCCGAACTCACGAACGCCAATGTCGGTGATTTTGACTTGCAGAGCGGCTCGGTGCGCGTGGTCGGCAAAGGTTCGAAGGAGCGTTCTGTGCCGCTTGGCAGCAAGGCCGTCGCCTCCCTGCAGAGCTACCTCGCAGAGGCTCGGCCCGGTCTGTCTGCTACCGGCGAGGCTGGTCAGGCCATGTTCGTCTCGGCCCGCGGCAAGCGGCTCGGTGTGCGCGCGGTCGAGAGGGCCGTCAAGAAGTACGGCACCCTATGTGGTCGAGCAGACTTGGTTCCGCACGGACTTCGACACACCTGTGCCACCCACATGCTGGAAGGTGGCGCGGATCTGCGAGCCATCCAAGAGATGCTTGGCCACGCCAGTCTTGCGACAACCCAACAGTACACCCACGTGTCGATGGACCACATCTTACGGGTCTATGACAATGCGCACCCGTTAGCCCGGGACAGCGAAAAAGCCGAAAAGCAAGACGCATGAGAGCAGCGGAGGGGTTTCGTAGGGTCGCGTCCTCAATCACCGGGACCATGCTTGGTGTTGTGGTCCTATCGGGCCTCGAGATGCTTTGGGCGCGCGCAGCGGGCGGCGTCGGCGTTCCGAATCGCGGGACCACGTTTGCGACGACGCTCGGATTGCTTGCGCCGCTTGGGCTCGTACTCGGGTTGATTTGGGGGCTCTCCCTGTTGTGGCTCGAACCCGAAGAGCCTCCTTCGATCACGCTTTATGCCTCGCGACTGCGACGGTTTTCAGTAGGCCGACAAGCCGACGTTGCGGCGTTCACGCCACTGCTGGTGCTGAGCGCCTTTCTCTGGACAACCTTCGCGGCCTACGCCGCCCGAAGCATTCTTGGCCTGCCGGTCACAGGGCAAACGGCGGGGACGGCGCTCGCGGCGCTCAGCCTGTTGTTGGGGCTACTCTGCGTGCTTGCAGCTTTTGCGCTGGTACCGCCTGTGCGTCGTGGCCTGGCGACGATGGCTGAACGGCAGGCATTCTGGGTGGATCCCGTCGTGACAGGGGGCATGGCAGCGGTGCTTGTGCTGGGGTTGTTCGTGGTTGGCATGACCACCGGCTCGGTTTCCGGAGAAGGCGGGATTTTCGGCATCTTCGGCATCTTCAAGCGGCCCGAACTCGACCTCCGCGCCCCCTTGGAGCTAGCAGCGCTGTTGGTGATCGGCGCGCGTAGCCAGAGTATTCGAAGGCCGCCGCGAACACTGCCGCGCCTCGTCCTCGGACTACTCACGCTATGGTGCGCAGCCCTACCAACCGTGCTGCTGAGCAAAGCCGGCGCCTCGCTCGAGACCTTTCCGGCGTTAGCACAAGCGGTTGAACGCGGTAGTCCGCTGGCCAGGCTCACACTCCCGATCTACCGCAAGACGGCGGACCGTGATGGCGACGGCTTTGCTGCGGCGTTCGGCGGTGGGGACTGCGATGACAAAAACCCCGCGATCAGGCCCGATGCCGAAGAGGTCATCGACAACGGGATCGACGAGGACTGTTCGGGCGCCGACTTGACCAAGAAAGTCTTGGATCTCCTGTCGGAGGCTCCCAAGGTGGAGGCAGTCGACGCATCGCTCGTACCGGCGAACCTAAACGTGATCCTAATCACGGTGGACACACTCCGTGCGGATCTCGGTTTTTCCGGGTACAAGCGCCCCGTTTCTCCGAACATCGACGCGCTGGCAGCTCGCGGCGCCGTGTTCGAGCGGGCGTACTCGTTGGCGAGCTACACCGGGAAAAGCATCGGTCCGATGCTGATTGGAAAGTACGGTAGTGAGACCAATCGGAATTGGGGCCACTTCAACAAGTTCACGGAACAAGACACGTTTCTTGCCGAACGGCTGCAAAGCGCTGGGGTCCGCACGCTCGCCGTTCACGGGCATCGCTACTTTGACGATTTCGGTGGTTTAGAGCGCGGGTTCGCAGTTCGCGACTTCAGCGCGGCTCCCTCCAAGGACGCACCGTGGGACGTCGATACCAAGTCGGCCGGCGGACCGATGACCGACGCTGCGCTCGAGCTGCTGTCGCGAGAGGAGAACACCAAGGGGCGGTTCTTCTTGTGGATGCATTACCTCGATCCACACGCAGATTACCTTCGACACGAGGGCATCGACTTTGGCAACAATCCTCGCGATCTCTATGACGGAGAGGTGGCCTACACCGATCAGCAGATCGGTCGTGTCCTCGACGCCGTCGAGAAGGCCCCTTGGGGGAAGCGCACGGCCGTGATCCTCACCAGCGATCACGGAGAGGCGTTCGGTGAACACAACATGTATCGGCACGGCTTCGAGATTTGGGAGCCGCTGGTCAATGTTCCCCTGATCGTAGCGATTCCGGGAATGACCCCCAAACGCGTTTCAACGCGCCGGAGCCTGATCGACCTCGTTCCGACGATTCTCGAGTTGATGAAGGTTCCCGCTCCGAAGCCCGAAGGGGAATCCACCAACTTCTTGTCCGGCTTGAGCCTGCTGCCCGACGTGCTGCTCGCGACAGACCCGGCAGCGCGCGACGTGCTCGTAGACATGCCGGCAGGGCCGTACAACGACGCGCGGCGGGCGCTCTATCATGGCGATCTCAAACTGACCGTTTCGGGGGAATCTCGCTTTGATCTCTATGATCTGGCCGCGGATCAGGGTGAAACGCAAAATCTTGCGGATACCGACAAGCAACGACTGCGCGAGATGAAGGAACGCTACGCCGCCACCAAGGCACGGTTGCGCGAAGTCAAGGTTACTGGCAAGCGCAAGTGAGGCCCGCCGCTTCCTACAAACGGTGCCTTTCTGGTGTCTGCTCGGCTATGGTCGCCTTTGCGGATGGCTAGCTCTCGCGATTTGTTATCTGACTCGCAAGCCAAACCTCGAGAGTTCTCGATAGGCGCGGTTGTCTTCGATCTTGATGGCACCCTGATCGACAGCCGCGGGGACATCGCGGCGGCCGTCAACCATTCACTTCTGAGCTCCGGACGCAGGGCGTTACCAGCGAGCACCATCGCCACGTTCGTGGGCGACGGCGCACGAACCTTGTTGGCGAGAGCATCGCGCCTTTCAGAGGCGGATGCGGAGCTCGACAGCTTGCTCGACGCGTTCCTCAACTATTACGTGGACCACCCCACTGACTTCAGTAAGTGGGTGGAAGGCGCGCCATCAATCCTCGACAAGATCACCGAGCTCGATTTGCCGATCTGTCTATGCACCAACAAGGACCGTCGAGTGACGGACGCCATCCTCGCGAGGCTCGGCGTCAGGACCCGCTTTCGAGCGATTTATGCTGGGGGTGACGGGCCGGAGAAAAAACCGTCGGCCAGCCCTTTACTAGCATTGGCGGCGAAGTTGGACGTAGGAGCCGCGTCGTTGGTGATGGTCGGGGATGGCCCGCAGGACGTCGAAGCTGCCCGCCGAGCGGGTTGTAGAGTGGTCGGAATTGCCTCCGGGTACACCCCTCGAGAGCGTCTGGTCGCTGCCAAACCTGACGTAATCCTCGAAAACTTGGGGGAGCTTTACGAGGTTGTGCGGCGCTGGCGAGACGCAACTGCGCGGGTTTCGGCGGTCCGCTAACAACCTCGGGAAGAAATGCGGTTACCTTAACCGCGCTCGTGTATTCTCGGCTCCCCAATCCCCGATGCCCGACACGTCACTCATCGGACTGACCCTCGCTGACCGGTTCCGGCTTACCGGAGTCATCGGCGAAGGAGGCATGGCCACCGTCTACCGCGGTTTGGCCGGCAATGACGAAGTAGCGATCAAAATCATGAACCCGGAGCTCGCCAAAGAGTCCCGGTTCGTGCGCCGCTTCCGTCGTGAGGCCAAGGCCGCTTCCATTCTCAAGAATCCCAACACCGTGCGGATTCTGGAGTTCGGCGTTGACCAGGGCTACGTGTTCTTGGCGATGGAGCTCCTCAGGGGCTTCGACCTCGCGATGCTTCTGCACCGGGAGAAGAAGATCACCGAGGGGCGTGCACTACGCATCGTGGCGCAGGTCTGCCGCGCCCTCGCTGCTGCGCACAAGCAGTCGATCATTCATCGGGATCTCAAGCCCGACAACATCATGCTCGTGAAGATCCCCGAGGGCGTCGCTCAGCCCATCCCGGGGTTGATGCAGCAAGACTTCGTGAAGGTGCTCGACTTCGGGATAGCGAAGATCCTCGACGACGACGGTGATAAGGCGCCGGTTGATTCGCGCGCTGAACCGATGACGCAAGAGAAGTCGATGCTCACACGCGTGGGGACCATCGTCGGAACGCCCGCGTACATGGCGCCAGAGCAAGGCCGCGCGGAGCCCGTCGACGCCCGTACCGACGTCTATGCGTGCGGTGTCCTACTTTATGAGTTGATCACGGGTCGTGTGCCGTTTCTTGGTGAGACGCCGATGCAAGTCGTTATGCGCCATGTCAATGAGGCGCCACGCCCCCCGAGTGACTTCGGGAAGATTCACCCCGAGGTTGAGAAGCTCATCCTCCGGGCGCTCGCAAAGTATCCCGTCCAGCGCCAACAGAGCGCTGAAGAGATGGAGATGGAAGTGCTGCGAGTGCTTGCGATCGTTGAGCCCGCTGCAGCTAAACCAGAGGTCGAACCAAACCGGACCTTGGTGATCGAGACGCATCCTGCCGACGCGGGGATGGCATTTCCCACGCTGAACATTGAGGTTCCCGACGACATCTTTCCGAGCTCCTTCGGGAAAGAGGCCGAGGCTTCCTCGTCGGCTCAACCTGCGACTCGACGCGTTGAAACTCCGACGGCTGGTGCCAAGGAGCCCGCCATACCCGTCGTACGCGCCGGACAAAACCGGGCGGTGAGCCTGTCTCAAACGATGCAGTCGTTGGCGAATGAGGAGACCTCCCTCAACGCGCCGCGCCCGAACATGAACGATGACGACGAGGAGGCGGCCACGATGGTCAAGCCTCCACCGGACGCTGACAATCAACGGCTATCGCGAGCCGCTGAGATGGAGAAGGCGCTCAAGGGCGGCATCGCAGTACCCACCGTCGCCGGCCCAGAGAGCGTTGAGCCCACGTTGGTTACGGCGCCGAAGGACGCGCCCAAGCCTGCAGACGCACCCAAGCCTGCGGACACACCCGCCAAGCCTACCCCCCATCCCCACGAGCGTACGGCAGTCTCCGAGCCCGAAGCTCCCGCCGTTCCTAAGGTAAAGCCAGCCCCTGCAGTGGTGACCGAAGCTTCAGCCTCCGCCAAGACGGCGTCGGCTAAGCAGAATCTAGCGCTCGCTGAAACGCTTCGCGTGGATGCAGAAGAGCTGGCGATCGCACAGCAGGCAGTGGCGGTGGCTGCGGCTGCTGAAAAAGAAGATCGTCCGGTTAGGCGACCAACCAGTGAACTTGTTCCGATCACTCTCCAAGAGGAAGAAGAGTCAGCGCCGCCGAAGGAGGAGCTGTCGAAACCTCACGCGGATCAGCCTGCAGTCTGGACGCCGTCTCCGCAAAAGCGCTTGAGCGGCGGCATGGCCCTGTTTCTTGGGATTGCCATTGGTGCTGCCATCGTGGTCGTAGGTTTGGGGCTCTTGTTCTTGCTTCGTAAGAACGGCTGATCCTCGTTGCCCATTGGGTGATGGGTTGGTACCACTTTGGGGTGGGTCACCTGCGCGACAAGATTCGCGCTCGTCGGGTGCCGCTCCTCATGGGTGTGCTCAATTGCACTCCCGATTCGTTCTCGGACGGAGGCCGGTTCCTCGACGAGCCGATGGCTCTTCACCACGCCCGTACGTTGGTGGAGGACGGTGCCGACATTGTCGATATTGGCGCTGAGTCGACGAGGCCGGGTGCGCGGGCGGTAAGCGCGGCGGAACAGATCGAGCGCGTGGGCCAACTAATTTCGCTGCTTGTTGCGCAGGACATCGCTTGTTCTATCGACACGACGTTACCCGAGGTCGCGGAGCATGCCCTCAAGCAGGGCGCATGCATGGTCAACAGCGTGGATTTGGGACCGGCGCGGGAGCTTGCTGAGCTGGCTCGCAGCTTTGAAGCCGAACTCTGCTTGATGCATAGCCGTGGCTCGATGACGCAGATGGCAGGGTTCTCGAGCACGCCCCGGGACGCCTATTCCGACGTGGTGGAGGACGTTTGGCGGGAGTGGCGGGAGGCTTGCGATCGGGCGGCCCGCACGGGCCTAGATCCGGAGCTGATTTACCTCGATCCTGGGCTCGGCTTTCACAAGAACGCAGCCCATTCGCTGACACTTTGCGTGCGGCTCGAGGAGCTCGTCAAACGTGGTCATCCCCTGTTGGTCGGCCCCAGTCGCAAGTCATTCTTGGTCGCTGGCTTTCGCCCGTGTGAGCCAGCGGAACGGCTCGGAGCAACGGTTGCAGCCTGTCTGCTACTAGCGGACAAGGGCGCTTCCGTGCTGCGCGTACACGACGTCGCACAAGTAGCTCAAGCGCTCGCCTTCCGAGAGGCGGTCGCCAGTGTTTGATTGGTTGAGTCGCCTCTTCGCTGGCCGTTCGAGCACGGACGTTGCGAGAGACTTCCTCGACATTGGCATTGTTTCGTATCTCATCTATCGAGCGCTGCTGGTGGTGCGCGGCACGCGTGCGATGCAGATGGGCACCGGGCTGATGCTCATTCTGTTGCTCTACGTCGGGGCCAAAGCGGTTGGCCTGGTCACCCTTCAGACCCTGCTCTCGTATGTCCTTTCATCAATCATCCTGATCGTTGTGGTCGTGTTCCAGAACGACATCCGACGAGCGCTCATCCGAGTTGGTGGCCGCGCCTGGTTTGGGCGGCGCCGTAAGCTTGAACAGTCCCGGGTGATCGATGAGGTCGTGGTCGCCGTCACAGAACTCGCTCGGCACCGTATCGGCGCCTTGATCGCCTTTGAGCAAGACGCGAGCTTGATGGAGTTCACCAAGAGTGAAGGTGTACTCATTGGCGCGGCGGTAACGCGCGAGCTGCTCGTCTCGCTCTTTTATCCGGAGTCGGTCAACAAGCTCCACGACGGAGCTGTCATCATTCGTGACCTCAAGATCGCAAGAGCCGGCGTCTTCTTCCCAATGCCCGATGGGCGCCAGCTCGACTCGAGTATGGGAAGTCGGCATCGCGCAGCTCTCGGCATCACGGAAGAGACGGACGCCGTGGTGGTCGTCGTGAGCGAGGAACGCGGCACCATCAGCTACTGCTTCAACGGAAACATCGTTACCAACATCGATGGCTCGGTATTGCGCCAGACCCTGATCGACCTGCTTGAAGACGGTCGCAAGAAGGCTAGCTCCGAGGAGGAAAAGGCGGTCGTCTCGGCTCCCAAATCAACAGTCGCTGGATCGGGGCCACGTTCAGAACCGCCTCGGGAACTTGCGCGAGAGTCGATCGCTCCGACTCAGACGCCGCTCCCAACCGTTCGCAAATCCGTGCGTGCCGAGCGCTTGAAGCTCGAAGCGGTGCGCAGCGCTGGAATTGAAACACCTCGCGCGAAGATGTCCGTGATGCCGATGCCGAAGGGGGGCACCAAAGCCGAGGACGAGCTCGAGGACGAAGATGAGGATGACAATCCCCCGCTCGGGTCGCGCCAACGAGCTGCATTGGCTTCAACGGAGGACCCGTGAGCAATCAGGGCGGCCTGTTCTACGGTCTGCTGGATAACCTTGGTCTCAAGGCACTCTCATTTGTGCTCGCGTTTGGCTTCTTCATCTTTTTGCGCGGCTCAGAGCGTGAAGAACGCCGCTTCGATGTTGCGGTCAACTACTCAGAACCGCCCGTGACGGCGCGGCGGGTCCTCGTCAAAGAGCCTCCCTCACAAATCAGCGTCACGCTGCGTGGCCCCCGTACCATGTTGGAGTCGCTGTCGCGCGATCTGGGGACGCTGACCCTCGATCTATCGACCGGCCATGAGAACGAAGTGCCGCTCACAGCCGCGATGATCCCGAACGTGCCAGAGGGAGTTGAGGTGGTGCAGGTTTTTCCGGCTCGGATCGACCTGCGCTGGGACGACATCGTCTCACGCGAGTTGCCTGTAAGCGCAACGCGCAGCGGTGAAGTCGCTTCCGGGCACAGTGTGGTTGGGCAGGTCGTGGTTACCCCGCAAACCGTCCAAGCCACGGGTCCCCGAACCATCGTGGATCTGATGCAGGTCGCCCGTGCCGATACCTTCGACTCGACCGAGCTCGGGGAAGGCTTTCATGAACGGACGCTACCGCTGAATCTGCCGCCGCAGGGAGTCGACTACAACGTCGCGAGTGTGCTCGCTGCAGTGCAGGTGATGCGTGAGAAGAAGACGGTAAGCTTCAAGGCCGTACGCGTTGAGGTCGTGGGCCTTCCCGAGGCGACGACCAAGCCAGAGCTTGTCACCGTGCGCGTAACCGGAGCCCCAGATCTCGTAACGGGGCTCGACACCAACCAGATCGTGCCGCGCGTCGAGCTACCATCCGACGTTGATACATCGAAGAAGGGCAGCCGCATTGCACGTGTCGTTTGGACGCTTCAAGGAGCCACCGTTGAGCTGGAGCCCAAAGAGGTTCTTGTGAAATGGTGAACGCCCGCTGGCGCTCGATCGGCTTCGCGAGCCTGCTTTCGCTCTGTGCGTTGCACAGCAGCGAGAACGTGTACGCAGATGAATCCGGCGCAAGCTCGACCAAGCCGGTTCGCCTCGACCGGGTCGTGGCGAAGTGGCGTTTGATCGAGCAAGGCGCTGAAAAGCGCGTGCGAGAGCGGCTCATCTTTGCTCGGATCCTCGCCTTTGAGGCTCGCATCGAGGCGATGGCGCTGGGTGAGCCTCCAGACGCAAAGCTCGTCGATCGGCCCATTCGCTTGGCGCTCTCACGACACGTCACTGAGGAGCTCTTGCAAAGCCTGCCGGTCACGCCGGAGGTCGAGCCGACCGAGATTGCAAAGCGTGCCGAGTTGAGCAGGAGGGCGCTGGAGATCCGCGTGGGTGGAGTCGAGCGGCTGGAAGCGGCGATGCAACGTGAACGGATCGGCGCCGATGAGCTAGCCGGCCTCCTGCGGCGCTCGGCACGTGCGAGCTTCTATCTCGAGCGGATGGTCGCGCCACTGTTGGAACCAACAGAACTCGAGCTGCGCGAGCTGCATGCCTCAGGGAAAACGCCCTTCACCGACAAGGCGTTCGATACGATTCTTGAGCCCCTCAAGCGCTGGGTGATGGGACAACGCCTAACGGCGGCAGTAGACGATTTTTGGCAGCAGGCCCGGAGCCGGCTCGTCATTCAGTGGGTCAAGTGAGCCTCGACCGACGTGGCTCATGCCCATGCGCAACCTATGCTCGACCTACCGCCACCTTCGATATCTGCCGAGCACCGTAAAGGTACCGCGCGTGAGTACGCCCGGCGTCGTCCGTCGAGACCTCGAGCCAGAAGCCACGAAGAAACAGGGCTACCAGCATGACGGACGGCGCCTTTTGAAGAACCACCACCGACCTAGTCTAGCGCCACCCTAGCGCAGGACCACTCAGTCCCCGGATACGGCAGCCAATTGCTCCTGTGAGCCCGGAGTATCGTCCTCCCGCTCGCCCTCAGGGTGGTTCGCAAAGGCTTTCGTTGCTCGTCGTGTTCGCACGAACTCAGCAAACGCTACAAGCGTGTCGAGGTCCCGCGGCCCAAGCGACTCAGCTATGTCGCGCAGCGTACGCCGCAGCGACTCTGCGTTTCGACCGCGCCGTTCTGTGCGTGCTGCCTCCGGCGAAGCCGCTGGCTCGGCGCCCACGGGCGTTGGCGCAGCGTCGGGCGTTTCGGTCGGCCATACGGCTCGCGCCACAGGCGCAAGCGCGTGCGCCGAGAGCCAGGCCTCCATGAAGATCCGAAGCCGCTCGGAGCGGAAGGAGAACCAACGCTCCCGCTCAGGTGCGTGTGACATGAGTACGTCTTTGAAGCGCCTGAACGCGCCTTTTCCGTCGATCGCCTGCGTGAGCTTGCGCTGCAGTTCATCGTCCTCGACCATCGGGATGTAGCGCTCCATCCAGCGGTACTGCTCCCTAGAGCTCACCGGATCGATGCGCAGGTAGTTCGCATCGCCCGCAATACGCGCATGCATCTGCGGATCGGCGACACCGTCGACGATTCGCAAAACATCTCCCGTGCCGAGATGCAGATACGAGTGGACCTCCGGGGCGTTGTTCTCGAAGGCGTCTTCAAGCGCCTCCCAGTCGACCGGAACATCCCGAAGCGGTCCTGTGGGGGCTTCCGGTTCTGCGCTCTGCTCGCCAGACGTCAAGCCGGAGCTGATGCTGGCTTCTCCTCCGGTCGTGCTTTCCTGATTGGGCATCGATTCCTCACTCACGTTCCCACCGACATCCAATCGTACTTTGGATTCGCTCCGGTCGGCACGACTGCGTCGTTCCAGGCGTACCAACTTGCCGTACTGGTCCGCTGGACGACTGTCGAACGAACGAACGATGGCTGTTTCTGCGGCGGTCTGAGCTCGATTCATAACACGCTTCCCTTCGGCTTGGGGTCAACCGTGCTTGCTCAAGTTTCATTCCGACGAAAGGCAGTTGGTGCTTCATCCGGTTAGCCGCGCGCGGGCGATGGCCGTACTCCAGAGACGTTTGGCGCCGTTGCGGTCCTCTGCGCTCATCTCCGGCGTAAAGGTGCGCTCGGTGCGGGACATTGAAAGGGCCTCCGCGGGCGACCCGAACAAGCCTGCGCCCACACCGGCGAGCATGGCTGCGCCGCGAGCCGTCGACTCAAGCTCACGGGGCCTTTCGATCGAGATGTTGGAGAAGTCTGACTGCATCTGCATCAAGAGCGAGTTGGCCGCGGCGCCGCCGTCGACCCGCATGCGTTTGAGCGGAGTTGCCTCTCCCATCGCATCCAGCAGGTCCGCTACCGAAAAAGCAATTCCCTCCAGCACCGCACGAGCTATGTGGGCCGCCGTGCTGCCACGAGTTAACCCGCAAATAAGCCCGCGTGCTTCAGCATCCCAATAAGGGGCTCCGAGCCCAGCTAGCGCTGGAACGAAGACCACGCCGCCACTCGAGGATACCCCGCAGGCCAGTGGCTCGATGTCCCCAGCGGAACGGATCAAGCCCAACCCATCTCGCAGCCATTGAACAGCCGCGCCGGCTACGAAAGAGCTGCCCTCGTGAGCGTAGGTGGTCTCATCCCCAAGCCGCCACGCAACCGTGGTTAGGAGCCCAACCGAGCTCGGTTTTGGTTTTGCGCCGATGTTGCTCAGGACGAACGCTCCGGTGCCGTAGGTGCATTTGACCTCTCCAGGAGAAAAACAGCCCTGCCCAAAGAGTGCCGCCTGTTGGTCCCCGGCGATTCCTGCGATGGGAATGCCGTCACGCAAACCCGCGAAGGACTTGGTGACCCCGATCACGCCAGCACTCGCGACGATCGTTGGCAAAACGTTCTGCGGGACGGACAAGAGCTCCAGCATGTCGGAGTCCCACGCGCAGCTGGTGAGGTTCATCAACAGGGTGCGTGACGCATTCGTTACGTCGGTCACGTGAGCCCCCCCGGTGATCTTCCACACCAGGTACGAGTCGATCGTCCCGAAGGCAAGCTTGCCAGCCGCCGCAGCAGCCCGGGCGCCATCGACGTTCCTCAGCAACCACTCGAGCTTGGTACCGCTGAAGTAAGGGTCGAGCACCAAGCCCGTTTTCTCGCGCACGAGCTCGAGGTGACCCGCGTTTCGAAGTTCCAAACAACGATCGGCCGTCCTCCTGTCTTGCCACACAATCGCGGGGTGAATGGCCGTGCCGCTACTACGATCCCATAGCAACGATGTCTCTCGTTGGTTGGTGATACCGATTGCAGCGATTCTCGCACCCAAGGCATCACCGAGCGCACGCGCCACAGAACGCTCAACGCTCAGCCAAATCTCCTCCGGGTTGTGCTCAACCCAACCTGGCTTGGGGAAGTGCTGCGGAAAATCCTCCGTCGCTCGCGAGAGTGTTTGCCCCTCGCGATCCATCACGAGTGCGGTTGTACCTGTGGTTCCCTGGTCGATCGCGAGCAGTAGATCGGCGTTCATGTTCCACCCGTTGAGAAGCAAAAAACTGGGACGCGCGAGCGCCTCGCTCAGCTCTCAGTCTTGTCGGTAAGCGTGCGTTCAAGCCGCGCGTACGCTGTCCGAACGCCGCGCAACTGCTCCTGTTGACCCTTCGACAGGTCCTCGACCTTGCGCGCTACGTCGACCAGCATTTCGCCCGAGCGCCGTTGCGTTCTTTGCGACGCATTGAGCGTGTTGACCATCGACGAGATCTGCTCGATCGAGCTCGTAATCTGCCGACCACCGCGCGCCTGCTCCTGGCTGGATCGTTCGACGTGCTGCGTAATCATGCGCATCTTCTCAGCGCTCTTCATGATCTGATCGGAGCCGCGAGCTTGTTGCGCGGTAGCGGCCGCGATCTGCTGAACAGTCTCAGCAATTCGACCGATGGCGTCGGTAACCTGCTTTGAACCCTTCGCTTGCTCAACCGTGGCTCGGGCAATCGCCCGAACCATCGCGGTGGACTTCTGGGAACTCTCAAGGATCTTCTTCAGTGCACGTTCAGCCTCATTGGAGACTTCAACGCCGCGCGAGACGTTCTGCGCACCACGTTCTACAGCGGTGATGGCATTGCGCGACTCGGCTTGGATGGTCTTGATCAGCTCCGCGATCTCTTTGGTGCTGCCGCCGGCTCGCTCCGCCAGATCTTTGATTTCGTCGGCGACGACTGCAAAGCCTTTTCCGTGCTCACCAGCTTGGGCAGCGATGATGGCTGCGTTGAGAGCGAGCAAGTTTGTCTGCTCGGCAACGTCGTCGATTACAGCAAGAATCTGACCGATGGCATCGATGCGCGTACCAAGGTTCGAGATGACGCTCACCGCCTCCTGACTCGACTCACGAATGCGACCGATTTCGCCAATGGTCTTGAGGATCGACTCAGCCCCGCGCTCTGCGTCGAGTGCAACCTCTTCCGAAAGGCGAGCGGTCTCGTTCGCGTTCGACTGAACCTGGTCGATCGAAACATCCATCTCGTTCATGGATGAGCTGGTCTCTTCGGCCGTGAGCGAGAGGGCATCGATGTTTCTTGCGACCTCACGGATCGAGTACGCCATCTCCTCGATGCTTGTGGCCGTCTCGCGCACGCTCGCTGCCAGCTCAGCAACGTTTTGAGCGACCTCCTCGTTGGTGGTGGTCATCTCGAGAATGCTCGAACTCGACTCCTCGGCGTTCGTGGCAAGCGCCTCAATCGACTGGTAGACCTCCACCAAGGTCTGGTTGACCGTGCGAACGTGGCCAACGAGATCCACCGAAGCCGCGAGGATGTTGGGCTGGGAGCCTTCACACTCCACCACTGCGTCCGAGAGCGTTCTTACCGGATCGCGCAGGTCGGATACCTTGAGGCCGCCCTCCTTGGCCCGCCTGGCTTCCTCTCGCAGAGCCTCGAGCTCAAGCTGCAGTCTCGAGCTCGACTCGGCCGCCTCACGCGTCGCGCGAGCGGTCAGCTCCCTCGCTTCCGAGAGTTGCATCTCGAGCGCTTCTTTGGCCGACTTTGCTTCTTCGCGCTCTTCAGTGAGCCGGTTGATATCTTCGATCGCTGCCGAAAGCTGCGGGGAGGCGTGCTCCGGCAGTTGAGCCGGCTTGCCGCGCCGAGCTAGCCGCACAGCATCGTTGATGGGCTGGAGAGACTCCCCACCACCACCCCCGCCAACCAAAATCAAAATGGCAGCAAACGCGTTTGCGAAGCAGGCATGAGCGGCAAACTCAGGCTTGAGGATCGCTACGACACTCGAGAGAAGAGCTGCTGCAAAAAGCGCGAGCAGCGGACGAAAGAGGCGGCTTTGCATCCGTGGTTCGGCGTGAGCTTACGGAGGGGATCCGCAGCAAGCAATCCCCCACAAGGTCTTTTTTGGGGAGCACCACTGAACGCAGTACGACCTACTTTGGTTGAGAGGCTGCTCGGCTCGCCGTTTCGTAAGAGGGGCTCTCTCCGTGCGTCGTGCCGTACGTCTCGTACTCGGAGTAGTCGTAGTTCGTCGGAGGAGCTCCACCAACCTTGACGGTGCAGCCAGAGACAACGACGGCAAGAATGAACATAGCCCCTCGCACAACGGAGCGAGAGGATGAGCGGGGGAACAATCGGGTCATGTTGCGACCTCCGGTTGGGCTCAATGGAGCGGCTCGACGGACCAATTTGAGGTGCCCATGTGGACAACCTCGCGCCGTGCGACACGGCGTCAGAGCCTGGTGATTGACGTGCAACGGAGGCCAACCATTCAACGTTTTGTTGAACCGCCTGGTGGGTTGGCGTGGAGGCCGCTATATGTTTTCGGGTCCGCACGGTGAGCGGTCTGGTTAAGAGGAGGCCTCGGTGTCGAAACGGTTCTTTGCAGCAGGTTTCTCGGTGCTTTTTGCGGTCGCGGCTTTTGCAGGCTGTGGAGATGACACGGAGTCGACGGTGGATTGCTCCACTGTCACGCCCAAAGGTTATTCAGAGCTGAGCGTTGCATTTGGGAAATGCACCTCGTGTCACAACAGCAGCCTGACCGACCTTGTCTCGCGCGCCAATGCGCCGCTCGAGTACAACTATGACACGTATGAGGAGGCCAAGAAGTTCCCAGAAAAGTTGCTTGGGACTCTTGAAGACGACGCTACCTACCCCATGCCGCCGGCAACGGACGTGCAGCTTTCAGCCACTGAGAAGGCCGATCTGAAGGCTTGGGCTGGCTGCGATACCCCGGAGTGATCGGGGCTTAGGACGGTTCGGCGTCAGTGGTTAGAGCTGACGCCGTCCGTTCATTTCGCTCGACGACACGACCCAAGGTCGTTTTGCTTTTAAGTGGCGGAGCCTTTGTGTAATCTCCGCTCCGCTTTACAGATTGAAGTTTGGAGAGGTGGCCGAGTGGCCTAAGGCACGTGCTTGCTAAGCACGCGTAGGGGAAACTCTACCGCGGGTTCGAATCCCGCCCTCTCCGCAAACGCTGGTTTCGACAGGGTTCGAAAAGAAAAAGGCCGCTTACGCGGCCTTTTTGCTTATGTGGAACGGTGCTCAGCCACCACAGCCAGGAGCTGCTGCACCCGGCTTCTGGGCCGCGGCGGGCGGGCCAGAGAGCTTGGCGTCACAGCCACCGAGCTTGTTGTACTTGCACACGTTGGTCTTGACCGTCTCCGGGTCGATACCGGAGAACTTGTACTTGCCGTTGGCGAGCCAGGTCGGGCTGGCGCCGAAGCCAGCTGCCTTCGAGTAGGCGAACGACTTCGCGAGCAGGTTCTTGCCCTCGTCACCGCTGAAGCACTTCTCGATCACGGCGGTGTCAATGCCGGTGTCCCCACCGGTGCAGGACTGCCAGTTCTTGTCCTTGATGTTCTTGTTACGGCACCAGATGTAGTCCATGTACTTCAGGTTCTCGCCGTAGTGCTCGATCGCGCAGATTTCACGAATGTCCTCGTCAACTTCGGACTGGCCGTGCATTGACTTGAGGCTCGACGCGTCGCCGTCGCCAATGAAGTTGACGCGGAAATCGATCTTCGCGTCGTTCTTCTTGAAGTTCTCGAGAACCTCCTTCATTGCGTCGAGGCCCTTCACGCCGAAGGGACACTCAGACATCACGAAGACCTCGAGCTTGTTGGGCTCTTCCGGACGACACTGGAGAGTGGCCTTGCACTCCTCGAGGTTGCATCCGCCGTCATCAGCGCAGAGGGGGTTCCAACCGCCAGCCGCCTGAACCTTGTAGTCGCCAACGGGCTTGAGCCCACGGGCCAGTGCGGTCGAAGCGTCCTTGTCGGCGTCCAGCGTGCCATCAAACACCATCGCGGGGAGGTTGACGGGCTTGATCGCGTCGAACAGCTTCTTGCCTTCGGGCGTGGTGTAGTCGAGCGTGGTGATCACGGGGTTCGCGACCTTTTGGCGAACCTGGCCCTCCATGCGCTTCGTGTCGCACTCTGCGCAGCGCTTGTCGCCGAGCAGCGTGACGTTGACCTTGGGCGACTCCGGGATGTCGCTGCAAGCAGCCGGCTTTGCGCCCGTGTAAGCGTTGCAGATGGCCTTCATCAGGTCGGGGGCGCGACGGCCACCCTCGTGCTTCTTGCCACCGATCATGATCGTCGGGCTTCCGCGGGCGCCCTTCTCAGCAGCCTTCTTGAAGGAGGTTGCGAGTAGGCTCTTGCCTTCTTCACCGTCAGCGCAGGTACGAATCGCTTCGACGTTGATGCCGAGCGTGGAAGAGCAGGCCTCCCAGTTCGTATCGACCTCGCGCATGTTCTTGTTTTGGCAAAGCATCATGTCGTACCACTTTGCCGGGGCGTGCTTCATTGCGCAGATCTGAACGAGGTTGCCTTTGACCTCCTTCGGACCGTGCATCGAAGTGAGAACGCCGTCCTTCTCTTGGCCGATGAACTCGACCTTGAAGTCGATGTCGCCGCCGAACTTGTCGACAACGGCCTTGAACGCGTCCTCGGCCTGAACGCCGTAGGGGCACTGTGACATGACGTAGAGTTCAACTGCGACTGCCCCCGGGTTTGCTCCCTTGCCGTCTACAGCGGACCCTTGCGCACCCTTTTCACGGGTGGCAGATGCCGTACCGTTCGAGCCGCGGTCGATACCCCAAACGAGGAGCATCCCCGCCAGAAACGAAAGAATAAAGCCAACGATGGCCGTGCCTTTGTTCATTACTCCACTCCAGCTTTGCCACCGCCTGGTGGCCGACCCCGAAAAAGGGTTTCTCTTTCTAGCGCTGCTTTGCTGCGGGTGGCGGCTTTTTTCCATTCTTAACAAAACGTCAGAGGCGCCCTCGTGGTTGTCCGCGTTTGTTCAGGTGGAGCGGGCTGCTAGGCTGCGCCGCCATGGCGTCCCCGCAATTTCCTGAACCGCCCGCTGCCGTACCCCCGACCCCCCTCAGTGAGGTGGAGAAGAAGCTCAAGGTCCTGGCTTCTGCCAAGGAGGATTGGGTCAAGCTGGGCGTTGGAGACCGCATCCAACTGCTCGAGCGCTGCATCGAACACACCATGCGCGTTCGGGAGGCCTGGGTCCAAGATGCCTGTAAAGCCAAGGGAATCTCCTCGGACTCAGCTCAGGCTGGAGAAGAATGGCTAGGCGGGCCGGTAACCACGATCAAAAATCTACGGTCCCTGATCGAGGCGCTCCGCTACGGAGGAAGTCCGCCGCCAGCCGCGCTCCGTTCGGTCGCCAAAGACCAGGTTGCGGCCCAGGTTTTTCCCGCCAATACCCTCGACAAGTTGATGATGGGCGGGGTCACGGCTGAGGTTTGGATCGAGCCTGGCCAAGCCCCTACCCAGGGCAAAATCTACCGAGAAAAGAACCTCGGGAATCCAACGCATGGGAAGTTGGCGCTCGTCCTCGGCGCGGGGAACGTCGCTTCGATTGGACCCATGGATGCGCTCTACAAGCTGTTTGCGGAGGATGAGGTGGTGATCCTCAAGACCAACCCCGTCAACGCGTACCTTGGGCCGCACATCGAAGAGGCGTTGCGACCTCTGATCGATGAGGGCGTTTTTGCCGTCGTGCACGGTGGAGCCGAAGTTGGCAGCTTCTTGGTCAACCATCCCTCGGTGGACACGATTCACATGACTGGCTCAGACCGCACTCACGATGCGATCGTTTGGGGACGAGATGCCGAAGAGCAACAGCGACGCAAAGCAGCGAATGATCCGCTGATCACCAAGCCGATCAGCTCCGAGTTGGGGGCGGTGACGCCGGTTCTCGTGGTGCCCGGCCGTTGGACAGACAAGGACTTGGACTACCAAGCGCGGAACGTCGCCTCGATGGTCTGCAACAACGCGAGCTTCAACTGCAATGCGGCGAAAGTGCTCGTCGTGGCGAAGGGTTGGGACCAGAAGGACGCCTTCATCGCGCGGGTCCGAGAGAAGCTAGCGAGCATGCCGCCGCGCAAGGCGTACTACCCAGGCGCAGAGCAACGTTATCAGGCGTTCCTCGATCACTACCCGAGCGCCGACAAGGTTGGGCCAGCAACGGAGGGCGTTGTCCCGTGGACCCTGATTCCTGGAGTCCCACCGACGAAAGGTGAGTACGCGCTGAGCAACGAAGCGTTCTGTGGCGTTTTGGCGCTCGTAGAGCTGGAAGCCGCTAACGCGAAGGAGTTCATCGAGGCAGCTGCCCCGTTCGCCAATGACGTGATGTGGGGGACCTTGTCGTGCATGATCATCTGCGACGAAGCGACGCAGAAGCAGCAAGCTGACGCCTTTGAGAAGCTCATCGCAGACCTTCGCTACGGCGGTATCGCCATCAACGCCTTTGCGGGAGTGCTGTACGCGCTCGTCGTCACGACGTGGGGCGCGTTCCCCGGGCATACTCTGACCGACATTCAGAGCGGTAGAGGCGTTGTGCACAACGCTTACCTCTTCGACCACCCGCAAAAGTCAGTTGTCCGCGCTCCATTTAGGATGAACCCGACGCCACTTTGGTTCACTGACCACAAGACGCAGGCGAAGACAGCGATGGCGCTCTGCGAACTCGAGGCGCATCCCTCGCTTTTGAAGCTGCCGAAGCTCATCGCCCAGGCGCTGCGCGGCTAACGCTGGGCTCACCCGCCGGGGTGCGACGCTGAGCTGGAGCGCTTGGTCGCGAGGTAGCGACCAAGCGCCCAAACCGGCATTACACGTCGATAGTTGTCGTAGTGAATCATGCAGGTCTTGTTGAAGACTCCGGTGATTCCCTCATTGGGCCAATCACCGTTGGCCAGCTGTCGGCTGCGTAGAAAGTGTGCACCCCTCTCGCTCGCGCGATCAATATGATCCGCAAAGGTGCTCGTTCGCAGCTTCGGGCGAACTGCGCTCAGCCCAAGAAGCGCCCAGGCGGTCTGCACGACCTGAGAACCATCGGGGTGCGGAACCCAGCGACGTTCCACACACGACTTGTAACTCTCGCCAAAGCCCCCATCCTCGGCTTGTTGCTCAAGAAGGAACTGCACGGCGCGCACGACCGCGAGCGACTCGGCTGATTCCCCTGCCGCTAGCAGCCCCTCGATGCCGAACCAGGTGGCATAGGTAAAGCAAACACCCCATCCACCGTAGAAGCTGCCATCCGGACGCTGTTGCTCATGGAGGTAGGCCAGACCGCGCCGCACCGCCGACTGGATCTCGTGCGTACGATTGGCTGGGTAGTTGCGACGAAATGCGGCCAAGGCCTGAATGCACGCCGAGGTTGTCTCGACGTAGGAGTACGCAACCATGATGCGCCCAAACACCTCGGCGGCGTTGAGCTGTTCCACCCACTCGCCTGCTCGCGCTGGCTCGTACTCGGACCAGCCTCCGTCTTTGTTTTGGTCGCGCAAGAGGACGTCGACGGCCTGCCCAAGCCGAGCTTCTCCAAGCGGCCGTTCCACCAGGGGCGTGAGCAATAGAGACGCCGTAATGCCTTTCGCGGTGCAGTCGCTGACCGTCCAGCCTTGTTCGGCCGTCGAGAAAGGAAAGGCGCCCCCTGTGCGGTCTCGAAAGTAGAAGTCGTGGCGCTCGATATCGGCGCGCACTTGGTTCTGGTCGATGAAGGCGTGCGCCCTGTTGAGCGCGACGGCGTGCACCTGCTCGAGGCCTGACTCGACGAGCGCGTGAACAGCAAAGGCCGTATCCCAGAACTGCGAGCCGTTATACCCCTGCATCTTTGTGCCCTCCGGAGCGTCCCAAAGGTAGTCCTCGATGCGCTCGAGGTGACGTTGGAAGCGAGCCGAGCCAGGCGCTGCAACGTGTGCACAAACAATGTGAAACGCCTTGCTTACAGGCCCGATGTCCAAGTAGCCAGTCGTCTCATCCTCGTGCTGGATCTGATCGGCGACAAACTCGAGCGCGCGTTTACGAAGGGCCTGCGGCACCCGCCGCTCCGCCGCGGCGAGAGCGCGGTTGATCGTCTTGAGCAACGCGCTGTGGGGCGAGGAGACATCGCCGGGATGCACGAATTCCCGAGCGTTGACCCAATCGATCGAACCGTAGGGCTCGACAAACAACTCCGTGCGCAGCTCACGCACAGTCTCACTGATGGGGCCGACGAAGCGCTTGCCGTAGAGGTAGCTGACCGGCAAGTGGATGGCGCGCGTATGGCACCACAGCTTCCCTGGGTGAATCGGCATGCTGCGCGGAAGTAGCCACAACTCCGGTGGAATGGGCATGACGCCCTCCCAGTCGTAACAGCCCAGTACCGAAAGCCAGATCTTGCCCCAGGTAGGAACGCCGCGAGCACCGCCACGGTCACGAAGCCAACGCCGAGCACGCGTTGCATCAGGATCCTCCGCGGGAGCACCGGCCAAGCGCATCGCCACGTAGTTCAACACGGTGCCCAGAACGTAGGACTCGGACTCGATGTGAAGACCGAAGCCGCCGTCGGCGTTCTGTACGTGACGGAGGTAGCGGAGCATGCTCGCACGACGCTCATCGCTCAGCGGCGCTCCCGTTACCGCGCACGCAATCAACAAGCCCGGCAATAGAAAGAGGGGGCCACCGTAGTCCCCCGGCCAATGACCATCCAAACGCTGCAGTGAGACGAGAAACGACGCGCCCCTGTGCAGCGCCGTTTCCAGGCTCGTCAGCTCTTTGCGCGAAGACGCTTCAGCAAGCAACACCAGGGCTTCCTACAGTCGCCAGCGTTGCTCTGCAACGGTCAGACCGCCGACGCGTCAACTCGCCGTTGGGCACGTAAGAAGCGCACGTTGTACAGAATGAACAGCCCGATCCACAGCGTGCCGAAGCTCGCGAAAAACACCTGAACGGGCCAGATCTGCCCAACCAGAATCGACACAACCACGAAGGACAGAAACGCGTCACCGCTCGAGATGCTCCAAAGGAACGCTGTCACCCGCGTCTGCAGTGACCCCTCGCGCTCCACCATGTGCGCAACGGCAGCGGGACTCAGCGGCTTCGTCTTTTGGGCGTCAAAGCGCTCGAGCTCAAACAGCAGATGCGTGCCCCATAGAATGAAGGCGTCCGCGTAACCGAAGATGGGTGCTCCGGGCTTCAGAGCGAGCAGCTTGTCGCGCAAGATCGTCGGCGCGTCGTCCTTCTGGCGCTCGTAGATTCCGATGTACTTGCTCTTGAAGTAGTCCGAGGAGGCCGACCGAATAGCGCCCTGCCCCAACGCCGCTGCGGCAACCCCCACAGCCACCAGCGACGAAACTCCCATCGGAGGGTGGTGATAGAGGTAGTGGAACAAGCCCAAGTAAAGGAACACCACGCCGAGCCAGTCAGCGATGCCATCAATGGCGTGGCCGTTGGGGCTCGATAGCCGCTTGGCTCGGGCTAGGGAGCCGTCGACACAATCAAGGATGCTGCGCACCTCGAAGACTGCAACGGCAAAGACATGGTAGCGCCAGTCATCGAAGGTGACTGCGTAACCCGCCACAGCGGCGAACAGCGGCTGGACGAGGGAAACCTGGTTGGGCGTGACCGGCGTGTGCATCAGCAGGCGCGTGATCACCAGAGCCACCGGGTAGCGGTAGTAGGTATTGAATGGGTCTTCCAGCCGGCGCTTCCAACCCTTTGGGCCAGCGATTACCGCAGGAGGGGACGCTTGGTCGAGTGCGGAGGAAAGCTGTGGCTGCAAGGTGGCCATAAGATGACAACGCCGTGTTGAAGCAAGTACGAGGCCGCGACAAGAGCAGAAATCTCTGGGCGGTGGCAAATGTTCGACAGCCGAGAGCGGCGTTTGCCGCGGCGGTCGTTTCGCACCGCGCGCAGCTGTTCGCGCAGAGCGTGCAAAGTGCTACCCGACGCCGTTGCGCAACGTTCGAGGATGGTACAGATGGTTGAAACCGTGAGCCGCCCCAGGCCGAGTCGCCAAGGCCGCAACAAGTGTTTGGAGCTTCTCGCGATCCTGTTGTTGCTCGGGCTTTCCGCCTGCAGCGGCGCTCCGCCGGAGCTGGGGTCGATCGGGGTTGTGCTCAGGCGTTCAACCGATGCGGGGGAGCTGTTCGTGAAAGAGGTGCCAGAACCTATCCCCGACGGGCTTCAGGTGAACGACGAGGTCCTGATGGTGGATGGGAAACACGTTGCTGCGCTTTCCGACGCTGAACTCAAGCAATCCTTGCGTGGACCCGAGGGCACTTCGGTAACCCTGACCGTCATCCGCGAGGCCGAGGTCAAGCGGATTACGATTCAGCGCACGCGCGCCGCCAAGAGGTGACCGTTCCGAGGGCGGGTTCAGCTGCCGTCGAACATCGCGCTTGCTTCGCCCGGCGACCCCTGCGAAACCGCTCGTTCGATGGCCCCAGCCGCAAAGCGTACCCGAAAGGGGAAACTGCCCGCCCCGGCTGCGCCAGCTGTCGAGTCCCCAGATCCGCCCGAGCCGGCCGAGCTGCTGTCGAAGCCCTTTTTGAAGTGGGCTGGCGGGAAGTGGTCGCTGGCGGAGGAAATCGGCAAGCGGTTGCCGCGGGATATGGCCACTCGCACCTATCGCGAGCCATTTCTCGGGGGTGGAGCCTTGTTCTTTTGGCTACGCAATCAGCACAAAGCGGCTCGCTTCGTGCTGAGCGACCAATTGACCGACCTCGTTGCAACCTATGAAACGGTCCGCGACGAGACAGACGCGCTGGTTCGCCTTCTACGCAAGCTGAAGCTCATCCACTCAAAAGAGCACTTCTACGCGGTCCGCGACGAGTTCAACTCAAGCCGCGGTTCGCGCCTGCAGCGGGCCGCCTGGCTCATCTACCTCAACAAGACCTGCTTCAACGGGCTGTTCCGCACCAACCGTGCTGGCGAGTTCAACGTGCCGATGGGCCGCTTTCAAAACCCAGCCATCGCCGACGAAGCAAGGCTTCGCGCCGCGGCTCGCGCGCTCGCGGGCGTCTCGGTAGAGAACCGCTCGTTCGAGCACCTCCTGCGAGTCGCGGAGCCAGGAGACGTCATCTACTTGGACCCGCCCTACGTACCGATCAGCCCGACGTCGAACTTTGCTGCCTACTCAAACGGACACTTCGGTTCAGATGAACAGATTCGACTGGCCGAGGTGTTTCGCGAATTGGATCGGCGGGGTTGTTTGCTCGCCCTCTCCAATAGCGATGCTGAAGCCGTGCATGACCTCTATAGAGGATTCGACATCACCACGCTCTCTGCTTCCCGGGCGATTTCATCGAAAACCGCCACGCGAGGGCCCACCTCGGAAGTGCTCGTTCGAAACACCGCTCGGTACCCCAAATCACGGCGCTGAATAAGGTAAGGCGGCGCTCGTCTGACCCGTCGCAGCAGTGTCTTATGGCTGGCTCCGGGCCGTTGCTTTGGAAGCCGTGTTTGCTCGGCGCACCTGGGTCAATCCAAGCGCTGATTCCTTCTGCCGCCAGCGGTCTTCGCAAAGCGGCAACTCACATTGATCCGGGCGGGTGAGCCGCGCGGATTTAATTCACACGTGCCCTACCCACAGGGCGCTGGCTCCGCTATAGCGGAGCCGTTGGGAACGGAGGGTGATTGTCCATGAAGTTCGTGAAAACGCTCGTCACAGGCCTTGGTGTATTGGCCGCAACGGTTGGTGCCTCTCAAGAAGCCTCGGCTGAAACTATCAAGTTCGCCACGCTTGCTCCCAAGCAAAGCGTGTGGGGCCAGGTCTTCCAGGTTTGGGAGAAGGCCATCGCGAAGAAGAGCGACGGCAAGCTGGAGCTAGTGTTCGACTACAACGGTTCGGCCGGTGATGAAGGCGCCATGGTCGGCAAGATCAAGGCTGGCCAGCTCGACGGCGCCGCGATGACCGCTGTTGGCTTGAGCAAGTACTACAAGCCCACCGTCGCAATGCAGATGCCGGGCGTCCTCACCGACTGGGGTAAAGTGGACAAGGCGCTAGGCGCCAAGGGTGAGGAGTTCAACAAGGGACTTCGTGATGCTGGAGCAACGAACCTCGGCTGGGGTTTCGTCGGCTTGGCCCACGTTTTCACCAAGGGTGAAGGCTCGACCGTGATGAAGCCTTCGGACCTGAAGAGCCGCAAGCCCTACATGTGGAAAGAAGACATGATCGCGCCGATCACCTACCAGATCATTGGTGCGACGCCGGTCGGTCTGAACGTTCCCGAGGTGTTGCCGAACCTCAAGACGGGCGCAGTGGATACCGTGATTGCTCCGGCACTCGCGGTCGAGCAGCTGCAGTGGGCAGGTCAGCTCAACTCGATGGGCAATGACGTGACGGGGGCTGCCATCGGCGCCATCGTCATCAGCTCCAAGCGGATGGACGCGCTTCCTGGCGATCTTCGTGAGCTCGTTCAATCGACGGGCAAGCTCGCTGCCGGCGCTTTGACCGAGAAGATCAAGGAAGCGGATAAGGCTGCCTTCACGCGCTTGTCGGGGAAGTTGAAGACCTACGATCTCGACTCGAGCGGCAAAGAAGCTTTCACCTCAACCTTCAAGCAGGTTCGGGAGCGGCTCGCGCAGGGTACCTTCTCCGCAGACCTGGTGAAGGCGATCGAGGCTGCCGGCGGTCTCTGAGTCATTCCGCCGAAGGCGGATGCAGTGAACAGAATGACTCGGGCGGTGCCCGCTCGGGTCATTCGAGCTTCACCTAGAGGTCGAACATGAGGGGCTGGTCGCGAGACCGGCCCTTCGCCTTTGAAAGGCAGGACTCGCCGACTGCAGCACAAGCTTTCGAGCTCTGGCTCACATGCAAGCCGAGAATCTGTTTTCTTGGCGAGCCGTTCGCTTCGATGGTTGACCCCGAATGAGCGGCCGCCTAGACGGTGGGTCTAAATTTAGAGAGGCCCCTCGCATGCGACGCTATCAATTTACATCTGAGTCCGTCACCGAAGGTCACCCGGACAAGGTCTGCGACAAGATCTCGGACGCCATCCTCGACACCATCCTTACCTCGGATCCGAAGGCTCGCGTCGCCTGCGAAACGATGGTCAAGACGGGCTACGCGATCGTAGCTGGTGAGATCACCACGACGGCCATCGTTGACTACCCGGCCGTGATTCGAAACACGATTCGGGACATCGGCTACACCGACTCATCGATGGGCTTCGACGGCAGCACTTGCGCTGTCCTTACCGCCATCGAGCAGCAGTCACCTGATATCGCCCAAGGCGTTACCGAAGGCTCTGGCCTCTACAAGGAGCAGGGCGCTGGTGACCAGGGTCTGATGTTCGGCTACGCCACCGACGAGACCAACGAGCTGATGCCTGCGCCAATCACCTTCGCGCACCAACTCGCAAAGAAGCTCACCGACGTGCGCAAGAAGCGCCAGGTGGATTGGCTACGGCCCGACGGCAAGACGCAGGTCACGGTTGAGTACGAGGGCAACACCGTTGCGCGCGTCGCCACCGTGGTCCTCTCGACGCAGCACGCTGAGTCGGTGAAACACAAGACGATCTCGGATGCCATGCGCGAGCTCGTGATCAGCAAGGTGATCCCGGCCAAGCTGATGGACAAGAACACCAAGATCTACGTGAATCCAACCGGGCGCTTTGTCATCGGCGGACCAAACGGCGATGCGGGCCTCACCGGCCGCAAGATCATCGTTGATACCTACGGTGGCATGGGTCGGCACGGCGGTGGCGCTTTCAGCGGCAAAGACCCGTCCAAGGTTGACCGCTCGGCTTGCTACTACGCTCGCTACGTGGCGAAGAACGTCGTCGCGGCGAAGCTCGCTCAGCGTTGTGAGGTTCAGATCGCGTACGCCATCGGCGTAGCCCAGCCCGTCGGCGTGTACATCAACACGTTCGGCACCGGCCGCATCGCTGATGAAGTCCTTGAACGCTACATCCTCCAAAACTTCGATATGCGCCCGAAGGCCCTGATCGAGGAGCTCGATCTCCTTCGACCGGGTTACTACGCAACGGCCGCCTACGGTCACTTCGGTCGTAGCGATTTCAGCTGGGAGAAGACGGTCCGCGCAGCCAAGATGGCTGATGATCTTTCGCGACCGAGCGCCACCGCCGTCAACGGCAGCAGCAACGGCGCCAAGGCTGCCGCAAAGGCTCAGCCCAAAGCCAAAGCCAAAGCCAAGAAGAAGGGCGCGAAGGCCCAAGCCAACGCCTAATCAAGGCGAAAGCGCGTAGTGAGGAGGGCGACTCGCAAGGGTCGCCCTTTTTCGTTCAAGGCTCCCGCCAGCGTTGGAGATGTACCCCGGTTCCTCTCAACCTGTTCGCGCAACGATGGCCGAGAGCAGACGCCCACTGGCCTGCCCATCCCGTCGGAACGAGAAATACAGGCTTGGTTCGCACACCGTACAACCGCCGACGTCCTCGATGAGCTCAACGTTGAGAGCCTCGAGCTTGCTGCGCATCAACCGCCGAAGGTCTACGTGCGGTCGAGCCCGTGAACGATCCACAATGGACTGCCCGAGCGAGCTGCAGGCCGCCAGCTGTGCAGCAACGTCCTCCCCTACCTCGAAGCAACAACGCTGGATGTGCGGCCCCACCGCTGCAATGAGCTTGGCCGGTCGGTTCCCACGCAGCGCGGCGGTAGCTGCTTCAATGACGCCGAGCACCACGCCGCGCCATCCCGCATGAATCGCGGCGACGCGACCGCTCCGTTCATCGCCTAGCAAGATCGTGCCGCAGTCGGCGCTGCGCACGCCGCAACCGATGTCTGCAACGCCGGTCAAGGTTGCATCCCCCTCGACGCGCACGACCTGCTCGAACGACTCGGCTCCGAGCAGCTCAACCGCATGAACTCCGTGCACCTGACTTAGGAAGTAGAGCTTGTCAGCGGCGAGGCCGAGGGCCTGCTCCGCAACGCGTCGATTGGCAGTTACGTTCGCCAGCGCGTCGCCAGTGTTTGACGCGAGGTTCAGGGAACGAAAGGGCCCATCGCTGATGCCGCCATTTCGCGTGAAGAAGCCATGCCGGAATCCTGCTTTGAGCAGGACCGAACTCTGAAGGATGGTTGGCGTTCCCGAGTCGCTTTGCACCCACACAGGGTAGCAGTGAAACATTTTTCACGCGTGAGCGCGGGGCTCGGCTAGCCTTGGAGCCCAACCCGGGCCCTTTGCGCGACTCGCTGCGCGCTCAAAGGCTTGTTAATCGCTCTATGTCGACTGCCCAGGCTCAACCCGATCCGAACATCGGCCGCTCAATTGTGGAAGGCCAGTTCACGATCGAGAAGAAGATCGGCTCGGGAGGGATGGGCTCGGTTTACCGCGCTGCTCAACACGCGATGAACCGGCTGGTAGCGGTGAAGATCCTTCACCCCAAGCTTACCAATCGCAAGGACCTCGCGGCTCGCTTTCGGCGAGAAGCCCGGGCGATGAGCCACTTGACCCACCCCAACACGGTCAAAGTGTTTCTCTTCGGGGAGCTCGACGACGGCTCGCTCTACATCGTGATGGAGTACCTCGAAGGGAGAAACCTGAACCAGGTTGTCCGTCGGGAAGGCCCGCTGAGCATTGAACGTTCGGTGCCGATTTTGGTGCAGGTTTGCGGAGCGCTGCAAGAGGCCCACACTCAAGGCATCATCCATCGAGATCTGAAGCCGGAGAACATCTTCCTCTCCACCAACGGTGGCATGAAGGACTACGCCAAAGTTCTCGACTTCGGCTTGGCCAAAGTGACCGAGCGGGAACTCAGGCCCGGGAGCATCATGTTGACGCAAGAAGGCATGGTGTTTGGCACGCCCGAGTTCATGTCGCCGGAACAGGCTCAGGGCAAGAAGCTCGATGCCCGCAGCGATCTCTACTCGCTGGCGACGATTCTGTACGAGATGCTGACGGGCAAACTGCCGTACGACGCGAAGACTCCGATGGAGTTCATTCAGCTGCATGTGACCAAGCCGCCCATCCCGTTGTCGGAGCGCATCCCCGGGAAGCAGTTTCCGAAGGGGCTTTCGGACGTGATCATGAAGGCGCTGCAGAAGTCTCCCGAGCACCGGTTCAGCTCCGCTACCGAGTTCGCCGACGCCTTGCGGCCCTTCGAGCACGGTGGCCCTTTTGGAGCAGAGCCAACCGTGAGTGACGGTGGGCCACAATTCGGCCGGCCGGCTTCCTCGCTCGAGACGGCCAAGACCATCAAGATGAGCGCCGGGTTACTTGGACCTTTCCAACCCGTTGCGCCGCCTATTCCAGCCCCGCCTCCTTCCGGCCCTGGCGTTCGTCCCCATCCGCTCGGGTCGCAACCAGGCGGTCCGCGCAACATTCCGCCGACCCAACTTGGAACGCCGACACCCATGGCTCCAACAGCCCCGTCGATGGGGCCTGCGAGTTCGCCCAACGCGCTGGTTGGTCAGCCTCCCGCGGCACCCAAGCGCGGGGTGAACATGCTGACGTTGTTGATCGTCGCCGTCGCCTGCCTGTTGATTGGCGTTGGGCTGACCACTGTGGTGATCCTCCTCACGCAACGACAGTAGCGAACGACGAAGGCGGGAACACAGACCTCGGCTTCAGGCGTTGTGAGGGGAACGAAGGATGGCCGATAAACCCAACCCTGATGGCGCCAAGAAGCCGCGGCGGCGGGTGCTTCTATGGATCGTTCGGTTGGCGGTGCTGCTCTTGATTCTTGGGGGAGCGGCCATGACCGCAGTCGCCGTTGCCGTTCGGCACTTCGAGCGTGACCTCCCCACGACCGTGGAGTTGAAACGCTACTCTCCGCCGCAAGTGACGCGCGTACTCGCCCGCGATGGCACGCTCCTCGGGGAGCACTTCGTTGAGCGCCGTACCGTCGTAAAGCTCGATGCCGTCCCGCCCCACGTGAAGCTCGCCTTCCTGGCCGCAGAGGACGCCAGCTTCTACGAGCACGAGGGCCTCGACTACCCCGGCATGTTGCGGGCCATCTTGGTCAATCTCCGTTCGCAGAGCTCGCGCCAAGGGGCGAGTACGATCACGCAACAAGTGGTCAAGAACGTGCTCCTGACGCAGGAGAAGACCTACGAGCGAAAGATCAAAGAGGTCATTCTCTCGCGCAAGATTGAGCAGGAGCTGAGCAAGGACGAGATCCTTGAGCTCTATCTGAACCACATCTACTTCGGCCATGGGCGCTACGGCGTTGAAGAAGCTGCGCGCTATTACTTTGGCAAAGGGATAGCGGAGCTCTCGCTCGGAGAAGCCACCATCTTGGCCGGCATCCCGAAAGGGCCATCGATTTACTCGCCACGGGAACACCTCGACCGCTCGCTCTCACGCCGAGAGTTCATCCTTGGGCAGATGGTCGATAAGGGGTTCGCAAAGCAGGAGATCGCCGATGAGGCGCAACGTGAGCCGGTCGTGCTGAGCAGCTCGGCCAGCGATGTTCACGAGCTTGCGCCGGAGGTGGTGGCGGAGGCCCTCTCGCTGTTGAAGGCCAAGCTCGGCCCGGATGCGGCCAAAGGCGGTTACACGATCGAGACGACCATCGATCCCAAGCTTCAGATCGAGGCACGGCGCGCCCTTCGCGATGGGTTGGACGGCTTCGACAAGCGGCAGAAGAACGTTGCTCCGTTGAAGAAGCCGAAGAAGTTGCCACCGCTCTACGAAGGGGACCCGACCAGCGAGAAGCACAAGATCTTCCTCGGTGAGGTCACCGGCGCCGACGACGCAAAGAATGAGCTGTTTGTGCGCGTTGGCAAACGTAAAGGGCGGGTCAACCTGTCCTCGGCTGAGCGCTACAACCCGCAGAAGCTCGTGGCCTCGAAGTTTGCTGAACTAGGGACGCCGGTGCGCGTGAGCGTGCTCGGCGACGGTCCAGCCCCGAAGGATCCTGCCACGCTGCTGCCACTCAAATTAGAGCTGGGCCCGCAGGGTGCGATCGTGGCGATCGACGTAGCCTCACGCGACATTCTCGCCATCGCAGGGAGCTACGAGGGTGCTCGTGCAACCTTGGATCGCGCGAGCCAATCCAAGCGTCAGCCAGGCTCTTCGTTCAAGCCGTTCGTCTACGCGCAGGCCATCCGCAGCCGAAAGTTCACCGCCGCGTCGTTGCTACCGACGGACCCAGCGACGCTCAACGGGTACCGCCCCAAGAACCACGACCCGCTCGCGGCAGGCAGCCCCAAGCGCATGCGCGACGTGCTTTCTCGCAGCGTCAACACCTCGGCTGCATGGCTGATTGGTCAGGTTGGGCCTGCGGAGGTCGTGAGCCTAGCAACGGAGCTCGGTATCGAGTCCGAGTTGGGAGCCACGCCTTCCCTTGCGCTGGGAGCCTACGAGGTGAGCCCGCGTGAACTTGCGGCGGCCTACGCCAGTCTCGCTGGGATGGGCGAAGCGAAGGCGCCGCGGCTGATCGCTAAGATCGTTGGGCCGGATGGTCGCGAGGTCCCGCTCGCCGAATCGGAGCGAAAGCGAGTGCTCGAGCCGTCCGAGGCCTACGTCGTGACCGACCTGCTCGAGAGCGTCGTGAATGACGGAACGGGTCGCGCTGCGAAGGTTCTACGGCGACCTATCGCCGGCAAGACCGGCACGTCCAATGAAGCCCGCGACGCTTGGTTCGCCGGCTACTCCACCGACATTGCGTGCACGGTGTGGACGGGCTTCGACGATCACGTGCCGCTGGGCGCTGGTGAATCCGGCGCAACGACTTCGCTGCCGGTGTTCGTTTCCTTCATGCGAGCGGCACACCAAGGAAAGCCGTCAACGCAGTTCCCTGCCCCCAATGGAGTGAGCCGTACACGGATTGATCCTGCCTCGGGCTTGCTCCCACTGCCCGAGCAGGAGGACACGCTCGACGAGGTGTTCCTAACGGGGACGGAGCCAACGGAGTCTGCGAAGCCCGCGGAAGAGCCCGTGCCGGAGGCCGAGAAGCCCGTTGAGAATGAAGCGCCGCCACCGAGCACGCCGACCGAGCCGGCGCCGTAGTCAAAGCTCGAGGACGACAGCGTTCGCGTTGGGCTCGATAAAACGGGTTTCCCCCTGCGCAGTCACGATGCGCGAGCGACCTTGACCGCGCAGTAAGGGCGCGCCGGGCCCCCAGTTGGCGTTGACGATGGTGAGATTGTACGAAGCAGCCAGCTTTCGGAAGATGGGCCCGCGCAGATCGGCTCGCCCGTCGTCGACCCACGCGCTGGGAAACAGCAGCACGTCCGCGGCTTGCAAGAGGGCGGGTACCTCGGCCGCGACGAAATGAATGTCGAAGCAGATGGCCAAGAGGAAGCGCGCGCCAAAAAGCTCGAAGCTTCCGTACGGCAGCTCTCCTGGGGTGACCCAGCGCTCAGGAAACCAAGGGTGCCGCTTGCGGTAGTGGACAAACACGGTCCGATCGGGTGCCACGCCGATCATCGAATTGAAGAAGCCGTTCGGGGTTCGTTCGATCAACGGTGCTACGAGGTGAAGCTTTTGACGCGAGGCCAACTCAGCCAGCTGAGCCGCGATCGAGTGTGGCCCTCGATGCGAGAGCTCCTCGCCAAGACGGACGGCTGGCTCGGCGAAGGGACGCAGATCGCATTCACCGCCTGCATCGAGGTAGCCGGTCAAAGCGCACTCCGGCAGCAGGACGAGATCCCCTTCGTGCGCTTGCAACGTCGTCGCTAACTCGCGCAGGACTGCGCCCGGTTCGCCGAAGCGTGCAGGCAACTCAAGACCGACTACGCGCCGCATCAGCGTTCGCGCGAATGGTCTTCAGCCGCAAACCTTGCTGCACGCAGACCGATCATCATGCTTGGAGCGTTGAGCGCCGACACCGGAGTCTCAGGAATCACAGATGCATCCGCAATGCGGAGACCACGGACGCTCTTCACCAAGAGGCGCCGATCCACGACGGCATCCGCGTCATCCCCGAGCCGAGCGGTACCGGCGTAGTGATACGTCGTCATCAGGTTCTGCCGCAGGAACTCGCGGTCGGCGGCGGCTTGGCTCTTTCCGAGCCGCCCGAGCGGGCCCGGAATCAGCTCTGCTCCGCGGTAGGGTCCCATCGCTGAGGAATCAGCGATTTGGCGCGCCTTTTCGATGCCACGCATGAGGGTAGTCACATCCTCCGGGTGCGTGAGATAGGCCGGGTCAATGTGCACCGGCGCATCAGGATCAGCAGAGCCAAGCCGCACCGTACCGCGGCTCTTCGGCTTGCCGAGGATCACCACGATGCCCCACATCCGCTCGACGAAATTGTTCACCAGCCGGCTCTTGAACAGCGTCTCGATCGAGCCGCGAAGTAATCGCTTCTTTGGGCCCTGATCGCCAGGGAGCAGCATCGCCGGCAACATCCGAATCAGACCTTCACGGAAGGACGAGCGCGCGGGATAGAAGACGAAACAACAGTCCGAGGGCCCCTTGCCGTCGGCCATCCGATGGAAGCCGTAGAGCTGTGGGTAGGCCGAATCGAGGTCTGCGCTACCGCGGAAGAAGAGTGTGACGTTGGGGTGGTCATGAAGATTGCGACCAACCCCCGGCGCGTCCGCCACCGAGTCCAGACCTAGCCCTCGCAGCTCCGTTCGCGGGCCGACGCCCGAGCGCAGCAAGAGCACCGGAGTCGCCAAAGCACCGAGACACAGCAGCACTTCATGACGCGCCTCAAAGAAGGCGGGCCCATCTTTGCCTCGCACGTGAACGCCCACCGCTCGCGGCGAGCTGCCCTTGTCAAACTCGAGCCGCGTCGCTTCGAAACCGGTGAACAACTGCAAGCTCGCCGGCTGCAGATCCCGAATGAAAGCCACGTACGAATTGCGCCGTTGCTCTCCTTTGAAGTTCATCCACTCGTAGCCAAGGACTCCGCGCAGGTCCCCATCATTGAGATCCTCCTTGCGTCGAAAGCCCTGTTCTTCGGCCGCGCTGATGCAGGCTTCATTGAAGTCGGTCGGGGCGCGACGACGGGGCTCGAGCCGCTGCTCGAGGTCCTCGAAGTGAGGTGCGACGTCTGGCCAGCGCCAACCGTCACCGAACGCTTCGTAGTCCTCGCGCGAACCGCGCGTGTACACCATCGCGTTGATCGAACCGCTTCCGCCAACGCCACGACCGGTGCCTGCGAAGAGACGCCTGCCGCCACACTCATTCTGCCGCGTAGTGAAGCGCTCATGCATCAACGCGTCGTTGATGAAGGCCTCTTTATAACCGTCTGCACGAAGCGACTCGGGGTGGCTCTCCGCTGCGTCACCGACCTCGAGCAGCGCTACCGAGAAGCCTCGGCGGGCGAGCTCACCTGCTGCCGCACACCCCGATGAACCACCGCCCACCACGACGAAGTCGTAGACGCTCTTGCTCATCATCCCACCAGGTCGTCGACCGGCCCCGCACCCTCACGCACGATCTCGACGTGGCCGTTCGATAGGTCCACCACAGTCGTCGGGTCCACACCACAGGCTCCACCGTCCAGCACGAGGTCAAGCCCGTGAAAGAAGTCACGAAGCTCCGCCGGATCGATGAAGGCCTCTTCACCCGGGGCGTTGGCGGTGCTCGAAATGATCGGCCGCCCAAGCTCTCTCGCCAGGGTCGTAACCACCGGATGGTTCGGCACTCGAATGCCGACGGTCTTCTGCTTCGACAGGACCATTTTCGGCACTTCACGAGTGGCTGGAAGAATGAAGCAATACGGGCCGGGTAAGAACCGCTTGAGGATTCTGTAGGCCCAGTTGTCCACCACCGCGTACTTCGCGATGTCACCGAGATCGTGGCAGATGAACGCGAGGCTCTTCGCCTTCTGCATCGACTTCATCTGGTAAAGCCGCTCGATCGCGCCCTTGTTCATGAGGTCGCAACCGAGGCCGTACACCGTGTCGGTTGGGTAGGCGATGAGGCCGCCTCGTTCCAAGACCTCGAGTGCTTGACGCACTTTGCGAGGCTCAGGATGTTGTGGATTGATTTCGAGAAGCACGTTGCGAGGCTCGGTGGTGGCGGCGCGGAGCCAACCATGCGGTGGCTCCGATGAGAGGAGGAAAGCCGATCAGTCTTTGATCGCCTCGCTACCGCCGATGATCTCCATGAGCTCCTTGGTGATCGCTGCTTGGCGCGCCTTGTTGTACTGGAGCGTGAGCTTGTCGATCATCTCGGTAGCGTTCTTGGTCGCTGAATCCATCGCTGTCATACGCGCACCAAGCTCGCTGGCCTGAGACTCGTAAAGCGCCCGCATGATCGATACGTCGATGTAGAGCGGCGCAAGATGGTCGAGCAACACTGGGCGGCTCGGCTCGAAGATGAACTCTCCAGCGTTGACGCCATCGGTGTCTTCCGTCGGCGGCACTGGAACGAGCTGTTCTGCCACGACCTTCTGGGTCATGGCGCTCTTGAACTCGTTGTAGACCACGTAGACGGCGTCCACCTTGTCGGTCAGGAACGGTTGCAGCACCTTCTTGCCAAGGTCCTTGGCGGTGTTGAAGGTGAGCTTGTCCCAAACGTTCGGGATGTACTCGAGGGGCACGTCTCGGCGCTGGAGGTAGTCTCGCCCCTTGCGGCCGACGACGATGACTTTGACCTCTTGCCCCTTCTCGGTGCGGCTCTTGTACTCGCGCTCGGCGGTCTTGTTGATGTTGGCGTTGAAGGCACCGCAAAGACCGCGGTCGCTCGTCAGCACCAACATGAGCACGCGCTTTTCTTCACGACGTGCCAAGAGCGGGTGGAGAAGGTCCGCAGCGGCTGCCGGGCTCTCCTCGTTGTCTGCCATCTCGCGGGTGCGCGAGACGATCTCGCTCAGCACTTCTTGGGTGCGGAGCGCGTAGGGCCGAAGCTCGGTGATGCGTTGCTGGGCGCGATTGAGTCGCGCACCAGCAACCATCTTCATGGCGCGGGTGATCTTCTGCGTCGACTTGACGCTGGAGATACTCTTGCGGATGGCTTTGAGCGAGGCCACGAGCTACTTGCCCTTCTTCTTCTCGCCCTTGGCCTTCTCGGTCTTCCCTTCGGAAGACTTTGCGCCGGCCTTCTTCTCGTCGAGCACGAACTTGTTCGACTTGAAGTCGTCCACTGCCTTGGCGATGGTCTTCTTCAGCTCGTCGTCGATCGCCTTCTTCTCACGGATGGTCGAGAAGATCTCCGGGTACTTTTGCTCGACGAAGGCGTTGAACTCCGACTCGAAGCGGAGCAGCACCGAGACCGGGAGATCATCCAAGAAGCCGTTGGTTCCGGCGTAGATGATGAGGATCTGCTTCTCGACGGCTAGCGGGACGAACTGACCTTGCTTGAGGATCTCGACCAGACGAGCACCGCGGTCGAGCTGGGCTCGTGTACGAGCGTCGAGATCGCTTGCGAACTGAGCGAAGGCGGCCATCGCGCGGTACTGCGCGAGATCGAGACGGAGCGTACCGGCGACGCCCTTCATCGCCTTGATTTGAGCGTTACCACCGACGCGGCTGACCGAGATACCGACGTTGATAGCCGGACGAACGCCGGAGAAGAACAGATCCGACTCGAGGAAGATCTGACCGTCGGTGATCGAGATCACGTTGGTCGGGATGTAGGCCGAGACGTCACCAGCCTGGGTCTCGATGATCGGCAGTGCGGTGAGCGAGCCGCCTGAGAACGGGTCGATCTTGATCTCGTAGTCGGAGCCGAGCTTCTTCAGGCTTGCCTCAGCGGCCTCGTGCCCGAGCACACCGAAGTGCGCCTTACCGTCTTCACCGCGGAAGTTGTCATCGCCCGAGGGAACGGTCGCGCCCTTCTTCACCACGTAGTAGATCTTCGCCATCTTCGCCGCTCGTTCGAGCAGACGGGAGTGGAGGTAGAAGACGTCACCGGGGTACGCCTCACGACCCGGCGGACGACGGAGAAGCAGCGACAACTGGCGGTAGGCAACGGCCTGCTTCGACAAGTCGTCGTAGATGCAGAGCGCGTGACGCCCGGTGTCTCGGAAGTACTCGGCGAGCGTGACGCCGGTGTAGGGCGAGATGAACTGCAGCGGAGCCGAATCGCTCGCCGTCGCGGCGACCACGATCGTGTACTCCATGGCGCCGAACTGCTCGAGGCGATCCACGACCTGGCGAACCGTCGACTGCTTCTGGCCGATGGCGACGTAGACGCAGATTACGTTCTGACCCTTTTGGTTGATGATCGTGTCGACGGCGACGGCAGTCTTGCCCGTCTGACGGTCACCGATGATGAGCTCGCGCTGACCTCGGCCGATCGGGATCATGGCGTCGATGGCCTTGAGACCCGTCTGCATCGGCTCGGTAACCGGCTGGCGGCGAATGATGCCGGGCGCCTTCATCTCGACGCGTCGACGGTGCGGCGTTTCGATCGGGCCTTTGCCGTCGATGGGCTGACCAAGCGCGTTCACGACGCGCCCGACCACGGCCTCACCAACGGAGACCTCCATGATGCGGTTCGTTCGCTTGACGATGTCGCCTTCCTTGACGAGGCTCGTATCGCCGAAGAACGCGCAACCCACGTTGTCTTGCTCGAGGTTGAGCACGAGCCCGTAGAGGGCGTTGCCATCGGCTGCAGTCAGTTCAACCAGCTCGCCTGCCATGACGCCAGCGAGGCCGTGCACGCGCGCGATACCGTCACCTACGGTGAGGACGGTGCCTGTCTCCGACACGCTCGCTGCGTTGTCGATGTTCTGAATCTGCTTTTTGATGATCTGCGAGATTTCTTCGGCTCGAAGCTGCATCGGACTTTCTCGTGGGTTGGGACTTATCGAAAACTTTGAACAGCGCGAACTATGCGCTGGGACGAGCGCCTTCTCGGAAGGAGGCGAGGCGCGAACGGAGGCTGCCATCGACGACGCGGTCGCCGATGGTGGTGATGACTCCGCCGATCAAGGCGGCATCCACCGAGTGCGTCAGGACGACGCGACTCCCAGTGGCCTTCTCGATCTCGCTCTTCAGCTTGTCGAGGTAGCTCGGGGAGACGGCGCCGGCGGTGGTGGCGTGAGCTCGAATGATCTTCGAGTCCTCATCCACCATGCGGCTCAGGTGCCGCGCGATGTCTGGGATTGCCCGCAGCCGACGCTGCTTGTTGATCAACTTCAACGCCTTGAGCGTGAGCGTGTTGGCGCCGAGGCGTTTTGCAACCTCGGTCACGATTGACTCACGAGCGTGCTGCTCAACCAGCGGGTTGCTGAGAACGCTGATCAGCTCTTCGCTAGACTCGTAGGTCGCGGCGAAGTCTGCGAACTGGCTAGCCAGCGCGGCCAGCGAGTTCTCTTCCTTCCCGAGTTCGAAGATCGCTCGGGCGTAGCGACGACCGATGCCGTCATAGCTCATGAAGCACCTCCCGGATTGGCTTGCGCGCCTTTTGCCGAAAGAACTCGCCCAAGCGAAGAGGCGAATTCGTCAGCAAGGCGTTGTTGGTCTCGATCCTCAATACGACTCTTGATCAGCTGCTCAGCGGCGAGGACGGCGCCGTCCACAGCCTGCGCCATGAGGTCCGATTCGGCCTGCTTGAGCTCCTGAGACACGCGGAACTCAGCGTCTTTGCGCAAACGAGATGCCTTCTCGGTTGCTTCCGCCAAGATACGAGCCTTCTCGGTCTCCCACGCTGCGCGTGACTCTTGGTGCAACTCCGCGCGTCGCTCCTCGATCCGAGCGAGCTTCTTCTTGTAGTCGGCCAAGCGCTTCTCTGCGTCCTTACGCAGTGCCGTCGCTTGATCGATGTTCTGCATGATCGTCTTCTTGCGTGCGGCCAGCCCTTCCATCACGGGCTTCTTGCCGAAACGCACGAGCACCATCACCACGACGAGGAAGTTGATCAGCGAGCCGAGGAGCGGGGGCTCTTGGTTCTTGGGATCGCACTCGTCAACGGGGTTGTGATAGCGCCACAAGAGCCGGTCCACGAAGCTGGGGCTCTGGGACTTCTCGTTGTTTACGCCGAAAAGACCCTGGTAGTAGTTGATGTGTGGCGGCGGATCTTCCGGGCCGTGGCCTGCACAGTGGTGCTCACCACCACCGTGGTGCTCCTCCGCAGCGGCAGGCTTCGCAGCTCCTTGTGGCGTGATCGGTACGTGGCCGGGAGGGAGCTGAGGCGCTGCGGCCGGGGCGCGCGGGCGGCTAGGAGGCTGCCGTCCCGGGGGCTGCGGCATGCGACCGGGTTCGCCGGGTTGTGCACCGGGCTGGCCGGGTTGTGCACCGGGCTGGCCGGGTTGTGCACCGGGCTGGCCGGGTTGTGCACCGGGCTGGCCGGGTTGTGCACCGGGCTGGCCGGGCTGTGCCACCCGCCCAGGTTGCCCACCGGGGCCGCCGGGCTGAGCCGCCGGTTGCCCACCGGGGCCGCCGGGCTGAGCCGCCGGACCAGGTTGCCCGGCTGGCGGCGGCGCCATCGGCTGGGAGCCGGCATCAACCGCGACGAAACTCAGCGCTAGCGCGCTGGTGAGCGCGAAGAACCTCTTGCTCACGAGCGCACCTCCCGTCCAATCATCTTGGAAGCGATCTGCTCTGCCAAGGCCGGGCGCGAAGCCTCGAGCTCGGCGCGTAACGTCGCGACCTCTTTCTCAATGCGAGCCCGACCTTCGGCCAAGATGCGCGCGGCATCGGCCTTGGCGTCCTCGAGCATCTTCGCCTCGAGCTTGGCCGTCTCCGCACGCAGGCGATCACGTTCAGCCGCGGCCTCGTGCCTCACGCTCTCGATCTCGGAGTCGAAACGCTTGAGGAGCTCGTTCGCCTTGGCGTCGAGATCGCGAGCCGTCGACAGCGACCCGTCCGTTAGCTTCTCGCGCTCTTCAAATAGCTTCAATAGCGGGTCGAATAGGACCGGCTTCAAAACCACAATAAAGAGGCCGAACAGGGCGATTTGAGCAACGACCGAGAGGTCGAAGTCGACGTTTACGTCGGCGCCTGAAAGAACCAATTGAAGGGATTGTAGGTTCGCCACTGGATTAGGGGGAAAGGGGCCCGGGCTGCGAGCGTGCGCGGCGTAGCACGCCTTTCGCACGACAGGAACACCTTCGAATCGGGCTCGCTTCGCCAGCCTGAAAATCGCTCAAACCGCTCGCGAATCTCGACCACTCAGAGGCTACACAAACCAGTTTTCGAGGCGCAGCCCCGTGAAGATCGCAAACGTCGTGGTTCTTCGGGTGACGAGCGTGAACTTGGACGCCAAGGCGACTGCAGCGATCATCACGTCATCGGCCTCCATCTCAGCGGCCGGGCCCGCGCGGAACTTGGCGAACACCTGAGCAGCCGCCAGATCAAACGGAGCAACTCGCAACGCCGCCACGACCTGCACCACGTCCTGCATCACCCTGGCCTGATTCGAGCGGCGAGCTGCGACCAATAGCTGGCTGACGGTGACGACGCTGGTCCATCGGTCCCGAGAGGGCACCTCCGAGAGCCGGCGAATCAGCGTGCGGGAGGGTACGGTACGCAAAACCTCCGCAACCGTGGGCGTATCGAGAAGGTAGGCCATCAGGGGAACCGCGGGCCACGGTGCCAGAGTGAGGTCTTGTCGAGTTCGGTCGAGAACAGATCAACGAAGGCGTCGTGCCGACACATCCCCGCGAGCGCGAGGAGAGGATCGGTACCGTTGGCTGCCGGATCAGGGGGATCCACGCGGTCCAAGTCGGTCATCGGCACGATCGCCGCGATCGCGTGGCCATCACGCACGATGAGTGTGCGCGCCAGGGCTCGCTCGGCCGCATCAGCGGCGTCCAAGCAGTGGGCCGGCAAGTCTTGGATGGGGATCCCGTAACGGTTCACGCAGTCCGAGCGTACACAGGAACAACGTCAACCGTCGAGCGTCTCGCGCAGCCGCGCAAGGCTGGCCGAGACGTCGGAGACTGAAGCGCGCCTTTCGTTGCGAACCAACGTCGCTTGGTGGTTTTCATGACGGAGCTCGAGCACCGCCTTGGGGTTGTCGAACCAGTCTTCATCGAAACGATCGCGCAGAATCGCTCGGTCGGTGCTTGCGACCAGAAGGCCGGTAAAGCGTGCCGAAGCCTCTGGATCGAGGCGCGGCAGCGTAGTGAATAATGCCCCTGGCATCGGCCGACCGTAGACGCGCTCGCTCAGCTCCTCGAACGCGCCGTCACGGCCGGAGGTAGTCGCCAAGGGTAGCAGCAGCAGCTTGAAGGCGGACTGCGCCAACCACGCCACCAATGCGTGCCCCAACCTCTGCACCTGCTCGCGCGCTGCTTGTCGCGACATTCCGAGCCGCTTCTGGTGAAAGGCCGGCTCGAGCACCAACAGGCCGAACAAAGCGGCCCGACGATACGGCAACGGGTCCGCTGGGGCACGCGCCAGTGTGAAGGGCGTGGCGCGGTCCCAATCGCGCAAAGCTAGGTCCTCGCCTACATTCGCGAACGCGGTTGCGAAGGAGGACGCACCGATCGGAGGTGGCAAGCGCGGACGACCGACGGCAACGCCCTCGAACATCAGCGGACCCAATAGTTCAGCCACGACGCGCGGCGTCAGATGGGCCGGCCAGCCCTCGCCAGCGTCGCGCGCAAGAGCGACGCGAACGTCGTCGACGAAGGTTCGCGGCGACCGCCCCAACGTGCGTAGGTTGTCGAGCAGCTGCTCGGCTAGCTGGTGCTCCGGGCTGGACTCGATCAGACGGTCGGGCAAGGTGGGCACGGCCAATCGCGCGCGCCGAAGCGCCTCTTGCCTGCGTTCGATCCAACGCGCACTTGCGTCGCCGACCTCACGACTTCGGGTGCGCAACGCGCGCAGCGCCAGTTCGCGTGTCTTGCCTCCGCCGAGAACGTCGCGGACCAGCCGGGCGCTGGCGAAGCCCTCTTCACCCGCCAGCGAAGGATACGTCGCAGCAAACGCGGCTAGCACTTCCTCGCGATCACTCTTGGTTACCCGCTCGACAGCGAACATGGCCACCCAATCACGAACACCACGCGCCAAAGGATCGACAGCCAAACGGTCGAGCTTTTTCGCGGTCTCCAGCGAACTCACGCGCCGTGGAAACACGGCTGCATTGTCCCAGCCGCCATCCACGACGATAGGCGCCCGCCGCGCTTGGTGCTCGGCCATCGCCAACTCGCGCACGTCCCGATCGAGCTCGAACAAATCGAACATCAGAGCCTCCCTCAACCGTGAATCGTTGGCGCGCCCGAGAGGCTCTTGACGACGCTCTCCTCGATCAGGGCAATCGCTTGATGACGCTGCTCGACGTAAGCCGCATCTCCCGAGACCTCGAGCGCCATGTCGAGGAAGGTGCGGTAGTGGCGCGCTTCACTCGCGAGCAGCTCGCCGTAGAAAGCAGCCAGCGCCGGGTCACGCTCCTTCAAATGATCGCGCAGCAACTTGAAGCGCTCGCACGAGCGCGCCTCGATCAACGCTCCGACCACGAGTCGATCCGTGATCACGAACTCTGCTTTGTCATGCCGCTCACGCGCCTTCGACGACCGGCGACGAAGCTCGGCCGCGTACCAATCTTCCTCGGGCGGTCCGAGTGCGAGGTTTCGTCGGCGCAGCTCTGCGAGCACCTGTCGAAAGTGGGTGAGCTCCTCTTCGGCGAGCGCGACCAAGCCGTCGAGCACGTTGGGAAAGTCGCAACAACGCGTGGACAGGGCGAGTGCGTTGCTCGCGGCCTTCATCTCACAGTGCGCATGGTCCACGAGCACACGGCCCACGTCATTCGCAGCCGCTACCGCCCAACCAGGATCCGTTTCACACAACAGGCCAAGCACGCCGCGAGTCTCGCACACGCCGACGCGCGAAGCACGCAGCCTCAGAAGCTCGAGCTCGAGCTGGTTTCGTCGCCTCGCCCGGTAAGCCCGCTCGACTCGAGGAAGTAGCCAGCGCCGAAGATGATCTCGGTAGCGTCGGGACCAACGAGCGTGCGCCGCACACTCGCCTCGACCATGAACTCAGAGGCGATGTAACCGAGACCGGCCGAAATCTGATGCGACTCAGCTCCCGAATCAAAGCGATACCCGGCGCGGATCGGGATGTGATCAACGAGCAGGTATTCTCCACCGGCCATGATGCGAGCGGCGGGAGATGCGTAAGAGGAGAGGTCAGCAACGCCGTCAGCCTCGATCGTAAAGTCGGTGTGAGCCACCGCGATGCCACCGCCAACGGTGGTCGGCAGAACGCCATCATCGGGGAAGGTGAGGTTCTGTCCAGAGACCCCGAGCACCACGAGGTCGCCTGCCTTGAAGGTCAATCCAGCGTCGAAGGTCGGAAGGTTGACCATCGATAGCCGCCCGCCGCCTTCCGGATCTTTGAGTCCACCAGATACCTTGCTCGTACCGAGCGGACCTTCGCCGTTCTCGGTCAGCTTGAGGTACCGGCCCCCGAGGCCAACGCTGAGCCCTTCGACAATGGGGTAAGCAAGAGCAAGGCGGATGTCGAGCCACGAGCGGTCCACCGCTGTGGCTTCATCGGAGAAGGCGTCGAGGAAGCCGCCGGTCACCGCGACTCCGCCCGCGAGCTTGTTGGTGATCGAGTCAACCACCATGCCGCCGTAAACGTGGCGTCCAAACTCTGGCGTGATCTGGCCGATGGCCTCGATGTGATACACGCGGGTGAGCGTCATACCGGCGGGATTGACGAAGATGGCCGTTGTTCCGTTGCCTGCAGCCCGTAGTGCCCCGGACATACCACCCGAGCGAGTCGTGTCGGTCTCGCCATAGTTGTAGGCGAACGGCAGCGGCACGTCGGCGGTCGATATCGGGCTCTTGTCCGTCTCTTGCGCCTCGAGGCTCAGCGAGGCGCCGAAGCACACCCCGGTTCCCGCCAGCCAAAGAAGGGACCACAGGCACCGCTGGCTGCCGGGTCGCGAGGCTGGGATGCGGAAAGTCGAGTGCATGCCTGGGCCCGTACCGTCCGACCACGACTTGGGCCAAATTAGTTGGACCTGCTGAAGTCCCTCCACGCGCCGGACACACCCTTGTCACGAACGCCCGTTTTGAACCGGCTACGCGTTGCTCGATGGACCCACCAGTCGGACGCCAGCGTCAAGCATGGATCTAAAGCGACGTTATTACTTACATTTTTCTCCTTGACGGCGCTGCGGAAGCGAAATGCGAACAGAGCCCACGTCGCGGGCTTCAACAGCTTAATTTCTATGGCTTATTTCAATAGGATCGCGGTGCGGAGTAGGTCCCACTCACGGGACGACGCGACGCGCCAGGGGGATTTTGAGCCACCTGAGCGTTTTTTGAACCATAACAACCACTTACGCTCTTGCCGAAAGATCGGCTTGTCGCCCCACCGAACTCGGTGGTACCTCCCTATTCCGGTTCGCCTCGCGGGTCGGTCCCAGCATTCTCGCCCCGCTTTTGGGCCTCACTTTCGTGAGGTCTCGGGCCGCTTGTGTCAGCAGAAGTAGATCTGGGAGGAACTCCGCGCCGTTCGCAAGAAACCGCGGAGGGCGGCCATGTTTAACCCAAACTCGGTCGGTGGTCGGTCTTTCCCTGTGGAAAACTTGTGAACCAACGTGACGCGATCCGCCTCATCATGACAAAGACGTACATAATTTCAGGGGTTTGTGACCTGGCCGTTGGAGCTGTACGCCCTGTGGAGATCTCAATTTGCTTCTACTGCTCGTGTGGTGAGTGTCAATGACTTCCAAGGCTGACTCACATCAGGCGTTCTTTGACGCAGTTGAGTTCACCCGGAGCTTGTCTCCGGCCACCTTCAATACTTGGTTCGCATGCGTTCAGTTCGACGACCTAACCGACGGCGTCCTCTCGCTTCGAGCGACCAATGAGTTTGTTCAAGAATGGGTGGAGACCAACTTCCTCCCGACACTTGTTCAGCGGCTGAGGGCGCTCACCGGAAAGTCGATCCAACTAGCGTGGATTTTGGACCCGCAGCTGGCTCATCCCATCAGCGAACGAGAGTCGGACCGCGCAGCAGAAGCTCAGCGCGCTGCTCGTGAGGAGTCGGCGCACGACCAAGCCCCGATCGCGGTGGAGCCAGCTTCTGCCTCGGTGGACTTCCAGCGCACGCGTGAATCCAACCTCCCGATGCGTATGTCGCAGCAACCTCCGCCGTCGGTGAGGCCGGCGCCGCGGGCTGCACCGCTAGCGGCGTCCTCTCACTCGGTCGCGCTCTCCGATCTCAACCCCAAGCAAACGTTCTCGAGCTTCGTGGTTGGCCCGTCGAACCAGCTCGCCCACGCCGCCGCTGTGGCAGCCGCCGGCGGCGGTGGCCGACGCTACAATCCGCTGTTTATCTGCGGTGGCACCGGCCTCGGGAAGACCCACCTCGTACACGCGATCGCGCATCGCATGTTGTCCGAGCGCCCCAACGCGCGCGTCGTCTACGTCTCGGCCGAGCGTTTCACCAACGAGTTCATCCACGCCATCCAGCACCAGCGGATGGATGAATTTCGCGCGCGGTACCGTTCGCAGTGCGACTTGCTGCTCGTGGATGACATTCAGTTCTTGGCGGGCCGAGAGCAAACGCAGGAAGAGTTCTTCCACACCTTCAACGCTCTTCACGGCCAAGACCGGCAGATCGTGGTCACCAGCGACAAGTACCCCCAAAACTTGGAGCGCATGGAAGAGCGCCTTGTCTCGCGCTTCTCCTGGGGACTCGTGGCGGACATTCAGGTGCCCGAGCTCGAGACCCGCGTGGCCATCGTTCGTCACAAAGCAGGCCTTGAAGGCATCGACCTCGACGACGATGTTGCGCTCTATCTCGCCCAGGTTGTTCGGTCGAACGTGCGCGAACTCGAAGGCGTGCTGATTCGGCTAGCCGCCAAGAGTTCGCTCACCAGCCGCCGCGTGGACCTCGCGTTCGCCAAGGCTGAGCTGTCGGCGACCACCAACACACGTCCGCAGCTGATGAGCGTGGACGACGTGCAGCGCCTCGTGTGCCATCACTTCCACATCCGCTCGACTGACCTCACCTCGAAGGATCGCCACAAGACGGTGGCCTTCGCGCGGCACGTGGCGATGTACCTCTGCAAGCAGCGCCTCAAGTGCAGCTTCCCTGAGCTCGGCCGTGCGTTCGGCGGCCGCGATCACACAACGGTCATGAGCGCCGTGCGGAAGATCGAGGCACAACGCGAGATCGACCCGCAGGTTCGTGCTCACATCGAGGCTCTCGAACGGAAGCTGGCCGAGAACAGCTAGCTCGCGGAAGTCACATTGGCCGCAGTCGAAGGGAACTTGAGCTGAGCTTGAGTTCCCTTTCCTAGTTCGCTCGTCAGTTCAATCGAGCCGCCGTGACTCTCGACGATGCGCTTCACGAGCGCGAGCCCTAAACCGTGTCCACCCGTGGCTTTGGTGCGGCTGCGGTCGACGCGGAAGAACGGTCGGAACACATGCTTCAGATCTTCGGGACCGATGCCCACGCCTTCATCGGCAACCTCAATCACGACCCAGCCTTCCTGCACTCGCACTGACAGAGAGATCCGCGTACGTGGTTCCGAATACTTGTTGGCGTTCTCGAGCAAGTTCTCGATCGCTCGTCGCAACAAGCCACGATCACCGAGGATGGTCGGTAACTCCGCTTGGACATGAAGCTCAAGCGCCCGCTCGGTAAGACTTCGCTTGAAGCGGGCAGCGCAGTGATTGACGAGCTCCAGCGGCTCAATCGGCTCGCGCTTGATGGGCGGGATGCCTTGCGTAAGTCCGCGCGCAGCCAAATCCAAACGAGACGCAACGAGCACATCGGAGATCAAGGTCTCGAGCTCGTCTAGGTCCTCGGCGATGTCGGCGGCCGAGCTGCGAGCCATCTCAGCATCGCCTTCGATCGCCAGATCGAGCGCTACACGAATCCGCGCGAGCGGCGTCCGCAGCTCGTGCGAAACATTGGCCAGCAACTCCCGTTCGGAAGCGAGCAGTCGAGTCACTCGTTCCGCCATATCGTCGAAGGCGTTGGCGACTTCCCCGATCTCGTCGTTGCGTTCGAGCTTCACGCGGGTGCTGAGTTCGCCTGCACCGAATGACTTTGCCGCCTCGGTCACCTTGCTCAACGGAATCACGAGCGAGCGTGCGAGCAAGATCGTCGAGGTCCCGACGACGATCAGCACCAACGGTACGAGGTAGCGATCGATCGGTGGGGGCCGCCTTCTTGGCCGCACTTCGGGCGGCGGACGGAGTTCATCGGGTGAGCCCGGCGGACCAGGCCATGCCGCGGGGTCGGGGCCGGGAGGTCCAGGTGGAAAGCCTTGCGGAGGCTCGGGCCGATAGATCCGGATAAGGGTGATGAAGCCGAGCGCGACGATGAACATTTGCGCGAGGCCAACCAAGCCGATGCGCAGTGCGAGTTTTGACCGAAGCAGCGACCCGAGCTTCACCTCAGAGCTCCACCGACAACAGATAGCCGACCCCACGCACGGTCTTGAGCAGCGTGGGGTTCTTCGGATCATCCCCGAGCTTGCGTCGCAAATGCGAGATGTGAACGTCGATGCTGCGGTCAAACGCTTCATCAGCGCGACCACGAACGGCCTCGACCAGTTGCTCGCGGGTGAGGACGCGTCCCGAGCGTTCGGCGAGCACCCGCAATAGATCGTACTCGTAGGTCGTCAACTGCAACGCCTCACCGCGAAAGACCGCTGTGCGCGCCGACGTATCGAGTCGCAGGGCGCCTGCCTCAATCAGCGTCGTCTCCGGCCCCGAACGCCCACGCGCGCGTCGAGCATGAGCGCGAATGCGTGCGAGCAGCTCACGTGAGGAGAACGGCTTGGCGATGTAGTCATCGGCGCCGCCCTCCAAGCCGAGCACCCGATCGGCCTCTTCGCCCCGAGCCGTGACCATGATGATGGGCGTATCGACGCGCGATCGCAAACGCCGACACACCTCCAACCCGCTCATTCCGGGCAGCATCAGATCCAGCAGCACAACGTCGGGTCGCTCACGCAAGACCGCTGCAATCCCCTCGTTCGGTTCAGCAACCAGGAGCACGCGCACGCCGTGCGATTCGAGATACTTGGCCGTCAACCGGCCGAGTTTTTCGTCATCTTCAACGTAAACAACGCTTGTGGGCTCTTCATTCACCCCGTGAGCGTAGTGCACTGGCGGATCCCCGGGGCGACCTTCACAATCGCTAACGTTCCCCAAACACTTGCAACAAGCACCGGCGGCGCGCGGCGCCCATGATGGATTCGTCAGCGCAAACCGTTGGGTCGCTGCGAGCCGCAAACATTCAATCAAGGGGTCATAGGCATGAGCTGGGTTCGATCAATTTCTGGGGCGCTGGTTTTCGCGAGCATGATTGCTCTCACGGGCTGTGGCGCCTCAACGTCGCTGGTCGACGAAGACGTCGAGTCGGCCGACGACGAAATCAGCAGCGGGGCCAAGGGAGCGCACTTCCGAGGCCATCACCCACCGCCTGGCGCAATGCTGCTCATGACCGCGCTGCAAGAGCTCGAGCTGAGCGATGCACAAAAGACCGAGATCGAGGGGATGCTCGACGCTGGCCGCCCCAAGGACAGGAAGGACCATGAAGCGAGGGCGCGCGAACTCGCTGCGGCGATCCGTACAGGCACCGTCGACGTAGCGAGCCTCAAGGGCTCCGGCCCTGCGCCGATGCACGAGAAGATGGCCGCGAACCTCGACCGGCTTCACGCCCTCCTCAGCGCGGAACAGCGCCAGTCCCTCGTCACAGCTCTCAACGAAAAGAAGCGTGAGCACGAGGCCAACCACGACGCCGAGCACGGTCCCAAAGGCGCAAGGGGGCGCGGACCGAAAGGCGACCCAATGAAGTTCATGTTGCGGGACCTCGACGTGACCGATGCTCAGCAGAAGGCGATTCAGAGCGCGCTCACCCAAGCCGGCCTGGGTCCCCAAGAGGCTGGCTTTGAGTCCAAACGCAGCGAAATGCGCGCCAAGTTCGAAAAGGCGCTCAACGATTTTGCCGGCAACGATTTCTCAGCCAAAGCAAGTCTGCCCGCGCCCGATGAAGCCCATGGGCCTGCCAAAATGCTTGAAGCGTTGGCGGTCGTGGTCCCGCTGCTCACCGCCGAACAGCGGGAGAAGCTCGCCGACCGTATCGAGGCTGGCCCGCCGCACCCGGAGCGCCGGCGCGGCGGCTGAAGCAACCGCGAGTGGGAGCTGGAAGTGCCCTTCGTCCGCTAGGGCTTTCCAGCTCACCTGGTCGCAGTTCCGACCGACACAGACCGCCGAGGCTTGCGGCTCACCCCTGGCGCGACTACCACCACGGCGTCGGTAGGAGGTCCCCATGGCCACGAAAGTCGCGATTAACGGTTTCGGTCGCATCGGTCGCTGCATTGTTCGCGCTCTCACGGAGCGCAAAGTCGACGGTCTTGAGCTCGTTGGGATCAATGATCTCACCGATCCGAAGACCCTGGCTCACCTGCTCAAGTACGACTCGATCCACCGTGAGTTCAAGGGTGCGACGATCTCGGCTGGCGAGAGCTCGATTCGCATCGGTGACCACGACGTCCGCGTCACCGCCCACAAGGATCCCGCGGATCTTCCGTGGAAAGAGCTGGGAGTGGACATCGTGCTCGAATGCACGGGCTTGTTCACCGACAAGGAGAAGGCTGCCGCTCACCTCGCCGCAGGCGCCAAGAAGGTGATCATCAGCGCGCCGGCCAAAGGCCACGACGTGACGGTGGTCATGGGCGTCAACGACGAGGCCTACGACGCAAAGTCGCACAGCATCGTTTCGTGCGGCTCGTGCACTACGAACTGCCTCGCTCCGGTCGCCAAGGTCATGCTGGACAACTTCGGCGTTGAGCACGGGCTGATGACCACCATCCATTCGTACACCAACGACCAACACATCCTCGACGTGCCGCACCGCAAGGGCGATCTTCGTCGCGCACGTGCAGCTGCCGTCAGCATGATCCCGTCGTCGACGGGCGCTGCGAAGGCGCTCTCCGAGGTCATTCCGGCGCTCAAGGGTAAGTTCGATGGTCAAGCCGTGCGCGTCCCAACCGTGGACGTGAGCCTCGTAGACCTGACGCTGACCACGACTAAGACGCTGACCAAAGACGCGATCCACGCGGCGATGAAGGCTGCTGCCGAGTCAGGCCCAATGAAGAACGTGCTCGCTTATACGGAGGAGCAGCTCGTCTCGAACGACTTCATTGGCAACCCCGCTTCGAGCACCTTCGACGCAACCATGACCCAGGTGCTCGGGGATCGCTTCGCCAAGATCTTCGCCTGGTACGACAACGAGTGGGGCTTCTCGAATCGCATGATCGATCTCGCCCTGATGATGCAGGCCAAGGGTCTCTGAGGTCCGCGTGAAAACCATCGCCGATCTAGCTGCAGCCGACGAAGGTCGCGGGCTCGAGAACAAGCGTGTCTTCATTCGCGTGGATTTCAACGTCCCGCTGGACAAGAAGACCGGCGCGATCACCGATGACGCGCGGATCCGAGAGGCGCTTCCCACCATTCGCTTTGCGATGGAAAAGGGCGCACGAGTCATTCTCGCTTCCCACATGGGTCGGCCCAAGCCGGGAAAAAAAGAGGGCCTGAGCCTCGAGATCTGCGGAGCGCGGCTCGCCGAGCTCACCGATTGGGAGGTCCACGTTCCGGAGGACTGCGTCGGCGATGGTCCGAAGAAGGTGATTCATGATCTGCGAGTAGGCCAGGTTTGCCTGCTCGAGAATTTGCGCTTCCACCCCGAGGAGGAGGCCAATGATGAGGGCTTCGCGAGGCAACTCGCGGAGCTCTGCGACGCCTATGTGGATGACGCCTTCGGCTGCGTGCATCGTGCGCACGCCTCGGTGCATGCACTGCCGCTGATGGTGCGTGATCGAGCAGCGGGCTTCTTGCTCGAGAAGGAGCTGCGCGCGCTGAGCCGCGTAGTGGACAACCCGGAGAAGCCGTTCGTGGCGATCCTCGGTGGCGCCAAAGTGAGCGACAAGATCGAGGTCGTGGAGGCGCTGCTCGCCAAGTGCTCGGTGCTTTGCATCGGCGGTGCGATGGCCAACACCTTCCTCGCAGCACAAGGCCGAAACATGCAAAAGAGCCTGATCGAGTCGGACAAGCTCGCGCTCGCACGAACGATCATGGAGAAGGCCGGCGCACGCAACGTGAAGCTGGTGCTGCCCGTCGACGTCAAGGTCGCGAGCTCGCTCGACGCGACGAGTGGGCAGGTCGTAATGGTCGGCGCAGTCCCCGAAGAGACGATGGCGTTGGACATCGGACCGAAGACGGTCGACCTGATTCGGGCGGAGCTCGCCTCGGCGAAGACAGTGTTCTGGAACGGCCCGATGGGCCTGTTCGAGACGCCGGCCTTCTCCGATGGCACGCTCGACGTGGCTCGTGCGCTCGCCGAAGTCGAGGGCTTCACGGTGGTGGGCGGCGGGGATAGCGCAGCGGCGATCAAGCTCGCCGGAGCCGAGGTCGCAGCCAAGATCGACCACATTTCGACCGGCGGCGGCGCATCGCTCGAGCTGATTGAAGGCAAGCGTTTGCCGGGCGTGGTGGCGCTGGAGACCGCTTCATGAACCCCTTCCGACGGCCGCTCATTGCCGGCAATTGGAAGATGAACATGGGCGGTCGGGACGCGTGCGAGTTGGCCAACGCAGTGGCCAAGCGCACGCGCGTCAACGATCGCGTGGACGTGGTGGTTGCCCCGCCCTTCACCGCCATCGCAGCGGTCGCGCACGAGGTGGAAGAGGTCCGCGGGAGCATCGACGTTTCTGAAGGCTTTGGCGTCGGCGTCGCGGCGCAGAACCTCCACGCGAAGTCGTCTGGCGCGTTCACCGGTGAAGTGAGCGCACCGATGTTGCGCGACGCTGGCGCTACCTGGGTGATCATCGGACATAGTGAACGGCGTCAGCTCTTCGGTGAGACCGATGAGAGCGTCGCCGAGAAGACCAAGGCCGCACTCGAAGCTGATTTGCGGCCGATCGTTTGTGTTGGGGAGACGCTCGCTGAGCGTGAGGCCGGACAAACGTTGGCTGTGGTGGAGCGCCAACTTCGAGCCTTCATGGGGCTCTTGGCAACCTCGCCCGGTGTTGGCGTGGTGGCCTACGAACCTGTGTGGGCCATCGGCACTGGCCGCGTCGCGAGCCCGCAAGACGCACAACAGGTTCACGGGCGGATTCGCGAGTTGCTCGCTGAGGTCAACGAGGAGCTAGCCGAAGCGACGTGCGTTCTCTACGGCGGCAGCGTGAAGGCAGACAACGCGGCGGGTCTCCTTGGAGAGGCCGACATCGACGGGGCGCTCGTGGGTGGAGCTTCGTTGGATGCGGAGGGCTTTGGCGGCATCGCCGACGCGGCCCAACGCCTCGCTCTGGCCCTCGCAGAAGAGAGCGAGGCCGAGTCTGACGCGGACGCAGCGAGCGACGCGGAGCCCGTGGAGGTTGCGCCAGCCGCCTTCGCAGGTGAAGCCGACTTAAGCTCGGAAGCCTTCGACACCTCTGAGGCGGAGCCGGACGCGTATTCGGCGGCAGCCAACGACGAGGGCGAGGTTGCGCCCCCGCCAGTGGTGGTCGAGGCGGCTCCCGCTGATGATGCAGCTCCCGCTGATGATGCAGCTCCCGAAGCAGCAGCGGATGATGCAGCTCCCGAAGCAGCAGCGGATGATGCAGCTCCCGCTGATGATGCAGCTCCCGAAGCAGCAGCGGATGATGCCGACGACGACGACGATGACGACGACGACGACGACGATGCCGACGACGACGATGACGACGACGACGATGACGACGACGACGATGACGATGACGACGACGACGATGACGACGACGACGACGACGACGACGAGCTCGCCACCGAAGTAGTTCCGAGCGACGAGCCGAAGAAGAAGTGACGTGTTGCGCGGCCCGGCGTTGGGTGTTGCAGGCTTGCTCATTGGAGCCTGCGCGAGCGAACCAAGCTCTGAACCCAGCGCTGAGCCGCTAACTTCCGTCGCTCAAGCCACGGCAACCATAAGCGCGAGTGCTGGTGTCGCATGCCTCGGAGGCCGGCAACTACGAGCCTGTGTTGGTCGAAGGCTCGATTGATGGAGCGGCCCTCCGCAAACGCAATCTCGACCGCTTCAAGAATGACCTATCGCCGGTGATTGCCTTGACCGGGGATGACCCAACCAAGCTCGGTCACGATCTGTGTGAAGCGGTGGTGCCGAAGCGATCGGCGGCAACGCCAGTGCTGCTCAAGCCCAATATCGGTGGCTTCGACAGCTTGAAGGACCCCAAGAAATCCGGCGGAGACAACGGCGTTGATGGTCGCATCACCAACCCTGAGTTCGTTCGTGGGGTGATCCGCTGTCTGCGTGAGCGCGGTCACACAAACATCATCGTTGCCGACGGCTGGGGAGGTCCGCACGACTACTGGAAGAAGCTGGTCGACGTCTCGGGCTACGCAGACCTCGCAAAGGAAGAGAACGTTCCGCTGGTGTGCATGTGCGACGACGGCGTGTTCAACGTGGAAGGAACTCAGCCGGGAAAGCCAGTGCGCGTGAACGGCATGGGCAAGACCTCGGTGCCTACGTTGCTTCTTCCCAAAGTCCTGGCCGAGCACCTCAATGGCGGTCTCTTCATCAACATCCCCAAGATGAAGGCGCACCGTTTTTCGGTGGTCTCCCTCGGTATCAAGGGCCTGCAAGGCATCGTCATGCTCAGCTCGGGCTCGCCTGCACATCGGCAAAAGTTCCACATGCATGAGGAGCTCAGCGAGTACCTCAAGCAACGCAAAGAGGGCGCAGAAGATCGCTCCTTCTTCGTCGGCGCGCTCGACAAGTTCGCCAAACGTATGGTCGACGTGCTCGAGGTCGCAGCGCCGGACGTAACGCTGCTCGAGGGCACGCCGATGACCCAAGGAGACGGCTTTCAGCTGATCGTCCCGCTGCCCAAGGCCCTCGCCATCGGCGGTACCAACGCTGTGCGCGTAGATCAGGTTGGTGCTCGAGCGTTGGGCGCATGGAAGAACGCGAAGCTCGCGCTCGGTCTACAAGGCCGAGACACCTCCCCGTTGATCACCAAGGCCGCCGAGCGCTTCGGCGTCGACTTCGGAAAGACGGTGGTCGAGGGCAACGGCGCTGCGCTCGTGAACTCGCCACCGGCCTTCGTCTTCCGCTCGATGGCTCCCTTCGAGTTGCGCGCCGACGCGGGGACGACAGCGTCTTCAGCGAGTACGCCCAGCCGTGCCCACGCTGCTTCGCTCAACGGAACGATCGAGCTCGACGGCTCGCTCAGCGAACCAGCGTGGCAACAGGCGACCCCAATCGAGTTTGCAACCGACTGGAGTGGAGCCACCACCAACCAACACGAGCACGCGTGTGCGGCTGCTCTGGTCGAAGGACGCTCTCTACGCGGGCTTTGAGCTAACGAACGCTGGCCTCTTCAGCGACAAGACCCGACCAACCGAGGTCGAGCGGGCGAAGCTCTACGAGGAGGACTGCGTGGAGCTCTTCATCGGTCGCTCGCTGAGCGAACCGCAGCGCTACTTCGAGATCGAGGTCGGGCCGTTGGGTCACTTCCTCGATCTCGAGATCGATCGCGACAAGAAGCTCTCGAACGTCGACTGGAGCTCCGGCGTGAAATCAGCCGCGACGCATGACGCGCAGAAGCGAACCGCGACGATCGAACTGCGCCTCGACGCGAGCGACCTCACCAGCTTGTTCGAGCCTGGCCGCGAGCTGCCGTTGGCGGTCTACCGCATGGAGGGCCAGGGTGAGCGACAGTACCTCGCCTGGCGACCCACCCTGACCAAACGGCCGAACTTCCACGTACCTGAGCGATTTGGTCAGCTGGTGCTCGACCCTTAAGCCGCGCTCGGGTCTTGCAGCAAGGTTGCAGCCAGACCCACCGAGGCCGCTTGCACCACCGCAGCGATCCTCACCGCCTCGAGCACGTGCTCCTCGGTCAGACCGCCCTCGAGCACGACCTTCTCATGCGCACGCACGCAGGTTTCACAGCCGTTGATCGCACTGACCGCTAGCGACATCAGCTCGAAGTTCACGCGACTGGAGCTTGGATTCACCAGCCGATTCATGCGCAGTCGAGCCGGCCTCTCAGCGTAGGTCTCCTTACCGATCTGGTGGCGGAATCGATAGAAGACGTTGTTCATCGCCATCAGCGTGGCCGCCGCGATCGCGTCCGAAACGACGGCTTGCGTCGTCTCGGACTGTGCGGCTTCGCGCATGGCGCGCATCAGCTCGGCGTTCTTCGTGGTGACCGCTGCGGCGATCGCCACGCCCCAGCGCTGGTCGGGCGTGAGGGTGGTTCCTTGAAGCAAGGACTGAAGGTTCAGCCGAATGTCTTTCGCCTCTTCGGGAAGTGCGTCCCGCACGCGTTCCAGCGCGCTCATCTCAGCCTCCCTTCAGCGTGGCTTCGCCCTTCTTCCAGTTGCACGGACAGAGCTCGTCGGTCTGGAAGGCGTCCAGGATACGCAGCGTCTCATCCACATTCCGACCCACCGAGAGGTCATTGACGCTGACGTGGCGAATCACACCCGTCGGGTCCACGAGATAGGTCGCACGCAGCGGAACGCCTTCCTGCTTGTGAAGCACACCGAGCGCGGTGGACAGCTCTCGTTTGGTGTCGGCGAGCATCGGGTACGCGAGGTTGGTCAGATCCGGATGGGATTTGCGCCAAGCGAGGTGGACGAACTGGGTGTCGGTGCTGACCCCGAGGACCTGCGCCTCGCGATCCTGGAAGTCGCGATTGCGGCGACTGAACTCAGCGAGCTCGGTCGGGCAGACGAAGGTGAAGTCCATCGGCCAGAAGAAGAGCACCAGCCAGCGGTTGGGGAAGCTGGTCTCGGAGAGGGTGGTGAACTCCTTTTGCGGCTCGAGGCTGACGACGGATTGAAGACTGAAAGACGGAAGCCGATCACCTACGGTCAACATGCTGCAACTCCTTGTTTTGGGCGGTGCGCCCTGCATCTGGGAGAGAGCATGGTGGCTTGGACTTGATTCTTCCAAGACATGAATACGAATCTATTGATAGTCTATGACTATAGATGGACGTCCCCTCCAAACGGCTGCTGCGACTTCACAACTTCACGCTGCGGCAACTTCAATACGCCGTAGCGGTCTCCGAAACGTTGAGCTTCCGCGCCGCAGCCAAGCTGCTCAACGTCTCGCAACCGTCACTCAGCGCGCAGCTGAAGGAGCTGGAGGATGGGCTTGGCGTGCGCCTCTTCGAGCGTGATCGCCGCGGCGTCATGATCACCGCGCAGGGAGCACCCTTGATCAAGCGCGCACAGGCCACCTTGCGCGAGGCGATGGACCTCGAGGAAGACGCACAACGGCAGAAAGACCCATTGAGCGGCACGCTGACGTTTGGCGTGATCCCAACCATCTCGCCGTACTTGCTACCGGCCATCACGCCGGCCTTGCGCACGCGCTGCAAAAAGCTCGCTGTACGTTGGGTCGAGGATAAGACCGAGAACCTGGTTCACCAGCTCGAGGCCGGCGCCTTGGACGCAGCGTTACTCGCGCTCGAGGCGGACCTTGGCCTCGTCGACCATGCCACCGTCTTCATCGATCCGTTCGTCTTGTGCACGCCCAAAGGGCACCGGTTGGCCAAGGGCAAAGGCGCAATGTCGCTCGATGAGCTCTCTGGCAATGAGCTGCTCCTGCTCGAGGAAGGCCATTGTTTCCGCAGTCAGACGCTCGAAATCTGCTCGGCGAGCGACGTGACCGAACATGAGTTCCGCGCGACCAGCCTCTCCACCTTGGTGCAGATGGTCGGCGCTGGAGCCGGGGTCACCTTGCTTCCCACCATTGCCGTAGCTGTCGAAACAGCGCGAGCGGAGGTCGCGACGCGTAACTTGAAAGACGCGCGCGCACGCAGAACCTTGGTGCTGGCGTTCAGAAAACGCTCATCGATCGCCGAGGCGTTGCGAACGGTGGCGGAGGTGATGAGTACGGCCGCTCGCGAGGCCTTTGGTGCGCAAGCTGCGCGCCGGGCCCCGCGTTAGCCGGGCCCCCGCGTCAGCCGTTCATTTCAGGTCTCGGCGACCAGCGTTTTGAGCGCAGCGCGGTCGGCCTCGAGTAGGGACTTCACGCGCTCTTTGTTCACGTCGGCGACGATGATCTCACCGACCTCGTCGTTGACGTTGCTGAACAGGCCGCGTGCACGCATGCCTTCAGCCTGATGCTTGTTGTCCTCGGTGGGCGTCAGGTAGTGCACCGAGTCGATCTTGTAGCGGTGGATCAAGAACAGCTGCGCCAGCGTCATCATCCGCTTGCGACGAAGCGACAGATCGAAGGTGTTCTGATCGCGAATCGAGAGGATGCGCCGCCCGCGTCGATCTTGGATGGCGTTGAAGATGACGTTGGCCGCTTTGCTTTGATTGGGGCCGAGGATGGCGAGCTCGAGCAGCTCGGAACCAGCGCTGTGTGGCTTGAGCGCGACCCGAAGCTTGCCCGGGATCTCGTGACGTTGGCTCCAGATCTCCAGCCAGTCTTCAAGCAGCTTGGGTGGAGTCTCGGTCACCACGGTGTGTTGGAACTGCGTTGAGCCCTTGCCCATCGCCTTGGTGGTCGAGGTTCGGCCGGTGAGCGCCATCAAGGCTGCGTCACCGCGCGGCCCACCGACCAGCGTCTGCGGCGTGCGGTACGGGGATTCGAGCAGGCGGAACTTACGCTGTAGCCGCGCGAGCGCGAGCATGCCCTCCTCACGCAACGCCAGCGCGAACTCTTCACCTGCGAGGCCGTCGATCTGGTGACCACCGTAGGTGATGAAGTTGAAGACGAAGCCCATCTTCCCGAGCTCCTCGGGGAAGCGACGCATCTCGTCCTCGGACATGCCGGTGGTGTCCCAATTGAAGGATGGCGAGAGGTTGTAGGCGAGCATCGCGTCGGGGAAGGCCGCGTGAATGGCGTCTGCGTAGATCTTGGCGTCATGGAGATCCGCCGTCTTGGTCTCCATCCACAGAAGGTCCGCGTACGGTGCAACGCCAAGCGACTTGGCGATCGCGTAGTCGATACCGCCACGCACTTGGTAGTAGCCGTCCGGCGTCTTGGCGTGCTCGCAATCCCATTGCACATCGACGCCCATCTCCTTGGCCTTCTGCGAGATTTCGTAGAAGGAGGCGCGCGAGGCGAACTTGAGCCACTCCTCTTCCGTCATCGCGAAGTGGACGCCCTCATTGGCGAGGAAGCGCATTTCGTCGGCCACGGCGCGACCGAAGGTCTTCACCTCGGCCTCCACCTGCCACACGTCCACCAGACGATCGAAGACCTTGTCCAGCGCTGTATCTACGCCGGTCTTGCCGCGCTTTTCGTACTCGGCCATCGCCTCCTCGAACACGGGGCCGAGGCCTGCGTTGTCGATCCAGGCTTCGGCAGCGACGTATTGCTCTTCCGCGAGGGCATACAGTTCATGCCCGCTCAACTCCTCGATGCCGCGACTGTGGAAGCGACGCAGCAGCGCCAAGAACGCTGCCTTGAAAGTGGGCACGTTGACGTTGGATGCTCCGAGAATGAAGGGCTGATCCCGTTCATCGCTGCGGCCGTCGAGCAGCGTCGCCGACTCGGCATCGGTGCGAGCGACGACCAGCCCGGGAACGCCCATGATGTCGAGTTGGAAGCGAGCCGCGCTCAAGCGCTTGATCTGCTCGTCTTCGGACACCAGGACTTTGCCGCCTTGATGGCCACACTTCTTCACGCCCGGCTTCTGATCTTCGATGTGATAGCCGGGCACACCGACCTCCACGAAGCGCCGAACCAAGTTGCGAACCTGTGCGTCACCGCCATGGCCTGTGTCAGCGTCAGCGATGATGAAGGGCCGGAAATCTACGACCGGCGTCGCTGCGCGCTGCTCCTCGGTCATGCGCGCGCGAGCCTGGAACTGGTTCTTGTCCGCGGTGAGCAGCGCCCGCACGATGGGAGCCGCTTCATTGGGCACCTGGCTGAGCGGGTAGCTCGCCAAATCGGGGCCAGGATCCTCCTGCTGAGAGCCCTTTGCGCTGGTGGCCCAACCCCCGAGGTAGATGCCCTCGATGCCCATGCGCTTCATAGCCACGGCTTGGCCGGGCGAATACGGACCGAAGGTAGTGATGCTCTTGCCCTGCTCGAACAGCTCTCGCAGCCGCGCGTGGAAGGCCTGGGCCGCCTCTCTGGCAACCGTGTAGTCATTGCGGATCGAACCGCGTTGCTCAACGACTTCCCTTGGGGAGTAGAGGCGTTTCTTGCCTCGGAATCGTTCACTTTGGAACCAGCGACGTGTCTCAGCGACCTCTTCGTCGAACGTGGGCATCAGCGGCATAGTAGCCATATTACGCGCTGCGTTGCTCGTACGATCTCACATGAAATTTTTAGTATGAAGGGAAGCCAGGTTTGCGGCGCGCTCCTCGCTGAAACCCAAACGGACGAGGCGCTGTCGACGACCGCGCTCCATCTCGCGCCCCAGCTCGGCCGTAGCCAGGCTTCCGTTGCGCAACGCAGCTGGCGTGAAGCTCCCCGCGGCTAGCAGCACCAAGGCGTCGAACACCTCCTCGTTGAGCCCAGCGGTGTGGGACAGGTGCGCATGCCGTCGCTCAACCGCCGCAGCGAGTCGCTGTTCAAGGGCAGGGTCTGCCTGCAGATGGCGAGCGAGATGGGACAAGCCAAAGGCGACATGGCGCGCCTCGTCTTGGGCGGTCAGCTTCGCGATCGCTCGCGTAACTGGATCCGGCGCATGCTCGTGCAGAAACCACAGCAGGCTGAGAAAGCTGCCTTCGCCCAGCACGCTCAACAAGAAGGAGGCCACGGCAAAGTCGGGTTCATCCAGCAAGGTAGCCAGCGAAGTTTGACCTCCCGCCGTGGAAAGACCGAGGGCTGCGCCACGCAGTGTGGCCCTTCGCGTGAAGACCTCGATGTGCCGGGCCTCGTCTGCGACGATCGTCGCCATCATCTGCATCACCTCGCGAAAATGCGGGTGCAGCTGCCCCAAGAAGCGGGCCGGGACAACCAACGCGGCCGTCTCGTTTTCGATCAGGTAGGTCATCACTGAAACCACCGCCTCCTCGACCTCGGGAGGCAAATCGAAAGGCTCCTCCCACGGGATCGCTGTCGCTGGGTCCCATTGATTCGCCGCCGCCAGCGCATACAAACGCCCCGCGTCCTCGCTCCAAACCTCACGTTTGCTCGAAAGCCGAAACGAAAACGCCGGTGATCCTGCCTCGACGGCCGCCCCACGTGCTGCGAGTCCCCAACGTGCCGGCGCGGTTTCAACCACCGCGTCAACGTTGCAAGCATTCCAATCGCCGGCACGCTCAGCGCCAAGCCAGCGCCCAGAGACCGGCGCCAGCGCCTGACCGAAGGTCGCAGCCGTCACAGTGAAGGAACCATCGTCTTCACGGCATAGCTGATGTCCCTGGGTGCGCGTCCACGCCGGCAGATCAACCGTGAGCGCAGGATCGCGACCGCGGACCCGCAGAGCCTTGGCGCCGTTGCGGAAGGCGCGTTTGAGCAACAGCTGCGCACCTTCCGCAAACGAAAGATCCTCGAGATCCACCGTGGTGACGCCGACTCCCGTCATTCGCGCGGCTAACTCCTGGCCCAATCTTCGAGCGTGCCAAAGCGCGTGGTTGCTCGCGCGAGCCGCTCATAGCCAGAGGTTCGGCCGACGCACCATTTCTTGAGGCCCTCCAAATCGAGCAGCCCGCGCACGTTCGGATCGGCGTAGGACATGCCGAGCAGTAACTCGACGAAGCGCGCGATGCTCTCCGGTGCGTCGTCGAAAACGGTGAAGTTGCAGTGGTCGTAAAGGCCGGTCTGATGCAGCACCCGCAATTCGCCCAGCGCGAAGAGCCTCTCGCGGGAGAACGCCAAGTGGTTGCCGTCGAGCACCACCGCCGCATCCACGTTGCCCGAGAGCAACGCGCGAATGGCGTCACGCTCGCCGCCGATGTGATCACCATGCTTACCGAGCAGCACGTCGTGTCGCACGACCTCAACGTCGCGATTGGGCTCGACGCCTGCCTCGGCGACCTCGAGCAAAGGGATGAGCGTTGCCTGCGGCGAATCCGCAGCGCCTACACCGAGCTTCTTCCCGGCGAGGTCTGCGAGCGAATTGATCGGCGCGTCCTTCTTCACCAGGATCACGCTGGTGAGGTCGAGATCGGTGTCGCGCATCGCCACGGCGCGCGCCTTCTTGCCTAGCTGGCTCGCCCCGGCTTCGGCTTGCAGCCAGGCCAACGGGGAGTTCCAGGCGACGTCGATCTCGCCGCGCAGATGGGCGTCAACCTGACGTTCGTAGTTCGTGTAGAGCACGTAGTCGAAGGGCAGGCCGTGGGCCTCGAAGAAAGCTCCAAAGCCGTCCCAAATCGGGACCACTTTAGCGTCGTAGGCAACTGCACCAAGTAACAACGGTCGCTTGTTCATCGTCGTTCCTTAGAAGAGAGGCATGCCGCACACGGCCTTACCGATGAAGTCGTAGAGCACGTCGCTCGTCGGTCCCATCACCGCAGCCGCGCGCGCGTCACGGAAGTAGCGTTCGACGGCGACTTCTTTGCGGAAGGCAGCGCCACCCGAGACGCGCATCGCAAGGTCGGTCACCTCGATGGCGGCATCGCCTGCAGCGGCTTTGCATTCGAGCACGCGCAGTTGAGCGTCGGCGCGACCGCTGCTGAGCGCCCGAATCGTGTCGTCGATCAGCGCCTTCACCTGATCGGTTTTGATGCGCATGCGCGCGACGTACGCGCGAATCGTCGGTAGGTCGGCGAGCGAGCTGCCGGCGTGTTCGAAGCGGGTGCTCCCGACGTGAGCGGCGGTCTTGCTGGTCGCGCCCTCCATCAGCCCAGCCGACGCAGAGGCGTTGAGCACGCTGAAGCTCGGCAGCACGACTCCCATCATGATGCCGAAGCCCGCGCCTTCTTCACCGAGCCGCGCGGAGGCGGGAATCTTCGCCGCTTCGGCGACGATTGGGCTCGAATCGTTACCGCGAAAACCCAAGCCATCGAAGTTCGCCCCGACCACCGAAACACCGGCGGTTGCTCGCGGCACCAACCACAACGAAGACAGCTCACTGCCTTCGCTCGGCTTACTCGACCATACGTAGCTGTCGGCGTGACGAGCCGACGTAACCCAGCTCTTCTTGGCGTTGAGAACGATCTCCCCAGCTTGCGCGGTCGCAGTCGAAACGGGCGCCCAGAAGTGACTGCGCGAACCGAACTCGGAGAAGGCGAGCGTCGAGAGGTGCTTGCCCGCAGCAATCGCGCTGCGCAGCTCGCGCGGCCCGTGTGCTTCGATCACGGCGGTCGCAGCAAAGTGCATCGACACCACCATCGCCGACGAGCCACACACGCGCGCTAGGCGCTCAACGAGCGCGGAGGCTTCGAGGAGGCCGCCGCCGAGCCCACCCACCTCGATCGAGGAAACCAGGCCGAGCAACCCTTGCTGTCGAGCGGCCTCGAGGGTTGCCGAGGGGAAGCTACCGCCATCCACGGAAAGGGCGTTGGCCTCGGCAGCCTGAACAACGGTCTCAATTCGAGTCTGAAGCGATTCAAGTAGGGACATGGGTGCTCCTTCGGCACCGCGTCCCGGAAATGTTCCGTCGCTACGGCACCGTTCTACGCCCGGACACGCCGGGCTCGGTGGACATTCAGCGAGCGAACATGGCGACACTCTAACGCATTCGTTTAGACTCGGCGCATGAAGCGCAACCTGATGCTGCTGCTGGGGCTAACGCTGGTATTTGGCTGTGGTGACAGCTCGAGCGCGGGGTCCGACGGCGGCAGCGGAGGCGAGGGCGGTGCAGCAGGGCCGGGACCCGCTGGACCTGGCGTTGGTGGCGGCGCATCGGCTTGCAGCAACGGCCCGCTCGCCGCGCCGATCGCTGGCTGCACACCCACACCGCTCGCCGGCACAGGGGACATCCACCAAGACTGCGTGGACCGCATCAATCAATTTCGTTGGGAGTGCCAATGCCTTCCCCCGCTCCAACGCTGGACCGATGGTGAGGCCTGCACCGATCAACAATCGGCCGATGACCAAGCCACCAACTCGGCTCACGGCAACTTCGGCGCATGCGGCGAGAACGCACAAAACTCCTGTCCAAACTGGGGCTCTGAGAGCGACGTCGTAAACGGCTGTCTACAAGCCATGTGGGACGAGGGCCCGGGCGAGCCGTTCGAGGAGCACGGCCACTACATCAATATGTCCAATCTCGGTTACACCAAGGTTGCCTGCGGCTTCTCGACCTCCGCCGAGGGCGTTTGGGCCAACCAGAACTTCGCTCCCTGAGTGAAGCGGTATCAGCCCGTTACGGAGACCGTCGAATGGGCTACCCTACGCGCATCTTTCTTCGGGAGGTTCCCGTGCGCAACGTTCTCGTGCTTGGCCTAGTCATACTCGCGGCTTGCGCTGATTCGAATCCCGTCACGGGCTCGAGCGCCGGAGGTGAAAGCGCAGGTGCAAACACAGGCGCCGGCGGTGAGAGCTCCAGCGGAGCGGGCGGCTTGGGTGGCAGCTCCACCTGCGACGAAGACCCCTGCAAGCTGATCGCGCCGCAATGTGGCTGTGGGGCCGACGAGGCGTGTTCCATCAGCGGCTCTGGCAGCCGTCAGTGCGTGCTGGCCGGTCCAGTCGCAGCGGGCTTCGAATGCGATGCGCAAAACTACTGCGGGCCTGGCTCAGTCTGTATCGGCTTCGATGGCGGACCCACCATCTGCGCACAGTTTTGCGCTGGGGATGACGAGTGTGAAGCCCCCGGCGGTAAGTGCGCGGTCACCATCAACGGCTTTCCCGATGATCCGGTTTGCTCGGAGAACTGCAACCTGATCACCAACGTTGGCTGCTCGGTCGGCGGCACCTCCTGCCAATACGACGTGACGGGAGCCATTCCTTTCACCGCTTGCCGGGCTTCTGGCGCCAAGCAACAAGGAGATTCGTGCTCCGTGACGTCCGAATGCGCGCCCAAGCACCTCTGTGCTGGTGAAGGTGCCAACGAATGCCGTATGTGGTGCGACTTCGCCCTTCCGGATTGCCCAGCCAACACAGTTTGTTCCGCCGCGGAGGTCGCCCCCGGGACCCCGCTCATCATTGGCACGGTGACGTACGGCACCTGCGTACCGACCTAGCCGCAACGCCTCCCTTTCATCGCAAGAGAGTTCATCATGCAGGCAGACATTCCTTCACTTGAAGAGCTCGCTGAGATCGGCCTGTTCGGCGGCCTCGACGAAAGTGTCCTTACCGACTTCGTGCAAAAGCTCCCGGTGCTCTTGCTGCAACCAGGCGAGATCGTCTTTCGCGAGGGCGACCACGGTCGCGAGTTGTTCGTCCTTTTGTCCGGCGAGATGGAGGTCATCAAGGCTTCCAAAGGCCTGCGTGAGGCGCGCGTGGCCGTGTTTGGTCCTGGAGACTGGTTCGGCGATATGTCGATCCTCGACATCATGCCGCGCTCGGCGACCATCCGCTCGGTCGCGCCTGCGCGCGTGCTGAAGATGTCGGCCAGCGATCTCGAGGCGTTGTATCGCAAGGACCTGAAGGCCTACGCCATCGTCGTGCTCAACATCGCCCGGGAGATGTCGCGTCGCTTGCGGGTCGCAGACGGCATCCTGGCCGAGATGATGTCGAACCTTTCAGAGACTTACAGTCGACGGCGCTGAGCCTTTGCGGCTCTTGCAGTCGGGCGTTGATCGAGCAAAGCTTGTTCGCATGAGGCTCATCGCGCTGTGCTTTGCTTTCGCTGGGTTGACCGTCGCTTGCGGTGATTCCGGTTCAGGCGGTTCCGGCTCGGGTGGGGACCCCCAAGGTGGCGGTGGCGCAGCGGAGGGCGGCGGTGGCGCCGCCGCTCAAAGTCTCGAGCTCTCGTTCGAGGCACGCGTCAACGGCGACCCGTTCTCGTGCGAGTCCACCTTTACCAACCTTGGTAGCTCGAGCGCGACGGTGGAGTTCCTCGACTTCAAGCTCTACGTGCACGACGTTCGCCTGGTGCGAGGTGAACAAGAGGTCCCGCTCGAGCTCGAGCAAGACGGCCTGTGGCAGTACCAAGACCTGGTGCTCTTGGACTTCGAGGACAACGTTGGCTCATGCGACAACGGCACCAGCGAGACCAACAACGTCATCAAAGGCACGCTCCCGAGCGGACCAACGCCGGACCGCATTCGCTTCAAGGTCGGCGTTCCCGAGGCGCTCAATCACGGTGATTCGGCGACGGCTCCCTCACCCCTCAACCTCTCCGGCATGTTCTGGGATTGGCAGACGGGCTACAAATTCGTGCGCATGGACGCAGCTCCCGTCGGCGGTGAGCCGTTCTTGCTTCACCTCGCGAGCACCGATTGCTCCGGCTCTGGCAGCGAGGCCGTATGTGATCGCTTGAACGTCGCCGAGATCGATCTGGCGTATCCCGCCGATGGCATCGTGGTGCTCGACTACGCCGAGCTGGTGAAGAACGTCGATCTTGCGGCCGACCAAGGTGGAGCGCCCGGCTGTATGTCGGGCCCGATGGATCCCGAGTGCCAGCAGGTGTTTCCGAGCTATGGCGTGGACATCGACACCGGCGCTCCCAGCGGTACTCCCAGCTGGATGGCGGTGAAGTAGCACCATGGTGGGCGGGCCGTCATCGCACCGCATCGCCGCTAGCCTCGTGGGGCTTTGCGTAGCTGCTGGTTGCACGGCCGCACCCGTTCCCCTCGCCCCCCGTGAGCCAACCACCGCCGATCTGCAGCTACAGGTGCGATCGAGCTGGGATGCTTGGTCGGCGGGCGATCTCGCCTCGGCCGATTGCTCGCTGTTCTTGTCGGCTTGCACCGACCGTTTCGTGCGCAACGCAGGGCTCGCGCCGGAGGGCTCGCTGCGTAATCCGAAGGCGTATCTCAGCAATCCCAGCGCTGAGTGGCTACCGGGCTGGGACAAGGTCGCGAGCAGCGACGCAGAGGCCTTCGTGGTCTTTCGCGGGCTCACCTACGCACGCTCGATGCAACTTCACTTCGACCAGTGCGCTGCTAGGCACAAGGAACGGCTGGCCACGCTCGAACAGGTCGAAGCGCGCATTCGCAAGGAGAAGGCCACGCTCGAACAGAGCGCCAATCCGTACGTCGTTTTGGGCGGCCTGTTGCGGTTACGCGCAGAGCTGAAGGGAACGTCCACCGATTTTGCAGGTCCTCGTTATGGGCTGGAGCTGCTGATCGCCGAGTCGTTCGACAAGTTCGGTCGCAAGCAGCTGTACGACTTCCAACACCAACGCGACGACGATGCAGCGCTGTTGCGCCCGCTTTTCAGCCCCGCAGAGGAGCTCGAGCTGAGCTGCTTGCAAGGCCTGCCGAACTGGCAAGAACCAGCCGAAACACCGCTCCATCTCGTCAAGTCACCCTCGGTAGAGGGCCGTCGTGAAGAGCTGGAGAAGCGCGTGCGTGAAGCCCGCGATCTCGAGCTCAAGCTGCCTGAGAGCGAGGTCGCTCTACCGAGCTACGATGCGCCCCAAACCGTGCGCGGCCTTCCCGAAACGAAGCCTGCGACCAAGCGCGCCAAGCCAGCGAAGGCCGCACCTCCCCCGGAGCCAGTGCTCGCTGCGCTTGGCCGTGAGGCCTTTGGTGCGCCGCTTTCGGTGAAGAGCCTGAATGAGGATGCGCAGACCAACGAGCTGTTGCTGACGCTCGTCGGCAGGGCCGAGAAGAAGGCTGTGCCGTATGACTGCAAGCCCGCCGACAAGCCCAGCGGCGTTGGGCCCGACGGCAAGCTCAACTACGAGCAGGATTGCAAAACGCGCGATGAAATGCGGACAGTCACGCTGCGCGTACGCGTTGCGGAGCGGCCGGACACCGGCATTCAGATCGATGACGAGCTAGCCCTTTGGGTGCTCCCGCTCAACTTCGAGAGCAGCGAACGGCGGCTGCCCAACGGCACCTTCGAGCTCGCCTTCAAGGGCGAAGTACGCGCCTTTCACATCCTTGAGCTTTGGCGCCGTGGCCTCGTCGTCGCCGAGTACTTCTTCTGATTCGGCGGCTTGACCCAAGCGGCACGCGGGGACAAAGAGGGCCATGCTTGATCCGCGCGACGTTGCCGACCGTTTCGACGATGTAAAGAACGCCCTCATCCGCCGAGATCCGTCTTGGGCAGAGAAGCTCGAGCCGGTGCGGGCGCTAGTCGAGTCGCGGCGCGCGTCGCTCAAGCAATCCGAGGCGAAGGCTGCGGAGCGCAACGTCGCCTCGACCGAGATGGCCAAGGCCGACAAGAAGTCGGCCGCCTTCGAGGCCAAGCGTGAAGAGCTCAAGGTGCTGTCCGGCGAGGTGAAGGCGCTCGAGAAGGCCGTCGCCGACATCGAGAAGGAGCTCGAGGCGCAGCTTTTGCTGATCCCGAACATGCCGCATGCTTCGGTGCCGAGCGGCAAGTCGGCCGAGGAGAACCAGGTGGTCAAGACCTGGGGCGAGCCGATGAAGTTCGCCTTCCCGGCGAAGCCACATTGGGAGCTGGGCGAGGCCCTGGGCATCCTTGATTTCGAGCGGGCGGCCAAGCTCTCGGGCCCGCGCTTCACCGTGCTGTACGGGGACGCAGCGCGACTCGAGCGCGCGCTGATCAGCTTCATGTTGGATCTCCACACCAAGGAGCACGGCTATGAAGAGGTGCTGCCGCCCTTCATGGTGAAAGACAGCGCGCTCGTTGGCACCGGCCAGCTGCCCAAGTTCGCCGATGACCTGTTCAAGACGCACAAGGCGGATCCGGAGCGGGCCTACGACCTCTACCTGATCCCCACCGCCGAGGTGCCGGTCACCAACCTGCACGCCGACGAGATCATCGATGAGAAGCATCTACCGCTCGCTTACACAGCCTACACGCCGTGTTTCCGCGCGGAGGCTGGCAGCCATGGTCGCGACGTCCGCGGGCTGATTCGTCAGCACCAGTTCGATAAAGTGGAGCTGGTCAAGTTCACCACGCCGGAGACGAGCGAGGCCGAGCATGAGTCGCTCACCCGCAACGCAGAGATCGTCCTCGAGCGGCTGGGGCTCTCGTACCGCCGCATGCTGCTCTGCACGGGCGACATGAGCGGCGCCTCACAGAAGACCTACGACCTCGAGGTTTGGCTGCCGAGTGAAGGCGCCTACCGCGAGATCTCGAGCTGCTCCAACTTCGGGGATTATCAAGCTCGCCGCGCGCAAATTCGCTATCGCACCGAGGTCAAAGGCAAGCCGCGCCTAGTGCACACGTTGAACGGCTCGGGGCTCGCCATCGGTCGCACGTTGATCGCGATCTTGGAGCAAGGCCAACAAGAAGACGGCAGCATCGCCATCCCCAAGGCGCTTCAGCCGTACATGGGCACCGACGTCATCCGTAAACGAGCGCGCAAGATTTGACCCGTTCGGTCGCTCGGCCGATGGAGCTCAGGCGGACGCGCACGTCGTCAGCTCAGCTTGGCTGCGCGTTCGCCTTGCTCGCCGCGGGCTGCGTGCTGCGCGAGCCGCTACCGCTCGCTCCTCCTCTCGGCCCGCACGCCGGCATCGCACCGAGCGACTTCGACACGAGCAGCGCGTGTGAGAGTTGGCGCTGGGCCACCGCCAACCCGGCCGCGCGCAAGCATGACTCCTTCCCCGAGTTTTCACCGCGCGGCTGCTTCGCGACGGTGCAATACGCGAAGAACCCCGAGCGCATCATCAGCGCCAGCATGGTGGACGCCGATTGCGAGTACACGCCGGCCGCTCACGAACAAGAGCTGTTAGCGCGCGCCCAAATCTACGAGCGCATCGCCGCCGAGCCCAGCAACGACAAGGGCGCGCTGCCACTCGAGCTCGCGTGCGAGTTGCCCGCGGAAGTGCGCAAACGCGCCGCAGAAACCAACGCGCGCAGCTTGCGATCCTTGGCCAAGGACCATCGTGGCTACGCGTATGCAGCGGGTATTACCTTCGGCTACGGCAACAGCGAACAAGACGCGAGCGGCCTCATCCCTTGGCGGCCCGGAGATGACTGCCTCATGCTCAACGCGAGCCAACGCGCCCTGCTTTCGGTGAACAACCAGCGAGCCGACCGCGTCGCAGAGACCTTCCGCAGCGGGCTAGCGCCGGTGGTGATCGTCAGCGGTGGGGCGGTTCACGCGCAGGTGGTGGAGGCCTTCATGTTGACCCACCTCGCCAGCTGCAACGGAGGCGTACCGCTCGATCGTGTGCTCGTGGATCCGTGCGCCGATCACACGCACACCAACGTACGCAACAGCGGCGCGCTCGTGCGTCACCTCGCGGCTCGCACCGCGTACGTCGTAACCGACGACTTCCTGCAGGGCGACTACTTGCAAGAGTTCACCGGCTTCGAGCTGATCGGCGGCAGCATCGATGATCGCTCGCTGCGCGACTTCGGCTATTTGCTGGGCTCGTGGCGCCAAGCGAGCCGCGGCATCGGCTCTGGGTTTTGGTTTACGCCGTACAGATTTTGGGGTGATGCGAACCCGGAAGTACATAATTTTACCTGCGTCGGAGACGTCACCGCAGAACACTGAATCTTGCTCCAACGAGAGCAAGGCCCTTGTGACGGAGAGCCATGGGCGTATCAACGATGAGTGGGGAACGCGGGTCGCTTCGACGACGGACTTGAAGCGAAGCTCAGGGCGCGGATGTTTGCGTCCTACGTGACCTACCTTCGAAACCAGGGTCACTTCGACATCGTACGTGCACGGCTTCAAGCGGAGACCATTGAGCTCTGTGAGGACGGACCAGCGAGCGGTTGGGTCAACGCCACGTACTTCGCCGATCTATGCGACGCGGTTGGTGCTTTGTTTGGTGCAGCTGAGGTCCGTCAGATGACGAAGTGGGCGACGAAAACGACGACGTTCGTGATTCTTCGGCCGATCATCCAAGGCATCGTGAACGTATTTGGCGCGACTCCTCTGACCTTCCTCACTCACCTCGATATTGGCACCCAATCCGTCAGCAAAGGCTTTCGCACGAAGTTTTCCGCCACCAGCGACCATGGCGGCGAGCTCGTCCTTCACTCGGCGTACGTGACCGAGACGGCCATGACCTCCGAAACCTGGTCGGCCGTATTCGAGGAGGTGATTGCGCTATCGGGAAGTCTGAGCACCGTCGAGTGCCTGGGTCGAACGATGCGTGGGCCGCACAGCGAGAGCCACTTCCAGGTTGCGTGGGAAGCGCGTCGCTGAGCGACCCAAGGTTGCGATAGAGCTACATCCCACCGGGCAGATTGAACGCGCCGACCGGCCGGCCGTTGTTCCAGGAGATGGTGACGGTATACGTGGTTGTGCCCATATCCGGGCTCGCCCAGGTGAAGTCAGCGATGTAGTTCTTGTTCGGAATCATCTGCAAGACCGCGCTCGCGACTGAGCCCTCGGCGACGAACTTGAAGGCCTGTTGTCCGAACGCGGGGTTGTGCTCCATCGCCACCGGTACACCCAGGTTGTTGGCCTTGCAGTTGATGCGCAGCCACTCGCGCAGCATCTTCGTCTCGCATTTGAGGGCGCCGGAGCCGCGCACGGTTACCTCCTTGGGCACCGCTTGCCACTCGGCGACGGAAGGCGCCTTCGAGCCCACCGGCGGGATGATCACCGGCCAACCATCCGGCCCGAGCTCACCGTCTTCAACCGGCTCGATCGGCACGGGGCTACTGCCCGCACCCACGCAGCGGCCAGCCTCACACAACGGGCCGCTGCCCGGACAATCGGAGACCTGACGGCACTCGACGATCGAGATGCGCTGGCGCGTGAGCACCTTGTACTTGGTCTGCGGGTGCAGATCGTAGAAGCGCACTTCGAAGTCGCCCAGCTCGGCCGCAACCAATTTGTCTTCCGTGACGGCGCTCTTTAGGTAATGCCACGCGCCATACGTCGTATCGGGGGCGTTCGGGTCCACCAGCGTGATCCAATATTGCTGGCCCTCCGGTGCGACCAACGGCCGATCGAAGGTCACGCTGATGGTCTCGTTGAGCTTGAAGTTGGTCGCACCCAGCTTGAAGCTCGGCGGCGGACCGGCTTCCACCGGCACCGGCGTGGGCTTGGTCTCCGGCGGCGAACCCGGAGCGATCGCGACGGCGTTGGACGCGCTCGCTGTTGCTGAGCTAGCAGCCTTCTTCGAGCGCTTGCTCGGTTTGTCGTCCTCTTCGGACTCGTCATCCGTACTGGGCTTGGACTTCTTGCTGTCACAATGGGTGGCAGCGAGGGCGAGACCGAGCAACAGCCAGCGTGCGGAGTTCTTCATCGCGGAGCAGGCTATCAACAGAGCTCCACACTCGCGACCTCAGCATGACTTCACATTGTTTGAAGACTTGGTTCCGCGTACGGCTAGGCTCGCACCCATGACGACGGAGCTTGGCGGGGAGCTGCTGGAACGGATTCGACTACGGGCTTACTACCTGTCCCTCGACCGCCCTGGCTCAAGCGACAAGCTCAATTGGCTCGAGGCCGAGGCCTTCGAACGGGCAGCCTTGCTCAGCCCAGCGCCGGAGCCGATCGCAGAGGAACCTGAACCGCCCGCGGAGCCCATCGCAGAACCCGAGCCGGTGGTCGCCTCGGTAGCTCCCGAGCCGCTAGCAGCCGAGCCGGAGCCAGCCGCTCCGATCAACCCGCTGCGCTATTTGGAGGCTCCGCTGGGCCGTCTCAGCAAGCGCTTCAAGCCAGCCGAGTTGGCTCCGCGCGTCGTCGACCTGACTTCGAACGAAGAACCGCTGCTCGCCGAAGCTCTTTGGGATTCGGCAGCGGCCGAGCTCTTGGCGCTCGATCATCTCAACAACAAGGGCCTGTTGCAGTCGCTGGGCGGCCTGGCCGGGCCGCGATCTCCGTCGGCCTTTCAAGCCTGTTTGGGCCAGAAGAAAGTGAACGTCGGCGTCGAGCTCAAACCGGCGATCGGCAGCGGCTTCAGCAAGCTGCGGCTGCGCATCGCCGAGGGCGTGAGCGCGCTCGGTCAGCGGCTTGGCCAAGAGCTCGAGAGCGTCACCTGGTACCGAGGTCGGGCCGCCGCTGCGACGTCGGGCGCGAACGACGGAGTCACGGCCTTTCTGAGCTCGCTCGAAACGCTCACGAGTCGGCCAACGGGTGCGCTGCCCTTGCAAGTGGGCGCTCTACAATTTGACGTGGTGATCGCCGAACGTGCAGCGGAGGGTCCAGCCAGCCTCGTCTCGCAGGCGTTACCAGCCTTCAAAAAGCAGCTCGAAGCGCGCTCCAAAGAGGCCGAGCGCGCTGCCGATGCACCAGCGGCTTTCCTACTAGCCAACGTGATTCTGCCGGCCGCCTCGGACGAAACCGACGAGCCGGCCACGCGGCTGCTCGAGGCCGCCGCACGACGAGCTTCGGCCGGTGCAGCGCACTTGGCGAACTCGGCGGGCTCGCTTTGGTTGGGGCTGTTGCAGCTGGACCTGCGCGAGCCGACCCCTCGAACAACGCTGCTCGTGCGCCCAGCAGCCAATTGGCCGATGCCCTCGCGCGAGCTTGCGACGCTGCTCGAGGCCTCGATCGCGGTGTTGTGACAAGCCTGCCATCGTCGGGCCGCGGCAATGCTGGTAGACTGCAGCGCATGTGCCGATGGCTCTTAGCTTCTGCGCTCTTGGTGGCGTGTGTGAGCAGCGATCCGCTCGAGACCGACGGCGTGATCGTCGGCGGCGGTGGTTCCGGCTACGGCGGCTTTGAGAGCAGCGGCGGAGAAACGCCGATCGGCGGCTTCGGCGGGGACGTCGGCAGCGGCGGCTTCGGTGGAGTACCCAGCAATGGTGGCGGGCCAGCCTGCGGTGACGGCTCGTGCAACGGGATTGAAGACTGCATCACCTGCCCGGCCGACTGCAGCTGCGCTGGCGTTTGCGGGGACGGAAGCTGCGAGCAGTCGGAAGATTGCGCGAGCTGCGAGGAAGACTGCGGCGTTTGCGCGAACTGCGGAGACGGCAATTGCGACGCGAATGAAGATTGCGACGTTTGCCCGGATGACTGCGGCACCTGCAGCTGCAGCGCCGACAACTTCGAGGGCAACAACGGATCCGGTAGCGCCACGCCGATAAGCTTCAATGTCGACTACTGCAACCTGAGCGTTTGCAGCGGAGACTTCGACTGGTTTGCCTTCAACATCGTCAATGGCTTTACCGCCACGTTGACCTTCGCCCAGGTAGACGGTGATCTGGATCTGGAGATCTACTCGAGCCTCACCAATGATTACGTAACGGGGTCGTACTCCGCGGACAGCAACGAGGAGGCCACAGCCTCGGGATTGCCAGCCGGCAAATATTGGGCTCGGGTCTACGGCAAAGGCGGCGCCGAGAACTTCGACTACTGCTTGCGCGTGGAACCCTGAGTCGGCCCAACACCTCGAACGGCGTCAGCTTCTCCGCTGCAGTGCGTCAGCTCTTGCATGACGGCTTCAACCTTGAGCTCCTTGTCACGCGTGGCAGGTGAGCTGAGATCCGGTCTGCCCAGAGCTTTCTGGGCGCTTTTAGTGGGTACCTTCATCACCCGTGCCGGCACCTTCGTGGTGCCGCTTTTGTTTGTGTATCTGACGCAGACGCGCGGTCTGCCGCTGCCACTGGCGGGCCTCATCGTTTCGCTTTACGGCGTCGGCTCGGTGATCGGCACCTTGCTTGGTGGTGCAGCAGCCGACCGCTTCGGCAGGCGCATCACCATGGTCGCCTCACTGCTTTCGGGAGCCTTCTTCATGGTCACCCTCGGGCTGGTTCAAAGCCTCCCGCTGATCGCTCTTGCCACCTTCGCGCTGAGTGTCACCAGTGACGCCTTTCGACCGGCGAGCCATGCGCTGGTCGCCGACATCGTCCCGACCGAGCACCGCGTGAAGGCGTTTAGTCTTCAATATTGGTCGGTCAACTTGGGATTCGCTCTGGCGGCAGTGGTGGGCGGATATATGGCCAGTAAGAACTTTACGCTATTATTCTTCCTGGACGCGCTGACCACCGTGCTCCTCGCAGGCATCATCCTCCGCTGGGTACCGGAGAGTCGAGCCAAGCCCCTGGCGCAGGAGCGGACGGGTCACTTCCTCACGCCCTTCTTGGATCGCAAGTATCGACTCTTCCTGCTGCTCAACTTCATCTTGGTGCTGGTGTTCTTCCAACACCTTACGGGGCTACCCGAACAGATGAGGGCGCACGGCCTCTCGACGCAGGACTTCGGTATCGCGTTAGCCACCAACGGTCTCTTGATTGTGCTGTTACAACCGCTGGTCACCCGGCTGGCCCGCGGCCGTAAGCGGCACTACCTGCTGGCTCTCGCTTCCGTACTCACCGGCTTGGGCTTTGGACTTACCGCCTTTGCCCACAACCTGGTTGCTGTAAGCGCAACGGTCGCTGTGTGGACGCTCGGGGAGATCGTGTTTGCGCCGATCAACGCTAGCGTGGTCGCAGACGCCTCGCCCCAAAACTTGCGCGGACGTTACCAGGGCGCCTTCGGCATGACATGGAGCCTGGCGATGGTGGTTTCTCCGGCCGTGGGGCCCACCTTGATCGAGCACACCAGCCTTAACACCCTGTGGGCTATCACCTTCATCATCGGACTCGGGGTGGCGGCCATGTACCTGCTCGTGCCGAATCGCGTCCTACCGAGCGGCGAACGAGTCTGAGCATACGACCGAGCTGGGGCGCGTCAGTCAACGCGCCTCAGCTCGTCCCTCGGCGACATGACCTGACCGATCGCGCCTTTTGCATCAGACTTGGAGCAAGGCCTCCTCGCGCTGATCCCGAAAGCCCCGAGATAGCAACGGGAGGGTCGTACCAAACTCGGAGCAGTACCATGTCACTCAACACCCTCTTGCTCACCCCGTGGATGTCGCCTGCGCGAGTGATCTCGTGGCAGAAGGCCATCGTGCTCAGCTTCCTCGGCAAGGTAGAGGTCATGCAGGAGTACGAGGTCATCATCCACTCCCCCTCGACCTCCTTGCGTATCCCCGCCGTCGTGCGGCAACGTCGCGCGCCGCACTTTCGTTCGAAGGGCCCGGCCTTCTCGCGCAGCAATATCTTCCTACGCGACGACTTCACCTGTCAGTACTGCGGTATCACGCGGGACAAGGCGATGCTCAACCTCGACCACGTATTGCCTAAATCCCAAGGTGGCCGCTCGGCGTGGGACAACATCGTAACCTCCTGCTACCCCTGCAACCAGAAGAAGGCCGGCCGCACGCCGGAGCAGGCCTCGATGCGCCTTCTGCGCAAGCCGGTACGGCCTACGCGGCTGGCCAAGTCACGCATGGCGCTCTTGCGTGAAGAGAGCGTCAACGTCCCTGCCGAGTGGGAGGGGTACTGGTGAATGACTCGTGCGCGAGTGCTCGCATTGGCGGGCACTCGTGCCGTACCCTGCGCGGGTGATTCGTCGACCTTCGCACTCACCGTTCTTCACCCTGCTCCCCTCGCTCCTGCTCTGCGCCTGCAGCAGCGGAGAGGCTACGTCCAGCGCTTCGGCTTCGGCCCAAGCGGTGCCTGCTTCGGCCACAGCCTCGGCAGCCTCGGCCGCCCCTGCGTCACCTGCTGCAAGCCCCAAAGGCGGCGCGCTACCGCCGTCCGAGAGCAAGGATGAATGCCTCAGCGAGTGCGCCAAGGACACTACAGACGCTGCTGAGTTTTACTGTGGTACCGACAAGAAGAGCTACACCGCCTGCGAGTGGATCTGCGACGGGGTGCCCAAAGGCGTCGGCGTCTACCCCGGCAAATGCAATGCGGACGGCTCACCGCCTGCGCGCCGCCCGCCGCTCGCAGCCGACGGCGTACTCATCTGTGACTGGTTCGACAACAAGGGTGAATGGGTCGCCGTCGAGTGCGAAGAGGCCACCGACGATGATGACGCTGCCAACTCGGAGTTCGGTGGTAAGGGGGTATTGCCCAAAGGTGCTGCTCCACTCGATGCACCCGAGAAAGAGCTGCCCGAAGAGGTGAGCCATCGCGCGCGCTTCGGCTCGATCAAGAACCAAGGCGCCGCACCTAGTTGCATATCGTTCGCCAGCACCGCGCTGCTCGAAGGCGCTGTCGCCGGTGCAACGTCGAGCAAGATCGTACTCTCCGAGATGCACTTTCTCTCGCGGTACCACACCACCAGTTACAACGACGCGATCGCCAAGCTCTCGCTCGGCGCCGCGCTCGCTGACGCAGCCAAAGCTGAAGGGCTCGCCTATGACGCGGCCATCGCCGATGGCTGGCTCCAAGGCGAGTCCCAGCCCCCGGCAGACAAGGTCAGCGCGCTCGATGCCAAGGTCGCCTTCGAGGTGGCCACCGTACGTGAGATCGTCGCGGAGGGAGGTGGGCGCCCAACCGCCAAGCAACTTCAAGCGGCGATCGCCGACGGCGAGGATCTCTCGGTCGGCTTCCGTATGAGCGACAATTGGTACACGGACAATCTACTGCCCGGTGGCGTGATTGAGGACTACCCGCGCGGTCGCAACTTCGGCCATGCGGTAGTGTTGATTGGCTACAAGACGATCGAAGGCCGCAAGTACTTCGAGATCCGCAACTCGTGGGGCAGCGCCTGGGGAGACAGCGGCTACGGCTGGATCTCCTTCGAGACCGCCGAGGCGAATCTACAGGTCGCGGCCACCGTCTCTGCACGTCGTAAAGACGATGTGGTGGTGGATGACTGCCCCAAAGGCCAGGCCGCCGGCTTCGACGGCAAATGCGTCAAAGTCTGCCCCAGCGGCGCACTGGAGCAGAACGGAGCTTGCCCTGAGGACGGTGGTTGCCCTGAGGGCCGCGTCAAAGACGCCAGCAACGTCTGCGTGCGCGCCTGCGCCGAGGGCAAGCGCGATCTCGACGACGACCTCAGCGTCGAGTGCCTAGGCGAAGGCTGCCTATTCTCGATCCCAAGCGGCCAATACGGTTGCAAAGCCGAAGAGGGCGAGGTCTGCGAGCACTACTGCCAAGCCCCCGACTGCGAAATGGTCGAGTCGAAGAACGAGTTCGGCGTTGCCGTAATCGGCTGCGGCCCCAGCGATTGAGCGGTAAGCGAAGCCGCAGCAGTCATCGCTCGCTCACAGCCTGCCCAAGTGGGTATCGCGGAAGCCCGATACAGCTTTGAGGCCATACCCAGCCATGCGATCAAAGCCGATGTGCGCGAGCCACAAGGCGGCGGCGAGCAGCAGGCTGGGCTGGTTCGCGCTAGCGCCTAATGCAGCGAGCATGGCCGGGCCGATCAGCGAGTGACCGAGATTGTACAGCCAGGCCCCTACGCGGGGCCCAGCGAGGTAGCCGGCCAGGGTGATGTCGGGCACCAGGAAACACGCGGCGAACCAGCCCCAACTGCCGCCGAGCTGCCGCCAGATCACCACGCCAAACGCCAGCATTAGCGCCCCCTCGACCCGCAGATGGAGGCGGTGGGATCCTGACACGGCTGAGGCGGTCGATACAGCGGTTGAGACTTCGGGGACGGCAGTGATAGCAATTGTTTGGCTCATGGGAGCTACTATGAGCGCCCTAACCGCTTATCACCATTGTCGAAAGGTGTTCAGCCGCTCATACTTTTTTGATGAGCGTTGGTTGGGATCTGATTGAGACCTTTTTGGCGGTGATGCGCTCCGGTAGTCTTTCCGCCGCCTCGCGCGAGCTCTCGGTGGCCCAGCCTACGATCCGCCGGCGCGTCGAGGTGCTCGAGAGCACGCTGGGCGGAGCCTTGTTCACCCGGGGGCCTAACGGCCTTGTGCCAACCGAGGCCGCGACCACGTTGCTCTCCACCGCCGAGCGCATGGAAGCGGCTGCACGTGCCTTCGAGCGCGGCGCGAGCACGAGCGAGTTTGCTGGCCGGGGTACGGTGCGCATCGCCGCCAGTGAAGTGGTCGGCGTTGAGGTCCTGCCCAACCTGCTACAGCCCCTCGTAGCCGGCGGCGCTGGGCTCGATCTCGAGATCGTCACCAGCAACCGGCTGGTGGACCTCTTGCGCCGCGACGCCGACATCGCCGTGCGCATGACTACGCCCACCCAAGCGGCGCTGGTCGCACGCAGCGTCGGCCCGATCAGCTTGGGGCTATTCGCCACTCGCGAGCTCTTGCAATCCCATGGCCGGGCCCCGCGCAAACTTGCTGAGCTCGCCGGCTGGCCGCTGATTGGGCCGGATCAGGATCGGGCCACGTGGCGCGCCCTGGCGGCGACCGGCTTCGACGCGCCACGCAGCCAATTCGTCGTTCGCAGCGACAATGACCTCGTGCAACTAGCTGCCGTGCGCGCCGGACTGGGCATCGGCGTGTGCCAGCTGCCCCTCGCCGCGAAGGACCCAAACCTCGAGCGAGTGTTACCGCGCTTCAGCTTGTCGCTCGAGGTGTTCGTCGTCATGCACGAGGACCAACGCAAGGCGCCAAAGGTGCGCCGTGTGTTCGACCACTTGGTGAGCGAGCTCGCGGCGTACGGCGCCTCACACAAATGAGCGCCGCCTCTCGTTAGGCGCTGGTCACCCGCGTCGAGCCGGCGGTGGTCTTGAATTTTACTCGCTTGACCGAGCCGTCCCAGTCTTTGCTTTTGACGTCGGCGATCTCGAGGAACTCGACGGCAAACTCCTCCGCGGTAACGTCGACGATGGCCACGCCGTGGGCGTTGCTGCTCGAGTGTTTGTACTCCGGACTGGTCTCGGTGAGCACCTTGTCGAATTGGGGTACGAGCGCGGCAAGCGCGACAAACGCCTCATCACCCTCGACCACCGTGGCGGCGATCTCCTGTACCGGGGAGGAGCTGATGCCCGCGGTCACGTATTCAACCAGCACCGGCTCGGTGGTGACGTCCGCGGGGTCCGCGTGAATCTCAGCGGCGAAGAAGCCGTGAATATCCCCCGTCAAGGCGACGACGTTGGGCGTCCCTGCCAGGGCATCGAGGATTTGCTTCCGCTCAGTGCGGTAGCCGTCCCATTGATCGACAGTAAAGTAGTAGACGGCTTGAAACGCCGGCGGCAGCTCATACGGCCGCAGATCGAGCATCATCTCAACGAGCTGCGTCTCATTGCCCCAGACCTTCCAGGTGGCCTCGGAGTTCTTGATGCTATCGACGAGCCAAGCGCGCTGCGTATCCCCGAGCATGGTCGGCTGGACGAAGGCCTCGATCGCATCGAAGCCCTCCTTGATGACGAAGCTGCGCGAGAAGATCTCACTATTGGGAAAGAACGGCGTCTTTCCCGCCGCGCTGTAAGTCGGCACAGTCTCCGGAGCCCCCTCGGGGCGGTCCATGGGGGAGGCCCCTTCCGGGATGACGTGGTCCGAGCGATACGAACGCTGATCCGTGAGAATGAGTTCGACGTGCTGCCCGTAGCGCAGCGTACGATAGATACTTAGATCCGCCGGCGGCTCTTTGCTCGCGTCGAAGTTGACGTCGGCTGGCTGATACTCGAACCAAGCCTGCGACGCTGCATGCCGGCGCTCGGGGTTCTTCTCATCACCGTTTAGTTCATTGAAGTCTGTGGAGTGGTCCTGCCAACAATCATTGGCGTACTCGTGATCATCCCAAATGCAGACGAACGGGTAGCGCGCGTGAATGGTGCGCAGGTCCTCGTCGCGCCGGTATTGCTTGTAGAGACCGCGGTAGTCCGCCAGCGTACTTGCCGACTTGATGTCCGGGTTGTCCTCAAACAGCTGGATGCCATCGTTGACCTCGATCTTGCGAGCTTCATCCACCGTTTGAAAGGTTGGGTCCCCGTTGGTCTCGTACACGTAGTCACCAAGAAACAACACGAAGTCGACGTCGGGCTCAGCCGCCAGCGCCTTCCACGAATGGTAGTAACGGCCGACGAAGTCCTGACATGAAGCAAAGGCGAAGCGTACCGGGGTATCCGTATCCGCCGCCGGAGCTGTCTTGGTGCGGCCCACGATCGACTGTACGTCACGCGCGGTAAAGCGATAATAGTAGCGCGTGAAGGCCTTGAGCTCTGTCAGCTTCACGCGCAGCGTGTGATCACTGTCCGCCGTCACGTCGTAGGACTCATTGAGCACGAGCGTAGAGAAGGCCTCGTCTTCGGCCACCTCGACCAGCACGCTCACTGGATCAGCCGCAGCCTCCGGCTCCACGCGCACCCACAAAATCACGCTCGAGGGCGTCGGGTCCCCCGAAGCGAGCCCCTGAGGAAACACACGGTCCTGATCCTCCGGGGACGTCGACGGCCCTTGCGGTGGCGTCGTCTCACTATCGTCCCCGCAGCCGAGCAACTTGCTCGACGCCGCAGCGATCACAAACCCATGAAAGAAGGAGCGCCGACGCAGACTGCGAGCCATGTGAGGACGCTACAGGCGGTTGCTAAAGGGTTCAACGGTGGGCGGAGGGCTCGTTCGGCGTGGCCTTCCTTCAGTCAGGCCTGCGTTGCTCTTTGCTATTGGCTGTAGCCATGCGCTGGAGCAAGTCGACCAACACGGTTATCCCGCTCGGGGTGGATTGGGGCTTTGCTTCAATGGGCGCTTGGGCTCTCGGCCTGCGCTCCTGGAAGCGGTAACTTCGTTTTTGGCAAACGTCACAGCGGTAGGGGTAGAGCCCAACCCAGGAAAGACCGTGGTCGAGGTTTCTGCGGCGCACGCGGAACAGCTTTCCTTCACCACAAAAGCGACAACCAGAGACAGTAAGCTTTTTCACCCGGCCACTGTGCCGGCCGCGCATGACAAGGCGAAGACGGTCATGTGAGGAGCTTGCAAGGTCTGGTGTAGGATGCCGCGTGCTCGACGCCCGGACGGCCGTTCAACCGAAGGTTGATCCAGCAATCATCATGATCGAGGCCATGGCAGAGGCGCTGATGGCCGACGATCGCGAGCGAGCGCTGCGCCTATTGCCGGCTCAAACCTCGGAGCGGCTGCGCGCTGAAGTCGCGGCCGCCCCTCGCGATGAGGCGCTGACACTGGCGTACCAAGGCTCGCTTTCAAAGGAGCGACGTCGCAAAGGCGGTGTGCACTATACGCCGCTTTCGATCGCGCAGCGTTTGCTCGAGCCGGCGCTGGAGCTTCTGCAACCAGCAAGCGCGCCCAGCGTGCTCGACCCGGCGATGGGCGGCGGCGCATTTCTGCGCGCGGCTTTGCGACTTTGTGGTGGAACCTCGGCGCGCGCGCGGCGGGAGTTTGCACGGCGGCTTTACGGTATTGAGCTTGATGAGGCGGCTGTATTGCTCGCGCGGCGCGCCTTGTGGCTCGCCGTGGGGGACGCCCAGTTAGCAAAGGAGAGCTTCGACGGTCAGCTCGTTCAAGCCGACGCGATGCTGAGTAAGGGCGCCCAGGCCGAGCTCGTGGCGACGCGCTGGTCTGCGCTATTCCACCGAATCGAGACGCCCAGGAGCTTTGACCTGGTGGTGATGAATCCGCCGTTTCTTGGCGGCAAAAGGCTGCGCACGGTGCACGGCGAACAGTACGCAGCAGCGCTGCAACGCGCGACGCCAGGCACCAACGGCAATACCGACTTAGCGGCACATTTTTTACGGCGCGGCTATGAAGTATTGCGCGATGGCGGCGTGCTAGCCGCGGTAACCACCAATACGATTGCGCAGGGGGATACGCGGGAGGGCGGCCTGCAGGCTTTGATTGAGCGAGGCGCGACGATTGCCCGAGCCGAGACACGCGTGCCCTGGCCCGGCGAGGCTGGGGTGGTTACCAGCCTATTGTGGGTGACGCGCGGAGCCTGCGCGCTGCCGGCTCAGCTCGACGGGCAAACCGTGGCCTCGATTGATACCTTCCTATCAAGCCATGCGCATGAGCGACCGCCGCTGCACGCCACCATGCAACAGCGCGCCTTTATTGGCTGCTTCTTACGCGGCAAAGGCTTTGTCTTCGATGACGTGAAGGGCCAGCTCCCCTCGCAGCTGCGTGCGACGATCTCGCAGCGGCCGGAGAGCGCCCGGCGCATCAAACCGTTCCTCGGTGGCGAGGAGGTGGTCAAGAGCCCGAGCTTCGCCGCGCACCGCCATGTGATCGATTTTAGCGGGGATACGCTGGAGCAGGCCGAGGCAGATCCGGAGCTCGTGGAGCTACTGCGCAATCGGGTGAAGCCCTTCCGTGACGGCCTGCAGGCGACGCCCGCGGACCGAGCGCATCGGCTCTCATGGTGGCGCTTCGCCAATCATCGGCCCAACCTCCGGCGAGCGATTGAAGGGCTAGAGCACGTATTGGTGATGCCTCGCGTCTCGAGCCAGGTCGTCGCCGTGCGTTTGCCCAACCGCTATGTGTATTCGGACCAGCTGGTCGTCGTGGCGAGCGCATCCTTCGCCGTGTTCGCTTGGCTCAACAGTCGCTTGCACGCTGAGTGGGCTCGCTTGCACAGCTCCACCTTGGGGGACGGGCTGCGTTATACGCCCTCCGACGTGTTTGAGACCTTGCCGCCGCCGCTCGGTAGCTTCCCGGCGCTCGAGGCGGACGCCGAGTTGGCAGCCCAGGGCCTGGCACTGGAGCAGGCGCGTAATGCTATATTGAGCGAGCGGCGCATCGGCCTCTCGGCGTTGATGCGCAAGGTTTGTGAGCCGCCGCTCGATGCGCAATTGAGCGCGCTGCGAGACCAGCTGGTCGCGCTCGACCAAGCCGTTTTCAAGGCCTACGGCTACTCCGATCTGGAGCCTGAGTGGCACGCCGAGCGCGGTCACCCGGCCTTCAAGCCCGCGTTGCGCGCGGAGCTCTTGCAACGACTCAAAGCGATTAAAACCCACCCCGAGCCGAAAGCCGCATCATGAAGTCTGAGAAGCTCTCCACCCTGGTTGCACGCGCAGGCTCAATGGCCGATAGCAGCGGCCACGTGGTCCCGCCCATTGCCATGTCCACCACCTTCGCGCGGGATGGCGAGCAACGTTTGTTGAGCGGGGTGGACTACGGCCGCGACGGCTCACCGATGTACCCACCGCTCGAGGCGCTGCTCAGCAAGCTCGATCGCGGGGTGGCAGCGCTCGTCTTTTCGTCCGGTTTGGCAGCCGCGCACGCTGTGCTGATGAGCCTGCGCCCGGGCGACCATCTCATTATCCCGCAAGCCTGCTACTGGGGATTCCGCAAGCTCGCGATGCAGTTTGCCGCAGACTGGGGTATCGCACTATCGCTCGTGGACTTCACCGATAGCAGCCAACTCGCGGCGGCGCTGAAGCCCGGCCAAACCAAGTTGGTTTGGGTGGAGACGCCGGCCAACCCATGCTGGGAAGTGACCGATCTGCGAGAGGTGGTGCGGCTAGCCAAGAGCGCCGGCGCCGCGGTGTGCGTTGATTCCACAGTACCCACGCCGGTGCTGACCCGACCGATCGAGCTGGGGGCGGACCTCGTATTGCATTCGGCGACCAAGTACTTGAACGGCCACTCCGATGTGCTCGCCGGCGCGCTGATCACCGCCCAGCTGGATGAGCGTTGGCAGCGGATCTGCACCCACCGGCATGACGCTGGAGCGGTGCTCGGTAATGTGGAGGCCTGGCTCTTGTTGCGCGGGCTGAAGACCTTGGAGGTCCGTGTGCGGCGCTGTTCGCAGACGGCGCTCGAGCTAGCAACGCGGCTCGAGCCGCATCCAGCGCTGCACGCGGTGCTCTACCCGGGCCTGGCTTCGCACCCGGGTCACGCGTTGGCGCGCTCACAAATGGATGGCGGCTTCTCCGGGATGATGAGCCTGCGCTTCGCCGGTGGAGAGGCCGCGGCGCTCGCGTTTTGCAGCAAGCTGCGCGTCTTCGTCCGGGCTACCTCGCTCGGCGCGACCGAGAGCCTGGCCGAACATCGCGCCACCGTGGAAGGTCCAGCGAGCCGCGTGCCACGAGATTTGGTACGCCTTTCAATCGGGCTCGAGGACGTCGAGGATCTTTATGAGGACCTGCTGCAGGCCTTAACGGTCTAACCGCGCAGGACCACCATCGCCTGCTTCAAGGTGCGGCGCGTCTCGGTCATGACCGGTCGGGATACGCGGGCGCGGCCGAGGAGGAAGACGATGAGAGCGATGCTTGTGTTGGCACCCGCGACGATCAATGCGGCGTAAGTCCAAGCCAAACGCGCGAACTCATGCAGCGCGAATACAGCTCCCAGCTGCAACACAACAAAGGCCGCGCCGGCGAGGAGCAGCGCGATGGCGAGCAAGATCGCTCCGGAGATGATGCGCGAGAGATCACGCTCGGCCTCTTTTTTTGCGTGTTCGGCGTGAGCGCGCGCCAAGGTCTCGAGCGCGCGCAGCAAACGCAGCGAAAGGCCGCTTTCCTCGCTGGTAGCGCTCATCGCCGGCTGCCGCCACGCAGCCAAAGGCCCAACACAAAACCGAGCCCGAGCGCGATCAGCAGGCTGGTCCACAAGTTCGCTCGGATCTTGGTTTCAGCTGCGGGCAACACGTTACCCTTCATGCGCTTGGCCTCTTCAGCGGCAAAGGCCTCAAAGCGCTTCACCGTGGAGATCACCTCGTCCATCTGTTTACTGGCTTTGCCAAAACGGTCTGCGAGGCTGCCCGGCTCTTCTTCGTCGCTGGTTAGCAAGGCGCGCAACTTCGCTTCGATCTCGGCCGGCGCGCGGTCTGTGGCGGCGACGACGAGCTCCAACACGGCCTTCCAATCCCCCTTGGCCGCGGCGAGCAAGGCTGGGTCCACGGTGCTCCATTGCCGCACGATGCGCGGCGAAAGTTTGTCAAAGTTGGAGCGAAAGTCCTCCTCGAAGGCGGCACCGTTCTGCATGGCGCGATTGTCGCCTGCCTCCGGGGAGAAAGCGAGTTCATGGTGGGAGCTGGAGCTGCGCGTGTGGTAGCGAAGGGGGATGGACGTTCTGATTCTGGGAGCTGGGATTGTGGGCGCGACCACCGCCCTCGAGCTTCGGAAGCGCGGTGCGCGCGTCACGGTCCTCGAGCAAGGCGCCGTGCCTCACCCGGATGCGGCCTCCACCGATCTGAGCAAATTGATCCGCGGGGACTACGGCGTAGACGCGTTTTATACCGAGCTATTCGAGGACTCCCTGCCTCGCTGGCGGGCGCTCAATGAACAAGCCGGGCGTGCGCTCTTTCACGAGACCGGGCTCTTGTTCGCCTCGAGCGTGCCGTTTTTGCCCGGCAGCTTCGAGGCCGACAGTTACGACCTTTTATCGCGTAGGGGCTACGCCTTGGAGCGGCTCAGCGGTGCGGAGCTAAGCAAGCGTTATCCCGCTTGGGAGCGGGCGAACTTTGCCGAGGGCTACTTCAATCCCGTAGGTGGTTGGGGCGAGAGTGGTGAGGTCGTGCGCTTCGTCACGCGGCAAGCGCAGGAGCTCGGGGTGACGCTGCGCGAGAACACGCTGGCGCAGCTCGAGCTCACGCAAGGCCCGGCGCTGCGGCTGGCGAGCGGGGAGCTGCTGCGCGCCGATGCCATCGTGATCGCTTGCGGCGCGTCCTCAGCGGCGGTGTTGCCGGAGCTCGGGGATCGGTTGCAGGCGGTGGGGCAGCCTGTGTTTCACTTTGAGGTGGAGACGCCCGCGGCGCATCAAGCCAGCGTCTTTCCGCCGTGGGCCGCCGATATCGGCCGGGCCGGTTGGTATGGCTTTCCGCTACAGGCCGCGGTGCTCAAGATCGCCAATCACGGCGCCGGGCGCACGGTGGACCCAACGCTGTTCCATCGACCCGACGCGCTGGACCAAGAACCGCTCTTTCGCGAGTTCCTCGCCCGCAAAATGCCGCAGCTCGCAAACGCCAAGGTGGTTCGTACCCGGCTATGCCTCTATAGCGATACCTTCGACGGGGACTTCATCATTGACCGGCATCCCCGGCATAACGGGCTATTCATCGCCACCGGCGGCAGTGGTCACGCCTTCAAGTTTGGCCCTAGCTTGGGAGCCATGACCGCCGACCTGATCATGGGCAGCGCCAACCGCTTCTTGTCGCGCTTTGCCTGGCGTGAACGCGGCCCGCGCAAAGCCGAACAAGCGCGCTTTCTGGGGCAGAGTTAGGGGCCGGGCTCACGGGGATTTGGCGCAGTTTGGGAAGCTGGCCTTGAACATGGTTTCGCGTTGGGCTTCATCGAGGCCGTTGGCAACCAACTGCGGATAGAGTTTGGGGTATTGCGCAGTAAAATTTTTACGGGCTGTGGCGCAATCTCCGTTCTTGGCCATGCACTCGCTGGTCATGGCGATCACATTGCTGAGGTGCACAGAGACGTCTTGGGGAAGCCCCGGCCGCGCTAAGCGGGTGGCCTCGTTGCCGAGGCTGCGACAACGGGCGACGTCGCCGGCCTTCCAGGCTTCTTGAGCGGCTGCCACGAGCTTGCGTGCATCATCGGCGTTAATGGCCGAAACCGGGGCGACCGGCGCGCTGGCGTTGGGCTTTTGACAAGCGGCAGGCGTGAGCGCGTTGAGCGCAGACTCGAGCTCAGCGGCGCTGTATTGATTCACTATTAAACCGCGCAGGCGCTTGCGGCCTACCTCGCATTGGCCGGCGAGCATTTCGCACTCGGCGCGCTCGCGTTGCAGCGGCGCCATGGCTGCAAACGCTGCATCGGCGCTGGCGATGGCTTGATGGTGGGTGACGCACGCGGCTGGGTCGCCGTTGATTTTGGCGGAGCGCGCATCGAGCAGCAGCAGATCGGCTGAACGTTGGTTTGGAGCGAGAGCGCTCGCCGAGCGGCCTGGCGAGGCTTGCCCGGGCAGCTCGCTAGCGCTGGGTGCGAGCGACGCAAGAGCGCTGGGCGTCGGCCCTGGCGACGAGATCGAAGAGGGCGTGATGGTCGGTTGGGGCTCAGCGTTGGACGGGGCGGCGCTGTTGGTCGTGACCGCGCTGCTTTGCCTCCAAGCGATGAAGCCGCCTGCGACGCCGGCACCGAGCAGAGCGATCAGCGCCACGCGCGGAGCGCTGCTCGGCCGAGCGGTAGGACTCGCCGGTGGATGCAGCGTTCGAGCGTCGATCACCTTGTTGTTGGAGGAGGAAGGAGCGCCGCGCAGACGTTCAGCGAAGGCGGCGATATCCGCGAAGCGCTGGGCAGGCTGAACCGCGAGCGCAGTTGCGAGAGCCTCGAGTAGGTCGCTATCGAGCGGCTCGCGTGCATTACTTCGCTGAGATTCAGCGAGCTGGTCGGCCGTGGCGCCCGGAAGCGGTCGCTCGCCAGTGAGCGCCTCGGCCAGCGCGACGGCCAACGAATATTGATCGGAGCGAGCATCGGCGGGCCTGCCGGCGAGCTGCTCGGGCGCCATGTACGCGGGCGTGCCAACCGCGGCGCCTGTGTGCGTTAGCGCTGTATCCACGTGACCTGCGCGGGCCAAACCAAAGTCGGTTACGCGTACCCGGCCGTCATGGCCGACGAGCACGTTGGCGGGCTTTACATCGCGGTGGGTCACGCCAGCGCCGTGCGCCGCGTGGAGGCCAGCGGCGGCCTGCGCGAAGACCTCGAGCAACGCCGGTATTGCGCGAGAACGGCCTCGCAACCAAACGTCGAGCGGCTCACCGAGCACGAGCTCTTGCACGAGGACGATCTCCTCGCCCTCCGACTGCACGTCGAAGAGGGCGACCACGTTGGGATGGGAGAGGCCGGCCAAGAGGCGCGCTTCACGCTCGAGCCGCAGCCGCGCATCGGCCATCAGCTGCGGGGAGGTGAGCGCCAAGTCAGGCCGAATACGCTTTAGAGCGACGCGTCTTCCGAGCTGACGATCATACGCTTCATGCACGACGCCTTGCGCGCCGCTGCCGAGTTCTCCGACGAGCTGGTAACGATTGAGTTTGCTCGGCGCGCTCGCCTCCGAGGGAGAAAGCACCGCTGCTAGATCTGCGAGGAGTTCGGTGCAGGAGGAGCAGCTGTCGACGTGCTCTTCAAGACGGAGCAGCTGCGCGCCCGAAAGGCGCCCTTCGACCAGGCTGGTCAGCTCGTTGTCGTCGGGGCAGCCCTCATTCATCGGAGCCGGCGAGCACACGACCGACGCTTAGATCCATGCGACTGCGCAGGAGGTTCATGATGCTGTCGAGTTCGTTCTCTTCCACGTGAAGTTGCTCCATCAAATGCGTTCGCGTTGCAGCAAGAAGATCCGCGCGGGCCTTTTCCACGCGCCGCGCCGCAGTTGCACGGTGCACGCCGTAGAGCGCGCCGATTTGGTCGACCGTCAGCCGTTGCACCACGCTCTGCCGCAGGAGGTTGCGCGCGCCGCCCTCCAGCGAGCCAACGGCGGCCTCGAAGGCCTGCTTGAGCTGCTCGCGATAGTGCGTTTTTAAATAACTAAGTTCAGCGTCCTCACCGCTCTCCACTTCGAGCAAGCTCTCGGGCAGTGGGACTTCACGCTTGGGCCCCGAGCGGACCGCGTCGGTGAAGGTGCGAACGGCGGTTACGCGCAGCCAATTCTCGAGGAAGCCTTGCCCCGAGTACTCGAGGATTTTGGGCGAACCACCACAAACGAATAGCCGTTCACGGAGGATCTGCGCGAGCTCCTCGGTCGGGACGGCCGCGCGCTGGAAGCGCCGTTCAGCGGCCGCCAGCGTCGTTGCGAAGAGCGCCTCGAAGCGTTGCAGCGCCGCGGGTTCTCCAAGCCCGCACGCGAGCGCGAGGCAGAACTCACCCGGGCGCAGACGGCTCCAATCAGCCTCCTCGCGAATATGACGTCCGAGGTGACGCGCGATCGCGACGTCGGGCACCGAAAGCTCCGGGAAGGAGCTTCTTGCGGCTGCGATGGCGGCTTGAATGCGCTCAGCGAGTTGCGGCGCCTGCGACCCGCGGCCGCAAGCGCCCTCTTCGAAAGCCTCTATCAGCGAATCGGTAGACGCCATGCCTGCGCACGTCGTCTACCATGCTCGGCCAGGGCGGGCTACGCAGCCACGTAGCGCAAGCCAAAGCGTTAGCCGCCACAGACCTCCTTGTGCGTCGCTGTGTATTGGTCCTTTGCTTCGACGTAGTAGGCCTGGTCGCTCTCGTTCTTGTTTTCGACCACGGTGGAGTCAGTGGCGATGGTGCGGCCCATCGAGTCCTTCACTTCGCCGGTCTCCATCTTGTCGAGCGATTGCGTACGCACGCGGACTTTGAACTTGGTCGTCTCGTCATCGACTTTGACGGCGATGATCTTGACGAACTCTTTGCCGCCGCCGTAAGCGGCGGAGGTCTGCTTGAAGCCGGTCTCGAGCGTCTCCTCATCGATGTTGTCGATCGAGTAGCCAGCGAGCATCAGGTTCTTCTTGATGGCGGTGAGATCGCCTGTCTTGCAGGTCGTCACGGCTGCGACCTCTGCGTCGGGCATGGGGGTGCTTGCGCCCATGCCAGCACCGAACATGAAGCAACCGGTCGTCGAGAGAGCCAGGAAAGCGCCGAGCGCCACAAATCGCGAATCCATCCGAAACCTCCAAGAGAGTCCGTGGGGGCGACCCGCCGTGGGTCGTCCTCCCTGTTCTCCCGTTCGGACGGAGGTGGCGCGCGCTTGTCGCGCCGGTCGCCAAACTTTTTTCGCAGAGCGCGATTCAACCGAAGGTTGATGCAGCAACAAGAATGACTCGTGCCCTCTTCGAAAAAAGGGCCGAAGGCCCCTTGCCCTTGGACTTGGCACGAGTCATTCCTCAGCGAACCGGCTTGATCAACAGGTCGAGCAAGGCTTGGGACTCGGCGGCGTCATCGCTCTCGACCGCGAGGAAGATGCCGAAATCGGTATAAACCTTGGCCGCGCTCAACAGGCGTTTACGTTCCTCGGCGGAGAGCGCGTCTTTACCAGCCTTCTTGCTGACGAAGGTCAAGGTGAAGGTGCGCGTGCCTTTCTTCGCGGTGAACACCACAGCCTCACCGCCGCTGGGCACGCGGCTCGATACCTCGGTAAAACCGGCGTCTCGCAGCGCCTTCTCGACCTCGAGCACGGTTACTTCAGCGAGCGGCTTGCCGGCGATGGTCGGCTCGGCCTTGGACGGCTCGGCCTTGGACGGCTCGGTCTTGGACGGCTCGGTCTTGGTCGTGCCTTCAACCTTGGCGTCACCGGGGCTGAACGAGATCGGGTAGCTCACCTTCACGACGCCGCCTTCAGGTTGTGGATAGGAAAGGATGGCGAACACCTTTCCGATGCAGGTGGCGAAGTCTTTGTCGGCGAGGTCCGAGTTGGTGGAGACGCCCTCGGTGCTGCCGTCCGTACGAATGGTGAAGGAGGTGGTGACCTTTCCTGCGAGCGTTGGGTTTGCGCTAAGAGCCTTCTCGTAGCAGAGCCGAAAGCGGCCGAAATGCTGACGCACGATGCGCTGAATCACTTCGGGAGGGAGCCGGCCGTTTACCGTCGTAGCGCCCATGCGAACAGTAGGACCCTTCGGCCGCGCGCTGCCCGCACGACCAGAGATTGAGTCCGGGTTACCCAAGCCGATGCCCTCTCCGCGTCCGCCTCCGCCCGGTCCGATTCCTCGAACCCCCAAGCCACCGGCCCCATAGTTATCACCGATTGGGTCACCCCACATGTTGCCGCGGGCGGACATCGCACCGCCAGGCGAGTCTTCCCGTCCCCAAGGCGCCTTCGGTGCGTTGGGGTCCCCAGCAATACTCTGTGGGAGGCCGATCATGCCAAACTCAGCCGCCTCACGCAGAGCTGCCTTGCGTGCAGCCTGCGGGTCCGGATTCGCGCTCGATGAGGCGCTGACGACCGCCGACACGACGGGAGCTGCGGCGCTCTCACTTGCACTCGCTGCGACACTGGCGAGTGGCTCGCCGGAAGCGGGAACCGCGGCGCTTGGCGCGGGAGCGGGCTCTTGCGCTGTTGGCTCCTGTGATTGACACGCCACCAGGGCGACTGTCCCGAAAGCCGTTAACAAGCGCGTTGCAGTCGTGTTCATGGCCATCTCCGTACCCCGACCATAGGCTGGCCTGGGCGGCCGTGATACGCGGAAGCCGCACATCGTCTCCCCAGCTCGCCTTTCGCGTAGCCGAGAGCACGTCTGCTCAGTTCAATGGCTGAGCCGGGTGGAATGACTCGTTCGTGCCAGGTCGAAGGTTCAAAGGGGCCTTCGGCCTTCACTGCATCCCCTTCGGTTCTGTTCACTGCATCCCGCTCCGGGGGAATGGCTTCGGCGCGCGCCGACCCGAAAGCCCCCAGGTTGGCAGAGGGCGACAAGCACCGGCCTGCGTGGCCGGCATCGCTTGGTAGCCGTTGTCCTCGGCCTGCACGACTGCGCTGGAGTTCAACGGCGCCGAAGGTTCGAGCGCGCCGTTTGACTGCGTTTGGTGGGAACACGCCAGCAAAGGCAGCAGCAGCAGGGGCAAGAGCAGTCGCTTCACGCAGGCAGAGACAACACGCGCGGCTCTCCGTTCCCACGAAGATCTCGGCTCGGGGCTGGTTCAGGGCTGGCCGCAGCGTGGCACGTGCACGGTTTTTAGATAATTAGCTAATTCGGGGTCGCTGGCGCTGAGGCGCGCGATCTCGAGCGAGCACGCGATGGCGCCGGTCTCCTTCGAACATTCGGCGCAGTCACGGATCTGCTTGGCCTCTTCGCTGCTGAGAGATTGGCCGCGGGTCACCGGCTTGTCCGGCCCATCACAAGCGAGATAGCCACCCATCACGGGGATTTGCGCGCCCACCGCATCACACTGACAGGCGCGCGTGTGCACCGCAGCCGCGCTCGGGTCTTTCTCGTAGGCCAGCGCCTGCGCCTTGGTCAGACAGGAATAGCCGTCATCCATCGCATTGCCGTTCTCGTCTTTGCCACCACACGGGCCGGTCTCGGCGCACATCATGGCGACCTCCCCGTGGGCCACACCCCGCGGTTCCCCTTTGGCCATTTCATCGAGTGATTGACGGGCGTCGGCGTCGGTGAGGCGACGCATGTAGCGCCTCTTGATCGGGTCTTGCTCAGCGCGCAGCGCGCCCAAGCAGGCCATGCCAGCGCCACCGAGGTAGGCGCAGGCGTCCACCCCAGCCGCTTCTTGCGGCCGTTCGCGCACGAAGGCTGCAGCAGCCGGAACAGCGGGCGGCGCGCTCGATGCAAGCGCGCTCGCTGAGGACTTCACCTTCTCCGACTTGCTCTTGCGCGGCCGATCATCGTCGTCATCCTCGCTGCTCGACTTCTTCGGCTTGCTTTCACTGCAGGCCAGCAAGGAGAACGCAACCACCGCCAACAGGAATCCACGCATGCTGGGACGTTAGCGGCCTTGTGCTGGGCTGCGCAATGACCGCTCGACTTCAGCTCCTGCGGGAGACAATGCGCTTTTTGACGCGGGCGTAATTGGCCTCATCCACGTCCTTCTTACGCGCCCACCGCTTCATCTCCGGCACCACCGTCTCTTCCCAAGCGGCGTGCAAACGCAACGCAATGAAGTCACGGAACAGTGCCTCGAGGTGCGCCTCGAGCTCGGAGGTGAGCATCATACGTTCGTACAAAGCCTCGTACGCGTCCTCTTTGGCCTTGAGCTGCGCAGGAACTTTGAGCCCCGAGAGCGCGATCTCGTCGGCCTTCATCGTCCACTCGTATTCATTCTCGCCGATGATCGCCCGCAGCTTGGCCGTCTTCGGCAGCTTTCCTTGGCGCAGCCCTTGTTTGGCCTCCGGCGCCATGCCCGGCTGCGCGGATTTGATGCGCGCTTCCTCGGCCTCCGCGGACAAGGTCAGCTGGCTCTCCAGCCAAAGCGCGATCGGCCCGGCGCTGGAAGGGTGCAGGTTGGTCTCGTAGATCTCGCTCTCGAACCAGAGCCAAAGCAAGAACTCGCGCCCAACGAAGCGATTGAGCTCAACCAAGCCGGCTAGATCTTTCACGACAGCTCCTTCTGAATCATCGGCGCAGGCCCTTCGGCCATGGCCAACGAGGTCATCTCGAGATTGGCGAATACCTTCGTATGGGCGGCATCCATGCCTTGGCGTTCAGCGCCGGTGCCTGGGCTCTCGAGCAGCAGCTGCACCTTGAAGGTCTTCTCGAACATCTCCTGGACGAGCTCACGCAAGCGCTTGGCGTGGCTGTAGAAGAGCACCAAGCCCTCATTGCGGTTCCACACGAAGTCGATGCTCTTGGTGGCGGGCGGCAGCTGACGACGCAGCTTCTTGATCACCATCGCTTTGAGCTCAGCCTTGGCTTGCTTGCCCAACTTCTCGATGCCCTTTTTCTCGAGCACCTTCTGCTCGGCCTCACGCAGCTGGGACTTGAGCAGCGGCCCTGGAATCGCCCATCGGTCATGACGGAAGCCGAGCGTCAGGTACTCATTGAAGAAGACCTTCTCGTGATCGAGCTCGAGATCGAAAGGGTCCATCACGTTGGCCCAGCCATGCCGCTCCGGCAGGTCCTCCTCGGGATCGAGCGGTTTGAACACCTGCGTTTTGATCCGCTTCAGCAAAGCCGCAGGCTCGTCATCCGCGAGCTCGCCGATGACGAAGAATCTTGAGAAAGTCTGACTGCCGCGAAGAGCGCCCATGTCGTTCGCGTACGAGCGGCGCGCAACGGGAGCAAGCGGCAAAGACTGCTCACGAAGCTCTTCAGGAAGTGCGCTAGCGTACGCTTCATGCGACGTGTTCGACCGGGTCTGCTTAGTTTTGCGTTGGTTCTCGCGAGTTCGTTCGCCTTGAGTGGGCCGTCTTTGGCCTCGCCTCCCAACGTCGACCGCTCCTTCCCCGACCCCAACGCTGCGCGAGCCGCCTTGCCGGTGAGCCAAGCGTTGCAGTCGCTCGCCTCACGCGTCGCGCATACCGATGCTCGCACCGGCGCGCCTTCCTTTGTTTGGGGCATGTTGGACGCGCCCCACGGCGCAGCCACGGTCTCCAGCGAAGAAGCAGCGCTACTGCACCTGCGCAATCACGCTGCGCTGTACGGCCTTTCTGCGGCGGCGCTCGCGAGCGCGACCGAGCAACGCGTACACGACACCGGCCGCGGCGGCATCTTGGTGACGCTGCAGCAGCGCCTTAGCGGTATTCCGGTCGTGGGAGTGAAGACCAGCGTGCTGATGCGCCGCGACCACTCGCTGGTCGCGATCAGCGGCAATCTGCGCGGCGACGCTGCTCTCTCACTGAGCCGTGAGAGCTTCAAGCTCACGGCCGAGCAGGCCATCGCACTAACGTTATCGGCGCACCGTGGGCTCGCGCTCTCAGCGCAGGACTTCCAAGAGGTGCCGGGAGCGAGCAAGGGTGATTACCAATCGTATTCGCTAGCAGCGGGTCACGCGGCCTCCGGCCTTCAACTCTCGCGGCCGGTGCGGGTGCGCCAAGTTTACTATCCGACGCCGCGCAAGCTGATACCCGCTTACTATGTAGAGGCCTTCTCCGCCTCGCCGGGAGCCAACGAAGATGTCTATTCGTTCTATTTGAACGCCGTAGACGGCACGCTGCTAGGGCGTCGCAACCTCACCAGCGATATAGCGTTTAAGTACCGGGTATTCGCTGATGCTGGAGGGGACAATCGCCCGCTCGACGGCCCGATCGCTGACTTCACGCCCCACCCCACCGGCGTCCCGGACGGCAGCTATCCGCCTTTTGTCAATTCCACGCTGATCGAGATCGACGGCTTCAATGAGTTCGCCGATCCGTGGTTGGCGGATGACGCCGTGGACTCCCGCGGTAACAACGTCGACGCTTATACCGATCACGATGACTCGAATAGCTCGGCTGGCGGAGATGTGCGCGCGACGCTAACCGGCCCGCTCGAGTTCGACCACAACTACGATCCGACGCTTGGTCCGCTGGACACGCAGGAGCAACAAGAGGCCGCGATCACGCAGCTGTTTTTTACCACCAATTGGCTACACGACTATTGGTACGACTCCGGCTTCACCGAGGCGGCCGGCAACGCCCAGCTCGACAACTATGGGCGCGGCGGGGAAGACGGTGACCGTCTGCGTTGTGAGGGCCAAGACGCTTACGACAACGGCGCACTCAACAACGCCAACATGGCGACCCCAGCGGATGGCAGCAGCCCGCGTATGCAGATGTTCGTTTGGCGCGGTACCGAGAGTCGCTCGCTCACCGTGGATAGCTTGGCCCAGACCTTGGAGACCAATCGGGCCAGCTTCGGACCGCAACAGTTCGACCTCAGCGCCGAGGTGATCTTGGTGAACGACGGCACCGCTTCCCCGAGCAACGCTTGTGAGACCATCCAGAACGATCTGAGCGGTCGTATCGCCTTGATCGACCGTGGGGACTGCTCGTTCGAGGATAAGGCGGTACGGGCCGAGGCGGCTGGCGCCGTTGGGGTCTTGATCGCCAACAACCAAGCGGGTTCACCGCCCTTCATGCCACCTTCCGACGGCGTACCAGTGGCAATCCCGCTCATGTCGATTAGCCAAGCCGACGGCAACGCGCTCAAGAGCGCTCTTATGAATGGCCCCACCACGGCGCAGCTTCAGCGCAGCACCGGCCCACAAGCCGACGGCACGATCGACAACTTGGTAGTTGCTCACGAGTGGGGCCACTACCTGCATCACCGCCTCGTCGATTGTGGTCTCAATCAATGTGGCGGTGAGAGTGAGGGCTGGGCCGACTTCATCGCCTTGATGTTGGCGGTACGCGAAGGGGACAATTTGGAGGGCGCCTTCTCCAGCGCGGTCTATGCGACCGTCTCCGATGAGGACGCCGCGTACTTCGGCACGCGACGCTTTCCGTACAGCAAAGACCCGAGCAAGAACCCGCTCACCTTCACGCATATTCAGAACTCCGCCGAGCTGCCGATGACGGCCCCTGGCTCGTTGACCGGGGTACCCAATGCCGAGGTGCACGCGACGGGCGAGGTCTGGGCCTCGATGCTTTTCGATGGCTATCTGAATTTGCTCGCCGAGAGCGCTAAGCCCAACCCTCGTTACGACTTCGAGGAGGCTCGGCGGCGTATGGCTGATTACGTCGTAACCGGTATGCAGCTCGCGCCGGTCGAGCCCACCTTCACGGAGCAGCGAGACGCGCTGATCGCAGCAGCGTATGCAGCCGACCCAGCCGACGCGCTGATCATCGCCGAGGGCTTCGCGGGTCGTGGAGCAGGCTCGTGCGCTGTTTCTCCGCCCAACGACTCGTTCACCAACGAGGGCGTGATCGAGAGCTTCGAGGTGGCTCCGGCCGTTACGATCGTGGACGTACAGCTCGATGATACGGGGGAGAGCTGCGACAACGATGGCGCGCTGGACGTCGGGGAGCGTGGCAAAGTCACGGTGACCCTGGCCAACCGTGGCTACCTTCCGGCGCTCGCTACCAACGTCACGCTCAGCTCGGACTCGGCGGGCGTCAGCTTTCCAGCCGGGGCCGAGACGGTGGTCGAGACGTTGGAGGGCTTTGCCACCTTGCAGCTCGAGTTCGAGGTGGAGGTCAGCGGAGACTCTGCACCGCGCTTCCTCGATTTGGTGACCACGGTGGCGAACCCTTCCTCCTGCAACCCGATGGTACTGAACACGGCTCACCCGCGGATCAGCTTCGACACCACGCTGATGGCCTCGGCCACCGACGACTTCGAGAGCGACCAAGAGCAGTGGAAACGGGACGGAGATGCCAGTGAACTGATTTGGTCCCGCGATACCGAGGAGGGCGGTAACCGGCTATGGCACGGGCTCGACTACTCGTCGGTCTCGGATACGGCGTTGGTCTCACCTCCGCTAACGATCAAAAGCGATGAGCCGCTGACGATGAGCTTCAATCATCGTTACCGCTTTGAGGCGAGCTTGCAGGACCCCAACGAGCTGAACAGCCTGATCTATTGGGATGGCGGCGTAATTGAGCTTAGCAAGGACGACGGGGATACCTGGGAGGACGTCGCGGATTACTCGGCTCCTGAGTACATAGCGACCTTGGGCAACATCTCCGGTAACCCCCTATCCGACCGCGAGGCCTACGCCGGAGAGAGCCTGAATTGGCCGGAGCTTTTGCCAGTGACGCTAGACTTTGGAACGGCGCTCGCCGGCCAGACGGTGCAGTTTCGCTTTCGTATTGGTAGTGACCAAGCCGCCAGTGAGATCGGCTGGGAGTTTGATGACGTTGGCTTCACCGGTATCGTAGAAACGCCGTTCCCCACGCTGATACCCGATGCGCAGAGTTGCAATGTGGTTGATACCGGCGGCGGCGGAGCTGGGGGCGAGGCCGGCGGCGGGGCGGGTGGTAGTAACCTGGACAGCGGCATAAGCCCCAGTGGCGGCGGCTGTTCGTGTGACGTCGCGGCTTCCAGCGAACGACCGGCCCTCGCTTGGCTCTTGGCCGCGAGCGCTATGGTCGCGATGCGGCGCACACGCCGAACTAGGAAGAGCTCGTGATGGCGGACTCGGTGTTCGCCAAGCGCGCAACAGGGGCTGGCACGGCGCTGTCGCTCGGTACGATGAACTTCGGCAAGCGGACGAACGAGGCCGAGAGCATCAAGCTGATTCACCTCGCGCTCGAGCGCGGCGTGCGGGTGATCGACACGGCCAACCTCTATTGTGGTGGGCAGTCGGAGAGCATCGTTGGTCGCGCGCTGAAAGGCCGCTCCGAGGAGGTGATTTTAGCCACCAAAGTGGGAGCCGACCGCATCAAAGGGAAGTCGGAGGGGCTTAGCAAAGCGCAGGTCCTCCGTTCGGCAGAGGCGAGCCTCAAGCGACTCGGCCGCGAGCGAGTGGACGTTTTTTACCTGCATATGCCGGATCCGCTGACTCCGCTGGAAGAGACGCTCGAGGCGGTGGCTGAGCTGTTGAATCGCAAGCGAATTGGCCGCTTCGCCGTATCCAACTTTGCCTCTTGGCAGATCCTTGAGGTGATCGAGCTTTGTCGCAAGCTCGGGCTCGAGCCACCGGCCTTGTCTCAACAGCTTTATAACGTGCTGATTCGGCAGTTGGACCTCGAGTACTTCCGCTTTGCGGCCAAGTACCAATTGCACACGACGGTCTACAATCCCTTGGCCGGAGGCCTTTTGACCGCGCGCGGGGTGCTGGCGGAGAGCGTCGAGGCCGGGTCGCGCTTTGACGGTAATCGGCTGTACCAACAACGCTACTTCACCGAAACCTTGCGCACCGAGGCCAAGCATTATGCGAGCTTGGCGGCCGCTCACGGGCTTAGCCTGCTGCAGCTCGCCTATGGCTTTTTAGCCAGCCACGCCGAGGTCGATTCAGTACTGGTGGGGCCGGGCTCGAGCGAGCACCTGCTCGAGGCGCACGAGGCCTTGGCCAACAAACCGCTCACGCCGGAGCTGCGCTCCGAGATCGACGCGCGACACAAGCGTTATCTGGGTACCGAGGCTTGCTACGCGCGCTAGCGGCGCTACTCATCCCAGCGGATCTCGAGCGGTCCGCGGGCGGCGAGCGCGGCGAGCTTTTCGTCGAGGGAATTACCCGGTGGGAGCGGGATGCTCCGTTGCGTCTCCATCCGGCAGTTACCGGTGGGGCCCTTCAGCCAAAGGTGGAGGTCGATCACGAGCTCCTCGGGACCGAGCGAGGGCTCGACGCGCGCGAGCGGAAACCATTGCCTGCAAGGGTTGGCGTTGGAATCGCAGCGCTCGACAGCCTTCGAGACGCTGAGGTGCGCTGCATCGGACGAGAGCTCGCTGCGCTCCTCGTTCCTTATCGGCTGGTCCATGATCGCAGGCGTGCTCCCGAATAGCCGTGCCAACAGCACGCGGTCAGCGTGATGCGTACCAAGCGACCTCCACATCGTCCCGTCGTAGCGTGCACTGACCACGATGCGCGTGCTCCCAACGCTGGGCCCTTCGGAAAAAGCCGAGACCTCGAGGGCAGTGACTTCGCCTCGCAGAAGATTTCGGCCCAGCCGCTCATTGGCGCGGTCGAGCGTCTCGGGCACGAGGTCGATCGTGGTCCGGTAGTTAACACCGAGCTTCCGGGTGCGATCTTTCCGAGCGCGGTCGTCAGCTATGCGATCGCCGTATCCGAGCCGTTTGCATGCGTCGACCCATTGCTTGCGCGCGACCAAAGCTTCCAGGGTCGGCCGTTCTGCCGCAGCACATGCGATGAACGCCACCGACAGGACGAAGGGGGTGAGGCTTCTCATCGCGTCGTTCCGTGGTGGACCGCTTTGCCCATGCGCAATGGCCCCTCGCTGAACAGCGCGTTGATACGCTCCGCCAGCGACGAGCCGGGCGGGAGCTTACTGGCTGTCTCGGTCACGAGCTGGCAGTGCGACTCCGCGGGGTGATCGAAGGCCCAGCGCCAGCGGAGCTGCTCCGGCTGAGCCTCGAGCTCAATCAGCGGTTGGGTGTCGATGTGTCCGGTGGACCGACCGCGCTCGAGGCTGAGCACGACGACCCACTCGCAGGGCTGATCGAGCGAGGCCTCGCAGTTCGCGTACAGCCGAGTGTCGAAGTTGTCGAGGTTCCGCCCGAACTCGCCGTCTCCGACCCGGGGGTGGTCGAGCTCACCAAGCATTTGGAGTGCGCGGGTCTGTGCGGGAGAAGCATTGCCTTCCCGATATTCACCGCTCCTCTGCACGTTGCGGAAGTTTGGGTCCACCATGAGACTGAGCCCTCCCGTTGTCACAGCGAGCAACGCGTCCAGAGCGAGGCCAGCCGCGCTGAAGGTGATGGTTGGAGCGCTTCCAGGATCTAGCCCGGAGAGCTTCCACAAGGCCTGACCATGCCATGCACCAAGGACCTGCGGAGTCGACAAGCCGAGCGGCTCGAAGGCAACGTAGCTTCCAGGAGCCTCGTAGACGTCGACCCGTAGTTGAGCGAGCGCGACATCATCCGGCAGAACCTTGGCGCCGAGCCTTGCGTTAGCCTCCGCACCGGAGATCGCCTTACCGCGGAGCTCGAAGCTCGTGCGCGCCTCGAGCTCTGCCTGAAGCCTCAGCCTGTCTTGCAGCGCAGTCTTGGGCTTCTCGTCTCCGTTACGGGGACATGACGTGGCCCAGGCGTCCTCGAAGCGCCCTGCATCGAGATGCTCCCGAAGCGTCGCACTACAAGCGGAGCTCGCGATGCTCACGAGAACTGCCCACATTCGGAAGCGCATGCCGAAAAGGCTACCAGACTTGATGGCCCATTCCATGCGTGCGCCCAGCAGGCCGCGAGCGCGTTTCACTGGGTCTCAAGCTCACTCGACCGCGAGCGAGCGGCACATCTTCTCGAGCCACGGGAGGTACTTGTCCTTCTGTTGGGCCGCGGTCTCGTCGTAAAGTGAGGCTTTGCACGAGACCGCGCGCGCGCCTGCCGTAACCACGACCTCGGCCTTGAGCATGCCCTTGTTCTCCGTGATGAGGACGTGGCCCTTGTCGGTCTTCTCCTTCTTTACGACGGTCTCCTTGAGCTCGGCCGCCTGCTTGACGTCGCGCTCGAAGTCGGGGGCGAGCGTGGGCATGAGCGTCACGTTCGGCCCGGTGAGGAGCCCGGGGATTTTTACATCCCAGCTTCGAATCGTGTCGGTGGCCATCGACGCGTCCTCGGTGAAACCTTCGGCCAGCGCGAGCGAGAAGCTGAAGGGCTTGTCGTCGAAGGTCATCATCTTTCCTTTGATCGGTTTGACGGGCTGGTCGACGACCTTCGCGAGCTCCTTTGAACCAGCGGCGCTCGCGTCGTTGACCGCATCTTCTTGCTTCTTCTCGGCCTCCTTCAGCTTGGGATCACTGAGGACGCAGGCGAAGGTGCAGCCTGCGGCGGCCTCTTGCGTCGACTGGTCGGCGCAGCCAGCCACACAGTTGTAGGCCTCCGGCGAGGTCTCTTTCATCTTCGCCAGGTCCTGCACGCATTTCGCTCGCTCGCCCTCTTGAGACTTCTCCTTACCGCTCTTGGCCTCCAGCTCCGCGAACCGGTCGCAAATTTTCTCCGGAGTCTTGGAGCAACCAATGGCGGAAACGGCGAAGAGCACTACGCAAACCATACGATTGAACATTGGACCTTCTCCTCAGGCAGGCTCCCTCGGCCCGCTCCAGACGGTTTACTTCCGGCCTACAGGCACCTCCGGTTACGCCCGGTTACATCGTGAAGGACGCGGGAAGGCGCGCGCTTGCCACGGGTTTGGGCCTGCGTGACAAACCGTAGGAAGCCCTCTAGGCTCCGCCGCAGCGTGAAGCGTTTCGCCGCGGCGCCGCCCAATCCTCCTGAGCTCTTCGAGGGTCGCGCCTCCGAGCTCGCTACGCTGGTGGGGCGGTTGCGCGCGAACCCGCTGACGATCGTGTGGGGCGCGCCCGGCCTCGGCAAGACCGGGCTCGTGCTTTCGGCGCTGAGCAAGGCGCGCGTCAGCGAAGCAATCGTCCTCTCGGCGGCCGATTTCGGCGGCGGAGCTGCCTTCCTCGCCGAGCTGGGGCGGCAGATCGCGGGCGAGACGGGGGTGACCTTCGAGGACGCGGTGCGCCCAGGAGAGAGCGTGGCGCTGATGCTCGGCATCGCAGCCGCGATGGAGCGGGTGACCGTGCCGATCGTGCTCGAGGACCTGCACGAGCTCGAGGAGTCGCTCGTCGATGTGCTGTTGCTCGCGCTCGCGAGGAGAGCTCGGCGTGCGCGCGTGGTGGTGACCACGCGGCGACGTCCGCGTCACGACGACTTGGTCGAGCGTGTGTTGACGCTCGAGCCACTCGACAACGCGACGATCGAGAGCATCGCTCTCAAAGTGCGCCCGAGCCTCGAAGGCGAGCGTGTGCGCGCGGTGGTCGAGAGCGCAGCCGGTTCACCGCGCCTCGCACGTCAGCATGCGCTCGGGATCGACGTACGGCGCTCGATCGCCATGGGCCTCCGCGTAGAGACGCGGCAACTTGCGCACGCGCTCGCAGAACTCGACGTACCGGTCCGGGCGCCGACTGACGCCGAGACAGAGGCGCTCGCGGCGGAGCTCTTCGACTACGGCTTTGTCGAGTGGGGTCCGCTCGGGGTTCGCGTCGTGCCCAACCTCCGTGCACTCCTGCGTGCTCCCGCCGAAGAGGTGAGCTCGGCGAGACGCACGGCGCTTGCGATCGCGCTGGCCGATCCGCGGCCAGCAGCCGTATTCGATGCTGTGCGGCTCGCAGCCGCGCTCGGCGATGAGACGCGCGTCTGCTCGCTGCTCGAGGCCCACATCGAGTCACTGATGGCGCATGGCTACGCCGAGGCCCTGTTCGACGTGCTGGTGCCGGAGCTCGGCGAAGGTGCAGCGGCGTTCTTTTCGCACGCACTGCACGTGGCGCACGCCCTGCTTTCCGGCCGCTCGCTCGGATGGGCGCGCGCGCAAGCTGAGCCCCGAGCGCCTCACGATCGCTTGCGTTGGTGCCAGATTCTGGCGCACGGCGGGGACGTCGCAACGAGCGAGCGCAGCGTGCTTGCGCTCGTGGAAGATCCGTCGGCGAGCGAAGTGCGTGACACGGCACTGCTGCTGTACGGTGACATCCTCAGCTGGTCGGGTGCACCAACGCGCGCGCTGGCCGTGCTCGAGCGCGTCGAGCCTGCAGACCCGACGCTCCGGGCGAGTCGGGACCTGCGCATATCAACGGCGCTCTCGCGCCTGGGGCGGAGCGAGGAGGCCGGAGTTCGCCTATCGGCGGCGCTCGAGGCCAGCCAACGTCTGCCCGAACCCGGCCGTCTCAGGCTCCGCGTCGCGCTCGTCGGAGCGCTGCTCGCGGCCACTCGTTTCGCCGATCTCGAGCGGCTGCTTGGCGTGACCGAGCCGGCGATCGGCGCCCCCGCACCGACCGTATTTGCAACGCTCGCGATGGCAACCGAACGAGGACATGCTGAGCTCGCGCGGCGGATCCTCGAACACGCGCACCTGCTCGAGGATGAGTCGCTCTCGCTGCGCTTCGCGGTCCGTTACAACAGTCTGCGTCTACGCGCTGCGTTCGGACCGCACGACGAGCTCGACAGTGACGCGCGCGCGTACCTCGCGGATGAACGGATGGCCGTCGTGCCTGACTTCGTCGTGTACCTCTATGGCGCGCACGTGAACACGGCGTTGCTCATGAACACAGTGCCGGTACGCGCGCCGGAGCGAGGTCTGGAGGGCGATAATGTCACGCTCGTTGCGGCTTGGCGTGCGCTGGCGCTGTTACGTCGAGGGGAGCCGTGCGAGGTACCCACGCGGGGCTCGACCATGCCGGAGGTCGAGCTGGTCGTGCTGCGAGCACACGCCGAACTTGCGCTCTTCGAGAACGCGCCCGAAGAGGCTGCCTCGCGAAGCGACGCCGGCCTCACGATCGCGCGGGGCCAGGGGCTTCGCCTGGAGGAGCTACTGCTGCTCGCGCTCAAACTCGATGCGCAGTTGCTAGCTGCGGCTGTGACGCGGGATGCGGCGTCGAAACAGGCGGCCGCCGCGACGGCGCTCGAACTCGAACGTCTGGCGACAGTGCTCGGCTCGTCACGCTTTCGCGCGGAAGCAGCGCTCGCTCATTGGGCGCTTTCCGAAGCAGGCTCGCCGGCCGAGCTCGCAAGACTCTGCGACGGAGTGAGCGACGCGTCGAGTCCGGTCGCGAAGCGACGCGCAGCGGCGCTGATGGGCCGACCCAGCGCACTCGATGCGCTCGATCAGAAGGTGGTCGCAGCGATCGTCGCAGGGCAGGCCCGCGCCGACGCGCTCGTGCTCGACGTGCTCGGCAAACGCGTGGCCTTACCATCGGGCGCGGTCGTCGACCTCGCGAGCGCGCCGCTGCATCTGAAGATCCTCGAGGTCCTGTTTCGTGCGGGCGGCGCCGCGAGCAAGGCCGAGCTCGCTGTCGCAGCCTGGGGCGTCACCAAGTACCATCCAGCGCGCGACGACAAACGAATGCAGGTCGCGATGCATCGACTACGGCACGTGCTCGAGCTCGATCCGGCCAAGCCGAGATGGCTCGTGCGCACCGACGACGGCTACCGCGTCGCGGCGCCGATGGTACTCGGCAGCGTGGGGTAGCTCCTGAGCCCCAGTGGTGCGGACTTGCTCGGATGAACCGCCGCACCTAGAGGGTCTCTGTGCTGAAGGGATTCCGCTACTCATTGGGAGAAGCAGCAACCATTGTTGTCCTTTCTGCGCTGTTCTTCTTTGTCGTTTTCAGCGAGAACGTTCCGCGTTGGCTGCGCATCGGTGTGGTCTCTGGCCTCGTACTCTGGCCGCTGGTCTTTCCGTTGGTCCTTATCCCGTGGATGTTTTTGGCACGACGGCAAGGCCTAGCGATCCGCGGTCGGACGTTGAGCGCTGTACAGCTGAGTGAGACGTCCGTGGTGCTCGTTCGAGGCGCGACCACAAGGGGCGTCCCCTGGAGAGAGGTAAAGCGTGCCCGTTTTGCGCAAAACTCGAACTGGACCGAGTCAACGCTGGTTGAGGCGGCGCTCCAACTCTTCGGACCAGACGGGAAAGAGCGCGTTCGAGTCCCCGAGTCGGCCCAAGGCTTCGAGCTGCTCTTACTAGAACTCAAGAAGCGGAACGTGCCGACGGAGAACGTGGAGGTGTCCGCCCCAGCGTTCCTCGACTGATTCAGTCGTGTCGGACATGAGGCGCGCAGCCAAGCCTTCGCCCAAGCGCGCCGAGCCAGCGTCACCCTGCGACGTTGGGCACGGCGTCTTCTAGGCGTTCCCGGGCCTGCCCAAGCTCACTGCGGGGACGGATAATCCCGGTCCACGTAACAGAGACCTTCGCCGCCGTTCAAATGGCCGAGGGTGCTGAGGACGTACGCTGCGTAGTCGGCATAGTCGCGGAAGCCCTCGCTCGGGTCTTGTCCGGGACCGACCGGGATCGACCCGGCGGGGAAGTTGCGATCCCCGTTGGGAACAGCGGAACCGTCACAACTACGCCAAGGCAACGCGGCGCCCGAACCATCGGTAAATGCGGACGGATCCACGCCGACTAAGTCCTCCACGGTTAGCTCGGTACCCGCGGGCTTGCCGACTAGTTGAGCTGCGTACTGATCGAAGTAGATGAGCGGCTCATGCTCGACGTCGGAGTACCACGCGTGCTCGAGGTGCATCGTTAGCTGAGCCGTGGTGGCCTCGTTGGCCTTGATCGATAGCCCGCGCTGATACTCTTCATCCGGGAACGGGTCTCCCTGGTTGTCCTGGTTCTGACAGTTCAAATAGCGCGCTGGCGTCTTGAAGCAGAGGCTGAACGGTACCTCGCTGGGGATGGCCGTAAAGTCGTAGGCCTCGTCGGATACCTGACAATCGGTGCCCTTGAAGGTCGCCGTTCCAACGTAGAGCACGGTGCAACCTTGAGCCGCCGCGGCGTCATAAGCTGCGCTTGCGGCTTCATCATCGGCGAAGTTGACCTTGGTGGCCGCCGCATCCGCTGCCACCGTCTCGAAGCCAAAGGCATACCGTTGATCAGTCGCAAACGGTGCATCGCCCTTGAGATTTTGCCCGGTGATGCTGGTCAACGGCACAGCCGTTCCTTCACCACCTGCACCAGCGACCGTCCCTTCAATCGCCAGGTCCACAGCCCAGGGCCCTTCAGCCTTGGCCACAGCCTCGCCCGTCTGACTTTGATCGGCCGGCGCCGTATCGGGGTTCTCGCTGATGGTGACGCTGCCGACCGTCAGAAACACATGGTCAAACTTGAGCTCCCAACCGTCGCTGAAGGACACCTCACTGCCGGTGGGAAACAGAAAGCCGTCGGTTCCTGCCTCTTCCCCTGAGATTTGCACCTGAATGGTGCCGCTCTCGCCGCCGCCAGCTCCCCCAGAGCCACCGGACCCGCCAGTTCCAGCGTCATCACCGCAAGCAATGGCTCCCGCGGCCAGCAGCACAAGTGCACTGAGCTTTTTCATGATCTACCTTTAGTTAATAGTTAGTCGTCAGCGTCGGCACCTGCGTGCCATTCAATCGAATAAACTCCGGAGTTGGCCCGGATACCTGCATAAAGATTGCGACTCGGTGCATCACTATCGTCGTCTTGAAACTCGTAACGGGGCGGGGATTGGTCCATCAGCTCGAGCTCGGCAAAGTCCACGTTGCCAAACCACCCCGCCGGGTCTACCCGCAGGTGGAGTTCACCGCCTTGGCTCGGGGTGAGCTCGACAGATATCGGCGTAACGATGCGCTGTTTGCAGATCGGCTTAGAGCCAGGCAGCGCCGGATCGGTGGCTACGGGCGCGCGGTTCTTGCTGATCGTAATACGGCCGCTAAACGGATACTCCTCCCCGGCCTTGCTGGCCACGCCCTCCACCTCTGCAACCACCGTTGGGTCACTGGGGGCGTTAATGTCTCCGCTGCTGAGCCAAACCTCGGCGGTGCGGGCGGTGTCCGTGTTAGCGATACCAAGATTGGGCAGTAGCTGGGGCTTGGGGTCGAGCGCGTCCAGGTCAATCCCGGCAAAGACCTCCGCCACGTAGATGCCGGCGAGCGCACAGCTCGTATCCGAAGCTACGGAGGTAGGCACCGATTGGTTGAGGTAGATCGCCCCCAGGTGCAACGTCGCTTTGCTAAGCGTCACCTCGAAGCCGCGGTCATTGCTGAAGGTGTATTGGCCGTTGGCTGCCCCTTCGGCGCCTGCCACATACGCTTCAAACTCAAGCAAGTCGCCGCCGGTGGTGCCAATGCAACTAGCGCCAGCAAAGCTGCTGAGCGCAAGGCCAGCGAGCATCGCGAAGGCGTGCTTACTACTCCGCTTCATCAGCCACCTCCAAGCGTCGCTGAGAGCGTTCCGAACACACCGAGCGGCGCCCCAGCAGCGAAGTGACGTGCAGCTACAAGGTTGGCCGGATTGCTCGAGTCGAAGTCGGAGACGTAATTGAACTCGGCTTGTTTGACATCCAGGTTGGCCAAGTTAGTGCCGGTCAGCTCGAACTCGAGGAAGCGCCAGGCCATCGAGGCCGATGCATCGAGCAGGAAGATGACGTCACTGCGCTGACCGTAGGGCAAGGCGCGCCTGCCAACGAAGGAGCCGCCGAGGCCCGCACGCCCTTTGACCGGAGAGCCATCGAGATCGAAGAGATCGTGAAACAGCGCTGAATCACTGCGCACGATCACGTCGGGCACGTAGGGCACCAATAGACCGGTATCGTCGAAGCGCGACTGCACGAGCGAAGCGTTGAGGTTGGTGTCGAAGAAGTCCCCGACCAGCCTTCCACCGATCGACCAGCCGGCGCGCGTGGTGCCTTCCGCCAAGGTGTTACGGCCTTCCGTCTCGTTGAAGATCTGATCCTTGGTGACGTGAGTAACGAAGAAGGCGTTGGACACGGTGAGCGTAAAATCCACGAAGCTGCGGCCATAGCCGACGCCAAGATCCCACGAGTCGATCTCGGCAAACGGGGTATCCACGCTGTCACTGATGTAGCTCGGGTCAACCGAGCGCGCACCCCGGCCATACGAGGCAGAGAAGCTAAAGCCGGTGAACGGGCCGGCGACGGCGGTCACGCGCGGCAACGGCAAGATCGACGCGGTAGTTGAACGTTGGTTGGGCTCCCGGTAGTCCCCGAAGCGCTGCATCGATAAGCAGCTATCGTCGCCAGGTGGGTTCTCCTCCGGGGGCCGGGATACGTCTTTGATCGCACAGTTGTCTTGGACGTCATAGGCGTATAGGTCGGCCCGTATGCCACCGCGCAAGACCAGCCACGGTAGGAAGCGCATAGCGACGTCGGCGTACAGGCCGATGTTGGCGAGCTTGGAGTCGAAATCGGCCTCGGTCTTGTAGGGTACGTCCCCTGAGCGAGCGACCCTTTGTTGCAGGTTGGAGCCCATGTCACCACGGGTGAACAGGCCGAGTTCCGCTTCCTGTGCGAGGTCCAGGAACTTGAAGCTGTGCCGCGCAAAGCTGCGCACGCCGAAGGTGCCAGCCGTAACGCCTAAATCCAGCAGATCGCCGCGCTGGCCGTGGGGCTTTTGCCGACCGAGCTGTTCATCCAAAAGAAAGCCGGTGAAGTTCTCGAGCAAACGCATCGAGCGAAAGATGCCAAAGGTCTGAACGCCAAACACAGTATCGGATTGGCGCGCCTCGACGTCGAAGCCCAGGTGAAAGCGCATGGCGCTACCGCCCTGATTGCGGTCATTGGTATCGTAGAAATCCTTCTTACCCGAGGCGACGTCCGATTCGCGGAGCACGCCGGCGCTCTGGTATTGCGTGGCATAACCGAGCGCCGAGATGCGGAAGCTGGCCGCATCTCCCAGCCTACCTTCATATTGACCCATCGCCCGTGCGCGCCAGGCCTCGCGATTCTGGCCGAAGCCCTCTGTGCGATAAACCTCAGCCCCAGCGTAGGTGCGTTCGCTCTCCTCGGCCGGTCCCCACAAACCGAGGAAGCGAAAGGTATTGAACGAGCCGTAGGTGACCTTGGCAGTGAGCCCGCGGTCGGCCAAGCCTGTGGCGTAGTCGGCGCTGCCGGCTACTGCATAATTGCCCTGCCGCGGATCGAAGGGGCCTTGCAGCACCCTGACCGAGCTAACGAGCTCAGGGATCATCCCGTTCAGATCGGCGAAGCCGGCGCCGTGATAGTTGACGCTCTCATTGACCGGGATGCCATCGATCGAGAGCTCGATGTCTTGGCCCTCGCGCGCGTCGAAGCCGCGCAGATAGATGCGATCGGCGTGGCCCTCACCACCACCGTCTTTGAGCAAGAAGACGCTGGGTGAAAGACGCAAATAGTCGGCGGCGCTCTTGCGCGGAACGCGCGCCAGTGCGCCGACCGGAATGCGGTAATCGGAGATCCCGCGCGACGGTGCGGCTTTGCGGCCGATGATGTCGACCGTCACCGGCTCTTCATGCGGCGGCGGCTCGAAGTGGATGGGAATGTGAAAGACGCTGGGCACGGCGACGCCGGCCTTCACCGCAGGCTTGTAGGACCAAGCGCGCACGGCGCTCAGCGCTGATTCATCGAAGTCTGCACCGCCGGAAACCAGGATGCGTGCGTCCACCAATTTGCCTGCAGCATCGAGCGTGACCTCGACCTCGACGTCGAGCTCGGGCAGACGGGCGTGTTCCCCATGTTCCTCGTTGAGCCTGCGCGCGGGGTACTCCGGGTCTTTGCGGTCGACTATCTGCGGCGGCGAATCAGCCTCCGAGGCCGGGGCCAAGTGCGCCGGTTCGCTCGTCTCGCCGGGCTCCCCAGCGAAGGCCGCTGCCGGCGTGAGCGCGGCGAAGCAGGCCATGGCGAGATGACGATGATGGCACACCTGCGCTACGTAGCTCGCCGAGATCCCAAATGCAACTCTGTTGCATTTGGCATCCTGGACCGATGACCGGCTGGAGGTGTTACCCTGCCGTCATGACTGAACCGTCGGACAGGGCTGCAATTCTCGCCCGTAGAGCGCTGCTCGTTTCTTCGGCCCTGGCCGGCTTTCAGTGCGCACCAGCAACGCCCTCGGAGCCCGTCGCTCCCGAGAGCTCGGTGGTAGTCTTGCCCTCGGCCTCGGCGGCCCCCGCGACCTCGGCGACGAGCGCTGCACCAACCACGCCGATCGCCCCGCTTCCGGCTTGGACCGAGCAGCTGAAGAGCGCTCCCAAGACACCTCAGGCCGACAGCCTTCCCGCCTCGATCAAGACCGAGTGGCAGGGCGACCAGCAGCAGCTCAATTTGGCGCTCGAGACCATCGGGAAGTACTGGACTGGCGAGCCCGATCTCTGTTCTCCCACCGCGCCTGGTTGCAAGGACGCGTGGCGAAAGCTCGGTGCACAGCTCAAGGCCTCGCAGGACGCTCTGCGCTCGCTCGAGCCGGGACTATGCAGCGGTGGGCTTTCCCCGCTGGCCCTGCAGACCACCTTCGATAAGCAGAGGCGTTTCGCTGCCGAGTCGTTGAACAAGGCGAGCGAGCATTGGGCCAAGGTCGCGAGCTCGTACGGGCTACTTGCCGAGCAGGAGTGGCAAAAGCATTCGGCCAACTCGGTGCTGGTAGGCCCGCGGCCTTGCCTTTCCTGCATGCAGCCCGAGCGCATGGCGATGTACGAGCAGATCAAGTTCGCGGGCGCGGATACAGCGCTCGACGCGGCGGGCCAAAAGAGCATTGAGGAGCTTGCCCCTCGCCTAAAGCAAGCCAAGCGCTTTGAGATATGGGGCTTCGGTTCGGCCGACGACAAGGACCCGCTCAGCGGCGCGAAGGCGCGTTTGGATGCGGTCGCCAAAGCCCTGGCGAGCAAAGGCATCAACAAAGGCAGCTTCACGTTGGTGCCCGTCGGTGCCGGCTGGACGGAGCAAGGCGCCGTCGAGTTTGTGATGCTGACGCGCTGAGCCACCGTGAGGACCGGCAATGAAGTGCTGCTCATCCTCTTGGTGGCGCTCGTCCCTTCCATAGCCACCGGCTTCTTGGGTCAGCGCGCCATCGCGAACGAGCAGGCCGCGCTCGAGCGTGAGGCCAAGACCGAGCTTAGCGCTGAGGCCGAGCAAGCCGTAGGGCTCGTGCGCGAAGCCTTGGAGCAGCGCAGCAACCAACTGACCTCGCTGGACGAGAAGACGGAGTTAACGGCCGCACAGGAGCAACTGGGCCAGCGGTTAGAGCCGCCGTTTACGCTGGTATCGCTATCACCCTCTCTGAGCGTGCTCAGCTCCGCGAAGGGAGCAAAGCCGGAGCCCACTGCGCAATGCAAGTCGGCACGCGCCGAGCTAGGTCGAAGCCGCGCGCAAGCCGCGCGAGTCATCCTCGCGCAGTGTGAGTTGTTGCAAGACGACCGCGAGCGCTTCTTGTGGCCGGCGTTGGCGCTCGACGAACTATCACGAGAAGCCGATGCCGAGCTCGAGCAGCGCCTTGCTGATTGGCTGCGAAAACACGGTGCGGAGCTCCACCCGGTGGAGCGGCAAATCACCGCGCGCGAGATCGATGGGCTGCGCGCGAGCGGAAAGCTGCGCGGGGAGATGGTGGTTCATGCAAACGATACCGGCGCACAAAGCAAAGCCGGCTTGCTCGCTGAGCGGACCGCGCTGCGCAATGCGGCCAAAGAGGCGCAACGCAGCTTGGGCGTGGTGCGCTTCTCGGATGGCGAAAGCCTGGGCGTTATTCGCGCGCTTTCGAGCGGCGAGCTGCTAGCGCTGGCGAGCTCGCGCTCCGACCTCTCGCAGGCGCTGAAAGAGCGCGCAGCCGGCTTCAGCGCGCTGTCGGCGAACTTCGAGGCGACGATGGTCAGCGAAGAGCCAGCCGCATCGCTCACAGCTCCGATCGGCTTTGCGCGCCTCGACAAGACGCTCGGGGTGGCTGTGCGGCACAAGAACCCGCGCACGCTGGCCGAGCGTCGTGCTTCTTCGGAACGGCTGCTCTACGGGCTGATCGCGACGGGGGTGCTGCTCGGCTTTGGGCTGGCCGGGCTGCTCTACGCCCGCGTGCGCAAAGCCCGCCGCACCAGTGAGTTGCGCACGACCTTCGTCGCCGGGGTCTCGCATGAGC
>JBILLK010000032.1:0-116579 GCA_044376115.1 Polyangiaceae bacterium | reverse complement strand
GCGCGTCCGTCGTCCTCACCAACGAAGAATCCGCTCTCGGGACCTTCACGGGTGACGCTCAACAGCGCGCTTCAGGATGGGGCGATGTAACTGTCGTTTATGGGGAGATGTAACTGTCGCTCAGCACTTCCTCTCGATGTGGGCGACCGACCACATGCCGGAGGGCCACCAGCTCCTCGGCTACGCGAGCGCCTTCAACGACCCGTACATCGGCGCGGCGCTCGACCTCGACGAGGTGCTGCGGGAGACCTGGTTCGCCCGTCCGCCGGCGGGCCGCACTCGGCTGACCGACGAACTCGCCGACGCCGCGCGCGCGATGCGGTTGTGCATCGAGCTTAACGAGGACGAGGCGGCGGACCTCGATTTCGGCGACGGAACCCATCTCTCGTTCCTCCTCCGCCGGGACGCGTGGAGCAGGGGCCGGTTCGCGCAACGCCCACCGACGTCCGAGGCCTCCATCTGGCTCGAACACACGTGAGCCGCGACCGGCGCTTATCGCTCGCCGGGAGCTAGAACTGCGATCGGCGCCCATCTTCACGAGCAGCCCGTCTGCGACATTGCGGCCCTTGTCACCGTGAGACGGCGCGATATGTCGCATGCGAGGTCCACGCGACGCCGCAACCATGCCCGCTCCTTGCCGTTTTGCGCGGAATTCCCGCAAGAACGTTGCGCGCGGCTCGCCAGCCCAGCGTGGAGTGCGACATTGCGGCCCTTGTCACCGTGAGACCGCGCGATGTGTCGCGAGCGCGAACCGCAAGCCGCGTTGGGCGCCCTGTTCGATGTCTGCGATGGGCGAGCTCTGTCTGCCCCTTTAGACACCCTTGCGCTATCGCGGGTCGCTCGTTCCGTGGCTCAAGAGGTTGGTCAAGAGGCCGCGGCGCTCGAGGCTCGCGCAGCGAGCGAAGGGAACGACCTTCCCCGAGGCCCGGCAAATCAGTTCTCGGGCTGGGTCGCCGATGCGCTCGAAGGCGCTAACGGTGCCCCCGCCGGGCTCACCAGGTCTGGATCGCGTCGGCTGGCACGTTTGTCTTCCGGCGATAGGACTGGCATGCGGCTTGGGTGCGAAAGAGGGTGGGGTGCACGTCGGGGTCGGACAGGAGGAGGCGCTGGTCCTTGAAGGCGTTGTCCAGCGCGGGGATCTTGTCGCCGATCGGGTCGGGCGGGCAGGGCGCGCTGCAGTCGGCGTCGTCGATGTTGTGCGATGACTTGCTCGAGACGTGGCCAGACGTGCGCTTGCTGGACTCTTCGACCTGGCTGAGGCCGAGCTCGTCGCAGACCGCGCAGGTGCGGGTACCGCCTGCGCGGCAATGCTGCACCTCCTCGCGCAGTCGCTTGCATTGGAGGCTGATCGTGACGGTGCTGCCGCCGAACCACGCAGCGTCTGCGGTCAGCTTCGAGATGTGCGCGCTGGGGGTGGACATGCAGCCGGAGGCGCTCGAGTCGCTCAAGGTCCACACGCCGCCGCTGCGCGTGTAGGTCGCGTCCGCTCCGCACACAAAGACCACGTCCCAACCGATCTCCACGCGGTCCTCGTGCACGTGCTTGACGTTGCCCTCGATGCGCGTCGACACGTGGGCTGGGCCGCTGAGCGTCCGCTCGCCGCGGGTCAAGCGGTGTTCGCGACACGCGAGATCCCACACGCGGAGGCTGCCGTCGGGTGGGGCCCAGTCGAGCAGCCGATCGCGCAGCGTCTCTGGGGCTTCGAGCGAGAGCGCGACGCTGGCCTCCGGCGCATGCGTGCGCACCCAGGCCCACGCTTCCTCGAGCGGGACGGTGGGAGTCGCGGCGCTCGGCGACGCTGACGCGCTCGCTGCGGCGGCGCTGGGCGCAGAGGCGCTGGCGGAAGCGCGCGCCGAGAGCTCGGAGGGCGGAGCCGTCGCCGGCGCGCCCGCGCACCCCACCGCCGCGAGGAGCGCAATCCCGAGCGCGCGCCGAGCCGTACCCGACGCAGAGCTCACCTTCCGATCGAAGGTCGAACACGCGTAGCGGTCTGCGTTCAAATCGCTAGTGGACATTCGCTTGAGCGCGCAAACCACCTCACTAGTTGAGCTCAGTCGTCTACTCAAGCGTAGCGTTCGACCTTGCGGCTGCTCGGTAGAGCCGAGGCCCAGCTATGGCTGGTAGTTCAATATGTCCCACTTGCAGCATCCCAGCTCGGTGCTGCATTGGTCGAGCTGCTGGGAGCAGATGCCGCCAGTGAATTCTCCGTTGACGTAGCACCTGCAGGCTGCGGAGCCCTCGGGGTGGCCGCCGCCCTCGTTGTCTGGCGAGCAGCGGGCTTCCACCTGGAACTCGCCGCATTGGCCGATGCAATTGCAATCCTCGGTGCCGACGCCGGTGCACTCTTGCGTGCTGCAGGCGGGGAGCTCCTGTTCGCAAGAGGCGTAGGCGTCGCCCTCCGCGTAGCAAGCCCATGGGTCATCGTTGTAGTCACAGTTCGCCAATTGGGTGTTGATTGCGCAGTTAAACATGGCTGCCGCTTGCGCTTCGCAGCCGGGCTCTATTGCGCATTCCTGGATGCAGGAGCTGTAGGTGCTGAGGTCGCACTCATCTATTTTGGCGCAATACTGCTCGCAGCTAGCGGTTCCGGCCCCTGTAGGGTTGGCCGAGCTGGTGCTGGAGGGGTTTCCGGTGGTCGTCCCGCTGCTGGCTGCGCCGCCTTCACCAGCGCTACCGCCCTCGCCAGTTTGTCCGGAAATCACCGAACCACAGGCAGTGAGGCCAGCGAGCAGAGCCAACGCAATACGAATGGTGTTCATCAATCCCTCGGAGCTTTGAGTGTGTGGTGTGAGGCTCCGCGCCGAGGGCTAGACGGCTCAACAATCGTACGAGCGGGTTCAGATTCCTTACTCCACGGTGATCTGCAGCGTCTTTTCTCCAATCGAGCTTTGGATCGTGAGGTCGCTGGTGCCAGCCTTCTTCCCGACCAAAACAAAGGCCGTGCGCGGGCGAGCGTCGTAGCCGCCGTAAGGGCTCTTGGCGCGCTCGAGGTGGGCGGTCTTGACCTCCACTACGCTGGAGTCGGTCAGGCTGAAGTCGGCCAGCTCGCAGGGGCCGCCGTCAAACGAATCGACGCAATCAAACGCGAGGATGGTACCGCGCGCGAGCCGGACCTGGTCATCGCCGAACGGGTTGATGCTGTGCTCGCCGCCTCGCGTTGCGGGAGGCGTGCTGACCGCCGCGACGTGCACGCAGCCGCTCAGCGCCGCCGCCATCATGATTATGCAGTAGCCGAATAACGGTTTCATCGCGCACGCTCCCCGCTGTTGACGTCCACGACCGAGAGCGCGAGCGCGCGCGAAAGTCCGAGGCTTTTGATTGTCAGCTTGGCCGAGCCAACGCCAACGGCGACCAGCCGTCGCTCGCTCGCCACGCCCTCGTCCAGGATGCGGAAGCTCTTGTTCGCAGCGTCTTGTTCGAGCTCCCATTGCACCTCCGCCTCGCCGCTAAGCGCCTGGCCGCCCCCGAGCAAGCGCGTGCTGAGTCGCAGCTCGTCCCCTCGCACGAGCTCCACCGTGGTTCGTAGTTCCTGCGCCGCTTGTCGACCTGGGAGCACGCCGCTGATTTGCAAGGCGGTGGCGGGCCGGACCCAGACATGAAAGAAGTCGAGCACGCTGCCGTCCTCCGCCAGCACCATCAGGCCCGTTAGCCCTTCCTCATGCGCCGTTACCTGGCCCTCGGAGGCCTCGAGCACCAGCGGGTCGGCGGACTCGAGGTGATAGGCCGGGGCGCCGCTGCCGCGTAGCTCAAAGCGCAGCTTCGGGGTAGCGCTTGCCCCTTTGGCCAGCGGGCCCTCGAACGCCGAAGTGCACTCCGCTTTGCCCGCGCAATCCTCCGCAGTAACAGCGGCCTGCCCGAAGGCTCCTGCAACCCCACAACCGCATAAAAGCAGGCCCGCGGTTAACCCCAACACTCGCAACGGAAGACAATTCATGCCCTGAGAACGCGACGAGGCGGTCACGCTTACACGTCGCAATCGTGCGCAACCCCGGGGTGACGCGCGCAACCCGCTTTGCTACGAAGCCTCCCAATGCTGCTCGACCACTACAAGCCGAATCTCCGCGATATCTACTTCAACCTCTTCGAGCTGTTCGAGATCCAGCGCACCTCCCTCGGGCAAGGCCCGTACGCCAATATGGATGAGGCTACGGCTCGCGAGGCGCTCAAGGCGACCGAGACCTTGTGCCTCAACGAGCTGCAGAAGAGCTACGTCGAGAGTGATCGGGTGCCGCTCGAGTTCGACGGCAAGGGCAACGTCACGCTGCCCGCCGGCCTCAGCCGCGGCTACAAAGCCTTTTACGAGCAAGGCGCTCATCTATTGAACCTGCCCGAGCACATGGGCGGCATGGGCGCTCCCCCGAGCGTCGGCTGGGCGGCCTTTGAATTGGTATCCGGCGCCAATGCGCCTTTAACCTTCTATCTGTTCGGTAACTTCACCGCGCGCACGATTGACCGGCACGGCACCGAGGAGCAGAAGAAGCGCTTCATCGATCCGATCCTTAGTCGGCATTGGAGCGGCTCGATGGTGCTCACCGAGCCGGAGGCCGGCAGTGACGTCGGCGCTGGTCGCACCAAAGCCAAACACATTGAAGGCGACGTCTGGGAGATCACCGGCGAGAAGCGCTTCATCACCAACGGTGACTTCGACACGCCGGAGAACATCGTGCACCTGGTGTTGGCGCGCCCGGAGGGCGGCGCTGGCGGAACCAAGGGCCTTTCGCTCTTCATCGTGCCGAAGTTCTGGGTCAATGAAGACGGCTCGCTCGGCGAGCGCAACGGCGCCTTCGTATCGAAGGTGGAAAAGAAGATGGGCATTAAAGGCTCCGCTACCGCCGAGATGCTGTTTGGGGACGGCTTGCCCTGCCGCGGCTTGCTACTGGGCAATGTGCACGACGGTATTCGGCAAATGTTCCACATCATCGAGCAGGCTCGCATGGGCGTCGGTATGAAGAGCATGGCCACGCTCTCGACCGCCTATCTGAACGCCCGCGAGTACGCCAAAGACCGCACGCAAGGGCCGGATCTTTTGCGCGCTGCCGACAAAGCCTCGCCGCGCGTAAAGATCATTCGTCACCCGGATGTGCGCCGTATGTTGATGAGCCAGAAGGCCCACGCGGAGGGTATGCGGGCGCTATGTCTCTATACCGCTTGGGTGCAAGATCAGGTTGAGTTGCAGGGCGGCCACGGCAACAAGCAAGCCGATGCGCTCGACAAACTGAACGACATGCTGCTGCCGCTGGTGAAGGGCTTCTGCTCGGAGAAGGCCACGGTCGAGCTCGGCCAGGCGCTGCAGACCTACGGTGGCTCCGGCTACATTCAGGACTTCCCGATGGAGCAGTACATGCGCGATCAGAAGATCGATTCGCTGTACGAAGGGACGACGCACATCCAGGCGCTTGATCTGTTCTTCCGCAAGATCGCCAAAGACGGCGGGCAGACGTTGATGAAGCTCGTCGGCGACATCGAGAGCTTCGTCACCGAGGAGGTCGGCGGCGCCGATCTCGTGGCTGAGCGTAAATCCCTGGCCGAGGCGATCGAGAACCTACGCGGCATCTTCGGCACGATGATGGGCAAGGTCGGTGAGTCGCTCTACCACGTAGGCTTCCAGGGCAACCGCATCCTATTCGCATTAGCGGAGACGGTAGTAGGCTGGCTGCTACTGCGCAGCGCCGCCGTGGCGCTGAAGAACGCCCAGAGCAAACCCGAAGACGCAGCGTTTTACGCAGGTAAGGTCGCGAGCGCCCGATATTGGTGTAAAAACGTATTGCCGGGCCTCTCGCTGACGCGACGGCTGATTGAAGAAGGCGGGCTGGAGCTAATGAGTTTGGAGGATGAGTCGTTCTAGGATGGACTCTCCCAGGATCGGTCTCCCAGAATCGGGCAGGGCACGATTCTGGGAAGCTGGCCCAAGGAGCGGTGGACCACCGGGGATGGGCGGTCGAACTGGACGGTTTGTTGAAAAACGCCATCGATCGCCTGGGGATGGACGCCCGAACTCCACAAAACGTCCAAATCGAAGCACCATCCCCGCAGCGGTCTCCCCAGCGGGCGGTCTACCGTGGAAGGCACCGTGAGCCCCGAGCGCCACAGCCCAGGTTGTCCACCAAGTCGGTTGTCGCCCTCATTGCGACGTAAGGCGGGGGAGCTGCGCCAACCCGGCCTGGTTACGCCGCCATAGCGACCGTCCACCGGATAGCCGGCCCTTCGTTTCGCCCAAAGCGCCTTCCAACAGCGACGTAGCGATGGGGAGCTCCGGCAGCCCCGGGGGCTTAGGTCGGGCCGCAGCGACGCAACGATGGGGAGCTCCGGCAGCCCCGACGGGTTAGGTCGGGCCGCAGCGACGCAACGATGGGGAGCTAGCGCAGCCCCGGCGGGTTAGGTCGGGCCGCAGCGACGTAGCGATGGGGAGCTAGCGCAGCCCCGGCGGGTTAGGTCGGGCCGCAGCGACGTAGCGATGGGGAGCTAGCGCAGCCCCGGGGGGTTAGGTCGGGCCGCAGCGACGCAACGATGGGGAGCTAGCGCAGCCCCGGCGGGTTAGGTCGGGCCGCAGCGACGCAACGATGGGGAGCTAGCGCAGCCCCGGGGGGTTAGGTCGGGCCGCAGCGACGCAACGATGGGGAGCTAGCGCAGCCCCGGCGGGTTAGGTCGGGCCAGCTTTCACCCTGCGGCCACCCCTCGTATCACCTCATCCATCACCCCAAGCGGGGCCGTTTTACCTGTATATAGCTCGAACTGCCGAGCGGCCTGAAACAGCAGCATTCGTGCGCCGTGTACGGTCTTTGCTCCAGCGGCTTGGGCCTGGTCGATGAGCTCGGTGCGCAGCGGCTTGTAGACGATATCCATCACCACGCTGCGTTCGTTGAAGGCCGCTGGTTCAAACGGCAGGCTCGCTGCGCCAGCCATCCCAGCGCTGGTGGCTTGCACGACAATATCGGCGGGCGGTTTGCGCAAAGCCTCTTCATACGCCACCACCTCGGCGCCTTTGAGCTCGGCGGCCAGCGCCTCAGCCTTGTCGCGCGTGCGATTGCAAAGCAGGAGCTTGGCTCCGGCGGCGTGGACACCAAACGCGACTGCGCGCGCAGCGCCACCCGCGCCAATCACCATTACGCGTGCGCCTTGCAGGGAGCCAACCGCTTCCTCCAGCGCTTGCACGGCTCCCTCGGCGTCGGTGTTGTGACCGCACAAGCGGCCACCGTCGTTGACCACCGTGTTGACCGCTCCGATCGTACGAGCCAGCGGCGCAATTTCGTCGAGCAGCGGTAGGATCTCGATCTTGAAGGGCATCGAGATACCGAAGCCGCGAATCGAGAGCGCGCGCATCCCCTCGAGCGCCGCCTTCAGCCCAGCGCTCTCGCAGGCAAAGGGAACGTAAAGCCACGGCAGACCAAGTGCGTCGTACGCCGCTTGATGCATCTGCCGACCAAAGGTCACCGGGTGCAGCGAGAGAGACCCACAGGTGGTGATCGGCGACGGCGAGCTGGCCATGCCCCGTGGTACACGAATTGGCGTTCCCATTGAGCGGCGGCTTTGCGTTGGCACGCGTGGTGGCACAGGTCTGCACAGGCGTTCGCCTCAAGGGCGCTGTTTTGCGCCAGAGTTGGAGCCTTGGTGACTGGCACGGCGAATGCTCATTCGCGCGCATGCTCAGGGCTTCGTTTCAGTCGTTGTTGCTCGTCGCTGCCTTTGCCGCCTTTGCCGCTTGCTCCAGTGAGGTTGCAGATGCTGGATCCGGTGGTGCGGGTGGTTCTGCGCCAGTGGTTGATTGCGAGGCGCCCTCGGCTCCGCAAGACTTCGAGCTAGGCACCGGTGAGCTTTGCTTCGAGCGCGTGCCCGAGGACGGCACGATCGAAATGATGGCTGGCCCACAAGGCGGCTATCACCTGTTCTTCGCGCTGGGCTGCGCAGACTGTGGCAACTCGGTGCAGCTCGAGATTCAGGTGCTGGACCCGAGCACGCAGCAACCGATCGACGGCACCTACCTCGACCAAACGGTGGCGAACTTGGTTGAGGCGGAGGGCTGGCCGCAGGCGGCTGGGCTCCAGATTGGTATGCCCGGGACGCAATGGGACACCGAGACCGGCGCGCTGCCGAAGGGCACGCCGATCTTGGTGAAGGTCGAAGCGAGCACGATGGGCGGTGAACCGCTCCACACCGGCGAAATGTCCTTGGTGATCGGGGACACCGTTGATTGGAGCCCATGCGACGCGAACCCCGATGGTCCTTGTTGCGACGGTCTTTGCAACTGAGCGTGGGCGCGCGCTTCCCGTCGAGTTGTTGGCTGTTTCGTGCCTGCGGCGAGACAATGGCTCGTGCTCGAGGACCTTCTCTCTCCGCTCTCCGCCCATCCGCGAATCACTGTGCTCTTGCTGCGGGGAGCGTTTGCCTGTCTTTGCCTCGCGGCTTGTAGCGAAGGTGCGGCTAGTTCTGGCTCAGCGGCGCCCGCCGCTTCGACGCCGGCGCTGACGACCTCGGAAACCGCGAGCTCGGCGGCGACGAGCGCCTCATCCGCACCGGCCGTGCCCACCACACCTTCGGCCTCCGAGCCGGTTCCCGATGGGATGGTGCTGATCCCCGAGGGCTACTTCTTGATGGGAGGTGAGGGGAGCGAGAACACGCCGCGGCACGAGGGCGTGGTTGGCCGTATCTACTTGGACAAGCACGAGGTCACGGTCGCAGCGTACGAGGAGTGCGTGAGCGCTGGGCTTTGTCAGCCGATGCGCAAAGACAACCCGTTCTGCAACACGCTCTTCCCCGATCGGCAGAAGCACCCGGTGAACTGCATCGATTGGAACGACGCCGTGGCGCACTGCAAGCGGCTGGGCAAACGTCTCCCGCGCGAGGTCGAGTGGGAGTACGCAGCGCGCGGTGGCTCCGAACAGCGGCTCTATTCGTGGGGGAGCGACGAGCCTTCACGCGAGAACGGCTGTTACATGCACGAGGGCGGCTCGTGCGAAGTGGCGAGCTATGCGCCCGGCGCCTTCGGTCTTTACGACATGACCGGCAATGTTTGGGAGTGGACCGACTCCTTCTATGGCCCGTATCCAGCCGAGGCCGAGACCGGCTTGTTCAAGGTCTACCGCGGTGGCAGTTGGTCGCGCCGCTTCGCTAAGTGGATGCGCAACGACTTGCGTAATCGCTACCGCGTCGATGAGCAAAGCGGCGCGCTCGGCTTTCGCTGCGCCAAAGATCCAGCGACGCCGGTCTGCCCGAAGGACGCGGCGTACGAGTCAGGGCGCTGTGTGCGCAAGGCCGGAGATCCGCTGTGTGAGCCGGGTTACGCGTTCGCCGGTGGTGCTTGTCGCCCGGGAGGCGTGCTGCCCGCGAGCATGACGGCGACGGGCACGGTCGCCAGCGGGAGCTTGCCCGCTGCGTCGGCTTCACAAGCCAGCGCCGCTCCAGTCGACCCCACGAAGGAGGTCCCCATGCGTATGCGGAGCCCCTCGTTCGACAAGGACTGCGAGAAGAACTTCCCCGGCAAATCGACCGCCTATCAGTGGAAAGGCGGTACCTTTCAAGCGCGCGAGCCGCTGATCGCGGCGGCGGGCTGCAAGAAGCGCGACATCGGCGTCGGTTGGTCGAGCGCCTGCTGCCCTTGAGTTTTGCCCCGACTATTGCGGGGTAGCGACGTCCGCTTCGCCACGAATCTCGGCGCCATCGCTGAACTGAAGGGTGAAGCGAAGGTGCACCATGCCCGGTTCAGGCGAGTCCTCGACTACGACGGTGCCCTCTTCGGCCATGGCCTCGAAGGCGTAGTCCGAGCCCGAACAACCGATCACGTCGATCTCATCGCCGAGCTCAATCTCCTCGCCCACCGTAAACATGCGCGTGGTCGCGTCACCGTAGGCGTTGAGCGAGACCATCACGCTCGAATCTCCGTCCTCGACCCACAGCGATAGGTTGGCCCAGTCGTACGCGACGTAGGCGTCGTTCATGGTGGTCTCCTCGTTGAAATCCACCACCTCACCGAGGCTGCCGCGCAGTCGAGCGTTGCTGGTCTCCAGTTGCAGCTGGTCCCCGCCGTAGTCGATGTCCTCCGAATCCCCACCCGCGAGCGCCGCTGCGAGCAGCCCTACCTCGCAACCCGTGCTGAGAAGCGAGCATGCCGAAAGAGCGAAGGAGAGCAGCAGGCGTGAGGAATTCATCGGAACATCACCTCAAGTCAAAGGTTGGAAAAGTTGCGCGTCTCTTGGGGTTTGTCGCGGGCGCTCCAATCCTTCAGAAAAAGTTGTAGCGGTCAGAGATCGCGTCAAAAGCCCGCGCAGTTGCAGTTTGCCCTCCCCAGGGGTAGGACAACCCCGCCATGGCGCGCTTTGAGATCAGAGCCCTTCTCCCGGGCGACGAGGATCAGCTCCACCGAGTGGCGCGACACTTGAACTCGGTCAACCTGCCCAATGACCGCGGCCGCATCGAGGAGATCGTCGAGCACAGTTATCGCAGCTTCGCTGAGGTAATCACCTCGAAGGCGGAGCGCGAGTTCGTGTTCGTGCTGATGGATTTGGAGAAAGACCAAATCATCGGCACGTCGATGGTGCTCGCTCAACTCGGCCGCCGCGGAGCGCCGTACATCTACTTCGACGTGATCGAGGAAGAGCGTTACTCAGCGACGATCGACCGGCACTTTCATCATACCAATCTGAAGATTGGCTACTCGTATGACGGCCCGACCGAGATCGGCGGCCTGGTGATGGACCCTTCGTATCGCACCAGTTCCGAGCGCTTGGGGACGATGATTTCGTACGTGCGCTTCCTCTACATCGCGGCGCATCCGTCGAGCTTCAAGAACGAGATCGTCGCAGAGCTCTTGCCTCCGCTCGAGGCCGACGGGACCAGCCATTTGTGGGAAGCCGTCGGCCGAAAGTTCACCACCATGAGCTACGCCGAGGCCGACGTTCTCTCGAAGAAGAACAAGGAGTTCATCAAGGGCCTGTTCCCCGAGGGCGCCATCTGCGCGACGCTTTTGCCCAAAGACGCACAGGACGTGATCGGCAAAGTCGGCGCGCAAACGAAGGGCGTGGAGAAGCTGTTGCGCCGCATCGGCTTTCGCTACGCACACCGGGTAGACCCGTTTGACGGCGGGCCGCACTTCGCCGCCACCGTCGACGAGATCGGCCCGATTCGCGACACGGTGCGCACCAAAGACTGGACCGTCCTCCCGCCCAAGGTGGAGGGCGCAGAAGAGGAAGGCAGCAGCTTTCGGCGTCGGTCGCTCGTGGCGGTGGAGTTCGAAGTACCGCCGTTTTTCCGCGCCGTACCCGGCGATGCCGTGTTGCGCGCGCCCTCGCAGCGCGGTGCCCGCGGCGTGGTGAGCGGCCCTCCGGCCATCTCCGAAGACGTGGTAAAACATTTAGACCTCAGCCCCGGACGCGAGATCCTCATCTTGCCCCTTTCATGAACAAAACCATCCTTCTGTCGGGTCGCAGCGGAATGATCGGCGGGCCCCTCGCCGAGCGAATGGAGCAGTCGGGCTACAGCGTTTTGTCGCTGGTTCGGCGGGATCCCAAGGGCGAAAGTGATCTCTTGTGGGACCCGGTTTCCGAGCGACCGCCGGTATTGCCCGAGGGGGTCGAGCTGGCGGCGGTGGTGCATCTCGCCGGTGAACCGGTCGGCGCTGGTCGTTGGTCGGAGGCCGTCAAAAAGCGCATCGCGGATAGCCGCGTCAAGTCGACGCGGGCGCTGGCAACGCTTGCGGCGGAGCGCGGCGCACGCGCGTTCATCTCGGCCTCCGGCGTGGGCTACTACGGTGTTGAGGCAAGCCAGCCGGTCGATGAGTCCGGCCCGCGCGGTGAGGGCTTTCTCGCGGAGGTGGTCCAGGAGTGGGAAGACGCAGCTAGCCCGGCCCGCAGCGCAGGCGTGCGCACGGTCGCGATGCGGCTCGGGGTGGTGTTGGACCGAAGTGGCGGCGCACTGGCCAAAATGCTCCCGGTCTTTCGTATGGGTATGGGCGGGCCGATCGGCGGCGGGGACCAGTGGATGAGCTTTCTTTCGCTGCTCGACGCGCAGCGAGCGTTCATGCACGCGCTCGCAACGCCCGAGCTGGAAGGGCCGGTCAACGTCTGTACGGACAACGCCGTCACCAACAAGGACTTCACCAAAGCGTTGGGCAAAGCACTGGGCCGGCCGGCGTTCATGCCGGTTCCGCGGCTCGCGATCATGGCTGCGTTCGGGGAGATGGGCCGAGAGACTGTGTTGGCCAGTCAGCGCGCGGTGCCCAAGCGCTTGCTCGCGACGGGTTTCAGCTTCTCGCACCCCAACGTCGAATCGGCGTTGGCCGCCGCGCTGGCGTGACCCGCGCGGGCCGCGTTATCCTAGCGGGATGTCGCGAAGTACGAGCGAAGCGGTTTGGCTAGAGGAGGAGCTCCTGCTGAGCGACGAAGAGCGCGCGTTCGTCGCGCGTGAGGTGGAGATCGTGGTGTCGCAATTTGCGGCCTCGCTCTCGGATGAAGACCTCGAGGTCATGCGCGAGTCGCTGCTGCGCGGCGTGCTCGAGGCTCGTCGTGCCGAGTTGGTGCGCGCCGCGACCCCGCGTTCGGTCGACGAGAGCGGTGAGATCTTGCGCTTCCGCCCGGTTCTTCAAAAGATCTCCTGATGGGCGGGGACGAAGCGGTGGAGCTCTCCGATCTCGCGACGGAGCTCGACTCTCCAGAGGATGAGCCGCCGTTCTTTCAGAGCGCGCTAGCGCCTGCGCGTGATGAACGCGAGGTGCGGGCGCTGGTCGAGGAAGGCCTGCCTCATATCGGCGCTATCGCGCGGGGCGTTCAGCTCCAAGTCGGAATCACGGTGGACCGAGACGAGCTCGTCAGCGCGGGCCAGCTCGCGCTGCTCGATGCAGCTCGCAGTTTTGACCCTTCGCGCGGCTCGTTTGCGCATTTCGCCCGACGTAAGATCCGCTGGGCCATGTTCAACGCCGTGCGCAAGCTCGGCGATAACCGGGCAGCTCGTCGCGCTCACGCGCTGCGGGTGGCCGAACGCGTTCGCGAGGCGATGGCGAACGAGCCGGTGGATAGCGCGCAGCCGGAGTCGACCCACGCGAGCAACCTGCGCAGACAGCTGATGGCCGAGGCCGCCGCCATGGCGCTCGCCTTCACCGCCAAACCGAAGGGTCTCGAGCCAGCAGGCTCTGCGATCGAGGGCGCGACCGATGGTTGCGAGCGCTGGGACGGGCTCGCGACAACGCCCGAGGAAGAGCTGGCGAAGGCCGCTTTCTCGCGGGACGCCAAGCTGGCCGTGGGCCTATTGCCGCCGCGGCAGCGCGCCATCGTCGAACGGCACTACTTTGGCGGAGAGCGCTTCGACGAGATCGCCGAGAGCCTCGGTGTGTCGAAGAGTTGGGCCAGTCGGCTGCACGCACAGGCGATGGCAACGCTCGCGGAGCGGCTGCGCAACCACCGCTAGCCGCATATCCGGGATTGCCGCGCGCCGCGCTTTGCCCCAAAGACCGAGTCTCGCGAGGAGAACTTCATGCGACTCGAACAATCGAAGATTATCGTCACTGGGGCAGCCCAAGGTTTGGGCTTTCATTTCGCTCGGCGCATCGTCGAGGCCGGCGGCTCCGTCGCTGCTGGTGACGTGAACGAAGAGGGCCTGGCCAAGCTCGTAGAGGAGTGCAGCTCGCTGCCGGGCAAGGTCTTCACGCGGCGGCTCGACGTTGGGAGCGAAGCCGATATCGGCGCGTTTGTGGAGAGCGCGCGCCAGAGCATGGGTGGGTTGAACGGCCTGATCAACAACGCTGGCATCCTGCGCGATGGCCTGCTGGTTCGAGTCGACCGTGAGACCGGCAAGGTCACCAAGCTCTCGCTCGACCAATGGAAAGCCGTGATCGACGTCAACCTCACCGGCGCGACCTTGATGGTGCGCGACGTGGTCGCGTCGATGGTGGAGAACGGTGAGAAGGGTGTGGTCGTGAACATGAGCTCGATCGCTCGTCACGGCAACCGCGGCCAGTCCAACTACACCGCCGCAAAGTCGGCGTTGGCTGCCAACACCCGCACCTGGTCCTTGGAGTTCGCGAAGTACGGCATCCGTGTCGGCGCGATCGCGCCGGGCATGATCGAGACGCCGATGACCCAAGGGATGAACCAGAAGGCACGCGACGCCCTGGTGGCGAACATTCCCGTCGGCCGCATCGGCGTGCCCGAAGACATCTGGCTCGCGGTGCGTTTCATCATCGAGTGCGACTACTTCAACGGTCGCACCATCGACGTCGACGGCGGCCTCGGCATGGGCTGAACCAGCTGAAAGCTCGAAAAAGGGGGCAATCGCCCCCTTTTTTTGTTCGCTTGATCGGATCGAATTTGAAAGCTATATTCAACAACCTGATGTTCGTGTGTTGTTGCATCGGCGTGACCGACAGAACGATTCGCGAGGCCATTGCTGCAGGGGCCCAAACAACGGAAGCGGTGAGTGCTTGCACCCGAGCCGGCACGCGCTGTGGCTCCTGCCGCCCCGAGATTGAGGAGATGCTTGCGGAAGCTCGCCAGCTGGCGATGACGCACGCCTGTCCTGATCAGGGCTGCCCCGAGCAGGAGAGCGCCGCTGATGAGCTTGCAGGCGCGGCGCCCCGTCGCCTGCCCATCCTCGCGGCCTAACGTGACGCAAGCTGCGGAATCCGCAGCCTCGATGCTCCGCTGAGACTAAGCGGACCACTTATTCGCACGCTGCGTCGCTGAAGGCGCGGCGGTGCTTGACCGCGACCGCTCTTTTCGATCACTCTGGCCGGCCCTAACAGGTCTGCGGCGAAAGGCGGTCGGGGCTTGTGCAAAAGCGCTCCGCCGATGCTTGAACTGTTCGTCTGTCGAAAGGAAGTCCGTGAAAGGTCATAAAGAGGTCATCGAGGTTTTGAACGAGGTTCTCGCGGGAGAGCTCGTCGCTATCAACCAGTACTTCTTGCACTCGCGTATGTGCGACAACTGGGGCTTCTTAAATTTGGCGAAGAAGATCCGTGCTGAGTCCATTGACGAGATGCGGCACGCCGATCAGCTCATCACCCGCATTCTCTTTCTCGAGGGCCTGCCGAACTTGCAGCGCCTCGACAAGCTCCACATCGGCGAAACGGTGCCGGAGCAGTTCAAGAGTGATCTCGCGTTGGAGCACGTGGCGCTGAAGCGGCTGCGTGACGGCATTCAGGTCTGCAAGGATCACTCGGATCGCACGAGCGAGGACTTGCTGGCGCAGATCCTCGCCGCAGAAGAAGCGCACGTTGATTGGCTCGAGACACAAATCGGGTTGATCGCGACGCTCGGTGAAAAACACTACCTCGCTCAGCAGCTGGTCTAAGCGCGGGCGGGTAGGTGAGGCTCAGGGCGGGGGGGAAATAGCTTGAACAACTTGATGCTGGTGAGGGCCTAACCGTGGCCAAGGTGCTCGTAGTCGACGATCAACGCAACATGCGCACGACGCTCGCGCTCATGCTGCGCGGGGCGGGCTTCGAGGTCGAAGAAGCGGCCGACGGCGTGCAGGGTGCGGAGCTCGGCGCCAAAGGCGCGTTCGACGTCGTGCTGACGGATTTGCGTATGGGTTCGCAAGACGGCATCGGTGTGTTGCGGGCGGTCAAAGAGGCCGAGGCCAACGCCGAGGTGATCGTGATGACCGCCTACGGGACGATCGAGAGCGCGGTCGAGGCCATGCGTCTCGGTGCGTTCGACTACATCCAGAAGCCCTTCACCGAGGAAGAACTCTTGGTGAAGGTGCAGCGGGCGATCGAGAAGCGTCGGCTCTCCGGCCACGTGCAACTGCTGACGCACGAGTTCAAGGAGCGCTACAAGTTCGAGAACATCGTTGGCCGCTCGCAAGCTGTACGCGACGTGTTGGGGCGCATCGTCAAGGTCGCCCCCACCGATGCGACCGTGTTGATCCAAGGGGAGAGCGGCACCGGCAAAGAGCTCGTGGCGAAGGCGATTCACGCCAACAGCCGCAGGGCGGACGCTCCCTACGTGCCCGTCAACTGCGCAGCGATCAGTGAAACGTTGCTCGAGAGCGAGCTGTTCGGGCACGCGCGCGGCTCCTTCACCGGTGCCATCAGCGCACGCAAGGGGCTGTTTGAAGAGGCCGACGGGGGGACCTTCTTCTTCGACGAGATCACCGAAACGCCGCTCGCCTTTCAGGCCAAGTTGCTGCGCGCCATCCAGGAGAATGAGGTGCGCCGCGTCGGTGAAAACAAGCCGATCCGCATCGACGTGCGCATCATCGCAGCGACCAATCAGGACTTGATGACCGCGGTGAATGAGAAGCGGTTTCGCCAGGACCTTTACTACCGGCTCAACGTCGCGCGCTTCGTCCTGCCGCCGCTGCGCGAGCGCCGTGAAGACGTGGCGCTTTTGTTCGGCCATTTCCTCGAAAAGTACAACCGCAAGATGCAGCTCAAGGCGCGCGCCGGCGAGGGCGTGATCGAGGCGCTCACGGCCTACGATTTTCCGGGCAACGTGCGCGAGCTGGAGAACATCGTGGAGCAGGCCGTGGCGCTCTCGGGCGGCGGCCTCATCAGCGTGGATGACGTGCTTCCGAGCAGCGGCCCGCTGCAGGTCCACACCGGAACGATGGGCAAGTCCCTCGCCGACGTGGTGGATTCGGCAGAGCGTCAAGCGATTGAAACCGCGTTGCGTGAGAACGACGGCTCTCGCGATCGCGCGGCTGAGATCCTAGGGATCAGCGTTACCACGTTGTGGCGCAAGATGACGCGGCTCGGCATCTCGTACCCCGCCTCCTAGCGTGCTCATCTCCGACTTCGACTACGAGCTCGATGAGGAGCTCATCGCTCTGCATCCTCCCGAGTCCCGCGACGGTGGGCGGATGCTGGTGTTGCGCTCCGACGGTGGGCTCGAGCACCGGCTGGTGGCCGAGTTTGCTGAGCTCGTCCCGGAGCGCGCGCTGGTGGTGCTCAACGACACGCGGGTGATTCCGGCGCGGCTTTTTGGGCGCAAGCCAACCGGCGGTCAGGTTGAGATCTTCTTGGTCGAGCGGGTCCGCGCCGGTGAGACGTCGGCTCGCTGGCGGGTGATGCTGGGTTCTTCCAAGCCGGTGCGCTTGGGGGCGCGGCTCGTCGTTGACGGAAGCCCAGGCCTCACGGCGGAGGTGGTAGCCCTGCGTGATGAGGGCGGACTCGCTGAGGTCGAGCTGAGCTGCGATAGCGGGCTGATCGAGGCGCTCGACCGCGCGGGCCATCTACCGCTCCCGCCGTACATGAAGCGGGCTGCTAGCGAGGTGGATGCGACCCGATACCAGACCGTCTACGCCGCAAAACCGGGAGCGGTGGCCGCACCAACGGCAGGTCTGCATCTGACGGAGCGGAGCTTCGAGCTGTTCGCAGCGCGCAAGGTGGAGGTCGCTCACGTGACGCTGCATGTCTCGCTCGGGACCTTCGCGCCGGTGAAGGTCGCTGATCTCGATGACCACCCCATGCATCGCGAGGAGTACGAGGTCTCGAGCGCAGCCGCCGAGGCGGTGGCCCGGGCGCGACACGAGGGCCGGCCCATCGTTGCTGTCGGTACCACCACGGTGCGCGTGCTCGAGAGCGCCAAGTTGGATGACGGTACCGTGAAGGCGGGGCCTGGCGAAACGCGGCTCTTGATCCAACCGGGTTACACCTTCGGCGTGGTCGATGCGCTGCTCACCAACTTCCACCTGCCGAAGTCCACGTTGCTTGCGCTCGTGTGCGCAGCGGCCGGATACGAGCGCGTGCTCGAGGCCTACCGAACGGCAGTGCGCGAGCGTTATCGCTTCTTCTCGTACGGCGATGCGATGTTTCTTTCGCCCAACACGATTCGACGCGGCGCTTTCGAGTCGTGATAGAGCGCCCTCGTCATGAACATGCCGACTCCAGGATTTTCATTTCGGGTAACCAGCAGCTGCGGTCTGGCCCGAACGGGTGAGCTGCAAACCCCCCATGGTTTGGTGGAGACGCCGACCTTCATGCCGGTGGGCACGCAAGGGTCGGTCAAGACGCTAACGCCGAATGAGGTGGCCGATACCGGCGCGCGCATCGTGCTCGGCAACACGTACCACCTATGGTTGCGCCCTGGAGCGGAGACCATCGCTGGCTTCGGCGGGCTGCACTCGTTCGCCAAGTGGCCTCATTCGATGTTGACCGACTCCGGCGGTTATCAGGCGTTTTCGTTGGCCGAGCGACGCAAGTTCTCCGAAGACGGCTTCACCTTTCAGTCCCACCTCGATGGCTCGAAGCACCATCTCTCGCCCGAAGAGGCGATGCGTGTGCAGGGCCTGATCGGCGCGGACATCGCGATGCAGTTGGACGTCTGTCCGCCCGGAAAAGCGCCGCGTGAGGAGGTCGAGAAGGCGTGCGCGATCACGAGTCGGTGGGCGCGCCGTTGTTTGGCCGCCCGCCGGGTAGACCAGGCCGTGTTTGGGATTGTGCAAGGCGGCTCGCATGTGGACCTGCGGCGGGCTCACGCCGACGAGCTCGGTGCGTTGCCATTCGATGGGCTCGCGCTCGGCGGCTTCAGCGTCGGTGAGCCGGTGGCTGAGATGCACGAGACGTTGCCGCAGGTCGCACCGCACCTCGATCCTGCTCGGCCGCGTTACCTGATGGGCGTCGGCACTCCGCGCGATCTCGTGATCGGGATCCGCTCGGGGGTGGACATGTTCGATTGCGTATTGCCCACACGCAACGCTCGCAACGGTCAGGCGCTCACGCGGACCGGCAGGGTGGTGATCAAACAAGCCCGCTACAAGGAGGACAAGAGCGTCCTCGATCCGGAATGTGAGTGCCCTTGCTGCAAGGGTGGCTACTCCCGCGGCTACTTGCGGCATCTCTTCCTGGCCGGAGAAATCCTCGTGCTCAGGCTCTTCTCGGCCCACAATCTGCACCTCTACGGGCAGCTGGTTCGCGAGGCTCGCGAGGCGATTCGCGGGGGGGCCTGGGAGGCCTTCGAGCAGCGTTGGAGTCAGAGTGGCACTGCGGAGCAGAGTGGAGCCTAAGGGAGCTCTTTACTCGCTGCGCTGGGAACTGCGATGGCGACGCTCCATCGGTCTGCTCTCGTGCTATTCAGTGAGGTTGGGATGAGTGAGAAGAAGGCGCTAGGGCGGATCCTTCTCGAGCAGCGGTCGATCCAAGCGAGCGATCTCGAGCGCGTCCTTGCGTCTCAACAACCGGGTTCTGGGCCGCTGGCTTCGCAGCTCATCGATCAGGGCCTCGTGTCGGAGGTGGATGCGCTCAAAGCGTTGAGTACGCAACGCGGTGTTCCTGGGTTGGACCTGACGCAGATCTGCATTCAGCTCACGGACCTTGCGGCGATCCCGCGCGAGATCGCGTTGGTGCACAAGCTGTTGCCGGTGCTCGAGCGGCCGGATCGCATCTTCGTGGCGATGGCCAATCCGGAAGAGCGCAAGTCGCTCGAGGAGCTCGAGTTCGTTACCGGTAAGCGGGTGTTCGCTTACATCGCGCTCGAGACGATGCTCTTGCGCGCGATCCGCGACGCCTATGACGCGCGTGATCGCGGGGCCTCGCATTACGTTGGTCCTGCGTGTCCGCCCGAGGTGATCCGCAAGGCCGGGCTAGACCCAGCCGCGGTTGCGCCGCCGCCGGAGCCAGAGCCGCTGGCGGTGATGCCCACCCGCGCGAAGAGCGCGATGCCCGCGCTAGCACCACCGCGCACGTCGCAGGGGGCGCAAGCTCCAGCCGCAACGCAAGCTCCAGCCGCAACGCAAGCTCCGGTAAAGCCCGCCGCGCCGAAGCCGCCCCCGCCGCTACCGCGGCATGAGCCGACGACGCCCGTCGTTCCTGCGGCCGCGACCGGCCCTTCGAACAATCCTCCGCGCGCACAGTTCTTCCGCGATACACCGAGCAACACCGAATCGCGCTTTCGCCCCTCGACCTCGACGATGGAGGCGGTTCGTCCCGTCATCGTCGATTCGAAGCTCGAGCGCGTCGTGACCGAGGAGGTCAACGAGGCGGACTTCGGAGACGTCGCCGCTGAGCTCAGCATCGTCGCCGAGCTGCCCAGAGCTCCCACGCCAAAGGTCGCTGCGGACAATCGCAAGAAGCTCCTGGTCGTCGACGACGAGCGTGAGATCCGCTTGATGGTGCGCAAGATCTTCGAAGCGCGCGGCTACGAGTTGGTCGAGGCAGACCGCGGCACCTTGGCGTTGCAGATGGTCAAGCTCGAGAACCCCGATCTGGTGGTGCTCGACGCCATGCTGCCGGAGGTGCACGGCTTCGATATCGCGCGCCGCATCCGCAACTCGAGCCGCTACGGCCATATCCCGATCGTGATGATCTCCGCGGTGTATCGCGGCTGGCGCTTCGCTGAGGACGCGAAGGTGAGCTACGGCGTGGACGCGTATCTCGAGAAGCCGTTCAAGATCCCCGAGCTGATCGAGACGGTGGAACGTTGCTTGAGCGCTCCGCGTTCGCAGGTGGATCCAAAACAAACGAACGACGACGCCGCGCGCTACCTGCAAGAGGGGATCGATGCCTACCGAGCAGGTGAGCTCGAACGAGCCACCGACTTACTTCAGCGCGGCGTGAGCATTGATCCGCTGGCCTATCGGTTGCGTTACCAGCTTGGTCTTTTGCTCGGAAAACGTGGCCAGGTTTACGACGCGATCGAGCAGCTCGAGCACGCCGTTCAGATCCAGCCGAAGCACTTCGGCAGCGCGAAGAACCTGGCGATTCTCTATCAACAAGCTGGCTTTCGGAACAAAGCGTTGGAGGCGTGGGAGCGCGCCATGCGCCTTGCTCCCGATGAAACGGCCCGCAAGTCGATCAAGGAGCACATCGTCTCGTTGCTGTAGCTCAGCTATGGGCGGGGGAGGCTTTGGGCAACGTTGAATGGGCCGTGGGCAAAGGCCCCCACGCCGTTGCGACCACCATCACCACGAAGCTGATCCAAGCGCCATCCCCGACCAAGAGGTGCAGCAACTGCATGGCGGCGGGCGCCGCGAGCAGCAGGTTCACCAGCCCGACCAGGACCTGCAGCAGCACCAGCATGCCGAGCGCCTTGCCCGCGGTAGCGGCAGCCTGATTGCCCTCCCGCATCACCTGCCCAGCGATGAACAGCAGCAGTAAGGCGCTACCGACCGCGGTGAACGGGTGAATGGCACGCAGCCTCAGAAAGAGATGGGCGCTGGGCGCCAGATCGAGCCGGGCTCCCTCGAGGAACGTGGCCGAGGGGAACAGCGTGTCTCCCAGCGCGGCAATGGCGCCTGAAATGCCCGTGATGAAGAACGCGACGCCGCCCGCATAGAAGAGCGCTTTGTGCCGAGTCACCGAGCCTTCAGGCCGCGGGTCGAGGTAGGCGAACACCGTGGTTGCAGTCATGCTGGCGATCAGGAGGAAGGTGTTCGCGAGGTGGGCGCTCATCCAGTAGCCGCGCGCGATCGACGTGTCCTGCGCGACCTTCTCAAAGAGTACGAGCCCTGCTCCAACCGCTGCCTCGGTTAGCATGAAGAACAGCGACCACGCCGCCGCCGCTCGGCCGGGATGGGCCTTGGGCAAGAGGCGAAGGGCGTACACCAAGACCACCACGACGAAGATCAGCGCCAGCGAACTCGTGATGCGGTGAGTGAACTCGATCAGCGTGGCGGTTGACGAACTACGCGGAACGACCTCGCCGTTGCAGGTAGGCCAATGCGAACCGCAGCCAGCTCCCGAGCCGGTAACGCGAACGAAGGCGCCCCAAAGGATCACGGCGAGCGTGAAGGCGAGGGAGCATATGGTCAGCTTGCCGTAGGCCGAGCGAGTCACGAGGTCGATTGTGGTACCCCTCGCCGCGGAAGAAAAGGGGCGAACTCGCTCGCCTGCACGATCGCGGACGGTGTAGAAGCACGAGCGATGAACGTTCGGGCGATTCTCGAGGGTCTTGCCAACGGCGCAATCAATGTAAGCGATGCTCTCTCCAAGCTCGCGATTTCCCCGCTCGTCGAGCTCGAGGGCGCAGTCGTCGATGTGCATCGGCAGCTGCGGCAGGGCGTGCCCGAGGTGATCTTCGGCGAGGGCAAGAGCGAGGCGCAGATCCTCGCCATCGCGCAGACGCTGCTCGATCGGCAACAGAACGTGCTCGTGACGCGGACCAGCCCGGCCGCGCTCGCGGCGATCGCGCAGGCGTTTCCGAGCGCCCAGCTGCATCCGCTCGCACGCACTGCGCGCATCGAGATCGAGCCGCCGCCGGCGCGGGACTTTCGCGTTGCGATCATGACGGCGGGCACGACCGATCTTCCGGTGGCCGAAGAAGCGAACGAGACGTTGCTCGCGGTAGGAATCCGCGCCGAGCGCGTGGTGGACGTTGGGGTCGCTGGTCTGCACCGATTGCTCTCGCGCTTGGAGACGCTGAGGCAGCAAGACGCTCTGATTGTGATCGCCGGGATGGAGGGCGCGCTGCCGAGCGTGGTCGCGGGGTTGGTGGCCACGCCGGTGGTCGCCGTTCCAACCTCGGTGGGCTACGGCTCTGCGTTGGGCGGGCTTACACCGATGATGGCGATGTTGACCAGCTGTGGCAGCGGCGTGACCGTGGTCAACATCGATAACGGGTTTGGTGCGGCGATGGCCGTGTTTCGGATGGCAACCGCGCTGGCTCAGAGCCGCGCTCGCGACAATAGGCCCGAGGGATCCCCAGCATGAAAAAGAAGCACGAGTTGCCGCCCGCCGACGTAATGATCAAGCGACGTCCGCGGCCCGCAGAGCCCGAGCCCCGTCCGTCGCCGGAGCCCCGTCGCGGGCCACCGTCCGGAGACCGCAGAGGGCCGCCTGCGCGCAGCGGCGGCAACTGGGGAGACCGCCCGCCGGCGCGCGACGCTGGTGGTGATCGGCGTGGACCGCCCGCACGCAGCGGCAACTGGGGAGACCGCCCGCCGCCGCGCGACGCTGGCGGTGATCGGCGTGGACCGCCGCAGCGTAGCGGTGGCAACTGGGGAGATCGTCCTCCGGCGCGCAGCGGTAGCAACTGGGGAGATCGTCCGCCTGCGCAGGGCGATCGTTCGGCCGAGCGGCCGCGCTACGACGGCCCGCGCGGCGAGCAACCTCGTTTCGAGCGCCCTCGTTTTGACCGACCCGGTGACGCCCCGCGCGAAAAGAAGCCGCGCTGGGTACCGCGTGCTCCGCGCGGGGAGCTGCCTGTTTCCCACCCGAATCCAACGGTGGAGGAGGCGACGAGCGCGAGCGCCCCGCACGGCCCGCTCGACCACGAGCCCGCCCATGAGCATGGTCACGAGCACGGTCACGACCATGGTCACGACCACGCCCATGAGCACGGTCACGCCCATGAGCACGGCCACGACCATGCGCACGACCACGACCACGACCACGCGCATGAGCACGGTCACTCACATGCGCACGACCATGAGCACGGTCACACGCATGACCATGCGCACGACCACGACCATGCGCATGACCACGACCATGCGCATGAGCACGGTCACTCCCACGAGCACGGTCACTCGTATGCGCACGAGTCGACGCTCGAGCGCGTGACGTTGCCGCGCGGCGCGGGGGTGGGCAAGGTGCTCTTCTTCGACGCGAACTCCGGCCTCGCCGGGGACATGATCATCGCTTCGTTGATCGACCTCGGTGTGCCGCTGACGGTGGTGCAAGAGGCGGCCGCGGAGGTGCTCGGCGCTGAGGCCTTTCACCTTCATATCGGCTACGCGCTCAAGCACGCGATCGCCGGCACGCTGTTCGACGTGCACGAGGAGAAGGCGCAGCCCGCGCGCAACTACAGCACCATTCGCGGTCTGATCGAAAACAGCAAGCTGGCCGAGGACGTCAAGTCGCTCGCGTTGCGCATCTTCGCCCGCTTGGCCGAGGCCGAGTCGCACGCGCACCGCGTTCCGTTGGACGAGGTGCATTTTCACGAGGTCGGCGGCGTCGACGCGATCGTCGATATCGTCGGTGCAGCAGCGGCGCTTTGCTACCTCGGCGCTGAATCGGTGACCTGCTCGCCGCTGCCGATGGGCCGCGGTTTCATCCGCGCGGCGCACGGTATGCTGCCGAATCCACCGCCGGCGGTGCTGCATTGTTTGCGCGGCGTTCCCACCGTGCCGGCCAATCTCGAGCTCGAGTTGGTGACGCCCACGGGCGCGGCCATCATTGCAACGGTCGCCACCTCGTTCGAAGCCTGGCCGTCGATCTCGCCGCTGCAGATCGGGGTGGGGGCGGGTCATCGTGACCTCGCCGACCGGCCCAATTTGCTGCGCGCCGTGCTCGGTGAGGCGCCGCTCGTGCGCCGCAACTTGATCGAGTTGGCGAGCAACATCGACGATATGACCCCAGAGCTTGCGGCCTTCGTCGTGGAGGCGCTGCTCGCGGCTGGCGCGCGCGATGCCTGGCTGACGTCGGCGCTGATGAAGAAAGGCCGGCCGGGTCAGATCCTGCACGTGCTTTGCGACCACGAGCACGAGGCGGTGATCACCTCCACGTTGTTGCGCGAGTCGACGACGTTGGGCGTGCGCAGGACCGAGGTCAGTCGGGCTGAACGTCCGCGACGCATGGTTTCGGTGGAGACCCGCTTCGGCTCGGTCGAGGTGAAGGTGGCGGAAGGTCCCTTCGGTCCGGCGCACGCCAAGCCCGAATTCGATCAGTGCCGTAAACTCGCAGCCGAGCACGGCGCGCCCGTTCGCGAGGTCCTGGCGGCAGCGCTGGAGGCCTTCCTGGGCACCCGTTAGCCACCGGTCGAGCACAAGTTATCCACCGATAGCTCGGGCCGAAAAGCCGCACAAAGGGGCTAGTTGTGGAAAACCCTCCACGGGTTTTCCACAGGCTGCCCAGCGTCGCCCGACTCGCTACATCCGCTCGATCGCGGTGATGCCGAGCAGCTCGAGGCCGCGTTGCAGTACCTGGCCTGAGAGCTTGCAGAGCGCCAAGCGTGACGCCCGAATTTCCGGCTCGGCCTTGAGCACGGGGCAGGCGGTGAGAAAGGTGCTGGTCACCGAGGCAAGCTCGTAAAGATAGGTACAAAGCCGGTGCGGCTCGAGCGAGCCCTCCACGTCGATCACGGCCTCAGAGAAGGCCAGCAACGTAAGTGCGAGCGCGCGCTCGGCCGGCTCATTGAGCAGAATGGGGGCCGACTCGAACGGCGCGTCGGCCTTGCGCAAGATCGACTGGGTTCGAGCGTAGGCGTATTGCAGGTAGGGGCCTGTGTTGCCCGTGGCTGCCAGCATACGGTCCCAATCGAACACGTAGTCTTTGATGCGATCACTCGAGAGATCGGCGTACTTGATCGCTGCGATCGCGATCGAGTGAGCAGCTCCGTCCACATCGGCGGGTGCTTCCTCGCGCTCGGCGGCCTTGGCGAGCACGGTGGCCTTCGCCCGTTCTTCACCTTCGGCCAGCAACGCAGAGAGGCGAACCGTCTCTCCTTCACGGGTCTTGAACATCTTGCCGTCGGCGCCGAGCACCGAGCCGAACTGCACGTGCTCGGCACGTGCGCCACCCATGTAGCCAGCGAGCTCGCCGGCCTTGAAGATCATCGCCAAGTGCTGCGATTGCGGCGAGCCGACGACGTACAAAAGTCGGGTCCCGCCGAGCTTCTCCACGCGGTACCGCAGCGCGGCGACATCCGTCGCGCCATAGCCGAAGCCGCCGTCCTGCTTGCGCAGCATCAGCGCCATCGGGTTGCCCTCGCGATTGACGAAGCCAGGCGGGTACATACACAGCGCGCCTTCATTGATGCTGGCGAGCCCGCGCTCTTCGAGCTCCTGCGCCAGCGGCGCGAGCGCCGGGTTGAAGAAGCTCTCGCCGCAGATGTCCTCGTCTTTGAGCAACACGCCCAAGCGAGCGTAAATCCCGCGCATGTACAGCTTCGATTCGTCGATCAGCCTGCGCCACGAGGCGAGCGTCTCTGCGTCGCCCGCTTGCAACAGCACGACCCGCCGTCGCGCGCGCTCGGCGAACTCCGGCGAGCTGTCGAACTTTGCGCGCGCCTGCTTGTAGAAGCTGTTGAGCGCCGCCGTGTCGGTGGTGCCGTCGGCGTCGGAATCGAGTAGGTGCTCGATCAACATGCCGAAGGGCGTGCCCCAATCTCCCAGGTGATTTTGCGGCACCACGCGATGACCGCGGAAGGCGAGCACGCGGTGCAGTGCGTCCCCAATCACCGTGCTGCGCAAATGCCCGACGTGCATCTCCTTGGCGGCGTTGGGCGAGGAGTAGTCGATCACGACGACCTCGGGGGCAGGGGATAGCGCTACGCCGGCCCGCTCGTCGGCGAGTTGCGCCGCCAGCGCCGACGCCAGGAAGTCTGCCCGCAGATGGATGTTGAGGAAGCCAGGCCCGGCGATCTCGACGCGCTCGAGCACCGAGGGCGCATCGAGATTGGCGACGATCTTGGTGGCCAGCGCGCGTGGATTCTCTTTGGTCAGCTTCTGCAGCGCGAGCGCGCAGTTGGCTTGGAAATCCGCGTGCGTCGAGCGGCGCAACATCGGATCGGTTTGGGCGAACTCAGGGCCGAGCGTTTTGACGATGGCCGCTCGTAAGACAGCTGTCAGCTCCGTAACGACGTTGGTGTTCAATCGGGTCGCTCCACCGGCAAAAACGCGCTTTCCCACGCCAAAATACCGCCCTCCAAGAAGGCGACGCCCATCCCAGCCGCGGCCAGTTTGTCGGCGAGCTCACGGGATTTTTCACCGGTGCGACAGTAGAGGACCGGCTCGCCATCCAGCATCTGCAGCTCGGCCAAGCGCGACTCGATCTCGGCTTCGGGGAAGCTCGCGGCCCTGGGCAGGCGAGCTCGGTTGAAGGCGCTGGCCTCGCGAATATCCACCGCGGTCACGTGCCCCTGCGCGATCAGCTGCGCAAGCTCTGCAGGCTTCACAGCCCCTTCGGGCCGCGGCATGAACGGATCGAGCATGGCCAGCAAGTCCGACTTGCGCCGAACGCCCGCCTCCATCAGCACCGGGCGCCCTTTTGCAAACACGACGAAGCTCGGCACCGACTGAATGCGAAGCAACTGCGCAAGCCGCTTGGACTTGTCGATGTCGACCTTGCGGATCTTGAGTTTGCCTTCGGTTTCACGTGCGAGGGCGTCGATCTCCGGTGCCATCGTTTTGCACGGCTGGCACCAATCGGCGGTGAAATACACGAGCACGGTGTGCTCGCTCTTGATGACTTCGCGCTCGAAGTCTGCCTCTGTCACATAGGCAATGGCCATGGCCGGGTTCTAACGTAGCCCCGGGAGGATTGCGAGCCCACGCTTAGCCGCTCGCCGCTAACGCGCGCGAATGACTTCCGATTGCCGCATCAACCTTGGTTTGCCGGACGGAGCGCGCGCAGCTCGAAGCGTCGTGCCGTGAAGTAGGCGGCAGCCAGCAGCAAGGCGATGGCACAGGCCAAGAGCGGCGGCTGCGAATGTGCGGCCTCTGCGGCGAGCAGCGTGCCCCACGAGGCGTCTTGTGCGAAGCCCATCCAGCTCAGGCTCGCCTCCAAGCTGATCACGACGCCGAGCCCGGTCAGCACCACGTAGCCGACGTTGCTTCGAAGGAAGGGCCAGCCATGCAGCCGCACGAAGCCGGCCTCACTTACGCCCAACGCCAACGAGGCGAGGCCATAGTCGGTGCGACGCAGCTGGCGGAGCCGATCGCCGAAGGCGGTGGCTGTCAGCGCCCACAGTGTGAAGCTCGCGCTCAGCACCACCGCCGTGTCGCTGTCGATCCCCTCGTACGAACGAACCAGCACGACGATCAGGATGCTCGGCGCTGCATCGAACAGGCGGCTCACGGTCGAGAGCAAGCCTTCCCGCGGCCGCTTCCGACGCGCGACCAAGGCCGCCGTCAACAGGCCGAGCCCCCCACCCAGAAACAGCGAAATCAGCGTGCAGCCCAAGGTTCGCGCAGTGGCTGGTAGGACGGTGAAGGCTGGTTTTATTGGCGCAGCCAACGCAGGGACGCTGGCTTCGTAGGGGACAGCCGCCACGCTGAGCGCTGCAAACGCGAGAGCGGTCGCGAGCCCAATCCACGCGGCGCGGCGCGCGAACAAGCCACGTTCGACGGCCTGCGCGAACGCGACCGCGAGGTTGGCGAAGAAGAGCCAGCTCACGGCCATGACCGTGACCAACACCGCGTCGCGTCGCTCGATGCCCACACGCAGCGCCGTCCCGATCCCTGGCAGGCCCAACAAGAACTCGGCCGCGAAGATTGCGGTGAGCGCTCGTGGCAGCGAGCGGGCCGTGAGTTCGGCGGCTCGCAGTAGGCGCGGAGCGCTGCTCGCGATCGCTCGTGGGGCGCGCGCAGCAGGCGCCGCTAACAGCGCCGCACCGACGCAGAGTGCAGCCAGCACCAGGCCGGGGAGCAGGCCGGTGAGCGCTACCAGCAGCAACGCAAGCAGCACGCTGGGCACTCCGTCGGCGAGCGGATTGGCGAGCATCGAAGTCCACGGCTTGATCGCTTGGTTGCGCCACGACCCCGCGAGGTTGAACAGGAAGCCGAGCAGCAGGCCGCCGGTCAAATGCAAGGCCGTATGCCGCAACCAGTGCGCATAGCGCGCCAGATCGGCGGAAGGGCTCTTCTCGCGCGTGGCCGAGAGCACCTCGCCCTCGAGCCATTTTCCGTAGCGGGTTTGCGTAAAGGCGCTGCCCGCGCGGGTCTTGCCGTCCAGCGTGGTGAAGTCGCGCTCGTAGAGCCACCAGAAGCGCCGCCAGCGGAGCACACAACGCTTGGCCGATTCGAGATCGGCGTCTGCAGCGATGCGATCATCGCGTTCGGTTACGCGCGCGGCGACCTCGACGATCGCCCGAGCGATCTGCAGCTCCTCGTCGTTCTTCGGCGGGTTCAGATCCGAGAGCAAGGCCGGCAACGCAAAGGTGTCGAGCTCCGCTAGCTCGCTCAGCCGCGCGTCGGTCTTGTAGCGACGCAGCCGCGCGAGGGCGTTCTTTACGTTGGCCTCGCGGTACTCGGTCGAGCGGGCCTCCCAATGGCGCGACCAGAAGTCGACCGTGCGGCTCGGGTCGGCCGCATCCCCGGCGCGCGGTAAACGCATCCGCGCTGCAACCGGCGCGAGCGAAAGCCCGATCGCGACCTTCGTTGGCTCGCTGAAGTCGCTGAATGAAGCGAACACGGTAGGGAAGCCAGCGCCGCCGATCCGCCGCAGTTCGCGCCGTCCTCGTGCGCGGCGCTCGGCCTCGTCCGCCTCCACGTCCACGAGCGCTGTGTTCGTGAGATCGCGCACGTCGCTGACGCCGAGGTTGAAGAAGGTCGGTAGCTCGGCGAACAGCGCTCGCTCGCGATCCTCTGCGGTCTCGGCGGCAAAACGAAGCTGGGGCCCGACGCTCGCGGGGCTCTTGGAGAAGAGCAGGAAGGCGACGATCGAGGCGAAGAAGACGACGGGAATCAGCCAGAGGATTCGCCGTGCAAGCTGAGCAATCACGTGAGCTCGGCGGCACTCACCGGAGGAAGTAGTAGCTGAGCACCACGATGCACGTTACCGCGCTCACGATCAGCATCGTCACGATCCACGAAGGCGCCGACTCTCTCGGTAGTTCGACCGGGTCGTCGTGGCGGAGCTGTCGCAGCTCCGGGTAGTCCCCATCGTCCTCGTAGTCCCGAACCTCGATGTTGGGCGTAAGTGAGGCTCGGCCTGGCCGCATGCTCGAGCGCGGACTGTTCTCTGGGCTCCGGCCGGACTCGATCAGCTCGCTCTTGCGGTACTTGAGATCGTCGATGTCGGCCTTGGTTGGCTCGGCCAGCCCCTCGCCCTCGAAACGGGCAACCACCACCGTCACGTTGTCGTGACCGCCAGCAAGATTGGCCCGATCCGTCAGTTCGCGGCAGGCCTCGAGCGGGTCCGGGAACGAGCGCAACACCTCACGGATCTCGTCGTTGCGGACCATCCCGGAGAGACCGTCGCTGCACAGGAGCAGCGTGTCTCCTCGCATCAGATCCACGTAGGTGAGATCCACCTGCACGGTCTCAGCCGTACCGAGCGCTTGCAGGATGATGTTGTTGTGTTCGAAGGTCTCGGCCTCTTCTTCGGTCAGCTGCCCGGCCTCAATCAGCTGGTTCACCAGCGACTGATCACGCGTGACTTGCACGAGCCTGTCACCGCGGAGCAGATAGCCGCGGCTGTCTCCGACCTGACCGAGGTAGAGCCGTGAGTCCACGAGCGCAGCGACCGTCGCCGTGGTGCCCATGCCTCTGCGCGAACGGTCGGCCTTGGCGTCTGCAAAGATGCGCATGCCGGCCGACTCGATCGAGTGTACGAGCCGCGCCGCGAGCTCGTTTTGCGAGGCCGGGGGCTCGCCCGCGAGCATCCGTTGATAGACGATGTCCACCGCGAGTTGGCTTGCGACCTCGCCCGCTGCGGCGCCGCCCATGCCGTCACACACGCCGAGCACGGTGCCGCGCGGGCCGACCTCTTGCCGACGGTCGCCCTCCATCAAGCCGCGGCTTCCCTTCGACAGGTCGGCGACGAGGAAGTTGTCCTCGTTGTGCTCACGCACCTGACCGACGTCGGTGCGTCCAAAGACGCGAATCAGGATGGGGTGTACCGGCTTCTCGGGCTCGGTTGCCGCCGGCTCGAGTACGGGAGCTGCAATCTCAACGTCCGTCGAGTCGAGGTCTTTGGCGGGGGCCGGGCTGTCCTTCGCCTCAGGCTCATCCGACTTTGCCTCATCAACGGCGGCTGCTGCCGGTGGTTCCGCGCTGCCGGGACGCGAGTCCGCGGCCTTCCCGGAGGACGGCGGATCAACGAGCGTTTCCTCGTCGGCAAGCGCCAGCTGCTTCTTGGTTGCGGTGGCTTCAGTCATGATCGGCTCTCAAAGCGGAACAAGTGCTGTCCAACGCGCAACTTGTCGTTCGAGCTCAGCTGGGCCTCTTTTCGGATCGCGACATAAGTGCCGTTCGACGAATCGAGATCTTCGATGGAGAAGGACCCCGAGGCGGGATCTCTGCGGATGGACGCGTGTCTCCTCGAAAGAAACGCATCGGCCGTAAATACGATGTCGCCGACTTCGCGACCAAGCACGGTCTCGTCACGGTGGAGATGGTACACGTCACCAACCAGGCCCGCGACCGTCCGTTGCTCGAGACGCGCGATTCTTGGAACGGGCTTGCTGCCGAACACCCGGGTCCCGTGCTGGATGGCCGGGGTCCCCAGCCGCTCTTCCTCGCTCACCAAGTGAAACTCTAACACCTGCGAGCCCAACAGAATCAAGTCGCCGTTTTGCAAAGCGCGGCGGCCACGTGCGCGCAGATAAACGTGGTTGAGCGAATCCAGGTCTCGGATGAACCATTTGCCGTCGCGTTGCGAAACAATGGCGTGCCGCGGTGACACGAAAGGATCATCGAAAAGCAGGATTTCCCCCTGCAACCGACCGATCGTCGAGTCTTCACTCTGCAGCTCGAACGCCCGCCCGTCGCTGCCGTCTTCAACCACGACGACCAACGCAGCGCGCCGTGTGGCTCGCTCTTCCGTCCGCGGTAGACCGAGCCTCGTCGGATCTGCGCGCTCCACACGCTCCGGGGCTTTGGCGCGTGTATCCCGCGTGTCGGCGGTCGGCTTCTCATCGCTCAAGAGCTGCTTGGGCACCCCGAGTTGGCTCGCCGGTTGTCGTAGTTTGGCCGCAATTTCGGAGGCTCCTACGAGCGGGTGTGGACCCGTCTTCTCCACGACTGGCGCGGCTCGAACCCCGAGCGGGTCCGCACTGGGAGCCACCGCCACAGAGGCCTCTGCCACCGGCACCACCGCCACCTGCGCAGTTGCCATCGGGACCACCGACACTGCAGCGACCTGCACCGAAGGCACCGGCATCGCGTGCGAATGGGCAGCGGGTTGAACGAGCCCGACGTCGGGCTTGGAGATCACGGGGGCGGCGGCAGCCGGGGCTTTGGGAGCCTCAACGAGCACGGGCGTGTTGACGCGGCGCACGGCCGGGGCCGACGACGCCTGTTGCTCGCGCGAGAGCGCGCAGCCGCAATACTTGCAGAAGCGCGCGGCCTCATCGTTGGCGCCCTGGCAGCGTGGACATGCCTTGGAGACCGGCACGCTCACCGTCGGACCGGCGATCGGCACGACGGGAGACCCTACGACAGGCGGACCCGGAAGCGCAGAGAGCTCCGGCGTTTCAACGTGGGCTGCGACGGCTACCGGCGCTGCGATTGGCGCTGTAACCGGGGCCGGCGCTGCAACCGGGATGGGCGCCGCGACTGGCGCAGCAGCAACTGGCGCTGCTGCGGGCGCTGGGGCAGGCGCAGCCACCGCTGCAGGCGCAGCCGCCGCCGGCTCAATCGTGCCGCCGCACACCGCGCAGAAGCGATACTTCGGCGGGTTGTCCGCACCGCAAGTCGAGCAGTGTCCGGGGGCGGGCTTGGGCACTTCCTCTACTTTTGTCATCTTGGGGGCGGGCGTATCGGCTGGGCCGAAGGAAAACGCAGGGGCCTCAGGTCGTGAGCGCCGCGTTGATTCAGGACCGGAAGCAGAAGGCGCTTTCAGACGCTTGCCGCAGTCCTGGCAATAAAGAAGACGATCCGGGTTGTCGCGCCCGCAGACATCGCAAACCACCGCGCCGATGCGACCGCGATGCGGAACTTTCGTCAAGTACGAGTTTGCAACCTGGTCGTCATTCTCTCGTTAACTCGCTGCGCAGCTCCACCACCAGCGAAAGTTTGGCGAACTGCGTGACCCCCGCATTTCGTTCTTGCGTCGTGGAATCTTGAAAGGCTGCAAACAAAACCGGCTCATAAGCGGCTGTGAGCCCGACCACCGCGAAGCGCGAGACCTCAAACTCGAAGCCCGCCCCAAGGTTGGTCAAGGCGCCGCCGGTCTGAGCGCTGAACTCGTTGCCGTAGATGGCCCCACCGAGCGCCCACGTTATGTAGGGCGTCACCCGCACGCCCACGTCGAAGTAGAAGCGGCCTTCCGCGTACAGCGCCTGCATGATGCCGAGCCGGTAAAGGTTGTTCGATTCCAGTTTGGTGAACTGGTAGGCGCCGCCGATGTACCAAGGACCTGCCGGGCGATAGCCACCGCGCAGCAGCGGCCCGGCGCCCGATTCGACGATGCAGGGCGTGGTCGCGTCCGAAGGGCAGATCGCCCCTGCATCGATCAGCAGCTCCCCGCTCAACGCCACTCCGTATTGGGCGTAGTCCACCTCCAGCGGGCTCGGTGGACGCGGCGGAACGTGCGGTTCTGGCGCCTCACGGTCTTTCGTGACGGCTGGATCATCGGGCGTGGTTTCAATCCCGTGCGCAGTTGCAGGATGCACGGCAGCAAACAGCAGGCCGACCAGCAGCCTTACCGCTGGTAGGCCCGGTTCACTCATTGGGTCGCTGCGTCTGCCTTCGTCGGCAGTGCAGCGCGGGATCCATCGCATCGAGGTCAAAAGTTACACCTGGCATTCCGCTTTGGAAGTACCAAAGACGAGACTTGTTTGTGTGTTGCACGCGCTTCGCTTGACGTCGCCACCAGAAATTGCATAAACCCCCCGACAAGCTCATGGAGATTTTTCTCGACAAGCGTGCCGTCCGCCAAATCCGTCTCTCCGCAGCTGACGCGATTGAGGAGGGGGATACTGAATCCCTTCGGGAGGACATTCTAGAAGCCTTTACCGAGGAGCAGGTCGAAGAGATCGAGCGGCGGTTGAGCAACGGTGACTTCTTCGAGTTCCTGTCGGACATCTTGGACGACTGGAATGGGGATGACGCCGATGAGCTCTTCGAGTTGCTCGAGACCCAGCTCGCTGACATTGGCATCGACCTCAAGCATGAGGCTCGTGATGAGGACGCTGACGACGCTGAAGAAGACGTCAGTCTCGATGACGATGACGATGAGGACGACGACGACCTCGAAGAAGAGGAAGAAGAGGAAGAAGAAGTTCGCTGAACCCGCGCGCAAGCGGCTCGTGACCAAGTGGCAGCACAAGGGTGCTGCCATCGCTTGAGCCCAGCGCGATTCCGGCGGACCGAGTCCGCCGTCGCAACGTCTGCCGCTACACCGGCTCGACGTTGTTTAGAGCCCGACGGTGCCCGTGCCTTCGGGCGCTGCGGGCGGGAGCTTCGCCGACATGACGGTGGCGGAGCGGCAGGCCACGAAGACGCTTTGCCCCGGGCCGTACCAGGTCGGGAACCGCGGAGCTTCGGTCGCGGCTGGCGCGAGGCGCAGGAAGAAGTGACCGCAAGGGACCGCCAGCGGCTCGTTGGTGGGTCCGCGACGTTGGCCGTTCAAGTAGACGTCCATCGTGGATGGCCCCTTCACCACCAGGTACCCGAGGTTGTCACCCAGCGACGTCGCGTCAGGGATGCCCGGCAAGCCTCCCTTGTTGGGGTCCGGCGTTGGAGCGACCGGCGCGGGTAGTGGTGGCGGCGGCTGCTCCACTGGCGGTGCCTCCCGGCGCGGCGGTTCTTGATTGCGCGCAACTTCAACGGTGACGATTTGCGGTGCCGGCGGCGTCTGATCTTTGCGCAGCAGCAGCAGGCCGAGCGCGACAACCAACGCGGCGGTCAGCGTCGCCAAGATGATCTGCATCGCGAGCGGAAAGGTGTTGCTCGGTGCGGTCGGCCTCGAAGTAATTGACCCGCCCAAGGTCGAATCGGTCGAGGTTGGTACGGCGACTTGCGACGTGATTTCGCTCTGCAGGGCGCTCAGTTCGGGGGCGCGTAAGTCAGGCGGGACGAAGCCCGGCAGGTCGCTGTCCTTCGTCTTGCCTTCCCACTGGCCGGTGATCTCATTGCCGAAGGAAGCGGGCGGTGCCCCGAACGTTGGCAAGCGAGGTGCACCGAGCTCGACGGGCCAACCTTGTTCGAGTGCGGAGGCTGGATCCGGCGCGCCGGTTTTTCGCCCTGGGGCCAGCGTTCGCGGCGGCGGCGGCGCCGAGACGGTTCGCACGTTGACCCGCGGCAGCTCGAGGTCGCGCGATGGCGGCATGGTCGAGCCTTTGCTCTGCGGTCGAACCGACGGGCGCGGCACCAACGAGCGCGAGACGTCGATCGATTGGAAGCCGTCCGCCGAGCGAGATGAATCGAGCTTCGCGTCCTCGGGCAGATTGGGCGGCGGCGGAATGCGGAGGAGCCCCGAGCCTTCCCGCACAGAGACCGGTCGCGCGCTCGGAGGAGGCGCGCCCGTGGACGGCCGCGAACGCGAACTCTTTGGCCAGCCCGAAGGCGGGCGCGAGGAAAGCCGGCGTACCGGGCGGCTGGCTTGAATGGCCTGCCGGCGGTGGGGGCCGCGCGGCGGCTTAGCCGTAGCATCGAGCTTGCCGGCGGGGCCCCGCGCGGCTCGCAGCCACAGGACCTTGTTGCGCAGCTCTTCTCGCCCGGTCTCGATCTTCGCCAGCTTGATCAACCACTGCGCTAGATCGGCGCAGGTGATGCGCCGCTTGTCGGTGGCCGGCTCGAGCGCCGCGTCGATCGCTGCGTGCAGCTCACGCGGTAAATCTGGCCGGGCCTCAGCGATCGGCGTTGGCCGCACTCCGTCGAGCGGCGGCTCTTGACCCGTCAACATCGCCCAAAGCAGCACACCAAGACCGTAAACGTCGCTGCGAACCGTCGCTCGTTCGCCTCGGACCTGCTCCGGCGCCATGTAGCCCGGCGTGCCGCGCACCGTCCCAGCCACCGAGTCCGGCGTGCGTCCGAGGATCTTGCCCAAACCAAAGCCCGAAAGCCGAACCGAGCCGTCCCACCCGATCATCACGTTCTCGGGTTTGATGTCGCGATGGATGATCGGCGAAAGGCTTCCGCCCTCGTCGGTGGTTGCGTGGGCATGCGCGAGCGCCGAGGCGATCTGCGCTGCGATGAAGAAGACCGAGTGGTCGGAGAGGGTCTGCTTGCGACGCTTGAGGTGGCTGAGCAAGCGGTCGAGACTCGCTCCTTCTACCTGCTCGAGCACCAGGACGAGACGTCGATCGTGCTCGAAGAAGTCGAACATTCGCACGACGACGGGGTGATTGAGCCGCGCGCAAATCAACGCCTCTCGACCCAGCTCTTCAGCTGTTCGTGCGTCTTCCTCAACGCCGAAGGGCACGAGCTTGAGCGTCACTTCGCGGGTGAACTCAAGCGGCCCTTGCATCCGCGCGGAGTACACGTCGGCCGTACCAACCTTGCCAACGCGCTTGAGGATTTCGTAGGCGCCGATTCGGTCCGGCACCGGCTCCGCAGGGAACATTGGGTCCAGGATAGCGGACGCAAACCCCTGATTAGCAAATTGTCTTTGGTTCCAACGGCGGAGAAAGTTTCTTGACGAAGGGTTCGTATGCGAATACTTCGTGTGCTAACTAATTGGAGCGAACGCACCGGCAATGTTGGAACGAGACAACGATGCGAAGGCCGAGCTCGACGCAATCATCGAGACCATCGTGTACCTGTACACAGAGTCTCGGCGATTGACGAAGCTGGCGGCGCGCGAGGTCGGGCTCACCGGTCCGCAGCTAACGGTGATCAAGCTGCTGGACACCTTCGGCGACCTCTCGCTCTCGTCGCTGAGCGAGCGTATTCGAGCTCAAAACAGCACGGTGACCGGCATCATCGACCGCATGGAGCGGGAGGAGTTGGTGGTTCGCGAGCGCAGCACCAGCGACCGCCGGGTGGTTTTCATCCGACTGACTGAAAAAGGGAAGCGCGTCGCCAGCGACGTGCACGTGGAGCCACTGTCGATTTTCAGGATGGTGCTCGCCACGCTCTCACGAGAGGACACCTCGGACCTGCTGCGGGTGCTTTCGAAGCTTGGAAAACGCGTGCGCGGCATCGTTCGCGAGCGAGAGAAGGGCGCCGGCGAGCTGACTCCCGACGCCGAAACATGAGCCTGGGTCTTCCCAGCGAAAGGAACGCCATGAGCGCGATTGAACGAGAACGGCCGACGTTTACTGGGGCAAAGCGTGATCCGTCCAAGCGAGATCCGGATCTGTGCGTCGTCACCTGTGCGCTCAGCGGCGTGCTGGCGACGCGCAAACAGTGCCCCGGCATCCCGTACACGCCGGTCGAGATCGCTGAAGAGGCCAAGCGTGCGTACGACGCAGGCGCCAGTGTCGTTCACATCCACGCGCGCAACGACGACGGCTCGCCCACGTTCTCGCCCGCGGTGTTCCGTCAGATCCGCGACGAGATCGTCGCTCGTTGCCCGGTCTTGCTCAACTTCTCCACCGGGACCTTGTTCGACGATGTGAGTGAGCAGACCAGCATCATCCGCGACCTTCGGCCTGAGATCGCCGCGCTCAACATGGGCACGATGAACTACTCGAAGTACTCCAACAAACGGAAGCAGTTCGACTTCGACATGGTGTTCCCGAACACCTACTCGAAGATCATCAAGCTGCTCGAGGCGATGAACGCTGCGGGCGTGAAGCCCGAACTCGAGTGCTTTGATACAGGCCACACCAACGGGATCTGGCCGTTGCTCGACATGGGCGTGCTCAAGCAGCCGCTGCAATTCTCTTTCATCGTCAACGTGCTCGGCGGCATTCCCGGCCACGTGGAGTCGCTGCAGCTGCAGACCAAGTTGATGCCCGCTGGCAGTGAGTGGGAGGTGATCGGTATCAGCCACGGTCATTGGCGCATGATGGCTGCGGCTCTCGCTCTCGGGGGCAACGTGCGCACCGGGCTCGAGGACCATTTGTACCTGCCCAACGGAGAAATGGCGCGCAACAACGGTGACCTTGTTGAGGTGCTCACCCGCATGGTGCGCGACGTCGGACGCCGCCCCGCCACCGTCGAGGAGGCTCGGCAGATCCTCAGTTTGCCGGCGGAGCGCGCATGATTGAGCGCGCCTACAAGAAGCTCGTGGTGACTGCCGCGGGCGGTCGCGCCACGCTCTGTCTGAACAACGAGGCGCGCAAGAACGCCATCGGGCCGCTGATGGTGAACGAGCTCTTGTATGCGCTCGAGGACGCCGACGCCGATCCCGAGGTGCGCGTCGTGGTGCTGACCGGCGCGGGCAACGCGTTTTCGGCGGGTGGCGATTTTTCGTCGATGCAATCCGGCGATGGCGAGGAGCTGCCGCACAAGGGTGACTTCGCCGACCTGCTGCTGCGCCTCGCACGCTTCGAGAAACCGCTGGTTGCGCGGGTGAACGGCGTCGCGATGGGCGGAGGCTTGGGGCTGGTCGCGTCCTGCCACTTCGCTGTGGCCGTTGACTCGGCGAAGCTCGGTACCCCGGAGATCGACGTTGGGCTCTTTCCGATGATGATCATGGCGGTGTTAGCGCGGCTCGTGCCGCGGAGGCAGCTGCTGTCGATGATGCTGCTCGGTGAGAAGTTCTCGGCCGAGGAGGCGCTGCGTCTCGGGCTACTTTCGCAGGTGGTTGCGGCCGCCGAGCTCGACAGCGCCGTGGATGCGCTGGTTGGCCGGCTCGCGGCCAAGAGCCCGATCGCAACCCGGCTCGGGTTGCGTGCGCACGCTGCCACCCAGGACCTATCGTTGGAGGCCGCGCTGCCCGATCTGCGAGATCGGCTCATGGCTTGTCTCGCAACTGAAGATGCTCGCGAAGGCTTGATGGCCTTTCTCGAGAAACGACCGCCGGCCTGGAAAGGCTGCTGAGGAGAAGCACGATGGATATGCGCGAGTTGGTGAAGGACCTCGAGGCTCGGCGAGCGGCGATTCGCGAGCTCGGCGGCGCAGACAAGGTGAAGAAGCAGCACGACCGCGGCAAGCTCACGGCTCGCGAGCGGTTCCAAGCCTTCTTCGACGACGGCGTCTTCTTCGAGGTCGGCATTCACGGTACGCAGATGGGCTTCGCCAACACCGACTCCAGCGACAAGCCGGCGGCCGACGCTGTGATCTGCGGCTTCGGCAAGGTCGATGGGCGGATGGTTTGCGCCGCTGCTTACGACTTCACGGTCAAAGGCGGGAGCATCGGTCAAACCGGCGAAGAGAAGGTCAGCCGCATGCGCCAAATGGCGCTGCGCGGGCGCTGGCCGATGGTTTGGTTCATCGATTCGGCGGGCGCTCGCATCGACCCGGGCTCGACACACCCCGACGCGATCAGCCTATTCGCTGGGAGCGGCCATCTCTTTCGCGAGCAGGTCCACATGAGCGGCGTGGTCCCGCAGGTCGCCGCGATGGTTGGCCCCGGTGCCGCCGGAACAGCCTACATCCCCGGCCTGGCCGACTTCGTCCCGATGGTGAAGGAGATCGGCTCGATGGCGCTGGGCGGGCCGCCGCTGGTGAAGGCGATGACGGGTGAAGACATCTCCGAGCAGGAGCTCGGCGGCTCGAAGGTGCACACGACGAAGAGCGGCGTAGGCGACGTGGAGGTCGCCAATGACGCCGAGTGCATCGCCTTGGTCAAAAAGTACCTCTCGTACTTCCCCTCGAGCTGCGAAGAGAATCCTCCGCTGATCACCAGCGCTGATCCGGTGGACCGCCGCGACGAGTCGCTGCTCGACCTGCTGCCTGAGAATCCGCGGCGCGCGTACGACATGTACAAGCTGATCAAGTCGATCGTCGACGACGGTGACTACCTCGATATCAAACCCAAGTTCGCGCGCTCGATCATCACCTGTCTTGCTCGCATCGGCGGTCGTTCGGTGGGCGTGCTGGCCAACCAACCGATGCAAATGGGCGGCATTCTCGACGTCGATTCGTCGGACAAAGCCGCGCGCTTCATTCAGATCTGCGACGCCTTCAACATCCCGTTGGTGTTCTTGCAGGACGTCCCCGGCTTCATGATCGGCTCCAAGGTCGAGCACGCCGGCATCATTCGTCACGGCGCCAAGATGCTCCACGCGATGGCGGCTGCCACTGTGCCGAAGATCTCGGTCTTGGTGCGCAAAGCCTACGGCGCTGGCTACTACGTCATGTGCGGCCGCGCCTTCGAGCCGGACCTGATCGTTTCATGGCCTACCGCTGAGATCAGCGTGATGGGGCCGGAGGGCATGGTCGGCATTGCGGCTCGCAAGCTGTTTGGCGGCGTCGAGCCGAGCCCCGAAATCAAGCAGGCCATCGTCGCGCAGATCCAAAAGGCGATCGACATCTACAAAGTAGGCGGTTGGGGCCTTGTGGATGACGTTATTGATCCACGGGATACGCGCCGAGCCATCGCCTGGGGCCTCGAGCTCTCGCAACACAAACACCTCGAGAGGCCGGCCAAAAAACGAGGAATCCTTCCCGTTTGATCAGCGGAGGCCGGCTCGTCACCACGCGCAACAAAGCCTATGCCAGCCAATGTTGGTGTTTTTGCGCCGGCCAGGGTTGACGATCCCAATTAGAACCCGCAATCTTTCATCTTCGGTCCCGGGGCGGAGGTCGCCCCATCAAGGTCCGTCAAGGAGTTCGCATGTCGACGTTCCACGCGTTCCGCCCGTTTTCGCCCGAGCACCTCATGGAGCGTCTCGACGCTCTTCGAGAGGGGTCCAAAGAAACCCGACGAGTCGTCGTTGACCAAGCGAACTCCGAGATCCGAGTGGATCTTGACGTTGCAGCGAACGCAGGTGGGCAGACGGACTTCTCGCTGCCGATTCAGCGCCGCTTCATTATCGAGGCGGGCGCCATCCTGACCGAGATCGTGCGTCAGTATGACCAGGGGACCGGCAACTTGAATCGCTACACGCCGATGTCGCTCTTCGAAATGGTGGACTGGCGTCGTTACTAGCCCGCGGTTCGCTGCATCGTTTCTAGCGCTCTAGCGCTCTCCACGAGCATCGTGGACCTTTCGGCCCTCAGCTTCATTTCGCCTCGTGCGAGCTTCGCTCAATATCTGGTTCGGCGTTGGTGCCGAGACGGATGCTGTCTTTAGCTCCCGACAAGCGTGGTGCGCTGAAGGGCCGTTTGCGTTTCTGCCAGCCAGAGTCATTCAATTGTCGCTCGACAGCTGCTTTGATGGCGAGATGGATTGGCGCTTCGCACTCACGTTCGCAGTGACCCATGTGGGGTGTGCCACAGCAACGCTCGAATCCTCTCCGAATAGCCCCTTACGTCCCGCTGTGGAACCCCGTGAGCAGGCGGCTGCCTCTGTTCCCGCGGAACTGTCGATGGATCCAGGGGCCGGCGATCCAGTGCTGAGTGCGCCCAGTTTTCAAGTCTTGGAGGACGGACGCGCTCTCGTCACACTGCAGCTGCACGGGCCAGTTCGCGTGGTTGAGCAACAAGCGGAAGGGCGGCTCTTGTACTCGCTGAAAGGCTTCGCGCTCAGCGAGCCAGTCAACCAGCTCCCGCTACCGACGGAGCTCTTTGGAACGCCCGTGACGGCTGTTGAGTTGCGTCCGGCAACAGAAGGCGCTGAGTTGGTGGTCTCGCTTCGGGAGTCGGCGCGAGGCGTGCTCTCCCTGCGCCAGAACGAAGGCGGAGTTTTGCTGACTGTGGAAGTGCCTGCGTCGCGCACGACGGCCGGGCTTGCACCGCGAAGGAACGCGTCCACGACCGCTAGCGACGAAGAGATCAACACCGGTGCGTTTTGGAACGGCAACCTCTCACGCGTGATCGTTGGACCACGAAGCACCGGGCTGATCGTGCTCGGTGCTTCAATGACCACGGTTGGCATCGTTGGTCTCGCTGTTGGCGGGTACTTCATCGGCCAAGACACGCCAGCTTGCGATTTCCTGTTGGACGGCTTCACGCTGGCCCAAGAAGATCCGATCGCCGCCGCGGCGAAATACGAAGTCTCTGATCTGGCGTACGACGACTGCGAGGCTGAGCTCATCGAGAAGGGCGCGGCTGCTCTATCGATGGCGACAGGGGCTGCGTTTGTGCTCGCCGGAGTGCCTGTCTTGTTGGTCGGCGCGATCCCAACGGAGCGAACGATCAAGCTGGGATTGAAGGTCTACCCAGCGGGGGCGGGTTTGCACGGCACCTTCTGAGATCGCAGCCGGCTGTTCTTACTTGCTCGCCGGGGCTTCGACCGGTTCAACCTTGGGAGCGGGCCGCGCGTTGTCGTTGGCTCCGGGCGGCAACTCGAACTCGACCGGGCCAGCGGAGGGCTCGCCAGCGTGAAAAGCGTCGCGAGCCGAGGCCACGCGCACGAGCGCCGACTGTCGAGCCAACGCACCTTCGAGCCAAGGGTCGCTCTTGAGGCTTTCCCCTGAGACGGCCGTATCGAGCTCGGCGCGCAGCCGATAAAGGCCCGGCCGGTGGAAGGTGCCCTTCGGGCAGACCTCGGCTACGAGGATCGCTAAACGGGATTCGCGCCCAGCGCCGAGCGTGCCCACGAGTTCGGAGGCGACGCCGTGTGCGGCGTGTTGGCCGGTGCACAGCGTCACAGCGCGCGGCCGGTTATCGGCGCGGAGCTCTTCCACCCGAATCGTCATCATGCGCGTTCGCAGCACCGTGGCGAGCTTGCGCTCCCCTTCATTGACGGCGCGCAAGGTGAGCACCACGTCGCGGCCCGCCGTCGCGTCCACGCGTTGTTCGACGTACACGTCGAGCCGCGGCGCGCTCGGATCGAGCGACGAGCCGGTCATGTGCCCGCCTTCCCCGTGGTGCCCGCCGTGCGCGTGTTCGCCGTCACCGTGCGCGTGCCCGCCCTCGCCGTGCGCGTGCCCATGCTCCGCCTGCTTCTTCTGGCTCGGAGGCGGCTCGACGATGGCAGGGAGCGTGAACGGCTCACCCTTGAGCAGCCGCACCGGTTGATAGCTCGAAGGCCGGTCCAGTCCTTCAGCGGCGATCGTCTCTTTGGAGCTGCCAAACGGCGAAAAACCGAAGCTCGGTGTGAGCACCGCGCCCGGGACGAGCTTGTCCACCGAGCTGCCGAAGCAATAGAGGCGCGGATCGATCGAGACGGTGAAGGACTCTTTGGGGTTGAGCAGCAGCTCGCGCGAGGAATCAAACTCCGACGGCACCATCAGCTTCGGGAGTTTGCACGCGATCACCGGCGCTTTGGCCTTGGGTCGTAGCTCGAACGAGAGCAGCCGTTCATCGGCAGGCACCCGAATCACAACGTCGCTCGTGTTTTCGATCTTCAAGATCCACGGCGGATCGGGGGAGGAGGCCAACACCGAGAGCTGAACAGGTAGGGGAGGCTTCTTCCCGTTCGCTTTGGGAGGAGGCGCAACCACGGCGGGCTTGGCAGCAGGCTCGGCTTCTTGCGCATGCGCGTGAACGCTCGGCAAGCTCGACGCGAGCAGCGGCATGAGCACCGCAAAGGCTAAGGAACGAACCTTCGGCGGAGTTGTGTGATCGGCAGGCCGGCCCGAGGAAGCGGTCATTGACGAGGTTTTCGCACGGCCGCCGACTTTGCACCAGCGAAGAGTCACCGACTGTTCAGTCCCACCAGGCGTAAAGCAGCCCGTCGTGGAGGCCGGTGAGCTCGTCGGCGCTCGCAAGCGCCGCGCGCGTCTCGGGCGTATCCGCGGTGGTCAGCGTATCGATCTCCAAGCTCCAGGCCGATCCGAAGAAGGTCGTTTGGGCTCGATGCGGACGGCACGCCTCGAGCAACACCGAGTGCGCAGGTCGGGCGTTGACGCGGCTCGCGAGGAAGCGGCGCCCGAGCTTCTGGCCGACCTGCTCGAGCAAGTCGAAGGGCGCCGAAAAGCGAATGGCGCCCATTTCGCCGGGCGAAAGCGACGGTGCGAGCAGATCGACGACCGCATGCGCCTTGGCCGTCTTGCGCAAGCCGGCGCGCCACTGCTCTGCAAGTTGGTTGCGTTCTTCTGCGAGTGCGCGCTCGAGCTCGAGCCGCGGAGGCCCGGCCGCGCGCGCGACCTCCGCCAGGTCGCAGCGATACGCAAAGCTGCGGGAGAGCGTGTCGTAGTCGTCTGGACCAAAGGTCGCGATGGCTCGTTCGAGCTGCGTCAGCGACTTGGAGTTGTCGCCCGCCTTGCGCGCCAACATGGCTGCCAAATGATGCAGCTTGCTCGCTGGCCGTTGCTGCTCGTCACAATAGGCGGACCAGCGCTCTGCGAGTTGACCGGCCTCGAGCGGGGCGCTCTGCGAAAGCTCGTCGACCAGCCGCTCCGCCACATAGGCCACCGACGAAACTTCCTCGGCTGTCGGCGGGCGCTGTGCGAGCACGTCGAGGAAGCGACGGGCGAGGGCGACACGGTCTGGGGCTGGCATCCGCAGGCTGCCGTAAAAGAGCAACAGCACAATCTCCGTCGCTTCGACACTTGCGGCTCCGTGCCGTTGCTCCACCGCCGACAAGATTTTTCGCAGCAACGGATCGTAGGCTGCACGCTGGTGCTCTTCCCCGCTCGAGCGCAACTCGTTCGCGAAACGTCGCGCGCGCTCGATCCAAGCCTCGGACGTCCCCTCGGCGAGCTGTCGCAGCTCCGCCGCGGACTCGAGCAAGTTAGCGAGCGAGGGCGTGTTGTAGACGCGCAGGTCAAACGACTCCGTTTCCGGCGCAGGTGCAGGTCCCCAAACGGCATCGATCGGTCCACGCGGCTCGAAGCTTTGCTCGAGCAGAACGAGCTTTGCCTCGACTTCTTCGGAGACGTACCAAGCGCGTCGCCCGCGTGTGCGCATCCCGGCGAGGAGCTTCTTTGCGCGCTTCTCATTGCCCGCGCGGTGCCATGCCCAGGCCGCAGCGAGTTCGAGCTCCGCCCGCTCGAAGCCGGCCACCTGCGGACTCAACCACGCCTCTGCGGCCTCCGCATAACGAGCGAGCGCGAACAACAGCGCTCCACGTAGGCGAGGGGCGTCCCAATCGAAGGCAGGCCCCAGCGCCTCGAGCGCCTGCTCGTACTCCCCGCGCTGCGCAAGTCGCACACTGCGAGCATGGCGTGCGATCGAGGCTGCGTAGCCAGGACCCTGCGCCGCGCAGCCCAACGCCAGCTCCAAGGCTCCTTCATCGTCTAAAACAAATGCGCAATGCGCGGCCTTGAGCGCCGTAGTCGAGACCTCCTCATCCACCGCCTCCGTCGCTCGCGTCGTGAAGCTCTCGAGATAAAGCGTCAGTACTTCCGCGCTGGCGGTGGCGAATTGACCGTCTGCCCCAGCGCGCAGCGTATCCGCGACGACCGCGAGCGCCCGCGCCACGATCGCTGGTTGCACCTCGAGCCGCCGCCGAAGCGGCTCGATGGTGACTCTTGCATGAAGACCAGCGCTCGCCCAATCGCCTGCTTTCCGCGCCTGAACGATGCTGTCGAAGGCCTCTGCAAGGCCGGTCCACTCGACCTGGTTCTCCGGATTGGCCATCGACGCTACCTATCATTTTCGTCGGGAGGAGTGACTGGACGCCCTCGCGATGATTGAGTCGGAGCCGTCTTGTCGTTACGTTGCAGCGCTCCGCCCGAGGCAATCAACTGGTCGTCCCGAGTATGAACAACGAGAAGTACTCACGGTGACGAGCGGCATCGAGATTCGACGCGCGTCCAAACGGTTTCAAAGCCAGTTGGTGTTGGATGCTGTCGACCTTGAGGTTCCTCCGGCGACAACGACGGTGCTCGTCGGGCCGAGCGGTTGCGGAAAGTCGACGCTGCTGCGCTTGGTCAACGGGCTCGTGCAACCCGACTCCGGCGAAATACTCTGCGGCGGGGAGCGGCTAACTTCGGAGACGGTCACTACGCTGCGGCGACGCATGGGTTACGTGATTCAAGAAGGTGGGCTGTTCCCCCATCTTTCGGCTCGCAAGAACGTGACGCTGATGGCCGAGGTGCTCGGCTGGTCGCCCGCGCGAATGGATGAGCGAGTCAAGACGCTCGCGCAATTGGTCCGCTTGCCGAATGAACTCCTCGCGCGTCCGCCGAGTGGGCTCTCCGGCGGACAACGTCAGCGCGTCAGCCTGATGCGTGCGCTGATGCTCGAGCCCGAGGTGGTTCTACTCGATGAGCCGCTCGGTGCGCTCGACCCGATCGTGCGGGTTGAACTTCAGGATGAGCTGCGTGAGGTGTTCAAGACGGTGGGAGCCACCGTCCTGCTCGTGACGCATGACCTGGCGGAGGCCGTGCACTTTGCTGACCGCATCGTGGTGCTGAATGCCGGAAAGGTCGCATGGAGCGGTAGCCCGGATGAACTGCTGGCCGAGCAGTCCGACCCGTTCGTCGTGCGCCTGCTCGGATCGCACCGTGAGCTTCGCCCTCGTGGAGCAAGGTCGTGAAGCGTTGGTGTGCAAGCGTGGTGCTCTCGATCGGGGTGCTAGCAATGAGCGTCGCCGGGACGGCGGAGGCCGCGCCCGTTCGCGTCGGCTCCAAGGCGTTCACCGAGTCGGTGATCCTCGGCGAGATGATGACCCACCTACTCAAAGACGCGGGTCTCGAGGTGGAGCATCGCCGCGAGCTGGGCGGAACACGCATCTTGTGGTCGGCGCTGCTGAGCGGCGAGATCGACGCCTACCCTGAGTACACAGGGACGATCCGTCAGGAGATCCTCGCTGGGAGCGAGGCCAAGTCGAGCGAACTCGCCGACGAGCTGGTTCGCTTTGGGATCGGCGTGACCCAGCCGCTCGGGTTCAACAACACCTACGCCTTGGGCATGCGGCGCTCGCGAAGTGAGGAACTCGGCATCCGTGAGACCTCGCAGCTCACGCAGCACCCGACGCTCGCGCTCCGCTTCGGTAACGAGTTCATGGACCGCAAGGATGGCTGGCCCGGCCTACGTGAACGCTACGGCCTCCCCCACAAGAACGTGCGCGGTCTCGATCACGACTTGGCGTATCGCGGCCTCGAAGCGGGGGACGCCGACGTGATCGATCTGTACACGACCGACGCTGAGATCGCCTTCTACGATCTGGCCGTGCTGGCGGACGACAAGCAGCATTTTCCGGCTTACCAGGCCGTCATCCTCTATCGGCTCGAGCTCGAGCAGCGCGTGCCAACCGCAGTCAGCGCGTTACGACGCCTCGAGGGCGCGATCAGCGAACCGTCGATGATTCGCATGAACGCAGCGGTGAAGTTGGAGGGCCAAGCCGAGGGCGCGGTTGCAGCGCGCTTCCTGACTGAGCAGTTCGCGCTCAAGACCGAAGCCGTTGAAGACAGCGTCTGGTCGCGCGTTTGGCGGGCAACGAAGGAGCACCTCGCGCTCGTCGGGATCGCCCTTGCGCTCTCGCTCTTGATTGCCTTGCCGAGCGGCATCGCGGCTGCAAAATTGCCGCGCTTCGGTCGCGTGATTCTGGGCCTCGCCGGCGTTTTGCAAACGGTCCCTTCGCTTGCGCTGCTGGTCGTGCTGATCCCCGTCTTTGGGCTCGGTAAGCAGACGGCCATTGCGGCGCTGGTACTGTATGGCCTCTTGCCCATCGTCCGCTCGACCTTCGTTGGCCTCACGTCCATTCCGATCGCGATGCGGGAGTCGGCGCTCGCCTTGGGCATGACGCCTCTTTCGCGATTGCGACGGGTGGAGCTTCCGCTCGCCCTGCCTTCGATCCTCTCCGGCGTTCAAACCTCCGCGGTGATCGCGGTTGGAACGGCGACGCTGGGAGCGCTCATCGGCGCAGGCGGCTATGGACAGGCGATCCTCACGGGCGTACGGCTCGACCGTACGTCGCTGATCCTCGAGGGCGCGGTTCCTTCTGCACTGCTCGCCCTGGCCGTTCAAGGCCTGTTTGAACTCATCGAGCGACTGATCGTTCCGAGCGAGAGACGAGGCTGAGCGAGAGTCATGGCTGACAACGAGGCAACGCTTTCCCGCGAAGACCTTCTCTCCGCCTATCAGCAGGTTCGCGACGCGACGGAAGCGTTTGCCGCCGATCTTTCGGCCGAGGACCAGCAGCTGCAGTCGATGGCCTCGACGAGCCCTACCAAGTGGCATCGCGCGCATACGACCTGGTTCTTCGAGACCTTCATTCTCGACGCTGCCGGCGTAGCCCCGTTCGATGAACGGTTTCGCTTCCTCTACAACTCCTACTACGAGGGGGTGGGCGCTCAGCCCATTCGCGCCGAACGCGGGCTGGTTTCACGACCGTCGGCGGAGGAGGTCACGAGCTATCGCGCGGCAGTTGATGCTGCGATGCGGAAGCTGATTGCGACGCTCGACAGCGCGGCGTTCGAGCGGCTCAGTCCGCTGATTCAGCTCGGGCTCGCGCATGAGCAGCAACACCAGGAGTTGCTCCTGACCGACATCCTTCACGCCTTTGCGCAGAGTCCGATCAAGCCGGTCTATCGGGCTCGTCGCGATCGCGCAGTGCCAGCTCCGCAAGCGCGCGGCTTCCACACGTTCGAAGGCGGGCTCGTGGAGATTGGTGCTGGCCCTGACGGCTTCGCCTTCGACAACGAACGTCCACGCCATCGCGTCTTCCTCGAGCCGTTCGAGCTGGCCCACACGCCAGCGACGGTGGGCGAGCTGCGGGCCTTCATCCAAGAGGGAGGCTATTCGACGCCCAGCCTTTGGCTATCCGAGGGCTTTGCGCAGGTGCGCAACCGCAAGCTGACTGCGCCCGCGTACACGGAGCTGCGGGACGGCACGCTGCGCGTGTTTGGGCTCTCCGGCTGGGAAGAGCCGCAGGAGCACGAACCGGCGCGCTTCTTAGACTTCTGGGAGGCGGAGGCGCTCGCGCGCTTTCTTGGTGGTCGACTGCCGACGGAAATGGAGTGGGAGCACGCAGCCTCCTTCGCCGATGAACACGTTGGCAACTTCGCCGACGGACCACTCACGCCAACCGCGAGCGAGGCCACTGGGCTGGTGCAGCTGTTTGGTGATGTTTGGGAGTGGACTCGCTCCGCCTATGCACCCTATCCAGGCTTCGAGTCGGCGGCCGGTGCCGTTGGCGAGTACAACGGCAAGTTCATGGCGCAGCAGTTCGTGCTTCGGGGAGGCTCCTGCTTCACGCCTCGCGGTCACGTGCGAGCGAGCTATCGCAACTTCTGGCCGCCCGATACACGCTTTCAGATGACCGGGGTGCGAATAGCACGGTGTCCCAAGAGGTCCTGACCCGCAGTGAGCGGCTAAGCCAGCAGCCAACATAGAAGCTGGAACGGAGCGCGATATGACCCAGCAAATGCAGCCTTCAGCCGTCGATGGCCTGTTCAATCACCCGAAGACGTTGCCAACCTGGTTGCTGTACGACGACGCCGGATCGCAAATCTACACGCGAATCACCGGTCTGCCGGAGTACTACCTCACGCGAGCCGAAGCCGAGATCTTCGAGCAGCAAGGCGAGCGGATCGTTGAGCGAGCGTTAGCGGGGGCGAGCGAGGTTTCGATCGTTGAGCTCGGCGCGGGGTCTTCGGAGAAGACCGAGCTGTTCCTGCGCGCCGTGGTTCGCGCCCACGGGAACTTTGTGCACCTCGCTTGCGATATCGAACGAGGGGCGCTCGAACTGGGAGTAGCTCGTCTGCGGGAGGCCTTTCCGCAAAGCGAGGTGCGCGGGTTCGTGGGCACGCACGAAGCTGCAGGTGCCGAGATCGCGATGCTCGCTGGGAGGCAGTTGGTGCTGTTCATCGGTAGCTCGATCGGCAACCTCTCGGATGAACAAGCGACGGCGATGCTGCGTGCGCTGCGCGTGCGGTTGCGCGACGACGGCGGCTTGTTGCTCGGCACCGACCTCAAGAAGCAGCCGGAGCGGCTCCTGGCGGCCTACGACGATGCAGCCGGAGTTACCGCTCAGTTCACGCTCAACATCCTGACTCGGCTCAACCGCGAGTTGGACGCAGACTTCAACCTGGAGCACTTTCGCCACGTCGCGTGTTGGAACGCGCAGGCGAGCGACATCGAAATCTACATCGAGTCCACGCAGGCTCAGACCGTAGCGATCGGTCGGGCCAACCGCACTGTGTCTTTCACGGCTGGAGAGCGTGTTCTGGTTGAGATTTCGGCGAAGTACGATCTCGAGCGTGTCGAACGGCTGCTGCGAGATGCTGGCTTCGAGCGAGCGGAGACGTTCGTCGACTCGGCCGGCGACTTCGCCGTTCATCTCGCGCGCTGCGTGCCGCTGTGAAGTGGGCAGGCTTGGCCGAGGCTTATTGCGAGGGCGCCCGTTTGCCGGCCGCCATGCTGGGGCTCAAGGCGCCGGCTTGTACTTGTCGAGCATGCTGCCCGTTGCGCCCTCCGGCTTGCGCAGCATGAAAACCTCAGTGCCCTTGTCGTTGCCAGGGATACCGCCGAGCCCGACGAGTAACTCATCGCGGTCGCCTTTGCTGAACGCCAGCGCCTTGCTGCCGTCGTCGGCGGGCTTCTCTCCGACGTACTTCCAGCCATGCCCTTCGATCGCGGCCTTGTAGCGTTGCTCGACGTCCTTCTGCTCGAGCTCGTAGTGCCAGGCGAACAAAGTCGGTGAGCAACGACCGTTTTCGATCTTGCAGCCTGAGGGCTCCTCGCCGGTGAAGCACATATTCGCGCCTTTGGTCGTTAGCGCGAGCTCGCCGAAGTACTTCTCGTGCTGCTCGTCGAGCTTGCAGTCATGCTTGGAGCAGGCGGTCGCGAGGGGCAAAAGCAGGCCGAGGGCTGCAAACCAGAAGGAGGCGGTGCGCTTCATCGCGTTGCAGAAACGGAGGGCGATGGGGAACCTTCCCGGCGCCGGCTACGTTGTCACGATCGCAGCAGGCGGAGCCAGTTGCCAAAAAAGAGATCGCTGTCCTGTTTCCACGTCGTTCGCGGAGCAGCGACCTCAACCTCTCGAGGGGGTGGTACGTCTTCACGGCCGAGGCTGAGATCCCGCTGGTACTCGAAGACGAGCCGAGCCGCCTCGTACTCCGGATGGCCTAGGTGCGCGAGCAAGCGATAGTCCGGGCTTGCAAGCACGGTGTAGCCGGTCTCGGCGGACCACGCGAGAGGAAGCAGCTGGCCGGCTGCTGCTGCGAGCTCCACCGCGCTCTCATCGACGCCGGCGTGTCGACTTTGCGCGCATAGCCCTGTGCCTACAGCGTCGCGTGGCAGAACGAGGTTCCCCTCCAAGACCTCATAACGAAAGGAGCCAAAGAGCTTGTTGCGAAGCAGAACCTTCGGCACGCCGAGCTGGGCGGCGATGGCCATGCCGCCCCAGCACAACCCCAAGGTACTGCGCACCTCACGCACAGCGCGGCGCAAGATCAACGTGAGCTCATCCCAGTAGCGAACCTGCTCGAAGAGCAGTTCCTCCACCGGCGCGCCGGTTAGAATGAGCCCGTCGAGCGCACCCGCTTGCCGGTACGAGCAATAGAAACGCTGCAGGTGCTCGGCGTCGCTGCTGGCGTAGCCGTGCGTCTCCAGTCGGATGAACACCGGCTCCACGAATTCTGCAGTATCGGCGAACCAGCGCAGCAGCATGGGCTCGTACGCTTCGAGCTGCGGCATGATGTTGATGATGCCAACGCGCAGCGCGCGAGCCGCTCCAGGCTCCACGCTGCCGCGCAAGTTACTCGCCGGATGCTCGCTCGGAAGTAGAACCGGCATCGGCGTCAGACCTTGGCGAGCGCCTCTTCGATGTCGGCGATGATGTCGTCGACGTGCTCGATCCCGACCGAGAGCCTCACGTAGTCGGGGGTAACGCCCGTTGCAGCTTGCTCCTCCGGGCTGAGCTGCGAGTGCGTCGTCGAGGCGGGGTGAATCGCCAGCGTCTTGGCGTCGCCCACGTTGGCGAGGTGCGAGATCAGGCTGAGGCCATCGATAAACGCTCGGCCGGAAGCGAGCCCGCCCTTGATGCCAAAGCCCAAGATCGCGCCGGCGCCGCGCGGCAGATACTTCTTCGTCTTGGCGAACTCGGGGCTCGACTCGAGGCCGGGGTAGTTGACCCACGCGACCTTCGGGTGGTTCGAGAGCCACCTCGCGACCGCCAGCGCGTTCTCGGAGTGACGAATGATGCGCAGATGAAGCGTCTCGAGCCCCTGCAGGAACTGAAATGCGTTGAAGGGCGAGAGCGCCGGGCCGAGGTCGCGCAGCAGCGTGACTCGCGCCTTGATGATGTACGCAAGGTTCCCCAGCGGCGCGAGGGCCGCGATGAAGTCGAGCCCGTGGTAGCTCGGATCCGGCGCAGAGATCAGCGGGAACTTACCGCTCGACCAGTCGAACTTACCGCTATCGACGATCGCGCCGCCGATCGACGTGCCGTGACCGCCGATGAACTTGGTCGCCGAGTAGACGACGATGTCGACGCCGTGCTCGATCGGCCGAAGCAGATAGGGCGACACCGTATTGTCGAGCACCAGCGGTATGCCGTGCTTGTGCGCGATCGCCGAGAGCGCCTCCAAGTCGGCGACGTCGTTCTTTGGATTGCCGATCGACTCGGCGTAGAGCGCCTTCGTCTTCGGCGTGATCGCGCGCTCGATCGCCGCGAGATCGTGCGAGGGAGCGAAGTGCACCTTGATGCCGAAGCGCGCGAAGGTGTGGCGAAACAGGTTGTAGGTCCCGCCGTACAGATTGTCCGCCGAGACGATCTCATCGCCGGCCTGGGCAATGTTGAGCAGCGCGAGCGAGATCGCCGCCTGCCCGCTGGAGGTCGCTAGCGCTCCGATGCCGCCGTCGAGCGCGGCCAGCCGCTTCTCGAAAACGTCGGTCGTCGGGTTCATCAGCCGCGTGTAGATGTTGCCGAACTCCTTCAGCGCAAACAGGTTCGATGCGTGCTCGCTGTTTTTGAATTGGTAGGAGGTCGTTTGATAGATGGGCACCGCGCGGGAGCCCGTCGTCGGATCGGGCGTTTGTCCGCCGTGTAGGGCTACGGTCTCAGGCTTCAAGGCTCGCTCAGTCATAGATCCTCCGTTATAGTGGAGTAATGTCTACCGCAATGGATGAGGTCGGTCAACCCGCGTCGAGTTCGGCTTGGGAGGTGTTGAAGTTTGGAGGTTCGACGCTGGCCGAGCCGCGTCGTCTCGCGCAGGCCTTCAAAGAGATCGAGGCCGCGCGGACGCGTGGCGCCGTCGCCGTCGTGGTGAGCGCGGTGGGCGATACGACCGATCGCTTGCTGCGCGCTTCGGCGGAAGCTGCGAAGGGTGGGGGAGTGCCGAGCGCGTCGCTGGTCGAGGAGTTGGCGCAGCTTTCTGCGCGGCCTTTTGCTGATGCTCTTGAAGAGCGGGATTCGCGCGAACTTCAAGCTCTGGCTGCGCGTGAGCTCGGGTCGCTTGGGCGCATCCTCGACGCGGTACGAGAGCTCGGCGACTGCTCGCCCGCGGTGCTGGATCAGGTGCTCGCCTTCGGCGAGCTGACCTGTGTGGCGCTGATGCGCGAGGCGCTGCGGCGTCGCGGAACCAACGCCCTCGCCGTCGATGCGCGGCGCTGGCTCGTGACCAGTGACCATCACGGAGAGGCAGATGCTATCTGGGATGCTACGCGGGCCAACGTCGAGGCGAGATCTCCGGAGTGGCTCGCGGCCAAGCTCACGCTCCACCCTGGCTTCATCGGTGCGACGTCCTCAGGGCGAACGACGACCTTGGGACGCAACGGCTCCGACTACACAGCCGCCCTCTTGGCGGGCGCGCTGGGTGCGCGCGAGCTTTCGATTTGGACCGACGTTTCGGGCGTGATGACCGCCGACCCCGGCTTGGTCGCGGAGGCCAAGCCGGTCTCACGCTTGAGCTACCGTGAAGCGCTCGAACTCGCAGGGCTCGGCCTGCGGATGTTTCACCCGCGCACGATGCTTCCATTGCAAGCCGCCTCGGTACCGATGCGGATTCGCAATTCGGCGGCACCGCTCGACCCGGGCACGTTGGTCGATCAGCACGGCTCCAGCGACGAGCAACGCGCGATGGGCGTCGTTTCGCTCGAGAACATGGCGCTGCTTTCGATCGAAGGGTCTTCGCGCTCCGAGGAGCTGCAGGTCGGTGCGCGTGCTCTATCCGCGCTCGAGCGGGCGCGGCTTCGGGTCGCCTTTGCCGCGTATGCGCAGCACGGCAAAGGGCTGGCGCTCGCGGTTCGTCGCAGCGAGGCAGCGAGCGCGCTCGCCGCCGTTCGCAGCGAATTGACGAGCGAGCTCGTGCGAGGGGAGCTGGTCGAGCCCACGTTGACCGAGCCGGTGACGGTGCTCACCCTGGTCGCCGAGGCGATGGGCCGCACGCCGAACGTCGCGGGTCGCCTCTTCTCCGCGCTTGGATCGATCGGCGTCAACGTGCGAGCGGCCTCGCAAGGTGCAACCTCCCGCGCCATCTCGTGCGTGGTCGATGCGCAGGACACGAGCGTCGCGGTGCGCGCGGTACACTCGGCCTTCAACCTCGCCCACGAGCAGGTCAACGTACTGCTGCTCGGCAAGGGAACGGTCGGCGGCCATCTGCTGGCGCAGCTCGCCTCGGAACGCGAGCGGTTGCGGACCGGCTATGACGTCGACGTACGGCTCTTCGGCCTGGCCGACCGACATCGGCAACGAGCGGCCTCTTCCTCGGAGGCCACGGGGCTCGACCCGCGGTCTGCACGCGATCTCCTGCTCGCATCGACCGAGGCCGCCGACCTCGAGACGCTGCTCGATGGCCTTGCGCGCTTGCCCGTCCCGGTGCTCGTCGATTGCACCGCAGCCGACGGTATGGAGCAGGTGTATCGGCGCGCGTTCGCGAAGGGCATCCACGTCGTCGCCGCCAACAAGAAGCCGCTGGCGCTACCGTCGGCCGAGCGCGCAGAGCTGTTTGCCGCGGCCCGCAAAGCGCATCGCGCCTATCGCTACGAGACCACCGTCGGTGCCAGCCTGCCGCTGATCGAGACGCTCAAGAATTTGGTGCGCACCGGCGACCGCGTACGGCTGATCGAGGGCTCGCTCTCGGGCACGCTTGGTTACCTCGCCAACGCCCTCTCGCAGGGAGCAGCGCTGTCTGCGGCGGTGCGTGAGGCCCATCGGTTGGGCTACACCGAGCCGCATCCGCGAGACGATCTCAGCGGCACCGACGCTGCCCGCAAGGCGCTCATCCTTGCGCGCGAGCTCGGGTTCGCCGCCGAATTCAGCGACGTCGAGGTGGAGCCCTTCGTTCCGCGTGAGCTCTTGCTGGAAGACGATCGCGAGGCGTTCTTTCGCGCGCTGGAGAAGCAGGATAGCGCCTTCGCGGAGAAGATGCGGCGCATGCAGGCGGAGGGCCGTACGCTCCGTTACCTCGCTCGCGTCGAGGCGCCGGTCGAGCCCGGCCAGCGCGCGACCATCCGCGTCGGGCCGCTCGGCGTGCCGGCCACGCATCCCGCGACGCGTTTGCGCGGCACCGAAGCCTTCGTTGCGTTCCACACCGAACGTTACGCCGAGTACCCGCTCTTGGTTCAGGGCGCAGGCGCCGGCGGAGCCGTCACCGCGGCCGGCGTGCTCGCCGACATCCTCGCCATCTCGCAGTCGCTACGGGGGCGGTAGCCCGCTCTGAACCTAACTGCTGCTGGCGGTCGGCGACAGCGTCATGAGAGCTGCGCCGCTACGGTTCCGGAGGGCTCGTCAGCGTGAAACGGATGCGGCTCGGACCGAGGCCACGGAAGAAGAGCGCGGCTTGTCGCTCGAGACAGCGGGTGAACGGTTTATTTCCGTTGGGCGTAACGCTGAGCTTGGTGCGTGGTCCAGTCGTATCCACGCGAACCGACAGCGCGGGGACCTTTTGGGGCCTCGGCAATTCATGCGTGCACCATTCGACGGTGAGGCTTGCTCGCAGGCCCAACTCTTCGTTGACTAACTGCGGCTCCTTGGGCGACTCGTCGGACAGCGTCTTGAGCCGTTCGAGGATTTGGGGCGTCTCGACTGCAAGCGGTGCCCGCGCGAGTAACAGTTCGCCTACGTGACGCGCCGCCTTGCGGTCGAAGTGACCTATCGCTTCGTCCATCAACGCTAACGCCAGCGGCCCAAGCGTTACGAGCGGAACCTCGACGCCGGCCGGCGCTCCAAGTTCGAACAGCGCCCACGCCAAGACCTCGCTGCACATCGTGCGATAGACGTTGTCGGCGTCGTTCGGATCGACGAGCGAAACGCAGCGCAACGCGAGGTCGCGCGCGCCGTTCGGATCGTCCTCGAACTGACGAATCACCGCCAAAGCCGAAAGTGCGTCGGGCAGCCGCCATTGCTCGAGTGCGCTCTGGTCGATGGCTGCGATCAAATCGCGCAACTTTGGTTCGCGCCGTTCAAAAGGCGTTACTGCGCTCAGGTTGGCCAGCATGTCGATGCGGAAGGCAGGGTCACTCGTGAGCTTCGCTGCCTCGCTAAAGGCGGTTGGTTCGTGCGAAAGCTCGGCTACTCCTTGCCAGGCCCGCGCGCGATCCTCCGGTGGTAGCGAAGGGTCGCTGGTCAGCGTACGGAACTCTTGCAGCGTTTTGGCTCGACCCGCTTTGTCGTTGCCCGGCACGAGCTGAAGCTGCAGATACGCGAGCAGGAGTCGCTCATGCGCGTTTCTCTGGCGCCGTTCGTCGAGCCGCGTGCGGAGTTCGCCCGCCGCGCGGTCTCTGGCTTTCTCGGTCACGAGGAAGGCTTGTTTGGCGGCCGCGAGATCCTGCTCCGCACATGCTACTTGCTCGCTCCGCTCCGCCGGAAAGGCGCGCAGCACGTTTGCTCGCCGCTCGAGTCGGTTGGAGAGCATAGCGGCGTCCATGCGCTCTTTGCCCCGCTGCTCGTAGGCTGCGAGCGGCGCCTCGAGCGACTGATCGATCTTCCCTTTGAACCAGTCCGAATCGAGGCTTCGAAAGCCGAGTCCGACGCCATCGAACGGTGGGCGCTTCGGGGCCGGAACCCCAACCAGAACTTCCCCGAGCGAATACTCGGCAACCGGCGCAGCTCGCGTCGATGGCGCAGGCACGAACACAACCTCGCTTAGGAGCAGCTTTCCCCCCGGGCCCTTCGCGCGCGCGCGCGCCTGCTCATCGGCCTCCTCAGCCTCCAGCTCCGCCGAATCAACTGGCGGGCATTGCAAGCTTGGGCTCGCAACCGGTGCGGTCACGCTGATGACCTCGCGGAGTGGCCCGAGCGCGATCGGCGGCGAGTCTGCGGTCTTTGCTTCGGTACAAGCGACGCCCAGCAGCAACAACAGGCCCAAGCGTGTGCTCATTGAACCGACCATCTGAGCACACGCCGGAGCTTGCGCCGGACTACTTCTTCAGCAGCTTGAGCGTGCTGCAGATCTTCTTGCCTTCCTCGAGGTCCTTCGCCTCGCCGAGGCACTGGACCAGGAACTTGGCGCCCTTGCGGGTGGCGAGGAAGTTACCGATGCCGTCGCCCTTGTCGAAGTGGACGGTGAAGAGATCCCCATCGGTCTTCTTCTCGACTTTGGCGCCCTTCTCGTCGAGGCCACGCAGCAGATCGTCTGGGCTCTTCGCCTCGACGCCCATAACGGTGACCAGCACGGCGATCTTTCCAACGACGTAGCTGCCGCTGATGGCCTCATCCGGCGCTTCGTTCTTCGTCCCTTTGGGCAGCATCAGCGAGTAGCCCATCTTCTCATTCTTGACCTCCTCGAGCTCGGCGGTCGCCGCAGGCGCCGGTGCCGCGCTGGTGGCAGCCGGGGCGGCGCTGGCAGTGCCGCTGGCCGCCGGCTTGGCCGACCCGGCGGGCTTGCCGCTCGCTGCGGCCGAGCCGCTCGCGGCGCCAGCGCCACCGTCGCCGCAACCGAGCAGGAGGAACATCGAGGTGAGGAGGGGGAGCGCGAATTTCATATCCGCGACTTAGTACAGTTTGGCGCGGTGAGGGCACGCGATGATGCGAGTCCCAGTCGCAAGATTGCGAGTCCTCTCCAGTGAAGCCGCCCGCTAGCTCGCGGCGCCCTGAACCACGAAACCAGGGTTGGTTTTGGGTGGTGGCACGGTTGGGGCCCACACGTCGCGCACCACGGAAGAGGTGAAGCGGAAGATGAAGCTCGTGCCTTTCCCACGCTGACTTTCGATTTCGAACGCTCCTCCGGCAGCGATACAGGAGGCCTTGAGCGCGCTCAGCCCGACTCCGCGTCCGCTGGTGTCGGTCACGTCATCGCGGGTCGAGAAGCCGTCGGCAAACATCAACTCTTTGAGCCCACGTTCGTTGTCCTCGAGCGGGATCCCGCGCTCGATCGCCTTGCGCCTGACCGCACCAAAGTCGATCCCAGCGCCATCGTCTCGAATCTCCACCACGAGCGACGGTTGAGTCTCCGGCCCTTCGACGCGGGTCAAAAGCTCCAGCGAGCCGATCGGCGATTTGCCCGCCGCCAAGCGCTCCTCGCGTGACTCGAAGCCGTGATCGATCGCGTTGCGGACCACGTGCACGAGCGCTTCGCAGAACCCGTCCAGCGGGCCTGGCGGGATGCGAACACCAGCGTGCTCGACGACAACGGCAACGGGCTTATTGAGCCGATTGGCGAGCCGCCCCGCGTGCTCGGCCAGCCGCCAAAGCGCGCCTTCTGCTGGCCGCTAGGCCAAGGCTTCAACGAGCAGGAGCCCTGCGATCGCGGAGGTGGCCGTCGATTGGTTGAGCGTTGCTTCGGAGTGGTGGCTCAGATCGCGGGGTCGCGTGACCTCGAGCACCACCGCCGGGTCGCCACGAAGATCCGCGAGCGCGACGAAGCCGTGAACCTCGTTCTCCTGCGGGACGATCGCGATCCGCGCTCCCTGCGCCAACGCCGAACGCCCTTGCGTCGAGGTCGATTCGGGCGCTGGTTGCTCTTTACTGGGCGTGAGGCTCAGCTTGGTAAACGAGAAGCGTTCGAGGCGTTCCACCCACGCGCCGTCCATCGCTCGGCCAACGATGAAGCGCGCTGCCATGGCTGGCTTGGTTTTGTCGGTGCGCAAGACCGGACGACTGGTGACCGAGTAAGGCTTCCCGGCGATCATCAGTACGCCGTCGTAAGCCGGCCCACTCTCCGCGAGGCCCTTGGCTAAGAGGCCGCCGGGGACGACCTCGCTCTGTAGCTCCTTGGGCAAAGGCCCGAGCTCCGGCCGATCGCTCTCGCACCAAGCTCCCAAGACCACCGTCCCATCGCTGCGAACGATCGCCATGAACTGGACGTTGAGCGTGACTTTGAGACTGTCGTAGCTGACGTTCTCTTTGACGAACTCCGGATCGGAGGTGGCTGAGAAGTCGCTGACGGCGTCCCATGAGCTCCAGTCCTCGAAGCGCTGACCGAACTCAGTGAGCACGGTGCCGACCAGGCTCTCCAGCTCCTCGACGCGCCGAGCGGTGGAGCTCTCTTCGCTGGCTTTGAACCCTCCAACGACGACCCAACGCAATACGGCTGAAAAGGCGACTAGCAGCGCTACGACGCTCGTGAGCGTGTAGAGCAGCGACTTGGTTCGGAGGGACATGGGTGCGTCTGTAAGAGCGGCACCCGGGGGCTAAGGGTTAATACGGATGCCGGTGGAGCTGCGCGGCTTGTGCTCGGGGCCGCTAATGTGTAACGGCCGGGTAGCCAACGTGTACCCGGTTGCCTTTCCACCGTTCGAGCCCCACAGCGCGTGGCACCACTTCGCGTTCGAGACGACGCCCGAGCTCGTGGACGCGCTCATTGATGCTTTGCGCGTGTACGCATCGACGATGGACCTCGCGCCGCTCGCTCGCTTCGACTTCGTTCAATCCTCTAAGCGCGAGCGCGAACGCTCGCTTGCCACGGTCGTGGTGCCCACGCGCCAATACGAGGAGACTGTTGCGCGGATACGCGCGTTACTCGCGAGCTGGGATGCGCCGCTCGCGCTACCGCCGCTCGGCACTGCGGTGGTCGAAGGTCGGTTGGTCTCGCGCCAGCGTTTTCAATTCGTGCGCGCACGGCTCGAGATGTCGGAGCTTGCGCGCTCATTCGTGAAAGAGCCGATCGACCGCGAGAACCCTCGTGTGATGATTGAGGGAATTCAGCTGGCTCACCTGCTCGAGGGTTGGGGGATCGAGGGAGACGTGGACCTGGGTCCGTACCTCGGCGTCGGCCACGCGAGGCCCGATCGCGAGCCCGTTGAGTTCGCGCCCGAAGAGATGCCGCATGAGGCACTCGAGCAATCGCCAAGCGAGCTCGTTGAGAACGCGTTGCGTGACATCGCGCTGCCATTCCCGGTGAACGAAGGTCTCGGAGGGGCCTACGCACTAACCGATCCGGTCGCGCGTCAGCTGCGCGACGGCAACGCCTGGTCGTTCCCGCCGCTCGATCTACCTGAGACCCCGTTCGACGCGTCGTTCAATTTCCACGACGACTACTTGCGCACCTACGACCGTCACCCACCCTCGAGCGACCGCGTCGGACCATTCCGCTTCGCTGCGAGAGAGGGGCTGCGACGCTTTGCCGCCGAGCTCGAGCGCGGCTACGCGCGCGAGGTACCCGAGGCTTGCCCGCCACACTGGCTCGCGCTCGACGCGCAAGCGATCGACGAGGGTGAGGAGTCTATCTCCTACGCCGCGCTCCACGCGCTCCTACGCGAACGCCTCGCAATGTTTGCCCGTGCCTGCCGCCGCATCGCCGACGCGGGCGGCGCGATGGTCAGCTTCGTTGGCAAGAACCCGCGTTTCTGACGTTGGAGCGGGCGGTGCGACGGTACGGAGCGTCATTCGGCGAGCCCTCCAAACGGCTTGAGCGCCACTTCGACCTCGTCGCCGCAGCACCGCCGCCGACACGCTCAAGATGGCGTCGCGGCACGAGTTCGCGTGGACATCAGCGCCTAATCTTGGCACGGCTCCGAGGGCTCATCGCACCAAGCAATCTTGCAGTCGTCGCACTCGTCTCCCTCGGGGCATGAGTCATCGGAGTACGACTCCAAGCAGACGCTGCCGCGCGTGAGCCTTGTGTCTGACGCCACCGCGCCTGCTCTCACCTCTTCGAGCCGGACCTGCTGGAAGCCGTAAGGCGTGCATTCGTCGGTGAGCACGAGCCGGACCTCGTCCACGCCAAGGTCCGTCCCGAGCGCCGCGCGCGGATTGGTGATGACAACGGCGCCGTCACGAGCCTCCCACGTGAACGGATCTTCGAGCACGCTCGTGTCACAAGAGCCGAGCCGCGTTCGGACGCCCGTGCCGTCCGGCGCGATCATGAACCTCGTGAGGTGCATCGAGTACCCCAGACCGGTCATTCCGATCTCTTCGCGGGACGAGAACGTGCCGAGCAGCTCGGGCGGCACCTCATCGCTGCAGCCCACTAGTGCAGCAGCGCACCCAGCCAACAATCGGCGACTCGACATTGCGACATAATGACACGCGCGGGCGGCACTGCGCCTTTCATCCTGCGCGCTCGGCGTCGACCCAGCGCCGCCAGCGTAGCCCCGACTGTGAGGGCAATGGTCGCAATCGCGGGCGGGTATGCGCCTAGGGATTTTGAACCGCGATCTCAACCGGAAGACGCTCTACGCGATGCGTGACGGCGGGGTCGTGGTGACCGTCTCTCGAGGTGTGTACCGCCTCGCTTCGCTCGATCCGCTCTCGCACCCGGACTGGGTGAAACGAGCCTAGCTGAGCCGCGTATCCGCAACGTGGCGAAAAAGATCACGAAGCTCGTTATGGTGACACCTTTCAAGAGCAGCATCACGAGCCTCTCCGAAGAGGAGCAGCTCTTGATGCTCAAGGGCTGCGTTCTCTGCCAGATCACGCGCGACGTGGAGGCTGGCAGCGTTCGTAGCAAGGCAGAGTGGCGGTCCTGTAAGGTCGAGCTTGGCTTGCCGATCGAGGTTCTCACCATCGATGCGGTCCCTGCTCACGTCTTGCGCATGATGGGGCGGCCACCAGTCGTGTGCGCCGTCTTTGGGGACGACGAGGTGGTCACGCTGCTCGACGGGACGACCTTGGCTCGTTGTCGCGGCAGCGTCGCAGACTTTCGGGGACGGCTGTTGTACCGCATCGCTGCGTTCGACCTCGAGATCTGAGCGGCTCTCATTCCGCCGAAGGCGGATGCAGCAACAAGAATGACTCGTGCCCTCTTCAAAAAGAACGGCCGCAGGCCCGATTGGACCCTCGACTTGGCACGAGTCATTCAGCGAGCGGACCAACGCGTACCCGCATCAAGCTTCCGTCTTCGGCGCTTCCTTTTTGAAGATCGGCGGTTGATCGGCTCTTCCTTGGCGAGCGGATTAAGTCGCATTAAGCAGCCGAAGTGCCTGCGCGGTTCTAGCGTCCGCGCATGATCAGAACTTCGATTGGAGCTACGGCCTTCGCATTTCTTCTGGGCTGCACGGATGGTGCGTCCGAGTCCTCCGGCTCAGGAGCAAGCCCCGCGCAGGGGGGCGAAGGAGCGGTCGGAGGTGCTGGAGGTACGGCGGGTGGGACGGACGCGAGCGGCGCTGGCGGAGCGATGGGCACGCCTGAGGCCAGCTGGGACTTGAGCGCGGACTTGACCGTGAATGGCCACAGCTTCGCGGAGTCCATTCAGTCGGCAGTTGCCTTTCACCGAGTTTTCGACGGCGAAGACCAGCTCGCTGTGGTGGTCACCGACGTCCCCGAATTCTGCGCAGCAAGCACCGTCGGAGACTGCGGGAACGAGCCGCACTTTCGGCTCGAGCTCAACCTTACCGGGCTCGAACCGGGCAGCTACGAGATCGGCGACGGCGTCGTCAGTGCATGGTCCGGCGACGTCCCAGCCTCGTGCCAAGGCGCAGGCTTCGGCGCTGACTCGGGCACCGTTTCGTTCGAGCACATCAGCGTCGGGGAAGGGGGTTGGGTGGAAGCAAGCTTCGATCTCAACTTCCTGACTGGGCAAACGGCGGGCATCATCGTGGCGCCCCTGTGCGTCGTTGATTGAAGGGCGGGCCAAGCGGATGCGTCGCTTGAGCGACTGTCCGCGGCGGTGGTCGGCGCCGAGCCCACCTGATAAATGTCGCCGCTCATGGACTCTTCGAAGCCCTTCGCGTTTGTGTTCCCGCTCGCCAACGAAGTGACGAAGCTTCACCCCTCGTTGTCGGGTGGGCTTGGCATGTATTTCGACCGCCGCTGGTTCGGTGCGATTCCGCTGCCCAGGGAGCCAGCGCTGAAGGCGACCCGCGACGCCGTGTTCGAGGCCTTGGAGTCGCAGATCGAGTCTCTCGGCCTACCGCAGCGTCTCTTTGCGCCAGGAGTGGCGCCGAAGGCCGTGCGCACCATCGTCGTCAACGTGACGATGGTCGACCTAAAGGAGCGCGCGAAGCGCCAGAAGTGGCAGGCTGTCGAGCCGCACGAGGTCGCGGCCGCCGCGTCGCCTGCCAAGCCCAAGAAGGTCGAGGCGCCCGTCCGCAAGGCCGCTGCGAAGAAGGTCGCGTCATCTAAGCCCGTGCAGACCCCGGCGGCGACCGTCGCGCAGATCGGTCGCATCGACGCGCTCGCTTCGAAGTGCGGCGTCAAGCTGCCATCCGGCGCGACCGAAGCTGCGATCGCGGCGCTCGAGTCCAAGCTGGGCGTCACACTGCCGATCGAGGCGCGCGCGTTCTATCTCGCCCACGACGGCGGCCCGAAGTTGGCTCCGATCTTTGGTGATCGGCGACTGCTCCCGCTCGAGGGCATCGCTCGAGAATGGTCGAGCTGGGAAGAAGTCGCGGACAGTCTCGACGACGATGATGACGTCGAGGCCGACCAAGGCGTTCGAGCCGAGCGCTGGAATCGAAATTGGATCCCCATCAGCAGCGACGCCGGTGGCAATGGCGAGATGCTCGACCTCTCCCCGTCGAAGGGTGGCAAGGTTGGGCAGATCATCTCGGTCTACCATGACGACGACGCCCGCTCGCTCGCGGCGCCCGATCTGCTGACCTGGCTCGAGCAGAACTTCTCGACGAAAAAGCCGAGCACGCCGAAGTCGAAGGCAAAGTCGGTAAAGAAGCCAGTGGTGGCAAAGTCGGTAAAGAAGCCAGTGGTGGCGAAGTCCGTGGCGAAGTCGGTGGCGAAGGCAGCAAAGAAGCCGCGTCGCTGACAGCGGCCTTTGCAGGAACAGCTGCGGGGAGCGTTCTTCAGGCTCAAACGACCCAGTGCCCCGGCGGCGCCACCCGCAAGGACAAGCAGGAGAGCGCCCCGTCGCCGGCGTGGATCTGCGAGAGCTCGAGCGCGATGGGCCGAAGACCCCGGTTCGCCAAGAGCTCGGCGGTGCGTGGGGCCGCAGCCGAGACCAGCACGCGGCGGTCGAACGCGAGCATATTGGCGCCCGCAGGCTCGGAGACCTTGAGCACCTCGACATCCAACGCGGGGAGAGCTCCGAGGCGAAACGCGCCCTCAAACACGAGCAAGGTGCTCGCGTCGGCCAAGGAGCACGCCGACTTCAGATGCAGGCCGGCGTGGAGCTCGACGGTGTGGGTCGAGAGGCCGAGCTCGCTGGCGAAGCCCCGCAGGGCGTCGATGCCCTCACGGTTGGTGCGCTGGGACAGGCCTACCAGCAGCGCGTCCCCGACGCGCAGCACATCGCCGCCGTCGAGCTGCGCCGGAGGCTGCATGTCGACCACCTCCAAGCGCGTCGCAAGCGCAGCTCGCACCGAGCTCGTCTCCCCACGCCGAGAAGGAGCACCCGGTCGGGTAATGAGCGCACGATCGCCCACGATCACAGCCGTGTCCTCGACGAACATCGCGTCCGGCAGCTCGTCCTCGGGCAAGAGCATGACGATCTCCACGCCCGCGTCACGCAACGCTCGCACGTAGCCGGCGTGCTGCGCCCGCGCCTCGTCGACGTCGATGGGCGCCGCATCGCTGCGCAGACACGACGCGTAGCTCGCCGAGGGAGGGCGAACGAACGCGACGGCGGGTGTAACGAGCATGGGGGAGAGAGTAGCGCGCCGAGCTGGCGGAGTGGGCTCGCGAGCCCGAGGGGGCACCGACTTGCGATTCCAAGGTGGGCTAAGACCAGCGTGCCACTGCGAGGGATGGTCACGTGTAGCGCGACGCGGGTCAGGGCACGACGTCTTCGCTCGAGCGGCTCGGCACGCCAAGACGCGAGTACCAAGGTCGAGCGGCTGTGGCCGCGCGGTCGAGCCTCTAGGTTGCGTCACCTTCCGCCTGAATCCGGAGGCGCACCTTTGCTCGATATCCGCGAGGAACGACGGTGAACATGTCATGCCTCCATCGGCCGATGCGCTCAGGGCCGATTTGGGCCACAACCACTGCGTGATCGCGACGTTCACTTGCGCGATGGTCCGCGTCCGCTAGCCATTCCCGCGCCTCCCTCATCGTGGGGACCACATGAAGCTCCTCACTGTATCGCCCGCCAATCGAGCGCTCTACGGTGAGCTCGAGTTTCCGCGGACCGTGGACCTTGGTCTTGATGGACTGGTGGAGCTGAAAGCCCCGCGGCGTGAACACGACGGAGCCCGTCGCGGGAACGAGCCAGCGCGGGCGGACCAAACCTTCCTCCCTCATGCGGGCGCTCTCTCTCGTAAACGCTGGTGCGAACGTCAAGAGGCCCTTCGCGATCAATTGTTCCAGCGCTGCGGCGTACTCCGCTTCCGAGAACTTGGGATGGTTGAAGGGCACGATATTCTCGGCAACCGAGTGGCGAGCCATGGCCAACAGACCGAGTGGGATCCCGTAGGCAGGACAGACCATTGCCTTGTACTCAACCAGCGAGAGCCCATACGTCTGCAAGAGCTCGATCAGCTCACTGGGTGAAACTAACCAGACCATTGAGTAGCTGCGCCATTGGATCGCGTTGTTCCAAGAAGCTCTTGGGGTTCGCCGGTATTCACAGAGATGCGTTCACAGCGATGCGTGACGCTTCGTTTGCAGTGGGTGCTCTTCACCCGGGAGCGTGAACGAGCGTACGCTCACCGTCGGCGAAGCGCACCCGGATCTTGCCCTCACCGAGCGCGACGACGACTCCGCGGCCGAGCTTGGTGTGCTCGATCGACTCGCCCACTGCGAACCTTTCAGCGGGACGATAGGTGCGCGGATTCTGCGAAGAGAGCGAGGCGAACACGACGCGTTCGAGCGCTGGATCGTCGGTTGGCTCGACGCTCAGCACCGTCGCCAACGGTAGGCCTTCTGCAAGGAGCGCCGCAGGCGTGGGCTGCAGGGCATTCATCGCACGCAGCCGGTCGAACAGCGCAGGAATGCCCGCGCGTTCGAGCGTCTCTAGCAACCGCGCGTCGACGTTCTCGCCGCGTGTGAACGCATCTTGAACGGTCGCCTCGATCGCGGCGAAGGCCGCGCGGGGAACCGCGACGAGCGCTGGCGACTCGAAGCGCAGGCCAAGTAGCTCCACGGTGCGCTCGACGAACCACTGGTCGCCGATGCTCTGGAGGCGTTGATAGAACGCTGCGTCGTGCCGCAGACCGGCCTGCAGTGCGGAGCCGAGCCGCTCCACGTTCTCACGCGTCGAAGCGATTCGGGTCACGAGCTGCGGGTTCGCGGCGGCGCCGCCGAGGTTCTCGGCGAGGCGCCCGAACTCTCCCAAGATCCACGCGGCCAACTTGGGCGCGCCGTGGTCTTGCCAATCGGCTTCGGAGAGAGCGTGTTCGACGGCGTCGGCCACGAGCGCTGCGTACCAATGCGGCAGTTCGACTCTTGCCAGCTCGATCGTCACCGCTCGTCTCACCCCGCGATGCTAGTCGAGGACTCCCGCGCACGCCAACGCGAGCCCCGCGGCCCGTCTTCGAAGCCTGTGCAAAGGCTTTGGGCGTGCTCGTCAGCTGCGGAGAATCGCGCTCACGAGCTGGTCGAGCCAGCTGCTGTTTGTGGAAGTACCCTGCTCTCGCTCTGCAGCGCGCACGTCTCGAACCTGCTTGCAGCCTCGACAGATGCGTCCGTGCTCCCAGAACATCAGCTCGTTAGGCTCGAACACGCGCTCACAATAGACGCACTTGACCTGCGTCTGCGCGAGCGCAGCTCCTGCAAGCCGACTTCTGCTGGGCCTTCGTCAGGTAGAGACCCTGACATGTGTCGCACCCTTGCAGCTCGACATCGCCCTCGGGGCTCGGAACACGCCAGGTTGAAAGCGGTAACGCTCCTGGGCAACGGGGGCAGATCATGAGCGGAGCGTAAGGCCCAAGGGATGGAAGACCACAGGCATTTCACGGCGCGCCGCGGGCGCGGGATGTCGTCGCCAAGCAAAGCTTCGTCCCACCGCAGGCCTCCTCAGCTGTAAGCTCCTCTGGCTTCCGCCGTTCTTTCGCCCATGATTCTGAAGACGCAACTCGGACTGCTCGGTGGCGCGCTGCTCGCGCTCGGATGCACGGGGGTTGCGTCAACCACGCCGGAAACGCCCGCGCCCGTTGGGGTGTGCGGAGCCCAACTCGCTGCGCACTCGCGCTGCTCGGCTGACCGCGGTGGCGACTGCACGCGTGAGTCCAGCGAGGTCGCTGCGTGTTGGCTGGCTGAGGTCGACGCGGCCAGCAGCGACGGGGAGCGATTCGACCGTGCGTCGCTTTTGTTTTGGGACGGAGGCGAGGTCTACGGGGAGAACGATCAGCGCGAGCAGGCGAAGGCGCAGCTGATGAGCGCGCTGCCGGGAGTGGTTGCCGATATCGAAAGGACTCGCGGCGAGCGGCGCTACGAGAGTGCGATCTCGCGCGTTCGCTTCGTCGAGGGTGTGGTACGGCAGTCGCTCGGCCCGTTCGTCCTGGTGGAGGAGACGCCCGCGTGGAAGAGCGTACCTCGCGAGCGGGAGCTGTTCGCCGAGGCGGTGCGGTTCCACCTCGAGCGCTTCGATGCGCAGGCCCGCGCCGGCCGACCAAGCTCCTCGGCCCGCCACGCATGTCGAGCAGCGACCCTGGGCCGAGAGTTGGCAACGCAGGATACCTCGGTGGCAACGGAGACGGCGGTTGACGTCTTACGCGCGCGGCAGGCTTGCGAAGCAGCGTTCTCCTCGCCAGCGCGTCGCCGACGTGACGTCATCCTCAGCGAGGCGCCGAGCGGGCTGATGCGCAGCCTGGCCTCACCGGCCGATGGGCAGGCCGCCGCTTCTGCGAGCACGCCGCGTCTTCGCGTCTTCGACGTCCAGGTCGAGCTAAGCGAGACCGAGCCGCAGAAGACCGTCTGTGTCGAGCAACGGCTCGATGCGTACATGGTGCCGGGGGGCTCAGCGCAGTCGCGTGTGGAGCGGCCGTGCATCGCTTGGCAAACCAAGAGCCGGCTGGCCTTCAGCCTCGAGCTCAGCTGGCCCGCGGACGCAGCAGGCGCCGCGCGCAGCGTGCTGGGCGGCCAGCAACGCGCCGGCGAGTTCAACCATGACGCGCCGCTCGGCAACCCGAACGAGGAGGCCAAGTCACTCGCCGACGCGCGCGCCCGCAAGATGACGGCAGAGCAACTGCTCAGCACGGTTCAGCTCGATGGCGCCGTGTTCGCCGCGGTGGATGCGCTCGGCGTCATTGTCGCTCTCGAGCGAGGCGACGCCGACGTCCTCGAGGAGGCCTGCGCTCGCCTGCTCGAACAGGAGCCCGCGGATACCGATGCTGCGGCACGCCTGTTTCCGAGCCTCGAGCCTGCTTTCAGAATATGCCCCAACGACGCGGACGAGCTTGCCCTCTACGCGAGTCCGTACTCGAAAGGCACGCTCGGATTCGTCGGGTATCTGAGGCACTGAGCCGCTCGCCGTCTGGCAACGGGCATGCGCTGCTCGAGCATCACGCGCGCTAACTCTGCGCTCAGGCCGGAGTGTCGATGAGCTTGCTGCCGGCTTCGATTGCGGCGAGAGCCACGAGGCCGAGGGCGATTCGAAGTCCCGTGCCGAGGCCAGCGCCCGCGACCACCGTGACGAGCGCTAGGGCGAGCCCCGCGCCGAGGGCGAACCGGCCGAGCCCTCGGGAGGCGCGCCGCTCTGCTGCCGGTGCGGCGCTGCTGAGTGGGCTACCTTCCGGAGGACCGAACCAAAGCCGAAGCAGATCGCCGAAGCCCTGCGCGCGTCGCGACGCCGCGAGGAGCCGCACGAACAAATACGTGTTGGCGAAGAGCGGGCTGGTGCGCGCGTAACCACCGGGGACGCCGTAGTGCACCGGGCCCGACTCCGGTTCGAAGGTCCCCAGGAGCCGATCGAAGACGATGAAGAAGCCGCCGTAGTTCTTGTCGACGTAGGGGGCGTTCTGGCCGTGATGCACGCGGTGGTGGCTGGGGCTCGCCAGGAGCCACTCCAGCGGGCCGATACGCCGCACCAGCTCGGTGTGCACGAAGAACTGGTAGATCTGATAGGCCGCGTGGACGAGCACGAACGTCTCCGCGGGGACCACCAACGCCAGCGGCAGATAGAACAGGTAGGTCACCCAAGTGGCGACCGCGCCTTGTCGCAGCGAGACGGTGAAGTCGTAATGGTCGCTCTGGTGGTGCACTACGTGCACGGCCCAGAGCACGTTCACTCGATGCGATGCCCGGTGGTAGGCGTAGTAGGCGACGTCGTGGAGGACGATGGCGAGCAGGATTGCTACCGGGCCGTGCGCGAGCCGGAGCTCCGATGTGGAGGCCTGGTGGACCGCTGCGTACGCGCCGAGGAACACCGCGAAGGTGGCGAGGTTGATCAGCTGGTCCCAGGCCAGGCAACCGAGGGCGCTCCCGAGGCGCCGGAACGTGAAGGCGCGTCGGGTGCCCCGAAGCGCGAGCCCCTCGGCGCCAAGCGCAAGTGCGAACACGGGCGTCGCGTAGAGGATCGGGTCGGCCATGTGCGCGCGTCAGCTGGTACGACGGCCGCGATGCATACCTCCCCCATCGTCATGCGTTGCGCTGGCCGCCCCATGCTTCGCGCGGCCGGGTAGCGGCCTCGGGCACATCGTTGCGCCGCAGCGTTCGGACAGAGCGTGCCAAGCGGAATGCTATGCTCGGCCGAATGACCGACGCGGATCGGAGATGTGAGCGCGCCTATCCGCCCGACCTCGCGCGCTGGGTCGCCAAGCATTGGCCATCGGCTACGCCGCTCGGCATCTCGGAGGACCAACTCCACGAGGCGATCGCCGCCGCCTATCAGGCGTCGATGACCACCGAGGAGATGCGACCGACTCGATTCCGCATGCTTCTGATGGGGCCGGATGCGCTCCCTCCGGATGGCGAGCCGAACCACGGCGTACTCCGGCTAAAGCTCGACCGCACAAGGCCGCTGCATAGCGATGAGCTGCGCCGCTTGGCGCCCTCGGCTCCCTTCGAGACCGCGCTCATCGGGGTGCACGCGGAGGCAGATGGGCTTCGAATCTGGGGCATCGCGCACTCCGGTCCGGCGTGGCTCGCGCCGACGTGGGGCGGGCGTGATGGGGGCTCGAACTGGACCTTCGATCCGATCATTCACGTCAACGGGCCGGCTCAGGTCGCCGTGCGTCGCGCTGGCGTTCTCATCGGCGCGATCGTGCGTGGCGCGCTCGTCGACACGACCATCGACGTGTTCGACTCCGCCTGGCTGCCTGCGCTCTTTAGCCGCGAACGCGAAGAGTTGCGTGAACAGCACGGCGCGCTGCAGGCGAACAAAAAGGTTCCCACCGCCGTCTCTACTTCGCTCGTTGGTCGCAGCACATGGTGCGCCGATGCATCCAACTCGTGCGCGGCGCACAACACGGCGGGCTCATCCTCATCCACGACGGAAGCATCGATGGTCTTCGCATCAAATATGGCCTCGAGCGCGACGAACCGGCGCAGCGATTTCGCGCGCTGCTGCTTCGCCTGCTCGGGGCACTCGCCGACTCGACGCCGAACGCATCGATCGACTGGACGGACTTCGTCACCAGCTCCAGTCCCGATCTCGAGCGGCTCGAGCAGGCGGTATTCGAGTGGAGTCGCGTCATTGCCAACCTGGCCGCCATCGACGGCGCGGTCGTCCTCGATAAGCGCTTTGCAGTCGTTGGCTTCGGGGCGGAGGTTTCTGCGGATCTTGGTTCACCGTTGCAAGTGTGGCGGGCGCTCGATCGGGAAGGGGACGCGCGCCGTTCCGAGGATATCGAAGCGGTGGGTACGCGCCATCGAGCGGCGTACCGGTTCGTGAACCGCCACCCTGGCAGTCTCGCGGTCGTCGTCTCCCACGATGGCGGAGTCACCTTCGTCGCCCAGCGCGACGGACAAGTCGTTCTATGGGCGCAGACCGTCGGTCCGTAGGACGAGGTCGCTGAGGGTAGCAGCGATTCGTCGGCGTCCCGGACGGTTCACTCAACCGGCTCGCACGCTAGCGCGCCTCGAGCGACTCCACCCCGAGCACGACGAAGCCGTCGTCGGTGTCGACGCGTACGACGCCCAGGAGCTTGTTCTCGAGCGCGACCCACCAGGCGAGCGCCCAGGCGGTCGGTGAGTCGGTTACGAGGCCAGGGGTGGTGATCTCCCAGGCGCTGCGGTCGGGCATGGCGTCGAGCAGGGCGCTGGCGCGGGCCTTGGCGGTCTCGTTGAGGCTCGGGTTGAAGGCCGCCCAAACCCAAGCGCGGGCCGGCCTGGCGAAGGAGCCGAGCACGACCTGACGGCCCTCGGCGATCGGCGTTTCCCCGCGCACGAAGCGCAGCGCGCCGAGCTCCATGTCGGTCTGCACGACGGCCCCGCCGAGGTCGAAGCGCGTCACCAGATCGTTCTCGCGAGCTCGCGTCAGCACGCTCTCACGGACGCTGTCGAAGCCGACGCTGGGCGCACGCACGAGGCCGGGCAAGAACTCGAGTTTGTCGCCGTCTTCGCCTTCGAAGCGAATGAAGGTGCCACCGCCGAGCTTCTCCAAATCGGCGTCGCCGGCGAGCCCGACCAGCGCCTCGATCACCACCGGTAAGCCCGACATCACTTGGCCCGCCGCAGGCTGCTCGAACAGCCGCTCTACCAGCGCCTCATCGACGATCTCCTCGACGACCACGTCGGCGACGCGCAAGGCACCGCTCTTGTCTTTGGCGAGCTCGATCAAAAGGCGTCCCCATTCACGGAAGGCCAGCTCTTGTTCGAACACTTGCTGCAAATCGGAGAGGATCGCCGCGCGCTGCTGCGCGAAGTCCACATGCTCGTGGTCGTGACCGTGGTCATGATTGTGATCGTGATCGTGGCTGTGATCGTGGTCGTGACTCACCGTGACACTCCGCTTCCCATTGGATCGTATTCGGCCGACGTCAGCCGCCGGCCCCACAGTTGAATGGCGCCGGACTCCCCGAGCAGCGCCACCAGCGTTTCAGCGCCGGTGGAGGCGTATTCGGCGTAAACGCCTTGCTTGCCGAGCGAGGGCGCATCTCGACCGACGCGGCGCAGGCTCACACCCAAACGCCGTTTGCGCTGCAGCACGAGGCCCTGGTGTTCGATCGTGGTCGGCAAATCCGAACCGAGCTCCACCTCGACCGGACTGAGCCACAAGATCTCACTGCGCGGCGCAGGGAAGGCCACCACCATGCCCTGCGCGATTCCCTCCGGCGCGCTGAAAATCACCGCGGCCACCGAGTCCCCCTCGGAAAGGACGAGGCCTCCGGAGAGCCAACGCTCTTCACTTTGACCCGCGACCGCGCCAGCCCCCACCAGCGCAACCACGTGACCGAGCTTCAAGCTGACGCCGAGCTCTTCTTCCTCCGGGGCGGCCGTTGCAACGGGAGCGGGCAGCGCCTCGGGCGCGCCTTTTGTTCCGTCCACCAGCACGCGCGCACGTCGAGCCGCAACGAAGCCGCTGACCGCAGCAAGGCCTGCGGCGCAACCAGCGATCAACAGCAGGCTCAAGCTGCACCGCGCTTGGCTTGCTCGAAGGCGCGCAGCAAAACGGCCGTACGCTCTACCACCGCGCACAACGTGCTCGCGCGATCCAGGCCGCGCTCGGGGAGCGGCGCGCTGATCACCGCCACGGCATCGAAGGCCGGTAGTTCGCCGCTGGTCTGCACATCAATTCCACCGATCGCGACGAGCGGTTTGTGCCAACCGAGCCTGCGTGCCTCAGCGGCGATCTCGTTCGCCGCAGCGGCGCCGATCACCGGATCCGGTCGCTCTTTGCTGGCGGTAGCGAAGACCGGGCCGAGCGCGAGATAGTCGTTGGGCTCACGCAGGGCGGCGCGCATTTGTTCGAGGTTGTGCGTCGAGCGGCCGATGCGCAGCGGCCGTGCACCAGCGAGCGCGCGCGCCTCAGCGGTGGAGCGATCTTCCTGGCCGAGATGCACGCCCACGCCGAGCTCGAGCGCTATTTCGATCGCGTCGTTGACGAAGAAGCTCTCGGCGTTGAGCTTGCGCGTCACGAGCTCGGCCAGCGGCGCGGCCAACGCGCGCATATCGGCGAGCGATGCACCTTTGGCACGGAGTTGCAGCGTGCTGGCGCCGCCCTCAATCAAAGCGGCGGCCACTTCCGTCGCGGTAACCGAGCGGCCGCGGAGCGCGTCCATGTCGACGATGGCGTAAAGACCCTGCACATCGGAGTTGTGCACCGCATAGGCCGCGGGAGCAAGCGCGCAGGGCTCGAGCACGGCCGCCATTGTTCTCGGTGCTGGGCGCGGGCTAGGCTCGCGGCGTGAAACCGCTGCGTTCGTTCGTTGGGTCCTGGTCGGTCGTTGCCGCATGCAGTCTGGCTGCCTGCGGCGGTGGAAGCGGAGCGTCGGTCAAGCCTGCGGGCCCAGGCGAAATAGCGCCCAGCGTTTCCGCCTCAGCGTCGGCGCAGTCGAGCTCGACGGGGACGCCGCTCGAGGCCAAGCCGCCGGTCCCTTCGCCGCTCGTGGTCGTCAGCGAGCTGCCCGAGCGCATGGGCCTGCATCCGGTGAAAGGCGCGCTCATGGCCGTGGGGCTGGACAGCAATATCAGCGAGGAGGGCCAGACCTACCGCATCGGTTTCGTCGATCCGAGCGGACGCTACTTGGATCGGCCGGAGCTCTACGGCGGCGGTTTCTACTTGGCGGTGGTCGACGCCAAAGGCGCGTATCCCTCGGGCCTGCACGTGCTGGCGACCGGCGACACAGGCCGCATCGCGGTCGCGCAACATTGGAGCCTCAGCGAGCAGGGCAAGTGGAACCAGCGCGCTTGGGATCAGGCGTACATCTTCGTCGGCATGGCCGAGATCGGCGGCTCACTGCTCGGGGTGCGCGTTGGCGCGGGGATGAACCTGCAGAGGCCGCAGATCATCACGCTCTTGGGGCCGAAGGTCGAACGCACGTTTCAGCCTCCCTCCAAAGAATGTCACGCCGCCCTTCGGGCCAAAGAGCCAGGGTTCCCGGACTCTTGGCTTCCGCCCGCCGCGGTGGTGACCGAAGCCGCCGGCGCGACCCGCAAAGGGACGCTGCTGAGCGTTGGAAAGCCCTGCAATGAAGGCCCCAACCTCGAGGTCTGGCCGCCGAACACGGCGAAGTCGTCGCTCTTGTCGGTAGCCGGTTCAACGCGCAAAGCGGGCGGCGGCGAGAGTCAGATCATCGCTGGGAAAGGCGAGGATGAGGCTTGGATTTCGAACAGCGGGCGCATCTCGCATTTCGACGCAGGCGCCATCGAAGCGTTGCCCGAGTTGCCGGGCGAACTCGATGCAGCGGACCTCGCGATCGATCGCGCGGGGACGCTGTTCGTGAAGTCTCAGGAGGACATGAAATGGAAGGGCAGTGCGCGAGTCGTCACCACGCCCTCGGCGCTGTACCGCTGGAGCGGCCAACAATGGGAGCTGGTGCAAACGCCGGACGCCCCCACCAGCCTCGCGACCGCGGACGACGGCACGCTCTGGATTAGCGCTGGACGGGCGCTGCTGCGCGAGCGGCTCTCTGCCGCCGATGAGTCGATGAGCGTCGCGACCGAAGCGGAGAACAAGGCCATTCGCCGCCGTTCGGGTGCGCTCGGTCGCGCGCCTGGGCCGCTCTGCCCGCAGAACCTGGTCGTGCTCTACGGCTTCACCAAAGTTACGCCCGACGACTACGACTTCCCGTCCACGCGCAAGGCGATCAAGGGCCACACCGAGTTCGACAAAGTGCGCTTCGTGGTCGCGCGCGATGGCGGGCAGAAATTCCTTTCGGCGATCGTGCCCGACGCTCAGACCGGCCGAAAGCTCACGAGCTTGATCGAAAAGCAGGTCAAAGGCTCGAAGCCGCAGCTCGTTTGCGCCGAGCCGGAGATTTTGCGCGACATGAAGATCGACCTGCGCAGCGGCGAGCTGATCAAGCCATGAGCGCGAGCGCGCGGGCCTAACGATGAGCGAGCCGATCAACCCCTACGCGCCGCCCGCTCAAGCGGCCGAGGAGCCGCCCAAGCGCAGCCGCGTTCCGGGCGTGCGGAGGCTGATCGCGGCGACGCTCGCGCTGGTTAGTTGGTACCTGCTGCGTCGTTACGTGGGCTGGAGCGCGTGGGGCGTCGCGGTTGCGCTGGTCTCGGCCGTCTTCGCCACGGCCGGCTTTGCGCAGAGCCTGATGGGCCTGAACGAAGCGCCGACGCCGCGCAGCCGTTTGCTCGTGCTGTTCGCGCTGGCGGCCAACGGGTTGGTCGGGGCCCTTGCGGGTATCCTTACGCTCGTCTCGCTGGCCGTGTCGCTGGGCTCGACCTTCGACTACCGCGACTGACGCTGCTCGGAGGCTTGGAGCAGCGCCGCCTCGTGCGCGCGCTGCTGCTCGATGAAGGCGATCATCGCAGCCGCGTTCTCTTGGCTAAGGCCGTACGCGAGAGCCTGCTTTGCGCCGGCGGTGGTCGCCACGACGACGCTGTCGGGGTTCGAGTTGAACCTGAGCTTGTCGCTCGAACGAAGCGCGACGCGCGTGCGCTCCGAGAACAAGAGCCCACGCCGCTCTAGCTCGAGCCTCCCGCTGAAGACCTGCAGCCGATGCCGGACGCGCACGCTGTCGATCAAGCGCACGAAGCCGATCACCAGCATCAGCAGGAACACCATACGGAACGGCAGCGCTGCGTGCCAAGCGACCAAGCTTGCAACCAAGGACCACAACACGAGAAACGCCATCCCGAACGTCGAGTGCCGGTCCGCCTGCACGAGCTCGAGCTTCACCTCCGGGATCGTCTCGGCCTCCCGGTAGACCGACCGCTTTGAATCCAACACGAACAACTCCTGCGAGAGCCTCAGGTTGGCGGCCCGACCAACCCAAACCTCCAGCGAGCGCTGGACCCGGCGTTAGTGTGGATCCGCGGGTACGGTTGTCGAGGGGTTATCGCGGGCGGTGACAGCCGAGAGCACAACCTCCGCCGCTATCGCTCTATCCGGAGCTGACTCCGCGGCGTACGCCGGGGCGCCGAACCCCGCAATAGCTACACCGGCCATGATCATTCCCAAGAGCGCAATCATCGAACGTCGTTTCTTCATTTCCGAACTCCTGAGTTCACAAACCAGGGCCTCGCGAAAACCATTCCGGAACTTGTTCCTCACGGCACGTCGGCGCTCAAGTCCGGGCTTTTCCTTTCTTCGTGCGCGCAGGAATTCCCTCGCTGACAGTGATGACGCCAGACCAAGCAGGCCCCCGAACGTAGCCCTCGCCTGACCATGCGATGTCGCCCGTCACGATGATCACGCAAACGAGCTTGCCACCGGCGTCCAACCCACCATGCACTCGAGCGTTGCCGTCCACGGTTTCAAGCACGTTGAACGCGACCCCTCCGAGACTCACCGACTGGAACGGGTTTGTCTTCGTCCCTTTCAAAACGAGGTCACCGGGCGAGACCTGCTCGAGCACGGCCTCGAAGTCTTGGACGCGCAGCAGATAAAGCTGTGTCGTGTCCGTTGATGCGTCCCCGAGCTCGAGCCATCGGCTCACGGGGGAGCCGTCGTGAAGCACCAGCGCCAGGTGTGCGGTCCCGAGCCAGGCGTTGCGAACTGCGATCGGCCGTTGGAAGCGAAAACGAGGCGAGCCTTCGAAGTCGTCGATGGGGTGCCAGAGGGCTAACTCCCCGTCGAGTGGAGGGGATTCACAATCTTTGAAGCGAACCGCTCGGGAGCCGATCTTCGCTTCTCGCTCGAGCAGGATGGAAACACTGGGCCGAAGATTCCGACGCTTCCCCGACGCCGTGAGCTTGTGGTTGAGCACAAGACCGAGCGGTAGGCTGTCATGCGCAGCTCCGCCGTCACTTGCAAGCGCAGCAGCGACGGCCTCGAGATAGGCGTTGAGGGTCGCAAACGTATGCGGAGCTTGCCCTGCGCCAGTAACGCGAATCTGCCCATCTGCGTTCGCCTGGATCTCGATGCGGCGGTCCCCCAGAACTCCGCCTCCAAGCCGGAAGGACTTAGCGCCGTCCTCGAGCTGCGCGAGCAAGCTCTCGATACCGCAGTAAAGCTCCAGCCCCGCGCTCTCTGCAGCCTCCTGCAGCGCGGCGCTGGGATCTCCGAACGCTTGCGAGTACGAGTCGAAGCTCTGCGCACTGACGCGCGCGTCCTCTCCAAGCACCCAAACCCGACCGAGCTGCGTGGCGACGGGGAGAAACGATGCTGGAAGCGCGTTGAGCTGTCGAAGGGTGTGCGCGAGCGACTGTTGCTCCTCGCTGAGCCCGTCTGCGAAGCCGTGATAGCGCCAGGCCCCAACGAAGGCCCGGTTGAGCTTCTCAATCACCGGCGCTTGCTCGAGCTCGCGATCGGAGGGCGACGCGGCGAGAAAGTCCACCCACTGCAGAGCCTTCACTCGTACCGCGAGAGGCTCTTGCTGAAGCGACTCGAGCCAGGCAGACGCCATCCCTCGCAACCGCTGCTGCTTCTCCGCAACTTCAGCGTCGGTCGCGTCCAAACCGAAAAGCGTGCGAGTGTCGGTGTAGTCACGCCGCAACGTGGCGAGAGCTGCCGCACAGCCGTCCGGAGGCCCCACAAGTTTGAGCGCTTCGTACTGCTTCTCGACCCAGGCACGCACCGACTCACTGCGTTGGCTCATGTTTCCTCGACCTGCCGGCGCACTTAACAGAGCGCGCTTGCTGCGGGCAGCCCGAGGACGTCAGGGCCGGTGAGCCGCGTTACCGCGCCCTACCCACAGCCGCAGCGCGCTCTTCCGGTGGTACCACGCCGCGTTCGGCGAGCTCGAGCACCAGCGCGCCGAGCTGCATCGCCGGTGAGCCGTTGAATTCCTCCATGTCGGCGAGCACACGCAAGAGGTGCGAATAGCCCTCGGCGGCGCGGCGCGCATCATCGGGGTTACCGCCGTTTTGCAGCAGCGTGCGGCTGCGACGCGCGAGGTGGGCGGCATAACCGATCAGCGCCTGCCGGCAGTTGTGTCGGTCGCTCGGCGCTGATTCAGCGAACTGCGTGGCTGCGCCGGGTGTGCCGATGCAAATCGCCTTCTCGATTGCCTTGACGAAGGTCGACTTCTCGCCGGCGCTCTCGGCTCCGGCGAGCTCGAGCGCGGCCTCGATGCTGCCTTGCGCGAGGTCCACCAGCTCGTCATGGCGGCTCTCTTCGACGCCGTTCTTCGTGAGCAGCGTACGCATCACGCTGCCGGGCAAGGGCGCAAAACGGATCGGCATCGTGCGCGAGCGGATGGTCGGCAGCAGGCTGTCCGGGCGCGAGGTGAGCAGGATGAAGTGGTTACCGGGGCGCGGCTCCTCGAGGGTTTTGAGCAAGGCGTTGGCTGCACCAATACTCATCTCCTCAGCCCTTCGAATGATGAAGATGCGGCGCTTGGCCTCGCTCGCCGAGTAGGTGACCTGCGGCTGGATGATCTGGCGCACCTGCTGAATGCTGATCTCGGTGCGCTCTTCGATCTTGCGGCCTCCATCGCGCAGCAGGTCTGCATAACGCCCGCGTTCGATCAGCACGATATCCGGGTGAATCGGCACCGCCGGCGGACCTTCTGCAAAGGTGACCGCTCGACGGCAGCCCTCACAGTGACCACAGCCGAGCGGGTCGTCGCTGGTGCAGGCCGAGGCCATCGCCACACCAAACGCCGCCAGCTCTTTGCCGACACCGGGCGGTCCTTCAAAGCGAAGGGCGTGATGCAGCTCGCCCTTTTCGAGCGCGCTGCTGAGCACGGCGAGCGCGCTCGGCTGTCCGAGGAGCTCGCGCAGACTCAACGCTTCCTCTTGGCCACAGCCTTCTTCTTGGGAGAGACGGCCTTCTTCTTGGGAGCGGCGGCCTTCTTCTTGGGAGCGGCGGCCTTCTTCTTGGGAGCGGCGGCCTTCTTCTTGGGAGCGGCGGCCTTCTTCTTGGGAGCGGCGACCTTCTTCTTGGGAGCGGCGACCTTCTTCTTGGGAGCGGCAGCCTTCTTCTTGGGAGCGGCGGCCTTCTTCTTGGGAGCGGCGGCCTTCTTCGGAGCAGCGGCCTTTTTCTTGGGAGCGGCAGCCTTCTTCGGAGCAGCGGCCTTCTTCTTCGGAGCGTCGGGCGGTACCGCGGGCTCGGCTTTGCCAGCGCTGATGCTGTACAGATCGACGACGAGCTTCTCGAGGCCCTCGCGCGTTGCGGCGCTTACTCGATGCAGCAGGATGCCGCGCTTAGCGAAGACCTTCGCTAAGGCCTCGTAACGCTCGGCCACCTCGGGGATGTCGCACTTGGAGAGCACCACGACTTCCGGACGGCGCGCGAGCTCGGGGCTGAATTTCTGCAGCTCTTTGCGGATCGCCTTGTAGTCGGTCATCGGGTCGCGACCCTCGGCGAAGTCCAAGGTGACCAAGTGCAAGAGCACCCGCGTGCGCTCGACGTGCTTGAGGAATTGCACGCCCAAGCCGATGCCCTCGCTCGCTCCCGGAACGAGCCCCGGGATGTCGGCGATCACGAATTGGGTACCGCCCATGCGCGAACCACCGAACACGTCCACAACGCCCAATGAAGGGACGAGCGTGGTGAACGGATAATCGGCGATGCGCGGCCGAGCGCGGGAAACCGCGGCGACAAAGGTGCTCTTGCCCACGTTGGGGAAGCCGAGCAGACCAACGTCCGCCATCACCTTCAGTTCCAGGCGAACCTCCCGTGATTCACCGGGTTCACCCTTCTCGGCGCGCCGCGGCGCGCGATCGAACGGGGTGGCGAAGTGCATGTTGCCGCGACCGCCGCGGCCGCCCTGCGCGATCACCAGGACCTGACCGTGCTCGGTCAAATCGGTGATCAACTCGCCGGATTCTTGGTCGAAGACCTGCGTCCCGACAGGCACGCGCACGATCTTGTCGGCGCCGCCGCGACCGTAACAATCACTGCCTTGGCCGTGTTCGCCGCGCTCAGCGGTGATCACCCGTTGGTAGACGACGTCTTGCAGCGACGACAAACCTTCATCGGCGATGAACGCAATGTCGCCACCTTTTCCTCCGTCCCCACCCGAGGGACCGCCCATAGGCATGAACTTCTCGCGACGAAACGCCACCACGCCGTTCCCGCCGTCACCGGCAGAAACGCGAATTCGACAACTGTCGACGAACCGCATGGGCGAGTCCTACCATGAGCACCCTCGCGCCCGAACGCTTCTGTCATTCGAATCGAGAGTTGATGGCGATCCCTAGAATCTTGATCCTCGACGACAACGCCGAGTTAGCTGACAACGTCCGCGAGATTTTGCTTGGTTCTGAGCTGGTTCCTGGCTCAATGGGCCTGCCCGAGATCGTGGTCGCGCCCGACGCGAAGACCGGTCTGATCTTGGTGGGGCAACAACGCTTCGACGTGGCGATCGTCGATGTGCGGCTCCCCGACGCCTTCGGCATCGATTTGGTGGCGCCGCTGCGCGAGGCGATGCCGTTCGGCGAGGTGGTGCTGCTGACCGGCAACGCCACCGTCGAGAGCGCCGTGCGGGCGGTGCGCGCGGGCGCGTTCGGGCTCATTTTGAAGGGCTTTGCGCCAGAGGAGCTGATCAGCGCGGTCACCCAGGCGCTCTCGCAGGTCAACCTCAAACGCGAGCGAGCCAAATACGAGCGGCGCTCCAATGCGTTGATGAACGCCGCCGAGCTCTTGATCGCCGGCATCGATTTGGAGGGCAAGGTCGTGTTTTTGAACCCGACGCTGCAGAACTTCATCGGCCACGACGAAGAGAGCGCGCGCAACCAGCGCTTCTCGGCCTTGATCGAAGAGGGGGATCGCAAGCGTTTCGAGTCGGCGTGCAGAGCCTCGGTCGCGCTCGAGCCGGCACCGGCCAGCACTTTCGTCGAGGTCGGTATGCGCGAAAAGAGCGGCGCCGTGCGGCGCGTGCTGTTCCACTTGATCGGGGTGGGCGAGGATGACGCCGTCACCGAGGACCATATCTACGCCGTCGGCGTCGATATCACGCAGCGCGCCGCGCTCGAGCGCAGGGCCGCCAATGCCGAGGCCTTGAACGCGATCGCGCCGCTGGCGCTCGGCCTCGCGCACGAGATCCGCAATCCGCTCAACGCTGCGGTGTTGCAGTTGCATCTGCTCGGGCGCGCGGTGGAGAAGGTGCCCGACCCGGTGCTCTCCCAGCCGATGGTCTCGCGCGTGGCCATCGTCGCCTCCGAGCTGCGCCGCTTGGAGCGGCTGGTGACCGAGTTCCTCGAGCTCACGCGGCCGCGCCCGCCGCAACGCGAAAAGGTCGATCTGTCGGAGGTGATGCGGCACGTGCTCGAGCTCGAGGCGCAGGCGATCGAGCAGCAGGAGGTGGTGCTCGAGACGCGCCTAGGCCATCGCATGTTGGTGGTCGGCGATGTCGAGAAGCTGAAGCAGGTGGTGCTCAACCTTGTGGTGAACGCGCTCGACGCGATGCCGAACGGCGGCCAACTGGTCGCCTCGGTGGAGCTGCTGGCGGGCGAGGTGGTGCTGCAGCTCTCCGACTCGGGCGACGGCATCGAAGAGAGCCACTTGAACGAGATCTTCGATCCCTTCTTCACCACCAAGCCGGCTGGAACCGGGCTTGGTTTGGCGATCGTGAGGAAGCTGGTCGAGCAACACGGCGGGCAGATCGACGTGCGCTCCAAGCGCGGCGCCGGCACCGTGGTGCGGCTGAGCTTCGCGCCGGCGGTGGAGCTGGAGAGCGTGCCGCCGTGAGCGCAGCGCAGCCGAGCGACGGTGGAGCCGGCGGTCCCACGGCGGGCAGCGCTGCGGGCCTCAACAGCGCGCTGGTGGATCGCGCCCTGGCCTCGAGTCCCACGCCGCTCGCCGATTCGCTGCTGGCGTTGGTCGGCGCTGAGAGTCGTTTCGAGCAGCGCGATCGCGTGGTCGAGGTGTTCCGCGCGCAGCTGCGTTTGATCGCGGCGCTGGTGCTCGCGGCGCGCTTGCAGTTTGGCGTTGGGCCGGAGGCGGAGTCGGCTCAGGTGCCTGAACTCTTGCGTCAACTGCGGGGCCGCGGCCTCACCGACGGGCAATGGGTGGCGCTGATTCGCGAGCTGCTCCGGCCTTGGCAGAACAGCGCCGACGCGCATCCGCTGCCGCTGCTCGTGCGCTTGGTGCACGCACGCAAGAGCGAGCTACTCAAGCTGTGGGACGAACTCTTGGTGATGCGCAAGAGCGAGACGGTGGCGCACGGAGCGACGGGCACGCGCGAGGCGTTGCAACAAATCTTGTCGAAGCGCGTGCCCCAACTCGGGCGCACGCTCGAGCTCTTGCAGCCGCTCTGGTCGGAGCTGCGGCTGGTGGTCCCGCGCGAATGGTCGCGTGAAGAAACGCCGTTGCAACCGGCCTCGCTATTCGTTGGGCCTACGCCGACGAGCGGTCGTTTTCGGCGCATCGACTTGGCCGTCGCGCAGGCGCAAGAAGCCAACCAACCGCTGTTGCTGAGCGCTGACGGCCAACCGCTTTTGGCGCTGGCGCCGGTCGTGATCGATAAGAAGTCGGGGCATGAGGATCGGCTGTTCATCCTCGATGGTCCGGCCAAACGCGGCGCGCTCTACGTCTGCTTTCCGACCATGGTCGAGCACCGTGAGTCGGCCGCGTGGGCCAGCCTGGACGCGGTGCTCTCCGACGAAGAGCCGGCGCCGGAGAGCGAGGCGGGCGGCGGGGTGAACGCACCGCAGCGGCCGTATCGCGGGCTCTCGTCGTTTGGTCCGAGTGAAGCGGCGTTGTTCTTCGGTCGTGAAGACCAAGCCGAGTCGCTGGCCAACCGCATTCGACGCTGCGGCTTCGTCACGCTGACCGGCGCGAGTGGGAGCGGGAAGACCTCGTTGCTGCGCGCCGGCGCGCTGCCGCTGCTCAAAGAGGTGATGGTGGTGTTCGTGCGGCCCGGAGCTCATCCGCTGGCCTCGCTCGTCAGCCGCATCGCTGAGGCGCTGGAGCGTCCGCGCGAGGAGATCGAAGCGCTGGCGAGCGATCCCAAGGCGCTGCGGCTCCACATCGAGGACCTCACGCGAGCGAACGCCGAGCTTTTCGTGTTGGTGATGGATCAGGCCGAAGAGCTGCTTACCGTCAGCAGCGACAACGCCGAGCGCGACGCTGTGGGGCGCCTGTTGCGGGTGCTCGGCCAGCCGGAGGGTCGCACGCGCGTGGTGGTCAGCGTGCGTGAGGACTTCTTCGCGCGGCTCGCGACCATCCCGGCGCTTTTCGGTGTCTTCAGCCAGACCATCGAGATCGTCACCACGCCGGATCGTGAGGCGCTCTTTCGCATCCTGATCGGGCCGGCCAAAGCCTTCGGTTACAGCTTCGAGGACGAAGAGCTAGCCACCGCGATCATCGAGGCGGTGGAGAACGCCAACGCGGCGCTGGCGCTGCTCTCGTTCACGGCCGATCGGCTGTGGGAGGCGCGCGACCGACGTTGGAAGCGGCTGACGCGCGCGGCCTACGAGGCGTTGGGCGGAGCGCTCGGCGCGTTGGCCTCGCACGCCGACAACGTCTTCACGGTGCTCTCAGCAGCCGAGCAAACGGCGTGTCGCAGCTTGCTGTTGCGGCTGGTCACCGGCGAAAAGACGCGGGCGATCGTACCGTTGACCGAGCTGCTCTCGGCCGCGCGCGAGGCCGCCGAGACGCAGCGTGTGCTCGATCGTTTGGTGGCAGCGCGGCTGTTGACGATGACCGAGGACGCCAGCGGTGAGAGCACCGTGGAGCTGGTGCACGAGGCGTTGATTCAACATTGGGCCAGGCTCGCCGGCTGGCTCTCCGAAGACGAACAAGGCCAGCGGCTTCGTTATGCGCTGCGCCAGGCGGCGCGCGAGTGGGAGTCGCGCTCGCGGCCGCGCGGACTGCTTTGGCGCGGAGAGCTGCTAAGCGAACTCTCGCTGTTTTTGCGCCGAGCGCGCGAGCCGTTGGCGGAAGCCGAGCAGGCCTTCGCCAGCGAGTGTCAGCGCGCCGCGGTGCGTGAAAAGCGCGTCCGCAACGGCCTGCTCGCAGCGGCCTTCATCAGCTTGGCGGTCTTCGCCGGCTTCATGTTCGTCCAATGGCAGCGCGCGACCGCCGCCACCGCCGAGGCGGAGAGCCGCCGGCGCGAGGCCAGTCGGGAGAAGCTACTCGCCGAGCAACGTGCGCTGGTGGCCGAGGCCCGCGGCGCCGAGAACAAGGGCCTGAGCGACGACGCCTACGCCCTCTATCGAGCGGCGCTTTCGCTCTCGCAGGAGGCCGCTCGCTCGAACTCCGACAAGGAGCTGCTCGAGCTCGCGCGCCTCGATACCGGCGGCGCTGGAGCGCGGGTGATGGAGGGGCCGGCCCGCCCGATGTTCCACGTCGCAGGCTCCGAATTGCACGGGCTGATCGTCGCGGCCGGCTCCGATGAAGACGTGTTCGTGTTTGAGGCGGCCAGCGGGAAGATCCTGCATCGCTTGCCGCACCGCGGGCTGGTGTGGAAGATCGCCGTCTCGCCGGACCAGCGTCTACTGGCCACGGCGGCCTCCGACAACCGCAGCTCGAAGTTCTATCTGCGGCTGTATGCCTTGCCTTCGCTCGAGCTCGTGCGCGAAGAGAGCGAGGCGCTCGGTATCGCGACGGCGCTCCGCTTCAATCAGGACGGGACTTCGCTCTTCCTGCTACCGAGCGAGGGCGACCTGATCGAATACTCCACCTCTGCGCGCGAGCAGAGCGTGTGGTCGGGAACCAGCGAGCTCCAGTTCGTTGAGTTCGGACCTGCAGGCGTAATGGCGCTCTCGAGCAAAAACGCGAGCTGGTTACGCGATGGGGCCAAACGCCTGATGGTGCCCGCCGCGCGCGGGGATATCACCGCCACCGCTCTATCGCCCGAGGGCAAAGCCTTCGCTCGCGGCACCGCGGATGGCTACGTCGAGGGCTTCGAGCTTGCGACCGGTCGCGAGCTCTTCAAGTTCTCCCTCGGCAAACAGAAGATCGCCGAGCTGCGCTGGGCCGACGAAGCGCACGTGATCGCCTCTGCCGAAGGAAAGCTCAGCATCTACGACCTGGCCGACAAGCGGAACCTCGCGCTCGAGGTCGGCAAGGGCCGGCCACACTTCGACGTCGCCGACGGCAGGCTCGCGCTGGTGCGCGATTCGTTGAACGCCGATCTCTACGATGTGGCCAGCGGCGTCCGACTCGAGACGCGCACGGGGCATGAAGGCGAGATCACCGCTGTCGCCGTGTACGCGGGCTCGCTGCTCAGCGTCGGCTGGGACAAGAAGGTTCGCCTCGCCGTTGCGGAGCGTCCGTTCGCGGTCGAGCCGCTGTCGCTGCGACCCCAGAGCAACCACCTTGCGCTTTCGCAGAACGGTGAGCGCCTCGTGCACGCCGTATCGAGCCTCAACTCGTCGCAGGTTCTGCTGCAGCGTCTCTCCGGGGAGAGCGCCGCAGCGCCGGTGCAGCAGGTGCTGCGCGGAATGACGATGGACGCGGCGATCTCCGAGGATGGCACGCGGGCGGTGATGGCCGGTCACCGTGGCGTCGCCTTCCTTAGCGACTCCGAGCAGAAGGGGATCGAGCTCGACGGTGAGCCGCGGTCGGTCGGCGCGACGCCCGACTGCAAGCGCGTCGCGATCGGTGATCAGCGGGGCCAGCTGCAGCTGTTTGAGTGGACGCAGCCGCTGACCGTGGTTCCCGCGCATGACGGTGGTGCTGTCGTGCGGGTCGAGCTCTCGCGGGACGGCCTTCTGATCGCGTCGTCGGGGGAGGCGGCGTTGCGGGTGAATCGCTTCGACGATGGGGCCGAGCTGTTCGCCATCGACGCAAAGCTGTTCAACCTCGAGTTCGCCTTTTCGCCGAACGGCGAGCTCTTCGCCGTGGCCGATCAAGAGAGCGTGAGCGTGTTCCGAACCAGCGACTTTGCGCCGATCCTTCACGCTCCACAGTCGGATCTTTCCCCGAGCGGTCTCGCCTTTTCGCCCGACTCGAAGCTGCTGGCGGTAGCGACGAGCCAGGCCGGTTCGGGCGCCGTGCGCGTCTTCGATCTCGAACAGAACAGCCTGCTGCTATTGGAGGGAGCCGAGAGCGCGCTCGATGTGGCCTTCGCTGACGATGGGCGACGGCTCTTCGTCAGCGGCAACAGCGGCGCTCTCACCGTATGGCAGGATTTGGCCTCCCCGCCGCGCAGCGTGCATCCGTTTGATCGCGGCTCGCTGCTGCTCCAGCCGCTGCCCAACTCAAACGCGGTGTTCACCGCCGCCGTCGATCGCGCCGTGGTGCGCAGCGAGCTGCCGCTGGTAACGCCCGCCGGCTTGCTCGAGCAGACCGCCTTCCGCTCCAACCTGCGGGTCTGTCGCTCGACCATGCGCGTGGTCGCTCTCACCGGCACGCTCGAGGAAAGCCCGTTCGCGCCCGACGAGCTGTGCGCGCCGTAGCCGCCGAGTGCATGACGGCCGCGCGCCCGACCGCATGCCTACAAAACGCCAACGAGCCTTCTGCCGGGGGCAGAAAGCTCGTGGTGATCGCCGGCGAACCGACGTTCGGCGTTATCCGACGAGACGCGACGGCGGCTTCATCGGCAGGCCCGGCTTGGAGCCCGGTGCCGACGGAATCGCCTTCGGGATCAGCTCGCCCTCGAGCGCGGAGATGGCCGAGAAAACGCGGTCCATTCCGAAGTCGAGCGCTGCTTCTTTCTGGAAGATCGAAGGGACCTTCATCAGCTTGAAGCAGGTGAGCTTGCCGAGATCGATCTCCCGCTCGAGGAACGCCTCAAAGGAGCCGAAGCCCTTGGAGATGAACAGCTCGCGGGCTTGGATGTCTCCGAGCACCTGGCCAATTTCGTAAAAGCCTTTATCCATGCGCTTGCGGAGCGCGCGGATCTTCTGCGTCTGGTTGTGGAGGTCAGCGATCTTCTGCTTGATCTCCTCGGCGCCGTTGGGCGTCCGAATGGTGGCGCGGGCGCTGCCCGGGGGGGCCGGCTCAGCTGCTCTGGCACGAGCCTCGGCTGCGTGTTTTGCCGCGTGACGTGCAGCCCACGGTGCTGCACCGCGAAGCCCAAGCTTGCGCTTGGGGTTCAAGGGGGCCTTGGCGTCATCCCCCTTCTTGTCTGCGGCCCGCTTGGAGTCCGCGTCGCCCTTCTTAGCCTTGCCGGCACTCTTCGCTGCAGCCTTGGGTGCAGCCGGAGACGCTTTTTTAGCGGGTTTTGCAGTTTTTGCCTTGGCCATGTCTATCCGGTGCTCGCTCTCGCGGGTTTCGTTGGCGCCCCGCTCCCACGGGCCGACCCTGGCCTCGCTTAGCAAAGAAATGCATAGGACGGAAATCCCATTTCGCATTCATGTGAAAGAGCTGCGCTTCGACTAGGCTGCAGCCATGGATTCCCTTCGTGAACCTCAGGAAAACGGCGCCAAACGAGCAACCGGGGTGCCTCCTGCAAACGCCAGCAAAGTCGCTGTCGTCGTCAACGGCAACGCCAAGAGCGTGACCGGCGAGGTGATCGCGACCTTGGACGAGATCCTCGACAGCGGCGATCTGTACGTCTCGAGGCGTATCGAAGACAGCGCCAGCATCGCGAAAACCCTTCTAGATCGCGGCTACGACACGATCCTCACCGGCGGCGGCGATGGCACCTTCACGGTGGTGGTCACCGCCGTGGTGCGCGAGGCGAAGGCTCGCGGCATCCCGTACCCGCGCTTTGGGCTATTGCGGCTCGGCACCGGCAACAGCCTGGCCTGGGTCGTCGGCGCCAGCAAAACCGGCGGCGGCAAACGTGCGGCCGGCGCACTCTCGGCAGATCTCGCGCGCTTGAAGAGCGACGCCGGCAGCCGGCCGCTGCCCCTGGTCGAGGTGGAGAACACGCTCTCGCCGTTCTGCGGCTTCGGCATCGATGCCAACGTGCTCCACGACTACGGCGTCACCAAAGGCCTTTTGGCGAAAGGGCCTTTCGCTCGCATCGCGCCCGGCATCGTCTCCTACGCCATCGCCGCAACGACGCGCACCATCCCGTCCTACTTGCTCAAGAGCGCACCCCATTGCCGCATCATCAACCGCGGTGGTGAGGCCTTCCGCATCGGGGACGCAGGCCGCGTGAGGCCGGGCTCCTTCGCCAACGGGGAGGTCATGTACGAGGGCCCGGCGACCATCGCCTGCCTCTCGACCATCCCGTATTACGGTTTCGGTTTTCGCATGTTTCCGTGGGCCGGAGAGCGCGAAGGGAAGATGCAGCTGCGCGTCTCCACCATCTCCAGCGTGCTCTTCGTCAAGAACTTCCCGGCGATTTGGCGCGGCGAGTATCAGAACCCCGAGGTGCTCTTCGACTTCTTCGTCGACGCGGTGGAGATCCAAATGGACCCCGCGACCAACTTTCAAATCGGCGGCGATATCCAGGGCGCGCGCACCCAGGTCGTGGCGCGCCTCCACGAGCCGGTGCCGGTGGTGGACTTCTACGCGCCCCCGCGCGCCTAGTGCAGCGCCTTCACTAGCTCAGGGAGCGACCATCTTTTCGGTGCACAGCGCCCAGAAGGTGGTCGTCGATTTGTCGCCAAAGCCGGTTTCGAAGTCCACCATCTTGCTGTGCACCGTGGCCGTGCGGTGGCCCTTCATCTGCTTCGGGTGCTTGCGGCCCTGGTCCAAGTAAGCCCGCACGAACAGGCTGCTATCGTCCTTCGGTAGCGCCTTTACGTTGCGCACCCAGTTCTTCCAAACCTTCGGCTCGAGCAGGTATTGCTCGACGTTGGAGACGTAGAAGGTGTGGACCGTCTTGGCCTCTGCCTTCAAGTAAGCGGCGAGCTCGGGCAACGCCTTGTCCCCGGCGAAGTCGCCGACGAGCGGGACGATGCGACCTTGCGTCTGCATCGACTTGAGGAACTGGAAGGACTCCTCGGTCGCCAAGAAGCCGCCAAGTTTGCCGTCCGGGCTGGTGGTGGTGAACAGCTCTTTGAGCGTCGGGTAGCTGCGACCGTTCTTCTCCTTCAACTCGAAACGAAGCGCGAGTTGGTCCTCGTAGAAGGCGCGATGCGTCTTCTTGAGTGTCTCTTTGTCGGCGGTGGAGAGGCTCACGCCGTAGCTCTCGACGCGCGTCATCAAGGCGAGGTGTGCGGCCTTGAAGCTGTCCTCGGAGGCCGCACCCTTCGCTCCCAGCTCGAGCACGCGTGCAACACCGTCGCTGGTCGCCTCCTTCTGCGCCGGGTCAAAGGTGTGGCCGAGCAGCACCGAGACGAACTCGGCGCGCGAGCCGGCCTGCTCGAAGGCCGCGCGATACAAAAGATGCAACAGCATGTTGGCGCGCCGAATGTCGACGATGAAGGCCAGCGACGGCCTCGTCAGCGCGATGTACGAGAAGTTCTGCTCCGGCCCGACGCCGAGATACACGCCGGTCGGGTCCTTGTGGGCGTCGAGCGCCGAGGCCGTCTGCATGTAGCTGGTCTCGTTCGAGATCAGGTTGTCCGAGAAGAAGTACTCGTCCTTCTCGGAGAGGCCGTCCACCAGCTCGGAGAACTTGCGCGAGGCGTTCTCTTTGGTGCGCTGGGCCGAGGCGCTCGGCAGCGGATCCGCGCTGCTCGCGGCTGGCGACTGGCTCGCCTGCGAAGCGGGCGCCGTACCTTGGGCCGAGGCCGGGCTCGGGCGTGCGCCGCTGGTGGCCTCCTGGTCGGTCCCCTTCGAGGTCGTGGCGCAACCCAGGGCAAGGCTTGCAGCAAGCAGGAAAACCGTGGGTCTCGAAGTTCGTTTCATGTCGATGAGACGTCTACCGGCAACCCCGTGTTCCCGCTACGTTGAACTCTCGTGCAACGCTGCAAGTTTTTGCTCCGTACCTGGCTCTTTGGCTCGCTCGTCCTTGGCGCCACGCTGGCGCAGCCGCGGGAGGCCAGGGCCTTCGTTTGGCCGGACGCCCCCGACCGAGCGGCTGAGCTGCTCGCCTCGGCCGATCCGGAACAACGTGAACTCGCCATTCAGCAGATTCGTGCGCTGCCTGCGGCGTTGGCCAAGCCTCTCCTGCTGAAGGCCCTCGCGGATGAAGATTCGGGCGTGCGTATCGCCGCTGCGCGCGCGGCCGGCCGGCTGAAGTGGCCGGCGGCGACCGATATCGTCGCCGACTGGCTGATCGACCCGGACGTCCGTGTGCGGCTCGCCGCGTGCGAGTCCATTCGTTCGGCGCCCACAGCAAAGGCCGTTACCGCGCTCGGTCGCGTGCTCTCGGACTCCTCCGAAGAGGTGCGGATGGCCGCCGTGCTGGCGCTGTCGCGCGCCAGCGGTGAAGAGGCGGCAACGCTCTTGCTCGGCCACCTCGATGATCCGGGGCCCGAGGTGCGCGCCGAGGTCGTCGCTGCCTTGGGCCGGCTTGGTGATCGGCGCGCCGTGTTACCGCTGGTCGGGCGCATTCAGGACGCTGTCCCTCTGGTGCGTAAACGCGTCGCGCGAGCACTCGGCGAGCTGGCCGATCCAAAGTCGGTGAGCGCGCTGATGTTGGCGCTCTCCGATAGCTCTTCCGACGTGCGCGTGGAGGCCGCGCTCGCGCTCGGTCGAGTTGGCGGCGATGACTCGATCGCCGCGCTGTTGCCGCTCGCCACCGCCTCCGCAGGGCTCGGCGCGAGTGGCGGCCCAGCCACCGAGCCGGTGCTCGCGCTGCGCCGCGCCGCCCTTCGATCTCTGGCCCGCATCGGCTCGCCACAAGCCTTGCAGGGCATCGTTCAGTCGCTCGGTTTCGACCGGCTCGAGACAGGTCGCTCGCCCGCGCGCGACGCCTTGGTTTCGGTCGGCCCCAGCGCGGTCCCAGCGATCGGTGCGGTTTTGCAGTCGAACCCCAGCGCCAACGTCGGCGTGCTGGCGACGCAGGCGCTGGGCCAAATCGGCGACAACACCGCCGTACCGATCTTGGTCGCCTCGTTGCGACGCGGCGTGGTCCCCAGCTTGGAGACGCTCAAAGCGCTCGAGCAGCTCCCTTCGAGCGCGGCCCTTCCGGCGGTGCTCGAGTCGCTCGAGGCGAGCTCCCTCGAGGTGCGGCTGAGCGCTTTGCGCGTCGCCATCGCCATCCTCGACGAGCACGGCGCAGACGGTCGCGTGGTGGAGCCGGCGTTGCAGTCGCTCGACGCCGCCGGGACCTCGCCGGAGGAGCGTCTGCTGCTCACCGAGTTGCTCGGAAAATCAGGCTCTCCGCGCGTTGAAGGTCGCATCGTACCGCTGGCGTCGGCGAAGAATCTCTCGGTGCGCCGCTCGGCGGTGCAGGCCTTGGGCGAGCTCGGCCAGGGCTCCAAAGCGATCGACGATGCACTCTTGGCGGCGCTCTCGGATGAGTTCGGCATCGTGCGAATGGACGCCGCCAAGTCGCTCAAGAAGGTTGGGCGAGGGGAGATCGCCCCGATCTTGATCGACCGTCTGATCCGCGCGGCCGAGGAAGATCGCGCGGCCGTCGGCATCGCGCTCTCCGGCGTGCTCTCCCGCACGCAGGACGCTGCTACGCTGCGCGACGCCCGCGAAAAGATCGTGCAAGCGCCGGCCAGCGCTCGCGACGCCATCTTCGAAGGTTTGGGGCTCAATCCCGCCGGCCTGGGCGAACTGAGCCAGCTCGAGGGCGGCGCGCAAGGCGACCGTCAAAAGCTCGCCGAGGTGCTCGCCGGCCAGGCCGAACGCGGCTTGCCGCTGCTCAAAAAGCTCGCGGTGGACTCCTCGTCGATGGTGCGCGCCAACGCGGCCTGGTCGCTCGGCTTCGTGGCCACAAAAGCCGATACGGCCGAGCTCACCACGTTGCTCGCCGATCGCGACGTCAGCGTCGCCTCCAACGCAGCCGCGAGCCTCGGGCGCGTCTCTGCGCGTAGCGCCGAAAAAGCGCTCGCGGCGCCGCTCTGTTCGGCGCTCAAACACGCCTCGGCCTACGTACGAGCGAACGCTGCGGCTGGCTTGACCTTGGCTGGCCACAGCTGCGAGCCGAAGGAACTTGCGGCGCTGCTTCCTGCTGAGCCGGATGAGCTCGCGCGCATGGCGCTCGTGCGGCTGATGTCGCAGAGCCAGGACGCAGGCGCACGTGCAGCGCTCGCCGTATGCAGCCGTGAAGACACGGTCGCGCGCGTGAGCAACGCCTGCGAGCGCGCGCTACGCGAGCCGTGGCGCTTCGCCGATGACGGCACTCGCGTCCCGCTGCTCGTGTTCGTCGTCCCGGACGGCGCCGAGCAGCCGGTCTCGGAGGCCGCCTTCACCCTGATTCTGCCGGACGGCACGATGCGTTTGGGCGCTGCCGATCGGCGCGGGGCGCTGCTCGAGATCTTCACGCCGAAAGGCGATTTGGAGCTCGGCGTGCCCGCCGCGTTTGCCTTCAAGAGTCCGTGAGTTCGCCGCTACAGGCCGCGCGCCCACTCTGGTCGCAAGCGAATGCGGCCTTGCAATGCCTGCTCACAAAGTGAAAGCAGCTTCGCCCGATCGTCGGGCAAGCGACCGGCGAGCGGCAAATAGTTACTGGCGTGATTGGTGCGGAAGACGGCCGAGGTCGGCCGCGCCAAATCGATCATCGTCGCCAGCTCGCGCAGCAATTGATCCTGCGGCGGTACCGCAAATCGCCCCTTCGCTTGCAGCGTCGCGAGCGGCGTATTCGGCACCACCGTCACGGTAAGCGCCGAGAAGAACGCTGGGTCCATCTGCGTCACCAAATCGGCTGTTTCCTCCGCGTGCTGCTGACTGCGCTCCGAAGCGATCCCCAAAAGCGCGATCACGCTCAGTTGCATCCCGCTCGCGCGCGCTAGCGCCGCCGCTTCGATGTGTTGCTGCTTGGTCGAGCCTTTGGCTATGCGTTTGAGCGTGACGTCGTCACCGCTCTCCGGCCCAACGTACAGCAGGCTCAGTCCCAAACGCGCGAGCTCCTCGAGCTCGGCCGGGCTCTTGGCCAGCAGGTTGGTCGCCATCGCGTAGGCCGAAACGCGCCGCACCAGCGGCAACTTCTCGCGAATGCGCTCGAGGATCGGCCGCCACAGCTCCATCGGCATCACCAGCGCATCCCCGTCGGCGACGAACACTTTGTCGATGAACTGCGCGCCTTCTTCGCTCGCTTCGTCGATGTCGCGCAACGTCGCCGTGAGCTCACGCACGCGAAAGGTTTTGTCGCGATACATGTCGCAGTAGGTGCAGTGGTTCCACGAGCAGCCGATCGTGGCCTGCAAAATGAACGAGTTGGCTTCCGAAGGCGGCCTGAAAATTCGACCTTCGTATTGCATGCTCAAGCCGGCTCGCGGCCGAACACCACGGCGCAGTTGTGACCGCCGAAGCCCGCGGAGACCTTGAGCGCGTAGCGCAGATCGAGCGCGGTCTCCTTTTGGATCAGGTTCAACTCGAAGCCCGGATCCAGCTCGTCGACGTTGATCGACGGATGGATCTTTTGGTCGCGCAGCGACAGCACCGTGACGCCTGCCTCCACGCCGCCAGCGCCGCCGAGCAGATGCCCGAGCATGCTCTTGGTGGCCGAAATCGGGATGGTCTTCAGCACCTCGCCGAACACCTTTCGCAGCGCCTCTACCTCAGCGATATCGCCTTGCACGGTGGAGGTTGCGTGCGGGTTGATGTAGCTGATTTCTTGAGCACCAATTTTTGCGCGGACCAACGCCCGCTCGATCGCCAAACGCAGGCCGAGGCCCTGCGGGTGCGGCCGGGTCAGGTGATCGCCATCGCTGGTCATGCCGAAGCCTGCAACGCGCGCGAGGATGGTCGCCCCACGCCGCTCCGCTGATTCACGCGCCTCGAGCACGAGCGCCCCCGCTCCTTCGCCCATCACGAAGCCGTTGCGCTTGCGGTCGAAGGGGCGGCTCGTCTTCTTCGGGTCGCCGTCGATCGCGCGTCCCAGCGCCCGCGCGTTGCCGAAGCCCGCCACCGTGTTGAGCCGCGTCGCCGCTTCGCTGCCGCCTACCACCATCACGTCGGCCTCGCCGGCCTCGATCATCATCGCGCCCACCGCGATCGAGTGGGTGCCCGTCGCGCAGGCGCTGGCAATGTTGAAGCTCGGCCCCATGAAGCCGTAGCGCATCGAAACCAGCGCCGAGACGATGTTGAGCATCACCGACGGAATGAAGAACGGCGAGACCGCGCGCGGCCCGCGGCTCGTGCTCTTTTCGATCTGTTGCTCGAAGATATCGACCGCGCCTTGCCCCGTCGAAAGCAGGCAGCCGATGCGAGAGGGGTGGACCGGGAGCGCGAGGTTCTCCGGCACGAGCGAGCTATCGGCGTCGCTGTCTGCGTCGCCGCTCGCGCCTTTCACAGGCTCCGGCTTCGGGAAGTCGAGCCCGGCCTGTGCCAGCGCCTCCACCGCCGCGGCGATGCAGAAGGGCACCACGCGACCGTAGATCTCGGTCTCCTTGTTGGAGAGATAGCGCCGCGGATCGAAGTCTTTGACCATCGCCGCGACGTCGGAGCGCAGTTTGTCGGTGGGGAACTCGGTGATCTTGCCGACGCCAGATTCCCCGGCGCAAAGCGCGCTCCAGGTGGTGGCCGCGTCATTCCCAAGCGGCGTCACCATGCCCACGCCCGTTATCACGATGTCCCTGCTGCCCATGTCTGTCTTTCCTTGCGAGCTTGCTCGCATCGTCGTTCCGCTATCAACCGTCGGCTGCGCCATCGTGCTCCGGCGGCGCGGTTCGCCGCCGCAGGATCTCGTGTCGACCCACCCCGAGGTGCTTCAGCACGGGTACGTACACTCGCTGAATGAACGTCTGTAGATCAAGCCCTGGGCCGCGAATCGCTTGCATCCGCGTCTCCCAGTCGCTGAGCACCGTTCGCCCGGGCAGCGTGAAGTCGGAGAGCACGCCGGCCATGTCGGCGAGCGTCCCTTCGCGGTCTTGCTCCAAGTGAAGAGCCAGCGCTTGCTGCAAAAAGCGCGCATGCGCGATGTCGTCGCGCGCCAAAAAATCGTAGAGCGTGCGCAGGCACTCGTCCTGTTCACGACGCGCGACTTCGCGGTGTTTGGCGTAGGTGACGAAGGCCACCATCTCCTGCAAACAGCCGAAGAACACCAGCCGCCGGCTCGCCGATACGAGCCCTTCGAGGCCGCGCAGTGACAGCGGCGCCGCGAGCGCCTGCAACTCCAGCTGCGACAACTCGGCGTGGCTGCGTCCGGCTGCGCGCACCAGCCATTCGCGGAAGGCGATCAGCCGCTTGCCCTTGTCGAAGTTCCAGCTGGTTACGAAGCTGGTGAGGGCAGGGGAGCAGCGCATCGCCTCGAGCGAGCGGCCAGCAAACGAAGGCGCCGAGGCCTCGAGCACGAAGAACGTCTCCACCACATGGACGAGCTCGTGGGGAGGCGCTGTTAGCGCGGCTCCCCACGGCAAATCCTCAAACACGCTCCAACGACGCTCGCGCTCGGCCTTCTCAAAGAAGGCCCGCGCGAGGGTCGAAAGTCGCGCTTCCAACTGCGAGCCGGCGACCGGGGGCTTCATACGGGCGACCCTTCACCGGCGGGAGCAGTCAGGCGCTGACGCGTTGCTCGACCTTACCGACGAGGTCGCCAACGGTGCGGATCTCGACGAGATCCTCATCGGGAATCATCACGCCCAGTTCGGTCTCCATCTCACCGACGATCTGCATCATCGAGAGCGAATCGATACCGAGCTCGGTGATAACCGAGTCACGAGTTACGTGGTCAAACGCACGCTTGTCGATGCGAGTCGCCACTGACTTGAACAACACAAGAAGATCTTCGCGGGCCATGGGAATCCTCAGTCGACGCGGCGCAACTCGTATTGCGCCAGAGAGCTGTAGTGTTTGTCGAACGCCATCACGCAGGTTTCGAGATACCGACGATAGTCGAGGAAGAGCTTTTCGCCCCATTTCGCGCAAATCGTCTTCTCGTTCAGGTTGAGCCGACGAAGCCACTCGCCCGTCGTCTTCTGGTAGTGCTCGCGGCGCGAGTTGACCTGCATCACCTCGAAGTACGGGTTCACCGCGATGATGATCTCCTCCATGCGCGGGTTGAGCCCGCCGGGGAAGATCTCCTTGGTGACCCAGAAGATGTCCTCCAGATCCTTGCCGCGACGCGGGGTGCGGTTGCGGAGGATGGTCTGCAGGCCAATCTGCGCGCCGGGGTTCGTGATCTCGTGGCACTTCTTGAAGAAGTCTCGGTAGATGTCGATCGCCTTACCTTGCCGCGCTTCCTCAGGCGAACACAGGTGGTCCATCATGCAGATCGAAATGATCGAGTCGAACTTCTGCTCGAACTTCCACGAGCGGAAGTCCCCGGCAATGCAGTTCACGCCGGGGATTTTGCGGGCGTTGACCTCGTCGGCCATCGCGCTCGAGAGCGTGATGCCCACGGCCTCTTTCACCCCGCGGGTGGTCGCCAAGTACTCCACGCAAGCTCCCCAGCCGCAGCCGATGTCGAGCACGCGCTTCTCAGGCGTAACCTTCGCGAAGTCGCTGAGGATGCGGAGTTTGTTGAGCTGTGCGGCCTCGAGAGACTGATCCCAGTTCTCGTAGACGGCGCACGTGTAGTTCATGCGCTCGTCGAGCCAGAGCCTAAAAAATTCATTTGAGATGTCGTAGCTAACTTCGACATCCGCTTTCGATGAGCCCATGCTTACTGCCCTCCAATGCCAATCGGCTTGTTCGAACGCCGACGGGTCATGATTCTGCGAACTGCCCGCGCGGCATGCGAGGAGAGCCGTCAGGCGTCAAGGTCGCGAGTTGAAGCGCGCCTTCACTGGTGGTGGTTTTCGGATAGTCGGTGACCGGGGGCGGAACGCTGTCCACGCCCGTGTCCGACTCAGTGATGAAGTCGAGCGTGCCGGCCTCCAAGCGTGTGCGTGCCTCACGTCGGCGCACCTTGCCACTCGAGGTCTTCGGCAGCGTGCCACGCTTGATCAGGTGAATCTCGCCGAGCACGATGCCGACCTCGGCGCGCACCAGCTGAATGATGCTGGTGATGATGTCCGCCGCGGTTCCAGCCTTCGGACCGATACGGGCTTCGGCGACGACGACGCAATGCTCGGCTCCGCCTTCGGTCAGCACCGAGAAGGCGACGCACTGGCCGTCGCGAACGCCAGGGGCGCGCGACACCACCGCTTCAATGTCTTGCGGGTAGTAGTTGCGGCCGTTGAGGATGATCAGGTCTTTGGCGCGGCCGCAGATGTAGAGCTGACCGTCAGCGAGGTAGCCGAGGTCGCCGGTCTTCAGCCAGTCACCGCAGAAGGCCTCGGTCGTCGCTTCTTCGTTGCCGAAGTAGCCGGAGGTGATGCTCGGGCCGCGAACCTGAATTTCGCCGACGTGGCGCTCGAGCACCGGCTCATCCTTGGCGTCGACGATACGCAACTCGTGACCCGGGAAGGCCTTGCCACAAGCGACGATCTCCATGCCGCCGTCCGGCACGGTGGAAGCGACGCCGCGCCGCATCGCCTCGATATCGAGCCGATCGGTCGTGAGCTCATTGCCGAGCTCCCAGAAGCTGATGGCCAGCGTTGCTTCGGCCATGCCGTAGCTCGGCAAGACGCTCTTGGGCGAGAGGCCGTTCTTCTCGAAGCGACCGAGGAACGAACGCAGCACCTCGGCTTGGATCGGTTCGGCGCCGCAGCCGAGCGCGCGCATGCACGAAAGATCCCAGTCCTTCGCCTGCGAGTCGGTCACGGCCCGGGCAGCCAACGCGTACGCGAAGTTCGGCGCGAAGGTGATGGTGCCGCGGAAGCGATGGATCGCGTCGAGCCAGATCGAGGGACGGCGAATGAAGGCCATCGTCGGCAGGAACATCACCTGCACGAGGGTGTAGAGCGGGGCCACCACAAAGCCGATCAGGCCCATGTCGTGGTACAGCGGGAGCCAGCTCACGCCACGGTCTTCCGGAGTCGACTTGAGGCCGTCCACCATGATGGCGTGAGCGTTGGCAGCGAGGTTACCGAAGGTGACCATCACGCCCTTCGGCTTGTTGGTGCTGCCGCTCGTGAACTGCAAGAACGCGAGATCCTCGAGTGCGACGGGCTCCGGCTCGACCGTGTTGTGGTCGTTGCCGCGTACGTCGGCTTCTCGCACCACGCGCGTGCCGGTCACCTGGCTGAGGTTCTCCTCGATCAGGCCCATCAAGCCTTCGCTGGTGACGAGCAGCTTGGCGCCGCTGGCCGCGAGGATGTGACGCACGGTATCGCCGTAGGCCTCCATCTTCGCGAGCGTCTGCGGGGGATACATCGGCACGGCCACGAAGCCGCCGCTCAAGCACGCAATGAAGGTGAGGACGAACTCGTCGGGCTCGGGGAGCACCAAGGCAACGCGGTCGCCGCGTTGAAGGCCGAGCTCCTTCATCGCTTGCGCTCGTTGGCAGGCGATCTTCCAAAGGTCGGGGAAGCTGACGCGTCGCTCTTCTCCGTTCGCGCGAACGAAGGTCACTGCACGGTCCGCATGAACAGCGTTATCGCGAAGGACTTGGGGGAATGTGCGCATAGGAAGGAGGTGTCAAAAGTTCGACACCGCGCGCTTCTAAGCGAATCCCGGGCCAGCACCAAGGAAAAAGGCGCTTACTGCCTTTCTTGCGAAGATCAGGGCTCCCCACCTCTGTCTTCAATCAAACTGACGCATCTTTATCGTTGATGCGATGCGCCAGTGCGTCGAAAGTTCGTCAGTGGTGCGTAGCTCGCTACGCAGCTTGACGGTCCTACTCCTTCTCGAAAGCGGTACCGGACCACTTGTACTTCAGTTCCTTTTTGTCGGACCAGGGCAAGAGCAGCGGCTCGATGCCTCCGACGGGGCCAGCATCTTGGTTGAAGGGGTAGTTCTCCTTCGTGAACCCGACGGCTTTGCTGGCGCTCAGCGTGATCTTCGATTGGCTCTTGCTGGCGGCGAAGGAGATGGCTCCGAGGATCTGCTGCTTGCCGATGCTGCGTGATACCTCGGCACCGAACACACGCTTCACTCCCTCCGGGCTCACGCGGTAGACGAACTCGATCTCGCGATCGACGTCCTCCTTGTTTGGCCCTTTGGCCTTGAGCACGCCGCGCACCAGCAGCTCCGCTTTGCCGTCCCCGGTCACGTCCTTCGCGCTCACGCTCTTCACGTCGTCGGCCGAGGCGAAAGGCAGCGTAGTGAACACGTACGCGGTGCCTTTCTTGAATGCCGGCCCAAACACAGCCAGGTCTCGCCCGTAAAGCACCACCCGTTCGGTCTCGCTGCCCTCGGCGCAATCGGCGAACAGATCCACCTTCGGCGAGCCTGTGACCTTTCGGTCTTTCTTGAACAGCGAATGAACGTTCTCGGCCTTCTTGTCGGTGGTCGGCTTCTCCGCGGGCGGAGCCTTACCTTCGATCGGCTTCGGGGCTTCAGGAGTAGCGGCCACAGGCTTCGCGTGGGTCTTCTCCGCCACCTTCGAAAGGCCTTTGCCCTTCCATTTGTAGGTTTGCGAATCGATCGTCCCCCAGGGCAGGAGCAGCGGATCGAAGGAGCCCTCGGTGGCTTCGTCGTAGTTCTTTTCGTCGAGCCCTTTGGCGGTGCCCGGCTTGATCAAGATGGCCGGCTTTGCGCCGTCGGTCGTAAGCGAGACCTCGTTCTTGATGCTGCCTTTGGCGTTGCTGATCCCAACCTCATGTTGGAAGACAAGATCCGCCGTTTCATTGCTGCCGAAGCTGTAAACGTGAGCCACGTCGCGTTTGGTCTTCTGGCCCGACTTCGTGAAGCGCTTAACGAAGAACAGCTCGGCGCGGCCGTCTCCGTCGAAGTCGCGCGAGTCCACGCGCTCGATGCTCATGGTCGAGCCCGCCACCGACATATCGTTCCAGTAGAACTCCGAGCCGCTGCGATACGCAGGCCCCACGACAGCGACGTGCTGGCCAAACACGAGCACGCGTTCCTTGGTCGCGTCCCCCGTGACGTTGGCGATCAACTCGAAGCTTGGTTCACCGAGCTTCTTGTCCTTCACCATACCGTCCACCAGGGATTGCTCCGAGGTCGTAAGGATGGGCGCCAACGTCTCGGCGTTAGCGGTCGATCCGACCACGGCCTCCACCGTGCTGCTTGCGTCTGCGTCGTGTACGAGCACTGCGCCCTTGAGACCGATGCGCGTGCTGCTCGCTCCGGGGATCGACGCGAATGGCACCGAGGCTTCGAGCGTCCAACCGCCTTTGCGCGGAGCCTCCACCACCTTTGCATCCTTTAGCTGCGTGGCTCCGAGCAACGCCTTGCCCGCGCTCTTTCCGGGGACACCCGGGTGCAAGCTCAAGGTGCTGGTCACCCCGTCAATCGACACCACCCAGTCGACATGGTCCCCATCTCCACCGCCGCGTAGCACGTCATCCGTGACGTCGACCGCGAAGTAGAAGTTCTTGTCGTCGTAGGTGATCGCCGCCTTGGCGGAGAGGTCAGCGGCGGAGGGGGCGCCTTTGACGCTGCTTCCGAGCTTGATCAGGTCGCGAGGCCACTCACTGGGCAGCCCATCGATGCTTGGCGCCTTCTCGACCTTGTCGATGCGAAAGGCCGTTGAGGAGGTGAGCGCAGCCTCCGACGAACGGACGTTGGCAAAGAAGGCACCTCCGCAAAGGAGGGCGGACCAGCAGCCGAGAGCCGCTTTTGCGCGGGCGGTTCGGAACCTCATGGGACGTGATGGACGATACTGCGCGAGGTTCGTTCCAAAAACAACAAGGCCCGAGCGGAGAAACCCCGGGCCCGGTACAAGCACCAAACCTTCGGCTCAGCGCTTCATTCGAGCCTGCTCACGCTGCTCTTCTGCCTCCAACTCGGCGAGCGCAGCGGCCAGCTCATCCTGCTCTGCAGCTGAAATCTCCTCGATCGGCGCAGCGTCGGCTCGTTGCGCCGGGGCTTGAACGCGAACCTGCGGCGGCGGTGCCTTCGGTGGCTCGGGCGGTGCCAAGCCCATCTTTCGCTTCAAGGCGGCCAGGTCGTCGTCGGCACCGGCCTTGGCCTCGAGTTGATTGAACTTATGCGCGAGCGAGTCCCCTGTGTACTGCTCTTGCAGTTCGGCGCTGGCCTCGGCCTCGGCCTCCATCTGGTCGATCTTGCTGGCCATGCGATCGAAGGTCTCGAACGCCGAAGCGTTGTTGAGGCCCGACATCGTCTCTTGGATGGCCTTCTGCGCCTCCGCCCGCTTCTTGCGCGCGAGCAGCACGTTCTTCTTGCGTTGCGCCTCCTCGATCTTGTCGTTGAGCAAACGCAGCGCCATCTTCAGCTGATCGACGGCGTTCTTCTGCTTCTGCCATTGATCCTTGAAGGTGTTGGCGAGGTTGTCGTGCTCCTTCTTACGCTGCAACGCCTCCTTGGCCAGCGAGTCATCCCCGGCCTTGATGGCGAGCATCGCTCGACGCTCCCACTCGGCGGCGTTGGCTACTTCTTGCTCGGCTTGTTTTGCCAGCCGCTTCTCATCCGCGATCGAGACAGCGACCTGCTTTTTCGCCTCGTCCAGTTGCTGACGCATGTCGATGACGACCTGGTTCAGCATCTTCTCCGGGTCTTCCGACTTGGAGATGAGATCGTTCAGGTTGCTTTTGATGAGGCTGGCCAGCCGTGCAAAGATTCCCATCGATTCCTTACCTAGGTAGCGAGCCGTTGGGCTCGGTCAAGGTTACCCCGCCAACACAGACGAGGAAGTTAGCATGCGTGAACCGCCGTTCGATACGGCGCTGCTCCCTAGTCCCGCGCGAGGTGCGTAAGGCTCTCGGTGTGGCGAGCGAGCGCGAGATCGATGTCGCTCAGCGTCGCCTCCACCTCGTTCGCATCGAGGTTCTCGAGCGCGAGCGCCGCCGACAAAACCACGCGTCCGTTTTCGAGGCCGTAGGCCGCGTGCATCAGGTCCTCGGCGTTGAGTTCGAGCAAGCGGCGGTACAAAGCGAGTCGACGTGCGTCGGTGGTGGGCTCAGGGCCGATCTCCACGTGGATCGCGAGGATGGGTGCGATCGCGCGGAGCGCGATCAAGGTCCCGCCTCCCGAAGCGTGGACCAGCAGCGTCGCGTCTTCCGGAGTAGCCGCCGTGGTCTTCTCGTACTTTCGTCCGAGCTTGATCAGGTAGTTTTCGACGTCCTCAAGGCTTCCAGGCATGGGCCGGGAGACTACACCGAGGTCACAATTTTTTTCTTGTTCTCTTCTTGAGCCTTTTGCCGGTACCTTGCCGATCCAGGATTCGTGGCGATCCACCCCGGAGACGAACTAGCTGGTTATCGCGTCACCCGTTTGCTCGGACGGGGCGGCATGGGTGAGGTGTGGGCTGCGGTCGACGATCGCCGACGTGAAGTCGCGATCAAGGTCCTGCTCCAACGCGCCGCCATGAAGCCGGATCTGGTCCGGCGTTTCGAGCGCGAGGCCAAGATCACGAGCTCGATCAAGAGCCCCTTCGTCTGTCAGCTGCTCGACGTCACGCGCAGTGAAGACGGGACCACCTTGCTGGTGTTCGAGCACCTCACCGGTGAGTCGCTCTCCGACCGTCTCAAACGCGAGCAGTACCTGCCGCTATCCGAGGTAGGGCCGATCATCGACGACGTTTTGCAGGGCCTCGGCGCTGCTCACGCAGTCGGCGTGATTCATCGCGATTTGAAGCCAGGTAACATTTTCGTCGAACGCACGAGCTCGCAGGAGCGTCCCGAGCGCGGCAAAATCCTAGATTTTGGCATCTCGAAGATCACCGGCCACAAGAAGGAAGAACCGACGCTCACGGCCTTCGACGCGACGCTGGGCTCGTTCGCGTACATGGCGCCCGAGCAGATTCGCGGCGCCGCTCGCGCCGATGAGCGCGCGGATATCTACGCGGTGGGTGCGGTCGCGTTCAGGGCTCTTGCTGGCCGACTTCCGTTCGAGGGCACGAGCGCTGCAGTGCTCGTGTCGTTGAAGTTGGATCGCAACGCTCCTTCGCTGGAGGAAGCCACTGGTGAAAAGTGGCCCGGCGGAGTGGAGCGGTTTTTGGAGAAGGCGCTGGCCAAAGCTCGCGAGGCGCGCTTCGCCACGGCCGAGGAGGCACTCAAGGCTTGGCGGGCAGCGCAGCCTGGGAACATCACGCGCGTGATGCTGCCACCTTCACACGCTGGGTTTCCTGCGGTGCGGCCTTCTTCTCGCGGTGGGGTCAAGCCCAAGTCGGTGCCAGCTCCTCCCATGCAAGCCTTCACGTTTGCGGGGACGAGCGGTGGGTTTCACGAGGACATGCCGACGGAGGTGGACGACTCTCCACCCACAATGACTGGTTCAAACGAGGGCTCGACACGACCGCCGCGCGAGTCCCCGGGAAGGCCCCGCAGTCCTCGGACGGGCCAACGTAAGCAAGGAGGCCGCTAGGTGTTGGATGCAACGGTTGCTGGATCGAAAACTCGCCTCGAGGTTCGGGGTGGTCGAATCCGCGTCGCAAAGGGAGATTGGCAGGACGTCGGCACCGAGCCGGTGATCGTTGGGCGCAACGCCGCATGTCAGATCGTCGTCGACGACGGCAAGGTCAGCGCGGTGCATGCGGAGTTCGTGGCCACGCCGTTCGGTGTACGGCTTCGCGATCTGGGCAGCCGCAACGGAACCTGGGTTGGTGGTGTACGCGTGGGCGACGTCTTCTTGTCGGCCAACACCAAGGTGCGGCTCGGCGAGACGGAGGTTTTGTTCGAGGCGATGCGACCGGAGAAGGTCGCCATTCCGGCCATTCCGCAGTTCGGTCCGTTGGTCGGTCAGAGCCCGCCGATGCGCGCCATCTTCGACCGCCTGTCGAAGGTCTCGCCGACCGACCTAACGGTGCTGATTCAGGGTGAAACCGGCACCGGTAAAGAGCTCGTCGCCCAGGCGATCCACCTGGCGTCGAACCGCGCGAAGAAGCCCTTCGTGGTGGTGGACTGCGGCTCGATTCCGCCGACCCTGGCCGAAGCAACGTTGTTCGGTCACGAGCGCGGTGCCTTCACCGGCGCCGTCGACAAGCGACTCTCACCGTTTGAAGAAGCGGCGGGTGGAACCATCTTCCTGGACGAGCTTGGTGAGCTGCCGCTGGAGGTTCAACCGAAGCTGCTGCGCGCGCTCGCCGAGCGGCGCGTCAAGAGCGTCGGTGGCTCGAACTATCGCGAAGTGGACGTGCGTGTGTTGGCGGCTACCCGTCGCGATCTGGTGCGGGCGGTGAACGCCGGCACCTTCCGAAGCGATCTTTATTTCCGCGTCGCACAGGTGAAGATCGAGATGATGGCGCTGCGTCAGCGTCTCGAGGATATCCCCGTCCTCGTCCGACGGATGTTGAAGGATCTCGGCGATGAAGCCGCCTACGAGCGCGTCTCGACGACGACTCTCGAGCGACTGATGCGCCACGACTGGCCGGGCAACGTTCGTGAGCTGCGCAACGCGGTCGCTGTGGCCTTCGCGCTCAACACCGACGACGAAGAGATCGACGTCGCCGCCCACCTCGGCGCTCTATCCGAAGGGCCGGCTGCCACCTCCGCTGGGGCTGGCAACATCGCCATGTCCTTCCGAGGCCGGCCGTTCCAAGAGGCCAAGCGGGACGTTCTAGCGCGCTTCGAGCGCGACTACTTCGCGGCGTTGGCTGATGACTCCAAAGGCAACGTCTCGGAGATGGCTCGTCGCGCTGGCATGGAGCGCGCCCACGTTCGCGCCTACCTTCGTCGCCACGGCATCGGGTCAAAGAGCGATCAGGAAGGCTGAGCATGAATCCGCTACCCGGCGAGCTCTTGAAGCGTGCGTTCGATCGGGCGGCTGTTCTGCATCAAGGCCAGAGTCGGAAATACCCGGGCGTCAGCGTGCCGTACGTAAGCCACGTCGCCGGTGTGGTTTCGGTGCTTGCTCGTCATCAGTTCGATGAGGAGGTGCTCGCGGCTGGCGCGCTACACGACGTGATTGAGGATTGTGGCGCGACGAGCGAGAGCCTCGAGGCCGAGTTTGGCGCGCGTGTGGCCGAACTCGTGCGCCACGTCTCCGAGGCCGACAAGACGCTCAGCTGGGAACAACGCAAGCACGCGTACATCGAGAACTTTGGCCGCAAACCATGGGACGCGCAGGCCATCTCGCTGGCCGACAAGATCGATAACTTCCTTTCGATTCTCGTATGCGCGGCCGATCACGGTAACCCCTGGCCGATGTTTAAACGCGGTCGCGAGGCCCAACTCGAACGCTTTGACGCCTTGGCCGAGAAGGCCTCGGCGCTACCGACGCACCGCTTGATCGACGAGTACCTAGCGACGCTTGAGAAGGTGCGGCGGCTTCCGCCCTGAGCGACTCGTCATTGGGAGCGCGAACTGCGACGCCCGGTGACGTGGATGTTGCCGGTGACAAAGGAGTTGATTGCGTCCGCCGCGTCGCGAGCTGCGTAAGCGGCCAGTCGAACATTGACGTTGGGAACCGCAGGCTTCGACGGCTTCCCCTCGCATAGCCCGGGGTCGCCCGACATGGTTTCGCAGCGTAACTTCGCCAGCTTCTGCATGCCCGCGCTCATCGCGAGCAGCGGCCCGCGAACGACGGCGGGCTTGCCTTCACCAGCGTTGGCTCGCAGCCGCGCTAACGCTGCGTAGCTGAACGGCGACGCGACGATGTCGGCCTTCTCGAGACGCTGCAATACCCGGAAGGCTTCACCGCGTTGAGCGGGAACGACGGACAGCGCCTCTCCGAGCATAGCGGCGTAAACCGGGTCATCGCTGTGCGTCTTTTCGAGCGCCTGCACCGTTTCAACCGCCCAGCGCAGGTTCTCCTGCCGGCTCGGTTGTGCGTCGCCGTTCTTGGGTGGCCGTGGGGCGAGCTGTCCGTCGCTTCGCAAGGTAGCGCGCGCGAGCACCGACAGCGCCTTATCTGAAAGCAGGCCAGCTCCGGGGGCTTTCGACGCCGCGCCAGGATAGGCGGTGTGTACCCAGGAGACCGCGTCTTTGGGATTGCCGTTATCCACGAGACGCTCTGCCTCCTTGAGCATCGCCACGGCCGGATCCACGCGCGCGACGGTTGAGTTGTGGCAGGCCTCGGCCTCACCTTGGCTCATCGCGATTGATCCCAAAAGACCCGCTAGGGCCAACCCGCGCACGAGGACCTTGTTGTTCATCGGTCCATCAGCGACAGCCGTGCGCGCCGATGGTTCCCACAATTCTCCTGAACGGGAACTTGCTCGAAAGGCCGGTGTCTCGTCGCCCAATGCACTACGCCCATCGAGCCCGCGGTTGGTTCCTTTGCGCAGCCGTTGCTGCTTGTGCGTTGCCAGCCTGCAACGAATCGAAGGACGGCGTTTCGGCGCAGGCCGAGCGGTCGCTTGCCCGGCCAGCGCGCGGCCCCTCGGGGCCCACGCAGAAGGACTATTGCAAGCAGGCTTGCGAGCGTGCCGCTGCTTGCGGAGTCGAGGAGGTGGAGAAGGCGATCAAGGGCACGCCCGCCGAGATCAAACTGCGTGATCAAGCCCGTGATGATGCTGCCAACGTGCGCGCAAGCTGCGAACAGACCTGTGGAACTGGGGGGTCCGCCGAAGAGGACCAAAAGGCGCTCGAGGCCGCCTCGCAATGCTTGCAACAACAAAGCTGTGAGACCTTCGGCGCCTGCATGGCGAAGGCTGGCGGCTAGCTCGTTGCAATCTGTGCGCGGACTTCCGCAAGGTTGGGCTCGCTAGGTCGTGCAGGTCCAAGCAAGCGAGCTAGTATCCCGGCCATGAGTCAAGAGCTGGTCTCGTACACAGAGTCGGGGAATACCTTTGATGCCTTCATCGCGCGGCCGAGCGGTGCTGGCCCGCATCCTTTGGTCATGGTTTGCCACGCCTGGGGCGGGCGCGACGCATTCGCCGAAGGCAAAGCCAAGGCGCTCGCGGAGCTCGGCTACATCGGTGCGGCGATTGACGTGTACGGCGTAGGTAAGCGCGGCCACGACACAGCCTCGTGCCAGGCGCTGATGATGCCGCTGGTCAATGATCCGGTGAGCTTGCGCAAGCGGCTCGCTGCTGCATTTGAAGCCGTGAGCGCGCTGCCTGGCGTCGATCGCGATCGGCTTGGAACGATCGGCTTCTGCTTTGGCGGGATGTGCTCGATTCTGACCGCCCGCATGGGGCTGGCTCAACGCGGCGTGGTGAGCTTTCACGGCCTGTTGAAGATCGGTGAGCAACTCGAAGCCAAGGCGAAGGCGCGCATCCTGGTGCTTCACGGTCAAGATGACCCTATGGCCCCGCCCGCCGACGTTGGTAGCTTCGCTGAGGAGATGAAGCGAATAAACGCCAATTGGTCGCTCGAGGCCTACGCCGGGGTGCAACACGCTTTCACCAACCCGCAGGCCGGCGACGCCAGCATGGGGCTCCTCTACAACGCTGAGGCGGACAAGCGCTCGTGGCTCGCGATGCAGCGATTCTTCAGCGACGTCTTCGCCTGAGCGACGCTAGCGACGAGCGAAGCAGGCCACCTAAAACAGCATGAGGGCCGCGTCGATCGCGGCCAGCAGCTCGCTTCGTAGCTCCGCATCGAAGTCGTCGGTGGCGAGCGTCTCTGCTTGGTACTTGCGGGCTTGTTCGAGTGCAGCGCGGCTGCTGGCTTGAGCAAGCCACACCAGCGACTGCACGATCACCACCTTCGGCGCGCGACCGACTTCTGGATCCACGAGCTCCTGTTCGAGCGCCTTGGCCGCGCGAGCATCCCCCGTGCGACCTAGCGCCTCATAGAGTTGCAGCAGGTTGCCGGGGCTCTCCGGCGCTGCTCGTTGCTTCTCCGAAGCGAGTTGTGCGAGCAAGCGCTCCACCGCTTGGGTGCGCTCATCGCCGTCGGCTAGGGCGCCCAGACGGCCGAGCGCATCAATGATGCTGAGGCCGCTGCCGGCCGCATCGCTGAGTTCGATCTCCGCGAGCGCATCGATCGCGCGGGTGGCCCGCCGCTCGATCAGCGTCTTTGTCGCCTCGGCGACGACCACCGCATCGGGGCTCTTGAGCGCTGCAATCAGCGCGTCGGTGCCACGCTCGGAAGGATCGGCTTGGGCGGCTTTCAGCGGACCGAGTGTGTCGGGGCCGCCTTGCGGAAGGGCCTCGCTTGGGCCGTCGGCGCGCTCCTCGGCGGCCCTTCGGGCAGTGCGCTTGGTCGAGGACGTCGCGGTCGCCGTTCGTGTCGTGCGCGCCGTGGTCGGGCGCTCCAGTACGACGGCTGAAACGGTTGCGCTGCTCGTTGGCTTGCTCGGCTTGGGGGCGTTCCCGGATGAGCGAAGGACCAGTAACGCGACGATGACGATGAGACCCGCCCCACCGAGCCACGGGAGCCACTTGGGCGATCGCCGTGCGTCGGTTGGGGAAGGCCCTTCGCTCTTTAGCATCCAGCCAGGCTGCAGTATTTCGCGCGCATCTGCGACAGCGATTTGTTGGGCTGACCGTACCGACCGGGCGGCAGCGAGGCCCACTCCCACGAAAGCTTGCTCATCGCGTTGGAGAACTCCGACGCGGTCATCGCGCGCGATTGCGGCACGGTCACCTTGCGCACGGTCCCGATCAAGTAGGCGCCACCGCGCTCCTGGTTCTCCGGCTCAAAGCTGCTGAGCCCCTTGGCGCTCTTGACCGACTTCCAGGTGTCGTACAGGAACTGGTAACGGCCAGCCGCGGTGGAACAGGAGCTGCCGAACTTGAGGCACTTGTTCGGGTGCGACGAGCAGCTGCTGACCGTCTTGAAGCCGAACAGCACGTTGTAGCCGTCCTTCGAGTAATCGAGCGTGCCTTCGGCGAAGGCGATCGAGTCGTGCAAAGCCTTTTGGTAGTTACCGACGGCGCCTTCGGCGCGCTCGGGCGAACAGGTTCCAAAGTCAGTCGGGTCGACGTTGGTGTCGCCGCCTTCTTCGGGCGCTGCAGCGATCTGCGTGAGGTAGCCAGCGGAGGCCCAGCCCTCTTCCCCTGATGACGTCACCACGTTGACCCAACCATTCGCGCCGCTGTCGGCCGCGCAGGTGACCTGCTCGTTCTTGGCCAATACCTCGAGCACCGGGTTGTTGGTGCTCGGCCCGCTCCGGAGGTTGAGTGCCGAGGCCGTAACCTTGAGCACGGCGCCCTCTTTGACCACCCCGCTCAGCTCCGAGTCTTGCTCGGCGAAGTCCTCATCCTCGGTCTCAGCGCCACCTGGCGCGCAGCCAAGGAACGCGACGCTAGCGACTACGCACACGGACTTGATCACGGCGAAGAGTCGGCTCATGCGCTCCGCTCCAGCAATCACCGGACCAACGCTGTAAACGCTCGTTTGAACAGGACGATGCGCGGTTTTGGTCAACGCTTGCACACTGTGCACAGTTGGTTTGCACTTCGAGCGAACGCCACGGCCTGGATCAGCGCCAAGTCGCTGAAAGCATACGTGTAATCGATCTGTTGCCGATGTCGGATAACGCGCACATTGGCTCGCATCGGTGCCCTGAGGGCGACTAGCCTCAAGTTGAGCGCTCGAGGCCGCTGTTTTCGAGGCGTTGCTATCGGATTTGCTCGTGATTTTTGCGGCACCAATTCTGCTGTTCGGAGGGCGTGCACTATCGCTCAATCGCCTCGTGCCCACAGCACCATCGACTCCAGGCTACCTGGATCGTGGGGTCGCTGAGCGCGCGGCTTACCCCTTGGCCTGAAGCGGACGGATTTGTCTCGGAGCAGCTCTCGCTTGGGGTGCGGGCCGAATGAACCCCACGCGCAAGCTTCCCGTTGAGGTCGAACCAACTGCCGAGACCGTGGCCGGTCAGGCGGGCAGCGCGTCGCTCGAGCTTGGCTGGATAGCCATCGTAAAAGTAGGACCGCCGCCGCACGATCTCGCGAAGGATGGCGTCCGCATCGCGCTCGAACTCGCCGGCTTGCGTTTACAGACCGCCTCCTTGGCGGACGTGATCCTACTCGACGCCTCCGCCGATGTTAGCGCCGCGCTCGCCTATCTGCGCGCTGTGGATCGGCCTAAAGCTCCGATCGTCGTTTGTGTGAAGACCGGCGGCGGGGATGAGTTGGCGGCGCTGATTGCGGCTGGCGCGGCCGACGTACTCGCCTATCCGGTGGAGCTCTCGAGGCTCGTGCCTAAGTTGCGTCGTATTCAGAGCCGGCGGCGGATAGTGAAGTAGCGAAAGTCCAATGGGGCTATTCGAGCGAGCCTGAGTCTTTCAGCCCATACCGCTGTAGCAGCCGGTGCAGGTACATGCGGTCGGTTTTGGCCTTGCGCGCCGCGCGGCTTACGTTGCCGTTGCTCTCTGCCAACAGCGCTGACAGGTAATTCGTCTCGAAGGTGCGAATGGCCGCTTCTTTGGCCTCGCGAAAGGGCACCGTGAGGTCGATGCGCGCTGGCGCCTCGCTGCTCGCCGCTGCATTCGTTTGGGGCGGGTGCTCCTCGAACACGACCGCCCGCTCAACGTAGTTGCGAAGCTCGCGCACATTCCCCGGCCAAGCGTAGGTCTCGAGCCGGCGCATCACCGTCTCATCAAAGAGCCCATGTTTGTCGGTGGCTCCAAGCTGCTCGAGGAAGCAGCCCACGAGCAGCGGCAGGTCCACCACGCGCTCTCGCAAAGGGGGAACATCGAGCCGCAGGACGCTGAGTCGATAGAAAAGGTCCTCGCGGAAGCGACCTTCATTGACCTGCTTATCGAGGCAGCGATTGGTGGCCGCGATGATTCGAACGTCGGTGCGCCGGACCTGATTCTCGCCGACCCTTTTCACCTCGCCGGTCGCGAGCGCCCGCAACAACTTGGGTTGCATCTCGAGCGGCAGCTCGCCGATCTCGTCCAAAAAGAGGATGCCACCGTCTGCCGCTTCAAAGGCCCCTTTGCGGTCCGTCGTCGCGCCAGTGAACGCCCCCCGGCAATGGCCAAACAGCTCCGACTCCATCAAAGTGGGCGCAACAGCGCCGCAGTCGACAATGACGAAAGGCTTGCCGCGACGTTTGCTTCGCCGCGCGACCTCGGCGGCGAGCAGCTCTTTGCCCGTGCCGCTTTCCCCTTCAATCAGCACAGCGCCCTGGTCGGCTGCCGCCACCTTGGTCACCCGCTCGAAGAGCCGCAACATCGCCGGAGCCGAACCAAACATGGCCCCGAACATCGGCGGGGAGAGCGAGCTCTCACGGCGCTGGGCGACCGCTCGCACCAGCAGCGTGCAGCTACCGACCTCGATCCGGCTCTCCGGCAGACGCAGCTCCGCATCGCGCACCGCATAGCCTCCTAAGAGGGTGCCGTTCAGCGAGCCGATGTCGATCAGTGTTACCCCCGCGTCGCGCACACGCAGCTGAAAGTGAAAGCGCGAAACCATCGGGTCGCGCAGCACGAGCTCATTCGACTCGTGAGAGCCGACGCGCAGAACGTCGCCTTCGAGTAGGCAGACCCGACCCGAGGGCCGCCCATCCTCCCGCTCAACGATGACCTCCAGCCGATGTGCTACCGAGGGCAAGCCCGCTCGCGGGCGGGTTGCCTTGGCGACCGACTCGTTGGCTGCGCTGTCGTGTCCTCGCGTGGTCTCCATCGAGCTCATGGATAGTCCTTTGCTGACCTTCAGACACACCTGAGGCGCCCGGCCATCAGTCCTCCGCGGACTCCCTCGGCACCAGCGAGGGGGGATCGCCCGGCGCGACGCAATTCATGTTGAATGTTACTTTCAATTTCGTTAAGAGACTGCGATGCTTCATCGGTCTCTCGTATCCGCTGCGGCGCTTGGTCTTACCCTCATGGGCGTCAGCGCGTGTGAACGCGTGACCTACTACTCAATCTCCGGAGCGACGGGGAACGCGGGTGGTGAAGGGCCGTCCACCTCACCGAGCACGATCGCAACCGGCCCGGAGGACGTCTCGCGGGCGATGGTGCTCGAGGCTGTAGCGACCTGCGCCACCGCGCTCTATTCCGAGCTGCACACCTCCACGCTTGCGCTCGAGGACGCGACAGCGGCGCTTTCGGTCGACCCGTCACCCGAGGCGGAAATGCAGGCTCAGGCCGCTTGGCGGAACACGATCTCACTCTGGCAGCAGGCGGAGCTGCTGAAGCTCGGCAAAGCCGGGCCGACAACGCTGCCTGAAGGTGAAGGCCTGCGCGACTACATCTACAGCTGGCCGCTCGTGAGCCGATGTCTCGTTGAGCAGGCGCTCGTTTCTGAGAAGTACGACGACGAGAACTTTGCGGCGGTTGGTCTCGTCAACACGCGAGGACTGGCCGCGCAAGAGTACCTCCTCTTTTACACCGCGGAGGATAACGGCTGCTCGGCCACCTCCAGCATCAACACCCAAGGTACGTGGGATGCTCTCGGCAGCGCCACGCGGCAACAGCGTAAGCGCGACTACGCGCACGTGCTTTCGGCGGATCTAGCGCAGAAGGCCGAGCAGCTGTCAGCCTCTTGGACCGGCGGTTTTGGCGACCAGTTGGCGAACGCAGGCAAGGGTGACTCGCCCTTCACCTCGGAGCAGCTCGCGCTCAACACGATCTCGGATGGCATGTTCTACCTCGAGGCCGAGGTGAAAGACCTCAAGCTCGCCAAGCCCTTGGGCATCGCCGATACCTGCCCAGAGGGGAGCTGCCCGCAAGACGTCGAGTCGCAATACGCCCGCATCTCGGTGGACCACATTCGCGACAACCTGCTCGGCTTCCAGCGTGTCTACGAAGGCTGCAGTCAATCGGAGGACGTCGGCTTCGACGACCTGCTGCGCACCGTTGGTGCGGGGGATTTGGCGTCGCGGATGTCGGCGGACCTCGCTAGCGCGATCGCGACGGCGGAGGCTCTTCAGCAGAAGGACCTGATCAAGCTGATTGGCGAGGATAAAGAGTCCGCTGTAGCGCTCCACGCTGCGGTGGATCGGCTCACCGACACCATCAAGACCGAGTTCATTACCGTGCTCGACCTCGATCTCCCGGCGTCGATCGAGGGTGACAATGATTGAGCGGTACGCGAACCGCCTCGCGACCCAGCTGGCCAGCCAAAAGGATGCGGCCGGTATCGCGGCGTTTCGTGTGCTGATTGGGCTCGTGGCCTGTGTTAGCGCGCTGCGCTTTCTGGCTTACGGCTGGGTCGATCAGATGTTCGTCCAGCCGCGCTTCTTCTTCACCTATTGGTTTGCCCCGTTCGTCGAGCCGCTCGGGCGCACCGGGATGCATGCCGTCTTTTGGACGATGTCGGCGGCAGGGCTGCTGGTGGCCCTGGGCCTGTGTTACCGCGCAGCGATCATCACGCTATTTGCGACCATCACCTACGTCCAGCTGCTCGACGTAACCAACTATCTCAATCACTATTATCTGCTTAGCCTGATGACCCTGCTGCTGGCGTTCATGCCGCTCGGGCGCGCCTACGGCCTCGACGGTCTCATTGCCGTGCGTCTTGGTCGCGCGGCACCGCGCACCACCGTGCCAGCGCTCTGCTATGCGCTGCTCGCGTTCCAGGTCGGCACCGTCTACACCTATGCCGGCGTCGCAAAAATAACGGCGGATTGGCTGCTGCACGCGCAGCCGCTTTCGATTTGGCTCTCCTCGCGCGCTTCGCTCCCGCTGGTTGGCCCGCTGCTTTCGCATCGCTGGGCGCCTTACCTAATGAGCTGGGCCGGCTGCCTCTTCGATCTGACCATCGCCTGGTGGCTACTTTATCGCCGCACCCGCGTGCCAGCCTTTTTAGTGGTAATAGGCTTCCACGCGGTCACCCGGGCGCTGTTCCCGATTGGCATGTTCCCGTTCATCATGGTGGCCGGGGCAACCTCCTTCTTCTCGCCGAGCTGGCCCCGCAGGTTGCTTCGGCTTCCTGCGCTCGCAGCGATACCTACGCCCGAGTTTGTGTGGCAGGGTCGCCCCTGGCTCAAACTGGGCAGCGCCGTGATTGCGGGTTATGTCGTGCTCCAGGCCTTGATGCCGCTGCGGGCGTTCACCTATGGAGATGACGTGCACTGGCACGAGCAAGGCATGCGCTTCTCCTGGCGCGTCATGGTTCGCGAGAAGAACGCGAGCGTCACCTACCTCATTGACGACCTCGACACCGGCCGCACCACCGAGGTAAGTCCACGCGTCTACCTCGATTCGCGTCAGCTGCGCGAGTTCGCCACCCAGCCCGATCTGATCCTCCAGCTGGGGCAGCACATTGCTCGTGAGCGGCAAGCGCGTACCGGTCATTCGGTGCGGGTGCGGGTGGACGCGATTGCCAGCTTGAACGGGCGGCGCACGGCGCGCTTGATCGACCCGAACGTAGACTTGGTGCAGGTCGCCGATGGCCTCCGCAAGGCTGATTGGATTCTTCCGGCCCCCGACGCCGCTCCTCCCGTCGTGCGCGTAATGCGATGATGAACCGACTGAACGTTGCGCTGCTTACCAGCCTATTCGCCAGCGCTTCGGTAGCGCGGGCCGACGAGCCGGTTGCGCCCCAAGCTCCTCCCGCCGAGCCGGCGCCCAAAACCGAGCCAACCGCCAAGGCAGAGCCGCCCGCCGAGTCTGCCCCTAAACCGGAGCCGCCCGCCGCCGAGCCCCCCGCTACCGAGCCCGTTGCTGAAGAGCTACCGCCCGCCGAGTCAGCCCCTGAAGCCGGTGCGGAAAGTGAAGAGCCCGAGGGCATCGACGTAACCGTTGCGGGCGCGAAGATTCGCGAGACAGTCGGCTCGGCTCATATCATCCGTGAAGCGCAGCTCGAGCGCTTTGAATACAGCGATCCGCATCAGGTGTTTCAATCGGTGCCCGGCGTTTATGTGCGCGGGGAAGACGGCTTTGGCTTGCGGCCCAACATCGGTATGCGCGGCGCCATCTCGGATCGCAGCAAGAAGATCACCTTGATGGAGGACGGCGTGCTGTTCGGCCCAGCGCCGTATTCAGCTCCTGCTGCGTATTACTTCCCGCTGATCACCCGCATGGTTGCGGTGAAGGTCGTGAAGGGGCCAAGCGCGATCGCCTTTGGGCCTCACACCATCGCCGGTGCGATCGACCTGATTACGGCGCCCATCCCCGAAGGCGAGCATGCCTTCGCCGATCTCTCGATGGGCCTCTATCTATCGCGCAAAGCCCACGTCCGTGCTTCGACCGCAGGCGATCATTTTGCTGTGTTGCTCGAGGGCGTGCATGAGGCCAATAACGGCTTCAAAGAGCTCGACGGAGGCGGCGATACTGGTTTTGCCCGCAATGAACTGATGGGCAAAGTCCGTGCGTCCTTCGGTAACGCAGATTCACTGTTGCACGAGGTCGAGCTCAAGGTCGGCTTCTCCACCGAGGAGAGCAACGAGACCTACCTCGGACTTACGGCGGCCGACTTTGAAGCCAATCCCTATCGTCGATATGCAGCTAGCCAGTTCGATCGGATGGAGTATTGGCGCAGCCAGGTGGCGTTGACCCATACCGCGATGCACGGCTCCGAGCTCGATATCAAATCCACGTTTTACCGCCATGACATGGACCGCAGCTGGCGCAAGGTCAACGGCTTCCGTGGCGCCTCGCTCGACGACGTATTGGCCAACCCCGATGACCCCCGCAATGCTGTTTTCTATGGCGTGCTCACCGGGAAGATCCCGCCCTCCACCGACGCTGAGACGCTAATGGTCGGTCCCAATGACCGCCGCTTCGTTTCCCAGGGCTTTCAGACGCGGGCCTCATGGAGGCCCAAGACCGGGCCGGTTCAACACAAGATCGAGGTCGGTACGCGGATTCACTACGATAGCATCGAGCGGCTTCATACGCAGGATGGCTACCTGATTGACGGGCTGAACCTCACGCCGGAAGGCGGCCCCACCGAGACGACCGCCGACAATGAAGGCCGCACCTTGGCGTTATCCCTTTGGGGGATTCACTCGGCTACCTGGGGCCCGGTGACGCTCACCGCCGGCGCTCGCGTTGAATCGATTCAGAGCCGCTTCGAGGATCGCTTGGGTGAGCGCCAGGAGGGTATTACGCAACAGGTCGTTCTTCCCGGGGCCGGCGCTCATCTCGCGCTGCCGGAGGACTTCGGCTTGGTCGCTGGCGTCTATCAAGGTTTCTCGCCGGTGCCGCCCGGCCAAACCTCCAGTGTGACGCCGGAGAAGAGCGTCAACTATGAGTTTGGTGGCCGCTGGTCTCCCAAGCGCACCCTCCGCGTAGAGGCGATTGGCTTTTACAACGATTATAATAACCTATCCAACGTCTGCACCTTCTCCACCGGCTGCGTCGCCGAGGTGGATGTCCAATCCAATGCAGGCGCGGCGACCGTTGCTGGGCTCGAGGCCTACGTGGACGCCGAAGTGGAGCTCCCGCTCGACCTCACGCTCCCGGGTCGCTTGGCCTATACCTTTACTCACGCTCGCTTCGATACCTCGTTTAGCTCGTCCGACCCGATCTTTGGCGAGGTGAGCGAAGGAGACGTTTTACCGTATATACCCGAGCATCAGGTCTCCGGCTCGGTGGGGCTCGAGCATAAGCTGGTCGGCGGCAGCGTGGCTGGCACGTATGTAGCTGCCATGCGCGAGGCCGCAGGCGCCGTAGACGAGGAGCCGGAGCCCTTCGAGGTAACCGACGCGAGCTTCCTCCTCGATGCCTCGGTGTACGCGCGCCCCTTCGACTATTTAAAGGTCTATGTGACCGGCCGAAACCTGCTCGATATGGCCTACGTCGCTTCCAATCGCCCCTACGGTGCCCGCCCGGGAGCGCCCTTCAGTTTTCAGATCGGTACCAAGGTAGAGACGCCTTAGGGGGGGCCCCCTCGGTGTGCTCGCGCAGCGGAGCTGCGCTGCGCCACTGCTCCCCCTTATCCGGGCTTGCTCCACTGCGTTGCGCTGCGCGCGGATGGGGGAGTCGGCTTTGGGTAGGCCCCCTCGGTGTGCTCGCTCCACTGCGTTACGCTGCGCCACCACTCCCCCTTATCCGGGCTTGCTCCACTGCGTTGCGCTGCGCGCGGATGGGGGAGTCGGCTTGCGGGAGGCAGGCGGAAGTGTGGAGGCCTTATCACACTGTCTGGGCTCGCTTGGAGACAGCGTCTTGTGGCTTCTTGGCCCGCTCGCAAGGCTTGCACCGACGAGGGCTATAACCTTCGCGCAACCAAGGAGAAGGGCATCTCCCTAACGCGCACGTTCCGCGCCGGGCTTGGGGTCGATAGGTGGTTAGCGGTGAAAGGATTTTGTTGCGGGTGACGCGACCAAGCCCGTCACGGAGACCTGCGCTTGATGGGGAGAAGCCCTTCTCCTTGGTCGGGCTCAGGAGTGGTTTATGCGTTCGTTTCCTCGTCCTTGTTCTGCACCGTCTGCAATCAATGTGGCTCGTGCGGCTGTGAACCGTGGGTCGCTCACGCTCTCGGAGGCGCGGCTCTGGGAGTCTTTGAAGGGGTCGCGGCTGGGTGTTGGGTTTCGCCGTCAGGCGCCGCTGGGGCGGTACATCGCAGACTTTGTTGCGCCGTCTTGCAAGCTGGTCGTGGAGGTGGACGGCGGGTATGTGCGCCGGTGAAACCGGCAAGGTGTGAAAGGTGAAAGTCCAAGACAGCGAAGGAGTAGCGAACCACGCTGGCCTCGAGTCATGCGCCGGCGCCCGTAAGGT
>JBILLK010000048.1:0-38762 GCA_044376115.1 Polyangiaceae bacterium | reverse complement strand
ACCTCCGCAACGCCCTCGTGGCGTCGGCCGTCCGGCTGATCGAGACGAGTGGAACGTCCTCGTTCAGCTTGCGTGAGGCAGCGCGCGAAGTCGGCGTGTCGGCCAATGCGGCCTACCGGCACTTCGACGACAAGTCCGCGCTGATGACGGCGGTCGCGGCCTTCGGCTTCCGTCAGCTGGCGACGCAGATGGTCGGCGCGATGGCGAGGCGGTACTTACGGCGGGCGACGGAGTCGGCACCGGCAAAGTATTCCACTCCATCAACGGCCGATTCGACGTTCACCAGCGCGTCTACCGCATCTCTAACTTTAGCGAACAAGTAGACGGATATTCCTTCTACCTCTATTTCAGCACCCATTTCTACAGCCGCATCATGCAGATGACGGCGAAGTCGTCTGTCGACTCCGTTCGCAGGGACATGATCACGCGGATGCTCGTTCCGCTTCCGCCGACACTGGAGGAACAGCGCGCCATCGCCGCCGCGCTGAGCGACGTCGATGCGGAGATCGCCGCACTCGGCGCCCGGCGCGAGAAGACTGGCAACCTCAAGAAGGCGATGATGCAAGAGCTGCTCACCGGCAGGACGCGCCTCGTGAACGGAGGTGCTCGTGTCTAAGAAGCCCCGCTCCGAGCGCAAGACGCAGGAGCGTGTCATCGCGCTCTTCACCGATGAAAAGCGGCCCGGCAATCTCGGGTACTACTTCATCGGCAACCTCTCGAAGGAAGAGAGGAACCGCTGCGTACGTGCCGAGTTCGAGCTCAACCTCGAACGGCGCGGTTACTCGGGCGCACACATCACGCGTGCCCTGGAGGAGCTGCACAAGGCCATCGACTCGACGGGCACCACGCTCTACGCCGCCAACCTCCGCACGTATCAGCTCCTGCGGTACGGCGTTCAGGTGAAGGTCAGTGAGGCGCGCCCGCACGAGACCGTGCATCTCATTGACTGGGCGCACCCGGAGAACAACGACTTCTTCCTCGCCGAAGAGGTCACGCTGAAGGGTGGGCACGAGCGGCGGCCCGATCTCGTGCTCTACATCAACGGCCTTGCCATCGCGGTGATCGAGCTGAAGCGCAGCTCGGTAGAGATCGCCGACGGCGTGCGGCAGCTCATCACCAACCAGGAAGAGATCTTCAACAAGTCCTTCTTCAGCACCGTACAGCTCGTGCTCGCGGGTAGCGATTCGCAGGGCTTGCGTTACGGCACCATCGGCACGCCCGAGCAGTTCTTCGTCGAGTGGAAGGACGAGGCGCCACAGGCGAGCAACCCCGACGAAGGCGCGCTGCTCGACCGGCCGCTCGCGCAGCTCTGCAACAAGACGCGGCTGCTCGACCTCCTGCGGAACTTCATCATCTTTGACGCAGGCCAGAAGAAGGTGCCGAGGCAGCACCAGTACTTTGGCGTGAAGGCGGCCCAGGAGCGCATCGCCAAGAAGGAAGGCGGCGTCATCTGGCACACGCAGGGCAGCGGCAAGAGCATCTTGATGGTGCTCATCGCCAAGTGGCTGCTCGAACACGATCCCGACGCGCGCATCCTCGTCGTCACCGACCGCGACGAGCTCGACAAACAGATCGAGGGCGTCATGAAGAACGCAGGCGTGATTGGAGCCGAGTCGGCCTCGCCCCGCATCACCTCGCGCGCCGAGTTCGTGGAGAAGCTGGGCGCCGCGACGCCCCGCCTCTTGTGCGCCCTCATCCACAAATTCGACGCCTCGGATCTCAAGGGCGAGCCGCCGCCGGTGAAGGGGCGCTTCTACGTCTTCGTCGATGAGTGTCACCGCACGCAGGGCGGCGATATGAACAAGCAGATGAAGCGCTGGCTGGAGAGCGCCATCTTCATCGGGTTCACCGGCACGCCGCTCCTTCGCAAAGACAAGGTGATGACGCGCGACGTGTTCGGCACGTACATCCACGCGTACAAGTTCCATCAAGCCGTCGCCGACAAGGTCGTGCTCGACTTGAAGTACGAGGCGCGCGACGTGCCGCAGCGGCTTACGTCGCAGGCGGCCATCGACAAGTGGTTCGAGCAGAAGACCAAGGGGCTCAACAACTTCCAGAAGGCCGTCTTGCGCAAGCGCTGGGCGACTATGGAAGAGCTGATGAGCGCGGGCGAGCGAAAGCAGCGCATCATCGCGAACATCATTGAGGACTTCAGCCTCAAGCCGCGCCTGAACAACGACCGGGGCACGGCAATCCTCGTCGCGCCGTCGATCTACGATGCGTGCCACTACTACCGCCTCTTTCAGAACACGAGCTTCGGCCCGTACTGCGGCATCGTCACGTCGTACGAGCCGAACCACAACGCCATCTCCCGCGAGCCCAAGGACAGCGACGAGCGCTACAAGTTCGACACGTACACGAAGCACGTGCTCAAAGCCGGGCAGACGACCAAGCAGTACGAAGACGAGATCAAGCGCCGCTTCATCGAGGAGCCCGCGAACCTGAAGCTGCTCATCGTCGTGAGCAAGCTGCTGACGGGCTTCGACGCGCCGAGCTGCACCTACATCTACCTCGACAACGAGCTGCGCGACCACAACCTGTTTCAGGCCATCTGCCGCACCAACCGCCTCGATGGCGACGACAAAGACTACGGCCACATCGTCGACTTCAAGGAGCTATTCGGCGACGTCCAGCAGGCCATCGCGGTCTACAGCTCCGACGAGCTGGACATCGACGATGGTGGCGACGCCGAGAACAACGTCCACCTGAAGAACTGGCTCGAAGAGGGGAAGAAGAAGCTCGACGAAGCACGTGAGGCGCTGCGCTACCTGTGTGAGCCGGTGGCGCCCCCTCGTGAGGTGGAGCAGTTCCTCCACTACTTCTGCGGCGACGCCGCGAAGCCGAACGCGCTCAACGAGACCGAGCCCTTGCGCATAGCCTTCTACAAGGCGGTGGCCGTCTTCGTGCGCGCCTTCGCGGCTATCGCGCAGGACCTCCCAGAGGCTGGCTACTCCGATGTTGAGGCGGTCGCGTTGCAGAAGGACGTCGAACTCTATGGCGACCTCCGTGCCGCCATCAAGAAGCACTCCGGCGAGGAACTCGACATCAAGCCCTACGAGGCGGACATGCGCCACCTCATCAACACCTACGTCCAGGCCGACCCCGCAGCCGACTTGGGTGAGCTGGGCGAGATGTCGTTGACCGAGCTCATCATCGAGACCGGCATCCACGACGCGATCGCGAAGAAGCTGAACGAGAAGGGCAAGCTCTCGAAGAACGCGATCGCCGAAGGGATCATCAACAACGTCCGCAAGACCATCATCCGCGACCAGCTCACGGATCCTCGGTTCTACGAGCAGATGTCGAAGCTGCTCGATGACCTCATCAAGCAAAGCCGCGCCGACGCGGCGGCGTACGAGGAGTTCCTCAGGAAGGCCGAGGCGCTGGTGAAGCGGCTGGCAGCCAAGCAGCCCGAGGCGGGCATCCCGGCCGTTCTTCATGGCAAGCGCGAGGCGTCGGTGTTGTTCAACAACCTCGGCTCCATCAAGGCGTCGACGTTCGCGTGCCCGACGAGCGATGACGACAAGGCTGCGCTGGCGCTGACGATCGATGCGACGGTTCGCGAGCGAGCCCCGGCTGGGTGGAAAGGTGACCAGGCGCGCGAGGCGCAAGTGCTGAACGCGCTGTTCCCGCTCCTCGAACGAGACCGGGAGGCGACCCAGGCCCTCTTCGAGATCATCAAGAACCAACCGGGGTACTGAGGACACGATGGCTGAGACCCTGCACATCGGCGAGATCGCCATCGAGATGACCCGGAAGGACGTCAAGCACGTTCACCTGTCCGTGCATCCGCCGGTGGGTCGGGTGAGTCTCGTCGCGCCGAGGGCCACGCGCGTCGAGGTCGCGCGGGCCTACGCGATCTCGAAGCTGGGATGGATCAGGGAACAGCGAGCACGGCTGCAGGCTCAGGCGCGAGAGACGCCGCGCCGCTTCGTCGAACGGGAGAGTCATCACGTTTGGGGACGGCGCTACCTCCTGGCCGTGGTCGAGGCGGACGAGAAGCCATCCGTTCGTCTCAGCCATCGCAGGGTCACGCTCCGCGTGCGGCCCGGTAGCGGCACTTCGAAGCGTGAAGAAGTCATACACGAGTGGCACAAGGCTCTGCTTCACGAGGTTGTGCCGCCGCTCATCGCGAAATGGGAGGCGAAACTCCGAGTCAACGTGAGGGGCTACTACCTGCAGCGCATGAAGACGAAGTGGGGCGGCTGCAACCACCGTGCAGGCAACATTCGCCTCAACACGGAGCTGGTGAAGAAGCCCAAGGACCTCGTGGAGTACGTCGTCGTCCACGAAATGCTGCACCTGCTCGAACCGACCCACAGCGAACGGTTCAACGCCCTGTTGGACAAGCACTATCCGACGTGGCGCGAGGCGCGTGCGGAGCTGAACGCTTTGCCGCTCGGCGCAGAGAAGTGGCGTAGCGAACCAAGGGTGGGCGACTGACCGTGGCCATAGCTTCCGTACCGGCTAAGGGAGGCGCCATCGCGCGATCTTCAAGGAAGGCGTCTCTCCGTGGCTCGTTACCGCGTGGCCGCAGCACGACTACGGCATCGACGCGATGGTAGAGGTCACGCGTAAGCGCGAGACTGCTAACTTCGATGCCATCGGGAAACGTTTCGCGGTTCAGCTGACGGCGACAAAGACGCCCTCACGTCAGGAGCGAAGGCTCCAGTCCGCGTCCGACCGCAGCAGGTGCGCTATTGGAACCAGAGCACCGAGCCTGTCCTCTTGGTGCTATGCCATGTTCCGTCTCGCACGCTCTTCTGGCGCTGGATAGACCACGCCGTCCTCGACGAGCTGACCCAGCGGGACGCTGCATGGGTCGGCCAAGAGACCGGCAGCCACGGGCCTCGTGCGCGAGCTGTGCAAACTGCCGCGCGAGACCGAGCGAGCGCCGACGGGCGGAGGTCGGCCGTGAGGGGGCATTTGACAAGGAAGTGTCCGGTGGCGCGTGTTGCGCGAGAAACGTAAGCAGTTGCGCTTACTTGGTCATTTGCTGGGCATTTGACGCTTGGGCCGGCGAAGGGCCGCCCAAGTTCGAACCCCGCCGACTCCTACTCCTCCAGCCTCTCCCTCACCACCTGCACGGCCCTCTCGATTCTTCTCTGCACGGTGCGTTTGCTCACGCCGTCTCTCTGGGCGATCTCTTCTTGAGTGTGGCCTTGGACGGCGTAGGCGAGGAAGGTTGTTCGTTCTTCTTCGGGGAGGGTTTGAAGGGCGGCGCTAAGTTCGCGCTGGAGTTCGCTTTGGCGGAGGAGGGCGCCGTTGGCGGCTTGGAGGCTGGCGGAGCTGAGGTGCGCGGGTTCGAGGTCGGGGGCGGTGTCGAGCTCGGTTTCTTCGGCGGGTAACAAGCGCACGGCGCGCGACTCTTTGCGGACGGCGCGGAAGACGGCGGTTCGCACCTGGAGGCGCGCGAACGGCTCAAAGGGGCCTTGGGCGGGGTTGTAGCGCGAGGCGGCGATGGTGAGCGCCTCGTAGCCGGCGGAGAGCAGCTCGTCGCGCAGGTGTGGCGCTAGTCGATAGCCCGCTATCAATTGCGCGACGACCTTGGTGGTGGCCTGCACCAACGCGCGCGTCTCCGCGCTTAGCTCGGGCTTGGGCCTGGCTTCTTGTTGCACCTACCAACATCGCTTTGGCCGCAGCGCAGCGCTCAACAATCGTCCTGGTGGGGCCGGATGGGTCGTCGTTCCGCGCGAGTGCTGCTATGAGCGCTCGATGCGCCAGTACGCATGCGTCTTCGCGCTGATTTCGACCAGCTGCGGCCAAGCCGTGCCCGCTCAAAGCGCGCCCGAATCGGGAGCGCCGGTGCAGAGCTCGCCCAGCCGCAATGCCCCGCTTACGAGCTGGCGACTAACGCCCGATGCCGCGACGCTGTCGGGGCTGGAGTTCGGCATGAGCTTCGAGAGGGCGTGGGACGCCAAGCCGAAGCTGCGCGATGCGATGAGGGTTAGCCTCGCTGCCGACGAGTTCGACGACTTGTCGCGGCGGCGGCCCGAGTTTGCGCAAGAGCTTGAGGCCCCGATGGGGGACCATCGGGACAAGTCGGCGTCACGCCGGGGTACTTGGCCCGTCGTGGACGGCCCGCAGTGGGAGCTTCGCTTCGAGCGTGCCGACGGCCTGAGCGGGGTCTGGGCGCGCTTCGCGAGCGAGGAGGCCCTCCGCTCGGCGACGGCGTCGTGGGGACCGCCCGACATCGCTGCGCGCTGGCAAGTCTGGACCGACGAGGAGACACGCACTCAAGCCGCATTCACGGGCTGCGAACACGAGAGCTACCTCAATGGGCAGCCGATCGGTGAGCTGCACTGCTTCCTCGAGTGGAGGCCCATGCAATCGGCGCGTGAGGTCGTGCAGACGCTGTTTCCGAACGGGCGCCCATGGATCGGTGCCCCGCGTTCGGAGCTGCGCTTGGGCGCTGGTCGTCCCTCGCGCGCGTTCACGAGTTTCTTCCTGTGGCCGCTTCCAGCCGATCTCTGGATGCCGCTCGAGGTGCAGTTCGACGAGGGCGAGCGGGTCAGCGCCTACCGCACTGCGTTGCCCCACACGTACGACCCCAGCGCTCGCCAGCGGAACATGCAGGCGCTCCGCGAGGTGCTGCCCGTGCCCGACCTCAGCGAAGAATGCAGCGACCTCCAGGTCGACGGCCATCGAGTCAGCGTGTGCCACCACCGGTCGCAGCTCGTCATCACCGTCGGCGTGTGGCTCTGATGGTACGACCGTGAGTCGTCCTGCCGTTCGGCCCGGACTTTCAAGATCGATTCTCCGCATTTTCCGCAGCTGAGGTGCGCTTTCAGATCCGCGAGTGCCGGCCAGGTGGTCCTCACACTCATGGCGCTCGCGCCGGTGCGAGCGCTCGTGCGCGCGGGGGCGCGCCGGTGCGCTGAGGCAAAATCCTTTCAAACAAGAGGCTTCGAGCATTCGGAATGCTCGCGGAGATTGCTGGCAATAGGTTTGAGCATTCGGAATGCTCGCGGAGGATTGCTGGCAATAGGTTTGAGCATTCGGAATGCTCACGGAGGATTGCTGGCAATAGGTTTGAGCATTCGAAATGCTCACGGGAGATTGCTGGCAATAGGTTTGAGCATTCGGAATGCTCAGAGGCACCCTCGACCATGGGTTTGAGCATTCGGAATGCTCAGAGGCACCCTCGACCATAGGTTTGAGCATTCGGAATGCTCAGAGGCACCCTCGACCATGGGTTTGAGCATTCGGAATGCTCAGAGGCACCCTCGACCATGGGTTTGAGCATTCGGAATGCTCAGAGTCTCTTGTTTTGTAGGCTTTCGTGAAATCGACCGGAGGGCTGTCCACATTTCTGGGCTGGCGGTGATTTTACGTGTGTGAGCGCCAGTCGAGGGGAGTGGCCGCACAGGAGGGATCGTCATGGCTTCAGAAGCACCCAGTGGGATTGAGAACATTGAGGCGTACAACGGGACCCAGGCAGATCGGGATGCACTGGAGCTGGAGGAGCTGGGGCCACTCAATGTGGATATCCCGGCCGCCAGTTCGCGCGCGCACGCGGCGGCAGCGCGCTGCGCTCGGTACTCCGCGGAGATCGCGCAGTTGCCCGTCCCGGCAGACTTGTTGGCGCGGGTAACGCGCTATGCCCAAGCGGCAGCGCATGCGCACGTGCTGCATCTCGCTGCGGAGGTGCCAACGCCGGAGGCCGCAGGAATGGCGGATCAGCTCTACAGCATTCGGGAGACGTTGATCGCGGACGCCAAGGCGCTGGTGCAACGCAAGCTGATCGCGGCGGAGCGCATCAGCAAACTCAGCGGTACGCGCGGCTATCGGGATCTCGGCTTTGACATCATGCTGCTGTGCACGGTGTTCCGGGATGAGTGGCCCAAGATTCAGGGGCGCACCGCGCTCGAGTTGGATGAGCTGGATCCGGCGCAGAAGTTGGCGGAGCGTTTGGTCGCCACCGTCGGCCTGCGGGATGATCGGGAGAAGGCCAAGAGCCGCGCCCATCAAGAGCGTGCTCGCGCCTATCACCTATTGTTGACGCATTATGATCAACTGCGCCGTTGTTTGAGCTTCATCCTGTGGGGGAAGGGCGATTTGAATGATCTTGCCCCGGCCTTTCTGATGGGCCGCAGTCGAGGCACCAAGGACGCGGAGGGAGAGCCGGCTGAGGAGGAGGCCTCTGCTGCTGCTGAGCCGGGCTCGCTCGGCAAAGCAGGCGGAGCCGCGCAGCCGGTCGTGGCGGGGACTCCAGACGCTGGTCCTTTTAATGACCAATGAGGCCGCTCGCTCAATATCTATGTAGTCGGGTAGCTCGGCTGGAGTTTGGCTCGTGAGCGCCAAGCTGCATCTGGGCACCACCCGCGCGCTCAATGGTCAGAAACCAAAGCCCGGGGAGGAGAGTCGGCTGCTGCTGCCCGCACGTGATTTGGTGACCCACGGGGTCGTGCTCGGGATGACTGGAAGCGGCAAAACCGGCTTGGTGCTGGTGATGGTGGAAGAGGCCCTGCGCGCCGGCGTTCCGGTGTTGTGCATCGACGTGAAGGGGGATCTGCCCAACCTCCTGCTCTCGCTGCCGAGCTTCTCGCCGGAGGCGGTGGCTCCTTGGCTCGAGCCGTCGGGCAACGGAGAGTCCTCGTCGCTCGCGGAGAAGGTGGCACAAGAGCGTGAACACGGCCTGCGCTCCCACGGGATCGATGAGGCGGCGCTACTGGGCTATGCGCAACGTTCGTTCGTGCGTGTGGTCACGCCCGGGAGTGACGCGGGTGAGCTCTTGCACCTGCTCTCGTCGTTGGAGCGGCCAACCGCGCGCTGGGCGGAGGATCCGGAGGCCGCGCGCGCCACGCTCTCGGCGGCGGTCTCGCTGGTGTTGCGGCTGCTCGGTCGGGACGCGGATCCGGCGCGCAGCAAGGAGCACGTGCTGTTGTCGGTGCTCGCGGAGCGGCGGCTCGCGGCCGGGCAGCCAGCGGATATCCCGTCGCTCTTGGCGGACGTCGCCGCCCCGCCGATCACGACGATCGGCGCGCTCACGGTGGATGAGTTTCTGTCCAAGCGCGCGCGCAAAGAGCTCGCGGCCTCGCTCAACAACCTGCTCGCCGCGCCGATGTTTCGCAGCTGGCGTGAAGGCTCGAGCTTGGATGTGGCTGCGTGGATGCGGCCGGTGAATGGGCGCACGCCCGCCACCGTGTTGTCGGTCGCCCATCTCGATGATGATGAGCGCGAGCTGGTGCTCGGGCTCGTGCTCGAGGAGGTGCTCTCGTGGGTGCGCGGTTTGCCCGGCAGCCGGGAGCTGCGCGCGCTGATCGTGTTTGACGAGGTGTTCGGCTTTCTACCGCCTCATCCGCAAAACCCGCCCACCAAGCGCCCGCTCGTCGCGCTGATGAAGCAGGCCCGCGCCTTTGGCGTCGGCGTGCTGGTGGCCACGCAAAACCCGATGGACCTGGACTATCGCGCGCTCTCGAACGCCGGGCTCTGGTGCTTGGGCCGGCTGCAAACCGACGCCGATCGCGAGCGCGTGATCGAGGGCCTGGCGAACGAGGCCAACGCCGGGATGGCCCAGCCCGAGCTGCGCACCTTGCTCAAACGCCTCGCCCCGCGCTGGTTCTTCGTGCGCAACGTCCACGCCGCGCGTGAGGGCGTGCTCTTGCAACCCCGCTGGGCCATGTCGCTCATGCGCGGGCCGATGACGAGGGCGGAGATTCGCAGGGCGAGGAAGGTGGGGTGAGGGGGGGCTTGCCAAAACAGCCCCGGCGCTGTATCCCTCAATTATCCCTCAGTATTGAGGGAAGGAGGTTCCATGCGGCTCGAAGCAACTGTCCCCGACAACCGAGGTAGCGCGGTGGTTCAGCTGGCCGACGAACTCGGGCTGAGCCGGAGCCAGATCATCGACGAGGCGCTTGCGCTCTTTCTAAAGGCCGTTCTCGAGGTGCGTCGCGGTCGGCGGCTCGTCACCATGGATCCAAGCTCGTCCGCGCCTGCTTGCGAGCTCGCCACGCCAACACTCTCCGCGCTCGAGTGGGCGCTCAAGCCCGAGAAGCTGAAGTTGCCCGCCGCGGCGCTCGCGAAGATGCAGGCGCTGGCTGAGGCTGCCCCGGCTCCGAGCCCGCGCTTGCGGGCCGCGGCCAAACGCCGCGGTCCATGAGCGAAGCGAGCTCCCGATACCTTACCGAGCCGATTGTGCCAGCCGATGCGAGGGCTGGGTTCTCGTGCGGCAAGCACGCACTCGACGACTACTTCGCGAGGCACGCGGTGTCGAACGACGCGGCTGGTATCGGGCGCGCCTACGTGCTTCGTCGGGGCGATGGCGACGACCCCACGCTGCCGGTGGTTCTCGGCTTCTACACGCTGAGCATGGCGCTGGCGGAGGCAGTTGCGGTGTCGAAGCTGCTCAAAAAGAAGCTGCCGAAGTTTCCGATGCCGGTAGCGCTTATCGGTCGGCTCGCGGTCGACCAGCGAGCGCAAGGGCGACGCCTAGGAGAGAAGCTGCTCCTGGACGCGCTGCGTCGCGTGGTGGATGCCGCGAACATTGTCGGATGTACCGGGACGATCGTCGACGCAAAGGACGAGGATGCGGCGCGCTTCTACGCCAACTACGATTTCACAACGTTGACCATCGATGGTTGGCCGCGACGGATGTTCCTGCCCCTAGGCACAGCACGCGCGGCGTTCGCCGACTGAGCGGCCATTCTTCCCTCCCAGGACTAGCGTGGCATCGAACGCTGTGTCTGCGCGCGGGACAGTCGCAAGGCGCGGGGTCCGAGACAACGGGTTGCAGATGCGTTGCTATGCCGTCGGTTTGGCGCCCGCGCGAGGTCGGCTTCTTGAAGCGTCGCCCGCGTAAGCGAGGCTGCGCTCGCACCAAAGGCCGATTGTGTCCCACAACGGCCCGTCGCTCGGAACGACGACGAGTTATGGGACGCCGTGGCGCCGACTTGGACCACAGGGCGCGGCGAGCGGGTGCGATTGGCCGCATAATCCGTGGGGTTTTGCGTCGGCAAGGCTGGGCGTTGGTGACCGTTGTCCCATAGCTGCCCGTCGCTCGGAACGACGACGAGTTATGGGACGCCGTGGCGCCGATACAACGCCGGGATTGCGCAAGCCTTGCTCTTGCAACCATGTCGCTCATGCGCGGGCCGATGACGAGGGCGGAGATTCGCAGCGTGGAGCATCAGCGCGCCCTTGAGGACGAAGCGCGCGCGGTGTGGAGTTGTCGACAGCCGGTAGAGGAAGCGCTCCATCGCGTAGTACTGGAGCAGCTCGTGGAACGGCCGCTTCGTCGTGCGCGCGTGATTCTGGAGACGAGCCTGCACGGAGGCCGCGAGGTTCACTACGCTCACGCTCCGTGGTCCTCCGTGGACTCCGTCCAGCGCGCTGGACTCCGCCCACTCCGGTTCTTGACGGTCACTGCATCGCCTCCAGGTAGGGTCGCATCGCCCGCTCGACGTGGCGCATGCGGGCGTACTTCAAAAGGACGTCGAGCTTCTTGCGGCGGCGCTCACGCCAGAGCCGTAGAGCCTCCAGGGCCACGTCCATGCCGATTTGGTTCCGGTACCGAAAGCAATCGACGAGGGTCTTCTCCGGGTCGTAAATGCGGACCGGCACGCCGTCGAGCTCGTGCGTCTCGATGCCCTCGTGGAACGCCGGCCCCGAGAACCAGAAGAAGCGCGTGGGCGGGTAGTCGAGGCGCGGCTTCGTCTTGCCTCGCTCGAGCGCGACGTCGATCGTGTGCGGCACCTGCGTCGTCAGCTCGTGGAACGAGAGCGAGGAGATGAGGCAAAGGACACCCTGCGGGACGCGCTTCGCCACCGTGACGAGGTCCGGGTGCGCGAGCGGATCGAGCGAAGCGAGGCGGTACACCCCTCGGGAGACAGGCTCCACGACGCCCGCGTCGCGCATCGCGTAGAGGGTCTTCCGGTTGATGCCGAGGCGCAGAGCTTCTGCCATGCGGAGGCCTCCGCCATGCTGGCGGAACAACTCGGCCTCACGCTCGAAGCTCCGGGTAGCCACGGGGACATATTGCCTTCAAACATTCAACAAGTGAAGTGGTTATGTCTCCACCGGGCCTGCGTCGCGGGAAGGCGCGAATTCGAGAGAGCGTCCTGGGAGCGCGATGAGCGCCGCGCGGGACAGCGAACGGTCACGCTCCGTTCGTCGACGCATCGATCGTGGCGACGCGCCCGCGCGAGGTCGGCTTCTTGGAGCGTCGCCCGCGTAAGCGAGGCTGCGCTCGCACCAAAGGCCGATTGTGTCCCACAACGGCCCGTCGCTCGGAACGACGAGGAGTTACGGGACGCCGGGGCGCCGACTTGGACCACCGGGCGCCGCGAACGGGCGGGATTGCCGCATAATCAGCGGGATTTTGCGCCTGTGAGGCTGTAGGTCGGTGACCTTTGTCCCATAACGGTCCGTCGCTCGGAACGACGAGGAGTTATGGGACGTGAGCTCACCTCGTTGCGCCCATCGCGACGAGGAACCGTTTGCCCCAGGTAGATGCAGAGGCTGCCCCATAGGCCCGGGTTACTAGATGGTTAACAGCGTTTCTGAGGCGGTTTCAGTGTCCTACGCAGCTGCGTGGCGGGCGCGCATTTTTTCCACCCGCTGCAGCAACGGCGATAGGGAAGCCTCATGGGATCGAACGAAGAGCACGCCACCCTTCGCCTCGTCGGCGTGGATCCGCTGACGTTCGTGCCGAGGCTGATCAGCGCCTTCTCCAAGAGCCGTTATGTGTCGTGCGGCTACGGTCTCAGGCTCATGAGGCACCACAAGCGCGCGGTCGAGGTGAGGTGCCGTCCGGTCTCCGAGGACGCCGTGATCGTCCACCTCGAGGGTGGCGACGATGAGGTGATCGCCTGGATGTCGAACGGTGCGCGCGCGGCACTCGTCGATCGCTACGACTACGACGACGGCATCGGTGTGACGTCGACGATGCGCTCGGTGTACGTCGGCAGCGAGGTCGTGTTCGAACGCGCCGGGTCCGATTTGGATCGCGACGAGCCGGTGCCGGACGCGCGGCAGACGCCGCTTCCTCCCGAGGTGCTCGCTCGGCTCGATGCGGCGGCGGCGGAGCTCTTCGTATGCGACTTGGACGGCCTCGACGACTGGGATCCCATGCCGGCGTGGTCCGCGGCGCACCCCGCGCCCGCGGCGTCGGAGGTCCAGGGCGCTCCGGTCGAGGACGAGGACTCGAGCCCTGGGGACTCGATCCCGTTCTGAGCGTCGAGCGGAGCGGGACTACGAAGCGGAAGCGCCGTGCGGGTGAGACGCGCACCGCCTGAGCGCCCATCCCCGCGAGGGCTACCCATCCCCTCCATCGGCGTTGCTGGCGCGGTGCGTCGAGCAGGCTGACGAAGACTCGGGGCCCGCCTCGCTCGCGGGCGAGGGGCGCGCGGGACTGCGCAGGATCGTTTGCGGCTCGACGAGGGAGCCGCGCAAGCCGGACGCGGCGCGAAGCCTCGTTCGCCGACGGAGACGGACGGTTACGCGGCCATTCACCGCGCCCGGTGGGACACCAAGCGGCTGTCTGCGCGGGCGTTTTTCGAGGCGCGCGGTGAAGGTGTCCCTGATCTCACGGTGTCGAAACGTCTGCGACGAAGGTGCTCACTCCCTGTGGTTCGCGGCTTGCTGTGAGCGGGGTACCGGTTCTTTTTTCACGCGCCGGCCTTCGCTTTCAAGGAGTCTTAGATGGACGGATTCGTCCTCGTCGTGCTTCTCGTCATCAGTTTCTTCGCTTGGATTTTCGGGGTTGATCGGGAGGCACGACGACGCGTCGCGGCACTCGAGTACCTCACACGAGACCTCAGCAGCGGCCTCTACCACGCACACCTCCGGGTCCACCACGTCGAGCAGTGGTTGCACCAAGCCTCGCGACAGGTCCCGGCTCCCGCTGGTGCGCCGAGCGCCAAGGCAGCAACCGAACCGAGCGCGCAGCGTGCAATCGATCCGATCGCCGAGCCGAGCGCGCAGCGTGCAATCGAGTCGATCGCCGTGCCAGCAATCAAGCCGATCGCCGAGCCAGCGGTCGAGCCGGACGTGGCGCCTGCTGCGGCTCCGAGGGCGAGCGTCGAGGCTCCCTCTCCGCCTCGTGTGCCAGACGTCCCGCTGCGTCCACAAACGCCCGACCTCGAGCATGAGCCGCCCCCGGAGCCAGTGGACCTCGAGCGCTGGCTCGGCGTACGCGGTGCGGCGGCGCTCGGCGCGGTCGTGTTGGTCGTCGCGCTGTTCTATTTTCTCCGCTTCTCGGTCGAGCGCGGGTGGCTTACCCCGACGCTCCGCGTGGTCTTCGGCTACGTCGTGAGCCTCGCGGCGCTGGCCGCGGCGGATCTGAAGCTTCGCCGCGTCCATCCGACCATGGGGGCTTGGATCGCGGGGGCCTCGTTCGGAGGGCTGTTCGCATCGACGTGGGCGGCGCACCGCGTCGTTGGTCTCTTCGACGCACCCGCGGCGTTCGGGCTGTTCGTGGTCTGCGCCTTCGCCACGCTCGCGTACGCCACCCGTCGCGACTCGGCCCCCGTCGCTCTGCTCGGCTTGCTCGGTGGTCTCGCGGCGCCGCTCGCGTTCCACACGGCGGGAGAGGCGCTCTCGGCGACGCCGCTTTCGCCGCTCGTCCTGGCGTACGTCTTCCTCCTCGACGTCGCCGTGATCGGGCTCTCTGTGCGACGCGGGTGGTGGTCCTGCGCCCTCTTGTCGCTCGCGACCACGGCGGGCTATGTCGGGTGGTTCTTGTTGGATGAAGAGCGGCCCTTGTTGGCGCAGGCGATCCCCTCCTTGCTCGTCGCCGCGATCTTCGGGGCGCTCCCCGAATGGATGTGGAGGAGGACGCAGTCGGGCCACGTCGTCGCAGCCGAGGACGACTCGGCGGCCCAGCTGCTCCGGTTCGGCGCGGTGACGGTCTCGGGGGTGGTTGGTGTGTGGTTGGCGGCTGGAGGTACGGTCGCTCACGCTCTGGTCGGGCTGACCTCGTTGCTCTCGACGCTCGGGATCGCGGTGGTGTTGCAGCGACGAGCGGCGCGTGGTGCCGCCGAGTTGGCTGCGCTCTTCGTCGTGGTCGGCGCTGCCGCGGGCCTCGGGCGGGTGCTGATCGACGGCGCGCCCACCACCGCCCCGATGGCGCTCAGCGTAGCGGCCATCGCTGCCGCGCGCGTCCTGCTGATGCGCTTCGTGAAGGGCGCCGGGGCCGCTTCGCCGCTCGATGTCGCGGCGCTCGCGCTGTTCCTCGTGCTCTCGCTGGAGCCCACGCTGGCAACCTTCTCGTTCGTCGCGTTCGGCGTGCTGGTGCTGGTCCGCTTCCACGAACGCGCGCAAGAGGTCGAAGCCGCAGACACGGCTGAGGCCCCCGCAGCGGCGGGCGAGCTCGCCGGGTTGATCGGCGCGTTGCTCTTCTTCTCCCGCTGGACGCTCGATCCGTCGGGCGTCTCCACGACGCGGCAGTTGCTACCGCTCGGGCTCGGGCTGTTGCTGTTCGCGCGCGCGATGCTTCCGTTCCGGGCGGGCCTGAGTGGCGTGCGGCCGCTGCGGCCCGTCGCGCGCACGGTGGCGGAGACGGTGCTCCTCGGCGCGGTTGCGCTCGCTGCCGCACCGGCGACCACACCGATCATGCTCTGCATCACGCTCGGCCTCGGGCTCGGCCTGGCGTCGTCGAGTGGGGGCGCCTCCGTCGCGAGACGTTTCGTCGCCGCGGCCTTTGCGGTCGGCGCTGCCACGCTCTTCGCCGAGCTGCGCGCCGAGCACGAGACGAGCGCCACGCTGCTCAGCTTCGCGGCGATCACCTACCTGGGCGTCGAGGCGGCGTGGGGGGCTCGCGCCGTGGACGAGGCCGACCTCGATGGGCTGCTCCTGGCGCTGCTCGCGCTGCTTGGGATCGGCGTGCACTGGATCGCGGGTCGCTACGCCCTCGCTCCGTACCTGGGGCTCGTGCTCCTCGCTGCCGCGGCGTCGGCGCGTGCGCTCCACGCGCGCAAGGAAGAGACCCTTACAAACTCGCTGTTGGTCGTCGCCAGCGCGTGGCTGATCGCGCGCATCCTCTCGCGTGAGCTCTTCGAGACGACGTTCCTCGTAGCCCTCGCGCTGGGCACGTTGCTCTTCACGTTGCTGTACCGCTGGCGGCCGCTGCGTGTGTTCGTCTCGCTGTCGGGGGTCGGGCTTGCGTGGGGAGCGAAGCTCGCCGGCCTCGAGGCCGTGACCCAGCTCGGGGGTGCCATCGTCCCGCTCGTCGTCGTGACGGCGCTGGCAGCGCACGTGTGGCTCCTGCTTCGCGACCGCGCGCGCACTCCGCTCGTCGAGCTCGTCGAGGGGTGTGCCTCGCTGCTGGGGCTCGGTGGTGGGCTCGTGCTGATCTCGGCGCTGGCGGTGGGGCTGCGCGAAGGACAATCGGCGACCGAGAGCAGCCTGCTCTTGAGCCTGGGTTGGGGCCTGTACGGGACGGCCGTGCTCGCGCTCGGCGTGAAGCTCGTCAGCCCCAACCTGCGCTGGCTCGGCTTGGGGGCGATCCTCGTGACCTGCGCGAAGGTCTTCTTGTTCGACCTCGCCGACCTCCGGGACCTCGCACGGGTCGCGTCCTTGGTCGGCCTCGCGGTCTCGCTCCTCGGCGTCTCCGGCCTTTATCAGCGCTTCGTGAGGGGGACCTCGCGCCCGTCCGTCGCGTCGCCCCCGTCTTGACGCCTTCTTTCCGCGCGCCGGCGCGCCGACCCAACCGACGCAGCCGGCCGACCGCGCGTGCAGAGCGGCGGCCCTACTTCGGGGTGAGCTCTGCGAGGCGGGCCTCGAGCTCGCGGATCTTGGCTTGCGCGGCCTCGGCTTCGGTGAGGAGGAGGTTGCCGGCGTCGTCGACGAGGCGCAGCGAGACGGGATCGACCGAGCTCGGCGCGACGCACCACGCGCCGCCGAGCACGAGCGACGGACCGGTGTCGCCGTGGACGACGCGCTCGACGAGATCGTCGTCGACGCGATCCCAGATCCGCACGCGCGAGCCTTCCTCGGCTTCCGGATCGAAGACGACGAGCTCGCGCACGCCGAGCTCGTGATACTCGGCGTGCTTGCCGGAGAGCGCCTCCGTGCTGCGCCCGAGCTTCGGCCATGTTGGGTCGTGCTCGCTCACCACCTCGATCGCGACGTCGGGCGTGCCGCGCTCCCAGGTCTTCCACGAGCGGAAGTTTTCGCTCGGCGCGCCGAGCTTCACGAACACATCCGGCGAGACGCAGCACCGGGGATCGTTCGCGCGGAAGTAGACGAACTGGTCGGAGCCCACCGCGGCGCGCGAGGCGAAGGCCTGCTTGAAGATGAGATAGAGGAGCGTGCGAAGTTCGAGGTGACGACGCGACTCACCCACGGCGAGCACCGTGGGAAAGACGAGCGGACGCGGCGCGCGTTTGTACGCGATGGGCTGGGCAGGGTTTTCCATGGTCGAGCTCCGGGTCACGAGAGGTCGAGGATAGCAGGTGCGTGCAGTGTGCCGCGGGCGTGATCGGTAGCGGCGCGTACCGCGGGACCTCCTCGAGCTACACCTGTTTCTGAGAGAGCGCGTTGCCGCCGCGGGTCGTCGGGTGGCGCGGCTGCTTCCCACCAGAGGGCACGAGTCATTCTGTTCATTGCGTCCACCTTCGGTGGAACCTCGTGGGCCTGGCTGTTGCGTCACGTCTTCCAGGTCGACGTCGTTACCTGCATCCGTTGCCGCGGCGCGACTCGCTTGCTCGAGGTGGCCACCACCCCCGAGCAGATCGCCAAGCTCCTCGCCAAGCACGGCCTCGGTCCGAGGCGTCCGCCTCCGCGACCGGCTCCGACAGGTCAGCTCCGCCTCCGCCTCGCGTTCTCGAGCGCGAGTCCGATGGTGTCCCACAACGGCCCGTCGCTCGGAACGACGACGAGTTATGGGACGCCGTGGCGCCGACTTGGACCACGGGGCACCGCGAGAGGGTTGGATTAGCCGCATAATCAGCGGGATTTTGCGCCTGTGAGGCAGGAAGTTGGTGACCCTTGTCCCATAACGGCCCGTCGCTCGGAACGACGACGAGATATGGGACGCCGTGGCGCGTACAACGCCGGGGTGGCCCCAGCCGAGCTGCGCACGTTGCTCAAACGCCTCGCCCCGCGCTGGTTCTTCGTGCGCAGCGTCCGCGCCGCCCGCGAGGTCGTGCTCTTGCAACCACGCTGGGCCATGTCGCTGATGTGCGGGCCGATGACGAGGGGCCATCGCGCGCTCTAGCCGAGCGCGCTCTAGCCGAGCCCGAACCGAAACAGCTCGCGTACGCGTCGAAGGGAGAGCCGCTCGAGCTTGAGCGTGCCCTCGGCCACGGCGGCGCGGATCGTCGTCTGGCCGTCGAGCAGCGCGATGGCCGTCTCTACGCTGAGCGCGAGTCGGCTCGAGTTCGCGTCGCTTTCTCCGCGAGTGACGTGAACTTCGCCGCGCGTCTTCGATGCGACGAAGCTCTGGTCGTCGATCCGCAGCTCGATGCAGGTGCCGTCTTCGAATGGCGCCTCGACGAGACGGGCCCACAGCCTGAGCGCCACCGTGCTCGGCGGGGTCGCATCGTCCGGTTCGCGCTGTGCCAGCAGCGGTTGCCCCCACGCAGCGAGAGCCGCGATCACCGAACGTAGCTTCTCCCCCCGTTCGGTCAGCCGGTAGCCTTCCGCGGTCGAGCTCACGACTTCCCGAGCGACGAGCTCCTTCAGCCTCTCAGCAAGCACCTTGGTGCCCATCGAGGGCAGCGCCTCGAGGAGCTGGCCGTAGCGTACGGGGCCAAGCAGAAGCTCCCGCACGATCAGCAGGGCCCAACGCTCGCCCACCGCGTCGAGGGCGCGCGCGATGGGGCAGCTCTGCTGATAACGCCGCGCAGTCACCGAAACGGTTTAGCACTTTCTTTTTGACAGTTCCATTGGATGGCTAATACTTTCTTTTAGAAAGTTAGTCGCGAATACGCGCTATCCAGGACGCAAACCGACCCACTGACACGATCGAGCTCGATATCGAGCTTGAAGGAGCGAAGCGATGAATCGACTGCAAGGCAAAGTGCTGCTCGTGACGGGCGGTAACAGTGGAATTGGTTTCGCATCCGCGAGGGCCGCATTGGCGGAGGGAGCCAGTCGGGTCTTCATCACCGGCCGGCGCCGCGAGGCCGTCGACAAAGCAGTGAAAGAGCTCGGCGAGCGGGCGGTCGGCATCGTGTCCGACGCGGGCCAGATGGAGCAGGTGCTCACGCTCGCGGACCAGGTACGCGCCCACACGGACGCGCTCGACGCAGTGTTCGTCAACGCCGGCATCTCGCGCTTCGCACCGCTCGCAGGGCTCACCGAAGAGCTGTTCGACGAGGTGATCGGCGTCAATCTCAAGGGCGCAATCTTCACGTTGCAAGCGCTCGTGCCGCTGCTCCGGGATGGAGGCTCCGTGATCGTGTGCTCGTCCGCGGGTGCGCGTCGCGCGGTACCGGGTGCAGGCGCGGGCGTGTACGTCGCATCGAAGGCTGCGCTCACCTCCTTCGCCAGCGCCCTCGCAGCAGAGCTCGCGCCCCGCCGGGTCCGCGTCAATTCGCTCAGCCCCGGCTTCACCGACACGCCCCTCTTCGACAAGAACGGGCTCACCGCGGAACAGAAGCAGCAGGCCGGCGCCTTCTTCGCGTCGAAGACCCTGCTCGGCCGCTTCGCCGAGCCCGACGAGATCGCGCGGGCCTTCGTCTTCCTCGCCTCCGACGATGCCTCCTACGTGACCGGTTCCGACCTCGTCGTCGACGGCGGCTACCTCAGCACTTGATACCTGGGGGCGACCTTCTCACGCACCTTCTCACGGAGGACAGGCCGGCAAAAAACGACCGGCCATGTCGAAAGGAGTGTCGCTCGCGCATCTACCAATGACGGCAGGTTTGCCGCTGACCCAAGCCAAAGGACAACGCTCATGGAATACATGCTGGTTCACTTCGAGACGACGAAGGAGGTGACCCGTAAAGATAACCCGAAGGAGGCGCCCGCCTATTGGGGTGCGTGGCAAGCCTACGTTGAGGAGCTCTACGCGTCGGGCGTCGTGAAGAGCGGCAACGCTCTTCGACCGCCGCACACGGCGACCACGCTCCGCATCGAAGGAGGGAAGCGGCACGTGCAAGACGGGCCCCACCCCGACACGAAAGAACACTTGGCCGGCTACTTCATCATCGACGTGCCCGATCTCGATATCGCGCTTCAATGGGCCGCGAAGGCGCCTTGTGTGAGCCGCGGGAGCGTCGAAGTGCGCCCGGTTCTTCCTCCGCCGCCGAAAGGTTGAGTCGGTGAAGGTGGCCGAGGACGCAACCTCTGCGGCTGCTCGCGTTGCACGCGAAGCGTATGGGCGGCTCGTTGCTGCGCTGTCCGTACGCTTCCGCGATGTCGCGGCGGCGGAAGATGCACTCGGCGATGCGTTTGCAGAGGCGCTCGCGCGGTGGCCGGAGACGGGCGTTCCTGCCTCGCCCGACGCGTGGCTGCTGACCGTGGCGAAGAACCAACTCCGGCAAGGCGCACGCCACCGCACGATGGCGTCGAATCCGCGCGTCCTCGGCGCGCTCGAGCAGGCGCTGGTCGAACTGTCGGAGCAACCCTCCGAGAAAGGCGATCTGCGCCTCCGCTTGCTGCTCGTGTGCGCACACCCGGCCATCGATGAAGCGGTTCGTACGCCGCTCATGCTGCAAGCCGTTCTCGGGCTCGATGCAGCGCGTATCGCGCGCGCTTTTCTGGTCACGCCGGCGGCGATGAGCCAACGCCTCGTTCGCGCGAAACAGAAAATCCGCGATGCTGGCCTTCCCTTCGACGAACCGGAGCCCGCCGAGCGGCTCGGGCGCATGGCCGCGGTGGTTGAAGCGATCTACGCCGCCTTCGCCGTGGACCACGATGGCCCCGAGGTCGAGCCTGGCGTGGAGTCACTTGCCGAAGAGGCGGTCTACCTCGCCCGCGTGCTCACTGAGCTTGCCCCCAACGACCCCGAAGCGCTCGGGCTCTACGCCCTCTTGCGTCTGAGCCAGGCGCGCCGAGCGGCAGGTAAGGCGCTGGATGGCAGCTTCGTTCCGCTCGCCGAACAAGACGTTGCGCGTTGGGACCGAGCCGCGATCCTCGACGCCAACGCCGTTCTCTTGCGCGCCGCCGCCTTTCGGGTGCCTGGCCCTTTTCAACTCGAGGCGGCCATTCAGTCCGCTCACTGCCAGCGCCTCTTCTCCGGACAAACGCCGTGGACAGCTATCGAGTTCTTGTACGCGACGCTCAACGCGACCTGGCCCACCGTCGCAAGCGCGGTTGCGCACGCCGCCGTTCTCGTCGAGCTCGATCGCGAGGTCGACGCCCAGGCATTGCTCGCTCGCGTCGACGCCGCTCGCGTCGCCGAGTACGCCCCCTATTGGGTCGTCGTGTCGCACGCATGCAGGCGCAGCGGCGACCTTGCGGGCGCCCGCGACGCGATGACCAAAGCGATCGCGCTTACGCGAAGCCCACGCCTTCGCAGCTATCTCGAAGCGACCGCTGCGGGGCGTGTCGAAAAGAGCGTCGCTCGCGCATCTACCCGTGACGGCTGATTTGCCGCTGACCCCAACCAAAGGAAACGATGATGGCACACGCTCTCGTTCTGATCTGCAGCCCGAACGGCGCTACCTCCGTCTCGCGCAATATGCTCGACAACTACCTTGCCCGCCGCAAGGCCAAGTTCCCCGACGAAACCCTGACGGTGCGCGACCTGACCTTGCCGGAGAACGCGCTGCCGCATCTAAGCGCCGACTTCATTACCGCGATGTTCCTGCCGCCTGAGGCGCGGACGGCGGAGCAGGCGCGCGAGCTCGAGCTGTCGGACCAGCTGACCGCAGAGTTCCAGTCGGCCGACACGCTGATCGTGGCAACGCCCATCCACAACTACACGGTGCCGACCACGCTCAAGGCTTGGATCGATCACGTCGCGCGCCCCGGCGTGACCTTCACCTACGAGGGCGGCGTGCGCCGCGGTCTGGCCCATGCGCGCTCTGCGGTGTTCCTTCTAGCCACCGGCGGCATCTACACGTCGGGCCCGCAGGCGGTGGAGGATTTCCTCGCCCCCTATCTGCGCCACATGATGGTGTTCTTCGGCATCCCCGAGGTGACCGTCCTGCGCGCCGAGGGCGTCGCCTGGGACGCGCCCGCCGCCGTCGCGCGGGCCGAGGCGCAGATCGCCGCCGCCTTCTGACTGTATGGCCCAAGTCGAGAAAGGTCTCTCGCAGCATCGGCGAGGACAGCGTCGGTTTCGCAGCGGAGGCTCGATGCCGAGGTCACGGTAGCGTGAGCTCGACTTGCACGCCGAGCGGCTCCGGCAGCGCCGTGACCTTGGCGTCCGCCAGCTCACGTTCGAGACATGCAATGACGTCTTTCCGCGACTCCGCGGTCTGCTCAGCAATCACGGCAGAGGCGCGTCCCGTCGCGTCAAAGAGGAATCGGATGCGAATTTTCTGGCTCGCGCCGGCGTTCGATGGCCAGCACTTCGCCGCCAGAGCCTTCTTCCTGGCGCCGATCCATCCGTCGACTTCCTTGGTGGCGGCGGCTCGCACCTCAAACACCGAAGGTGGCAGCGCCGCTGACGTCGACACCTGCGCCGCTGTCGGAACACGTGCCGGCACAGGGACCGGCCCTGGGGTGGGCGCTGCACTCGCAGTGCTCGGCGCCGTCGGGGCGCTCGGCGCCGGGCCTCCACGCTCGCGCACGCCAAGGTAGAGCCCTAGCGCGACGATGCCCGCGCCGACCACGATCGACGCGGGCAAAGCCATCGAGCGTGAGGCCTCGCTCATGCTCGCGAACCCATCAGTAGTCCATCCACTCCAGGCAGCAGTAGGTCCCGGCGGCCGTCGCGCCGGTTGCACTTGCGACACCGTCGAAGTTGTTGCAGTCGGTGCCGTTGGTGACGAGCGCAAGGTCGTCTCCCACACGATCGGCCATCCAGCGACTAGTGGTGAGGGTCAGGCTGCTCGCGTTGCAGGCCTGCCTGAGCTGCTGATGCGTGCACATCTTTGCGCCGTTGAAGAGGTTGTTGCAGAAGCCTTGCCCACTGTTCCACGAGGTGGTGAACGTGTCGTTGTAGACGCACAGGTTCGAGCGCGCCAGGTTGACGAACGTCGTCGTCCCGAGCCCGGGGTTCGGGCAGGTGGCCACGCTCGTCGGACCCGCAGGGCCTGCCGGACCCGCCGGACCCGCCGGACCCTGAATGCCTTGTGCGCCTTGCGGGCCTTGTGCTCCCGTGGGGCCCACAGGACCCTGTGGCCCGGCCGGCCCAGCAGGACCGACTGCGCCCGCCGGACCCGTCGGACCCGTCGGACCCGCCGGACCCTGCAACCCGACAGGCGAGCCCACCCAGTTGCCCGCACCATCGATCACCACCGTCCCGTTGATCGACACGGTGTCCGGGTTGATGTCTCCCCGCACGTCCCCCGCAACGAGTGCGTAGGGCACGCTCCGGACCGCGGCGCGCGGCGTCAGCTCAGGGTCACTCCCAACCGTCACGCCAAGAAAGAGGTCTTGCCCAAGGGTTAGCGTCGGCTCGAGCGGCGTGGTCTCGCCGAGGGCAACGGAGTAGTACCCGTCATCGAACGTGACCGTGTGCGTCTCTGTCCACAGCTCGGTTCCCGCTGTGTCGGCGTCGTAAATCGAGAACTTCAGCGTCACGGACCCGGTGATTGGCGCGTCTGCTGCATCGTAGAGCCGCCCTTGATGGGTCAACCCACCTGGCACCTGCGCCTCGGCGACACTTGCAAACGAGAGGGCGCAGATCGCAGCGCCCGCGAACGCCAAAGGCCCAATCGAACGAAAAATCTTCATGGCAAACTCCCCGTAGCTCCAATGATCCCGCCTTGGAGGCGGTAGTTTTGAGACGTCGCGGTCGACTGATTCGGCGTCGGCTGACCAAGCGTGTAGACCATCTTGTAATTCGTGCTCGTGCTGGTCTGCCCAGCGCCCACGAACTCACTCGCGGGCGGACCGAAGTTGCTCTGCCCTCCGCCGGCGCCACCGGTTCCGCCAACGCCACCGGTTCCGCCAACGCCACCGCTTCCGCCAACGCCACCGGTTCCGCCAACGCCGCCGGTTCCGCCAACGCCACCGGTTCCGCCAACGCCACCGGCTCCGCCGGCGCCGCTGCCTCCAGCGCTAGAGCCAGCACTGTTGCCGCTGCCCGCCGTGCCCGTGTCGTCGCCGCAGGCTGCGAGAGCCAGGCCGACCACGAGCGCCCCCACTCGAAGATTGAGTTTCATGTACAGCGGCTCATGCTCGCGCTTGAGGCTCTGCAATGTCAACCCGAGTGCGGTACGGGCACTTCTGCAGCCGCTTGCCGTGCGAATCGCGACGTCACAGACGGCAAAGCGCACGTCGGTCGCGCCTCATCGCTTCGCCTTGCGCGGTGCGACGCGGTGGGTAGTACCTGATTCACAGAAGATCCAGTGGGCTACTCGTTATCCATATATGCATATCTATAACTACCATGTCCTACATTGTTTGCCGTTGTAGGGTGATGGCATGGGTTGTGCTCAGGGCCGCGCATGACGCTCCGCCGGCTCACCGCCTTGACCTTCCTCCTCGCCGCAGCCACGTCCGTCTCTGCGTGCAGCCCCGTTCAGGAAGGGCTCCAGACGCAGGAGATCGATGAGGAGGATCCGGAGGCGCCGGTCCCCGATCCGGAGACGACCACCCCCGACAAGGCCAAGGCCGTCCTCGAGCTGGTCCCGATGGACCTCTGGGGCCAACCGCTCCCGGCCGACGGCGCCTCGCTCACGGTGGGCGACGCGATCGGCGTCGACGGGTTCTCTCCCGGCCGCATCTACCTCGACTCGGCGGGCACCTTCGTCGTGAAGCTCGCAGCGCCGCACCACGAGGAGCTCGAGGTCCGCGTCGACTTCGACGGGACCGAGAGCCTCCGCGCCGCCGTGATCGGCTCGGTGGAGCAGGGACACGGGGCCGCGATGACCCACGCGGTCGAGACGGTCGAGGGGCGCGAGGTGGTCGTGCACCGGGTGTTCCTCGGTCTTCGCCACCGCTGGTTCTCGGCCCAGGGCCGACCGGCTCGCCGTGGCAACCGAGTCGACGTCTACCTCGACGGCGAGCGCGCTTGGAAGTCCGTCCACGCGGACATGCAGGCTGCGACGAGCGAGGTCCTCGCGGCCAGCTGGTGGTGGGAGTCGGACTTCGAGCTCGTGCGCGACCCGTCGACGCACATGGATCTCACGCCGTCCGCCCGCTGGAAGAACACGATGCTCGGTACGCTCGAGTCGAATTCGGCGACTGTGCGCGTGCTGGTCGGTCAGTTCTGGGGGCAAGACGGCATCCTCTCCAGCGTGAACGTCGACAGCGATCTGCTCGCCTACGCCGACCAGGCCGCCGACGGCATCGAGTTCATGGGCCAGGCGAACGAGACCGAAGGGACCTTCCTCTTCGAGGTCGCGCCGTTCTCCTTCGTGGATCGGCTCGCCTCACGTCCGGACCTCGCGGGCACGGAGTTCGACGCCGGCGAGCTCGCGATCGAGTCGACCGTGCCCTCGCGGCAGGTCGACCTCACCGAGTGGCCGATCGACCTCGAGGTCCAGGCTGCCTCGTACCACCAAAAGTTCTCCGTCATCGACCACGAGGTCACGTACATCGGCGGGATGAACGTCAAGGCTGCGGACTGGGACACGTCGGAGCACCGCGTCTTCGACGCACGGCGGATGGGCTTCGACGCCACGGCCAGCGAGCGCGAAGCCGTCTCGTTCAAGGAGGCCGACAGCGAGACGGGGCCGCGCAAGGACTACTTCGTCCGGGTCGAGGGCCCCTCGGCGCAGGACGCGGCGGACATCTTCAAGCGCCGCTGGGATCACACGCGCGAGCTCGGCGTCGAGTACTCGGAGAACGCCTCTTCGTTCGAGGTCCAGCGCGAGATCGCCCCTCGCAACGGCGGCGTGCAGGTGCAGGTGACCGCGACGCTCCCCGAGCCGTTCTGGGAGCACGCCATCGCCGAGACCTGGTTCAACGCGGTGCGGAACGCCGAGCGCTTCATCCTGATCGAGGATCAGTACTTCCGGGTGCCCATGCTCAACGAGGCCATCGTCGAGCGGATGGAGGAGATGCCGGATCTCGAGCTCGTCGTCATCACCAAGCCGGTCAACGAGTGGACCGATCCCGGCTGCGCGCAGACCTACCTCGCTGACGAGCTGTTCAAGTCGACCTTTCCGGGCCGGTACACGACGCTGCAGCTCCGCGCGTTCGACACCGTCGAGACCTGGGGCTTCGAAGAGACGGAGTCGCGCTTCGTGGACATCGACGTGCACTCGAAGGTGCTGATCGTCGACGACGTCTTCGCCAGCATCGGCTCCGCGAACAAGAACAACCGCGGCATCGTCTACGAGGGAGAGCTCAACGTGGCCATTGTCGACGAGGCGAAGGTCACGGCGCTCCGCCGCGAGATGCTCGCCAACCTGCTCCCCGGCTGGTCGCCGACCGACGCGGCGCCCGAGTGGGTCTCCGATCTGCGCGCTGCGGCCCTGCAGAACGACGCCGTCTACGCCGCGTGGGAAGCCGAGGGCGGCGACCTCAGCCTCGACGGCGCCGCCCTCCCCGCGAGCCTCAGCCCGCGCGGATTCGTCTACTCGCTCGACTTCGGCGTGCTCTCGGCCTGCCTGCTCGAGTCGGTCGGACCGGACATGACGGGCGAGGCGGGGCCGACGAGCGAGCCGTGACTGCGTGCCCAGCGACTGGCGCGTAACGGACGCTTGTCGCTCGCGTGCTAGCGTTCGGAGGTGCGTGCCTCGCTGCGACCCATCGTGTTGACGTGTGCCCTCGCCGTGTTGGGCGGGGTCACTGGCGTGCTGGGGCTCCACGGCGATGCGAACGATGCGAGCTCTTGGCTGCGGCTGGGGGCGGTGGCGAGCCTGTTGGTGTTTGGCTACGTGAGTCCGCTTGTGACTGGCGTGGTCTATGTGGCCTGGGCCGCTCCTCCTCGGTCTTCTGTTGCGCGCGTGGTGCTGCCGGTGCTGGCCGGTTTCACGGGCTTCGCTGTTGGGCTCCGCTTTACTGGCTTTAACTTCTGGTGGTTCCTCGGGCTGCTCCAGCCCGTGCTCGCGCTCCTCAGCGGCACGGTGACGCGGCTCGCGTTGCAAAGAAACGCCAGAGTGAACTCGCGTTGAGCGGAGCTTTGGGTCGATTTCAGCCAACGGCGATTGATGAACGCCGACTTGGGGCCCGAGCGACATTGGGCCTGGCGATGGTTTATCGCTCGCGCGAATGTCGCTCCGTCGGCGCGCGGTGGGCGGCGGTTTGGGCGTTTTGGTCGATCGGTACGCGGGGGCCGCCGCGCTTTCGGCGCGCTTTGAGGGCGACGCGCGCGCAGCTTCGCTCGCGGTAGCGACATTGAGCGGGGGGATACGGTATCGCGCCCGGGAATGTCGCTCGGTAGTGCGACGAGGAGCGGGGAGACGACGAGGAGCGGGGAGGCGAGAGAAAAGTTCTTCGCCGCAGTCACACCCCCTCGGGCGCTGGCGTCCAAGGTCCGAACGAGCCGAGGTCGTGGTCACGTCGACCCGCCTGCCGCTCGAGCGAAAGGACCATCCACATGTCGACCCAGCCCACGTCAGTTCTCGAGATCGCCGTCTTCACGGTTCGCGCACCGGACGCGTTCCCAGCGATTCAGCATCGGACCCACGACGCTGTCGCAACCCTCGGGGGGCAACGCGCGAGCCTGCGCCTTCGTGGCATGAGCGACGGGGTGTTCGCCGATGTCGTCGCGTGGGATTCGCTCGAGGCCGCGCAGCACGCCTCGAACACGGTGCGCGAAGATCCGCGCTTCTCCGAACTCATGAGCAGCATCGCGGAGCTCAAGCTGTACGCGCACTATCAGCTGGGCGTGGATACAGCGGCGCTGCTCGCTGAGCTTCGTCGGGCACCGCTGGTCGAGGTGGCCGCGTACGCGGTGCGCGATGTTGCCGTGCACCTCGACGTTCACGGTCGGGTGCACGACGCGCTGCCGACCCTTGCCGGTCACCGGGGCGGCGCGGCTGCACGTCAGGTCGAGGACCCGAGCCAGTTCGCCGATCTGATCGGCTGGGAGGACGTGGAGGCGCACAAGCGGGCTGTCGCCGCTCTCGAGGCGCGCGGCGACCTCGCTGCGTTCTTTCCGGGGATCGGCGAGATAAAGGTGTTCGAGCTCTTCTCGGTACTCGGGTAGGCATGCACGAAGGAGACGCTCATGACCGAACCGACCGAAAATCCGTTTCGCGCCGCAGACGAAGCCGATCGCGGCGACATGCGTCTCGCGCTGGCCGCGGCAGCGGGCGACCGAGCGGCGCTCGAGACGCTCGTGCGCAAGCACCAGCGCTGGGTCTACGCGATCGCCGTGCGCATGATGCTCAGCCCCGCTGACGCCGCCGACGTGGCGCAGGAAGCGCTGCTGCGGGTGATCACCCGCATCGGGCAATACGAGGGTCGCTCGAGCTTCCGCACGTGGGCCTACCGCATCGTGATGAACTGCTTCCTCGACGCCAAGCGCGGTCGTCTCGAAGGCGTCATTACGAGCTTCCGCGGCTACGGCGAAGAGCTGGACAAGCTCGCCCTCGAGGAGCTCGAGGAGCCTCCTTCGGCGGAGCGCACGTTGCTTGTCGAGGAGGCCAAGCTCGGCTGCATGTTCGGCATGTTGCTCTGCCTCGATCGCGAGCAGCGTTTGGCCTTCGTGCTCGGCGAAATCTTCGAGTGCCCGTCGCCACTCGCCGCCGAGATCCTCGACCTCACCGCGCCTGCGTTCCGCAAGCGGCTCGAGCGAGCGCGCGCGGACTTGTCGGCGTTCATGCAGGACAAATGCGGTCTGATGAACCCGTCGAACCCGTGTCGCTGCGAGAAGAAGACGAAGGGCTTCATCGCCGCCGGCTGGGTCGACCCGCGCAGCCTGAAGTTCACGGCGGCCCACGTGCGACGGGTGCGTGAGGACGTCCCTCAGCGCGCACGCACGCTCGACGTCATCTACGAAGAGCGCACGCCCTGGCTCTTCCGCGACCACCCGATGCTCGCTGGGCCGGACGTAGCGACGCAGATCACCACGCTCTTGAACGACGACGCCCTCCAACGTGCGCTCAAGCTCGAGTCGAACTGACGCGGCTAGGCGTGCGCGCTCAGATTGCGCTACCCGCGGGCGCGAGCTTCACGCGGGTCGAGACCGCATGAAGGGCGATGAGATGGAGCATCTCACTGACGGTCGTGCAGCAGTCGACCAAGATCGTCACGTCGTACTTCTCCGCGGCTTTGGAGATCGCGGTGTGCGTGACGCAGTTCTGGGTCATCATGCCGGCGACGAGCAGCTCCCTTACGTCGAGGTCGCGCAAGGTCGCTTCCAGCGTCGTCTCATGGAAGGAGTCGGCGAACGCCTTCACCACGATCGGCGCGTCGGGCGCGGCCGCGCGCACGCGCGCATGGATCTCTGCTCCGGGCGTTCCCTCGTTGAAGAAGGGCGAGAGCCCGAGCTTGGGATCGGCGAGGTGCTGAATATGGATGATCTTCACTCCCTTCGCCGTCGCTTGCTCGATCGCGGCTTCAACGTTGGAGAGCGTCTCCTCCGCATGCCAGAGCGGAAACGCTCCTCCGGGGAAGTAATCATTTTGAAGGTCGATCAACAGCAGTGCCTTGGTCATGGTCAGATTCGTAGCAACCCGGCGCTCTGCTGCGAAGTGGCGGTAATGACGTTCTTCGGGCTATAACTGACACCGTGCTTCCGCACATCGGCATCCTCCAATATCCAGGCGCGCAAGCGGCCGCCGTGTTGGGAATGCGCGACCTTCTGCAGACCGCCATTCGTTTGCACCAACAGCGGGACGGCGAGGCGCCGCGCCTCCACGTCCGCGTCCTCGTGATGGAGAGCAGACCCCCTCGTTTGGCGAAACCGCTGACGGTCCTCGTGCTTCCGCCGAGCCTGAGCGAGATCCCGCCGACCGATGGCGCCGGCCAGCTTGCGGGCTGGCTCCGTGCGCAGCACCGGCGGGGCACGATCCTTTGCTCGATCTGTGTCGGCGCGTTCCTCCTCGCCGAAGCTCGCCTCCTCGACGGTCGGCCCGCGACGACCCACTGGGCGCTGGAATCGGAGTTCGCAGCGCGCTTTCCGCGGGTACGGGTCGACGTCGACCGTCTGATCATCGACGACGGGGATGTGATCACCGCCGGCGGTCTCATGGCGTGGCTCGATCTCGGGCTACTCTTCGTCCATCGCTTCCTGGGGCCCAGCACCATGCTCGCCACGGCGCGCCACTTGTTGGTAGATCCGGGTGGTCGAGAGCAGCGCTTTTATCGCGCCTTCGCACCGACGTTCACGCATGGCGACAGTGCGATCCTCCAAGCCCAGCGATGGCTGGGAGCCACGAGCGATGGGAAGGTCGATGTGCCGCGGATGGCCGCCGTCGCGCGTCTCGGCGAACGGACCTTCTTACGGCGCTTTCAACGCGCCACTGGCATGCGACCGACCGAATACTTGCAGCACCTGCGAGTGGGCAAAGCCCGTGATCTGCTCGAGCGTCCAGACATCTCGGTCGAGGAGATCGCAGCGCGCGTCGGCTACGAGGACCCGAGCGCCTTTCGAAAGACGTTTCAGCGACTGATGGGCCTCGCGCCGAGCGAGTACCGACGACGCTTCGCACCACCGGGCTTCCTCGGGTAGCACCCGCTCCGAGACCAAGTAGCCCGTGAATACGGCCGTTGGGCGGTAGATTGCGGGGGCCGGCAGGACGCGCACCTCGTCCCCCGCATAGGGATGACCACGCCGCTGTTCGCGGCGATGGGTCGTAGGTCTTGCCGTCACCGGCAGTATAACGGCGCGCTCCTCGAGCTCGCTGTCCGTGAAGATTCGGCCGCCCAGGAGCGAACGAGGGATGGTGGCCTTTTGCGGGTCATGCCGTGCCGCCCGCTTCGCCAGCGCTCGCGCCAACGCCGCTACCACTGGCTTGCTACCCGGACGCGAAGCTGCAAACAAGTAGGCGTTCACTTGTGTGGCGCGGCGAACGGCGCCGACGGACGGCGCAAACGGACGGCGCAAACGGACGGCGACGACCCCGAGTGACATTGGGGGCACCGATGGTCTATCGCTCGCGCGAATGTCGCATCGGCGGCGAGGTACGCAGAGGACCCTTGCGCTTTCGGCGCGTATCGAGTCGAGACGTGCGGTGCTTTCGGCGCACTTTGGCGGAAGGTGTGCGGCGATGTGAAGCGAGCCGTGCGCAGCTTTGCTCGCGGGAGCGACATTGCGCGCGGAGCCTCGGCTCGGTGAGCTTCGTGTTGGCCGCGACGCCGAGCCACCTGAACCGCAGCGGACGGCCGCGGCAGCCTGAGGAGCTCGCGGGGCACGAGTGCATCCGCACGCTGGTGGGACATGCGCGTGCGCCCTGGCTGCTGCACGGTCCGCGCGGTAAGCGCGCGACCGTGCTGGTGGGCGGCCGCTTCGAGTGCAGCGACGTACGCACGCAGCGCGACGCGATCCTCGCCGGGTTCGGCATCGGCGTGCGCCCCGCCGGCGAGGTCCAGCGCTCGCGCAAGCGCGTGCTGCCCAGCTGGTCGCTCGCGCCGATCTCGGTGTGGGCGCTGCTACCGCCGCTGCGGCCGAGCCCGCGCCGCGCGCGCGCGGTGGATGCGGTGATCGAGCTGCTGGTCACCGCCATCGGCAGGATGTCCGCGCAGCGCGCCACGGCTTGAGCGGACGCCAGGGCGGACCGCTCAAGGCGCGCTGCTGCGAGTGAACGTGCGAGAGAGCAGGTGCTCACCGATGTAGACGTCGAGTCCCCAGCTGAGGGAGAAGAGCTCCCCATCGAAGGAGAGCGGTAAGAGTGGGAGCGGGAGGTCGAAGGAGAGGCGCCCGTCGGAGGGGACCTCGCGCTCTTGCTCGACGACGATCATCGTGGCGCGCGCCCCGTTGAGGATGATGCGCTCCCAATAGACCTCAAGCCGCGCGAGCGCGCCGGGTGGAGCCTCAATCTGGCCGGAGAGGCTGCTGCCTGGAGGGCAGGTCGGACGTGTCAGCTCGAGCTTCATGCGCGCACTCGCGGGACGGCTTGGAATGGAAAGGTCTCGTCGAGTGAACCCGACGTCGTCTCGATCTTGACGAACCAGCGGAGTGAGCACTCGTCGTCTTCGAACGAGGCGGGACCCTCGAGCGGGACTCGCTGCGTGAGCGTTGAGATGGTCGCCTTACCCCGACGCTCGTGCCCCACGAGCTGCATCGTACCGGACCACCTCACGCTGGTCTGGACTGCGGGGCCATCCTTCGTCATCACCTTCGCGGACTCGACGCAGGTGAGCTGCGCCTGGAAGTTCCGCAGCGAAGTCGCTGTTGAGACACGTGCGACCAGCTCGTCTCCCAAGAAGTACATCGGCTGATCGAGATCGACTGAGATTCTTCGCAGTCGGCTTACTACACGCTGAAGCGAAACGTAGACGGCCAGCAAGGCAAGCAGAACGAATGGCACGGCGATGAGCCAGACGAACCACGGCATCTTCGGCTGCGCGAGCCAGACAGCGGGTAGGCCAAACAGCATGCCAATCAAGAAGAGCGCCCCCAGCGCGTCTTGCCATTTGATCCCGGTGCGTCGCAGGCCGACCCCGTGGGTCTTCGGCGCGATGAGCTGCAAATCCCCAAGGGGAAGCTCTCCAAGCAGCGGGACGTAGAGCTCCGGCGCTGTGGCGATTGGGGCCAACCCGCCGCGATAACCAGTGTCACCCACACCGCCGACGCGTTGCACGAGCTCGAGCGTGCGCGCTGGCTCGAAGCGCTGCTTCACGATCTTTGGATCAGGGACCCCAGGAACCACGATCGGAACCTAGCAGTAGGAGCGCGAACGGTCGATCCGTGTGACTAGCGCCGAACCACGCGCGCCGATACCTGCACCATCCGCCCGCCGTGCGTGACCGGCGGATCGAACTCGAGATCGTTTCTGTTCTCGAGCCCCTCCCACAAGCGAACGCCGCGGCCGAGCACGACCGGAAGGAAGGTCAAACACAGGTTGTCGACGAGGCCCGCGTCGAGCGCTTGGCGCACGAGATCGCCGCCGTCGAGATAGACGTCCTTGCCCGCCGCTGCGGCGCGCGCCTCGGCCACGAGCGCGTCGATCGGCCCCTGCACGGCGCGCGCATTGCCACCCTTCGGTGCTGGCGGTAGCGCGTGGTGCGTCGCGACCAGCACCGGCCGCTCTCCGTAGAACCAAGCGTCGTGGTCGAGCGGCACTTGGTACGTGCGTCGGCCCATCAAGAGCGCGCCGATGCTGGCAAGAAACGCCTCGAACCCTAGCCCCTCTGGCGCATCTTTGTCAGGCGCGTGCTCCTCGAGGAACGACAGATCGTGCCCTGGCCCGGCGATGCATCCGTCGAGCGAGCAGCCCAAGTAAACACGCACGCGTGACATCGGCGGAGGGTAGCAACTTTCGTCGGGAAGGCGCGCATGGAGAACGTCGCGGACGGTCCTTGTTAGGGTGACGCCATGACCAACCCGGCCGTGACCAACTTCTTCAACAAAGATGCGTCGCTCAGCTAGGACGAGCGCAAGCTCGGGCCGATCGGCCAGAACCTGCATTTCCTGATCGGCCTTGTGCTGTCGGAGCTGCCGGAGACGGCGCGTGTTCTATGGCCCGCGCCCCGCGTGACGCGACGCTGGAGACCACGAGCGCGCTGACGTTCTACGCGCTCGCTTGCTCGGCTGCCGGTGCTCCCGCCGAGACGGATACTTCGCCCCATGTAGGAAACGGATCACCAAGCGCTCGCCAGCCCTCAGGGCCGAGGCGCAGCTCGGCATCGGTAAGGAGGCAGCGGTCGAAGCCCGCCCGGAGCGCCGCTTCATCCATTCCTTGACCGATCAGTACGAGCTCTTGGCGGCGATCCCCATACGGCTCGTGGAAGGCGCTCCGGATCTCCGCTTGCGCCTCCGGCGCAGCCGGCCAGGACGCGGCCGGTACACCGGCCCACCAGAAGCCTGCGCGGCTCGTACGGCAGGCCGGCCCTGCTTGAGACCACGCGCCCACCTCGCTCATCCGCGTCGCGAGCCAGAAGAAGCCCTTGGAGCGAAGGACGCCGACCCACTCGCTGGCGAGGAAGGCGTGGAGTCTCCCTGGATGAAAGGGACGTCGCGCGCGGTAGACGAAGCTGCCAATGCCGTACTCTTCGGTCTCGGGCGTGTGAATGCCTGCGAGCTCTTTGGCCCAGCCGGCGTAGGTCGCGGCCTTGTCGTTGTCGAAGAGCCCGGTGCTGAGGACCGCATTGATCGGCACGCGACCGTTCTGGGCGCGCACGAGGCGCGCCTCGGGGTTCAGGTGATGGAGGATGCCCTCGAGGCGCTCGAGGTCGGAGGGCAGGACGAGGTCGGCCTTCGAGATGACCAGCACGTTTGCGAACTCGACCTGCTCGACGAGCAGGTCGACGATCGCGCGGTCGTCCTCTGGGCCCAGCGCGATGCCGCGTGCTCGTAGGTCATCCGAGGAGCCGTACTCCCGAAGGAAGTTTGCTGCGTCGACCACCGTGACCATGGTGTCGAGCTGGGCCACATCGGCGAGGCTGAAGCCTTGCTCGTCACGGAAGGAGAAGGTCGCGGCGACCGGCATCGGCTCCCCGATCCCCGTCGACTCGATGAGCAGGCTATCGAACTTCCCCTCTGCTGCGAGTCGCTTGACCTCGACCAGGAGGTCCTCGCGAAGGGTGCAGCAAATGCAGCCGTTCGACATCTCGACGAGCTTCTCCTCGGTCCGACCGAGCGCGGCCCCGCCCATCTTCACGAGCTGGGCGTCGATGTTGACCTCGCTCATGTCGTTGACGATGACAGCGACGCGTCGCCCCTCGCGGTTCGCGAGCACGTGATTCAAGAGGGTCGTTTTTCCGGCCCCGAGAAAGCCGCTGAGTACAGTTACGGGCAGTCGCTGCATGAAGCCTCCATTCGATTTGGCAGCGTGTCTATTCTATGTGCAACTAAGTTGCAAAAAGAAGTGGCCGCCGCCGCCAGATGTCGTTGGTTCACGCGGGAAACGGATCGGCTTGAGCACCTGGTTGAGCCAGGTCTTCCCTGCGCCAAGGAAGCCGGACAGGACGGTAACGGGGAGCTTGCCGAAGGAGCGTTCGTGGTCGCGAGAGCCGCAGCGAGCTGATGCGTCACCGCCCGGTCGACCTGCTTCCTTGGTGCACATGCAACCGAGTTGCGCATCGCTTCGGTCTCGGCTAACTTCGACGTCCATGCGCCCCAAGCTCCACGAGCATCGCCACGCATGCGATTGCGCGGCCCATCGAGCCCCGAAACCAAGCGCCCCGAACACCAGCTTGTGGTCTGCCATCCTACCGGTGCTCGCCTGCGCCGTGTGCCCCGCATGCCTGACGACCTACGCGAAGCTCTTCTCGGTGCTCGGCGTCGGCTTTGGGCTGAGCGAATTTCACCACTTGATGCTCCTTGTCGTCGCGATCAGCGCGTCCATCGGCGTGAGCGCGTGGCGCTCCTGGCGAACGCGCCGCAGGTGGCCCATCGCCATCGCGCTCACCGGCTCCGCGCTCGTTGCCACCGGGCACTTTGCGGGAGACCTCCACTTCGTCGAGTGGGCCGGCGTTCTCGTGCTGCTCGTCGGTGGGCTCTCCGAGCATTTCCGTCTGCGTCGGCAGCAGGCGTCGCTCGCGCCGCTGACGGCATAGAGCGCCGGCTCTACGCATCGGAAGCAGCGCGCCTACTCGCCCGGCCTTGGCGCCGCCACGAGGTCGAAGTCTGTAGCCGAGCTCCCCGTGTCGACGAGCAAGGGGATCGACCCTTGCTCGCCTCGCCGGCGGGCGATGCTCTCTCCTGTGTACGTATCCGAAACGAAGGCGAAGCTCGCGTCGACTCCAGCGGGCAGTCGCTTGTATGCGCTGCTTCCGGAATCCATCAGCGCTTCCACGCCATCGACGACCGCTGACACAGGGATCCTCACGAGCTTTTCGCCTGGGAAGTCGGGGTGGTCGACGAACTCGATGACGTCCGTTCTGGCGATTACGACAGCGGGGCCGAACACAGGCATCAGCCAGTCGTAGCCGCCAGTGAAGTGCACCACCTCCAGGTTGGCGACGGTCGGCCAGTCGTCATCATTGCCCGAGGACTCGATGTACGCCTCGAAGTCGGCCGCACTCAGATCGAGGATGCTATCCGGCTTGTGGTTCGTCCCGTCGTGCGCGAGCGTCAGGGTCTCACCGGGTTGTAGGGGCACGTCGTCGCCGTCGCCCGGGACGCGAAAGACGTTAGCGAGGTACACGTGCTCGGTGTCGCTGGCGAAGGGGCTGACAGGCTGGCCGGGGTTGATCTCGCCAGCGGCGCCGTACGCGTCGCCCACCAGCAAGCCGTCGGCGAAGATGAGCCCGTCCGAGTCGTTGCGGACATCGATGAATTGGTCGGCGAAGGTATGGGCCATGAGACCTGGCGAGCCTGCGTAGAAGACCTCCTCGATCATGAGGCCGCCGACGGTTGGGGGGCCGAGGGGGGTACCGCCTCCGCTTCCGCCGGTCGCGGCCTGGGAGCCTTCTCCACCCACGCCGCCTGCTCCGGTGCCGGGGTTGTCTGCTTCACAGCCCGCGGGCAACCAGGAAACCCCGATCAGCGTTGCAAACAGCGCTCTACCTGACAGCATGGCCTACCTTCCTACAGTCTGAGCATCGTTGCAACCAAGTTGCATCGAGGTTGCTGCGCGGGCGATGACATGGTCTAGAAGGATATGTCCTGGTTTGCCTACCGGCTGCTCCTGCTGGGTTGCCTCGGTGCTTGTGGCGATCCCGATCTAACTGCGGGCGGGGGCGGTGCAAACGAGGGAGCAGGCGGCGCGCAGCTGACCTCCCCTCTGAGCATCGAGCTAGGGGCCGGTCGGACTGAATTCGTGGAGCTTCCCAGTGAAGGCGCGACCTTGGAGCTCGTGAGCGGCCCCCAGGGCGGTTGGCACCTGGAGATCACCCTCAGGATGACGAGCTACGACGGTGAACTCGTCACCCTGGACTACCGCGCTTCGGACGCAGGGGGCGTCGCCTTGGGATATCCGGCCGAGTACCCGGTCGACGCCGACAACCTGGTCCTCGCGGCGGAGGGTCGGTACGAACGCGTGGGCGATCGGGTCGTGCTCGAGATCGCGAGCCCAAGTGAGGTGGTCGGCACAGACCTGCTCGTCGAGTGTCGCGTGTGGCGCGGGGGCAAGCAGCTCGCCGAGACGAGCCGAGTCGTACGCGTGCTCGACGAGCTGGACGAGTTGCAGTAGGGCTCCACGAGCGATCGCGATCGGAACCTTCATCGCCCAGTGCGATCGAATTAAATGCAACTCAGTTGCAAGAAGGTGGGCCTTGCGGTAGGAAGCCCGCTATGCACGTCCTGCGCGAGCCGCTGTCGATGGCACTGCACCGGGAGGAGCCCAACGAGCGACTCGCTCGCAGTTGTGTCAACCTCGTGTCGTGGCATCGCGAGCTTCCACCGGGCCTCGAGGCGCAGCTCGTGGAATGGGCTCAGCGCTTCCCGGCGCAGTTCGACGCGATCGTTTGCATGCCGAAGTACGATCTCTCGGCTGCGACACGCGGTCTCGCGGAGCCAGCGCGCGCGTGGTTGACGATGGACATCGCCATCCTCATCGCGCGTCTCGCTCACCTGGCTGACGCTCGCCGACTGCGCGTCTCGTTCGGCGTGGTTCGTACGGACCAGTGCCCGAAGTTCCACGTCGACTACGTCCGGTACCGTCTCGTTACCACGTACCTGGGGCCCGGGACGGAGTGGGTACCCGACGAAGCGGTACGGCGGGAGGCGCTCGACCATCCGCCGGACTGCCCATGCGACGCGAACAAGCAGATCGTTCGGGAAGCGTCGGCGATCCGTCACGCGGTACCTGGGGAGGTCATCGTGATGAAGGGCGCGCTGCATCCGGACCTTCACGGGGCGGTTCACCGCTCGCCGCCGATCGAAGGGACCGGCCGAGTTCGCGTCGTGCTTAGCGCGAGCCCGGTGGATGGCTCGTGAGCGCTTTGGGAGGTCCGATGACCGGCTTGTCGGTGCTGCTCCTCGGCCTGGTGCTCGGACTTCGCCACGCTACCGACGCGGACCACGTGGTCGTCGTATCCGCCCTCGTTCAACGAGAGCCCGGTGTGTGGAGGGCCGCACGGATCGCCGCGCTCTGGGGCGCAGGGCACACCATCGCGTTCCTCGCGCTGGGGCTCCTCATCGTGCTCGCCGAGGTGCGCATCCCCGAGGCCTTCGAACACGGCGCGGAGCTGATCGTGGCGCTGATGCTCATCGGCTTCGGGATCTGGCACCTCTTGCGCAGCCGCGCGCCGGGTGCTGGCAAGACTGTGCGCTCGGTCGCCGGCGCCTCCGCGCGGCCGCTCGTGATCGGCCTGGTTCACGGGCTCGCAGGCTCGGCCGGGATCGCGCTGCTCGCCGCGACGACGATCGCCTCGCGCCCGCTCGCTGTCGCGTACCTTGGGCTCGTCGCGCTCGGGACCGTGGTCGGCATGGTCGCGCTGACCGTCGTGATGTCGCGGCCCATCAGCTGGACGATGCGCCGCGAGGGACGGCTGCGGAGCGCCATCACCGTGCTCGCAGCGATGCTCAGCATCGGCTTGGGGCTCACGGTGCTCGTGCGCGCGGTGTCTGGTGGGGGCGGGCCATGAGCCCGTTCGCGCGCGACCTTCGAGCCAGGCTGCAGAGCTGCACGAACGTTATCGATGTAGTTGCAACTGGGTTGCATATTGTATAGGAGCGAGCTTCTCGTTTTGCGAGGTCCGCCATGAAAAAGATCCCCGTCACCGTGCTCACCGGCTTCCTAGGCTCTGGGAAGACCACCCTGCTCAACCGAATCCTCAGCGAGAACCACGGCAAGCGCATCGCCGTTATCGAGAAC
>JBILLK010000057.1:0-12963 GCA_044376115.1 Polyangiaceae bacterium | reverse complement strand
CTCGGAGGGACATTGGGCGGGGCGATGGTTTATCGCACGCCCCAATGTCGCGCCCTCCGTTCGGAAAGCCGCGCCTGGGTCCGAAGTTGCCTCAATCCTCCGAGGGAATCGCAGTGCGCCTCGGGCCGCGCGCCCTCCGCTGCTCTAGGGGCAACCACCCTTGGCCTCCGTGCCCATCGTATTGGGGCAGCGATCATCAATGTCGGCTACGCCATCGAGATCGTTGTCGGGGTCGGGGCAACCGTCGTCATCGCGATAGCCATCCACGTCTTCGGGAACGTCGGCGCAAGCGTCAATACGGTCGTTCAATCCGTCCGCATCCATATCCCCGTTCCCGCGCGGTTGGCTCTTGGGCGGCTTGTCGGGGAGGGGTAGGGGAGAGGTCGGCTGGGGAACCGGCTTCGGCTCTGGTTTGGGCTCGGGGCCGGGCTCCGTCGGACGCGGCGCAGCACCGGGCTGGAGCAGCGCCTCTTCGATCGGTGAAAGGCCAATCTGCAAGATCGCGTAGCACTTGCTCGCTTGGGCTTCGGATTCGGTGTTGGGCGCCTGGCCCTCACAGACCGTCAATTCGCCCGAGCCGCGCAGCCGACGGTTGGCTTCCTTGCGGCCGGCCCCGACGCCTGCGCCTGGTACTTCCACGCCGCCCGAAAGCTCGCCGCTCGCCAGCGCATCGAGGTGATAGGCGCCTACGGTGATGCGGTCGATGTAGTGCGTCGCTAATGAACAATCCCCGGTCACGCGCTCTTTGGGCGCGCTACTCGCTAGTCGCTGGCCAACGGCAATGTAGTCGAGCTCGAGCGTGGTACCGAGCGCGAGCTCCGCCTTGAGGCTCGCGGCGCCGAGCGGCAGCTTGGCGTAAAGATCGCTCACGGTGCTCATCTTGAGCGTGTCCCGCGCAGGCGTGACCGGGGTGAAGTTGTAACCCCCATCGATTGAGCACTTGGGCAAAACCTTGAGCGTGCAGCCCTTGTAGCTGACCAGGACGATCCCCGACTTGGTGGCAGCGTCGAGCTCGACCTTGTTGGTGCCGGGCCATTCGACGATCAGCGGATTGAGCGGATCCTTCGCCACCTTGCAGGTGGCGACCTGATCGTCAGCGCCCTCCACGGTCGGTACTTCAATGATTGCGTTCGGGCACCCGGCGGTACCAAGCAGGAGCAGGCTCAAAAAGCGGCGCACGGGGCCACGTTACAGCAAGCCACCAGCCCGGTCTCACTTCTATTGCTGAATGCAGTACAGCCGTTGCGGCTGATCGCAGGGGCGATTGAGCCAAACCGAGAAGCCGCTGCCCTGTTTTGCTGCATTGCCAACCACAGCGACCGTATCGCTGCTCGCCGTGGACCAATCAGCGCACTGCAGGGTGGAGATCGGTTGACCGAGCTGGGTTGCCCCCGTCCACACGAGCGAGCTCGAAGCGAGCAGATTCCCAAGCTCGCTGACGCGGATTGGTGCATCGAGCGAGCCGTCGATTAGGTCGGTCCAGTTGTCGGCTACTTTGACGCCATCCACGCGCACATACGGCAGGCTGGAGGGCGTTAAGGTGACGGCTGGGCCTTGGGCCTGCGTGGCCAGCCATGCTTTGAAGGTGCCGGCGATCCCAGCGTTGTTCGCCGCCGTTTGGCAAACGTTGTCCGCTCCAGCGATGCCACCGAGGTTGCCGTTGTTCGCGTTCTGCGTAACGAACACGAGCTTGCCCGGGCTGCACGCGCCCTCGACGCAGACCGTTCCGCCTGCACAACCTAGTGCAGAGCTACAGCTCGTGGGACAGGCTGGCGCGCCGGCACAGGTGTACGGTGCGCAGCTCGAGGGCGAACCAAGCGGCAGAAGTTGGTCCGCGGGGCATTCGACTGCCGCGCCCGAGCAAGTCTCGACCGCATCGCACGGACCCGCCGCCTGCCGACAGACCGATGCCATATCGAGTTGGTCGGCTGGGCAACCGGTGGATGCGCCATCGCAGTTCTCGGCCAGATCGCATGGCCCCGCCGCCAGCCGACACACCGTGGCATTGCTCTCTACCTGGTCGGCTGGGCAATCAGCGTTTTGCCCGTCGCAGACCTCCTGCAGATCGCAAACGTCGCCGGCTGCGCGGCATAGAACGCCTGATGGCACGGGAAGGCACTGTCCATCGGCCGCTCCGGTAACGGCTTGAAGGCAGCTATCACAATCGCCTTCGCAGGCTGCGTTGCAGCACACGCCGTCGGCGCATTCACCACTAGCGCACTCGCCTTGATTGTCGCATAGCGCGCCGAGTGGCAGCCCGGCGCCGCCGCTGCCGCCGACTCCACCGTTACCGCCAACTCCACCGCTAGCGCCGGCGCCACCGCTGCCGCCATTCCCCCCGCCCGCGCCGGAGCCGCCGTTGCCGCCATTCCCGGCGCCCGTCCCGCCGGAGCCGCCAAGCGCGCCCTCCCCACCGCTACCAGGCCCTGTTCCGCCAGCACCGCCGACGGCACCTTCACCACCCCCGCCCGGGGCGGGGATCCCCCCACTCCCGGCGCTCAGTCCAGAGCCATCGGAATCCGAGCAACCAAGGATCAAGAAGGAGAGCAACAGCGGGGAGACAAGCGACTTGGGTTTGAGCATTGCGCTCTAGTGTTTGCGCGCGAACGAATCGATCACTCGCTGTGCCGAATTGTTGCTCAGCGCGGCCTGTCTTTGCGCGCATACCTGCGTGCCCTCCGCGCGCTAAGCGATCGGCATGGCACGCTCGTTGGCACAACTTCGACCGACTCTGACAGCCCGGTCGCAAGGCGGCGCTGTTTCCGCGCGAATACGAAGGATGGTGGGTTGGCACGGGTGCTGCACAAGGCCCAGCATGAGCTTTTCTTACCGATCGCTAATCATCAATCGCCGCTTCGTTCCCGCAACTCCGGCCCGCTTCGCCGTTGGCGTCGCGCTGCTAATGGGCCTCGGCGCCGGCTGCGACTCCTCCATAGAAGGTTGGGAGTCGAGCGCGCTCGACTTAGCGTCCGACGACCAATGTGCCCCCATCAGTCAGATCGCGACCCAGCCCAGCCCTTCCCCCTGCGGCGACTTGGTATTCGTCTATACCGGCTTCGGGCCTGGCTTGTATGAGATAACCGTCGACCCCAATGCAGCCACCATCAGCGGCTTGCTGCAAGACCCCGACGCCACCAAAGAGCTCGTGATTCCCGCTGAAGCAGCCGCCCAGCTCAGCGCCGAGGAGCTCAGCCAGCTCTCCGCCGCGCTCGACCAAATCGTGGTCGGTGCAGATTCGCGCGGGTGCCCCGGGAGCGAGCTCGACGTTGAGGACTCTTGGTATGAACTTCAGATCGGCGACCTACGTTTTTCGCAGTCTACCTGTGGCGACGTCTTACGCGGCGAAGAAGGCTTCGCTGCGGTGGTCGATATCTTTCGCAACCACCTCGATCAAGCGCTACCCACCAATCCCACTCCGATCGAGCGCTGCGCAGCGGCCTACGACGCCTCGGCGGCAAAGGCGGTCTCTTGCGGCTTGGAAGTGGAAACTCAGGAACCGCCGGAATGCACCGAGCAACAGGCTAGCTCAGCCGAGTGTCAGGCCTCCTGCATTGAGGCAGCCGACTGCTTGGCTCTCACCGGTGAAGACGAGGCGGGCACGCAAGCCTTCGGCGAGTGCATCTCGACCTGTCCGGAATTCTAAGATTAGTGGCCGTAGCGCGAGGCCGTGACCGATCGAGCATGCTCACGGCCTCGCGAGCTGCGTAAGTCAGCCAAAAGTTCGGGTTGGCTTAAGTCGTGCTTAAGGAGAAGTGATATGCTTAAAATAGTTATGTACGCTACTGCTTTATCTGCGCTGCTCGCGGCGGGCTCGGCGCACGCCGAGGAAGCCCGGCCCCCGCGCAAGGTCTTGGCTGCGGAGGAGGGCTTCCAAGCGCCTGCCGGCTATGTCGAGACCACCCGCCCTCTACGCGGCCTTTGGCTCACCGGGACGATCACCGGAGTCTCCTCTTGGGGCGCCTCGGTTGTTTCCTCCGGCCTTGCTTACGCCTATAGCGGTATATTCACTACCAAGGACGATGGTTATCTCGTAGGCATGGTGCCGCTCGCTGGCCCATTCATCGTCGCTGGAGAAAAGCCAGATCTGGCGCCGATGTTTGGCGCGCTCGGCTCGGTCCAGTTCGTTGGACTTGGCCTGTTGATTGCGGGCCTGGCTAGCGAGCAAACCGTGTGGGTGCTGGATGATAAGGCCGACGTGAAGACCACCGTGAGCCTCGTGCCCACGGGCGTGCGCGTCGACTTCTGAGCCAGCCGGCTACTCGTAGCCGGCGACCTTCATACCGTGGTGCACGGCGATCAGCACGGCGCTCTCGGTGCCGATCTTCAGGTTCTTGACCTTGTTTTTAACGGGGTTGACGAACGCGCCGCGGGCGGTGCGCAGATCCGCTTTGGTCAGGTCGCAATCTTCAATCGTGGCGCCGCTTAGGTCGGAGCCGCTGAGATCGGCCTCCATGAGGCTACAGCGGATAAAGTTTGCTTCAGTGGCGCGGCAATCGCGCAAGCTCGTCTTGCGTAGATTGGTATCGATGAACGTCACATAGCGGAGGTCGCACTCTTCAAAGCGGACCGCGGGGTTCTTGGAGACCTGCGACCAATCACAGCCCATCAGCCGCGTACGTTGAAAGCGCACGTCGCGGAAGGCTGTCTGCTTCAGCTTGCTCCCGCCGAGGTCACAGTCGTCGAACTCGCAGTCCTCCAAGATCGTGCGCACCCAAACGCTGTCAGCGAACTTGCAACGGCGGAAGCTGCAGCGAGTGAACTCCTTGTTGCTGAAGTCGAATCCGGGGGCGGAGAGCCCTTCAAAGGTCACGTCTTCAAAGCTCTGTTCGAGCGTTAGCTGATCGAGCGATACCATGGCTTATTCACAACTGCGCTATCGCGCTCTCTGCCCGCTGCATAGCAATATAAGCGCGCAGCTCCTTTTTGATGGTGCGAGCCGTGGCCTCGTTGGGTAATCCACTATCCGGCGGGCTCGCCGGCTGCTGGTGGTCGAGCGCGATGAGCGTCGCCGCCATTGTTTGGTCGCAGGCCTCACGCTCGCCCGGCGTGAGTTCTTGCTGCAACCACGCCTGCAGATCGAAGGCCAGCTGCGCATGGGCCAGCTCATCCTGCGCGACGCTCTCCAGCTCGGCCCGCACTTGCGCTGCGGCCGCATGTCGCGCTTGGTGCAGCGTTTCGAGCGCTGCATAGGCCTCTAATACGCAACCTTCGCGTACGTTCTCCAGCGCGATGGCGGCTAACGGCCGCACCGTCCAGCCGGCCTGCGGCGCGAGCCGCGCACCGCCTTCCTCCGCACGGTCCTTCTGCGCCTGTTCACCGTCCGCACGTTCCTCCGTCGCTCCCTCCAATCGGTCCGCCAACCCAAGCATCACCTGCGCATGACGGGCCTCATCGTTGGCCGCCTGCTGCGCCCGCCGGACCAGCTCATCCGGAGCGCCGTGCGCGCGCAGCTCCGTCGCCAGGCGTTCAAACGCTGTAACGGACGCAGCCTCATAATGCGCTGCGAAGCGGAAGGAGTGCGACGGCGCGCTATGCGCAATAAAGCCCTCCGGCGCGCGGCCACGCGGATGGGGATGGCATTCCATCGTGGACCTCGGTTGGCCAACTTCATCGCGGTCGGTCTCTTCAATCGTGCCGTCGCGAAACACCGTCCATTCCACGCGCACAGTCCAGCGCTCCACCTCGATTGTTTCATCCATCTGCATGGAGCATTTGCCTAACGGCTTTTGCCCTGCAGTCTCCTCGATGAAGACGTAGCCGTCCTCGGTCTCGCGCAGCGCCGAGGGGCTGTTGCCCGCTGAAGGTAGGTGGCCCGCGGTATTGGCGATGAGGCGAGCGCGCTCCGAGCTATCAATCGGTGCGAGGCTGCGCTGCAGCGCCTCGAGGCCCTTGATGCGGCTCCACTGGCCATCCCGGGTGCGGGTGAGGATTAGATTGTAGCCGCCCTCCGAATACCAGGTTTCGAGTAGCTGACGCAGTTGCGAGACCTCGCGCGCGTTGGCCTCATCCGACGCTGTTTGCAGATTCGCCATGGCCTCGCGCTCCCAATCGAGCGTTACCAGCCGCTGGATGATCGCCGGCCGCTCACCGAAGTCGCGCACCACCGGCCCCTTCTGCGTCAGCGGACCGGAAGGCCGCACCAGCTCTGCGACGTAGTCCCGCGGCGCGTCCACCACCAGGTTACCGCGGGCCGAACGCCCATGCGTCGGCGCGCAGTTGGCCAGCGCGATCAGCGCGAAGGAGAGAAAGGTCAGCGGACGCATGGCGGCGAGCCTAGCAGGCCGCTCCACCCGGTGAATCGGTCGAAGACTTGGACGGCCAGGCCAGGCTCGCTAGCCTCAGCGGCCCATGGGCCCCGCTCGAGCGCAACGTCGCACACGTGCACAGCCGCGCGCTCGTGCGTTGCCGCGTGGCGCCTGGGCGCTGCTCGAGGGCGTGCAGCTCGCCGAGCCCGAGCTGGTCGAGCTCGAGGGGCTACGGGAGCGCGCGTGCCAGGCTCGCTTCGTGTTTGAGCCGCTGCTCGAGGGGGTGCGCGTGCTGGTCGCGCGGCACGGGGATTCGGTGCACATCGTCTCCGCAGCCAAGCGCTCGCTCACCCGGGAGCTGCCCAGTCGGGTGCAGGCGATCGCTGCGAGCGCGCTGCCGGAGCTGTTCGTGGCCGAGGCGTTGCTCGTGGCGCTCGACGCCAGCGGCAGGCCCAGCCTGGAGGCGCTCAAGCGTGCACTGAGCGACGGCAAGGATCGCGATCTGCTGCTGATCTTTAGCGATCTATTGCGCGAGGGCGCTGCACCCGCGCCTAACCTGTCCTTCGAGCAGCGGCGCGCGCGGCTCACGAGCTTCTCCGAGCTGCCTGCCGGCGTGACGCTGATGACGCAGCTCGGGGAGGACTTCGAGCTGGCGCAGCGGGCGATGCTGGCGGTGGGGCTCGACGGCTTGGTGGCGCGCTCAGCAGACGCTGCGCAGGCGGCGGGCCTGGTTGCGCGTCGTTTGCCGGCGGAGGCGCGCAGCCCGACCTCGCGCAGCCCGACCTCGCTCAGCCCGGGGCCCAAGCTCACCAACGCCGCCAAGGTGCTCTTCCCCCGCGACGGGCTGAGCAAGCAGGACCTGTTTGGCTATTACGCCGACGTCGCGCCGTTGCTGCTGCCGCTAATGGCCAATCGTCCGCTGGTATTGCAGCGCTGGCCCGACGGTATCGACGAGTTTATGTGGTATCAGCACCGGGTTCCGCCGCGCGCCCCGGACTATCTGCGCGCCGTGATGATCGAGGGCAATCGCCGCATCGCGGTGGATAACGCTGAGGCGCTGCTTTGGCTAGTAAACCAAGCCGCCATTACCTTTCACGGCTTTGTTAGCCGGGAGCACAGCCTGCTGCACCCCGACTGGCTCGTGATCGATCTCGATCCGCCCGACGCGAGCTCGTGGGCGCGCGTGGCTACGGTCGCGCTCGCGATCCGCAAGTTGCTCGAGCTGCTCGAGGTGGAGAGTGTGGTGAAGACCAGCGGGCAGAAGGGCCTGCATATCGTCGTACCGCTCGCGGCCAAGCAGGAGGCTGCGAGCGTCAAACTGGTTGCCCGCCGCCTCGCCGATCTGATCGAGCGGCTGCTTCCGAACGAAACCACGCAGGAGAGCGAGCGCGAGAAGCGCCGCGGGCGGATCTTCCTCGATACGAATCAGGGCCACGTCGGCAAGACCTTGGTGCTGCCGTACAGCCTGCGCGGCACCGACGGCGCCACCGTCTCTACGCCGCTGCGCTGGTCCGAGGTCACGCCCTCCCTCGACCCGCGCGCCTTCTGCCTGCGAACCCTGCGCGCCCGGCTCGAGCGGGAAGGGGACCTGGCCCAGCCGCTACAACACGGCAAAACCGAAGTGGAGCCGCTGCTCGCCCGGCTGGAGGCGAGCTAAGCGAGCGTGGCTGCCACCGCCCGCAGCGTTGCCTCGGGGGCCTCGCTGATGGTGTCGCGGTGGCTCACGATGATGCGCTTTAGGTTGGGCGTGGCCGCGAGGCGCTCGAGGTGGGCTTTGAAGGCGGCCCGATGCTTCATTAGGAACAACCTGAAGATGCGCGAGACCTTGGGCCCTCCGGTGGAGCCGGTTATGTGGTTTAAAACGAAGCCCTTGAAGCCGCCGACGTGGGGCCCGTTGAAGACCGCATCGTTGAGCACCACGGTGCTTTCGCCCTGGTCCCGCACGGTCATGACGCCCTCGCTGGCGCCCACGCCCTCGAGCGTTGTCAGGCTGACCCGGCCGTCCCCGGTGAAGTCTTCATACACGCCGTCCACCGCGAGAACCTCCTCAACCTTCGCGCGGGAACCGGCGGGTGCGTAGACCTTCGCCTGGGGGTAGCGCGCCTTGAACACGGGCGCATCCAGCCGGTGAAAGCCGTTGGGGACCAGGATGTGTTTGGGCTCGCCCCAGGCCTCGAGCTGCTTCATCTGCTCGTCCCCGAGCGCCATGGCGTTGTGCACGACGACGCTGCCGTCTTCCATCCGGGCCAGCGTCATCACCCGGCCAAGCGGCATATCACCGAGCTCCCCCTCGACCCGCCACAGGTTCTCGCTCAACTGTTCAATCGGCTTATGCGGGAGGACCTTCCACTCACGGTGTGCCTTGGGCATGGCCGCGAGGCTAGCGCAGGTTGGTGCGGGAGAGGGAAGGGGCCTCCGGCCCGACCGGGACCGTCTCTCCTTCTCGGGGGGAAGCGGAAGCTCTCCGCCGCAACCCTGGAGTAGTCCACCGCCGCTAACAAGTAGCGCAATGCGGACGGAGCAAGGCCTGGCGGGCGAGCTGTAGCCTCACTAAAGCCCTCCCCCGCCGCACTCACCAAAGGTGATGGTCCACCAGCCGTTTTCATCGGGTGGGGCGCAGCTGTTGTCTTCAGAGCTACTGCCTTGGCAAACCACCTTGTTGTCGGCCCGTAAAACACAGGTGGTATAGAACGTCATCGAGACGTCTTTGAGACCGGGGAAGCGGCCTACCGGGGTAGGCGGAAGCGCCTTGTTGGGCGGCACCAAATCAAACACGTCCGCACCCCAACACCAAAGCTCATCATCCTCTGCGAGGGCGCAACCACCGCCTTGTTGGCGCAGCCATACTCGCTTAAAAGGCGGCACGTTAGGGATAAGGTGGTAGGTGGGCTGCACCCACTCGGTAAGCGCTGGGTCGGGCACGCTATCCCCAGCGCACCGCAGTGCCCCCGCTTGGTCCAGCCAGCAGGTCGTTGAGTAGCCCAAGAAGAAGTCCTTAGCGCCTTCAATTGGTAGGCGGGTTAAGTTTGGTAGCTTGACATCAACGCCAAGACCGAAGCGGCTCTTGGTGTCCGGGTTACGATCCAGGCACCACACCTCGCCGTTGATCAGCCGAGCGCAGTAGCCCACGTCGGCCTCAATCGCGGCCGCTGGGCCTGGCAACTCCAGCCGCTGAAACTCGCCCGTCGCTGGCTGGTTGATGGGCGGGTCCCGCTGCAGAAGTACCCATACTCCTCCTTGATCATCCAGTGCCACGTAGTCCCGGTCCGCTTGAATCGCCACCGGCTTAGCGCCCCCAGGGAGCTTCATGACATGCGGAACGTCACTGAAGGTGAACGAAAGCAGATTGTAGTCCAACAAGGTTATCGCGTCGTCGAACGATAAGCCCGCATGATCTGCGTTCATATCAATCGCCGTCAGGCACAGCGATTCACTCTCGTCCCCACGGTAGTAGCGCAGTGTGGGGTAGCCCTCGCCCCAAAACCAAACCGTTCCGTCGGAGAACAGCGCATAAAGATAGCCGACTGACTCGCCGGAAATGTCCACGACGACAGGATTCTCTTTGGGTAAGTGGCATTGAGGGCCTTGCGGCTCAATCGGGACCGTCTCCTCCGTCTCAGGAGGAAAGGGAAGCTCACCGCCACAACCATGGAGCAGTACGCCAAGACAGAGAAGCAAGCCCCTACCCAAGGTCCAGCACTGATAACAAGTCTACCTCGTTGTCCCAGCCTCCATTGTTAAAGATAAACCTGGCTTGGCTACGGATGGCCCCACTCCAGGTTCCATTTTCTTCGTTAAAGTCCTGCAATTTCTGTTCGCAATTGGTCACAAAGGCGATGCTCATGGATTGTGTGGGACCAAACGATGGCGACAAATAGCTTGTATGCGAGAACCCGGACTGTCCGGTGTCAAAGTCTCCTCCCCAGGAAGCCTCGGCCTCGTGAGGGCGCTCGGGAGAGTCACGCGTCGCCTCCACTCCCTCTTTAAAGCGCGTACGAAAGCCTAGCCCCCATAGCGGGCTGCGATCGGAGCTTGTAACTGCGTCCTGATCGCTGACGCGGTCCACCGTACCGGATTGCTTCAAGTGCATGCGCAGCAGCTGCGCAAGCGTGAGCCGAGTCCCCTGCAGCGGCGATGGCGACCCCTGTGGGTGCATCATCTGCAGCAGCCTCACCAGCGTGGCAGCCGACATGCTTAAGCCACCAGTGGGTCCCAAGGCCGAGGCGTCTGACTGACCATAGCCGCCCGATACGTATTCTGGTGCCGGTTGGCCTGCGGCAGTGATGACGCTCTCTGCGACGTACGTATCTCTTTGAACGGCTATGGGTGCGCGTACTGGGACTTCGCCAAATGTAAAACTATCAGCCTTGGTTCCTGGGACGATACGCACCAGCTCCAGATCTTTATCCAGCGGCCAGAAGTCGTTCATGGCATCGAAGTAGCGACGTGGACTTTGCTTGTCCGTCAACCCAATGGCCTCGCCTACAGCGATAAAGCCTACGTTGCAGTAGCCCTCCGTCTGGCGCGATGGAAACACCTGCAACTTCGGTACGGCGCCATTCTGGAAGGCCAAGGTGAAGTCACCAGCAGCCAGCGGGAGCTGGGCCCGCCCATCTTCGAACGCCGCGTTGAAGATAGGCCAGTAGGTATTGGTGAGCCCGCTTGTGTTGCGCAGACAGTCTTCCACCCGGATGCCGTAGAAGTTGCTCCAGCTTTCAAATTCATCCGCGGAAAGGTCTGCTGGAATGGCCAAGCCCAGCGCCATAGCCAAGGACTGGTTAAGAAAGTCCTCCCCCAAGGTCACCGCGCGAAGAGCCGTCAGTATCTTGGCACAACTGGCGAATCGAAACTTGTGGCGCGGCTGCGTCATTGTCCAGCCGGCTTCCCCGTAGGTGAGGCTCCAGACGAGCTTGAGTCGGCCGTTGACGGCTATGGCGAGTTGCGCATTGCTAATGTTCTTCTCGCGCATACGCTCCTGAAGCTTGTCGCGCAGGACCACGAGACTGTTGTTGGTCGCCTCACTGTACTCGGGGAAGGGCAGAGCGTTAAAGCTGCGAGGCGAGCTCGGTTGTTGCAGGGTCACTTTGATCTGGGGAGGCGCGTCTTCTGCACCTGACCACAGCCTGAAGTAGCGGGTCTTCGGCTTGAGCTTCTTGGCCCAGGTAACGCAAAAGCGAATATCCCCGCCTACCCCATTGGCTCGCACTTCTAGTGGAACGAAGTTTTGGAGTTTTCGGACATCGCGGCACAACGCCAGCTCGCTGCTGCGCAACAGCCCGTCGGTGATCGTGCCGCAGGCGAAGTCCTGTTCCAGTTCTTTGGGCCAGGCTTCGTAGGTATCCCGCTTCATGTGCATCACGGTTGCGCGCGCACCGTTCTTGTTCTTGGGAGCCGGCACGGCGGCGTGCAGGCGCATGTAGCTGCCGCGAGCCTTCTTCATGATGGGTGCTTCCATCACCCCGAATTGGTTATCCTCAATACGCCGCTGAGGATCGGCTGGCGCCTCGAATAGGTCATAGGGCGTCTTATCTTCATGACGTGCTATCGCCAGATAGCGCGCCACGGGGTTGGGTTCACGTTTGCCGTCAGCACCCAGCAGCGAGTACCAAACAGCGTCGAGCGAGCTGCAGCCAATGGGTGGCGCGAGGTCAAGCGGCCTGAGCTGCTCTTGAAGCGCACTCAGCTTGTTCGCGACAATCCCAGGACGGCGTGGCGCGACCAGACCGTCCTCGGGATACGCCTCAAACACCCACGTGGTGTGCACGCCGAGCTCCCCGTGGCTTCTCACGTCCCCGGTGGCCGTCACCAGCAGCGGAACCAGCATGCCCATTCCCCCTAGACTCAGTCCGTCGGGAGCAATCGGGGGTTCGGCGGCCCCCAAGTTGCTGAGAATGACGCGCTTCGGCTCGCCTCCCGCCCGCGTAGAAGGATGCCAGATAGCGGCATACAGTGGGTCGTTCGGTCGACCGTACGCCGCAATCGAGACCAGGGCATAGGACGCATACTCGTCGTCCAACTTTTTAAGCTGCTTCAACGTCTGGTCGACCAAGAAGTGAATCATAGCTACGCCAACGGAGTCTGAACCCCAAGTCGGCCAATCAGGTAGACCGAGATGGTAACCGTCTGAGCCTCCGTGGACTCCGGGTTACGCTGTAAGAGCTGCAGTAACACCCGCAGCTGGTGACCCCATGGGGCGATGAACGGCGAGACCTGAAGATGGGGCACGGGCTCGCGGGCTCCATAGCTTGCCAGCGCCACCTCGTTCCCAACGAAGACCTGCGAGGGTTGGTCCGGGTCAAGCTCCACCGACTCGACCGAAACCTTGAGCCCCGCGTCCGAGGCAAGGTTCTTCGCACGGTGTACCAGCAAGACAAGCACAGCGCTCGTCCACAGCGCGGCGTCCACGCCGACCGCTAAGGGCAGCGATTGCACACTATCGAGCTGCCCGTCGAAGCTCAGCTCCAAGCTGCGGACAATCTCCACTCGCTCTTCCAGAGGCACGTCCTCCGGATCAACCTCCTGCCACGCCGCTTCGGCTGCTTCTGCCTCTGCTTCACTGGCAGCGAGCTCTTGCGCCTTCAGCCGCTCCACCAGCTCGTGAGTATTCCACCGAAGGTGGATGCAGCAGACAGAATGACTCGTGCCCTCTTCAAGAAAAACGGCCAAAGGCCCCTAGTTCCTTATTCCTTCGACATGCACGAGTCATTCATAGGCGTGT
>JBILLK010000086.1:0-3564 GCA_044376115.1 Polyangiaceae bacterium | reverse complement strand
CAGGCCCATGGGCGTCGGCGTGGCTCGGTGTCGCTGCTGTCGTTGTTGTCACCGAACAGCTCGAGCTGCACCACGCGGGTGGCCAAGCTCGCGACCTCGGGTTTGGGCACGAGCGCGTTCACCCACGCCTTCCGCCGCTGGACCGGGCGCACCCCCGGCAGCAGGGACCGAGGGCGGCGCTGAGGGCCTGGCGCGATCGCACAATCGATTGTCGCGTTTGCGCATGGGAGACGGCCTGCGGGTAGTAGTAGGAGAGGAGCATGAGCTCGAGCCGCCTCTCCCCCCTGTCGCTCCTCCTCTTCTGCTTCTCCACGCCGCGTGCGACGACACCGCAACCGACCCCACCGCGGGAGGTTCCTCGGGCGAGGGCGCGTCCGGCGGTACCGGAGGCGGCGCGGCGGTCGGAGGTTCGCCCACCGGAGGCTCGAGCGTGGGCGGCGGCCCCGCGGGCGGCGGCCCCGAGGGGGGAGGCGGCGGCGCAGGCGGAGCTCTAGAGCCCCCGATCGAGTTCCAAGACAGCTACGCCCTCACGGCGCAGTTCCCCGAGGGAGGCGCCTACGATCCGGAGACCGGCGTCTTCTATTTCGGGAGCCTCTTCGACGGCTCCGTGAATCGGCTGGACGCGACGACGACCGTCGAGTCGGTGTTGTTCAGCGAGAGCGCGCCGGGTACCTGGTGGACGCTCGGCATGGACGTCGACGTCGTCCGCCGCAAGCTTTGGGTCTGCGCGATGAACGACGACGACGATCCGCGCTCCGGCCACGTGTGGATCTTCGATCTCGAGACGGGACAGCGCACGGCCGCCTACGATCTGCGGGACGCCGCCCTGGACGCCTCCTGCACCGACGTCGCGGTCACGAGCGATGGCCTCGGCTACGTGACCGATCGCGAGCAGGGCAACGTCTACGTCGTCGACGAGGCGCTGGGCCCATCGCTCTTCACCTACAGCCCGGACCTCGAGGCCGCGCTGGCGGGGCAGAACTCGGTCATCGTACTGCCGGACGAGTCGGCGCTCCTCGCCATCTTGTACTCCCCCTCGAGCCTCGCGAGGATCGACCTCCAGACCGGGGACGTCGCGACCGTGGAGATCGACGGAAAGTTCTCCGACCTCTCGTTCCTCTCGGGCGCCGACGGGATGACCTACCGAGACGGCAGCGTGTACGTCGCCTTCACGAGCGTCCTCATCCGCGTCACACCCTCCTTCGCCGACTGGTCGCAGGCCACCAGCGAACACGAGGACGTCCCGAGCGGGATGACCGACGTCCTCTCCACCCCTGGGGGCCTGTACCTCCTCAACGGCCAGGCCGTCCGGTTCGCGCTCGGGACCGAGCCGGATCCGTTCGAGCTCAAGCGCTACACCGGCAACCTCTGAGCCGCTCGCGCAGCCTGAGTAAGCAAGAGGCGGCGTAATCACGCAAGCGCAGGCGCTCCCTCAGTCTCGGTGGGAGCCAACGGCGCGGGCCAAACGGCGCGGGCGACGCCATGGAACGCTGGTTGCTACACGGATGGCGAACCCGAACCTCCGGAGCCCCCATGCACCCTCTTCGCACCGCCCTCACCGCGATGGTCGCGCTCGTCGTTGCAGCCTTCTCTACGGAGGCGCAAGCCTCGACCTTCAGCTGCGACAGCGACATGAGCCGCAAGTCCGTGATCAATCTGCTGGCCAAGCATCACGGCAAAGACCCGGTTTATCAGTTCGACCCGGTGACGAATCAGAGCGCGCCTTACCTGCTCGAGACGGTGAAGAAGGGCTCGAGCGTGAAGAGCGCCATCCAGTTCTACTTCAACGCCCATCTCGCGCTCGCGGCCGACAAGCTCGAGGCGTCCCTCTCCGTGACGGGAGGGCAGCAGCAAGGGATCGAGGTCTACGTCTGTCCCTACAAGGTCAAGGGCGATCTCGCGAAGGCGCGCGTCGAGGACATCCAGGAGTTGAAGCGGTCGACCTCCGACGGGAGCGAGTCCAAGAAGGCCACCGCGACCGCGAAAGGCGCCAACGTGTTCATGATCTTCCTCCGGCCGAAGACGAGCACGGCACGGACCCAATATACGCTGAGCGCCAGCTGACCTGATCCACCCGAGCAGTCAGGCCGGCCGGCTCACGCGGATCTCGACCTCCCGGTCGACGAACGTCCACTCCTCACGCCCCCTGAGGACGCCGAGGAGGTCGTCGAAGGCGCCTTCGTGCTCCGGCGCGAACTCGAACCACGTGAGAAAGTCGAACGGCTGGCCCAGGTCCCGCGCTTGGTAGAGCCGCCGCGCGATGCGCGGCAGATAGGGCATGCTGAGCTCGATGTGCTTCGAGCGACCGCGCTCGGACGTGGTAGCTCCGAGCCGGACTCTCACACGACGTGCGATGCTCGGGGCGAACCCCCCAGACCGCCGTTCGCCGCGCTTGCCGAGCGGGAGGCACTCGATGCCGAGGTCACGGGGCCATTGGAGCTGACGCATGGACCACTCGCTCGTTCGCCGCTTCCTCGACCTCGTGCCGCACGTCCCGAACGAGGACGTCGGCGACGAGGACCCGCCCGGAGCGACCTCCGCGCGTTGGCGCGAGCTCGCCGAGGCGCTGGGAGTGCCTTGTGCGCCGGAGCTGCTCGCTCTCGCAGAGGAACAGGCTCGCCGCGCGATCTTCGCCAGCCCCTGGGAGCTGCTCGACCCCGCGAGCGCACGGGCGGAGCACGGCACCATCGCGGACCTCGCGCGCACGTGGCCCTGTCTCGCTCCGCAGTCGCGGATGCTCCCGGTCTTCACGGCCGACGGCGACCTGCTGCTCCTCGCTCGGGACGGCGCGATCCGCCGGTGCTCGCTCACGTCGGGCGCGCTCCCGTTCGATCACGGCGTCGTCGTGCCGACGTTCGCTGCGCTCCTCGAGGCGTTCGTAGACGAGCGTTCGCTGCCCGGCCTGTCGTCCTGGTACGAGCCGAGGGGCGGTGGCTGGCGCTGGGTCGACGAGCTCGAGTACGGGCTCTCCGCTTACCACCATCACGAGGAACGCGACGGGGCCTGGACCTGCGTCACGACGCTGACCGGCGACCTCGCCCCCCACTACTTTCGCTGGCCGGATGGCCCCGAGCGTCCCCCGCTCGACGGCCACCGCCCGCGGGCGTGCGCGCCGTTCATCGTCGAGTTCGTCGGCGACCCTCCGGCCGTGCCCCGCGTCGAGCCGGTCGGGGTCCTGCTGAACGGCGAGCGACGCATCGACCTTGCCGAGGAGGGCGAGCGCTTCGTGCGCCTGGCGCGCGCGCGCGGCTGGACGGGGCGGGACTGCAAGAAGCTCGTGATCGACGGCTGGGAAGCGCTCGGCCTGTCACCGCCCGTGCGCGTCGAGACCGTTTGAGTCAGCGGGCACGGGCCGCGACCGCCCCGCAGCGGAGGAGCCAGGCCCTGGGCTTCTTCCTCGGCTCCGAAGGACACTCCGGCGTTCCACGCGCGGGTGACGTGGACTTGATCCGATTTTCGGTGCCACCAGAAACCGGATAGATCGGAGAGACTGTGAACAAGGCAGAGAAAAAGGCGCCGCGTCAGCACGCGGAATCGTTCAAGCGTGACGCGGTAAGACTGATG
>JBILLK010000030.1:0-137360 GCA_044376115.1 Polyangiaceae bacterium | reverse complement strand
GCCAGTGATTGGAGCGGTTCACCCGAAGAGTCGCTGCACGCCTTTGAGCGGCTTCACTGGGTGGTGAGCCGCCTACCGCACGATCTTTCGGAGGTGCTAACGGCGAGCCTTTCAGCCGGGCGTCGCAATGACGCGCTGGTCGCGCAGGAGCTGGGGCTGACGACCTCCGCGTTCACCGGCCGGCTGTTCAAGGCCAGGCGGGCGGCGGAGGAATTGGCCTCCTATTACGAGCTTTTGTCGCGGGACCACGCGGAGCTCTTGGCCGAGCTGCGCTTCAGCGCAAAGACGCGACTGCAGATCGCGAACGACTTCGGACTCACGTTGGATGAGCTGACCCGAAGGTGGCAAGACTCGCTCGACCTGCTCGAAAAGAACCGAAAGGCGGCGTCATGAACAGGCCGCGCAAAGTGCAGCCGAGCCTCGTGTTGCTGCGTGGTGGGCGCTCAGTCCAAGGCGGTCAGGACGCCGATTGGAGCCGGTTCTGCGCGCAAATCGGCTGGCAAGCCGAGCCGGCGGCGCTAGCCGACGACTATGAAGATCAGCTGCTCGGGCAGCTCTTCGGAGGTTCTCAGCGCGACAAGGCTCAGCCTCGCGCTGTGGTTAGCGCGACGCCGCCGCTCGAGGCTGGTGAGTGGCAGCGCCGCTCGGGGGCCTTCAAGGTGCGCCGCTCGCGAGCTGGTTCCATGGCGCTGGCGATCGCGCTTTTGGCCGTCGCGGCTTGCTTTGCCGTGGTTTGGGTGTCCCGCCCGGTCGGTCTCGCGGAGAAAGCGCGACCCAACTTTGAGGGGCTGCCAGCCTTCACAGCGCCGGAGCGCCAAGCCCCGCTCGAGCCCGCGGTGCCTGAGCCCAGCGTGCCCAGCGTTACGCCGCCACCAACGCCGACACCGGACGCGCCGGTGGTGCCCAACTCGGGTGCGCTGCTCGCTCAGGTTCGTCCGCGAGCCGCAAGCCAGCCTCGGCCGCAGCGCGAGCTTGGGACGCAGCGCGAAGCCGCGGAAGTCGAGCCGGTCAGCGTGGCAGCGGTGGCGCCAGCCGGCGTGCGGCCCACAGAAGCCCCGACGACAACGGCGGCGGTGGTTCCGCGTGAATGGCGCCAGCCTGTGGCGAATGAAGCGTGGGAGGCGCCGGTGCTGCCTCATGTGGCCAGCTCAACCAGCGATTGGTCGCTCTTACCGTCGACCCAACGTTGGTATGGCGTCAGCTTGCCTCCGCCCGCAACGGCGGGCCAAGACAGCGGGATCGGTGTGATGGCTCAGCTCGATCTCGCAGTGATTGGCCGCTTGTAGTCAAGCGTTGCGAGCCAACTAACAACAACTCACTACCTCATTGGGAGTAGTACTATGCTATCTTGCTCGAAGATTGGGCACGGAGTACCTTTTGTTTTTAGTGACTTGAACACCAAGCTGCTTTGGGCGGCGCTGCTCACGGCGATAGGCGCAACCGGCTGCGCATCGGCACCTGGCGTTTACGGCAATAGCGCACGCTATTCACCGGCCTTTCACGGCTATGTGATGGCCGAGAACGACGGCAGCGACGATCCGAGCGTCGAGGCGACCGTGCTCTTGCTTCGTGATCCGCTGACCGGCAGCAAGCTCAGTTGTCGCGACGAGGTATTGGAGTGGCGCGAACTGTACGAGGACGTCGCCGATGACGCTGTCCAAGACGCTAATGCAGCGACCGCTACATTGATAACGGCGACTGCCGCCTTTGCGCCGCTCGTGGCGATGGAACCGGTTGGCGCGCTGGTGCTGGCGGAGAGCATGTTGGCGAGCGGCTGGATGTTCGACGAGCTGCGTTCGGAGAACGCTACTGAGCTCTTGGCGCGCGGGATTGTGCTCTACCGTCGCAAGCGCTTTGCACAGGCGGCCACGGTGATTGAGCGTGCGCTGGCCAAAGACGGGACGGTGGGCATCTTGGATAAGGCCTATCTGTATTTGGGGCTGTCTTACAGTGAGTTGGGCAATGACAAGCGCGCCCGCGTTGCCTTGGCCCAATTCAAGGAGCGCTCCGCAGTCCGCGACGTTCAAGCCTACCGTGAAGCCGATAGTGCACTAAACAAGCTCGGCGGTGCGTCCTCGCGCTGCAGCTCTACAGAACCGGTGGACCTCCACTGGTGAGCCCCAATACGATCGGCCGCGCGGCCCAATCTGTCATTCAAGTTGACGAGCCGGGCAAATTGCGAATAACGTTCGCACATGGGGCCTCGCACTGTTTGGAGCACACTGGGGCGTTGGGGGTTGTTCGCGTTTGCGCTTGGGTGCAACGCACTAACAGGCGCAGACGAGATCGACCTTGGTGATGAGACCGATACCTCTGAGGGTGGTTCGACCTCCTCAAACGCAACGTCGGTGACCACCGGTCAGAGCTCAGGAGGCGAGAGCGGACTGGGCGGGCAGAACAGCTCCAGCTCGGGAGGAGCGACCGCAAGTGCAGGTGGCGGAACCGTCACCGGGCCCGTGGTATGTGATTACCCGTCGGGCCCTTACGGCCGCCAAGCCGGGCTCATCCTCGATCCAACCTTCTCTGTGCAGGCGTATGTGGAGGGCTCTAACGCACCAACCACGGTAACCGCCGCTGACTTGTTCGACTGTCAGGGGCAGGGCGGAACGAAGGCTCTGCTGATAACAACCAGTCAACTCACGTGAGGCATCTGCCAGCACGAGGCCGGTCTGGTCTCGCAGCAACTCGGTCAGTGGGAGAGCATCGGGCTTCGCTACATGGGATTGCTCATGCTTAGTCCGATCTCCGACGCTCAGCTCTGGAGGACGGAGTTCGAGCTCAATGAAGCGATCGTCGGCGTATGCGACTTCGACTTCTTTCCTGAAGTCGACGGCGTGATCACCGCGACCTTTACCAACATTCTCATCGATACCCAAACGATGGAGATCATTCACTGGGCGCCAGGACGTCTCGACGACATCGAGGGACAAGCAGAGAGTTACGCGCAAAGCCACTAGCTCTTGCGCGCGCCGCTCAAGGCGACGCACAGTCGAAGCGCTCGACGACAAACGCGACCTCGTCCGGCGGGCAATGCAGATAGCCGATGTAGATCGAGTTTCCGTCCGGGGACGAGACGACGCTGAGGCCGTTTTCGCAGTAGGAGATCTCGTCACTGCTTATCGGCAACACCGTCGTGTGCTCCCCATCGGTTACGGCGACGCTAAGCCGCGCTTCGGGGGTTTGCACCGAGCTGGCGATGGCGACGCCGTTCCGCCAAGGTGTCACGTCGATTCGGTAGCCAGAGGCGGCTTCGCCGAATGGGCGGTAAGGCTCGGTGAGTCCGTCCTTGGAGACGCCGACCATGGCAACAGCGTCGTTCGCGTCGACGTAGCTGAGCCAAAAGCCGCCTTCTCGCGGGACTAGGCTCAGAAAGCCCGGTTCAACCGTCGAGAGATCAACGCCAAGGTTGCCCAGCGGGACGAGCTGACCTTCTTGGATGAGAGAGAACCCGTCGTCCCCAACCAACACGAGCTCTCCATCGCCATCGACGCCGTGCAAGAGACCGTTGCCCACAAACGGCAAGACAGCGCTCGGCTCGGTGGCGTCGTAACTTGGGTAGTAATGCAGCTCACCCTCGGCGGGCCAATACACCCCAACGCCGGGGTAAGGCTCAAGGATCGGGCGGGCATACGGAGTAGCCCCCGCTGGAGTCTGCATCAGGACCCCAGGCTGAAAGAAGGACGCGACATACCAGCCGCTCATTCTCTTCACCACCATGAGCCCGTCCTCACGTGAGCTGGCTGGATACTGAACCTCGAGCGAGTTCTCGGCGTTAACGAGCTCTTCGGTCCAGAAGGCCGGCCACGGTTCTTGTGAGTCGAAGACGCGCGAGCGAGTGGCCCAGATACCAGGTGAACCGTTGTTAGCCATGTACACCGCGCCAATACGACCAGCGCCTGCGTCCAGTAAGTGCCCTTGGAATGAGCCGGGGACCTTCAGCAGCTCGCCGCTCCGAACGAGGACCTCACAACCTGGGACCCCGGGGCTTCCGCCCGCGCCGCCACCGCCGCTCGCACCAGCGCCCGAGCCGCCTGCGCCGGACCCGCCAGCACCCGAGCCACCGCCGCCCACGCTGCTGGACGAGCTGCTCGAAGAGACCGCTACGTCCGAACCCGAAGGCTCTTCAACGAGGACCTCCGGCGAGCACGCGACCACGGCCAGCACCAGCAGCGAAGCTCCCCTAAGCATTGGCCGAAGGTGCCTCTGCTGGACCTAAGGGTCAATTCTCGATGGCCTCAGGGTCTCTTCAGCCGCTCCTCGAGCTGGACCCACTTTAGGGGCAAACGCATTGCGCGCGTACGCGAGCATCTTTGCCTCCACGTCGTCGTCAGCAGCGAAAAAACGGTCGTCGAGATCTGCGAAGGTAGATGGCTTGAGCTTCTCGAGCTGGGCCACGCGCGCGTCGTGATCGCGAGGCGGAGTTCCACCCAGTCGCTGGTTTGCAGCGCGCAGTACGTTTGCTGCCTCGGTCGCACCAATCGCTTCGAGCGCAGCCAGCGCGTCGGGCCAGACGATGCCCGTGGAGTTCAAGTAGAACTGGTGATGTCCGCCGTTTTGGACCTCGTTCCGGTACCATGTGAGGCCGTACATGAGCCGCTGGCCTGATGAAAAGCGGCGGAGACAAGCGTCGTAGGCAGCGACATCAGCGTAGATATTCGATGACCAATAGACAGGAGCGATGATGTCGTCGAGATCATGGGAAGCAATGTACGCGTCGTCGATTACGACGTTGCGCACGACGTCGTCGGGCTTCTCACCACAATTGGGCGGAGCATCGGTCACTTCGCTCGCGTTGGCCGAGGCTGACGTGGCGGCTGACGAGGCAGCCGAGATGGCAACCGTCGTCGTTGCGGTCGGAGCTACTCTGGGTGTTTCGTCCAAGGCTCCGGGCGCGCCATTCACCGGCGGTTGGCACGCGAGCAATAGAGCACCCCAAAGCCATAACGCGCCGCGTTTCCCCATGAGGCGTGATTACCATTTTCTTACTCGCGGCCTGCTGCTGTTTGTCGGGCTATTGGGCTGCGGCGACAGCGGGCCTGCGGAAGGAGGCGCGGATACGGGCGGCGGAGGCTCGAGCACCGGCGGCTCGCCAACCACGACGACCGGGGGAACGGGTGGGGACGGCGGCGGCGACTCAGGAGGTAACGGAGGCGCGAGTGCTGGCGGGATGGGAGGAGCGGGCGGCGGGCCCGTGTTGCCCAACCCGTGCGATTGCACCTCGACGATGCAGGTCGGTGCGGTGATGAACCAAGCCATCAGTGAAACCTCGGGGCTCGCGGCGAGCGTGCTGCACCCGGGCGCAGTTTACCTGCATGAAGACTCCGGCAGCGCGTCTGTGTTCTATGCCATGGATCTCAGCGGCGCGCCGCTGGCGGAGCTCGAGATCAGCAACGTGAACGCCGTCGATATGGAGGCCATCGCTGTCGGCTCGTGCCCGGAGGGCAGCTGCCTCTACATCGCAGACGTAGGCGACAATCTCGAGCAGCGAGACGACTATCGCATTTATCGAATTGCTGAACCGGCAGCCTTCAGCTCGACCCAAACCACAGCCACGGTCCTCCCCTTCTCCTACGAGGATGGCAGCAACAACTGCGAAGCCTTTGTGGTCGAGCCGGGCTCGGGGAATATGTATTTACTAACCAAGACGAACGGCACACCGGGGCTCTATCGCATTGACACGATGGGTAATGAGTCGGTCGCCGTGCGCCTGTTCGACGTCCCTGCACCGGACGGCAACCTGTTCACCGCTGCGGACGTCCGTCCGGATGGCCAAGGGCTGCTCGTCCGCACCTACGGGTCGCTATTCTACTATGCAGGAAACGGAGTCGAGGCCGCGCTCGCGACAGAGCCGTGTGAGGCCCCGGTCGCCGACGAGGCCCAGGGAGAGGCCGTCGCGTTCATCGAGGGCGGCCTCAACTACATCACGGTCAGTGAAGGGACCGCCGCGGCGATCAACCGTTCCGTTTGCGACTGAGGCAGCCCGCTCGCGGACATCAAATGTCCTTGTAACGTGCGCCGCACAACGTGGACGGCTGCTCGATCTGCTTGAAGCAGGCTTGCAGCGCCTCGCACGCGTCGAGTGGCTTGCGCTTGTTGCAAGAGAGCGCGGCGTTGCGGCAGAAATCGCACACCTCGGCGACGAGCTGATCTTTGGGGACGGCCCGCTCGTAAACGACGAAGTCGGCCTTGCCTGCACCCGGCTCCCAGCGTGGCTCCGGACCTGCCTTGCCGTCGAGGACGGTGAAGCGCACGCTCGCCTTCCTGGAGGCGAACTCGATCTTCACCGAGCGACCGTCGCCGCCCATCGTCCCCGCTCCTCCGCGCGCGAACACTCCATCCACGCCCGGGATGACGGCGGTCTTTTCGTACTGCTTGTCGGTGCGACCGGTGAAGTTGCCTTGACGTTCCTTCTCGAGCACGACATCCCGGTCCACCTTCACGAGGAAGCCGAGCGACTGTCGATCAGCGAGGCCGAGCTCGACGGCGCCAGGGGCCCACAAGAGAAGCTGCCGCCGGAGCTTTAGGCACAGAAAACTAGGGTAAGGGCGGGCAGAAGCCGCAGTCCATCGGGCACGACATACACGTCTCGCTTCCGTCGCAGATCGCGTCCCCGCAAGCGCCCACAAGGCCCGCAGTCGATCGGGCACGACATGCAACTCTCGTTAAAGCCGCACATCGCGTCGCCACAACCGCCCATGCACGGACCGCAGTCCATCGGGCACGACATGCACGTCTCGCTACCGTCGCAGATCGCGTTGCCGCAAGCGCCCACACAAGGCCCGCAGTCGATCGGACACGACCAACACGTCTCGTTGAGATCGCAGACGGAGTCACCGCAACCGCCGTCACAAGGACCGCAGTCCACTTCACAAGACGCGCAGGTCTCGCCGTCTCCGCAGCTGTCGTCGCCGCAGCTGCCAGCACAGGGACCGCAATCAGCCTCGCAGCTGCTGCACGTCTCGTCGTCGGCGCAGACGCCGTCGGGGCACTCGAGCGAGCAGGAGCCGCAGTCGTCTTCGCAGTTGGAGCACGACTCCTGGGGAGGGTTGCAAATCGCGTCGCCACACACCGGATCGACGAGGCTGCCTGCGCCAGCGCCTCCATCGGCACCCATGCCGGCCGCTCCGGCAAGGCCGCCCGGCCCGCTACCACTGCTGGTCGAGTCCGAGCCGCCTTCGGTCGTGCTGTTGCCAGCACCTTCAGCGCAAGCGATCCCGCACATCACGAGCAAGAGCCAAGGGAGCTGCTTCGTTGCAGGTCGCATCACGACTTGCCTCCCTCGCGACCGGGCTTGTTTGCTCGCCGTCGCAGCGCCCCGCTGAGCGCGAGCGCCCCCGACGCAAGCAGGCCGAGCCAGTTGCTCGAGGTTTTGGCCGGGGTTCGGCAATCACAGCTGCCGCCGCCGTCGTTGGCATCGCCGGTCGAAGCGCCGCCAGCGCCGTTTGCGCCGCTACCACTCGTTTCACCACCGCCCGCTCCTTGGCCGCCCTCACCGGTCTGGCCCTCCCACTTGGAGGAGCGGATGGTGAAGCGCGTCTCCGCGTCGAGCGTGTACGCGTTGCTGTCGCTCACGACCACGCGGATCACGTGCATCTCCTCGTCGGGCATGACGAACGAGATCGTCGGGACCGTGGCGACGAGGCTGCCGTCGACGTACCAGCGATAGCCCAGCTCATCACCGTCCAAGTCCGAGGCCTCTACCGCGAGATCGACGCTCTCGCCGATGTCGGCGAACGGCGCGAGGTTCGATGGCGTGGTGCTCGCGATCGACGGTGGCACGTTGGTCACGCTGACGTTCACGCGGTGATACGCCACATCGGCGCGCCCCTCGGCGTCGCTCACGCGGACGCCCACGAGCGCGAGCCCCGGCGCCGACGGAATGAACTCCAGCGTGGTGGCGTCGCCATCGTCGAAGGCGCCGTCGAGATCGGCGTCCCAGGCGTACGTCAGCGTGGCACCTGGGTCGCGGTACTCGGCGCTCGCGGTGAGCGTGACGGGCAGCCCGACGCCCGCGGTCGCTTGACCGCTCACCGAAGCGAGCGGGCCCAGCCGCAGCGCATGCGCAGCGTTCTCGTCGCGTACCTGCGTGGCCTGCGACACCATCACCGTGAGGGCCGCATCCATGGCCTCGACGTTGCCGCGCACCGCCTCGAGCAGCGCGCGCCGGCTGACCTCGGGCGGGACCTCGAACGAGGCGAGGTGCTGTTGCCCCAGCTCGATCGCCGTGTCGCTCACCCCGAACGAATAGAGGTAGTTCCGGTCGGCGGGCGAAAGCTCCGATTCCATCGCAGCCAGCGGCGTAGCGATCTCGTAGACCACCTCCAGGTGACCCTCGGCTGCAAGGTCGGCCTCGATCAGATCGACAGCGTCCAACATCTCTTGACCAGCGGCCTGCGCGAGCTCGCCGTAGGCGATCGTCTTCTCCGCCTGCAGCATCAGCCCGAGGTTCGAGCCGGCCTGCTCGGCGCCCTGCAGCTTCTCGAGCGTCGGGAGCAGCGCCTGGTAAGCCGCCGCTTGCGTCGCCAGCGCACGATTGAGCGCAGCTTGCCCTTCGGGCTGAGCTCCGGCGCCGGCCGGCGCGAAGCTCGGTGCGCCCGCGTCGAAGGTCGCTGACAGATCGAGCGGGACGACCACCTCGAAGTTCGGATCCGGCGGGTCGCAAATCAGGCCGACATAGTGTTTGGCCAGCGCCTTCGAGATCCCGTCCATGATCTCGGTGCCGGTGTCGATCACCCACGAGTTGTAGGACGTCGGCGGGCAAGCATCTTCGTTCAGCTGCTCGAGAAGGGGATCGTCACAGTCCACCACGAAACCCTCGATGCCGCAGAGCTCGGTGCCCTCGGGCTGATCACAGGGTGGCTGGTAACAGAGAGCCACCGCGTTCATCGACCGCTTGGCCGGCCTCGAGCGCGAGCTTCACCAAGCCGGCCTGACGGCCTTCAGCAGCCTTGCTCAAGAAGCCCGCAGGCAACACCGCACCGTGCGCGCGGAGCAGGGCAACCAGCTCGACGTGACCGCCCTCGGCCGCGCTCAGCAAAGCTTGTTCACTCGCTTTGGCGCCGCGTTCGAGCAGCAGCTGCGCGGTGGCTAGATGACCTGCACGGGCCGCTCGTTGCAGCGGCGTCTTGCCGTCGTCCTCTTCATCCACCAGCGCTCCGGCCTGGCACAACCGCAGCGCGACCTCGCTGTAGCCCTTCTCAGCGGCGAGGAACAACGGGCGGTTGTAGCCCTTGCGCATGATGATCGCGCCCGAACGCAGGAGCAGGTCCACCACCGCGAGATGCCCGTGTTTGACGGCCCAGGCGAGCGCGGTCTCGTAACCGTACTCGGTGGCGAAGTTGACCGCCGCGCGCTGGTCGATCAGCAGCTGTACCGCCTCCACGCTGCCGTGGCCGGCCGCGCGCATGAGCGCTGTCCAGCCGTTGATGTTGACGCGATCGAGCTTGGGCTGCTTCGCGAGCAAGGCGCGCAGGATCGCGACGTCGCCGTGCTCGGCGGCCTTGTGCAGCGCGGTCTCGGAGTACTCGTCGACGCTCTCCACCGAAGCGCCCTGCGCCAAGCAATGCTCGACTACGGCCAGCTGACCGCCATCGGCCGCCTCGACCAACGCGCGGCCCAGCGATGCGCCACGCCGCTCGAGCTCGAGCACCAGCTCGAGGTGGCCTGCATGTGCAGCGATCGACGCGGGCGTACGACCGTGTTGCGTCTCGCCTTCGAGATCGCAGCCGAGTTCCAAGAGCCGCGCGACGAGCGCAGTGTGGCCGCCGTTAGCCGCGTGGTGCAGCGCGCCGAAACCCTCCGCGTTGACGCGCTTCGGGTCTTCTCCAAGGTTGAGCGCCTGCTCGAGCAAGGCCGCATCCCCGCGCTCCGCAGCCGCCCACAAGAGGCCGCGCGCCGTCGCGCCACGCGCCGCGAGCAGCGTAGCGGCCTCGCTGTGACCATTCGCTGCGGCCAGCGCCCAGGCGCCAGAACCAGCGTGATCGTGCGCGGCGAGCAACGCGGTTGCACTCGGGCCTTCGAGCAGGGCGCTGAGCGCCTCCAGCGTGCCCCTCCGTGCAGCGACAAACCAAGCCTGGAGCAACGCCTCTTCGGTGACCCGCCCGCTTGCGAGCAAGCGCTTCACCGTCGCGCCAAGGCCGAGTTCGGCCGCTTCACGCACAGCGGCATCAGGGCTTGCCCCGCCGTCGACAAGCTCGAGAGCCAGCGTCTCTTCGCCCTTGATCAGCAGTTGGGCAGCCAACGAGGCAAGCAGCTCCGCGCTCGGTTGAGTGCGCCCAAGCAGCAAGCGCACCAGTTCGATATGCCCGGCCTCGCAGGCTGCAAACAGCGCGCTCGCCCAACGGTTCGTCTCCGCTGGCGGTTCCGAGAACAAGCCGAGCAAACGCTCCACCTCCGCTTGGTCGCCCGCCGCTGCTGCCTGTTGAAGCTTCTGTTGATTGCTCATCGACTTGGTCATCCCTCGGCCCGTGGGCCTGCTTGAGCGGCATCCGCCGCGCGCCGCCTTACGCAAACCGTAGGCCACTTCTCCCTTCCCCTGGAACCTGCGGCTTTTGCCGAGGTTTGAGGCCGAGCCGTGCGCGCGATGAGTCCTCGATGACACAAAGCGCTAGCCAAAGCTGGGGCATACCGGACGCGAAGTGAGTCACCCACCGGGTCATTCACGCGACAGCAAGACGCACTGCATGGACTGTAAACGTGGGTCGAGGTCGGGCAGGAGGCTTGGACGCAGCCTGCGGCCGACGTAGAACGCCGCGGTGACCAAGCTCAGCAAGCTCCTCGTTGCCTTCGTTGCGGTTCAGCACGTGCTCTTCCTCGTGCTGGAGATGTTCTTGTGGCAGACCCCAGCGGTGATGGCGCGCTTCGGAACCACGCCAGAGTTCGCTGCCCAATCGGCCACGTTGGCGATGAACCAAGGGCTCTACAACGGCTTCTTGGCCGCAGGCCTCGGTTGGGCGCTCACCCTGAAGGACACCGAGCGAGCACGCTCAACAGCTCGCTTCTTCCTTGGCTGCGTCGTTGTCGCGGGGTGCTTCGGAGGCGCCACCGCCAAGCTCTCAATCGTGTTTGTCCAGGCCGTCCCCGCGCTATTGGCCTATGCAACGACGTATGCGGGGAGCAGAGCTCGCTGAGCGGACCGCGCGGCGCGAGGCAGCATCAGCGAGCTCGGCGCGTACGGGATGGCGACGACTTCGCCGATTCCCTCCCCGTAGCGCTGAGGCCAAGGTCCACATTTGCCAAGGCGCGGGCCAACTCGACGCGCGAGCCCACGCCGAGCTTGCGATAGATAGACTGTAGTTGGTTGGCCACCGTACGTGTGCTGGCGCCTCTCATCGCGGCGATCTCCTCGTTAGCAAATCCGTTCAGCGCAAGCTGGGCCACGGCTTGTTCGGCCAACGTGAGCGCAGGTGGCTGCGCAAGCTCAGTAGGAAACGCCAATACTGCATATTCCTCCCCGTCTATCTCGAAGCGCGCCCCGCGAAGCCCGCTCGGAGGAGCCACTCGCGGCAGCTCTAGCTTATTTTGTCGACTGCTTGCCTTTTGCCCCACGAGCGTATTGTTGCGCCTTAGTTGCACTACGTCCACGGCCATCGTTCCTGGGCACTGCTGCCTTGAAGAAGTGACTATAGTCAGCCATCGCCGGCCCCCATATCGGGGTACCATGACAGTTGCTAATGCCGGCACAGATATCGTTGAAACCCCAAAGGCTCCTCTATCGCAGGCAGGAGCCGTTCGATTATTGAGCGGGTTGCTGTTGTTCATAGCCTTGAGTTCACCTCAGGCGGCGCATGCAGTCTGTTATGAGCAATCCAACCCCAACCTGGGCTACTCGCATGTCTCACTCGTGGATACGACATTTGCGAACGGAGGGTGGGACGTTACGCTTGACCTCTGTATCGCTGGGGGGGCGCCAGCCGAGCCAACCCGGAGTGTGATGATTGCTGTTGCTGGACCAAGCTCGACGAACCTCATCGAGAGCTTTAGTCCCGCCTCGCTCATAGGTCAGTACACGCAGGTAGTTGCGCCGGGCTACGCGCTAAGCGGTCTCGAGGCCCCCTTCGATCGGGTGGAGATAAGCGGATGTATAACTGAACAGGGCGCTCCAGAAGCATACGATGGCTGCCAACTCGCAGCGACCGCTGTACTCTACTATGCTGCGCCAGAGCCGCAACCGCCGTTCTACACGGGGTTAACCTGTAACCTCTCGACGGCGATCTGTGGGCCTGTTTATCACGAGGAATGCACGCAGCTCACAATGCGGTTCAGTGAGCTACCGATGCAGTGCGCGTCTTTGGCGTTGAGGGCAACGATAACCCTGTAGCTGGCTGCTACCCATACCCAGCGATGGGGGTTCGGATTGCCCCCGACACCGACCGGGATGGTGTGATTGATAGACTCGATATTTGCCCAGGCCCCCCTCCGCCGTTCGCCGATCCCTACAATCTCATTTTCTTGCCCTCCCCTACGGCTGACGGGCTCGACGCAGACGACGACGGTGTACCCGATGGCTGCGATCCATGTCCCTTGGATGTGAACGATGAGTGTTCAGCGCCGCCACAAGCTGATGCTGATGGTGACGGGGTTCCGGACGCTATCGATGCGTGTCCCGGCGCCAACGACGCACTGGACACCGATAGCGATGGCTCCGCTGATGGCTGCGACGCCTGCCCGCTCGACTTCTACAATGACTCGGACGGCGACGGCTTATGTGACTCTATTGACGTTTGCCCGCTCGACTTCGTGGACGACGCGGACGCCGACGGCATCTGTGCTGAAGCGGATTTCTGCCCACTCGATCCCCTCAACGACATGGACGCGGACGGCGTATGCGCTGACCTGGATACCTGTCCCAACGACCCTGCAAACGACGCCGACGGTGATGGAATCTGCGGCAATCTTGATGCATGCCTCGGGGGAAACGACGCGCTCGATGACGACGGCGATGGTGTTGCGGACGCATGCGATGTTTGCCCGAACGATGCCGCCAATGATGCAGATGGTGATTCCCTCTGCTCCGACGAAGACCCGTGCCCAGTCGACATTGACAACGACGCCGACGGGGACGGGGCATGCGCTGATGTCGATCTCTGTCCGCTCGACCCGCTCGACGACATCGACGGCGACGGCGTCTGTGGCAACGTCGATCCGTGCCCTATCGACGTTGCCAATGACGCTGATGGTGATGGCGTGTGTGAAACTCTAGATAACTGCCCCGGCCTGTCGAACGAGAATCAATCCGATGCCGACGGAGATGGAGTTGGGGATGGCTGCGAAGTGGACAACGACGATGACGGCGTCCCCGATGCCCAGGACAACTGTCCACTCGACGCCAACGCAGACCAGTCCGATACCGATGCCAATGGCCATGGGAATGCGTGCGACTCCGACGACGACAATGATGGCATCGTCGACGCTCAAGATGTCTGCCTTGGCACGCCCACTGGAGAGACCGTTCTCTCGAATGGTTGCTCAGTTATGCAACAGTGTCCTTGCGACAACGCTTGGAAGAATCACGGGGCCTACGTTAAGTGCGTAGCGAAGGTAAGCAAGCAGCTCAAACAAGCGCATCTCATCACCGCCACGGAGGCACGCGCTATCGAGACGAGCGCCGCTGCCTCGTCGTGCGGAAAGAAGAAGAAGAAGCATCGCTGCAACGGGGACGACGACTGAGCGTTTCAGCGGTTGCTGCGGCTACGCGAAGGATGAGGCGGCCGAATGTCGAATGCCTCATCCTCGCTAGCGCAACCGCGAAAGCTCGAGCCGGTGCTCGAGGCCGAGCTTGCGCAGCCCAGACTGCAATTGCGTGCTCGCGCCTGCGCTGGAGATACCGAGTTCCGCAGCTATCCACTTGATCGAGCGCCCTTCCCGCGCCAACGCCAATACAGCACGCTCAGAGGTTGTTAGCGTTGGCTGGTCCGCTGGCGCCCGGCGCAGCGTCAGGTAGCGGCGGCCGTCCGCGTCGTCCACGCGCGCCACCGTCCAACCGCTCTCCCACAGTTCATCCCACACGAGCTCGGCCTGCTCGTCTGGCTCCGACCGCTGATCCAGTTCCCGCGCGACCAACGAACGCAACTCACGCAAATGGGGTGGCGCACGTTTTACATCGCTATGCACGACTCTGCCCGACGCATCGAACACCACCGCGGAGCGCTTCCAGGCCGGCCGAACCCGCTTTGCAAACGCCCCGGCAAGATGCCGCTGCAGCCGGAGAAGCCCTCGGTCTTTGGTTGGTAGCGACTGGCCAGGCCGCAGTGCCAGATAACTGGTTAGAGCCAAACCGCCAGCGTCAGCCCGAATACACCCGAAGTCTGCCCATCCCGGTGCAATCTTTGAAATCATCGCCGACGCGTCAAAGGCACGCCCACACTGTGAAACGAGCGTGCTCGGTCGGCGCGGCTGGAACAGTAGCTTAAATACTGATGCCCCGGTGATTAGCGAAGGGCGACCGACCTCTTCGAGAAAGTCCTGACGCATCGACAGGTGCCTACTGCGCGCTTTCGTCCGAACTGCAAAGCTCGCCCAATCCACCAACCGCTCGGGATCGCTTACAGCGTGCAACTCGAAGGCGTTGACGTTCACCACGCAGGCCACCACCTGATGGCCGAGGTCTCTGCTCAACAGCGGCGCAAGGGTTTCCAGCCACCCGTTCATGCGCGCTGGCCCCGCGTGGCATGCCTCCAATGTGGTCCGCCCAATCTTCAAGCTCACCTCCCAAACTGAAGCAAGACAGAACGTTATCGCGCCCACAGGCGGAAACTATAGTCATTGTTTCAAGACCACGGCGACGGATCAACCGCTAACTAAGCCTCGCGCATAGTCATTTATTTTAAAAAAGCCCTAAATGGCTCATAGCCCAAGCCTAGCGCTTGCATTTGATTGACCACCTCCACACATCAACAATAAAACCTAGAGACATTGACACTTAACAATTGACTACAGACGCAATTCTCTAACCATGATTCCTTGCAATGGTGACTCAACCCGCAAAGACGCTGCCGAGTCGCAGGTCGCATTGATCTTCTGCGGGGGGGGGCCATCGGCCCTGTGCGATGACTAGTCGCTCACACTAGTCGGTAGACAATGGAGAATTGGCATGAAGAGCTGTGAACACCATACCCCTTTCTTCCCATCCGTCCTGGGTCGGACCGCCTTGGTCGCGACGATACTGCTCGGAGGTCCGGCCTGCGGACCTGCATTTACCTGGCATGGACAGACCGAGGTACCCTCGGACTATTCGCCTGCGGCGAAGGCAACCTGGACGATCCCTGACTGCCCCGCAATGAATGGTAGTAGCGACGGTGCGAGCTACAAGCTAGTTGACCACCAGGGCAGACCTGCTCTGCTCGCTCGCTTTCGCAATGGCGATCTCGCCCTCACGACCAACCATTGGTTGGGGTCGAACGGCGAGCACCACTTTTTCACCTGGATTACGGGGAGCGCGTTGGTTTCAGTGAAGGGAGGGTCGGAGTACGTTATCCCCAAAGACCTCGGCGCCGCAGCGGTAGTCAACTATTCCGATAGCAGTGTCAATGAAGAGGGAGGCGTGTCGAAACCGACAGGGTCGCCCACGAGCAATTGCAAGATGATCCCCGGCGGGTAACTCGCCTGGCCTGGCGCCTCGCTTTCGTCCGCAGACGAGGTTTTTAGGCCGGACGAGACGAAGCGGCGGCCGCAGCGGAAGCAGCGCCTCCGGCGCAGGCGCCAATGCCGGCGGGGCTCAGCCGGGTGCCTTGCGTCCTCAACCCGTTTCAGTTCGACAACTGCGTTCTTCTATAGGAGATTTCATGAAACTCAAGATAGTAGTGCTCGACCTTGAACTTACCCGGCGCGAGAAGCGTGTTGGGGCTGTAGCATTGGCATTGGCTAGCGCCCTCGTGACCAGTGTTGCGCTCGCTGAAGTGGTCCCGTTCGCAGCCGGTGAGACGCTCACAGCGGCGAAGCTGAACGCGAACTTCGCGGACTTGGATGAGCGGTTGACGGCGCAGTCCACAGACGCAGCCGAGCTCGATACCCGCTTGACCGACGCGGAGATGGCGATCGCTACGCTGGAGGCTGCGCCGACCTTCCTTGTGTCAACAAGCAACGTCGCGCAGACGGGCGCTTTCGCTACCGACCTCGTTTACGACGCGATGGAGCTCACTCTGCAGCCAGGAACATGGCTGGTAGAGAGCGGCGCGACGATGTACACCAGTGGCAATTCGGATCAAGTTCAGCTCGGCTTGTGGAACCAGACGGCCGCCGCCGAGGTTGCTAACTCTAAGGGCCCTGTCGGAACCTCCGTTGCCCTCAACGGCGGCAACTTCTGTGGCGCAGGGCAAACCTGTTTGGCGGCGCCGACCTCGGCCAGCGCGGTGGTAACGGTTGCGGTGCCCACGGTCATGCGCGCCAAAGGCTTCCGAAATGGCAGTTCGACCTTGACCATAGGGCCGCCCAACTCCGGTGTCGTGCTGGCGCCGCTCAACCGCATTTCGGCGCTAAAGTTACGTTGAGGGTACCCAAGCCCTTCGTGCCCACGCCAGCGCAACCGCACGCGCAAGGCGTTCGATCGTCACGGCGCTCAATTGACCGTGAAGCTTACGGGCAACCGTCAGCGCAGGCGCAGGAGTTCGAGCCGATGCTCGAGGCCGAGCTTATGCAAACCAGACTGCAATTGCGTGCTAGCGCCTGCGCTGGAGATACCGAGCTCCGCGGCGATCCACTTGATCGATCGCCCTTCCCGAGCCAGCGCCAATACAGCACGCTCGGAGGTCGTTAACGTTGGCTGATTAGCTCGCGAACGGCGCAGCGTCAGGTAGCGGCGCCCGTCCGCGTCGTCCACGCGCGACCGTCCAGCCGCTCTTCCACAGTTCATCCCACACGAGCTCGGCCTGCTCGTCCGGCTCCCGCCGCTGATCCAGTTCCCGCGCGACCAACGAACGCAGCTCACGCAACTGGGGTAGCGCACGCTTTACATCGCTATGCACGACTCCGCCCGACGCATCGAATACCGCCGCCGATTGCTCCCATGCCGGCCGAACCCGCTTTGCAAACGCCCCTGCAAGATGCCGCTGCAGCCGGAGAAGCCCTCGGTCTTTGATTGGTAGCGACTGGCCGGTCTGGAGCGGAACAACGCAGGTTAGCGATACTTTTCCCGCATCTGCACGCATACACCCGAGATCAACAAAGCCAGGCGCAAACTGCGGCACCAGCTTGGCTACATCTATCTTTTTACCCACAAGCGACTCAGCCGTACTTATTCGGAATGGTGAATAAAAGAGCCTAAACATCGATGGGCCGCTCATAGTGTAAGGCCGTGCGACTTGCTCCAGGAAGTCGCGCCGGACCCCCCAACGAGCCGTCTGAACCTTAAGCGGCGCTGCGATCCGCTTGAATTGCATAAGCCCTTGAGGGTCCTCTAGTTTGTGAACCTCCAAAGCCGTGGCGTCGACAACGGCGGTTACTACCGGATGACCAAGCTCTTGCGTCAGCTGCGGCGTCAGCGTTGCCAACCAGGCTTCGAGTTCGGCTGGCCCCCCGTGTACCGCCTCCAACGTGGTCCGCCCTATCTTCATCGTCGCTCCTCCGCTAACTCAAACTTCATCGCAGTCGCTCCAGCTCCAAGCGATGCTTGAGGCCGAGCTTGCGTAGCCCGGACTGCAGTTGCATGCTTACGCCAGCGTTAGAGATACCGAACTCCGCCGCGATCCACTTGATCGAGCGCCCTTCCCGAGCCAGCGCCAATACAGCACGCTCGGATGTCGTTAACGTTGGCTGATTGGCTCGCGCACGGCGCAACGTGAGGTAGCGGCGGCCGTCCGCATCGTCCACCCGCGCTACCGTCCAGCCGCCCCGCCACAGTTCATCCCACACGAGCTCTGCCCGCTCATCCGGCTCCGGCCGCTGATCAAGTTCCCGCGCGACCAACGAACGCAGCTCATGCAGCTGCGGTGGAGCTCTCTTTACATCGCAATGCACGACTGCGCCCGACGCGTCGAGCACCACCGCCGACCGCTCCCACGCCGGTCGTACTCGTTTTGCAAACGCCCCAGCGAGATGACGCTGTAGCCGGAGAAGCCCCCGATCTTTGAACGGCAGTGACTGAGCCGCACGCAGCGGAGCGACGGCGGTAAGCGAATATCCATGCCCGTCGGCACGAATGCAACCGATGTCGACAAATCCAGGCGCTAGGAACGCGCCCGCGAGCTGAGCCACATTTACCCTCGCCCCAACAAGTGTGTCGGCGGTAGTAACCCGAAAGGGTTGATAGAAGAGTCGGAAGGCGGATGGCGCGCTCATGCGCGTCAAGGCCCCTACCCTTTCAAAGTAACTATTGAATGCACCACGCTGCTCTCGTGTGGCTCGACCGTCCCCGAATGTCCGACCCGTTATACCTTCAGGATCAACCAGATCTAGCAAGTCTTGTGACTGGAGGCTCGCCACGCCGAACGCAACCGTGTGCCCAAGGTCCCTCGAGATCAGGGGCCTAACCAGTCTGAGCCAATCGTTCAACTTGGAGGGCCCAGCATGGCACGCCTCCAACGTGGTCCGCCCAATCTTCAAGCACACCTCCAAAACCGAAGCAACACAGCACGTTAGCGGGCTCGCCAGGGAACACCATAGTCATTTCTTCAGAACCCAAGCGCTCGTAGCGGCGAACCCGTAGTCATTTATTCAAAGAGACTACTGAATAACTACTCATAGCCAATTCGGCGCGCTTGCGTTTACCTGCCCCTATCAGCGTGGACATTCTAAACCAGGAATCTCTGGTCGACTGGATGGAGACGAATTGCCCTTCAAACACCCACCCTAATAAGCAATTGTACTATGGAATCGCATCAAACCGCCGCAAGTATGCAATTCATACTCGAAGCTTTTGCTACCTCTTGGCCGCACAATGCAACCGGGCCATGCGGAATGAATGGGCATAGTCGCCCCATCCGTTCGGTGGAGAATTTTCGCTATCTATGAGCTCGGCGAGCACAGCTATCTCCTTTGCACCTGGAATGCTACTGCGTGGCAAATACCGTGTAGCAAAGGTGCTGGGCCATGGCGGGATGGGTGTTGTCGTCGAGGCGATGCACCTCGACCTCGAGCGGCGCGTGGCGATCAAGATCCTGCACGCCGAGCTGCATAGCAACACGGAGCTCGTGGAGCGCTTCGTTCGTGAGGGCCGTGCTGCGTCGCGCATCGAGGGAGACCATGTCGCGCGTGTCTTCGACGTCGACCGGCTCGAAGACGGCACACCGTTCCTCGTCATGGAGTACCTCGACGGGCAAGACCTCTCGTACGTACGCCGCAGCCAGACGCCACTGCCTACGAAGCAGGCGATCGGGTATGTGCTTCAAGCCTGCAGTGGGGTCGCGCTTGCGCACGCCGCGGGCGTGATTCACCGTGACGTCAAGCCCGCAAACTTGTTCGTAACCGCGGATGCGCGCGGCGAGGAGCGAGTGAAGGTGCTCGACTTCGGAATCTCGAAGCTCTCGGGCCCTGGAGGGTCGGAGCCAAGCGTCACGCGAACGACGCTGGTCATGGGCTCGGTCGAGTACATGTCGCCTGAGCAAATGCTTTCGACCCGTGATGTCGATGTACGGACGGATGTTTGGGCACTCGGCGTAGTGCTCTTCGAGCTGCTGACGGCCGCTCCCCCCTTCAGTGGTGAGAACACCACGCAGATCTGCGCGCACGTCATGAGTCAGCCGGCAGTCCGCCCGAAGAGTCTGCGGGCCGATCTCCCCGATGAACTCGAGGAGATCATCATGCGCTGCCTGGAGAAGGATCGGGACAAGAGGTATTCGACCGTGGACGAACTGTCCGCGGCGCTCCGAGCCTTCCTTGCGAGCGCGAAGTTCGACGATGCGCCCGTTACGGCACCGATCCCACCGCCAACCTTTCAGCCGCCCACCCCGCTCATGCCGGGGAACACTCCGGTGCCGTCACCGTACCCATCGCAGCCACCGCTTAAAAACCAATCGAGCCCTGACGTCGGGGGCTCCAATCCGCGGCTCGCGATGCCAACGACGATTCTACCGGAAGGTCAGCTGCCCGTTGATACAGGCAAGCCGCAAGCGCCAGCGAAGAGTGGTACGCGCATCTCGCTCGGCGTGCCGAGTGTCTCCACGGCATCGACAACGACCGTCGGCGTAGCGAGCGATCCGGTCCCGCCCCCGCCTCGCAACAAGTCATCCGGCTTGCTGTACGCCGTATTGGCTTGTGCGGGGTTGATCATTCCTGGCGGGCTCTGGCTCTCTACCCGTTCGCCCGGCTCGGGCTCAGATCAAACGACCACGGCCAATCAGGTTTCAGTGAGCCCCACGGCCGGGACCACAGAACCTACGCAGACCACCGGCTCCCTTTCCGGTTCACCGAGCGTGGCAGTCGCGCCAAGCGCGAGCGGCGCACCAACCGTAACTGTTGAACCCGCGATCACGACAAAGCCCACTCCGACGCCAACTACGGCTCCGTCTACTTCTGCGCCTGCAGCCAAGACCAGCAAGCCCGCCGCGACTGAGAGACCGCTCGAGAACTCGGTCACCACCGCGCGGCCAACAACAACGGGATACAAGCCCCCAGGGATCGACTGATGCGATCGGAACAGATGAACAAAATGCTCCTCTGCAGCGTCGCGCTCGCACTCGGCCCACGAGCAGCCTACGCGGGAGGAGAGGCTACCGAAGCGGAGAAGCGTGCAGCCGCAGAATTGATCTACGCGCAAGGAAGCGAGCTGATCACCAAGCGTGACTTCAACGCGGCGTGCCCAAAGTTCGAGGAAGTCGTCAAGCTGCAACCCAATGGCATTGGTGCGCGGATGACCTTGGCAGATTGTTATGTTGGGCAGGGCAAGCTCGCGAGCGCTCACACCACGTACGGACAAATCGCCTCGATGGCGTCACTCGCCAACCAACCCGATCGCGCAAAGGACGCGGCAGAGAAGGCCGCGGCGCTGGCGCCCAGGCTCTCGACGCTGACGATCGTGGTTCCACCCGATGTCGCCAGCCTGCCTGACCTTGCGGTCATGCGGGGCGGACTCGTCGTTACGGCCTCGCTTTTCAACGTGGCGGTTCCGGTGGACGGTGGGCAATACACCATTGTCGCTGACGCGACGGGAAAGAGGCCGTTCACGCAGTCGGTCAAGGTGCCAGAGGAAGGCGGCAAGGCGCAGCTCACGCTCGCGTTCGAGGCTGCGCCCGCACCTGGCGGACCAGGCCCGTCAAGCGAGCCACCGGTGGATCCGGTGGTTGGTTTGGAGCCCTCCGGTGACACCTCCTCGGGCATGCATCCCGTGCGTATCGGCGGAATCGTTATCGGCTCAGTTGGGCTTGCGCTCGCTGGCGTTGGGATCGCTGTGGGCGTCGAGCGCACCGCCAAAGCTCAGCAGTATGAAGAAGAGTACTTTGATCCTGACAATACCGACAAAGATCGGACCATCCTGAGTGACGCCAACTTGGCTGCCCAGAACGCCGCCATCGCTGGCTGGGTGCTTACGGGGCTCGGCGGCGCTGCCACCGTCGCTGGTCTGATCATGATCGTCGCAGCGCCCGAAGGGGAAACTCCTGCGATAGTGGACCAGCCTGAAGTGAGCCTCGTGCTCGACGTTGGTCCTGCCTCGTTGTGGCTGCGCGGGGCCTTCTGACAACGGCGCGTTCTCAACCGATTGGTCCTGGCATTGGCCTCTAGCAGGTGGCCAGTACGTTAGCTGGTCGCGCACACCCCATTAATACCATTTACCACTAACTATTCACCATTAGCGCCATTGAATTGGCTCAAGACAACCAAACCGTCTCACGACACAGCGGTAGCTTCACAACTGCTTAGATAGCCTTTTTCTCAGAAAGGACCGTCATGTATCGACCATCAAAGAACATCTTTCTAGTCGGCGCAGCTCTTTCGCTCGCAGCTTGTCCAGATCCAGTCACGAGCGCCTCCGATGGCGGCGCGGGTGGATCTGGAGCCTCTGCAACAACAAACGGCGGCGGCGGTAGTGGGGCCACCGGAGCCGGCGCCTCGGGAGCTGGAGCCTCCGGGGCTGGCGGCGCTGGCGGCTCTGGCGCTGGCCCAACAGGGTTCTGTGTGCTCGGCACTTCACAAATTGACAACTGCAAACTCCAGTAGTGGTGACATACACTTTTATATTTACATTGCTTTATAGCCACCACCAACCGAGCAACATCTCTCAATCGAAAGAACGGAGAAGACATGCGAATTCATATCGACCTTGAGTTAACTCTATCAACGCGACAAAAGATGCTGACGCTCATTCTGCCGGTGCTCCTCGCAACTGGGAGCGCCGGCCTGGTCTACGCCGCACCGGAGGCTTTTGTCGCGGGTGAGACGCTCACCGCGGCAAAGCTCAATGCAAACTTCGATGACCTCAATGCGCGGATCGAGGCGCTCGATCTAACCGCTGCCGACAACGATGCGCGGCTGTCCGCACTCGAGGGGTCCGCGATCGTTGAGAACGTGACGATAACCGCGCAGGCCTCTCTCGCGATCAAGAACAACCCCGTTGCGGTGGGCAGCATTGTCGTTAGTACCCCCGGCCCCGGAAAGATGGCTGTGTCCGCGGTTGGCGGCTCGGTCGGGTTCTTGGATCACGTGGCCGGCACCTCCGACCAGATGGCGTGCTGCATCTCTGAATCGCAGGGCAGCTGCCCGACGGCGGTATCGCGCTACGACATCCATCGAAGTGTGCCCAGCTTGCCAGGCGGAGCCGAGGGGATTCACTGGCCAGTCTCAGCAGCAGCCGTATACGACGTAAACGCCGCAGGTAGTCATGAGTACTTTCTCGTTTGCTCCTGGCAGGCAGGCGCTGGCGCTGGCGCATTTGCCGGCAACGGAGTCTCGCTCACCGCGACGTTCTCTCCAACCACAAGCAACTGAAAGATAGGCCTACATGGAATTCAGAATCGCGGTCATCGACATCAAACTAAGCCAGCGGGAGAGGCGGCTCGGCGGCGCCATCCTCGGGATGGCTTTGGCCCTGGTTGCAAGTGTAGCCTTCGCCGACGTCCCCCCGTTCACAGCGGGCGAGACGCTGACCGCCGCCAAGCTGAACACAAACTTTGCTGATCTCGAGCAAAGACTCGTTGCGCAGTCCTCCGACTTTACTGACCTCGAGAGCCGCGTTGCAGCGCTGGAGTCTGCGATTGCGCCGTTTGACACGGGAACCACGAGCGCGGAGTTCTTAATCTCCTCCATTGAGTATACCGACGTCCCCGGGCTTGACGCGACCGTCACCAGCGACGGACCAGTTCTGGTTGCGGTCAGCCTAAACCTCAATCCCCAAGGGGGGGTCAAACCAGCAGCGTATGAGCGCTGGGCAGCAGTTACGGTAACCCGAAACGGAGTGAACCTTGGGCACCCGACCTGGGGCTTTCAGGTAGGCGCCAACTCCGCTTTGGACAATATACCAACGTCGTTCACGTTCATCGACAACCCTGGCCCTGGGGCACACACCTATCAAGTACAAGTCCGCAACGGCGAAGCGGGCTATCAGACCCTGCTAGGTGAATCTTCCATAACCCAGACCATTGCCGCGATTGTGCTGTGACGTCTCTAAGTCCGAGCGTTAACGATGTCTCGAACGGATCGGATGCAGCTTCGCAGCTAGCTTACTAGCTGCGATAGCATACTTTTCACGCTCACTCCGACCCCTGTCCAGCAAGCTGGCAGTTGACTCAGGAGCGCGTCTCTTCCGGCGTCCACTCGCCGCCGAACTCTTTAATGAGCTGCTTCATCTTCGCGAAGACGTCGGCGCGAGTGTGGAGGTCGTGTTTTGCCAGACCGAGCTAGCCGAGGTAGTGAACTCGCGAGGCCCCGCTGCGTTCTCCGTATCGTATGAGGGAGGAAACTCCTGCGGTATCGGCTGCCAAGTCGCCCCTGTGTCCGCTAGTGCGGTACTCACAGTCACAGCGCCAACCACCATTCCGGCAAATTCACTTCGGTTGCGCATCGCGAAGCGAATAAATGACCATAGCTGACACTATTGCAGGACATTAGGCTTGCTCAGTGCGAGGTCTCGACAATGTATTAGGGCTCTGTCACCACGGGCCCAATGAACTCGCCGCGTGGAATGGACAGCTGACGCTCGCGCTCGGAAAGTTGATTGGTCAGCCCGTGCTACTTGGTGTGGGGAACCGAGCCGACTTCTCCGTGGTCCATCTGGAGGACCCTTCAAAGCTGCTGACACCCGCTGCCAGCTGGGATGTGCCTAGTTCAATTACCCGTGTCGCCCAGGGCATCTATCCTCTTTCTCACGAGAAGCTTTTCGGGTTGGTTTATCGAACGACGCGGGTTAGTCGCGGCACAACTCAGGTCAAGCGGCTGATTGGCGCAGTGGAGAATCCATCCTCGGTGGTTCGACGCTTTCTTCCGGGCTTTGATGACGACTTCGGAATTCACGCAGTGTCCCGCTCGTTTCGACTCACTGTATGCGTGCCGTTGCGAGGCGACGACCGTGGCCCGTTGCAGGCGCGCGAGCGAATGAGGCTGCAACGGCACATTTTGGGAGGGTTCGCCTCGAGAGTAGGGCCAGCGTGGGACAAGTCGGCTGCGCTGATTGATGCGCGCGGCCGAGCGTCCGGGAGCGCCGCCACCTTTGACAGCCTCGCTCGGCTCGTACCAGACCTTGCACGGCAGGGCGCACAGGAGTTACAGCGTCGCGTCGCGAGCGAGGAGGGCGAGCGACTATGGGACGAACTCTGGCGCGGCGGCTGGTCTGTGGCCGAGATCGAAGAGAAGGACGGAAGGCGCTATCTGCTCATTCGCCGCTCGAATGAAGACGAGCCACGGCTCTCACGCGCTGAGGTGGCCGCACTCGACCGAGCGCGGCGAGGACTACCTTTGAAGGTGATCGCGAGCGAACTAGGTCTTTCGATCGCAGCGGTCAGTACCCAGATTCATTCCGGATTGGCGAAGCTTGGACTTACACACCGGATCCAATTGCAGAAGCTCGTCTAGCCGAGGGCCGCAGACCGAATTCCCTCCGCTCCTCGTTGGCTGCCTAGGACGGCGTCTCTTCCGGCGTCCACTGACCGCCGAACTGTTTGATGAGCGGCTTCATCTTCGCGAAGATATCGGCGCGGACACGCAGGTCGTTCTTGGCCAAGCCGTTGGCTTCGCGGTCCACGGCGGCGTTGGCGGCGCGCTGACGTTGCCAGTGGGCCGTTGGGCTCTCTCCGTCGATCCATTCGACGGGCTGATGGCTGCGGCCGCTACTGTGCAGCAACGAGAGCTTCTCGCGAAGCTTGAACAGCTCGACAGAGCGCGTGAGTGCGCGGACCTCCGCAGGCGTCACCGGCGCGTCCTCTCCTTCGGCTGGCTTGAGGCCTGGGATCGCGGCAAGCGCCTTGATGGTCGCTGGCGGGGTTTCGATCTCGGTGGCGCTGACACGACGGAGCACGAGGCTGCCCTCCTCGCCGGGACCCGTGGGCACGATGCGCACGCTCGGCTGGTGCTGCTCATGCAGAATCACCTCCCACTCTCCCTTCGGATCCCAGCCTTCCGGTGCGGTGACGACCACGGGCTCGCGCTGCCAGGCGCGCAAATCTTTGGGACGAAACTGAGGGAGAAAGGAGGCTGTCTCCAGCATGCTGCGGAAGCCAAAGCTCTTACGAGCCTGCTCGCGAAATACCGTGGCTCCGCCACGTCGCCACTCGATGATCACTGCGGGATCACGATCGAGCGCGCGCCAACGAGTAATGTGTAGCTCGGGAACCGGAGCGGAGGAGAAGGCTGTTTTGCGAAACGAGGCCAGTTCAACTGGTACAACGGCGCCGAACATCGCACCACCAACCGCCGGTGTCTTGGCGACCTGGATCTGGATCGCTGCATGCACTTTACCTTCGGCCACCGCCTTGAGCGTCTGCGGGCCTTCCTTCGACAACTGCACCCTGGCCCCGAATAGGCCGATCCCTTCGTTGCCCGCCAGCTCGCGACCAACGATCTTCCCCTCCTGGTGCGACTCAATCGCGAGGCCCTGGTATGGCAGATACCCGGAGCGACGAGGGATCTGGACCTTGATTGCGACAGGCAGCGTCGTTGATGGCGGAGCTGGAACGATCTCCATAGCGCCAAACACCAGCGCCTCCGCGGGCTTCTCAGGCTGCAGTTCTGGCTCCTTCGCGTTGACTTGCTTGTTACCGCTGAGGCCAAGGAGTTGTTGACAACCTCCAAGCGCCAGTGCGGTGGGAACCGTCAGCAGGCCTTGCAAGAGCGCACGACGGGAAACAGACACTGGCGAGCGAGTCATGGGCACGGCACCACCGTGGTCGAGCTTGCGGCCCAACTCAACTCCGCTTGAACTACGCAGAAACACTGACGTTCAGGCTGTGATGCGCTCTCTTCGAAAGCACAACTCCGCTTGGGTTCGTGCTCTGTTGACCGCGAAGCGCCGCGGATGGCGATCTCGCGCGACGATTCGTAGGGATCGTGCGATCGTGGGGTCATCGTCAGGGGGCGTGAGACGTGGGGGCAGGGGACGACAAGGTCGCGTTGGATCGTGCCGAGGCCGAGGCGCTGCTCGCGCTGCGCAAGCGCTTCGCTACGATGGCGGCGGTCGTTCCGGGCGCCTTCGCTTCCTATCGTCTGCGAGCGGATGGTGCGTTCGAGATCCCGTACGCGACCTCGTCGCTCATTGAGCTGTTTGGCGCCACGCCGGAGCAGCTGCTGGAGGATTCAAGCCTCGCGGTCGAACGAGTGCACCCCGAGGATCTGCTCGTGCTCAAGAAGGCCATGGCGCTCTCGGCTCGGGATCTCACACCGCTGCGCTTTGAGTACCGCATCAACCACCCCGAGCGCGGGGAGATCTGGGTGGAGGCTATCTCCGGACCACTTCGTGAACCGGACGGGGCCACGGTGTGGCACGGCTTCGTGCTCGACATCAGCGAGCGCAAGCGGGTTGAGCGTGAGCTCGCTGCAGAACGCGACAGAATTGCCGGCATCGCTGCAAGCAGCCCAAGCGCAGTGTGCTCTTTCCGACGAGCGGCTGACGGGGTGGCCTCGTTCCCGTACGCAACCGACGCGCTGGCCAACCTGTTCGGCTTGCCGCTCGAGACGATCCAGCGCGACGCCGAACAAGCCCTTTCGCTGATCCACCCTGAGGATCTGCCGCGAGTGCGCGCACGCGTCGAAGAGTCAGCCCAAACGCTGACGCCCTGGCGTGGCGAATATCGCGTGCGCAATCCGCTGCGCGGGGAGATCTGGGTCGAGGGCCATACGCGACCGATCCGCGATGAAAGTGGCGGCGTGACCTGGAACGGCGTGATCACCGACATCAGCGCGCGCCGTCTAGCCGAACAAAAGGTGCGCACCAGTGAACAGCGCTATCGGCAGTTGGTCGACTTGCTGCCGGACGCCGTGTTCGTCAACACGGAGGGCAAGATCAGCTTTTGCAACGCGGCCTTCGTGCGCTTGATAGGAGCCACGTCGGCGGAGCAGTTATTGGGGCTGGATCCGTACGAGATCATCGAGCAGGCGCATCACGCGAGCGTCCGTGAGCGAATCGCCACCATGCTGAGCACGGGAGAGGCCGTTCCCGCGGTAGAAGAGAGCATCGTTCGCCTCGACGGCAGCCGCAGGGTGGTTTCGGTCGTGGCGTCCCCCATGACCAGCGATGGCACGACCAGCGTGCTGTTCATCCTGCATGACCTGACCGAGCGCAAGCGGCTCGAGGAGCAGTTCCGACAGGCGCACAAGATGGAGGCGTTTGGTCAACTCGCCGGTGGCGTCGCGCATGACTTCAACAACCTGTTGACGGTGATCATCGGCGAGACCGAGCTGATGTTGTCGTCGCTCGAGGCCGACCACCCCTTGCTCGCCTCGCTCGAGGCCGTCCACGAGGCGGGTAAACGGGCCGCGGCTCAAACCCAACAACTACTTACGTTCAGCAGGCGTAGCGTGCTCGAGCCGCGCGCACTCGACCTGAACGCCACCGTCCGCGAAACCGAGAAGATGCTGCGGCGGATGATCGGTGAGCATATTCAGCTGACGACGCGGCTCGAGCCCAGTTTGAGCAAGGTCAACATCGATCCAGGCCAGCTCGGGCAAGTGTTGATGAACCTGGCCGTGAACGCGCGCGACGCCATGCCTCGCGGCGGCAGCCTCGAGATCGCGACGGCCGCAGTTTCCAAGGATACCGAGCGCCCGCAGGAACCTGGGCCGGGAAGCTACGTGGTGCTCTCGGTTCGCGACACCGGCTCGGGCATCCCAAGCGAGATTCGCGAACATATTTTGAGCCGTTTTTCACGACCAAAGCTGAGGGGCGCGGCACCGGCTTGGGGCTCGCGGTCGTACACGGCATCGTGACGCAGAGCGGTGGGACGATCGAGGTCGAATCAAGCGAAGGGCAAGGAACCAGCTTCAGGTTGTGGTTCCCAGTTGCAAGCTAACCCGCGCTTCTTCGGCGCGGTTAGAGGAACATGCCGCCGGAGGCCTCGATGCGTTGGGCATTCACCCAGCGCTGGTCATCGCTCAGGAGCGAGGCCACGACGTCCCCGATGTCCTCCGGTAGGCCCACTCGACCAAGCGCGGTCTGCGAGGCGACAAACGCATTCAGCTGCGCGTTATCGCGGACGGCGCCGCCGCCGAAGTCGGTCTCGATCGCACCGGGAGCGAGCACGTTCACAGCGATCTTGCGCGGACCGAGCTCCTTCGCCAGGTAACGCGTGAGCACCTCGACGGCGCCTTTCATCGACGCATAGGCCGCATAGCCAGGTAGCGCGAAGCGCGTGAGGCCGGTCGAAAGGTTCAGAACGCGTCCACCGTCGCGCATCAGGGGCAGCAGCTTCTGCGTTAGGAAGAAGACGCCCTTGAGGTGGATGTTCATCAGGTGGTCAAAAGACTCTTCCGTCGTCTCCATGAAAGACTGATGAGCACCCGTGCCTGCGTTGTTGACCAGGAAGTCGAAGCGGTCTGCCTCGAAGGTCTGCTTCAGCGCCTGCTCGACCGCTGCGGCGAAGGCGCTGAACGACTTCACGTCTGCAGTATCGAGCTGCAACGCGACCGCTTTACGCCCCATACCGACGAGCTCCTTCACCACCGCCTCGGCGTCGCTCGCGCGCGTTTGATACGTGACGATCACATCCGTGCCGCGCCGCCCCAACGAAAGTGCTGCGCTCTTACCGAGCCCACGGCTTGCCCCAGTGATGATTGCGATCTTGTTCATGCGCTGACCGTAATGGCTCGCATGCGGCAAATAAAGGCACACTAACTGACAACACTGTATAGATTTTCTGCACAATCATGGACCGCGTTCAACAATTGGCGGTGTTCGCTCGAGTCGCCGAACTCGAGAGCTTCACGCAAGCGGCAGCGCAGCTGGGCTTGCCCAAAGCCACGGTCTCGCTTGCGGTCCGTGAGCTCGAGGGCGCCGTTGGTGTACGGCTGCTGCAGCGCACGACGCGACGCGTGCGTCTGACCGAAGACGGCCGGGTCTTCCACGCCCGCTCACGCGAGCTCGTCTCCGACGTTGAGGAGCTGTTTTCGATGTTCCAGCGCACTGACGCCGAGCTCTCTGGCCGGCTCCGTGTCGACATGCCCACCGGGGTCGCGCGCAACATCGTCGTGCCACGTTTGCCCGACTTCCTCAAAGCGCATCCAAAGATCGAGCTGGAGCTCTCAAGCACGGACCGGCGCGTCGACCTGATCCGCGAGGGCTTCGACTGCGTATTGCGGGTAGGCGCGCTCTCCGACTCCGTGTTGATCGCCAAAGCGCTGGGCTCGTTCAAGCTCATCAACTGCGCGAGCCCTACCTACCTCCGTGCGCACGGTACACCGCGCAGGCTCGCGGACTTGAAGTCGCATCGGCTGATCCACTACGCGCCGGTGCTCGGGCAGCGCCCCGATGGCTTCGAGGTGTACGACGGAAGCACGACGCGCAGCGTGGAGATGGCCGGTTCCTTGAGCGTCAACAGCGCAGTGACCTACGAAGCGGCTTGTCTCGCGGGGCTTGGCATCATCCAGGCGCCGAGCGTCGGCTTGCAGCATCTTCTGCGAGCGAAGCAGCTCGTGCGCATTCTGCCCAAGTTCGAGGCTGCGCCGATGCCAGCGCACTTATTGTACGCAGTTCGCAGTCAACTCTCGCGGCGCGTAGCCACCTTCATGCGCTGGCTGACGGTCGTCATGGAGCAGGCGCTGCGGGAGACGCGGGACCAAGTCCGACCTTGAGTAGCGAACCAGCCTGGGATAGCCGTTTGCAGATGAGTCGCACGAGCGAGCCGAGCACGGTCGAGCAGCTGGTCGATGGGCTTCGCGCAAAGATGGCGGGGCAGCTCTCGAGCGAGCCCTGCACTGAGAGCGCGCTCGATGCCGCGGAGCAAGCGCTCGGCTTCAAGTTGCCCGCGATCTTTCGCCGGCTCTACGGCACGCTCGGGTACGGCGTGTGGCCGGGCACACTCACGCTCGCCGAGATCGTGCACACGAGCGAGGGCCGCGCAGCCTCGAGCGATCCTTGGCCGAAGGGCTGCATCGACTTCTACGCGTGGGGCTGTGGGATCGGCTCCTGCATCGACCTGCGCAGCAAGCGCGCGCGCGTGGTTCGCTTCGACCCGCACTTTCGGGACGTCGCAGCGCCAGCGCTGGAAGACCCCTTCGACGCGACGCGCATCCCCGCCTACGCGCCGTTTCTGACGCGCGGTTCACCTCTGCTTTTTCGCCGTGAGAGCGACTCGCTCGAGGATTGGTTCGCCGCCTGGCTCGAAGGCCATTCAGCGAGCGATCTGCAGGGCATGGCGCCGCAAGCCGCGCGCCGCCTCGAGCGCGAGGCCGAACGAGCGAAGCCCAAGGCGCGCAGCCGCGCTCGTTGAGACGCAGATCCCTTGCAGCCGGCTCCACACCACGCCAGCATCAGCGCATGAAAGCTGTGCTTCCTTCGACGCTGGCAAGGCTCGGCACGTACCTCACGCTCTCTCTGGTCGCCTGCGGGGACGCCGAAACCGTTGATGGTGCAGGCGCAACCGGCGCATCCTCTGCTGGAGGCGCGGCCGTCGGAGGCAGCGGTGGGATCGGCGCCGCAGGCGGTGGTTCGGCTGGCGGTGGCACAGCGGGTGGCGGCAACGGCCAGGGGGCACAAGCCGCGAGCGGCGCAGGCGGTGAAGGCGGAAGCTTCATTCCGGCGCCGATTCCGGAGCTCGATCCGGAGCCGCCTGCGCTTTGCGCGAACCCCGTGCCCGCCGACTACTTCCAATTTCTCGACGATACCTGCGGTGCCAAACGCTTCCCAAGCTACGAGGATCGCGACCTGATCTGCCCGAGCGTGGATACCAGCGCAACCATCACCCGCGCCGACGGCTCGGTCGTGACGTATGAGCCTTCCAGCGCGCCGGTGGTGGTGCACGACGAGCTCTCCGACTTCGTTCCCGCCGGCATGTTCGTCACGGTGATCCTGATTCGCCGCGTCGGCGGCGTACCGCATTATCGCTACCTCAGTAACGGCAGCCACGATATTGCCTATCAACCTTGGAGTACGACCAAGGTCCTCGCCGCAGCGAACGCCGCCTCGCGGCTGCGCATCGCGTCCAATTACACGGTTGGGCTCACCGCTAACGCCGCCAGCAACCCGCTCGGCGACCTGGTTACGAGCGTATGTAACTACGATTACGACCCTTACAGCTCAAACGGGTTAGGGCGCTATTTTCATGACATTGGTGGAAGGGCGCGGGCCAACGACCTGATCCACGATCTGTGGCTCGAGCGCCCGCTGAATGAGACGTTTGGCGGCAACTATGGCGCTGCTGCACCGAACCTCGGCTACAGCTTCGTCGAAGCCGACGGCAGCGCCGTGACGATCGCGCCGGACACCACCAGCGGGCCCGCCAACAACCTCTCCAGCTTTACCGCCGCTGAAGCGATCAAGCGTTTGGTGCTCCACCGCGAAGAGGCCGAACAACGGCTACCCGGCATTCAATGGAGCGACATCGAGACGCTGCTCTACGGTGCCGCCGACTCGGCGAAATACGGCACCTGGGGCGGCATGACGCGCGACACGGCGATCTACCATCAGGTGGGTCACGACCCCGATTACATCGAAGAGCGCAGCCAAGGCCAATGGCGCACCTTCAGCAAGCTGGGGCTTGGCACCTCGGGGCAGTTCCTCGACATCGGCTACTCCTGCTGGCCGGTGCTCGACAATGAAGCCCAGCCGGTCGCCGGCTACGGTCGCGAGTTCGTGATCGCGGCGAACCTCCCCACCGGCGGAGCTAGCTGGGCCGAGCGCGATCGGCAGCTCGCGCGCGCCTACCGCGCGATCATCACGCGCATCGTGGATGGGCGGCTCTGAGCGAGAGGAGGCTCGCCGTTAGAAGCAGCGGGTGCCTGCAGCGATTTTGGCGGCATCGACTCGGAACTGCGGCACCGGCTGCTTGGGACCTTGCGGCAGATAGCGAAGGACGCGGGCTGGGGAATCAGCACGGGCCTGCGGATCAATCACGGTTAGCTCGACGGGGCGGGTGATATCGCCGCTGTAACGGCTGTGCTTGAGCTTCATCCCCTCGCGGGCACCTGCGCGGTAGGCAGGCCCGTTCTTCGTAACCCCGCGCAGCAAGCCATCGCGATCGGCTGCCTCTTCGTCGTAGCCGAGTTCGAACGGGCCGAGTTGCTCCTGTACCAGGGTCGCGCATGGCCCCATCGAGCCGGCCGAAACGACCAGCGTTTCGCCGCGATCGATGTAGCGCTCGAGGTCTTCCGCTACGCCGCTCGGTAGGTACTGCGACATCAAAGCGTCGATCTTCTCGGGGGACACCACGGCTCCCTCGCTCATCGCGTCCTTCAGCAGCGCACGCATCAGGTCGTCGAGCGAGCGATCGGGGTGGGCCGCTCGAATCTTGAAGTTCCACTCGTGCGCCAAGATGTTGCCGCGTTGGTACGGCAGCCGTTCAACGTCTCGGTTGTTCCAAAAGTCTTGACGGATGCGCTCGTTGGGCACGTTGCGCACCGGGGAGAGGTAGTAGAGCCGCAGCACCTTGTTGTAGTTCGCGACCGCCTCCTCGTAGCTGATGAGGCCGGAGCGCAAGAGCAAGGCGTCGCTGAAGTAGTCGGTAAAACCCTCGGAGAACCAATAGACGAGTTCCTCTGGTTGTTGCCGCTGAATGCGCCGACCGTTCCAGGTGTGAAACAGCTCGTGGGAGAGCAGATGCTTCATCCGCCCCTCGATGCCGAGGTTCGAGTTGATAAAGGTAGCGAACGAATCGGTAAGCCCAGTACCGCCGTAACTGCAGCAGCCACTGCCGGTTGGAATCAGCGTGATCAGAAATCGATCGAAGTCGTGATCGTTGAAGAAGTCTCGCTCGGTGCTCACGATCGTGCGCACGAGGTCGAGGAACTCAGCATCGCTGAACTTCCAATCGCCGCGCATAGCGACGTTCACCGGTTTGCCGCGCACGTCGGCGACCAAGACCCGGAAGTCACCGCCTACGAACACCGCGTGGCGCAGCTTCGCCAGCGTCGTGCGCAGCGTTTGCTCGCGCAAGTCCACGCCGAAGCTATGCGCGATATGGACCTCAGGAGCGAGGCCCTCCCAGCGCAGCTGCAGCGAACGCGCTTCGGCATCGTCCCACTTCGGCGTGACTAACAGGCCGTGACCGATGAAGTGAAACCAGTTGGCATGCACGAGCGGTCGATAGTTCTCACCGTCTTTCAGCTCGGCAGCGACTGGCTTGGTCGGCAGGCTGTACTGGAGCTCGAGCTCCGCGGACGGTGGATGCACGAGCACCGGATGTTGTGGCGCCGCGCCCGGAACAAGCGTGGTCTCCGGCGAGGTCGGGCGGAGGTTCTCGATTCCACGCCAAAGCTCGGTCTCCCCTCCCCACTCGGAGGGAAGCTCCAGCTCCGTGCGCCCGGAGGTCTCTCCACGGAAACGAACGACCACGTGCAGGCCTGCTTCGTCTTTGCGAAAGAGGAAGCTGAGATCGCCGGCGGCGATCGCTGTCGTGGCTGCAGCAGGCGTGGTTACGAGCGGAGCTGGAGCCACTACGGTTGGCTGCGGTGCGCCCCCCGAACTGCAGGCGAAACCAATCAGCAGGAGGCACAGATAGAGCGTTAGCCGATTCATCCGCCGGTCATCGCACGCGCAGGCCACGCCTTGGTCTGCGCCAGGTCATCGAACTGTCACGACGCGAAGACAGCGAAGCCCAGGCTGGGTCGCCGATTGGGACAAATGGCCACATCTGTCGCGTGTGCGTGAGACAGGATGGCCACACGGACTCGGCCTCTGCCGATCAGCGCAGCACTGTGACCTGGGTTCGCCTGCGGCGTGAGGCCGTTACGCTTCCTCCACCATGGAACAGACCGGCCCCGAGCAGGAAGCCGAGGTTGTAGCGCCAACCGCTATTGCTGACCTCGTACACCGAGACGCTCGAGTCGAAGAACGACACGATGAAGGTGATCCAGCCGATCGCGCCGTGCCACAGGCCGAGCCAAAAGCCGGCCACGCCGCGGCCATTGTAGGCCTGATCGAGCAGCGGATTGGCGCTCGGCGCACAGGCGCACAAGACGAGTACGAGAAGGGGCAATAGGCTCCAGGCAACGGACGGTGCGCGCATGGTCCACACCTAGCGAGCGTCGTGCCGAAGCGACGTTGAGGCTCGATCCGTCGAAGCTCGTCGCGGCGCGCGCAAATCAGCTAGGCTGACAGCATGCGAGCGAGCTTCCTCTTCGTACTGCTACTAGTCGGCTGCGGTGAGAGCAGCGATTCGCTCGACGGCGAAGGGGGTAGCGGTCCTGCGCCTGAGCCAACCTCGGTGGGCTTGATTGAGCTCTCGGCCGATCCGCTCGGCGTCAAGACCCCAGGCGGCAGTTCGCGCCTATCGGCGTACTTCGGTAGTGAGCCGGAGATCAACTGCGGGCTCATCCACGAGGCAGGCTCGTGCAAAACCACAGGCTGCAACTTCTTCCTGCAACCCGAAGTGACCGCCAAAGCCAGCGCCGGCGAGCTCTCGGTCAGTGGGATCTTCGACGCCACTGCCGACGAGGATATGCCCGGCATCTACTCGCTCGGCCGCAGCGCAACCCTGTGGCAGCCGGAAGGCGAGGTGACGGTAACGGCTTCAGGCAACGTGGTACCGGCGTTCGAGGTCAGCTTGCAAACGGGTGCCATGTTCGAGACGCCGGGCTGGCAAGAAGAGCGACCGCAATCGCTCGCCGAGGACTTTGTCGCGCCCTTCACGCCCTTCGAGGGCGCGGTGCACCTCGACTTCGTCACCTCGGTCGGCGGAGATGGGCCGTCCTACTTCATCGCCTGCGACTTCGACGGCGCGAGCGGTGAAGTCCGCGTACCGGCGGCTTCCTTTGCGGCGATCGAATCACCGCAGCCGCTCGATAGCGGCGTGCTCTGGATCTCGAGCCGCGCCGCCACCGAGCTCGTCGCCGGCGACTATGCAATCACCGTCACGGCCGACACCATGGTCGCTTGGACGAGCCTCGCCCTCACCGACCAGCCGCGCCAATGAAGGCTATTCGGAGACCGAGAGTTCACACTCTTTAAGCGGCAAGCCGGTCGAGAACCCGCCGCACACCAGCACGCGTCCGTCGCCGAGGCGCGTTGCGCTGAAGGAGGAGCGCTTCTTTGCGAGCGAGCCGATTTCACTCCAGCTGCCCGTCGCTTCATCGAAAACGTCCACCACGGCGACCGTGGTCTGATCGAACTGGTTGTAGCCCGCGATGTGCAACACCCGGCCTGATTCCAAGGTAACGGCCTCGGCCCCCGTTCGCGGCTGGGAGAGGTCCTCCGTCGTCGACCAATCGTTGCTCGTTGGGTTGAACAGCTCAGTGTGGGCGTACGGAGCAACGTCCGCTTTCTTACCGCCGGCAACCAAGAGCTTACCGCTCCCCGTGAGCGCTCCGGTCCCGAACAAGCGCTCGTACTTCATGCTCCCGACGAGGGTGAAGTCGCCGCGCGCCACGTCGTACAGCTCCGTCGTTGCCAAGCTGGTGAAGCTATCGACCCCACCCGTGATGATCACGTTACCGTCGGCGAGGCGCGCGGCGACCGCCGAATAGCGGCCTTCCTGAAGCGAGCCTGTGGCGCTGAAGCTATTGCTCGCCGGGTCGAAGATATCCACCGAAGCGACGGAGGCGCCGACAGTGCAATTGGCAATCACAGTGCACTTCTCAGCGATCTCGTTGGTGGAACCGCCGATCAAGAGCACACGTCCATCCTCTAACAACACCGCGCGATGGTCGGCGCGCGGGTCAGTCATCGGCCCAACCTCGTCGAAAAGCCCTGTCGCCGGATCGAGCACCACCGCGGAATCGAGCGCGGTAACACCGTTGGGCAGACCGATGGCGGAGGTGGTTCCACCGCCTGCGATCAGCACGCGTCCATCGTCCAAGAGCGTGGCCGTATGGTTGGAGCGCGGCTCAGGTAGCGAAGGTTGCTCGGACCAACTCTCACTCGACGGGTCGAAGATCTCGACCGAGTCGAGCATGGCGCCCGAGCTATTGTCCCCGCCGACCACCAGCACCCGGCCATCGGCGAGCAGCGTGGCCGAGTGGTTGACCCGACGGACATTCATATCGGCTGTGCCGACGAAACCGATCGGGTCTGCGGCGGGGAGGATCGGCGCGCCGCCACTTCCGCCTTCTCCACCTTGACCGCCACCGCCAGAGCTAGGTGGCTCTCCACCACCGCTGCTACCCGTCGTTTCGGAGCCGCAGGCGGCCGAGAGCGCCGCTAGCGTGCAAACAGCCCAAAGCGAATATGCCACGCATTACGCGATAGCATCGCCCGCGAACGGCCATGAACTCAAAGCTCCTTCGATCCTCACGACTCTTTTCAATGCAGCTGTTCTCGCATCGAGAGCCCGTAAGTTCTTCAATCAAGGTCGCAGCGTTGCTCAGCGGCTGAGCAATTCACAAAAGCGTTACACGACGGGATAGTTAGTTAGTCGACCGTCATTCTTGCTTCTGCCGTCACCGTTCGTCGACTATCAAGCTCGCATGAAATTGAATCGGCTCACGTTGGTGCTCGCGTTCGCGCTCCCCTTGGTTGGCTGTTCGCCCGAGGCGAAGGCCAAGAAGACGATGGAGAAGTACGAGTCGACCTTCAAGATGTGCAAGGACATGACCGAGGAGCTGAAGCTCAAGCCGGCTGAACACGATTGTGCTTTGGTGACCAGCATGGCGCTCGACATGGGCCTCAAAGACAGCGGGCTGGAGCAGTCCAAGCTAGAACCGATGCGCAATGAGTGGCTGGAGAAGACGGGCTACAAGCCTTATTACGTGCCCGCCGAGAAGCGGAAGCCCGAGCACCGCTGAGCTTTTGTTAGCCCGCCGCGAGGTCGGCACGCGGCGGGCCAACCTGCGTATACTGCGTGCGAAATGCGCTCCGTCCTCGTCGCGTTGTTGGTCGCTACCCTCTCTGCGCCTGCGTTGGCCTCGGCCCAAGAGCGTACGGCCGTGGTGGTTCATCCGCCTCCCTCGCTACCGCAAGGGACCACGTTGGTGGTGGAGGTCGACGGAACCGTTGTTCCCAAGCAGCTATTCAACGGGCTCTTCTCTGTCACTCCCGGACGGAAGTTCGTCAGTAGCTCTTTGGTGGATGCGCAGGGTAAGGCGGTCGGGGACGCCGATGAACAACGCGTGGTGGTAACGCCTGGCAGCACCACCCATGTGATAGTGCCGCAACCAGAGCTAGGCCCATCGACCGGCCTGATCGCGGGTGGAGTCACTGTGACGGTGCTCGGCGTCTTGTTCTTGGTCGGCTCAGGCTTCTTGTTCTCGATCGCCGATGCAGCCGGCACCGATTGTCACGACGGCGGCTTTGCAGCCGACGCCTGTGGCGCTGATCCCGCGCCGTTCGTCGGCTTTGGCGTGACCACGCTGCTGTTCGGTATCGCCGGCGGCATCGGTGGGCCGGTGATGATCGCCAACGGCGCGCAGCAGAACGTGTCCTGGCTGGTGCCGAACTTCAATCTCGGTGTTGGCGCGGCTTCGTTGAGCTGGAGCTTTTAGCGGCCACCCCGTTTTTCGGGGACGCTCATTCGGCAGATTGCGTGCGGGAATTTCTTCACGCTGTCCTCGCACGAAGCGCGGGTGTCTTCGCGTTCCCTGGGAGTACCAGCCGCGAGCCTTTGGTAGTCGGCTGTCATGCGTTTGAAGCCAGCCTCCGCACGCGCCCGGGTGAGCGGGTCTTTGTAACAGTCGCGCCACAAGCGCATGTATTCGTCACACTCGGGGATACCGATCGCATCGTCGCTGAGCGCGGCAGAAGAGGTTGCGACCGCTGACGCTGCGGAGGGCGTCACCGTTGCAGCGGTGCTGCCCGAGGAGGGAGACTCCGAAGCCGCGGCCGCAGAGTCCGTGGCCACTGCGTCTGCACCAAAGCTGCGTGAGCCCTTACCGCGCAATGCGAGCACGCCCAGTCCGACGCCGGCCAACGTAATCCCGAGCGCCGCAACACCGACGAGCGTCGCGACCTTTGCTCGCTTGGCTGCGGGCGCCACGCTCGGCGCCGCGAGCACTGTGACCTGCAACTCTGGTGAAAGCACGTACGTCAAAGCTTGCTGCGCGGCAGCTGCATGCTGGTAGCGCTGCATCGGCTCGCGGCACACACAGCGGGCGAACCATGCGTCGAACCCGGCCGGCAGTGGGGCGGCGCCGAGCTCTTGTGCACGCGTACTCGCCGCTGGGATCGGCTCCACCATCATCTCGCTGAAGACCTGCATGCTGCCGGCCTCAGCGTCGTTCGCTGCGCGCCAAAAACACTTGCCGGAGAGCGCCCGGAAGGCGATCAACCCCAGCGACCAAACGTCGGTAGCAGGCGTCACCTGCTGGCCCGACTGCGCTTGCTCTGGCGCCATCCACAGCGGCGTGCCGATCGCCCCGGTCGCCGATCTACGCGCTTGATCGACGAGCTTGGCGATACCGAAGTCGAGCACCTTCAAAGTGAAGGCTCCGCCGGCCCTGCGTCCGGTCACGAGGAACAGGTTCTCCGGCTTGAGATCGCGATGCACGATCTGCTTGTCGTGCGCAGCCCCGATGGCGTGCGTGAGCTGGGCGAAGAGCTCCAGCGCTGCGTGCGCGTCGAGCGGCCCGCGCCGCTCCAGGAAAGCCGCGAGCGTTTCTCCTTGCAGGAGCTCCATCGCCAGCCACGGCGCGCCGGTGGTGGCGTCAACACCGGCTGCGACCACCTCAACGATGTGCTCGCTCTCGATCTGCCCGCCGATCCGCGCCTCCTGCTCGAAGCGCCGATGCGCGTCGACGCTCGCGGCGAGGCTGGGCTGCAACAGCTTCAACGCGCGCTCTCTCCCGGTCGAAAGCTGGAAGGCGACGTACACCATGCCCATCCCGCCCTCGGAGAGAGGCCGCTCAATGCGGAAGTCTCCGGCGAAGATCGAGCCTGGTACGAGGACGAGTGGCGTGCTCACGAGAGCGCGGAGTCTAGCGCGAGGCTGGGGCGACAGCGGGTTTCTCGTTCGTCCGAACCTCACTGTTTCCCTCGACCGCGCCGGCGTCGACCCATTCCACCGGGGGCACGCCATCATCTGCGCGAGACGGACTGCGAGGCGGCGGCAGTGTCGGTGCTACGCGCTTCACGAGCGGAGCGTTCACCGAGCCGAAGACGTCGAACACCAACGGCTCGGCGTCCCCATCGGTGATTCGAACCATGCTGCTACCGCCGCTCACCCAAAGAAACCTTCCCCGTTGCACAGTGTTCGCCTCGGGCGCCCAACTTGCGTAGTGCTCAAACACCGAACGGCCGTCCACACGCAGTTTCACGCTCTCCTCTTCAACCACCACGTTCTTACCCGACCAAGCGATAAAGGACCCTTTGAGCCGTTGCGGCTCGCTCGTGAGGTCCTTCTCAAACGCTTGCAGCTCTGGCCCGCCGTAGAGTTCGCGATAGATCTGCCAGCCGACGCGCCCATCGGCGCGCAGGTCCGCATTCGACACGTCCCCCGACTGGCTCCACACGAGTGGCTTGCTCGCGAGCGGTTCGAACAGCTCAAGGTTGTTGGGGGCTCCGAAGCGCTTGTAGTGGACGAGCACTCGCTTGCCCGCCGTACGAAGCGACACGGCACGCATACCGCGATAACGCGTCCCGCTCTGTAGCTGCGCCTTTTCTGCACCGGACGCTGGATCGAAGAGGCCGACCTGACCGTCGCAGGCGACCACGAGCAACGCGTCCTCGAACAGCTCCGCACGGCTGCATGCCGCCGATGAGCCGATGGCAAGCCGCGTCCAGGTCGATTGCGATGAGCCTCCCAGGCTCACCAGCGTTGGTGCACCTCGGCCCGAAAAGACGACGCGTTGCGAGGAGAGCCAGGTCACCGACGACCCTCCGACGCCCTCATAGTCGCTCGCGGAGATCGGCGCGCTAGCCGTCGCCGCCGCCATCAGACGGCCGTCCTCGAGCCGCAAGAGCCGGCCCTGCCCCGCTTCATCGAGCAAAGCCAAGTGACGGTCGTCGGGGCTGAGGGCTGCGTGGAGCACAGGCTTTTCCAGCGCATGTTCTGCCACCACCCGTGATGAAAACACCTCGCGCACCACGAGCGAACCCGGAGTCACAAGAACGACGTACTTCGCGGAGACGCTCTTTACTTCGATCTCCAGAGCCTCTTCGCTGCAGTAGGCGCTCATGGTCGAGAGGCGGATCCCGCACAACAAGCGCTTGCCACCATCCGTCGTCATCGAGCTCCAGGCGACGAGCGAGTCGCCATCCTGCGCAGGCATCAGCAGGTTCAAATCCAACCGCTGGCCGAATTTTTTCCCATCGGGCGCCTGCTCGCTCGCTGCGACGGGTTCGGCCTTGAGATCGACGCTGACCGGCCCCTGCAGCCCCGCAACACTACCGCCGACGCAAGCTGTGGCGACCGACGCGAGCACCGTGATGAAGTTCGGCAGGTAAGACCGAGGGCGAACGAGCATAGGCGGAAGAACTACGCACGCAGCCGCGTGACGGCTACACCCAACGCACTCGGGTTCAGCTCGCGCAATAGCGCCAGCGCCAGACGCGCAAAGCCGCTTTCAACACGCGCTGTCTTCGGATTCGATCAGCCGGCGGTGCACTTGCCGCTCTTGCACACGCTCTTCGGCGGCAACCCGCATTTGCATTTGTCGAACGGGCAGCTCTGCTTGAAGGCGCTGACGGCCGCGTCGAGCCCGGCGGGGCTTCCCTGGTTGACATGCGCGGCGTAACAATCGAGCTCGACGAAGTCGCACACACCGATCGAGTGGACCTTGCAGTCGCTGTCCGCGGTGCACGCGCCGAGCTTGCCGGCTTCGGTCACCACCGCCTTACGCAGCTCTGCGCAGTCGGCTGCAGCTGGGCTCGAACTCGCAGAGGCCGCCGCAACAGGGGAGCCCGAGGAGATCGCGCTGGCGCTGCCCGCGCTAGCCGAAGATCGCTTCGAATCCACCTCGGCCGACGACCCGCAGGCCGCAACGACCAGCATCAAGCTCCACGTCCCCAAGCGGCTGGCGTTCATTCGGCGATGGTAGGCGGTCAGGGCAGCCTGCGCACGGTCGTCGAAAGCAAAGCGCAATACTGCTGCGCGCCCATGCTCGCGCAAGGCGTCTCAAATCTGCATCCGCCTGTCGCAAATTTGCGAGACAGCTTCTCGCAGCCGCAGACGTAAACGTCGGCGACATGCACCCCATGGATTCACTTGCCAGCGGTTACGTCGCGCCCTTGCTTCAGCCGGGTGAAGTCGTTCGCTGGGTTGGCTGTCTCATGCAGCCCCTTTCGTTCAACGTGCTCGGTGTTCCGAAGCTCTATGCGCATTACGTCGCAGTGGGCACGGATCGGCGGCTGCTCTTGACCGAGGCAGAGGCTGAGTTCGCGATGCTACTGACGAGCGCGGCGCTCAAGCCGTGGCTCAACCGTCCGGTTATCTCCTGGTGGTTCGACGAGCTGGGTGAAGTGGAGATCGGCAAGGTGGAAGGCCTGTCGGCGGGACGCGCGGTGCAGCTGCACCCGTTCGACCGCTGCGGCCCTCTCGGTGGGCGGTCCTGCCGCTACGACGCGTTCGGAAGCACGCCAGGCTTCATGGCCGGACCGATGGAGGCTCAGCATTACTTCCAGTGGCTAAGCGAGGCCGTCATGCAGCGCACGTTGCCAGTCGACCCGGCGAAGCAGCCCTACTTCGCGAGTTGGCTGCAAGGCTGGCCCGCTCAACGTGCGCGCAGACTCAAGGACCGCGGGTTCCGCAAACAGTTGAAGAGCATCCTGATAGCGACGGTGGTTGCGCTCGGTGTCTTGCTTTATGCCTTTTATCACTGGGAGACTGGGCAATCCTGCCTCCGATACGGCCCCTCGAGCCAGCGCTCCGACGAGCAGAGCATCAAGCATTGGGAGCAATCACTCGCTGATTTGAAGAGCGGCAAACCACCTCCCGCGTGTGAGACGCGGGACAAGTATTTTTGCATGTGCATCGATGCCGCCGTGGTTACGAAAGAAACCTGGCTAAGAACAGGACGCACTCCCAAGGAAAGCACCGGCGAGTTCTGCTACGACCAAGCCGGTCTCGAGCTGCGGCTGCGCGAGAGCAAGGATAAGGCAGCGCGCACGCGCGAGTTAATCGCCGCGGGAGAGCGCCACCGCGCTATCGCCTTTGGTCTCGTGGGCCTCACTGTGCTCGGGCTAGGCCTCACCATCGGGTTGACGTGGCCACGGCGAGCGGTCGCCTGAGCTGATCACGATTCGCAAGCCGGCGTCGAAGTCGCGCAGCCCACGAAGCGAACCGTACCTCCGATCCCACTCGCCAGACGCGAGGTCCCGGCTTACGCCGCCGACGACACGGTCCACGACCGCCTCGGTCATCCGCGCGAACCCCGAGGTCGCGTTGCGGGCGCCCTGATCAAGCACGCGCTCGGGGTGCGCCCAAAACGACATCAAGGACCAGTCCGGCGTGTCTCGCGCGATCGGTACGACCTCGACCTGCGCATCACCGCCGAGCCACTCAGCGAGCTGCTCGGGCAGCGGAAAGGTCTGCAGATCGAGCTCGGCGACCTCCGGGAGATAGTCACGCATCAGCCACATCTGACCGCTCACGCGAGGGTCGCACGTCACGATCACGACGGGTCCACTCGAGACACGCCGCAGCTCTCGTACGCCGCGCTCGCGCTCTTCGTCCCAGTGATGCACCGTGAGCACCGCCATCGCCGCATCGACAGAGCCGTCGCGCAGTGGCAGCGCGCCCGCGCTCGCTCGGATGGCCGGCGCCTTCGAGCGCGGACGCTGGCCAGCCATTACATCGCTGGGCTCGATCGCGATCACATGTCGCTCCGCCGGCTCGTAGGAGCCCGCGCCCGCGCCGACATTGACGACTGTGCGAGCCGAGCCGAGCGCTGCTTGGATGCGAGCAAGGACCTGCGGGTCCTCCCGCCGACTGCGGCCATAGCCTGCGCCAATGTTGTCGTAGCGAGGTTTCATGCGACCGACTGTGGGGCCAACACGAGCTTGCGACAAGCTGCGACACAACCGTGCGAGCTTTCGTTCGGCACAGGAGTGCTGATACACCGGTGGGAATGACACAGCCGATCACGTTTGATGCAGAAGGGTTGCCCAGCGTTGGCGCGCTCGCCGTCCCGGCGGGGGAAGGCCCGGTAGGCGCGATCATCGTCGTTCACGAATGGTGGGGGCTCAATGACGACATTCGTCGACTGTGCGACCGCTTCGCCGAGGAGGGCTACCTGGCGCTCGGGATCGACGTGTACGGCGGGCAGGTCGCCACCACGGCCGAACATGCGATGACGCTGGTCACCGAGATGAAGACCGCCGCCGCGATGAAGGTCGTCGCTGGCGCTCTCCACGCGTTGCAGAACCATCCTCGCTGCAACGGTAAGGTCGGCATCACCGGGTTCTGTCTCGGTGGCGGCCTAGCGATTGCCGGCGCTTGCTCGGTTCCCGGCCTTGCTTGCGCGGTGCCGTTCTATGGCTTGCCCATCCGGAGCTTTCAGACCTTCAGCGCCAGCACACCGCCGATCTTGGGCCACTACGCCGAGGTGGACGCGCACCTCGAGCAGGAGCGGGTAAAAGCCGTGCAGGAGAAGGCCACGGAGGCGGGCTGCTCGTTCGAACTCCACTTCTACGAGGGCGCGCACGCCTTCATGCGGCGCGCCGATCCCACGGTCTATCACCCGGCTTCGGAAGCCCTCGCGTGGTCGCGCACGCTGGAGTTCTGCAAGCCGCTGCTGGCGTGAGCTGAGCGGATTGGGGCAGGCTCGTTCAAGGCCTACGCAAAGCAAACGAGCAGATAGATCTGCAGCGCCATCAACGCGGCACCGAGCACGCGTGCTGCCCAGCGCAGCACGCGATCGTGCGAGGTCGCGAGCCAGCCCAGCGTCAGCCCCATCGCGGCCTGTAGCAACGCGATCGGCGTGACCAAGCGTTGAGCGCAAGCGCGACAAACGTAAGCGAGCTAGCGGCGAGGGGCGCTGCAAACGCGAGACGCCGTGCGACAGAGGGATTCGACATGCCGCACAGCGTCAGGCCTGGCGATCAATCGCCCGATGACGACGCAACAATCGTTGCTGAAGCGCGTGTGAAAACGGTGTGAACGGAGAACCGGCGCGCTCAGTTCGCGGAAGAGCTTGGCGTTGCCCGCACAGCGGCGCGCGCCCCGACGTGGTAAGCCTTCGGCATGCGAATGCGCAGCTTGCCGGCTCTCGGTATTGGACTCGCGCTCTCGCTCGGTTGTGGCGCAACCAGCGCGCCGAGCGCGCAAGAGCCGATCGAGGTCGTGCTCGATCGTCCAATCGAAATCACTCCGCCCGAGCCGAAGCCGGTGGTCGCAGCCACGACGCAACCTCCACGCGAAGTGCGCCCGATCGACAGGCCGGAGGTTGCGCCAGAAGGGGACTTCGTGGAAAGCGGCGTGTCCGGTGGCGTCGTAATGGGCGTCGCGGGTGGCGCCGTCTCGGGCACGGGGACTGCGCCCTGGTCCGCGCCCCCGACGATGGGAAAGCGCCCGCGCCCTCGCAACAAGCTCGCCTGCGCCTTTCCGGAGAATCGCAAAGACGGTGTCAGCGAGGGTCACGTCACCCTTCGCGTAACGGTGGGTGCGAGCGGATCACTCAGCGACGTGAAGGTCGCCAGCGACTCCGGCGGCTTCGCGCAGGAAGCGATCCGCTGCGTGAAAGCCGCGCAATTTTTGCCCGGCACCGATGACGCCGGCAACGCCATCACGGCGACCACCGTGATCCGCGTGCGGTACGAGCAAAACTAGCGACGCACTGCTACGGGCTTTCTGCCCGGCCGCACACGTTGGTCCATGGCGGAGTGACCAGGAGCAGCTGCTCGTTTGCCGGGTCGCGACGGCATGCCATTTTGCAAGTCTCGTCGCCCATGCAATAGAGCGGCTTGAGGTGCACGCAGTCCGCCACGGTGTCGCAGATCACTTGGTTGTTGGCGGAGTCACACTCGTTCGAGCAAAACGTGTTGCTCGGGCCCAGACTGGAGGTGCAGCAGCGCTGGCCATTGCAGTCCGAAGCACGCGTACAACCGAGGATACCCTCCTCCGAAACCATGTCGGCACTGGGCCGCGCCCGCGTTTCCGCCTCCGTCAGGCACTTACGCTCATCGCCCCAGAGGCAGTACGAGTCTTTCGCGCAGCGCTTCTTATCGACGCAAGTAGGCCGCGTTTCCACGCGACAAGAGCCCTCGACGCACGCCGTCCCAGTGGGACAGGGTGCCCCGTCCATCTCGCAAAGCTCCGCGCTGCAATCGCTGCCTGCGCCTCGTCGCTTGCTGCAGGCCGTCCAGTAGGAAGCCGACGCGAAGCTCGCACAGCAGGTCTTTCCAGCCTCGCAGTCGGTCCCATCATCGCATTGAAAGCCGCCTTCCGGCAGCTCCGCAGTCGAAGGCACGCAACGCCAGCTGCCCGAAACGACCGTGCACGCCTCAACGCCCGCCGCGCAAAACGTCGTGCCGCAGGCAATCTTCCGCACCGTGGACCCCTTGGCATCGCGACGCGACACCATCGAAGGAAAGGGCGGTGGTTCGCTAACCGAATTGGCAGAGTCCGCCGCGGTTGCGCTCGCCGACTCGCTCAGCGTTGCACGCGCGCTCGGCAGAGCGCTGAGGTCGCGAGCAGGCTCCGCGCTGGGCCGAGCAACCTTCTCCGGAGTCGCCTCCGTCGGGGGCTCACTCGCGCCCCCGGTCCCCTGACTGCAGGCCCCCGGCGCAGCAAACCAACCCAGCGCGGCCCCCCAGGCAATCGCGCGACTCACCCTCTTCATGGGGACACCACAATGGAGCTTGGTTGCGGTTGCAACATCTCGTGCTTGGGTGCAGGGCTCGGCCGAAGCAGCGGCTGTGGGAGCAGCCGCGTGTTCTCAGGTGAGGTTCGGCAGCGGACCTTGGCTGTGTTCCGGTACGCCAAAGGTGTCCACCGGTGCGTCCATCGCTTGCGCCAACGAGACCAGCAGCTGCCCGTGAGGAGCACCGCCTGCGTCCACCACGCGACCGGTGTTGAAGCTGCCTTGGCAGCCACCAGCCAAGATGAACGGGATGCCGCTGCGCGTGTGGCTGTTGCCCTGGCCAAGCTCATTCACCCACACAACCACCGAGTTATCAAGCAGAGTGGAGTCGCCCTCTGGCGTGTTGCGCATGGCATCGATCAGGTAGAAGAACTGCTCGGTGTACCAACGGTTGATGCTGGCGATATCGGCTTGCGCCGAGCCCGCATCATCACCGTAGTGCGAGAGGTCATGGTGGCCTTCGCCCAAGATCAGCGGCAACCAGGTGAAGCGCGTGTTGGATACCGAGGTAGACCACTGCAGCGAGGCGACCCGGGTCATGTCGCAGGCAAGCGCCATCCGCAACAGGTCCATCTGTGCTTTGCCGGTCACTGGGTAGAGGTCATTCTGCTGGAACTCCCCACCCGGCAAATCCACGGTCGGTAGCTCGCAGGCCTCACCAACCTGGCCGGTCGAATCCAGGCTCTTCTCCACCTTGCGAATCGCCTCGAGGTGCTGTTCGAGCCGGATTTGGTCCTCCTTGCCGAGCCGCTTGTTGAACGCGGTGTAGTCATCGCCCACCGCGTCCAACACGCTCTTGCGCTTGCGCTTGAGCACCTCCAGAGCGAACGGGTCAGAGCCGAGATCGCTGAAGAAGTCGTTGAAGTTCTGGGTCGGGTCCTCGCGCGGAGGCAACGGCAAATCCGGACCGGCGTACGACATGCGCGACCAAACGCTGGCGCTCTTCACCTGCACGCCGAGCTCGAGCGAGCGGTACTTGGTAGTGGTGGTCTCGGCGATCTTGTTGGCGATGTGTTGGTCGATCGAGATGCCGCCGCCCCAACCCACATATTGCTGCATGCCCTCGGCGCACTCGCCCTCGCAAAACAGACTACCCGGTAAAATCTCGGCATTGGTAAGTAAGCAAGCCATACCCGTCTGATGTCCGTCGCCGATCGATTGATAGGCAACCTTCTGATCGACCCCGGCCAAGAACAAGAGCTTGTCTTTTAGCGGTGCGAGCGGCGCGTGAATCGGGTGGTCGGCGATCGAGAGGTCGGCCGGGGGCGTCCAAATGGAAGGCAAGGAGCCGTTGGCGGTAAACCAGAAGACCACCCGCTTGGGCGCCGTAGCGGCGGAGACGCGCTTCGCCGGCTCCATGATCTCGAGCCACGGCAGGCCAATCGCCACGGCACCACCTGCAATCGCGCCGCGCAGCAGCGCTCGACGAGGAACCCTACGAATCATTGGCCACCTCCTTCACTCGCTGCCACCACCGCATGCCGATGTCTAAACGTGTCTGTCTGCGTGAGCGCGACGATCAGCTCGCGGAGGTTGAATCCGGAGTCTGCAAACGCCTGGTTGGCCACGTCGAGCCCGCAACCCTCTTCACTGTCGGCCGAGGTGACGGTGCGATTGTACGAGAAGCGGAACCACTGCGAGCTCACGCAGGTAGCGACCTCTTCACTCGAGGCGAGCTTGTTCGCCAATTCCACTGGCCCCATGAAGGTACCGTTAAGCGATTCGGTGTTGTTGATCTCACCGCTCGGATCGATCGGCTTACCGTTCTGGGTGTCACGCCAAAGCCCAACACCGTCGAAGTTTTCGAAGCCAAAACCGAGCGGATTCATCAAGCTGTGACAGCCGGCGCAATCCGGGTTCGCGCCGATCTCCTCGTATTGCTCGCGGGTGGTCTTGGTCGGATCGAGTTCGGGCGGCGTAATCACGAGATCCGCCGGCGGTAGCGGCAACGTCTGACACAACAGCTGCTCGCGAACGAACTTGCCCCGGAACACCGGGGAGGACTGATTGCCCTCGGCGTGCACGCCCATCAGCGCGCCCTGGGTCAAGAGCCCGGCGTGGCGAGCAGGGTCCATCGCGACCTGCTCGAACACCTCGGTTTGGGGCGCCTCTCCAACCACGCTAGCGCCGTAAAACCCGGCCAGCTCGGCGTTTGCGAAGGAGTAAGGCGCGGTCAGCAGCGTACCGAGCGAGCCATCATCGGTCAGCACCACGTGCTCGATGAAGCGCTCGATCTCTTCCTTCCACAGGTCGCGCACGCCGTCGTTGTAGGTCGGGTAGACGATGGTGTCTTTGCTGACGGTGTCGAGGTGCACGAGCCGCAGCCACTGACGGTGGAAGTTGCGCACGGCGTCCCCAGCCTTTTCATCGAGCAGCATGCGCTGCGCCTGCGCCGCGATCTGCTCCTTGGTTGCGAGCTCCCCTGCCTCGGCCGCCGCAAATAGCTCGTCATCCGGCATGGTGTTCCACAACATGTAAGAGAGCTTCGTCGCGATCTCCCAGCTATCGAGCGGAACCACGTCAGCGTTGACCGGAGTCGCTCCACCGAACTCTGGCCGATACAGAAAGTGCGGGGATTGCAGCACCGCCTGAATCACCAGCGCGGCTCCGTCACGGAAGGTGCCCATATCCGGATCGGCCAACGCAAGATCGAAAAGGCTCTGTAAGCGCGCGCGTTCCTCGGTCGTGATCGGTCGACGGAAGGCCCGCGTGACGAAGCTCTCGATGAACTCGGCGCTGCAGGCGTCATCCCCCATTGCAACTGGGTCACAGCTAGGCAGCAGCACGCTCAGGTCCGCCGTCGCTCGCTCGCTCACGCCCTCGGCGACCTTCAGATATTGCTCCGCCAAGAGCTCACTCACCGTCAGCGCGGCGGCCTGATTGTCAAAGCCGTGCACTTCTTCTTCCGGCGGTAAGACGTTGGCAGGGGACGTGGTATCCCCCAGCAGGTCACGCACGGTATTGTTGTATTCGAAGCGCGTGAGCCGCCTTATCGGGGTATCCACCACGCATAAGCTCTCCTTCGATACCTCCGTCTCTTCGCTATCGCTCCCCGCGGAGCCAAGCTGGCCCACGCAGCTCGTAAGCATTGCGGCAAGAGACGGTAACCCCATGAGCCAGAGCAGAGTTCGGCGCATCCGAAGATGTTAACCGGGCGCTAGCCGAAGCGGGAAAGTACCGCGGATACTGCAACTTTATTGTCGACCAAAGGTCAACCGCACCTCACTCGGGTACGGCCGTCACTACGTCGTCGACGATCGCCGAGAACGCCTCAATCTCGGCGGCGGCCTCGTTACCGCCATTGGTTGCGATCGCCACCACGATGTCCCGCTCGGGAATCACAACTAGCGCAGCATAGAAGCCGGGCGCACTGCCATCGTGCTCGAGCGTAGGTGCGCCCAAACGTTCACCGTGAATGGGGCCGAACCCGTGCCCCTGCCCTTCGGTCATGGCGTGCAGCGGAGCCGCTAGGTCTTGCTCTGCCGCAGCGAGAGCAACACCAAACTTCGCTAGCTCCGCCGTCGAGGTCCACAAGCCGCCAAACGGCAAGAAGTAGCGGCTCGAATACCAGCCGGGTTGGTTGAAGACCGCATCGCCATCCACCTCGACGCGACCGTGCGCAGCGTTCTCGTCGAGGGCGCCGGGCCAGAAAGTCGAGCGCGGTAGCTCGAGTTCGCTCAAGTACGGAACCATACAATCTGCAAAAGAGCAGGCGCCGTTTTGCTCGACGATAGCGCCCAGGAGCGCGTAACCAAGATTGGAATAGCGATATTGTCCGGGCGGACCTGCAAGCTGCAGATCCCAAGCCTCGGTCATTGACGAGAGCAGCGCCGGGTTCGAGAAGTCATTGCCGGCTTGCTCGACGAGGTCCGCCGGCTGGTGCGGCAAGCCGCTGCGGTGTTGCAACAGGTCCTGGAGTTTCACGGTGCCGCTCTGATCGAGACCGGCGCCGTCCAGCAGCCGAACGCCTGGCAAATGTTGCGACAGCGGATCCTCGAGACCCAAGCTGCTAGCGCTGGCCAAGCTCACGATGCGCGCCGCCGTGAGCAGCTTGCTGACGCTGGCTACGTTGAAGGACGTTTGCTCATCAGCCTGGGGACCGCCGTCCCACAACGTACCGCTCGTCACCGTGACGCTGAGCGGCCCACGGATGGCCGTGATCGAAGCGGCCGTCCCGAAGGGCGCCTGAACCAGCTCTTCCGCGAGCGGCGCCAGCCGTTCACGCAATTGCTCCTCAGGCGATAGGCCACTCGAACTGGAGCCAGCGAAGCCGCCGGCTGGCTCGCCGGAGACGCCGCCAGAACCGCCAGCCGCCGGCGAACCGCCACTTCCAGTTGCTGGCTCACCACAAGCCAGCGACAGCGGCACCAGCGCCCAAAGCAGAGACACGAGCGGAAATCGCAAGCCGCTACAACCTTCTCGAATCAAGCCGGTTTTGCGCGCATCCATCGGTCCTTCCCTTACCCTATGCGCGCGGCGGGAGCAGCACCGTCGAAGGGCTCGCGCTCGGCCGCGCGATCGGGGGCGATGCAGCGTGATGGCCTCGCGGATGCGCCTCCTGAGCTTTGCGTACCTGCTCGCAGCGGGTTTTGCTTTCGCACCGCGTGACTCGTACGCAGATGCCGGCTCCGAGCAGGCCGCCGATCAGCTGTTTCGCGAAGCCCGCGAGCTCATGGACCAAGGCGACAATGCTCGAGCGTGCGAGCTGCTGAAGAAGAGCTACGCGCTCGAGAAAGCCGACGGCACGCTGCTGAACCTCGCTATCTGCGAGGACGCCAGAGGCCGCAGCGCCACAGCGTTACAGCACTATGAGGTCGTGCTCGCGCGCGCGCGTCAGCAGGGCCGAAAGGATCGCATTGAATTGGCGGAGGAGCAGATAGGGCTGCTCCAAGCGAAAGTGAGCCGCGTTACGGTGCGCCCGAGTGATGAGCTCAAGCGCGCCGCCGTTCGCATCACGCTCGACGGCCGCGAGTTACCAGAGAGTCAATGGGACGTAGCCCGCCCCATCGATGGCGGCGAACACGAGCTGATTGCCACCGCACGTCACCAAAAGGCGATTCGCCGCGCCTTCACGATCGCCCCCTCGGGAGAGAGCCAGGAGCAGCTGCTGGCTCCAGCACCCCCAGAGAAAGAAACCAGGCTCAGCACCGCAGCCTGGGGCTTGATTGGTAGTTCCATGGTGCTTGGAGCGGGCGCAGCAGCCTCCGGAATAGCGTCACTCGTGCTCAATGAGAGCGTCGCCGGCTGCAACTACGAAACGGGCATCTGCTTTACTACGGAGCAGCGGGATGAGGCTGCGAGAGCGCAAGACGCAGCGCTCGTACTCTCGTGGGTTTCGGTGATCGGGTTGCCGCTCGGTGCCGCTGGCACCTTGGTGGGCTTGCTGTTACCGCATGAGGAGGTTGAATTGACGCCGCAAGTTTCCTTCGACCACCAAGGGTTTAGCGCGGGGTTCAGACTGCGACTTTAAAACTCGCCTAGCCAATAGCGCGGCGCTCGCTCGCTTGGGCGCTGGTCGCGCTCGAAGGAAACCGAGATAGCCTGTTGCTCGTCGTCGTCTTGTGCGCCGGGAGCCCCTTCGCGCAGTTCAACCTTCGTCCTGTTACCCACCAGCAGGGGAATACCGATCGCAAGCGCTGCGACGCCCACAGACAACCCAACACCGCTGCCGACTAGCATCCCGGTGCCGAGATCACCTATCCCAGCCACTAGCAGTAACGAGCCCCCGCCGAGGATGGAGGCCCCACCCAACGAGATCAGCGTTATGCCGCCGACAAAGCCGCTGTTTGAGCCGGCGGTCAGCTCGACTGTGATGGGCTCTTTGCCTGGGTCCAGCCGGAAGTGCCGCGAACTTGGGAAGCCCTCGCCTGCGAGGTAAAAGTAGCTACTACCCCCGAGGGCGATGGACTCGCCACAGGGAGCTACGCAGACCGACTTTGCTTGGCTGAAGAAAGCTACGCCATTGGGCACAGCGATACTGCCCCCCCCCGACCACTTGGTAGAGTTCGGCTGCCGCCTCGGTCTCGATATACACTTTGCGAGTCAACGCAGTAGGCTCCTCGAGGTCGGGCAGCGGGACCGCCTCCTTCTCCGAGGCAGAGGCTTCCTCTGACTTACCTGCGGCCTTGCCCCGTTGAACGTCCGCGACGGAACTCCACGGGACCGAACGCGGCTTTTCTTTGCCGTACTCGACGACCATCACGTGGCTACCGGGTTCAACGCTCACTACGGTTCCGCGAATGAAGCCGCCATCCTTGAGGTTGACCACGTCGGGACCAACACTGTCTGCGCGGGCGCTCTGCGCTACGAGGGCGCTGGCGGCCAACGCGAAGGCCGTGAGCAAGGCCCTGCATCGGCTGCGCTGAGAGCTTTGACAGGTCGCCTGGTGCAAAGGGGCAATGCGCATTCAACGTTCATAATTCGGCGCCTATCAGGCTGTCAACGCACTATTGACTGATGGTAAACAGGCTACCCAGGTGAGCCTCTCGGGATCCATCTGGCTGGGAAATAGAGCCGAAGAACCACGTCAGCGACTGGCCCGATTCATGCTGACCAGTTCACGCAATGTCCGATCAGCGCGTCCGCAACGCTAGCGACCCCTATGCGCCTGGAACCGTGCTGGCTGGGCGCTTCCGCGTAGAGCGAAAGCTCGGCGAGGGGGGCATGGGCGTCGTCCTCGAATGCACGCATCTCGTGCTGGCCAACCGCGTGGTGGTGAAGGTGCTCAAAGGCAGCCTCGGTCTAGACGCCGAGGGCCGCGCGCGTTTTCTGCGCGAGGGGCGAGCCGCCGCAGCGCTCGACAGCGCGCACGTGGTGCGCGTTCTCGACGCTGGTTCGCTCGAGAGCGGTGAGCCCTTCTTGTGTATGGAGAAGCTGCGTGGGCACGACCTGGCGGTGGAGCTCTCGCGGGGTGGGCCGCTAGCCATTGCGACGGCCATTGAGTATGTCGCGCAGGCCGCGCGTGCGCTGCAACTGGCGCATGACGCCGGTATCGTGCACCGCGACATCAAGCCAGCCAATCTGTTCTTGTGCGAGACGCCAGGGACGCTGTTACGCAGCATCAAGGTGCTCGACTTCGGTATCGCCAAAGCGCGCGCTTTTGGTGATAGCGATGGCTTTGCTACCACCGCGCTCGGCAGCGTGCTCGGCACGCCGTACTACATGTCCCCGGAACAGCTACGGAGCACCCGCGGGGTCGCAGCGGCCAGCGATATTTGGTCGTTGGGCATCGTGCTGTTCGAGCTCGTCACAGGCACCTTGCCGTTTCGTGGTGAGACGTTGGCTTCGCTCACCGCAGCCATCCTTACCGAGCCCGTGAAGCTCGAGCCGATCGAGAGACTCGGTGACGCCCGGCTCACCCGGGTCGTCAAGCGAGCGCTCGAGAAGGACACGGGGAATCGCTATCACTCAATGAACGAGCTGCTCGACGATCTCGAACGGCATGTTTCCAACGCCCCGATGGTCTTCGCCGATACCGCTCAGGCGCTTACGCCAGGCTATTCGCAACAAGCCGTGGTAGCCGCGGCCGCAGCTGCAGCTGCTGAGACCGCTGCCCCAGCGCGAGTCGAAACTCGTCGGGCCAAGCTGGTTGGCCTCTCGGCGATCGCGCTCTCGATGCTGCTGGGAGTCGGATTCTTCGGACAGAAAGCGCTGTCCTCGGCTCGGGTGGGCCCAGCGACGGAACGCGAGGAATCGGCGAATGACGTCCTCAGCAGCGACACGCAAGCCGCGCCATCCGCGACCGTCGCATCAGCGACTCTCGCCCCTGTGGCGCTCAAACTCGAGGACTTGGAACCCGCGCCAGAGCCGTCCGTCAACGCACACCGCAATCGGGGGGCAGGTCCCCGCGCCGCAGGCGACCCTCGCGCGGACGCCGCTTTACCCGCCCCGACGCCACCGACCGCCGCGCAAGAGGAGACCCAAGCGCCCGTCGCGGCGGAGAAGACAGTCATCGCGGAGAAGCCAGCTGTGGAGGCCAAGCCGCCCAAGAGCACTAAGTTGAAGGACCGCGAGGCAGCAGCGACTCGAGATTGACCATTAGCGATTGGACAATAGCGCGGCGGACGCTACTCGCCGCAGCGAAAAACGTTCAGGCGGCCATCTGGGCAACTCAAAGCGTCGATGGCACAGGGCGCGTCTCGGTGCGTTCCACCCTCTGGACAGTTGTTGGCCGAACCAACGTCATAACAGCCCCAATCGGTCTGACAGGAGTTCCCACTTGCGGAGCAAGAGTCCGAGCCCTCATTGCTTTGCGCCCTGCACTCGCAGCGGTCGTTCGCCACGCTGGTACAAGCCATGGTGACGCAGTAGCACTGCCCTTCATTCGGCCAAGCTGGGGAAGCGCAACAATAGATCGAGGCGGCAGACGAGTCGTTGGGGAAGCAATACGGCGAGGTTTCCGATCCGGCCGCGTCGACCACGCAGTCGCAGGTATAGACCGTCTCGTTGCAACGATAGCGGGTCGCCGATGAGCCCGTAGAGCTCGAGCTGCCATCGTCAACGACCTCACTCGGAGCCTCTGAGACCAGCAGTGGGCAGCCCGCGAGCAGCAGCAAGGAAACCCAGCGAAGCGAAGCATACGCAACACTACCATTCTCAGACCAGGCCAACCAATGTTCGGTGATTCAGTTCCACGACGAAGCCTCCTATTACCAAAACGACTATCCTCAGTCGGGCGACATGTCGCTCGCTCTTTGGTACGCCTCCGGCGCAGCCTTTGGCTTCAGTGACGTTTCGGTCGCGAACCGATTTGGGCTTGGCAACGAGGGCCCCGCGACCAGCCAGGCATCGGGAGGGTATTGGTACCACGCAGACGTCGCCTTGAGCCTCGAGGGCTGGGTTGGTCCTTAGCCCATCCATCGTGTTACCAAGGTCAGGTGAACGCCGAGGCGACATACCGGGAACGCGCGCGTGAACAGGCCGACGTCTTCGAAGCGAAGCTGGCCCGGAACGGCCCAGGAAGTCAGACGAGTGCGGGCCGCTTCGACGCCTTGTTGGTCCGGACCGATACCCCGATCGAAAAGGTGCTCGCGGCGCTGATCGATTTTGCGCGGCCGGCGCTCGAGCACTCCGAGCTGCCGGATGAGCTTTGGAGTTGGGTAGCGGAGATTCCTGGATGGCATGTCGTCTTCTACGGCGGTAGTCCTGAGTCGCGCCAATGGATCGAGGGCGAACACCTCGTCGAGCGCATCGGCGACCTGACGTCCTATGTGCATATCGAGCACGACCAAAAGCGGCCTGCGTTCGACCGAGTGTTGATGGTCCAAGAGGACTTTAAGGTCATTTGTCGCGATGAGAACGACTTCGAGCGAGCGCCGGACGTCGCCGCCAAGCAGCTGCATCGACGTGACCCCTGGAGGTTGCTCGAAGAGCTAACAGGTGTCGGCTTGCTCGCGCTTCGTGCGGCCATCGCGAGCGCTAAGCCCGTGTACTTGATCTGTCGGCATTGCATCGTGCTTCGCGGGGTCGAACCGAATCGGATTGCCGTCCGACGCCCGGTTCCGCCGGCGCCAGCCATTCCCGAGCTCGATCAGCTCTTTGAGCAAGCTGAGAGCGGCTGGTCCGCGGAAGTCGAGAGCCAGCTCTTCGGCTATGCCCGGGCGGTCGCCGATCGCGGCCTCGACCTCGTGCCTCGACTCTTGTCGATGCTTCGGCAGAAGAGCCCGCGTCCACGCTCGTCGCGAATCGCATTGAGTGCGCTCGGGATGTTGCAAGCCGAGGAGGCCGCGCAGGAGCTGGTCAGCTGGACGGGCAAGAGTTCGGCCGTGCTGCGCGGCGCTGCGATCGGGGCGCTCGCGATGCTGGAGCAACGCGCTCGACCAGCCCTCAGCGAGGGAGCCAAATCGCGCAAGGCAGCCGTCAAAAGCGCCTGCCAGGGGCTGCTTCGTGTGCTCGACGACCCGCGCTTGCAGGCGCTTCGCGATCTGCGCGTTGCCCGCGAGAGCGCTCCCACAGCGAGCAAAATGCGGCTCGCATCTGCAGACCTTTTCTCCATCCTGGCCACGGATCTCGACTACCAGGCGCGGCTCGACGAGCGCGCTCGCCTGATCCGCGAGGGTGGAGCGGGGCTCGCTGCGCACGTCTTTGCCTTACGCTTGACGCACTTCGGCCGAAACCCGAACGGCATGCTCCTCTCGTATGAGGAGCTGCTCGATCTCGTCGCCGACGACCCGGCAGCCCCGTGGGTACTGCCGCTCGTCCTGCTCGAGATGCCCTTTGGCGACAGCATGTTTCACAATGTGGCCTCCCAAAAGACGTTGGTCAGCCACGCCAAGAAGCGCTTCGGCGCGCCCTTCAACACGGCGCTACGCCTCATTCGTGCGGTTGGCGCTAGCGAGTGAGTGTCGAAGCGGGCGCCCCTGCGGGAAGGCCCATTCTGCTCAATCCGCAAACGCCCTCTTCCGCTACGCTCAGGAAGTGCGATCGCTAGCTTCTTGTTTCGTCGTGGTTGCGTTGGCTGGCTGCGGGGACGCGGTTTCTGGTTCCGGCGGGAGCGCGGATGGAGGTGGAGGTGGGGGCGCGGGCGCGGGCCCAACCTCGAGCGGCCCCGGCACGGGGGGCGCCCCGTTGAACCCCAACTGCGACGCCGACCTGACGCTCCACCAGGGCGAAGCGACGTTCTACGACTTCGCCGATGGCAGCGGGAACTGCAGCTTCCCTGCGACGCCCGACGATCTCATGGTCGGCGCGATGAACCAGACCGACTACGCCGGCAGCGCCAGCTGCGGCGCGTGTGTGGAGGTCACCGGGCCGAACGGAATGATCGAGGTGCGCATCGTGGACCGTTGCCCCGAGTGCCCGCAGGGCGACATCGATCTGAGCCCGGAGGCGTTCGCGCTCATTGCGCCTCTCGAGCAAGGTCGGGTCGACATCTCCTGGCGCTACGTCGCTTGCGACGTACAAGGGCCGATGCAATACCACTTTAAAGAGGGGTCGAACCCGTTTTGGACGGCGATCCAACTGCGCAACCATACCTACGCGATCGCCTCGCTCGAAGCGCGCGACGCGGCGGGCAACTACAATGCTATCCAGCGGCTCGACTACAACTACTTCGTTACGGATAGCGGGCTCGGTGACGGCCCTTACGCGCTGCGCGTGACCGACGTGTTCGGGCAAGTGATCGAGGACGAAGCCGTCCCCTTCGCCGAGAACAGCCTCGCGCCTTCGAGCGGTCAGTTCGGGGTCTGCCAGGGCGACTGAGCACGGATCTGCCCTTGGCTCGGGGCGCGCGGCCGCCTAGCGTGCCAGGGCCACATTGTTGTGGCTTGAAAGGGGATCGACGTGAGGTTTTGCGTGCTCTTCAGTCTCGCGCTCGGCGCGAGTGGATGCGTAACCACGGCGTGGAGCTCGGCTCCATCGCCTCGTGAAGGCTGGGTCTACATGGCTGGCAGTCGGGGCTCTGCTCCGCTGCTGTGGCTGTGCCCCGAGGACGGCGACAAAGAATGCATCGAAGTAGAAATGAGGGTGGACGAATGAGCGCTCGATCCACAACGTTCGCGGCCTGCGCCCTGGTCGGCTCGCTGCTCGCGATGACGGGCTGTCAGGCCACCTACACAAGCATTCGCCGCGAACCGGACAGCGATACCTATTATATGACGCGGCTCAAGCAGAGCCCTTTCTCGGCCTGGGGAACGCTGCTGCGCTGCGAGGCAAACAAGAGGGGCACGACGATGACCTGCAAGACCGTCGGGGAACCCTGAGAGCGAGAGCTGACACGGCACGGCTCGAGCGAACGGTACAGCCAGCGAGCAAGGTGATATCAGGAGCCATGACCTTTCGCTTGCTGCACCTAGCCGTCGGGCTGCTCGTGCTCGGCGCTGCGCCGTGTGCGCTCGGACAGGCGGCCCCTCCGCCACAGACGATCGAAGCGCCGCAGGCCACCGAAGCGCCACAGACGATTGTGCTCGCCGACCTTGGTCTGCACGTCGTCGGCGCAGGTGTGCAGCGCACGGTGGCACCGCGGGTCGCATTGCAGGCCAACCTCGATTGGTATGTACCGTGGACGCAGACCGAAGAGGCGCTCGACACGATGGGCTTCGTTCTTCGACTCAGGCCGATGTTCTATCTGACGGATGAGGCGCCCGAGGGCTTCTGGATCTCACCGTTCGTACAAGGCGGCTTCGCGACCGCCGAGGTGGCTGGGGAAAGTCGAGTTGGCTTGGCTGCAGCGCTCGGCGTGAGCGCCGGCTACGCGCTGTTGCTGCTCGATCATCTGCACCTCGCGATCGGAGCCGGAGGCCAGTACCACGCGGTGGTCTTGCCGGGGCCGGCTTCGGAGCGCAGCTTTCGCGGCGCCTATCCCCACGCTGACGCCACGGTTGGATACGCCTTCTGAGCGCATCGCTCGAGCCGTCCAAATCCCGACGCACCGTTGGCTGAGATTGTGCTCCGCCCAATTGCATGCGGGCGCAGCTTCACTATCGATCGGTTTGGCTTCTTACGGCCCTCCTCGGGGGCGCGTTCGCTCCTGCGCGGAGTGATGCGCAGTCCGCGGAACCAGCGCCGCCGGCCAGCGAGCCTTGGGCGCCGCCGGCCAGCGAGCCTTGGGCGCCAGCTCCAGCGTGGACGCCGGCCGCTCCGCCTCCGTCAGGCCCGTGGGTGAGGCCGTGGGCCTGGGCCTCCCCAGCGCCAGCCCCGACCGAACTTCGAAGCCGCTCGCTGATGGTCACCGGCATCGTTTTCACCGCAGCAGGAGCGGCGCTCGCAGCGTTGGGGACAGGACTCGTCACCTCCGAAGACACGATCATTCCTGGGGTTCTGACGCTTGGTCCAGCGGCGGGCCTGCTCGCCTTTGGGATTCCTTTCATTGCTGTAGGGGCCAGTTCGGTACCAACCTATCCGGAGGACAACCTGCGTATGCGTTCGCCCGGCATGACGGGGACCGGCATCGGCATGATTACGATCGGTGGCGTCGCGACCCTCTCGGTGAGCGGAGCTTTGCTGGCCGAGGCTGGGCAGGACGGCTCCTCCGACTCGGAGGTATGGGGCCTTTGGGGAGCGTCGCTGGCTGCGCTTGGAGGCGGTATCGCCATGACGGTGCACGGTGCGCGCGAGGATGAGATCGGCGTTCAAGCCATGCGTTCGAAGGCGGCGGTGGAGGCCGGGATCGTGTGCATCACCTTGGGCTCGATGGCCGCCGTTTCGATGTCGTTCGGTTTGTTCGCCGACGCTATGCGCGAGCGGCGCGTCGAGGACTACACGCCCGACTTCTACCCCGGCACGCCGGCTACACTGATTGGTGGCTTGGCCCTGGTGGGCGTCGGGCTACCGCTCGTGCTTTGGGGCTCCGGGGAACCCGACGTCAGCGAGCCCGTCGGGCCGGGCCCACGCTTCACCCCACAATGGCAACTCGGACCCACGAGCGCTTCAGCCCGCTGGGCGTTCTAGCCTGACGCACTAGCGCGAAGCAGCCGCACCAGCCTGACGCTTCACGTGACCCTCGCGCTCGAGATCCGCGAGGGTATCGAGGACGGAGCTCTCTGCGCTGCGAAAGCTGACGCCAAGCTCATTACGCACCTTGCTCGTGTCATACCGCGGGACACGCCCTACGTGGGTTCGCAAGTAGGACCCGACGCCCTTGGGCTGAAGGTACGAGGAGAGCCGCACAGCGAAATCTCCAGCACCGCAATCCATGCCGAGCTTGGGAAGCTTGTTACCGCTCGCCCAACCATTCTTTTCCAAGAGTTCAACCAGGGCGCGCATCCCAATGGTCTCCCCCGCGGTGATGTAGCGCCCTTTCGCCCCGGGCGTTTCAAGCGCACGAACGTGCGCATCCGCGACGTCACGCACGTCCACGAAGCCCCAGGTAAGGTTCATGATGCCGGGGTACGTCCCAGCCAAGAGATCCACGAACAGTTGGTTCGAGGTATTGATGCCCAGAGAGAGAGAAGGGCCGATGACCAAGAACGGGTTGATCACCACCAGGTCAAAGCTGGGCTTCTCCCGCTCGAGGAACTCCCACGCTGCGCGCTCCGCGAGAGTCTTTGAGTAGTAGTACGGGTTGCGCTCCAAGCTGGATTTGGTGTTCCAATCCGCCTCCGTCAGAAGGTGGTCACTCTCCGGCTCATCGGTGATGGCAGCCATCGATGAGGTCACGATCACCCGCTTGACCGAGGGTGCCTTCTGACAGGCGAGCAGCACGTTGCGTGTGCCCATCACCGCCGGGTCCACGAGATCCTTCTGCGGGTCTTTGGCGTCCAACGAGTAGGGGCTGGCGGTATGCAAGACGGCATCACAACCGCGCACGGCCTCGTCAAAGCCGCCTGGCGTACGCAGATCCGCAGCGACGAAGCTGAGCTGCTCAGCAGCGCCCGGAAGCGCCCGCAACCTCGCTAGGTCCTTCTCTTTGGCGAGGGAGCGCACGGTGCCGCGCACGCGGTGGCCCTTGGCCAAGAGCTGCTGAACGATATGGCTAGCGATGAAGCCAGAGGCACCGGTGACGAGAACATGCATGGGTTTTCTCCTGGCCGAACACTTACTCACTGAACTAAATATGTCAATTCGGTTCAATGTTACAAAACATGTTAAGGTGCCGACATGTCGCCCAAGGAGGCCCCGCGAGCTGAAGAGAAGCGCGTACGAATCGTCAACGCGGCAACCACGCTCTTCAGTCGCTATGGCTTCAAGCGCACCTCGATCGACCTGCTCGCGGCCGAGGCCGGCGTGGCGAAACCTACCGTCTACGCGTACTTCAAAGACAAAGACGCGGTGTTCGAAGCGGTAGTGGTTGCCGTGTGCGAAGACCTGATCGCGCGCGCCGAAGCGGCCGGCCGTGGACGCGGCTCCATCGACGATCGTTTGGCCGGGATGCTGGCCGCAAAGTTCACGCGCTATTGGGAGCTGGTGCAGCGTTCGCCGCACGCCCAGGAGCTGATCGACTCGCAGAGCCGCCTCGGAGCCGAGACCATCGCGCGTGCGGACAAGGCGTTTTTGCGCTTGCTCGCAGCGGCGATCGAAGAGTCCGAAGAGGTCGACCTAACGCGCGCAGGCTTGACGGCCACCGGCCTGGCTCACTTGCTCGTCCGGGCGGCCTCCGGTGCGGCCTACGACGCAACCACGGTCGCAGCCCATCGCAAGAACCTCACCGAGCTCGTTCGCGTGCTGATGCTCGGGGTGCGTACGGACGCGTGAACGGCGCTGCGGCCGCTCAGTCAAGGACGCCGCATGCGAGCGAGCACCTGGCTCTGCTCGCGCCGATCCCGGCGACCGCGGTTGGCCTCGGACTCGCGCTATCGCAGGGCGTGCGCTGGACGGCCTATGCGCCCAACCTGATTGCGATGTTGCTCGGCGCTGGGCTGGTCCTCGCGGCGCGACGCTTTCGCCGGGAGACGCTGGAGGCCTGGGCACCGACGCTGGCAGCGCTGGGCATCAGTGCGACGTTGCTGCAGCCTGGAATGGAGGGCGTAACGCGCTGGCTAAGCCTCGGCGGGCTGCAACTCAACGCCTCGGCTGCGCTAGCGCCGTGCCTGCTCTTAGGCTTGGGCGCACGCGCTGCGAGCGCAAGGACAAGAGCGCTCGCAGCGACGCTCACGGTAGCGGTCGTGCACGTGTTGCAACCGGACGCTGGGCAGGCGAGCGCCCTCGCCGCGGGCGGTATCGCGCTGTTGCTCGCTCGCGCTCCCACGCAAAGATTCGCACGGTTCTCGAGCGCAATGGCGCTGCTGTGCGCAGCTGCGCTGAGCTGGCTACGAGCCGATCCGCTCGCGCCAGTGGCTCACGTGGAGCGAGTTTTCTACCTCGCCTTCGAGCAAGGCCCGCTGTGGGTCGCAGCCTGCGCGGTCGCGGTGGCGTTCTTGCTCGTTGGCCTCGCCCGGCCTCGCACTTGGTTCGCGGTGCCGTTGGCAGGCGCTGCGGTCAGCTACAACGTCGCGAGCCTGCTCGTTACCTTCGTTGGGCACTTCCCTGTGCCTGTCTTCGGCGCAGGCTTCGCGAGCGTCCTCGGGTGGTACGCGCTGCTCGCGACGCAGACGGATAAGACGCCCCTCGAGGAACGCGCTACACCGCTTGAAGAATGACGGGCATGGCTAACGGGTCCATTCACGCATGAGCGTCGCCGACAAGGTTCGCAAGCTCGCGGCGCTCGCCGGCTCGGCCAACGAGCATGAAGCGAGCGCTGCCGCACGCCAGGCCTGTCGGCTGATCCGCGAGGGCAAGGTCGTGATCGAGGACGTTGCGTCGGTGCAAGCTCCGCGTCGATCGAGTCCGCGCCGACCAGCCTCAGCGTGGGATGCTTGGGCGGAACCCCCGCCGGCGCCGGTTCGCAAGCGGCGCATTCCGCGCGGGCCCTTCGTACGCCGACGCGATCAAGCAGGCTCGTTGTGCGCTGCCTGCGGTGAGCCGATCGAGCTCGGGGATGCCTTCTCGAGTGCAGATGGTTTCGTCCACGGAGACTGCATCCCGCGCGATCAGCGGCCGTAACTACGGCTGAGGAGGCGGCGGGGGCGGCTCTTCGCAAACGCCAAAGGTCGCGCCGCACGCGTCACATTCAGCGCCGGCGCAGGGGTTGTAGGAATAGAGCACGCACTGCAGGTCGCCGTTGCAACCATCCGATTGGCAGTCGAGCTTCGGGTAGCAACCCTCTACGAGCGGCGGCGCACCGGCTTCACACCCGGGCGTGAGCCACTGACACTCGCTTGCCGCACACGTGGCGGGGTCCAGACCGATGCAGTCGGTGCAGCCCATGCCCGAGTCGACCTGCCAGAGCGCCGCTCCAGACTCGAAGCTGCAGCTCATCAAGAGCGGCGTGGGACCCGCACCGCAGTCGATTTCATACGAGCAGGCGAAGGCGTAGTCCCAGCCGGTGCAATCGGTGCCCGCGGTTGGCATCAGCTCCGGGCACTCCGGCGGAGGGGAGCAGCGCGTCGTCGAGATCTGCCACGCACCATCGACGCAGTCGGCGTAAAAAGGCTGGTTTGGATCACCGCACTCTTCGTCGGTGCCGGGGTATTCGCATTGCGTCGAGCCGTTGCAGGGCGAGCCGAACTCGGGCAACGTCGCCGGGCATTCGCTGGGCGGGAGACAGTTGTCCACGGCTTGTTCGGAGGTATCTACCCACTCACCGTCGATACACTCCCACGTGGCCCCGCAACCACCTGAGCCGCCGGGCTCCGGCTCTTCGCAGTTGCCGTTGCTGACCGTGGCGTTGCAGCCGGTCATCGCCGTTAGCACCATCGCAAACCCGAGGAAGCTCGTCTTCATGAAGGCTGCTTGAGCATCGCGCGTGCCAGCGATAGGCCCTTGCATTCACGCCAATTTGTAGCTCGCTCGGTGCCGTGCGCGGCACAGCTGGCACAACTAGCGCCAAGCGAGTCGCTATTGGCTCACTTGTCGATCGAGGGTGAGCGCTAGAAACACCGAGTCGGCGAGCGCTGGTAACAGCGCCTCACGCGGTGGAGCGATCGACGGGAACATCAGCATCATCAGCACAGCACCGCGAATGTTGGCGAAGGCAACGAACACGCGCGCCTCGAGGTCCTGAGGCGGCGGCCGCACATGCTTGCGAATCCACCCCGCTGCAGCCTCGAGCACCTCGGCGTAGACCTGCTCGGCGGTGCTCGTGGTCCACGCCAGCGGCAGCTCGAGATTGAGCCGCCTGCGATGCTCGAGCGAAAGCCCGGGCCCGTCGATGGCGGCCTGGCAGACGAGCTTCACCATCGCATAGAGCTCGAGGTCTTCCCGGTTCGTGAGGGCGCGGATCTGCTCGAGCAACGTGCGGTAACTCTGCCGCGACACCTCGGCGAAGATCGCCGCCGTGGTTGGGAAGTAACGATGCAGTGAGGCGGCACCGACGCCCGCCTTGGCAGCGATGGCGGCCAAGGTCGCCTGCGGCCCAAGCTCGATGGCGGCGGCGATCACCGCTGCGACGATCTGTTCGGAGTCGGCGCGCTGAGCGCTCGGCAGAGGGGGCTGCTCCAACAAGGTACGTCGACGCGACACCGGGCGAAGTTACCACGGGCTGCGGAGTCACGCCCGAAGACGCCTCAATTTAGGCATTCATATCAACAACTTAGGAGAAGAGTCCGCGGAGTTGAGTGCGACCTTGAAGTCGAGTTCACTACATCATGCTCGACCGCTCCCGGCGAGCCAAGGAGACGGTTGACCATGAGAGCTTCGCTGCGAAGAAACGGCTTGAGGGTTGGGCTGCTAGCGCTGATGACTCTGACCGCGTGTGGCGATGACACATCAGCGAGCGGCGGGAGTAGCTCGGGTGCAGGCGGTAGTGGTGGCGCAGGTGGCACGGGTGCGGGCGGAGGCGGGGGCGCTGGGCCCACCGGCGTCAACATCCCCGAACTCTCGGCTGAAGTCGCTGCAACCTACGACGAGCACGGGCTGCTGCATTTGGCCTGCGCCAGCGACGACGATTGTTACGCCGCCCTCGGCTACTTCCATGCGGCCAATCGCTTCTTCTTCATGGACTTCGTGCGCAGCTCGGTGCGCGGACGCTTGGGCTCGTTGGTGAAGGCCGGAGCCACGGTGTTGCAACGTGACTTCGACAATCGCCGCTTCTTCTCGACGCGCGACGGCGAGCCGCTGGAAGAGCGGTTGGTGAGCGACGCGAGCCCCGAGGTGCAAGGCTACTTGCAGGCCTATGCGCGCGGGGTGAACGCCTGGCTCGGCGATATGCGTGAAGGTCGCAACGGCGCGACGCTGACCACCGAGTACGACTTTGCGTTGATCGAGAAGGCCGGCATCCGCGAATGGGAGCCCGCCGATTCAGCCGCGGTTGGGCTTTACGTGCTGCACGATCTTTCGAACAAGGCGCCAGCGGAGATCGCCCGCGCCGAGCTCACGCCCTTCGTCGATCCAGCGCTCGCGCCCGATCTCTTCTCGGCGCGGCCTGTGTTCGCTGCCTTCACCTTGCCCAGCGCCGAACTCGCCGCAGCACCGCCCTCCCCCTCGCCTGCGCCCACGCCGTGGCAGTTGCCCAACGCTTCGCGCAGCGCCTTGTTGGCCCAAGCACGAGCGGGCCTCGCGCACCTCGGTAGCGGCAACGAGAGCCGGCGACCGGGCGAATCCGGCTCCAACAATTGGGTGCTCGCGCCCGGCCGCACCACGAGCGGCAACGCGCTGCTCGCCGATGATCCGCATCTCGCGTTGACCAACCCGGCCATTTGGTTCCCGGTCGAGATCGACGCCAAGAGCGCCGGAGAAGGGCAATTCCACGTGGCCGGCAGCACCTTCCCGGGCTTGCCCGCGGTGATGATCGGTCACAACGAATCGCTCGCTTGGGGCGTGACCACCGCCAATTGGGACCTCTCCGACGTGTACGTCGAAGAGCTATCGCAGGACGGTTCGTCGGTGCTCTTCAACGGCCAAGAGGTGGCGATCATCGAGAAGGAGGTCATGTTCGATGATGCCTCCACCGGCATGAAGGTCGCACAAACGCTGCGTTGGGTTCCGCATCACGGGCCGATCGTGGCGGAAGACGCTGCCGCGGGAACCGCGCTGAGCGTGCGCTGGAACCTTCACGACAGCGGCACCGATCTCGACGGTTTTTTTGCGTTGGCCCGCGCAAACTCAACCTCCGAAGCGAAGGACGCTGTGGCTCTGATGGTGGCCGCGAGTCAGAACTTCGTCGTCGCGGATTTGAACGGCGATATCGCCTGGTATCCGTACTCGCGCGTACCGCTGCGTCCGTGGGCGTCGAACGCGCTACCGCCGTGGCTGCCGCTGCCCGGCGACGGCTCCGCTGAGTGGGCCGGCTACGTCCCGCTGGAGCAACTTCCGCAGGCCGAGAACCCCGCGGCCGGCGCGATCGCGACCGCCAATCAGGATCTCACCGGCGCCAGCGCCGACGGCGATCTGCTCAACGACGGCCAGCTCGCGCTGCAGGCCATCACCCGCGCAGAGGGCACGCGCAATCGGCGCATCCTCGATCAACTCGAGGCCGGAGCCGACGCCCACACCTTTGAGACGATGACGGCGCTGCAAGGCGACAGCTACTCGCTCTACGGCAGTGTGGTGGTGCCTGCGGTGCTGGAGGCGATGCAAGGCCAGACGCTGACCAGCCAAGAACAACAGCTGGTGGACGCCCTCACCGATTGGAAGTTCAGCTGCCCGACCGGCGTCGACGGTCACGATCCGGAGAACTCGCCCGACGCGAGTTCATCGAGCGAAACGGCGGAGTCCATCGGTTGCACCGCCTTCCACGTGACGCTCTTTGCGCTAACCGAAGCGGCCCTCGGCGATGAGATCGCTGCGGCCAGCGCGCTCGCGCCCGAGCCCCTCGCGATCAGCGATCGCGCCGACATTCACCTGCTGGTGCGCGCGCTCAAAGCGCCGAACACGCTCAGTTCCGGCGAGCTGCTCTGGGACAACGTCACGACGCCCAACAACAGCGAGACGCGCAGCGACGTGATTCGCTATGCGGTAACGTTGGCCGCGGCCAGCCTCGCTGCCACCGGCGAGCCGAATGATTGGCGTTGGGGACGGCTGCACACGCTCAGCCTGCGCAGCATCTACGACAGCTTCGGCATCGGCACCTACAACGATGGTCCGTACGCAGCCGCAGGCGGGCTCTACACGGTCAACGTTGCCAACCCGCAGCGCGAGCTTCCCGACGTCGGCGATCCCTGGGATCTAAGCTTTGCGGCCGGCGCTTCGGTGCGCTTCGTCGTGGAGCTCGGGCCCGACCGACCGCGCATGAAGTACCAACTGCCCGGTGGTGCCGATCTTCACCGCGAGAGCCCGTTCTACAACAACCTGCTCCCGGCCTGGCTCGACAACGAGCCGATCGACTTCGCCTTCGGGCCAGGCGCCGTTACGAACCCGGCACTCGAGGTCGTGGTGAAGCCCGCGCCGTAGTACCCTCGCCGGCATGAACCCCCACGGTGGACCGCCGGCGCCACAAGGTCCCCACCCTCAGCAGCCGGCCTACGGGCAGCAGCAGCAGCCGGCCTATGGGCCGGCCTATGGTCCGCCAGGTCAGCCAGCCTTCGCCCAGCCTCCTCCGTACGGTCAGCCCTACCCGCCGCAAGCGCCAAAGAAAGGGATGAGCGGCTGCATGTTGGCGCTGCTGATCGGCGGGGCATGCTTCCTCGTCTCGGGCATCGCCATCGGCGTCTTCATGTGGTCGCAGTTCGGCGGCATGCTCGGCGGGCTCAAAGACGTCGCCGCCGTCATGCTCGAGGCGCAATCAGCGCAAGGGACCGACGAGCTACGTGAGGCAGGTTGCGAGCAGGCGTTCGTGATCGACACCAAGAAGCTCGAAGACGCGGTGGCGAAAGTCGAGAAGGAGCTCGCGCGCAAAGAGGGCCGCCCGGTCAAGCGCCCCGAACTCAGCAGCGAGTACGGTCAGCTCGTGCAATGCCAGGTGCAAAACGGCACGCCGCCGACGTGCGAGGAGCTGGCCAAAGTGTTCGTCAAAGCAGCTGCGCCCAAAGACAAATTCATGCTCACCGTCAGCCCCAACGCCGGCGGCCGAGGAGGCTGCACGCTCATCTTTCGCAAGGACGGCGCTACGGTTGGACAGGGCATTGCGCCGGTGATTCCGAAGTAGACGGCGCCTCCTCTCGCGGGAGACGCCTCCGACTCAGCTGCCCGGCGCGTTCTTCTTACCGATCGTTTCGTAGACCTTCTCGATCGGCGTGCCGCTCTTGATCAGCTCGTCGGCCTTCTTGATCTCTGCGTCGATCACGGCCTTGAAGCCTTCTGCCGTGCGCGCGCCGTTGTAACGCAGGCCGTTGATGAAGATGGCCGGCGTGCCGCGTACGCCTGCGTCTTTGCCGGTCTGCAGATCTTTGGCGACCTCATCCTTCAGCTCCTGACTCTCGAAGTCCGCTTTGAACTTCGCCACGTCGAGCCCGAGCTCCCCGGCGTACTTCTCCAAATCTTCGGGCTTGAGTGCCTTCATATTGGCGAACATTTTTTCGCTCATCTCGCTGCCTTTGCCCTGGCGTGAAGCCGCTTGCAGCGCGCGTGCAGCGGGCTCGGCGTCCGCGTGCATCTGCAACGGGAAGTTGCGTAGGTGAACGCTCACGGCGCCGTTGTACGAGCCGACGAGCTCCTTCAACAGCGGGGCCACGCGCGAGCAATGCGGGCATTGAAAGTCGCTGAAATCGACGATCGTGACCTTGGCGTGCTCTGGCCCTTCCCTGACCGTCCATTGCGCGGCCGGGACATAAGCATTGGGCTTGTCGCGGTTCTGCGCCGCATCTTTCGCCGGGTTGAACAGCCCGTTCTTCGCCGCGATGAAGGTGCCGCCACCGCCCAGCGCGATGCCGGCCACCAACGTCATCGCCAAGTGCGCGGCGGTGAACGTGCGAGCCTTGGTCTTGGTCGCAGCGACCTCCACCGTTACCGCTCGCTCCTCATTCTTGTGCGCCGACGGCCGCGAGCCCTTCTTGGCGCTCTTGGCGCTGGCAGGCGGTGAACTGTCTCGGGCCTCTTCGTCCTCGTCGCTCATCGCCGGTCCATGCCATAGATCGGCGGCGTTGTCAGGCTGCGGCGCGCTGATCCGGAAGGTTGGGAGCGCCGCTCAGGCCTCGGGTACGAGGCCGACGAGGTCCGCCGGCAGCGGGCTCGTCACCGTGAAGGCCGCCACCGTCGCGTCTCCCGGCCAAGCGATGCGATGCGCGTGCAGCGCGTGCCGCTTGAGGTCGTGGGTGGTGCCTCCGCCGTAGAGCGCATCCCCCAACAGGGGAAAGCCAATCGCCGCGAAGTGGGCTCTAATTTGGTGGCGTAGCGCTTTGGGCGCACGGGCCTCCACCAGCGCCAATCCACCGTGTTCACGCAGCTTGGTCCACAGCGTAGTGGCCGGCCGCGGGTTCTCCCGCTCGACGTCACGCGGGTGCACGCAGGCCAGCACGCGCCGACGATCTTTCGGGTGGGGCGCGAGCGGGATCTCGATCGTCCCGCTCTCCGGCAGATCCAGCGCCGAGACGATCAGCCAATAACGCTTGTCCAGCCGGCCTTCACGCAAGCCAGCGGTGAGCGCCTCGAAGGCGGCGGGGTTGCGCGCAGCCAGCACCAAGCCGGAGGTGTCAGTGTCGAGGCGGTGGCAAAGCCCGGGCTCACGCGGAGAGAAGCCGCACGAAGCGACGTCGGGGTAACGAGCGACCAGCGCGTTGGCGAGCGCGCCGCGTTCGCCCGGAGCGAGCGGCGCAGTCGGTTGACCCGACGGCTTCTCGAGCACCACCAACTGCTCGGTCTCGAGCAGCACCGTCAGCTTGGCCTCCGGATCAGCGACGGCCACGGTGGACGTGGTCTCGACCTCGACCTCCAAGGTAGTCCCGAGCACGGCGACATCGCCTTTGGCAGCGCGCCGCGGTCTGCGGCCCTCGCTGACGATGTTCACTTTGCCCTCGGCAAACAGCTTCTTGACGGTGACTCTGCCCAAACCCGAGAGGCGGCTCGTCAAGAGCTTGTCCAATCGGACGCCCGCTTCGCTCTCTTCGACGACGAACTGCATGGACGCCCCATACCTTACTTCTGTCGCCGTCAAAACATCACCGCACCACTTGCTCCAAGTCCGAACGAGACCGAGCTCGAAACACCAAGCTCGACGTCGTCGCGATGCAGGGCCTCGCGGTAATGCAGATCATCACAAGAACCTGGGGATTCACTGCACGAGAGCTCACTCGCCACGCTGTGCGCGGTCGCGTGCTCGAGCTCCACGTCGACGCCGAAACGAATGATCTGACTGGCGCGCCAAATAAACGAAGTGAGTCCGCCGATGCGCGCGTGCGCCTCGGAGGTCAGCACCCCGTTGAGGACGCCTTGCTGCGAGCCCACCGTCACCGGCTGACGCAGCGCGAGCGCCGAACTCGCCCCGGCTAAATCGAAGGCGGGCGAAATATCCGGGCCCTGCGAGACGAAGGTCGCGCGCACGCGTACATCGAGCCAAACGCGGCTGTGACGTTCGCGGTTCTCCCAGGGCAAAAAGCCCACGCCCAGCTCGGCGCGCGCGTGCACCGGCGGCAACGTGAACGCGCCCTCGCGGAGCAGCGGGCTATTCGCGAAGGGCAGCTCCACCGCCGCACCAACGCCGGCAAAAGGCTCCACGAAACGGATCCGCCGCGAGAGCTTGCTCTCCAGCCGCAACGTCAAGGACTCCCGCGTAAGCCCCGACTCGAGCCCCGATTCAAGCGCTGGTTCGCCCGCATCCCGAACGCCGTTGCGGTTCACGTCGGCCGCGTCGGCACAGGCCAGCTCCCCCTCGACGGGTCGCTTCACGCACGCACGGATCGGGTCGCCGATCGAAACCTCCGCCTCCAGCCCGATGTTCCAGCTGGGCAAGGACGGATCGCGAGCTTGGTTCATCAGGCCGTACGCAAAGCCCGTGGCAAAGCTCTTGAGCCCACTGCGCGCAGGCGAGGCAAACGGAAAGGAGACCAAGGTCTCCCCCTGGAACGAGATCGACTCACCGCCGCCTGCGCGTTTGCCGATCTCGTTGGTCTCGGCCAAGAGCACCGGCAGGCGAACAAACCCGGCCAGATCGCGGAACATACCCACGCGGACCTCCGGCGTGAGCAGCGACGAAAAGCGCTCATAGGCAGCCGCGGCTTGTTCCCCGCGGGTGAGCAGCCCGCCCTCGAACGAAAAGCGGTAACCCAGCTGCAACTCGATATCGAAGGGGTCGCGCTCATCCGCGGCGTCGGGCAAAACCATCGGCTCGCCCGGCTCACGCATCACCACCGGCTCCGAAGCCAGCACCGGCTCGCGCACCGGCTCACGCGTTGCCGGGGTTGCCGGCGGTGCAGCCAACGCCGCAGGTGCAACGCCGAGCGTCGCGAGCAGCGCGGCGGCTACCGACGCCCTCCCCAGCGGAGGCAACGAGCCGCTCACTTCGCAGTCGGTTCGCCGGCTCCGAGCGGGCTCGAATCGCGGGCCGCGCCGCTCTCCGTAGAGCCGCGCACGCCAGCGCTGAGCGGCGCCATCCCTTCGGGCGCCGTGTTCTCGTCGAACAGCCGATCCGCTAGCGAAAGACGCGCCTCCGACGAGGTCTCCTCCACGTCCTCGGCGATCGCATCGGAAATATCTTCCGCGGCCAACTCCTCCTTGGCGGTGGAAAGATCACGCGAGGTCTGATCCAAACGATCGGCCAAGACGCCGAGGAACTGCCACAACAGCTTGACCGCGAGCTCGTGCTCTTTGCGCAAGATCGAGAAGAACTCGCTGCGCCGAATCGCGATCAGCTCGCTCACGTCCAGCGAGCGCACCGTGGCCGAACGCGGCGTGCTGCGAATCAGCGCCATTTCGCCGAAGTGCTCGCCTGGCCCGACCTCCGAGAGCACCTGCTCACCGCGCAGAATCTCCAGCATGCCGTCGATCACGATGAACAGCTCGTCCCCGCGATCTCCCTCGCGTACGACGCAGTCCCCAGGGCCGAACTCGAGCACGTCGGCGACCTGCATGATGCGCAAGAGTTCGCGCTCGTGCAGCTTCGAGAACAGCGGCATGCTGCGCAGCGCCTGCTTCTTTTGCTCGAGCTTGCGCGCGAGGTTGGAGGCGACCTCACCGGAGCCGCCGATGCGCACGAGGACGCAGGTGATGTTGTCTTTGCCGCCTTTGTTGTTGGCCAGCTCGATCAGCTCGGTGGCAGCGCGCTCGCCGTCCTCATCCTCGAAGTAAGGCTCGAGCTCCGCAACGTGGTTGATGTAGCCATGCAGGCCGTCCGAGGCGAGCAGGAACTGGTCACCCGGCAGCAGGTCGATCATCAAGGTATCCACCTCGACCCGCTCGTACACACCGACCGCGCGCGTAACAGCGTTCTTTTGGGCGACCTTCTCGATCTGCTCTTTGGTCAAACGACCGCGCCGAACGAGCTCATTGTAGACGGTGTGATCTTCGGTGATCTGCTGGATCTTACCGTTGCGGTGCAGGTAGATGCGGCTGTCCCCCACGTGCGCGACGAAGCCGTAAGCGCCGGTGACGAGCAAGGCCGAGAGCGTGGTGCCCATGCCGCGTTTGGCGGCGTCGCTCTTGGCTTCTTCGTGCACGCGGGAACAGGCACGCAACACCGCCGATTCCAGCAGATGCTGAATCTCCCGGCCGGCGTCGCGCGAGACGCGCCCTTCCCCGTAGGCCTTGATCAGATCTTGCCGCTTCTTGATCTCCTGATGAATGACACGCACGGCGATCGCGCTGGCGACCTCCCCTGCGGCGTGCCCACCCATACCGTCGGCCACCAGGCTGATCGCGAGCTTCTTATCGACGAGGTAGTTGTCCTCGTTGAGATCGCGCACCCGCCCGACATCCGTCTTCGGAAAATATTGGATCGCGTCGAGCGTCATTCGAGCGGAGAAGGTACCGAGATTTTACGCGCTTGGCACTCTCTGACTTGCGCTCGGCCGTCCGGAGCAGGGCCGCACGTTCAGACACACTGCAGGATTCCAAGCTCGAGCATCGACGAGAATCGCCCGCGCGCCACGATCACGTGGTCAACCAAGGCGATTCCTACCTGTTCCGCCGCCTCCGAGAGCTGCCGCGTCATCATCACGTCGGCCGGGCTGGGCGTAGGGTCGCCGCTCGGATGATTGTGGCAAACCACGATCGCCGAGGCTGCGTCGAGCAGCGCCGAACGCAAGATATCGCGGGCCGATACAGAACATCCGTGAAGCCCGCCTTGGGCCACCCGGCGAAAGGTTCGCACGCCGTTCTGCCCGTCGAGACACAAGAGCCACATCTCCTCGTGGTCCAGCCTACCGAGCTGGGCCGTCACGTAGGCCGAGACGTCCTCGGCCCGACTCACTCGCTTGCGCGGCCTCGTCTCCGAGAGCTGCGCCCGCCGGCCCAGCTCAAAGGCCGCGGCGAGCCGCAACGCGCGCGCCGGACCGAGCCCCTTGGACTCGGCCAAAGTCGGAGGGCGTAACCGCGAAAGCCCCTCCACGCCGCCGTGCTCCGCGAGCAGGCCGCTCGCGACCTCGAATACGCTGGCTCCGGCGGTTCCCGTGCCAAGCAGCAAAGCCAAGAGGTCGCTGTCACCCAGCCGTTCAAGCCCTTGCGTCAGGGCCTTCTCACGCGGCATCCATTGATTGGTCGAAGTGCTCATACCCGCGCTTTCGCAGCTTTCATGCCCGCGCAACATCAGCGTTCTTCCGCAGAAAACCGCGCTATTTGGCTGGCGAACGCCGAAACCAGGCTGACGGGCGCCGGTCGCTCGCCTTCGCGGTCGCACGATAACTTGATGCCCTCGCAACGCACCCGCGCTAAGCGGGCGTTGTATGCGATCTCCGGGGGACAGCGTCGCCCGCTACACCCTCCACTCACTGCTCGGTCGTGGCGGTATGGGGGAGGTCTACGAGGCCGAAGACAAGGTGCTCGAGCGGCGCGTGGCGCTCAAGCTGCTGCCCGCCGACGGGGACGCCGAGGCCCGTTTGCGCATGTTGCGCGAGGCGCGCGCCGCCGCGGCCTTCGAGCATCCCAACGTCGTCACGGTGTTCGACGCCGGCCTGAGCGATGAAGGTGGTCCCGAAGAGCAGGCCTACATCGCCATGGAGCTCGTGCGCGGCAGCTCGCTGCGCAGCTTCGTCGGCGATGAAACCACCCCGCTCGCCGTGAAGATCGGCTGGCTGGCCGACGTCGCGCGGGCGCTCGCGGCAGCCGAGGCGGCCGGGCTGATCCACCGCGACATAAAGCCGGACAACGTGATGGTGCGCCGCGACGGCCGGGTCAAAGTGCTCGACTTTGGCGTCGCCAAACGCAGCGCGCAGCCCTTCGATGCCAGCGCCCCCACCGAGATCCCCAAGGCGAACGAGCCTTCACTCACCGCGCGCGGCGCCTTCGTGGGCACGCCACGTTACGCGTCGCCGGAGCAGCTGCGCGGCGAGCCGCTCGACGCCCGCAGCGATCAATATTCCTGGGGCATGACGGCCTACGAGCTGCTTTCCGGAGAAGCGCCGTTCGCCGAAGATCAAGGGCTGGCCCTGGTATCGAAGATCCTGAGTTCGCCCATCCCCGACGTGGCGAGCAAGGTTCCGGGGCTGCCCGCCGAGGTCGCGGCAGCGGTCATGCGCGCGCTCAGCAAAGCCCCCGCCGAGCGCTTCAGCTCGCTCTCCGAGGCCGCACAAGCGCTCGAACCCTACGCTGAGCGAGCGAGCGAAAAGACCTCCCTGAGCGAAGGCGGCAAAACCCAACCACCGCTCACGCGCTCGCACCAGAGCACGGCCGTACGCACCGCGCGTGGCGCCGCTCGCATCTTCTTTTGGATCGCCGCCGGGCTCGGCACGCTGATCATCGCGGTGATCATCTTCGGCATCGCTTCGGGCTCCGGCCGGCTCGTCTTCGATTTCGGCCCGACGTCGGCGAAGGCCAGCAGCTCGGCGCAGACGGTGAGCCCACCCGTGGTGCTGAGCGGTTTCCGCTGTCAGTCGGCGACGCTCGAGCCCACCGTGAGCGCTGGCCCGTTGGCCGCTGTGATCGGTATCGGAGCCTGCTCGCGGCTCGGCATCGAGACCGGCCTGCCCTGGGGCCACGAAGGAGCGCGCGGCCCCAAGACCGATCTCGCGGCGTTCACGCCCGTCGAGGTGCAGCTGCGCACAGGCTCGCCCAACATCGTGACCATCAAGGTCGAAGGTCGCTCAGCCGAAGGCAGCGGGCCTTCGCCGTTTGACGCCATGATCGCCGCCGTCAACAAGCTCGCACCAACCATCGCGCCGCGCGCGCTGAGCGAGGCCGAGCGCAAGGCTTGGGGCGCCGACAACGACGAGTCGGCGCGCCGCATCGAGCGCACCTGGCGCAAGCTGCTGGTGGGGGATCTCGAAGACCCGTTGCTCGCGGTGCGTGAGCTGGTCGCGAGCGAGAGCACCTCACCGTGGTCCCACGCCATGGCTTGCCTGGTCGAGGCGCGCGGCGGCAAGACCTCGGTGGAAGCCTGCAAGAAGGTGCTGGAGACGCTTGATCGCTTGCCGCCTCATCGCGCCAAGGCGCTACGCGGGCTCGCACTCTTGATCGGTGACAGCGCCAAATACGAGGAGGCCATTCGGCTTTTTCGTCAGGCTTCGCTCGAGGCCGTCGATGATCCCGACGTGAGCGGGCTCTACGGCGCGGTGGTGCTGCAAACCGCACCGGATGAAGGCTTTGGCGTGGTGGACGGCGTCGCCCAACGCTTCCCGACCTACGCGGTATTGCCGCTCAACAACGCCGTGAACGGCTCGCCGCAACGGGATGCTGCCCGCAACCAAAAGTACCTGAATCGGCTTGCGGAGATCTTGCCCGAGAAAGGCTGTCTCAGTGGGCGCTTCGACGACTACTTACACGACAGCAAACTGGCCGAGGCCAAAGAGCAGCTGGCCCTTTGCACCGCGGTCTACGGAACGGGCGACACGATCTTCGCCAGCCGGTTGCTCGGCGCTGAGTTGGCGCTGGCCTCGCTCGATCCAGAGCGAGCGCGCGAGCTCGCCCAACCGGCACTGGCAGACGGCCGCGAGGTTATGCGCTCCGCGGCTATGGCTCTGGTGATCGCCGCTCAGCTGCAAAGCGGTCGCATCGGCGCGGCGCGCGTTGCGCTGGACGCCGACATGACGCGGCTGCGCGATCTGCAGGACCCGCGTGCGGCAGTGCAACGCGGCATCGCCCTGTTTCGGCTCAACCGTACGCTGCGCGAGCCGGTCGACCCAAAGCTATCGACCTTCCTGCGCGAGGTCACCGCGGAGGACGCAGCCCTGCCCGACTGGGTGAAGACCCGCCTTAGCGCGAGTCTGTTGATGGCGAGCAAGGCCAGCAAGCCGGAGCTCATCAAAGCCGCTGACGAGGTGGTCGCCTCCAAAATGGAGACCGACGCCTTCTATGTGATTCCGCTGTTGCGCGCCGCCTATGGCGATAAAAAGGCGCTCGGGATCTTGAGCAGCCGCAGCAACGTGTGGACCCGCGCCCGCATCGTCAACGCGCTCGAATACGCTGAATTGCTCGCAGCCGAGAAGGCGCCGCAGGAGCAGCTCGAGCAGCAATACAAGTTAGCGATGATACCGATAGCGTTCGACGTCGCCACGCTCGACAAGTTGATCGCCCGGCTCAAACTCGCAGCGCTTTACCAGCAGACGAACCGCCAGGAGCAGGCTGCGGAGCTGCGCAAAGAGGTCGAGCGCGCGCTCGAGCACGCGGAGCCTGGTATGCGGGATAAAATCCTCGCCTTGGGTCGCTAGTAGGAGCAGCAATTACTCGAGCGACCACAGCAGCTTGAGGTCCTCCCAAAGCTGAGCCAACGTGGCGAACTCGGCCCAGCCGGCTTTTACTAGGTAATAACCAACCGCGGTATAGAGCGCATTGGCGAAGGCCAGCGGCAGGAGCAAGCGGCGCGGCTCCACCCGCAGCCAGATCAGCGCGAAGATGATCGGCTCTTGACCCACCGTCGCCCCGCCTAAGAGCAGCCCTCCCCACGGTCCAAACCGCTGAGCCCAAGAAAGCGCGCGCGGGGTGCGCCGATGCTCGAGCCAGCGTGCGATGCGCGGGCGTGTTTCGCCCCACTGCGCCAGCCGAATGACCGCTAACGCCTCGAGGAAACCGCTGACCGCCGCCGTGACCAGAATGCCTGGTAGCGGCAATTCCCAATAAAGCCCAACCGCGACGCCAGCGGCTTGCCCCGCTAAAAGGGCTGGGGTCGCGGACAGCGCCGCAACCACCAGCCATTTCCAAGCCGCCCCCACGGTCGCGATCATTCAGCGGAGAAGCACGCTGGCTACGATGCAATCACCGGCAGGTGTTTGAGCTTCTTGCGCTTGGGCGGGGGCGCGGGAGCTGCGCGCTCTTTGAGCGCGAGTTCATGCTCTTTCACCGTGATCGGGTTGTCGAACTCGGGCAGCGGCAGGTCACGGTCTTTGGCGTGAACCGGGTGCCTGCCGTAGCGGGCGTACCACTCAGCCACCGTCGCGTTGGCCTTCATCTTCTCGATCACGTTCCGCCAACCCGCGCCTGTGTTGTAGGCGCAGAAGGAGATCTCCCCGAGCTGCGTGCCGTACGGGATGATGCACATCTCGGTGCGGCGGAAGTCGTAGTTGAAGAGATCTTGGAACCACATGCCCGCGACGAAAAGCACGCGCCACTCGAACTCGCCGGCGTCATTCTCTTTGTGGCGTGCGCCCATCTGGCTCATGAACTGCTTGATCAGCGTCTCGACCGTGAAGCCCGGGGGCGCCTTGTCGGCGTTGTAGTGCCGCAACACCGAGGCCACCAACTGGGCCACGGTTAGCTGCTTGCTACGGCCCGCATCGAAGATGGCGCGCATGTCTTGGAGGATGCCCTCGAGGTTGAGGAACTCCACGAGCGGCACCATCTGCTTGGTGCGCTTGTTGACGAACAGCACGGTGCCGATGCCGCAGTTGGGGTGACAGCCGCACTTGAGCTGGCCGAAGGCGCGGTCCGGGCCGTCCATCAGGTCGCACACGTCACCGAAGGGCGAGAGCGCTGATAGCGGGAACCAATCGCGCATTGGCTGGGTGACCTTGGCCTGCGTAGCCACGTCATGCGCGAGGTGGCTGAGCGTGTAGCGCTGCTTCATCCGCGTCTCGGTGTCGACGTCTTCATCCCGGCCGGTGAAGCTCACCGGCTGAAAGCTCACCACCGTGATCTTGTCGGCGTTATCCACCGCGAACTGGACGATCGGCCCGACCTGATCGTCGTTGACGCCGTTGACGATCGTCACCACCAAGATCACGTCGATCCCGACTTTGGCGCACTCTTCGATCGCGCGCAGCTTCACGTCGTACAGGTTCTTGATCTTGCGGTGCGAGTTGGCCTCGTTGGTCACGCCGTCGAACTGCAGGTACACCATGCGCAAACCAGCCTCTTTCGCCTGCGCGGCGAAGCCGGGCTCCTCGGCAAAACGCAGCCCGTTGCTAGCGCATTGCACGGCGAAGTAGCCGAGCTTGCGCGCATAACGGATGGCGTCGAGGAAGTGCGGGCTCAGCGTCGGCTCACCGCCTGAGAACTGAATCGACATCTGACGACGCGGCTTCACGCTGATCGCGTCATCGAGGATCTTCTGGATCTCCTCCCAGCTCAACTCGTGCACGTAACCGACCTGATTGGCGTCCATGAAGCACGGGTCGCACATCATGTTGCAGCGGTTGGTGAGGTCCACCGTGAGCACGCCGCCGCGGCCGTATTTGATCGAGCTGGAGCCGTGGTCATGCAGCGCGTCCGCCGCGATCGTCACGTCCCGCCCGGGAAATAGGCTCTCGAGTCGCTCGAAGAACTTCGTGTCGATGGCCATCACGTCTTCGAAGTGACCGTGCTGCGGGCAGGTCTTCTCCATCACGAGCTTGCCGTCTTTCTCGTGAATCAGCGCGCGGATCTCGCCCGGCTTGTCGTGGATGAGATGGGCGATGTCCTCATCTCCGCGCAGGATGGCGGTGCGCGCTTCCTTCACGCACACGGGGCACAAGCTGTCGGTGTGCCGCGGCCAACCGAGCGGCGGCTTGGTCCTCGCGGAGCCGCGAGGGATGGGTTTATCGCTCCACTTCGGGTGGAAAGGCGCCGGCTCGCTCGAATACTCATTCGCGAGCTGAAGCGCCGACCACACGCCCTTCGCGGCATATGTGACCATACGTTCCGCAATTTTCGGCAGCATCATGCGGCGCAACCTAGCGGACTCAGGCGCTGCCGGGGAGCCAGAATTGTGCTTCCTTTCTGCGATCTTCGTTCGCCAGCGCTCGCTCCTCGACGGGACTGCGGGAGCACGGTAGAGGTCGTAGGCATGCGGAGCGGGAGGCCAAGCTGGAAGTCGCTTCGAGCGGCGAGCTACGCGCTGTTCCTGGCGCTTCCAACGGCCGAGGCCCAGGCCCAGCTGCTCGCGGCCGAGACCCCAACGAGGGCCCCCGGAGCGCTCTCAGAGCAGTTCGGGCTGGAAGAGGGGCGCGCCGGTCTGTTCTCACTGAACGCGAGAGAACGGCATCGTGCGGTTGACCGTTTGGTCACGGTTGGAACGCCGGAAGCGATCAACGCACTGCTCGAGGCGCTCGAGTCTGGCAGCCCGCTCTCGCGAGACAGCGCCGGGCGGTTGCGCTTGGTGCGCGGCCTGGCTGCCTTCGCCGAACGCGAGGAAGTTCGCGCGTATTTGGCGCGTGAGATGCTCGATGCCGGCGGTAAACGCGACACCACCAACTCGCTGTCGACGATGGTCCGTGAAACCGCGGCGCTTGCCCTCGCCGCGCGCGGAGACGAGCCCGCGCTGCGGTTGCTGATCTCCGCCGCACTGCTTCGCGGGGCTGCGGGAGATCCGGCGCGGATGGCGCTGCTCGCCTACCCGCCGCGACGGCTGACGGGCTTACTGTTCGAGGAGAACGAGTTCGAGCCGAGCAAGCCGCCCGCCACGGTCATGCTCACGGCAAAGGCCGACAAGCCGTTGAAGCCCGAGAAATCGACGAAGCCCGCGCTCGATGCAGAGCCGAGCTGCGAGGGTGATGAATGCAACCTCGAGCTCGGTCCCACCTCGCGCTCGCTCAACCCGACGGTGGTTTCGTTTCTTGGCGATCTGGGTGACGTCCGCAGCATCCCAGCGCTACGTCTGGAGTTGGACCGCACGGATCGCGCGCAACGAGCAGCGGCGGCGATCGCGCTGGCCAAGCTGGGAGACGGGATCTCGCTCAACGTCATTCGCGGCTGGGAGGAAACGTCGGATCCGCGCCTCGTGCTAGCCGCTGGGGAAGCGCTCGACCTCGCGGGCGACGCAGAGGCGGCGCGCTTCGTCAAAGCGGCGCTATCGCACGCGGAGGTGCGCAGCCGCGCGCTCGAGCTCGCCGGCAACGTGGGCTCGCCGAGCCTATGCAAGAGCCTCGCGGAGCTGAAGGACCTCACGCAGGGCGAACAAGTGCGCCGCACGATGGCGTTCGCGCGTTGCGGATGCTTCGAGCCAGTGACGAAGGCCGTACTCGATCCGGTGGTTGGGCCGGCGGCCATCACCGCCCTCGGCACCTCGGCCAAGCCGGAGGCCGAACAGGCGATCGAAGCGGCGCTCGCGCGGTTGAAAGACGCAGCGACCTTCGACGCCGAGGGGCGCGCTTGGTTGCGAGCCGCGGTGATGCAAAGCATCGCGCGCGGTGAAGCTGCGGACGGCTTGCCGGCCTTGCTCGAAAGCGCGCTTCGCTCGAAGTACCCCGAGGACATTGAACTCGGCGCGTTGGGGCTCGTGGCGTTGAAGCTTCATCCGCTGAAGGAGGTGCTGGTCACGCAAGCCGCCGACGCAGCGCTCTTCGGTGCGGCGCGTGGCGCCTTGGTGAGCGGGCCAGAGGATCGCACGGCGCTGGCTCAGCTGTTTGCCTCGGTGGATCCGGAAGCGCCGTCGCTTCGACATTTGGCCGCTGGCGTCGCGCTGCTCGAGGGCGGCGCTGAGGTGCCGCTGCTCACGCTTTTTCGCCTGGCCGAGAACGGCGGAGCGCTGGCCTCGCTCGCAGCCAGCGCGCTCGGTGCGCGCATCGGCGAGGCGGAGCGTGAGCGGCTGCGCGCGCTCTTGACCAGCGGGGATCCTTCGATTCGCGCGAGCGTGGCCTTCGGGTTGCGCGACTGCCAGGTCAAGGCGGCCACTTCGTGGCTGGCCCAAGCCTATCGCAGCGAGGAAGAGCCGATGGTTCGAGCGGCGATCGTGACCGCGTTGCGAGCTCGCAAGGAGGTTCAGGGCAAGTCGGTGCTTCGGCTAGCTGCCACGCTCGATCCCGACAGCCGCGTGCGCGCGCTCGCGCGCTCGACCGCGCAGCACGCGCCGCTGTTCAACTTCATCGGTATGGAGCCGGGGCTAGCTGCGCTGACGCAGATTTCGGTCGCTGGAAATCAGGGTGCCGTCGGTCTTTCACTGCTGTTGCCCTCCGGAATTGCGCTGCCAGTCGTAAGCAGCGTCGATGGCGCGCTGCTGCTTCCAGGTGTGCCTTTCGGGCGCTCAACCGTGAGGCTTGCAGCCCAGGCCAAGCCGGTGGAGCCTCGCTGAATGGGTCGAGACCCGAGCGAAGTCCTCGAGCATCCGGCTTCACCAAACGCAACCTTCGAAGAGAGCACCCGACGCTTGGCTGAGATCGTCGAGGCGCTCGAAGCGGGTGAGCTTCCGCTCGAGCAGTCGCTGCTGCTGTTCGAAGAGGGCGTCAAACTCGCACGGCTCGCCCACGCCAAAATTGAACAGGCCGAACGCAAGGTGGAAGAGCTGCTCGGCTACGACACCGACGGTCGTCCAGTGACCAAGGATTTGGCGCCATGACCGCGACCGCCGCAGCCATCCTGATTGGCAATGAGCTCCTCTCTGGGAAGATCGCCGACAAGAATCTGGTGGTCCTGGCAAAGACCTTGCGTGAGCTGGGAGTGCGGCTCGCGCGGGTGAGCATGGTGCCGGATGACGTTGAGCTGATCGCAGCGGAGGTGCGCGCGTTGGCCGGGACGCATAGCTGGGTTTTCACTAGCGGAGGCGTTGGGCCTACGCACGATGACGTCACCGTCGAGGCAGTGGCGCGCGCCTTCGATCAACAGGTGATGGTGCACCCGGAGCTGGCCACGATGATCGAGGGCGTCTACGGCGAATCGCTGCGCGATGGCCACCTGCTGATGGCGCGCGTGCCCGAGCGCGCACGGCTGGTTCGCTCCGAGGTGGTGCCTTGGCCCGCGGTGGTTTGTGAGAACGTGATGCTGCTTCCCGGCGTCCCGGAGATCTTCGCGATGAAGATGAAGCTAGTCGCCAACGTGGTCGAGCCGGCGCATCCCTTCATCACGGTCGCGGTCAACGTCAACGTGGACGAGGGAACGCTGAAACCGGCGTTGGACGAGACCGTCGAGCAGTTCCCCGAGGTGGAGATCGGCTCGTACCCAACCTTCCGCGATCCAGTGGTTCGCACCAAGCTCACCTTCGATGGGACGCAACGCGCGCAATGTGAGGCCGCGCGCGAGGCCTTCATCGAACGGCTCGGACGCGAAGCCGTGGTCGGGCTCGAGGGCTGAGCGAGCAAGCTTCGGCGTCGTTCACTGCGTTTCGAACGCACAAACGACGGCGCGCGCCCAACCTAGGAGGGCGCGCGCGGCTCGTGAACGTTGCTGGGCTTCAGCCGAGCTGGGCGTCAGCCGACGAGCAGCGTGTCCACCACGGTGTTGGACGCGGCGGGATCGGAGCCCACGTTGCCGATCGAGTTGACCTCGGGCACCACCGCCTTGAGCACGGTCAGCGTCAGATCCGTGATGTTGCGCTGATTCTCGAGCAGATGGATGCCGGGGTGCAGCAAGCGTCCGCCTGCGCGACCTGCGATCAAGCAAGCGAGGTTTTGCTCCGAGTCGAAGTCGTGACTGATGCCGTCCATACAGTCGCTGCCTGCGAGCACGGCGACGTTGTCGAGCAGGTTGCCGTTCACGCCGTCGGGAGTGTCCTTGAGCTTGCGGAGGAAGTACGCAAAGGAGGACATGGTGAAGTGCATGCCGGCGTTGAAGCCAACCAGGCCGCCCTGGTCGACCTCCTGGCCATTGCTGACGCTGAAGCCGTGGGAATAGTTGTGGTGACCGCTGTTGCCAGTCCCTGGGAATACCGTGTCGCTGGCTCCCTCGTGGAAGAGGATGCTGACCACGCGAGTCACGTCGCAGGTGAAGGAGTACGCCACGAGGTCGCTCATGATCTCGTTCACGATCTGCAGCTGCTCGACCCCTTGCACGTCGGCGTTGGTGTTGGTGGGTGAAGGCGGCGGTTCACACTGGGGAGGGAGGGTGTTGATCTTCGCTTCGAGCTCGCTGAGCCCATCGAGGTGGGCCTCGAGACGTTGCTTGTCCCGCGTTCCGACCCGCGCTTGCAGACGCTTGGCTTGCTCGTGCACGGCGTTCAACGCAGAGAGGCGCACCGGCTTGGACGGGTCCTCGGGCGGCGTGAAGTTACCGAACAGACGATCGTAAGCGAGCACTGGGTTGCGTTCGGGGAAGAGTGGCTCTTGCGGTCCGCGGTGCGAGAGAGCGTGCATCGTGGTGCCGAAGTCCGCGCCGCTGATGCGCTTGGAGACGCCGAGCTGCAGGCTCTTGACCGGGGTTTCCACGCCGATGACATCGGCCGCGACCTGATCGATGGTTGGGCCGCCAGCGTTGGAGAAGAAGCCCTGACACTCCTGGCCCGGAAAGCAGGTGTTGTTGAAGGTGAAGCCGCTGAACAGCGACATGCCCTCATGGTGGGTGATCTTCTGCGCGCAGTTGTTGCGGTAACCGGTGGGTACCGTCAGGTAATCCTGCAGATCGGCGAAGTGCGTGAGGTGGTCCGGCAAGGGATACGCCGGGCCGGTCACCGGGGTGGTGGCGCCGCCTGGAATCCAACGAGCGCGATTGACGCCGTTGCCCCAAAACCAAGTCACGAGGCGCACCGGCTTGCCGGCTGCGCTCGCCTGCTTCGGCTGCTCCATGATCTCGAGCAACGGCAAGCCCACCACCACGGCCGATCCGAAGGCCATGCCACGCAACATCGTTCTTCGATTGAGCGTCTTCATTTTCAGCTCCTCACTTCGGCTCGCCAACGAGGCGGAATGCGGGACTCACGGCGATCTCGACCAGCAATGCTTGCACGCGGTTGTCCTGCTCACCGAAGGCCGCCGTAATGGCCTCGATTGCCGGCTCTTCACCCTTGTATTCGAGGTGCCCCATCGACTGACGGTACAGCTGCCGCACCATGCATCCCGCGGCCCCTTCGTAAGCACGCACCGAGGTGCCGAGCTCTACGGCGCCGTCGAAGGCGCCCAGACCGACGGACTCGCCTGAAACATCGAGCGGCAACCCTTGATCGGTCTCACGATAGGCGCCCACCGAGTCGAAATGTTCGAGCGCCAAACCAGGCGGATCCATGCGGTTGTGGCAGGTCTTGCAGCTGTCTTCGGTGAGCACCTCGGATAGTCGCTGACGCATGGTTTTGTGACCACCCTCGACGGGGGGCAAGGTGGGAATCACGTCGGGAGGAGGAGGAGGGATCGTCTGACAAAGCATGCTCTGAATCAGGAACTTGCCGCGCCGAGTAGGCGAGGTCTCTCCGGGGTGGGCGTGCCCAGCCAAGAAGCTCGGCTGCGTGAGCACCCCCGAACGGCCGCTGACGTTGACCTTCTGGAAGGCCTTGCCCGTCACGCTCAGACCGTAGATCCAAGCGTTGTCTTCGTTCACGAAGGTGAACGGCGCGTCGTAGATCGAGAGCGCGTTCGTATCTTGCGTCCACACGAGTTCCTCGAGGAAGAGCTTGGTCTCCTCGGCGATCGCGAGGCGCGTGTCGTCGGTGAAAAGCGGAAACAGCGCTGGGTCTTTTTGAATGGCCAGCGTGCCCCGCAACTCGAAGATCTCGGAGTAGAAATCGCTCAAGGCCTCCTTCGCTCGAGGCTTGGTCACGAGTTGCATCGCGAGCTCGCGCAGCTGCACCTCGGTGCTCAGCTCCCCCGCCTCGGCCAGATCCAAAAGCTCCTCATCCGGCGTCTGCCCGAGCAAGAAGAACGAAAGGCGCGAGGCTAGCTCCCACGGCAACAAGCGGCGCCGTGACGCGTTCTCAGGATCCGGCTCGCCGAGCTCGACCTGATACAGGAAGTCGGGGCTCTGCAGCACCAATGCGAGCAGCGAAGCCACGCCCGCGTCGAAGGAATCGTAGGCGTTGGCACCGGCAACGCCGGCCGCAACCAGCTCGCCTAGCTCTTGATCCGTGACTGGCCGACGAAAGGCCAATCGCCCAGCGCGCTCAGCGACGTTGGTGAAGCAAGCCTCGTCTGCGGTAGAAACCGGGGTACACGGGACAGCCGCAGCTTTGGCCGTTGGGTCGGACACAACCGCATCCGCGACGCGCAGCGCCGACTGCTCATACATTTCAACCTGGGCCGCCGAGAGCGCCAGATCCGAGGCCGCGATGGCCTCCAACCCGAACGACGCCTGATCGATCGGCGGGGTGGCAGCAGCCGCTGCCGCGTCCCCAAAGATGACCCGGATCGAGGCGACGTACTGGCGCGAAGTCAGCTTGCGCAGCCCACCCGGGGCCGGCACGATTTGCTCCTCCACCGGAGCTCCGCCAGCACCACCTTCCCCACCAGCGCCACCGCTGGAAGAATCATCTCCGCAGCCAGCGACTGCGAACAAGGACACCAAAGAACCAGCTAGCCAGTGCCGCATGGAGGCCTCTCGAGCAACAGTTAGACCAACGATGGTGCTCAATCGAAGTTGAGCGAGCCCGTCGTTAGACAGTGTCGAAACTCCTCAGAACCAAGGGCAAGGAGCCTCCGACGGACGCACTGAAGTATCGCTGAAATATTCCCAAGAACAAGTTACGTTTCTGCGTCGGGGGACGTTTGGGCCGACATGTGCCACACCAGTTTGCTTTCTATGGGCGAGTGGGGTCCCTCGATTTCCGTTTCAACAGCGAAAAAAGCTGTGAAGACGCACGGGCGAGGAAGGTCTAACAGTCGCCCTGCATATCACCGAGGTCCCATGTCAAAGCTGCGTCTACTCGTTGGTCTTCTCGCCCTGACGGTTCCGCTTACGGCCTGCGACAAGGTCACCGACCTCTTGAAGCAGAAGTCGAGCGCCAAAGAGGCCGCGGACAGCGATGAAGAGTCGGAGGAGGACGACAAGGACTCCGACAAGCCGAAGAAGTCGAAAAAGAAGAAGAGCAAGGTGCTCGCAGACACTGGCTTCCGCCCCGAGCGTGACGGCTTTGCGTTCAAGAATCAGGGCGGGGAATACCCGCGCACCGCGCCGATCCTCACCGAGAACGTGATGGTGAAGATGTTCGGCGAGAAGGCCTGCGTCGACGGTGATACCAAAGACTGCACGCTTACGCTGCCGGCGGCCGAGTGGGCCCACATGGTCAATCGCGCGATGAACGGTGGGCGATGTGAAGGCATGGCGGTTTCATCGCTCACCTTTTGGAAGGGGATCGACAAGCCGGATTCGATGTGGTCGCTGACCACGCACACGCTCGACAAGAAAGAGGCGACGCCGTTCATCGGCTACTACTGGACCTACCAAATGGTTGATCCGGTGCGCACCGACATCCGGATCTCACGTCGCGCCTCCACGCCCTCCAGCGTCGCCGACCAACTGGTGAAGATGTTCCAGGCGGGCGAGCTCGGCACCTTGGCGTTCTGGCACCAAGGGGGTCGCGGTGGACACGCCGTCACGCCCTACGCGGTGGAAGATCTCGGCAACGGCATCCAGGCAATCAAGGTCTACGACAACAACTTCCCCGACAAAGAGCGGATCATCACGATCGACCGCAACGCCGACACCTGGAAGTACGATCTCGCGGCGCTCAACCCCGACCAGCCCAAGGCGCCCTGGTACGGCGATGCTTCGACGCACAGCTTGGTGGTCGTGCCCTTGGATCTTCGGCTCAAGAAAGCCGCTTGCCCGTTCTGTCGTGAAGGCTCGGACACGCGCACGGTGTGGCCGCGAGCAAGCGCCATCAGCATCGCCGATCAAGACGGTCGCAAGGTCGGCTTCGAGGGTGGGAAGATCGTCAACGAGATCCCCAACGCCGAGGTGGTGGACCTTTCGGCCTACCTCGAGGGCACAGCGCCCATGGAGCCCATCTTCATCCTGCCCGAAGGCAACGATTACGACATCACGCTCTCGAAGAGTGACGTCGCGACCAGCGGAGACGATGACGGCGTCGCGATCTTCTCGGCCGGCAGCGCCGTTACGATCGAAGGCGTAAAGCTCGACAGCGCACAGAAGGACACGCTCAGCTTGCCGCGCGACAACGGCGGCATTCGCTACCGCTCAGGCTCCGGAAAGATGCCGGCAATGAAGCTCGCGATGGATGACGCCAAAGAAGGCGTGGCCGTGCGCGTAGCCAACCTCGACGCCGACGCGGATAGCGAGGTAGAGCTCAAATTGGACCGCAAGACTCGCAAGGCCACCGTGCAAGGCGGCGGACGCAACACCAAGAGCTACGACCTCGAGATCAGCACCGTCGGCGCGGGCGCCAAGGGCGTGGAGAAGACGGAGCAAAAGGCCGTCAAGTTCAAGCTCGGTGAGTCGCACGGCATCGACGCCAAGCGCCCTGTCGCGCGGCCCAAGCCTGGAGCGAAGCCGGCGCCGCTGCGCATCACTCGCGGTGTTGCGCCCAAGCGCCCCGTGCTGGATCGCAACAAGGACAAGGTCGAGCCGAAGGAGACGCCGAAGGCTACGCCGCAAACGCCGGACGTAAAGCGCGGGCCGATGCCGCAGCCCACTGTGAAGCGCACACCGGCCACCCCGCCGCCGGCCCTGCCGCCCAAGCGCACCATCGCGCCGAAGCGCTGATTCCTCGAATGACGCAATCGGTTTTTCCAGCCTCGTCTTCGGACTAGGCTGCAGCCCATGCGACTCTCCGCTCCCCGCGCCCTGGCGTCAGCCGCCATCCTTGCGACGCTGCTCGACGCCGGCTCCGCCAACGCCTTTCTCGTCGCACGCAAAGGCAAGCCGTCCTCCGAGACCCAAGCCGTCCTCGCGCGGGACGGCTCGACCTCGGTGTTGACGGTGGCGGTCAAGGGCGGAGGCGCCGCGTCGCTGATCGTGCCGATCCCGAAGGGCGCAAAGCCGTTCGTGTTCGAGGTGGACGCGAGCGCATTGAGCTCGCTCGAGAGCATCACGAGCGCGCGGGTCGAGCAGCAGTGGGAGCAAGATCCGTGTGAGCTCCCGATGGATGCACCGCCTCCCATGCCCGAAGAAACGCCCTCTGGAAAGGACGGCGCTGAGAAGAAGGGCGGAGAGAAGAAGGGCGCAGACAAAAAGCCGGCAGCGCCAGAGTCTCGCAAAGCCGCCGCCCTCTCCGATTTGGGCGCGACGCAAGCGGAGGCCGTGGCCGCGCTCAAGAAGCTCGGGCTCGAGGTGGACGCGCCGCTCGAAAAGGCGATCGGTAAGGCGCTGGGTGACGGCTATTCGCTCGCTGCACTCGAGATGAGCGAAGCGAACGGAGGACGCGCGGCGGCCATCGGTTGGAGCAGCGAGAGCTTCGAACTGCCGACGCAGTTGATCAGCGGCGCTGGCCGGTCAGCCCTGGATTTGACGTTGCTAACCCGCGGCAGTCGGGTGGGCGTCCTAGGCACGCCGAACTTCGGCGTGCCCACAAACCTGGACGTAGAACCCGCGGTGCTCGGCTCCGCAGCGGAGTTCCACCATCAGCTTTTGTCGAAGCTCGGCCAAGAGCAGCCGCAAGCCGCGTTCGTGCAATATGCGTGGGGCGCAACCGCGTGCGACAGCTGCAGCAAGCCGCTCGGGCCAGCCGAGCTTGGGGCGCTCGGAGTTTCGGCGTGGCCGAGCGCGAGCGGCGCCGGCGAGCTCGTCATCCTGGCCGATGCGGTGAGTGAAGAGCCGGGCGGCCCCGACGATTTGCGCACCGCACTCGAGGCCTGCGCCGCGACGACGAGCGGCGCGCAAGCTCGACCCGCCGCGTCGCTCAAGCTCGCAGTGCTCGTCGAGAACGGCAAGACCAAGCTCGATAAGCCCGCGCTCGAAAGCCCGTACGAACAATGCGTGGGCAAGGCGGTCGAGGCCAGCAGCCTCGACAAGAGCGGCACGCTCGAGGTGCGCTGGACACCGCTCTCACGCAAGTTCGCCGGCGAGCTCGTGCTCACCCGCGTGCGCGTCCCAGGGAGCGACGCCGGCAAGCTCGTGTTCGCCTCGGGCACCGCGATTGAAGGTGGCCGCGAGATCGGACCGCAAGGCAAGCCCGAACAGAAGGTGTTTGAAGGCGTCGCGACCAACAACTTTCAAACGCGCTACGTCGTGCGACACCCTTGGAAAGGCGCCATCAAGTGCCAAGTTCCGCAACGCGGTAACTACGGCGGCGCGCCCAAGAACTGGAAAGATCCGGCCGCGAAGAAGCTCGCAGCCAACGCGGATCTGCAAAAGCTGATCGCCGGTGGCTTACCCAAGCTCGAGGCCTTCAAGCTGGCTGAAACCAAGCCGGCAGCAGTGCCACCGCCTGCCCCCGCGCCGAGCCCCTCAGCGAGCGCGAGCGCGCCCGCCGCCTCGGCCTCAGCTGCGCCATCCTCGAGCAATCCGCCTGCGGCCGACGGCTGCGGTTGCGCAATTCCGAGCTCGCAGAGCGGAGTTGCACCCGGCGCCTTCGCGCTCGGCGCGCTGCTCGCGGCCTGGTTCAAGCGACGCTTGCGCCGCGCGCAAGGCTGACCACGCGCGCCTGAGCTACCTTGCATTCTGGTGCTGCATCCCGCGGCATTTGCACTAGGGTAGGCGCATGGGAAACGCATGGATCATTGAGGCATCCCGAACCCCTCGCGGGCGCGGAAAAATGGGCAAAGGCGCGCTCTCCGGGATTCACCCGCAAGAGCTGTTGGCGACCACGCTGCGAGCCACGCTCGAGCGCAGCAAGGTGGACGCCGGCCTGATTGAAGACGTGGTCACCGGCTGCGTCAGCCAAGCGGGAGAACAGGGCGCCTGCATCGCACGCAACGCCATTCTCGCCGCAGGCCTCCCCGACGACATCACCGGCGTCACCGTCAACCGCTTCTGCGGCTCGGGTCTGCAAGCCATCAACCTCGCAGCGATGGGCGTCGCCAGTGGCCATCAGGATCTCGTTTTGGCCGGCGGCGTGGAGAGCATGTCGCGCGCGCCGATGGGCTCGGACGGCGCCGGGATGGACGGCAACAACCTGCATCTGCGCAAGAAGCTGTTCCAGGTCCCGCAAGGCATCAGCGCCGATTTGATTGCGACGCTCGAGGGCTTCAGCCGTGAAGAGCTAGATCGCTTTGCGGTGGCCTCGCAGAACCGCGCTGAAGCCGCGCAAAAGGCCGGCTACTTCAGCCGCGCGCTGGTGCCGGTGCACGATCCGGAGACGGGCGCTTTGGCGCTCGCCGTCGACGAATTTCCGCGTCACGGCTCGACGCTCGAGGCCGCCGCCAAGCTCGAGCCGGCCTTCGTCGGTATGGGCGCCGCTGCGGTGGGACCCAACGGCGAGACGCTCGATGAGATCGCCCGCAAGCGTTACCCCGCCGCGGCCGCCATTGCCCACGTGCACACCGCCGGAAACTCCAGCGGCATTGTGGACGGCGCGTGCACCGTGCTGCTCGCGAGCGACGCCGCCATCAAGGCGCACTCGCTCAAGCCGCGCGCACGCATCCGCGCCATGGCCACCGCAGGCGCAGAGCCGGTGATCATGTTGACCGCCCCGACCCCGGCCTCGAAACGCGCGTTGGCCAAAGCCGGCATGGAAGCGAAGGACATCGACCTCTGGGAGATCAACGAGGCCTTCGCCGCCGTTGCGCTGCAGACCATGCGCAACCTCGGCATCGACCACGAGCGCGTGAACGTCAACGGCGGCTCGATCGCCTTGGGCCATCCGCTCGGCGCCACCGGCGCCATCCTGCTGCAGACCGCCCTCGACGAGCTCGAGCGTCGCGACAAGACCACCGCGCTCATCACGCTCTGCATCGGCGGCGGCATGGGCATCGCGACCATCATCGAACGGGTTTGATTTTTTAGCCCCCTCGGTGTGCTCGCGCAGCAAGGCTGCGCTGCGCGCACTGCTCCCCCAAATCCGGCTTGCTCCACTGCGTGTCGCAGCGCGGATGGGGGAGCCGGCTTGCGGGAGGCAGGCGGAAGTGTGGAGGCTTTTATCACACTGTCTGAGCTCGCTTGGAGACAGTGGCTACTGGGTAGTACGGGAGCGGCTTGTGGTTTCTTGGAGGCGTGGGGCTCCGGCCGCGCGGGGACGGGCGCTGAAGTAGACGCGGACATTTGGGAAGAAGGACGGCTTCTAGAACTCCTCGATCCAGACGCTCGCGTTCTCAAGCGTAGTCGCTTTGGTGAGCAGCTCAGCGATGGCGCTGTACAGATCCAGCGCGACGTCGTCGAGACCCTCACGCGGGATTAGTTTCCACGCCACCAGCGCCTCATGAAGATCCGGTATTCGCCATGCTCCCTCGCATGCTAGCCAGCCCTGAAGCGTGTGATACGGAAGTGCCAGCCCGCACCATCTGCCGTCGAGCGGCAGCGCGTTCGCCATGACGGACGCGAAGAAGCCGTCCCAAGTTGCTATGCGCTCTATGGGACTCCCGCCGACGTTTAGCGTGAAGTGGACTTCTGGGTAGCCCTCATATCCGCTGTAAAAGTCTTTCATGGGTTCCGCAAAGGTCGGCCCAACCATCGCTTGCTCACGGACGGATGGGAAGCCACGGCGAGCAGACTCCGTGCAAGCGTACGTGTTTTGACTCGCTAACGGTCAATCGCTCTATCGAGTTCAACAGATACCTCGGCGGAAAAGTTGCGCCTTGTCGGAGCAGCCGAGTCATTCGCTGCAGCACCTGAGCGGCTAGTTCAATGGATGGGTTCACCAAGTCTAGGTTGGGCCCAAGAACGTCGATGAGCGCCTTAGGCGCATTCAACGAGAGAGCGTAGCGGTGGCCGCCTGGGAAGGGGTCAACTTGGAACATCGTTGAGACCCAGGCCGGGGGTATCTCCGTTCCGTCCAAAGTCACGCTGATGGCTAGCATATCGTCCTTGGAAGTTCGTGAGAGGCGGTTCCATCTCTGGCATCTGAATAAGCAAGGCAGCACGCGGCTTTCAGAGCGACGAGGTCGGGAGTGGCTCGAACCTGAGACCGCGCAGTCCAGCGCGCTCAACCACACCGCGAAAGCGCTCACTTATAAGCAGCTCAGCGCCACTCTGCCGCGGCGTCTTGACAATGTCTCGGCCTTTCAGCGACTCGTCGAGCAATGAATAGCGGAAGATCGTACTGATCCGTCATGGGCGCGATCAATACAGTCTACGGTATCGAGGACGTTGAGCAGATAGAGCTGCTCGCGACCTGCCCTGACTGGTAGCGCTTCCACCCAAGGTGCTATCAGCGAGGACAGCGCCCCCCACGCTCGCTCACTCACGAGTGGCAAAAGGTAGTAGTCCGCAAGCGCAGGGAAGTCTCCACTGACCGTTCCTTCGGACAAGATGGTTACCTCAACGGGTGACCATCTTGAGAGCACCGAGTGGCCAACAAAGGGCAATCGATGAACACGCATCACCAGTCCATCGAGGTCCTTCAGCAGCGCACTGTCGAAGGCATCGGACTGCGGCCTATAAAGGTACCATGCTTGCGGCATATGCGTTTAGCAGCATAGCTGCGGCCCCCGAACGCTGCGTCGGGATGGGCCGTCCAATTGGACGTTTTATTGAGAAAGGCGCTCGATCGGTAGGGGATCGAGCTGCGAATTCAACAAAACGGTGAATTCGAGGGCCGATCCCCCGTCAAGACCGCGCCTCCCTGGACCGCGTCACCCTGGACCGCGTCACCCTGGACTGCGTCACCCTGGACCGTGTCACTGACGAGCGCAGGGCCGCATTGCGAACTAACCCTGGGGAGCTGCGCTAGCTCATGGGGGTTACTTCGCATGCCACGCGGCTAGGTGCGGGGTGCTACTTGGATATTGGCTGGATTTGCGGTGGCAAGGGTGGTGGCGCGCGAGTTACGGGCTGGTTTTGCGAACTAAACCTGGGAAGCTGTCGCAACCCTCCAGGTTTACTTCGCACGGCCCACCGCACGCTGGCCGGCCTGCCCACCAGCGGCCTATGCGCTCAGGCGAGCCAAGCAGCGAACGCTACGCCGACGATCATCATCCACACGAGGCCGGCGACGGAGGCTGCGACTTTGCCTTCACGGGGGTAGCTGGGGAGGGACCACATGAGGAAGACGCCGGCGGGGGGAGCGACGAGGAGCAGGGCGGCGACCTTGAGGGTGTTTGGGTCGAAGGCTGCGGGTGCGGCGGGCGCGGCGGCGCGGGGATTGGGTGCGGCGTGCGCGGCGGCGCGAGGAGTGGAGGCGGAGAAGCTTGAGCCGGCTGCCTTTGGCGCGCCTGCGTCGGGGGAGTTGTAGGGCCTTGCAGCGGGCGGGACGGGCCGTGCAACGGGGGGATTCGGGTTCAGCTGCGCTGCGGCGCCGGCCCAGCGGACCTCGGGCTTGTTGCGCGCGGGAGGAAAGGCTTGAAGCGAGCGTAAGGCCACTTCAACTTCATGAGGTACATGGGAGAGCACGAGGCACTTGCGAAGCTCGGCTCGGGGGTCGGCGCCTTGTGCCAGCCGCCGGTTGGAGCGGTTGGCCCAGGATTCTTGCAGCCATCCGCCGTTTCGCCACGTTTGCATGCGTCTATCGGTGCTCAACCCGAACAGGCTAATGCTGCCGATGGCGGGCGCAAGAGGCAGCGAGGTTTTCGCGCACAAACGCTGACGCTGCGCACGCGGGGCTTGCTGGGCGGGCTGGGGCTTTCGGCCGGGCTGGCCTTGAGCGGCTGCGCCGGCCTGCCCCCCACCCGTACGGCAGGCGGGCTTGCCGCCTCGGGCTTTGCGCGCGAGCAGGTGGCGCTGACCGGCGAAGGGAGCATCAGCGTCAGGCCCTTCTCGGCGTTCAAGGCGTTGGCGAAGCGCAGGGCCGAGTTTGGCGTGGGGGTGTACGGCCTGTATGCCGGCCGCAGCGAGAGGGACGAACCCGACGTCACGCGGGCCACCTGGCTGGTCGGGCCGACGGCCACGGTAGAGGCCTATCCCATCATGCAGGTCAACCCATGGGAAGGAGACGTGGTTCGCATGGTGGTGGGCGCTGAAGCGCGCACGCTCTACAACGCACAGCAGGACGCGTGGGGCCCGTTCCTTTCGCCGCGCGTGGGCATCGAGTTCGCCTCCTGGGTGGAGGGCTGTGAGGCACAAGGCAGCGCCCAGGGCATCGGCGTTGGCTGTGGCGTGGGCGAGACGGGGATTGGCGTCTTCGCCGAGGGCCAGGCGGGCGTGATTCAAGAGGACGTGCACTACAGCATCGGCCTGTCGGTGGCGGTCCGCACTCCCGCAGCGGTGGTGGGCGGCATCCCGTTTCCGTAGCGCAAGCAGTCAGCCCATCTCCAGCAGCATCTTGTCGACCTCGAAGGCGATGGCATCGACCTGATTGGGCAGCAGGCCCAACACCTCGGCGGCCCGGCCGATCACTTCAAACTTTGGATCCGGCTCGCCCAGCGCGGTCAAGCCGCGGCCGATCTTGGTGGCTACGGCATCGGCCAAACAGAGCACGGCCGATTGTGTATCGCGGGGACTGGCCCGGCGCTGCAGCTGCAAGATGGGAATGGTGATGTCGGGGGGCAGCTTCCAGGCGCGCGCTAGGCGGTTGCTCAAGTCGGAGCGTGCGGCCAGCAACTTGGGCGCCAACTTGATTTCACTGCCATCGGCTGGGCCGCGCACTTGCGCTATCGCCTGTACTCCGACGGCGAGCGCGGCCTCGTGCAAAATACCCGCCGCAAAGGCCGACTCACACTTCACCTTGGCCCGCACCGTGAGCTGCCGAGCGATGTGCGCTACCGCCAGCGAGTGGTAACGAATCGGGCCGATCAGCACCTCGTAGCCGGGCGCCTGAAAGACGAACTCGTGCATGACCGACTCGAGGTAGAGATCCGAGACAGGCCGCATCCCGAGCCAAAGCACCGCCTGTTCGAGCGATCGGATCGGGACCACCGACCCGTAGGCCGGAGACGCAGCGAGCTTGAGGATGCGCTCGCCGACGCTGGGAGTCTTCGAGCAGAGCTCGGTCAGCGTCTCGATCGAGAGCTCGTTGCGCGTGACGAGATCGGTTTGCCCAGCGGCGAGCGGTTGACGGTGCTGCGGAGAGCGAAGGAAGGCGTCCATCGCTGGCAGCAGCTCGAGGCTGCTCGGCGCGTCGCCTAACACACCATCCTCGAGCAAAGCCGCTTGGATACGCCCTCCAGCTCACTGAGGTCGATTAAGCGCAAACCTAAGAGCTCGCGCGCTTGTTGTTCCGCTTCCGATTCAGCGGCGTGCACCGCCTCGTTGGCACCGGCAAAACCGATCAGCTCGGCCAAGCGGTTGGCGACGATCACCGAGGCAAGACCAGCATCGGTGGGTGGGCTGCCGCGGCCCAAATCGCTGAGGCCGCGGGCGATCGAGTCGGGCAAGCACCAAGCTCGTACGAGTTTGTCGGTGAGGCTGCCGCGCTCGTCGAGCACCAGCGGGACGTGATCGCCTTTCGGTAGGCCTTCGGGCCACAGCGCTTGCGTGCTCAAGGTGATCAGCCCCGCCACCACGCCAACCTCGTGCAGCAGGCCCAAGGTGAAGGTGTCATCGCCCACGGCGCCAGTGCGTTCAGCCACCAAACGCGCGACATGACCAACCGCCACCGAATGACGCCGCACGCGCTCCATCACCCGCTCGAAGCCGGGCGCGCGAAAGACGCGGGCGGTGAGCGCGACCTCGAGACAAACGTCCACCAGGCGCGCTAGCCCCATACGCAAGAGCGCTTGGTCGATCGAGCGCAACGCCGACTTCGAGGCGTACATCGGCGAGCTGGCGATCTTGAGCACCGAGGCCGAAAACAGCGGGTCACTCTCGATCAGCGCCACCACCTCGGAGTAGGAGGCGTTGGAGCGGCGCGATTGCTCGAGCACGCGCAAGGCGACGGTCGGCAACATCGGAGGCCGGTACAGCGGCGAACCAAAAAGCCTGTCGACGTTGGCCCGCAGAAGGGCACCGGAAAGAGCGGGCTCCGCATGCACCGCGACTCCGAGCGGTGTTTGCTGGCGCATCTGGAGTCGACGCATGCGACCAAGAACGGCCCGTCAAACAGCCGGCTTAACCTCCCCGAACATTTCCAGTACGCGAGCATGCTCCGGCACGCTCCACAGAAACCCGTGTTGCAGCTGCGGATCGGCTATTTTTAGGGCCAAAGCGACCATCCGCGTGTAACTCGGCTCCAGCGAGGCGAGCGCCGCCTGCACCTGCCCCGAGCGCTGCAACGCCTCGGCCAACGCCAAGCGCGCCATCACCTCGAACTCCTCCACGCTCCCGAGCCCATCGAGCAGCTGATTGGCCGTCCTGGCGAGCTCTACCGCGCGCTCCCCTTCCCCACGCTCGAGCGCCAGCAAGGCTTTGGCGCCATAGCCAGCAAAACGCAGCGGCTCGAAGGCGCTGACGATCACCCGATCGGCGAAGGCCTCCGCTTCTTCGAGCCGGCCCAACTTGAGCGCAGCCAGCGCCAAGTGCACCGACGAGACGCCGGCGAGACGCGGATCTTTGCGCGCTTCGAACGCCGCCAGCGCTTCGCCTTGCAGCTCCATGGCCTCATTCCAGTGGCCCAAACGCGCGCGCACCGCGCCGAGATTCTGCAACGCGAGCGGCTCGACCGTCGCCAACGAAAGACGCCGCGCGAGTCGCACGGCCTCGCGCAAGAGCTGTTCACTGGTCTCGTTTTGACCGAGCACCATCAGCGTGAAAGCCAGGTTGGAGGTGACCAAGGCAAAGGCCCGTTGATCCTTGGCTTCACGGAATTCGGCGCGCGCCAGCTGCTGGTTGCGCACCGCGGCCGCCAGATCTCCCTCGTGCTGACGCAGGGCGGCGCGCAGCTGATAGATGCGGGCGCGGGCGAACGGCAGCAGCGAATCGGGGTCGACGGCGTCGGAATCGAGCCGCGCGGCCAGCTCCTGCGCCGCACGCAGCTCACCGGCGTAGAGCAAGTGAATGATCGCTGGCACCAACGCGGCGACCTGCGCGCTCTCTGCGCCGGGCTCCACCGAGGCAGCGAACAGCGCCTCGATCAGCGCGGGGAGCGCCGTGGTTTCACCGAGCCGACCGTGCGCCGCGATGCGCTCGCGCACGGCGAAGAACCACTCGCGCGAGCCTTGCCGCAAGAGGCTGGTCGCGCGCGAAGCGGCGTCGCGTGCGGCCTCGAGTTGGCCCTGCCAACGATACGCCTCGGCCAACACCAGCTCGAGGCGGCCGCGCACCTCACCGCTGGCGCCGCAAGCAAAGGCCAGCTCGCCGCAGCGAACCGCCGCCGCGAAGTCGTTGCCGAAGAGCGAGAGCTCGCAGGCGCGACAATAATGCGCGAGCGCGCGAGCCGGAAGCTGCGCCAGTTCGAAGTGACGGCCCAGCACGAGCGGTTCGGCCAAGCTCTTCGATTCGAGCCAGATCGCCGCTCGCCGATGGGCCTCTACGCGATCGGCGTCCACCAAACTCTCATACGCAGCGGCGCGCAAGAGCTCGCTCGTGAAGCTGAGCTCCACCGACTCGGAGAGCGACCTGGGCATCGCCTCGGCGCGCGTCTCCACGCGCATCACGACGCCTTCGGCGATCAGCTGCTCGGCGCGCGCAGCCGCTGGCTGCTCACCCACCATGCGCTGCACACCGTCGGTCCAGAACACAGGGCCGAACACGCTGGCCAACGCGGCGTAACGTTTGTTGGCAGGGCCGAGCGCGTCGAGCCGCGCCTGTTGCAACGCGAGCACGCTCTCCGGCAGCGTGTCGAGCTCCGCCCCGGTCAGCGAGAAGCGGCACAATTCGCCGATCACATAAGGGTTACCGAGTGCACGTTCGACGATGCGATCGAGCGGCCGCGCGGCGCGGCGGAGCGCGAGTTCGGCCAACAGGCGAGCCTCCTCGATCGGCAGCGGGCCGAGCGCGATGCGCTGCACCGAAGCAGCGGCGGGCAGCGTCGGCTCTTCACGACCGATGCCCACGAGCACGAAGGGCACGTCTTTGCAGTTGCGCGCAGCGCCGAACAATAGGCGCAGCGACGGCTCATCGGCGAAATGCAGGTCCTCCACCACGAACAAGAGTGGCGCCTTGCGCGCGAGCGCCGTGACCCACGCCTCGAACAAATCGCGCAGTCGATCGAGCGCGAGCACCGAGTCATTGACGTAGTCGAGACCGCTACCGCAAAGCCGAGTGAGCTCACTGTAGAGCGGCCGCCATTCTTCGATCACCACCTGCCGCAGCGCAGGCGCGACCCGCGTGAGCGCGCCGAACAAGGTCGCGAAGGAGGAGAAGCGCGCCATGCTCGAGGGCCTCGCGAGCACGATGGTTGCGCGCCGGTGGTCGGCTTGCAGGCCGGCCATCGCCTCTTGGGCCAAACGCGTCTTGCCGATCCCGCCCGGCCCGAGCACGAGCAGCGCGTTCGAACTCGCGCTGAGAAAGGCTTCATCGAGCACGCGCCGCAGCTGATCGAGCTCGGCGCTGCGCCCGACGAAGGCCGTCTCGCGCAGCGAACGACCTTCGGCGCGCTCCCGCCAAAGGCAGCGGTCTTCGCTCGAGCCCTGCAGATCGAAGCCGTCGTGCAGCAGCTGCGCGGTGCCGCTGTCGAGACCGATCTCCCCGTCGCGCCGCAGCTCCAAGACGCGCGCGCCCCTTTCGATCGCGTCGCCCGATATTTCGCCTTCGCCGGTGAGCGCTCGGCCAGTGGAGATCGCCAGGCGGATGGGAGCGACTTGGGCTGCGAGCGCGAGCGCTGCGCGGGCCGCACATGGAGCCTCGTCGCCGAGCGAACGCTCTGCGCCGAACACGCCGACGTGGGCGAAGGAGAGCAGGCGGTGCGGCCGGCCGCCTTCACGGCGCACCAGCTCGTCGAACAAAGCATGGGCTTGAGCCTCCGCCGGCAAGTGAGCGAAGAGCGCTGTCACCACGCGCTTCTCCGCTGACGTCGCGAGCAGCGGCTGATCGAGCGAAAGATCGGCCTCACTCCCGGTAAGCGGCGAACGCAGGTTGAAGGCGGTCTCATCGGCTTCGCTGAGCGGCGAGCCGAACACCACCGACGAGGCAGGCGGACGCGTGGAGCGCGCCTTCGACTCGACCACCTCGCCGAGATCGTCGGCGATCGCCAACAACGCGTCGCGCAGCTCGGCCGCGTCACGGAAGCGATCCTGCGGGTTGCGACAGAGCGCACGGTCCACGATCTGGCACAGCGCGGGCGCGAGCTGCGGAGCCACGCTGGCGATCCGCGGCGCGTCGGAGAGGGCGATCTTGGCGACGATCTCGACCACGTCGTGGCCTGTGTAAGCGCGCACGCCGGTCAACATCTCGAACAGCAAGACGCCCATCGAGAACACGTCGGCGGCGGGCGTTACATTCTCTTCTCCAAGGATTTGCTCAGGCGACATGAAGTGAGGCGTGCCCACCATCGTGCCCTCTTGCGTGAGGCTGAGGTCCCCTTGAATGTGCGCCACACCCAGATCGATCAGGGTCACCTCGCTGCCCCCGAGCTCAGTGTTGGAGAGCATCAGGTTGCTGGGCTTCACATCGCGATGAACCACCGCGCGCTCATGCAACGCCGACAGTCCTTGCAGCGCCTGCAGTGCGATCTCCACCGCCTCACCGAGGCCCAGCCGTCGCCTGCGCATCACCCGCGCCAGGTCTTCCCCCTCCACCCAATCCACTGCCAAGAACTTCTCGCCCGAGTCATCGACGCCGTGCGCGATGTAGCCCGCCAAGTGCGGCGCGCGGATGCGCGAGAGCAGCTGGGCCTCACGCTCGAAGCGAGCAAGCGAGCGATCATCGCCACCGCGCAGCAGCAGCTTGAGCGCTACGTAGCCGCCCGACTGCGTGTCGAGCGCGCGATACACCGAGCCGGCCGAGCCCTGCCCTGAGAGCGCCAACAACGAAAAGCGTCCTGCGATGAGTCGCGCTTCAGACAACGGCCGATGCTACAACGCGGCGCGCTGGGTCGGACGGCCGAATGCGCAGCCGATCGAGCGGCTGCCCGATCAGCTACTGCGCAGCAGGGGCTGCAGGCGCAGCGCAGCCGCGATCTCCGGGCTTTCCTGCAGCGGCGGGGCAATCATCCATCGCGTCGGGGACGCCGTCACCGTCGTTGTCCATCTCGGGGCAGCCGTCTCCGTCCTCGAAGCCGTCTTTGTCTTCGGGCCAGGAGACGCACTCGTCTTGCGCATCGGAAAGGCCGTCTCCATCCGAGTCAGCTTCACGCGGGGCGAAGGCGATGCCCAAGGTCGCCGAGAAGGGCGCGCTGCCGATGCCGTCGAGCAAAGCTGCATAGGCTCCCATCACGAAGGCGATGTCACCGCTGCGGTAACGCGCGGTGGCGCCGGCCGAGAGCGCCCACGGCAGCGTTGAATCGGTGGGAGCAACTGGCGTGAGCGGCAGATGACCGAAGGCCTCGACCATCAAGCCCCAATGTTCCTCCGGGTCGATGCCGAGCTCGCTCGGGTTGAGCGAAACAGCGGCGTAGACAGGCAATTCGTGACCAAAGCGCGAGGGGCAGCTGGAGAGCGGCGCGTTGCACGCGAAGGAGGCTTCTTCGGCGCGAAGTTTGGCGCCAGCGCTGAGGTACGCGCTCGCGGGGCCGAAGCCGTACTCAGCGAGCAGCCGGCCCTGGCCGGTCACTTCACCCTCGGCGATGAAGCTGCCTTCATCCCCGAGCGGCAGCGTGACTCGTGCATCGGCGGCCAGGCCAAAGCCGCGAAAGGAGCTCTTGCCGACGGCCTGCGGCTTGACGATCGTCACCTTGGCGCGCAACCCCGGATCACCGAGCGAAGCGAGCGGCACTTTGTCGATCCCGACCAGCGCGACCACCTCCTCCACACGCGAGAAGTCATCCCCAATTTGGCCGACCAAAATCGGCAAATCCATGCCGAGCGTGAGCCGGCCGAACAGGCCGACGTTCAGACCTACATCGGCGGTGAACTGGTGACTGATGAGCTCGTAGTTCACCGCGTCATCGCTCAAAAGCACGACCGGCCGATAGCCGTAGTTCAGCCGCGCATGCCCGGTAACGTCTCCGGTCTCCGGTGAATCGGCTGGCTCCACCACCAAGCCGCCTTCAGCGTGCAGCGGCGCAAAAGTCCCGCGCAGATCGGCGGAAGGCGGCAAAGCCATCGCCTCCGAGGCGCACAAGGAGGTGAGCAACGCCGAACCGAAAAGAAAAATCCGCTGCATGAGGGCCCGCGAAGGTACCCGACAGGCGGGATACCTGTCACCTTCGCTACAAGCCGTGCACTTCTTCGATCTGGGAACGCCCGACTATCCTCTGGCCCGCCTCATTGCTCGCCGCCGCGCCAATTCAGCGCCTCTTTCACCGTCTGAAGGAAGACAGGGCGGGCGAGATAGTTGGCCTCGACGCTCATATGCGACCATTCGTCGCGGTAGAGCGGCTGTTGGTCGTGCGAGTAGAAGCCGCAGACCTCCCCGGAACACATGACCGGGAAGAGATCCAGCACGAAGAAGTTGCCATGCGAGCGGCGCACACGCTCCAACGTCGCACGGAGCGGCGCCATCCGTCGCAACGACTCCTCCTTCGTGTAATAGACGCATGGGCCGCGATCGGAGAGATTGAACCATTGCGGCTTGGCGATGTCGGGCGTGCAGCCTGATTCGCGCATGAAAGGATTGTGCGACTGGAAGACGATGGCGACGCCCTTCGCACGAAATTCGGCGGCGATCCGACTCAAGCCGGTCTCGAGTAGCTCGAGGCGCTCGTCGTCGGCGGGCGTCCGGTCTTTCGGCGTGAAGTTCCAAAGATCGTTGACCATCAGGAGAACGTCGCCAGCGCGAAGCTGCGCCGCGAGTTGAGGGATGACGGTGTCCCAATAGTATTGGTTCGAGAGTTCACAGTTATTGTCGATCTTGACCTCAGGAACCGGCATCGCGGCCCAGGTGGCGGTCGCAACGACTTTGCCTAGGCCGTTCTCATAGAGCGCCGAATACAGCTCGAACTCTGCGGCGCTGAACGAATCGCCGATGACGAGGAAAGTCGGGGTCGCGGCGCTCGGACCGCCGAGCGTGCAGACGTTGGCGTCGATCTTCTTGCCGACCTCATCGTTCGACGCGAGCACGCACGGGTCCGCACGCCAGATGGTCTTTCCTTCGAACTTCTTTTCGTCGAACAGGCTGAACATGCCCTTTGTCACCATTTGCACTGGTGAACCGGCGTAGAGGCTGCCTTTGAATTCCGTGTTAAGCGCGTTCACGGCGAAGCCGGCCGCGGCGAGCGTGGCGAGACCCAGGGCGATCGTCACTGGCTTCCATCTCGTCCAGCTCGCGCGCCGCAGGGGCCGCTCGACATAGAGGTAGCTGCCAACTCCCAGCAGCAGGATGGCGACGACCTGGAAGGGCGCTGTGCGTGCGTCGACCCCGACCGTCCAGCGGCTGGCCGAGAGAACGCTCCAGTGCCAGAGATAGAGCGAATAGGACCTCTGGCCGACGAAGAGCGCCCATCGGTTCGTCAGCAGCGAATAGACTCCGCTCGTTGGGCGGCTCGTTAAAATGAGCGCGGCCGAAGCGACGACGACGAGCGGTGTGGTGAGTGCCTGCCATCCGGACTCGACGCAAAATCCGCCGAACACGAGCAGAAGCGCGAGCCAGGACCACAGGTTTGCGCGCCGGTCGAGCGCCGCGTTAACAAAGGAGGGAGCGATCGCTACCAGACATCCGACGCTCAGCTCGAAGAAGCGCGGCGGCATCATGAAGTAAGCGGCGGCGGGTAGGGAGTGGTTCAGCCATATGAAGCCCGCGAAGGAGAGGGCCGTGAGGACGGTGAGGAGGAGACGAAGCGCTTGCGCCCTTTTCGCCCCGCGCGAAAAGCCCTGCACGCTCCAGACCATCGCTGGGAAGAGCAGGTAAAACTGTTCTTCGACGCCGAGCGACCACGTGTGGGTAAACAGGTTGAGCTTCGCCGACAGGCCGAAATAGTCGACCTCTTCGCTGAAGAAATAGAAGTTGGAGACCCCAAACAGCGCCAAGAAGCCCGCGTGCATGGAGTGGGAAAAACCCTCCGAGTCGGGGTTGATGAAGATGGCGCAGAAAAGCCCCGTCACGAGGATGCAAACCAACAGCGCCGGGAGTAGACGCTTGATCCGGCGCGAATAGAAATCGAGCAGAAGCTCGCCGAAGCTCTCGTAATTGCGGCTGAGCACCGAGGTCGTGATGACGAAGCCGGAGATGACGAAGAACATGTCGACGCCCAGGAATCCGCCAGGCAGGACGTCGACGCTGAAGTGATTGACGATGACGGCTAGAACCGCAATCGCCCGCATCCCGTCGATGTCAGGGCGGTAAGAGCCCGCGGTCTCCCGCGCTCCAGACGAGCCGACATCCTTCAACACTGTCGACATGCGCGGTTCTGCCCTCCTCGCGACGATTGCTTTGGTTCCTTAGCCGATTCCGCGAGAGTTGCAGAGAAGGCGCAGCGCGATGGTGCCATTTTCATCACACTGCTAGGCGGATTGCGGACTCTTGTGACATAAGCGAACGCCATGGAGTCCATCAGGATCCGAGGCGGCAAACGGCTCGAAGGCACCATCAAGATCAGCGGCGCGAAAAACGCGGCTCTTCCCATCCTTTGTGCGACGTTGCTTTCCGACGGCGAGAGCTTGTTGCGCAATGTGCCAGCCCTTCGCGACATCGAGACCACCTCGGCGTTGCTGCGGTTTCTCGGCCGGGAGGTCAATTCGGCTCCGCCGGTGGTGACCGTGAAGGGCTTCGGCACAGACCGGCCGATCGCGCCTTATGAGCTGGTGAAGCAGATGCGCGCGAGCGTGATGGTGCTCGGCCCGCTGCTCGCCCGCAACGGCCGCGCGCAGGTCTCGCTCCCCGGCGGCTGTCAAATCGGCTCGCGGCCCGTGGATCAGCACCTCAAGGGGCTGGAAAAGCTCGGCGCCACCATCTCGCTCGAGCGCGGCTACATCGTCGCCAAGAGCTCACGCCTACGCGGAGCCGAGATCGTCTTCGACATGCCGACGGTCACCGGCACCGAGAACCTGATGATGGCGGCGGCGCTGGCCAAAGGCAAAACGCGACTGGTCAACGCGGCGAAGGAGCCCGAGGTCGAGGAACTCGGCCGGGTGCTCAACAAGATGGGGGCGATCGTCACCGGCGCTGGCACCGATGTGATGGAGATTGAAGGCCGGGATGAGCTCGCGCCCTTCGATCATGCGATCATCGCCGACCGCATCGAGGCTGGGACCTACATGGTCGCGGCCGCAGCCACCGGCGGCAACGTCCTGCTAGAGAACGCGCCGCTCGAGGATATGGCCTCGACGATCGAGGTGCTCAAGCGTATGGGCGTGGAGATCACGCGTGAAGGAACGGCGGCGCGCATTCATCGCAACGGCCCGCTCAAGCCGATCCGCATCGAGACCATGCCGCACCCGGGCTTCCCCACCGACATGCAGGCGCAGATCATGGTTTTGTCCTGCCTCGCGGAGGGAGAGAGCACCATTCACGAGACGATCTTCGAGAACCGCTTCATGCACGTTCCGGAGCTCGCGCGCATGGGCGCTGACATCGAGACCGACGGCAGCAGCGCTGTGATCCGTGGGCCGCGTCAGCTCGAAGGCGCGCAGGTCATGGCGACCGATCTTCGAGCCAGCGCCTCGCTGGTGATCGCTGGTTTGGTCGCGCGCGACGAGACCGAAGTATTGCGCGTCTACCATCTGGACCGCGGCTACGAGCACATGGAAGAGAAGCTCGCGGGCGCTGGAGCCGACGCCGTTCGTGTGGCTACGACTGCATATTGACCGTGACTCTGCACGCCGGCAGAAGGCCAAGGCGTGCGCCCGCTTGCGGAAGATGTCGACCTACGCCGCGATCAAAGCTCTTCGCACAGGTAGCCCAACGTCGCGCTGCAGGACTCGTCGTGTGCTCCCCCGGAGCCCCCCCCGGAGGTCAGGCGAACGCACTGCTGAAAGCCGTTCTCGGTCAGGTTGCCGTCGTCAGGTTGGCCGCTGTTCCACACCGTGAGCGACACCGGCGTGCCGTCCAAGCCTCGCCAGCCGCCGTCGATGGCGTTCTCGTCCGTGGGCTGGTAGGCGCCCAACCAACGGTCGTCGCCGCCTAGGTTGTTGCTGAGCAGGCTGAGTTCGGCGGCGTCGTTTGGGAATGCCAGCCGGTAGCCCGGGCCGCACTGCGCGCCTTCGAGCTGGGTGTTGAACAGGCAGCGTTTGTAACTCTCGCCCGCGGGGCCGCTGAACGGGACGCAGTCGCAGCTCGCGTCATCTAAGGTGCCGTCGCAGTTGTCGTCGAGGCCGTTGCAGGTCTCGGTGGCCGGCGAGGCGACGCACTGCGCGCCCTCGGGCAGGTCGCAGTCGAAGACGCCTTTGCAGCCCTCTGCCACCAAGCACGCCGTGCCTGCGATGCAGCCCGGCACCGTCTGTTCGCATAGAAAATACTTGGCGAAGCTGTCACAGGGCACGTCCGCCAGCTCAACGACGCTGCCCTGACGATAGAGCGCCGCGCACTGCTCCTGATCGTTCTCGAGCCCCACCGGCTCAAACTGGTCGTAATCGTCTGGCTGGCCCTCGCCCCACGCCGGCGGCATGCCCTCACGTCCGCTCCAGGACCAGCTCGAGACCAGGTGTGGCGCGAGCTCCGCTTGGCGCAGATTCACGTAGCCGCCCTCAAAGGCGTCGGGGAGAAGCGGGCTGAGCGCGCTCTGCTCGGCAGCGTCTTGCAGCACGACCAGCTCGGTGCCCCCGGGGCACTCGAGCGAGTCGATCGGCGCCATGTTCGCGGCGCAAGCGACGTAGAGCTTACCCGCATGGCTCAGCCAGGTGCAGTCGCTGCACAGCTGGCCGGTCCCGCCCGGGGGATCGTCGGTGACGCCGTTGCAGTCGTCGTCCAGGCCGTTGCAAGTCTCATCGCCGGTCGGCACGCAGGGAGCGCCGCCCGCACCCCCCATCCCTCCGGCGCCGCCGTCGGGCGCGCCCCCCATGCCCCCGCTCGCGGTCGCGCTGGCCCCTCCGACACCAGATCCCCCGGCGCCCCCGCCGGTCGGGGCGTATTGGATCTCTGCGCACCCGACCAGCGCGAGCGCAAAGAACAAGCAAGCCAACCGCATCCCTCATCGGAGCACTCCCCCGTCCGCTGCTCAACCAGAGAAGTGCCAACGAGCTTGCAGTGCAAAGAGACCTGCCTCTCGCTCGAGGCCGGCGCGACGCTCAGCTTCGAAGTCGCGGCGTGCGGCCTCTTCGCGCTGAAGGCGCGCGGCGATAGGCTGCATATTGACCGTGACTCTGCACGCCGGCAGCATGGAGAGTTCTGCCTTAGGTCGGGTTCAAGTCCGGAGTAAACTCGGTCCGACTTGGAACCGGGAACGATCGTAAGAGGGCGCTTTCGCGTCGAGCCGTTCGCCACGCACGGCGGAATGGGCACCGTTTACCGGGCGTATGATCTCGAGACCGGCGCCTTCGTCGCGCTCAAGACGGTCGCTGATGACCCACGGTTTGCCGAACGTTTCGCTCGGGAGACGCGCCTTTTGAGTGAACTCACCCACCCCGCCACAGTGCGCTTCGTAGAGGCCGGACATCACGGCAGCAAGCCGTACTTGGCGATGGAGTGGGTCTCTGGTTGCGACCTCGCAGAGGAGATCGCGCGCGGCGCGATGAACTTGGAGGCCGCGCTGACGTTGTGCACCACCATCGCTGAAGCGCTGGGGGAGGCGCACGGCAAAGGCATCGTGCACCGCGACATCAAGCCGAAGAACGTGATGCTCGCGGCCGGTGACGTGCGCTATCCGCGCCTCACCGACTTCGGCATCGCGCGGGTGGACGCGGCTACGCGCTCGCTCACGCAGGCTGGCACCGCCGTTGGAACGCCGGGCTTCATGGCGCCGGAGCAAGTGCGCTCGGCCGATCGCGTGGACGCTCGCGCAGACGTGTTTTCGTTGGGCTGCGTTTTGTATGCGTGCGTGACGGGAAAGAACCCGTACGCCGCTGAGAGCGCGTTCGCTGCATTGACTCGCGTCGTTGCAGAAGAACCTCCGAGGCTCTCGCGCGTCTGGAAAGACGTGCCCCCAGAACTCGAAGAGACCTGCGCCATTCTGATGTCCAAAGACCCATCGCATCGTCCGGTAAGCGGCGACGCCGCCGCGACGCTGCTGCGCGCTTGCGCCTATGCGCTCGGAGAAAGGCTCAGCCTTCGCTTCACGCCGATCGCTAGCGTGAGCGAGGTCGAACAACGCTTCGCTTCGGCGGCGTTCATCAAGTTCGATGACGGGGCCGAGCGTTCGCAGCCGAACAGTGAAGAGGCCACCGTACTCGGGCCGAGCTTCCAACTGACCGAGCTGATCGTCCAGTGGGTGAATGGTTTTGGTCGCGAGCCGATCGTGCTCGGACCAACCTTGGTGGCGATCTCCTTTTCCGGTGCAGCGCCTGCGAGCGATCTCGCAACGCAAGCGGTGGCCTGCGCCCTTGGGCTGGCCGAGCGCGTGCCGGCGGTGAAGGTAGTGGTGGTTACCGCGCGCGCCCAACCAGGCCGCGAGGACCTGCGCAACTTGAGCGACCGCGCGCTGCTGCCGCTGCGCGAAGCGGCAGTGCACAGCGGAGCGCCGCGCGTGACAGTGGATGAGACCACCGCCAGCCTGGTCTCCGGCGTGTTCTCGGTGGTGCCCTCGAGCCGCGGCTTCTTCGTCGTGCGGCCCTCGGAGACGGCAGTGACGCTGGATCCGCCCTCGCAACGCGCCTTCGAAGGTAGGCAACGCGAGCTTGCGCTGCTCGAGACCCTGGCCAACGAGTGCTTCGAAGATCCGGTGGCGCGCGCAGTGATCCTCGAAGGGCCGCAAGGCATCGGCAAGTCGCGCCTGGCCGAGGAGTGGTTCGCGGCGCTGAAGGTGCGCTTCCCGGCGCTCGGATTGATCGCGTGCAAAGGCGTTGCGCTCGGAGTGGGCGCACCGCTCTCGCTGCTGGCCAATCTGGTGCTGCGCACCGCCGTCGACGCGAAGGCGAGCGTCGAGGAGAAACGCGCGGCGGTGTTCGAATGGGTGGAGGCCGAGCTCGCGCGACGTCCCGTGCTGCTGTTCGTCGAGGACCTCGGCTTCGGCGACCGCGCGAGCGTCCAGCTGGCCGAAGAGCTGGTGCGCAGAAACGCCGAACGGCCGTTGCTCGTCGTGGGCACGCTGCGGCCGGAGACCCGCGGCGGCTTTCCGCAGCTTTGGCGCGACATCGGCGTGCTCGACTTCACGGTGACGCCCCTTTCGCGCACCGCGGTCGAGAAGCTGGTGCGCAAGATCCTGGGCGAGGTTCCGAGCGAGCTGACCGAACGCATCGTCGACGGCGCCGAGGGCAACCCGTTCCGGGTCGAAGAAATCACCAAGGCCGTACGAGCCGGCAACCTCTCCTTCCCGGACAGCGTGCTCGCGCTGGTTGAAGCGCGTCTCTCGACGTTAGCGCCGGAGGATCGCCGTTTGATGCGCGCCGCGAGCGTCTTCGGTGAAGACTTTTGGTCGAGCGCCGTCGCCTCGCTGCTCCCCGAGCTGGGTCCCGACGAGGTCGAGGTCCGCATCCGAGGGCTGGTCACGCGCGACTTCTTCCGTGAAGAGCCGAAGTCGCTCTATGCGGGCGAACTGCAGTTCTGCTTCCGACAGTCGCTCTTGCGCGAGGCCAGCTACGGCATGCTGTGCACCGAGGATCGGCGAGCCGCCCATCGTCTCGCGGCCGACTGGCTCGAGTCCACCGGCCAAGCCGCGCCGGAGGTGCTGGCCAACCACCGCGCGCTTGCGGTCGATAGCGACGGCGGTGGACCCACGAGGGTCAAATGAAGGTCGACCGCGTCGGCCCCTTCGAAATCGAGGCGTGCATCGGTTCGGGGGCCATGGGCACCGTCTTTCGCGCGCGGCACGCTGCTACCAACCAACCCGTCGCGCTCAAGATCTTCGAGGGTCACAACCTCAGTCGCATTCGCAGCGAAGCGGCGTTACTCGCGGCGCTCTCCCACTCGGCGATCGTGCCGTACGTCTGTCACGGAGAGGAGGGCGGGCGACGCTATTTGGCGATGGAGTGGCTTGCGGGCCCCACGCTCGCGCAAGAGCTCGTACGCGGGCCGCTCAGCGTCGCAGGCAGCGTGCAACTCGGACGGCGGCTCGCCTCGGCGCTCAGTCACGCCCACGGTCGCGGCGTGGTTCATCTGGACGTGAAGCCCGCCAACGTGCTGCTCGTCGCTGGAGCCGCCGAGCGCGCGGTGCTGGTCGACTTCGGCATCGCCAGCAGCGCCGAACATACGCGCAACCTCGGGGGCGCCGGCACGCCCGGCTACATGGCGCCGGAGCAGACCGCAGCCGACGCGCACGTTGGGCCGCAGGCAGACGTATTCAGCCTCGGTTGCGTCCTCTTCGAGTGCCTCTCGGGCGGCCCGGTGTGGCAAGCCGACGACACCTTGGTCAGGCACCACCGCGCCTGCTCGGAGCCACCGCCGCAGCTGCTGCGGCCAAACGGTGAACCGGTTCCGCCGCAGCTCGAAGCGCTGATCGTGAGCATGCTCGCCAAGCTACCGAGCGAGCGGCCATCGCCCGCGGCGGTGCAACGCGCGCTCGATGCGCTCGTGGCGCCGGAGAGAGTCAGCACGGTGTTGCCGCCTGCGCGACAAACCACGCACCCGGCTGGCTCAGCGAGCGCCCCGCGCACGACGTTGCCGCTGGTCGGGCGCGACGTCGAGCTGCGGCTCGTGCTCTCGCTGTTCGAGGCCACGGTCGAAGACAGCGCGCCCAAGCTCGGCCTCTTGGAGGCGCCCGCGGGTGCCGGTAAGACGCGGCTGCTGCATGAGGCCGTCAAGCAAATAGCGGCCAGCGAGCCGCAACCCACGGTCTGGCATATCCAAGCCGACAGCGTGCTCGGCAATACGCCCCGCGCGTTGGCCCGCACCCTAATCCGCGCGGCCCTCAGCGATCCACCGGCGGTGCCCTCGCGCACGATCGGAGACCGTCATGACGCCGAGCTCTTGCAGCTCGCTCATCAGCTCGGGCTCGACGCGAGCGGAGCTTCGCTTCGAACCGCGCGCTTCGTTGGTGCCCTCGCGGGACTCATCGCCCAAGCCGACGAGATCGAGCTCGCGGACCTACGCGCGCGTGGCGACGTCTACGATCGTGAGCTCGCGCGCGAATTCGAACGCTGGCTCTCGATCGTCGCCAAAGCCGCTCCGTTGGTGTTGGTTTTGGAGGACCTGCACTGCGCCGATGAGGCCTCACTGCAGCTGATCGTCAGCAGCGTTGCTCGGCTCACGCACAGCCCCATCACGGTGATCGGCTCGGCTCGGCCTGAAGCGAGCGTGGTGGAGCCGTTCCGCGCAGCCGGCGCTCAGCGCATCGGCCTCACGCCCCTCACGCGGCGCGCCGCGTTGCGTCTCGCCCAGGCGTTGCCCTCGCTCGATGAAGCGACGGTCACGCGGCTGTGGGAGAAGTCCGGCGGTAGCCCGCTGTTTTTGGAGGAGCTCTTTCGCCAAGCGGATGCGCGCGACAGCGATCTTCCCAGCAGCTTGAGCGCCGCCGTCGAAGAGGATCTCGCGCTCTTGTCGAACGAGGCCGCGAGCCTCGCCCGCCTCGCAAGCATGCTCGGTAACCAGGTCCAGCTCGGCGATCTGATGGCGCTCGTCAGCGGCCGCGATCAGCTCAGCGTGGAGACGGCGCTGGATGAACTGCATCGCCGGGACGTGCTGCGTCTGCGTTTGAGCAACAGCGCCGCAGGCCAGCTGACCTTTCGGCATCCGCTTTGGCGCGAGCTCACCGAGGCTACGCTCTCGCTCCAAGAGCTGGCCGAAACGCGGCATCAGATCGTTCGGCTTTGGTCGGAGCGCGATCCGGCTTCTGCGGCTCGCCAGGCCGAGCTCGAGGCTGAGACCTGGGGCAAGCTCGAGCACCCGGGGGAGCAACGTGAAGCCTGGGCGCAGGCCGGCCTTCTGTGGCAAGCCGCAGGCGACCTCGAGCGCACGATCGATGCCTTCGATAAGGCGATGTTGGGCAGCGGCGGTCGCTGGCTCGTGGCGTTGGGCAAGGCGGTGGCGGTGCTTCGACGCAGCCCGCCGGGTCTCGTCGAGCGGCTCGAGGTCGAACTCGAGCGCAGTCAGCAACAGCTCGATGGGCTTAGCTGGGTGGGCGCCGCGCGCTGCTTTGCCGCCTTGAGCCGAGGCAGCGCCGCCAAAGACTGCTTGGATCGCGCCCTCGCGCTGGAGCAAGCCCTCCCAGCGACCGACGAGCAACGCATGCTGCGTCGGCTACGACTCGCGGCCTCGGTGGAGGTCGGCAATCGACGGGGCGCTTTTGGTGAAGCCGCGGCGGCCTATCGCGAACTCGCCCGAGGTGACGAGCGGATCGACGTGCGCACCCGCGTGCTCGCGAGTTTGGCCTTGGCGGCTTCCGGTCACCCAGCCGAAGCCGAAGAGGTGCTGCGAGAAACAGCGCTGCTCCCCGAAGCAGACGAGCGCAGCGTCAAAGCCGAGATCTCCAAGAACCTGCTGCTCACGAAGCTTTTTGCCAAAGACTACGCTGGGGCGGTCCCAGTTGCCGATCAAGCGATCGCCGATGCGCGTCTCGCGCGGCTGCCTTTTCATGAGGCAGTGGCGCTCCACAACTTCGGCGACGTTCTGCATCGGCTCGAGCGTTACGCCGATTCGCGCGCCGCGCTGCGTACCTCGCAGGAGTTGGCCGAGACGCACCAGTTCGAAGCGCTCATGCGCGCCAACCGTTCACACCTACGCTACCTCGACGGGCTCGATGGCGATGCCCAAGCCGTACTCGCCCTCGAACGCGAAATCGCCGACGCCGAATCGCGTGGAGCGTTAGGGGATGCCGTGGATCTTCGCTGCTTGATCGCGCGGGTGTTTCGCAAACACGAGCAACTCGAGCGCGCCGCGATCGAGTACGACGCGGTCTTGCGGCTGTCCCGTTCGACCGGCCAAAAGCTCGCCCATGAAGAGGCCGAGAACGCCCTGGCGCAACTGAAAACCGCGGCGAACGCTCCCGACCGCACCCAGCCAGACCCACCGAGCTAATGGGCTACGAGTACGAATTCAAGCGAGAGGGTAAAGCCGAGCTCGCTCGCGCCATGAGCGAAGCTCGGAGCTTCGCGACAGCGCTCCTTGGTAGCGCGCAGACCCAAAGCGGCATTGAGAGCTACCCACTAACCCCCAGTGACCCCGGGGCATACCCAGGTTCGCTGCAGTTCGTACCGAGCCATATCCTGCTCAGCGTGGGCTCGCGCCGCGAGCTCGGTTCACCGCTGGTAGCCCGGCTGCTCGCAGAGTTCGCCCGGCTCGGGCTCGAGCCGTATGAAGAGGGAGACCCAACGCCCACCACCTATTCGGCGATTGGTTAGTTCATTGGCAAGGACTCGGCCCCTGTTCTCCCGCCCGCTCTCGTCTCCGTCGTGCCCGTGCCCGTGCCCGTGCCCGTGCCCGATGTCTTGAAGTAGGGCGTGTTCGACCATCGCCGATGATTCACCGATAGCAACAAAGAAAAAACCCAGAGCCGACCGGTGAGTGCGTTGTACAGAATTCGGGCACGGGCACGACGGAGACGAGAAGGTCGATGATTCGCTTTGTAGATCCGCTTCTCATTGGCAATTCGCCCTACGGTAGGTCGCTACCTGATAGGCCTTCAGTGTGATCGAGAGCTCGCCTTCAGTAACTTGCTTGCCGCTCAAGGAGTCCGTGATAGAGCCTTCACCGGAAAGCACGATGGGCTGGTCTTGGTTGGTTGGATTAACGATTAACCAATAGCTCGCCGCTTCGTCAGCATGCGCTCTCACCAAGACCTGCGCGTTGCCGACGTCGCCCTCGATCCGCGGCAAGGCCAAGGTCCCCGAGAGCTTGCGCAGATCGCTGGCGACTTCGATCATCGCTTGCCACAGGCTCTGATCCGGCTCCGCCAGCGTGAGGGCGCTTTGGCCGTACCAGAACACCCCTTCGGCCCCGGCCGCGACGACGGTAAAGGCATTGACCCTTACCTCTTCCGGCGTTGGGCGCCGCCCCGTCGAAGTCGCAAACTCAATACCCATATCGGCATAACCAAAGCCTTGGACCACGGCGATCGGCTTGGCCTTGGGAGCCGCAGCCAGGCCGTCTTCTACGACCTGCGCCGTGACGCCGAAGTCCTCCGTGAGATCGACTGCATAGTAGTCAAAGCCGTAAATGTCGGCGAGCGGGGCGGTCTCCGTGACGCCCTCGTCCCAGCGCTCGAGGACCTGCTTCTCAAGCTCGGGCTCGAAGCCGAAATACGGGACGAAGTATGGCATCGGCGCCTCCACCAGCATCACCGGCGCGTCCACCACGACCCGCGTCCCCTCGGCGAGAATCGCGACGTTCTCGAGTCGGAAGTCGTTCGTCGGGTCGGAATCGAGCGAGCTCCCTGCATAGTTATTGGCCGGCTCGTCCTGGAGGTACACGCTCGCAAGCAAGGTCTCATCGCCCTTCAAACAGCTAGTAACAAAGCCCTGCATCCGCTCACTCACCAGCGCCGACTCCAGCGGCTCCGACGGCGCCACCTCGGGCACGAGCAGATAGCCCGGTAAAACGACCTGCATACGCGGGCTGGCCGTCCACGGGTACGGCTCCCCAGACACGAGCGGTCCTCGGATGCGCCGGTCGCCGAAGGCGGCAGAAAGTAGGTCAGCTCCTCGGTGCCAGCGCCTGATTCATCGGTCAGAAACACCGGGACGAACTGATTGAAGCCGTGATCGGCGAGCGTGTTGAAGCCGGCTTCAAAGTCGGGCGCATTTGCCGCACCAAAGGTGCCCTGCGGCACTCCGGCGAGCCCCAAGATGAAGCCTTCATCCGGCGCTGGCAATACAGGTTGCTCACAGCTCGGCCCCGTATCGTCGGCGGCATCACAGGCGAGGAGCAGGGTGAACGCGCTGGCAAAAGCAAACCGACGAAGGCTGAGCATGTTTCCCGTGGAGCACGAGCCATGCCGGCCTCACAAAGCGGGAAAGCCGGGGAAAGCCCGGCTTTCTACGCATCGTTGGCAAGCCAACGTCGCCCGCAGGTGACGCGTCACCTGCAAGCGACAAAGCCCATCAACTACGGAGTGGCTCCGTCACACTCGGTCCCCTGGCAAGACACGCTCTCGATCGGCCCGCCTTCGATGCGCTCCTTCAACCAGCTGGTCAGCTTCACGCCGTTGGCTTCAACGGTGTAAAAGTTGTCGTACGGGAGGATGCAGTGCTGCTCGCCGGGAGCCGTGAACGCGGCGAAGTTCTCGGCGCGGCCTTCGATGTTGGCGATGGAAGCCGTCATCTCTGCGGTCCACTCGTCAATCGGCCCGCCACCCATCGCCTGATAATAGAAATACTGGTTCTCGTCGCGGATGGTGTTGTATTGGCTCATCGACTGCTCGGGGAAGTGGTTGGCAATACCCGCATAAAGGTCGGGCAGCGTCTTGCCCTCGATGTCGACTTCCGCCGGGTTGAGCTCGGGAATGAAGGCCGGGAAGGCGCCCTCTGCATTCCAGGAGGGGAAGCTCTCTTGGAAGAACTGCTCGGTGATGATGCCGGCGCCGCTATCCCCGAATTGGAAGACCTGCGAGTCGGGGTAGTGATCCATCACGTGAGCTGACCACATCGCTGAGCCGTAGCTACCAGCGCTGCAACCGGTGACCAGGATCTGCTCGGGGGCGCTGAAGTTGTCATAGACCCAATCCAAGACGGCGCGCGAGTTGACTGCACCTTTGTGATTGATGGTTATCTCGTTATCTAGCCCTTCATTGTAGACGGTGACCGAATCCCCCCAATGAATGTCCCCAGTGCAATAGGGGATGATGACGTGATACCAATCGGCGAAGGGGTTCTCCGCGTTGTCGTGGTCATAAAAGCCAGTGGGCACGCCGGCCTCGATGCGGGCACGCACGCTCTCCACCGAGTCTTCGAAGATCGCGTCGGCGACGCTGCAGGTGAAGGCGTTCCAACAGGCACCACCACCGATGAAGTCGATCACGACCTTGTTGGTTTTACCGGGGAGTACCCAATAGGCGTATTCACTGCCGCGCGAGCAGATGGTCTCGCCACCCGGCTTGAACTCGTTCCAGCCCGGCTCCAAGTCGGGCAATTGGGCGCCGCCCCCGGAACCACCGTTACCACCAACTCCGCCTGAGCCTCCTGCCGCGCCTGTAGCGCCGGAACCACCTTCGCCACCGGCGCCGCCCGTTGATTCGCTGCTGTCACAGGCGACGGCGGCCAACGAGGAAACGAGGATGAGGCTCAGATACCAAGGGGAATTAGCTCGCATCGGACGATGCTAGCAAAGAACGCTGCGTTGGGCTGAACCGAGATTTAGGGCTTGGGGTGAGCCTGGAAAAACGCGAGCACCTCGGCGCCCCAGTTGAAGGCGTTGGGCGGGTTGCACTTGAAGGTGAACAGCTGCCCCTGCGCTGTACCTGGGTCCTCGCTCCCTGGATAACAATGTCCGCCGAGCGTCGACACGCCGCCGTAACCATGCTCGACGAACTCCAAGAGCGCGTTGCCCTCACCGCTGAATCGCGTTCGTTTCGGCCCACCGGGCGGAGGCGCTCCACCCAAGAAATCCACCTCGCCGACGAGTGAAAGATCGAGCACGCCAATCACCGCATCCCGAGCGGCGAGCGCCTGCGCAAAAGGCACTAGGCTATCGAATTGGCCGTGCATGAACAGAATCGGCACCGTGGCGCTGGGCGCCGTTCCGGTGCGAAAGCACTGCTCGTCTTGGCTCAGCCCGAAGGCGGCGGGCGCTACGCTGGCGAACACCTCGGAGTGATTGCACAACATCCGCCAGGTCATGTCGCCGCCCTGCGAAAAGCCGGTAAAGTGAACACGCTTGGGGTCGATCGAATAGCCAGCGATCGCCTCCTCCAAGAAGGCGAACACATCATCATCGTCCTCCGCGGCCGCCCAAGCGGCAGCCGGCGGAGCCGGTGTGGCGTTCGGTTGGACGACCACGTAGCCGGCCTCACGGCCGCGCTGCGCAAGGCCTGTATTGGCCTCTTGCATCTCACCGCTCATGGTCAAGCCGTGGACATCGAAGATGAGCCCGCAGCCTTCGGCCGGGCAAGCCTCGGGGATCGCCACATCGTAGCTGAGCGGGCCGCAGTTAACGACGCGCCGTTCGGTCGCGCTCGTGTCGTCGATACAACCGCTCGCGCCCCCGGCAGCAGAGCCGCCACTTGCAGAGCCACCGTTCGATGAGCCTCCATTAGCCGAGCCACCGTTCGATGAGCCTGCGCCCGCGCCGCCCGTGCTCGAGCCTGCGCCGCTGTTTTGCCCGCCGTTGCTGGTCGCCGCGCCGGAACCTCCGCCGCCATCAGCCCCCGCTCCGCTGTCATCACCGCAAGCAACCAGAAGTACGAGGAGCATCCCGAGACTGCGCATGGCTCAGGCTCACGCCCTTTTTCGGCCGAAGCAAGCCTTCACGTAAAGCCACACAATCGGCGGGAAGTTCGCCCGAAAAGCCGCAGTGCGCTAAGGCAAGGCATGGCACCCGGGCGCTCAGCCACAATGCTCGGTTGGGCGCTGCTGCTCCCAGCCTGCATGCACTACGTCACGGTGCTACCGCCCAGCGAACCGTCGCCCGAACCAGCAAAGGCGGCTGTTGCACCGGACGGCGGCCCTGCCCCGACGACGAGCAGCGCCGGCGCCCCGCAAGCGAGCCCTGGACCGGCGTCGGCGTCGGAGGGGCCCGCCGCTCCGCCGACGGTCTCCCCCGAGCTGCTCGCGCGCATGACCTTTCGCGGGGAGATGCCCACCGCTACCAACCTCAATGACCCTGCGGCTCAGAACGCCAATGCTTCGAGTTCGTATTGTCGCAAAGAGGTGGAGCGCAGAAAGCTCCCTGTCGTGCGCGTCAAGAGCGCCGCTAAAGGCATATCCGACACGGTTCGCGTCAGCGGCGCCTTCAATGAAGTAAAGCTCGTCGTCCCCGAGGGCAAACACGGCATGCTCGACTGCCGCTTAGCGCTGGCGCTCGACGATTTCACCAAGGTGTTGCATGAGTTCGGCATCGTCGAGCTGCAGATCGATAACTTTTATCGACCCAACGCCAAGCTGCCCGGCCAAAAGAAAGACAGCCAACATGCGCACGGCCTGGCGATCGACCTGACTGTACTCAAGACCGCCGACGGCCGCACCTTCACGCCGGCCGATTGGGGCGCGAGCATCGGGGAGAAAGCGTGTGGACCTGAGGCGGTGATGAGCGAACCGAGTGAAGCCCGGGTCGATCTGCGCAACCTCTTCTGTGAAGTAGGCCGGCGCCGCATCTTTCATACGGTGCTATCGCCTAGCTTCAACGCGGCTCATCAATCGCACTTCCACCTCGACATCAAACGCGACGCCAAACACGCTTCGGTGCGCTGAGGTCTGCAGCCTCAGGCGCGTGCGGGTAGCAGCTCCGCCAGCTGCTCAAACGCGTCAATACGAGCGTCCCACTCTTGAAGCGTGCCGAAACCGTAGCTGGCGTACACAAATTTTACTGCGTTATCGCGAGCGGCTGTACGGTCCCCATCGGTGTCCCCGACGTACCAGGGCGCCCTGAGCCCATTGCGCTGAATGATGCGCCTCAGGTTCTCCGATTTTGTGGCCTTGGTACGGCCCCAACACTCGAAGTCGCGCACGCTGCCAGCGAGCCCGCTCTGAGCGAGGAAGATCTCGATGTAGCCCGCCTGGCAGTTGCTGACGATGAACAGCGGCAGGCGCTGGGCGAGCTCGCTCATCAGCGAGACGACGTTGGGGTAGAGCCGCCCGCCGCGCTCGGCGATCGCCGCGTTGTCTTCCGCCTCGGTCAGCGTGGAGAGCGCGTCCACCTGGGCCTCATTCAGCGACTCGAACGATCGGCGAATGCACTCTCGGTGCGCGAGCCCACACACGCGCCGTAGATCCTCCTCGCCGACCGGGCGCACGTCGTATCCGAGCTTCTTGGCCGACTGATTCCAGGCTTCGGCGCACACGGCGTTGGTGTCCCAAAGCGTACCGTCGAGATCGAAGATCAGACTATCGGGCATCACTCTTTATCGTCGGTCATATCGACCTTCATGCCGCTCTCCACCACTCGGCGGTAGAGCGTCGCGCGGCCAATACCCAGTAATTTTGCGGCGCTCGCAATATGGCCGTTGGTCTGCGCGAGAGCCGCTTGGATGGCCATGTTCTCGAGTTCTTTGAGCTGCAAGGTGGGCAGACCGCGCGAGCGCATCGAGGGGACGGGCTCGGTCTCTTCCGGGATGGGGGGGAGCACTGGCAGCTGCATGGCGGGCGGCAAATCCTTGAGGGCGATCTCGTCCCCGGGGCAGGTCAACATCGCGCGGTGCACGACGTTCTGCAGCTCGCGGATGTTGCCCGACCAGCGGTGAGCAGCCAGCGCATCGAGCGCCTCCTTGGAGATGCGCGTCACGTCCCGCCCGACGTCGTCTTTGAACATACGTAGGAAGTGCGCGATCAAACGCGGCAAATCATCCAGCCGGTCGCGCAGCGGCGGGACCTCGATCGGGTAGACCATCAGGCGGAAGTAGAGGTCTTCGCGGAAGGCGCCTTTGCGTACGAGCGACTCGAGATCGCGATGGGTCGCTGCCACGAGCCGGACGTTGGTGGGAATGTCGGCGGTTCCGCCGACCCGGCGAATGCTCTTCTCCTGGATGGCGCGAAGCAATTTTACTTGGGTGGCTAAGCTCATATCCCCAAGCTCATCGAGGAAGAGCGTCCCGCCCTCGGCCTGCTCGAAGCGACCGCGGTGGGTATTGGCGGCTCCGGTGAAAGCGCCCTTCTCATGACCAAAGAGCTCGGACTCTTGGAGGTGGTCGGGAATCGACGCGCAGTTGATGGCCACGAAGGGGCCTTTGCGACGCCGACCGTCATTGTGGATGGTGCGGGCGACCAGCTCTTTGCCGGTACCGCTCTCACCCAAGATGCATACCGCTACATCGCTATCCACCACGCGACGCACCGTCTCGAGCATCTGCCGCACCGCGATGCTCTCCCCGACGATCAACGACTTGCCGCGCGCCGAGTCGAGCTCACGCAAGAGCTCGGCGACTCGTCGCGACAACTGCCGGCGATCGAGCGCACGACCGAGCGCGAGCTTCAGTCGCTCGCCGTCGATCGGCTTGGAGACGAAGTCGTACGCGCCGGCGCGCATCGCGTCGACGACGCTCTCGATGTCGCTTTGGGCGGTCACCACGATGATCGGCACGTCGGGAGCGGCGGCACGCAGATGCGGCAAGACCTCCATCCCGCCCATGTCCCCCGCTGCGAGACCGAGATCCAGGCAAACGGCGTCGAAGCCCTCGGCGCCTTGCTTCACGATATCGGCGCCGCGCTCGAACTCTTCGACCGTTACGCCCTCACGTTGAATGCGCAAACGGACGATTCTGCGGATCGCCGGGTCATCATCGACCACCGCCACCCGCAACGCCTGCGGGTTGTCAGATGAATTGGCGTCCACGTATCCCCTTCCCCTCTTCGACGTTGCAAGCAGTCGTCACGGCTTTGCCAGTTCAGCCTCGCACGCGGCGGTGTCCACTTGCCCTTCAATCCACGAAGAGAAGCAAATGTACCCCGGCGAGGTTTGCAGAAACACGCGACCGCCCTTGTGCGCTTCATCGAGCAGCGGCTTACGGACGACGCTGAGCGTGGTCACCTCCGCCTCACCGGCGACCACGCTGGTCATCGCCTCCGGCTCCAGCCCGCACACCGAAAGCCGATTGGCGTCCCGTTCATCCGCCGAGGTTCCCTGCTCTCCGACCACGTCAGGAGCGAACAGCCGCGCGCCGTTACGCCCGTAAAAGCGCAGCGGCCGCGACGGGTCCCCGTGGCAGTCGAGCGTGCCGCAGCGCTGCTCGAGCACCTGCGAAACGATGGGGAACTCCTCATCGGAGGGACAGCTGAAATCCGTCGCCTCCGCGTCTGCGCTGGAAACGCAGGACGGAAGCGCACAGCCGATCACGAGCCCGAGAATGCTTCTGAGGTTCACGTCAGTTCCCCGTTCCGTTGGGGCCACCTGGGCAGTTGGGCGCAACCGCGAACGCCGGCTCCGGCTGCGTATCTGCGCAATAGACCTGGCCGGGGCTGGTCTGCGTCGGCCCGCCCTTTTCATGGCAGGAGGCACAGCCGCCGTCACGGTTGATGCGCGTTTGCATGACTGAGCGCCGCTTGGTGCCGTCTGGCAAGGTGCATTCAATCTCCGCACGCAACGGGAAAACGGGCTGCCACTGTGCTTCGTCGATGAAGAAGTTACCGGCACAATTGGTGGGCACCGAAATGGTGTCCCCGGTCGCGTCGGTCAACGTCACAATCACGCTTTGCACCGGAATATCCGCGTCGGGAGTGGCGAATACGGTGCCGCCTGCTGCGAACAAAGGCGCCTTGTAGCCGCCATGGCACAGCAGGCACGGCTGGCCATAGCGGTGGTACTCACCCTCCTCCAGGCCGTCCACCTCAGGGCCCAGCTCGGCGATCTGGTCATCCTCTACGGGGCTCATACAACCGACCGCCAAGGAACTCGCCCAAAGCAAAGACAGCACTCGTGCTGAGATCGTTCGCGCAGCCATCACTCGGTCTCCACGTCGAAGGTCACGGCCCCGAAGCCGGCCAGACGATTTTGGATGAACAGGTGGTCGAGGAAGCGGGTGTAAACGGCGTCCGCCGAGATCGTCACCCCGACTCGATTCGACATGAAGCGAATGCCGCCGCCCAGCGACCCAGCCATGAAGGGGCCGAGTTCACGGTCGCCAACGCGCAACCCCGGTGCACGTAGGCCCTGCGCCGTTTCCTCCATTTCGTAGGCGCGGTCCCAGAAGGAAACGCCCTTCTGAGCGTGAAAGCGCGCATGGGGCCAAACCCGAATGGAGTCTCCCAAATCGATCGGCAGCGTGAAGTCGGTCGTCGTAGCCATCAACCACCAGCTATCCATGTAGAGGCGCTCCTCCACGCGAACAGTGGCATTGTCGAAGCGGTGTGCGACCAGCGCCGAGCCTGCGTAGCGTTGCCTCGCGTCAGGCGAGTTCTCGGTAACGCGGACGCTCGTTCGAGCGGCGTCCACCTCGGCGGCGCTAGCGCCATTGCTGACTTTGGTACCGGCGGCGAAGGTCGGCAGATAGCGATACGGCTTCTCCTGGTCGCCGAACTCCAGTACCGCGGTGAGCCCAGGCACAAAGATGGTGGACTTGTTCACCACGAAGGTGACCGAAGCGGCGGCGGCGTGCCGCATCAACTCGAGCGAATAGACCGATAGTGGGGTGCCGCGTCGGGCCGCTACGTCATAACCAAAGGAGTAGCTGAGCGCCGGGGTCACCGTCTTTTCCAGCGTATCGACCGAGAAGCTGAGCGTGCCCGTACCTGCGTAGTAGTCACTCTCGATCGACGCAGCAGCGGCTGCTCCCAACGTCACGTCCCCGACCTTGAAATGCCCGTTGAGCGTCGGGACATAACGAACGTCGGTCCACTTGGGAGAGGCCGTCGCGACGATGTCGGCCGACGCTGCCGTGACGACGTCCACCAGGAAGTCACCGCCAAAGCCCCAGCCAGCGGTCACCGAAGAGACGTCCACGCCGACGCCAGGCGTAAGCACCTCGGTCGCGTCGGTGTCGAGGTAGCCCGAGGCCTCGGCATCGAACTTGACGCGCACGTCGTCGGCGCGAACTTGCATGGGCCGGGCAAGGAGCGCCAATGCGGCCCCCGCTGCAAAAAAGGAGGACCTCATTGGGGACAAACCTCGGAGCAGCCTGTGCTCAGGCAGGTGCGCAGAGCAGCGACGGCGCTATTGGCCTCATCACACTCCGCGGCGCATGCCCCCAGGCCACTCATTTGAATGCACTGCACGCAGGCTAAACAATCGGCGTCCCCCGAGCAGGTGAGGACCTGACCGCAACAGGCGTCTTTGGCGCAGCTCACGCAAGCGCCATCCTCGGCGTTTGCGGTGCAAACCGGGGGCGCCGGAGCGCCGCACAGCAGCCAATCTTCAACCAGCTTGCGGTCTGCCTCGAGCAGGAGCCCTGACGAAGGAGGCATTGGAAAGCCGCCGCCCGGCGTTGCGTGGAGATTGCAGTGAATCCAGCTACTGAGCGACTCATTGCCGCCGGTAGCCGGGTCATCAGCGATTACGTACGGCGTACCAACCGAGCCGCGGACGCCCAAAAGCTCGTCGTAGAAGCGCTCCGCGTCGTCAAGCGGAAGAAAGATGCCGTCCGAGGCGTTCTCTTCGCGGCCGTGACAACCGGTGGACGAGCAGTTGCCTTTGGCCGGGTCATTGAAGACCTCCAAGACCTCGTAGAAGGAGGGGCAAACAGCAGGCTTTTCCCCAACGAGCGCCGCGCAAGCCGCCTCACTGACGAGCGGGCCTTCACCCTTACCGGCGTAGATGCAGTCGGTGGTCTCCGGGTCTGTCTCGTCGGGGGTGCAGTGCGAATCACGGGTGTTATTGGCGCAGCTCGCAGCGGCCAAAACGCCGAGACCAACCAAAAGGAAGCTAAACGGGGCACTCTTCATAGGACGCTTTGCCCGCCGCCGGGCAACGGGCGCAGCCTAGCAGACCTCGCCACAATCACTCGTGCCAAGTCGAGAGTCGGTAGAAGCACGGCGTTCGCTTTGGGCGCGCCCGTGGAACAGTAAGTGCGCCACTGTCGTACGATCAGCTTACTTGGCCCATTCGGGCCCGCTGAGGCATCCCCGTCGCTCGTCATGGTGAACACCAAGTTCACAGGGTTCGCCCTCCTTAGCTGCGCCGTCTTGCTGCTCGCAGGCTGCTCGAAGAGCAACGCGGCGAAGCTCGAGCTCGACCAACACGCAGGTTTGCTCGCCGAGGTGATCGCGCCGGTGCTCGAGGAGGCAGCGCCCGAGCTGAAGAAGGTCGTGCCCGAAGCGCCGCCGCCTCCTCCGTGGGCCCCGGCCGATCCGTCCTTCAGCTTCGTACTCGAGATCGATCACGGGATCCGCAACGACGAGGGCGGCAAGGGTGCGTTCTTGGCACCCCGCGCGCACGGCAAACACAACGGGGTCGACTTCCTCGCCGAAAAAGGCGCCAAACTGCTTTCGGCGTGCAACGGCAAAGCCAAGGCTGATAAGCGCGGCGGCTACGGCAATGTCGTGCAGGTCGTATGCAAACTCCCCGACGCGCTCGGCGGCGACGAAGGCCTTCATGCTTCGTTCTTCTATGCCCACCTCGACAAGGTGAACGTGCCCAAGAAATGGACGGCCATTCACGCTGGCGACAAGCTGGGCACCGTCGGTAAGACCGGAAATGCCGCAGGTCCCAAGATCAAACCGCACTTGCACCTGGAGGTGATCATTCGCGGCAGCGAAGAAGACGCCATGCTCGAACGCCACTCTGGCGTGGTGCCGGAGGCCGCAGAAGCAGCCAATCGCTTCTTCGAGTTGCTCGACGAGAGCTGCCTCAAACCGGCGCACTTCACCAGCTCGCGCGAGGTTCGGCGTGAACGCCGAGTGGATCCGTTTGCGCTGCTGATGTGCGCCTCCAAACCGAAGCCGAAGCTCACTACGCCGGAAAATCAGGAGTTGGCGGCGGCGCAGATCCGCTGGAGCCAGGTGTACAAAGCCCAAGGCTTCAACGTCGATGAAGGCCCGCGGCTGGCTGCGCCGAGCAACTGAAGGTTACAACGTCTGCATGAAGGGCTCGGCCTTCGCGGCATCAGCGTGGCCTTGCTTGATCAGCGTCTCGGCGTAACCACCGTCGAACAAGAGGAAGCTGGCGGCATCACCGGTGGTGCCGGTGTCGTCTTGGAACAACGCACGCAGCACGCGCGCAAAGGAGAAGGGCCCCGCGCCTTTGGCGCTGCCGAGGTGTTGGGCCGCCAGGGCGCCGAGATCCTTCGACGGTTGCACGTGGGCAAAGCGCACCGTGCGGTAGGAGGGCCGGCCCTTGGCGACCATCGCCGCACGAATGGCGGTGAGGGAGTCCGCGGGCAGCGTCTCTTCGATGCTGGCGATCCAGTCGTTGATGCGGCGCATTCGGTCGAGATCATAGCCAATGCGGTCGAGGAAGACCGAGTCGAGGACCTTACCGACGATCTGCCCGAAGCCAGCGAAGGAGCCTTGCGGCGCGTCGGTATGGGCGTCCTCGACTGCGCGCACGCTGATGATGAGCAGCGATTCGGCGCCGAGCGCGAGCGCCGGTGACAGCGGCGTATTGTAGCGAACGCCACCGTCGATGAACCAACGGCCGGCCACCGAAACCGGCGGGAACAGGATCGGGATCGCCGCGGAGGCGAGCACGTGCAGTGGCCCCAAGAGCACCCGTTCGGCCTGCGGTGCGTCCTCTCCACGTGGCCAGCGGCCTTGAATATGATCGGCGTGATCGACGAAGAACACCGTCTTGCCGGTGCCGATATCGGTGGCTGCGAAGCCCACGGCGTCCAGCCGCCCGGAGCGCACCACGCGCCGCAACCCCCGCCAATCGGTGCGCTCGGCGACGATGCGAGTGATGCCGTCCACGCTCAAGAGCCCGACCGGCGGGCTGGTCACCGGTCGGCCGATCAAGCGCTTCCCGCCGGTCGCCAAGAGTTCGCTCATGCCGCGTTTGTCGATGCCGACGAGCTGATCGATCTCGAGCGAACGCCAGATATCCGCGAGCTCGGCCACCGCTGCCACGGTCACCCCGCGGGAAGCCAAAAACGCTGCGTTGACGGCGCCGACGCTGGTGCCGGTCACTACGCGAATGCGATCGAGCAGCTTGGGATGATGTTCGGCCAGGTAGGTCAATACGCCAACTTCATAAGCGCCGCGTGCGCCGCCGCCCGAAAGCACGAGCCCGATAGAACCACTCATAAGATGCGCCGAGAGTACGCGGGTTTGTGCGCCCGCATAGCTCGAACGGAGATGGCTACGGAGCAGGCGTGCGCGCAAAGATCAGCGCGTAGCTGCGCGGCGCCGTTTCAATCAGCAGATTGACCTCGCTGTTCTCCTCCGGTTGGTACGCCGGGTACCACGGGAGCGCCTGCCAGGAGCTGTTGTCTTTGATGAACTCGGGGACGATCAAATCAAGCTCGAGGTAGCGATTGCTCGAGAGCCGCTCGAGTTCGGCGGCGAAGCTCCATTGTTCACGCCCTGCTTTGGGCACGCGGTCATTGTGCATCGCGCCGCCGTAGGTGAGCACCATCTTCGGCGGGCTGCTCTTTTGCGCCAGGGCGAACTGCTTCTTCACCTTGTCCTGCATGCTGAGCGTGATCATGTCGAGCATCTTGAGCACCGCGTCCTCACCGGCGTTCTTGATGGTCTCCACCTCGCTGCAGCTGGGCCGCAAGATGTAGGGCGTGATGCCGGCCTCTTTGCTGGCTTGGCCGAGCTTGACGAACTCGTTCGGGTTCTCCTCGGCCTGGTTCTTGGTCACTTCCTTCTGCTGCTGGGCGACCTTTGCTTCGGTCTTTTTGTCGCAGGAACCATCGGGGATCCAAAGCTCGAGCACCATCGCTGAGGCGTTCCCGCGAAACAGGCCGAGCAGCTGCTCGGTGAAGCGCGCGGTGGTGGAAGGGACCTTGGGATCACCTTTTTGTGCGTGGCTCTCACCGAGCGCGACGATCAACGGCTTCTCCTTGTTGAGCACGTGCTCCACCGCCTCGCGCGCCGAGCCGAACGGCGTGCAGGTGAAGCTGCCGCAGGCGAACGCTGCACCGGGTTTGCGCTTCACCGATGATGCGGCCGCCGAGGCCGAAACAGCGGCGGAAGCGCCGCTCGGCGAAGCACTCGGCGAAGAGCCTTGCCCTGCGCTGGTCTGCGCTGAACTTGTTTGGGCTGAGCCGCCGCCAGGCGCACTTGGCGCCGATGCTGTGCAACCGAGGAGAGCAACGAGCCCCGCGCCCAACCAAGCTTTCATAGCCAAAACCCCGCGTGCAAACCGAGCGTGAGCCCGTGCGCCGAAAACTCACCGACGAAACCTTGGTAACCGAGGCTGCCGCCCAACGTGACACTGCGCCCGAGCCGCTTGTCCAAGGTCAGGCCCGCATCCAACGTGAAGGTGTGCCCCACCTCGACGTCATTGAGCAGCGCGCCATAACCGAAATGCGCATAAACGCTGGGCTCGACGATGGTGGTCAGCCCCGCGCGAAAGCCCGCTGTTGCTCGCGCGCTGGCGGCGAGTTCGCCTGGATAGAAGGCTCCGGTCAACGTCAGCTCCGGCATCAACAGAATGGGATAGGTATCGAGCGAATAGCCAAAGGTGAGCCCAAGACCCGGACCACCGAAGATCTCCCGGCCGTAGACATCGTCGCCGAACAGGAGTTCCCCGCGCGGTTCAACCTCGAGCTTGGGCTCGGCCTGCGCCATGGTTGGCAGCGCGAGACTCACCGTTGCAGCAAGACCGCAAAGCACTCTTTTCATGAAGCTCTCACCGCACGCATCCTAGTCGATCGTAGGGCCCTCGGTTGCGAGCTTGTGCGTTCGGGTGGGTGCGCTATGACCCGCCGATGATTCGGGTCACAGGCCCCTACGAGATCTTCCCGGGCGTCCCCCCGAAACGAAACGTGCGCATCTACGTGCCGAAGCGCGCGCCCGCGCAAGAGCGGCCCTTCTTGCTGCTGTTTGACGGGCAAAACGTTTTCGACGATGCACCCAGTTTCGCTGGAGGCTGGCATGCTCACCTCGCCGTGGAGCGGCTGGCTCGCAACGTCCCGGCCCCGGTGGTCATCGGCGTCGATCATGGCAATGAGCATCGCATCCGCGAGCTTTCGCCTTTCGCCTTTGGACCGCACAGCGGCGAAGCGGAGGGCTTCCTTCATTGGCTCACGAGCTGGCTTTTGCCGAAGTTGCGGCGCGAGCTCGCGCTCAGCACAAACCCGCGGCAAGCGATCGTGGGCGGCTCGTCGATGGGCGGCTTGGCGAGCTTGTATGCGGCCTTGCGCCTGCCCGACGTATTTGGTGGAGCGATCTCGATGTCGCCCTCGTTGTTCGTTGGGAATGGGGCGCTTTTCGATTGGGTCAAGCAGCACAACGCCCCTGCGGGCAGCCGCATCTACTTGGACGCCGGCGCGCATGAGGCAGGAGGACGCATGCTCGCCTCAGCGCAGCGGATGGCCGAGCTACTGCAGGCTGGAGGCCGTTGCGAATTGAAGTTCCGCGCGGATCCGCAGGGGCATCACCGCGAGTCCTCCTGGCGCAGAAGACTACTGCCCGCCTTGCGGTTCCACTTCGGCACCAGCCGTAAGAGGCCTAACATTGTGCGGTGAGTGAATTCATCTATCGCATAAAGCCGACGCGCCTCGAGATGTTGAAGAGCGGACCAACGCCCGAAGAGGCCGAGGCAACGCAAGATCACTTTGCCTACGTCAACGCGGGGGTGCGCGCAGGAACGGTGCTCATGGCCGGCCGCACCTTGACGGTGGACGAAGAGACCTTTGGCATCGTGATCTTCAAGGCCGAGGATGAAGCGGCGGCGCGCAGCTTCATGGAGCAGGACCCGGCCGTTTTGGCCGGCGTGATGTCCGCGGCTTTGTTTCCTTTTCGAGTGGCGCTTTTGGCGGAGAACTGGGACCGCTGAGCGAGTCGAGGGGCGCCGGGCATTCCCGGCGCAACTTGCACGCGCCACAACGGCGGCCCGACCAAATCGCGTCGAACTCCGATTGCAACGCGTCGAGCAGCACGTCGTCGGAGGTAGCAAAGCCCGCCTCGAAGTTGCGTCGTTCATCGGCTTTGGCCCCGAGCCCAGCGCCGGTGAAGTTGGCCGACCCGAGATAGAGGAAGGCGCCATCCACAGCGATCATCTTCAGGTGAACCCGCGGGCATTGGCGCAGCGCCGCCGCGGCGGACTTGCCGAGCTTGGGACGCAGCGCGCGCGAAGGCGTACCGGCGTGAAGGATGCGCACGTCGACGCCGCGCGCACGCATCGCGCCGAGCTCGTCGAAAAGCGATTCGTAGCGGCCAGCCGCACGCGCCCGCGTGCCGACGCGAGCCTCGACGTGGACGTCTTTCAGGTTGGCGGTGGAGATCCAAACGCTGGTGCGCGCGCCGCGTACAGCCTGCAGCACCACGTCCACATGCGCGCGGCCCATGATCAGGGAGACCTTTGCATCGCGCGGCGCCCACTCGGTCATGGCGTCACGGTGCCTGACTTCACCGCCGAACGCGAGAGTTAGGCTATGGAGGGAAGGCCATGCAGGAACGCCTCACCGATCTCGAGATTCGCTATGCCCATCAGTCCAGGCTGCTGGACCAGCTTTCCGACGTGCTGTTCGAGCAGCAACGCGCGCTGCAAAACCTAGAGAAGCGCGTGCGCGAGCTGGAGGCGAGCCAACATGAGGAGGAGAAGCCCAACGAGAAGCCGCCGCACTATTGATCAGGGCGCGCGACCGCGTTGGTAGCGCCTTGATATTGGTGGATTCAGCGCGCGTGATACCTTGCTAGCGAATGCTCCCTAAGCACCTCGCGCTCCTACTGCTCGCGACCTCCTTGCTCGGCTGTGGCTCGGACAAAGCCAAGAGCGGGAACAAAGACGACGATGACGAGGAGGAGGAACCGCGCCGCAGACGGCCAGCAGCGTCGGCCAGCGCGACGAGCTCGGTTGCGGTCGCTCCCCCGTCGGCAGCTCCCACCCCAGTGCCGGTGCCGATCGAACCGCCGCCACCGCCCGCCGCCCCGAGCTTCAAGATCGACAAAACCGAATACACGCAGGGCGACTCGATCCTCGTCACGTTCAATAACAACTTGGTCGCGCCGGCCGGCGAGCAATATTGGATTACGCTGGTCAAGCCGGAGGCCGCCGAGAGCGAGTTCGCCAAGTGGAAGTACCTGCCGCAAAACGCCGCGAGCTTCAATCTAACCGCTGAAGACGCCGGCGACTTTGAGGTCCGCCTGCACGACCTCTACCCCAAGTACAAACAGGGCCGCGTGCTGGCGCGGCAGCGGATCAAGGTCGTCAAAGCGGCCGCTGCGCCCGCCGGCCCCTACGTACCGAGCACCGGCTTCTGCAGCTCCGACGGCGAATGCCGCGCCGGCTACTATTGTGGCCAACAGGGCAATTGTTTCCCGCGGGAGGCGCCCAAGAAGAGCAGCTGCTCGCTCGGTAAGTCTTATTGGGGCCCGTGCGAACGCACCGGCTGCCAGGCCGGCTACACCTGCTCCGACCGCGACAACGGCGGAGACGGCAACTGCTACTGCAATAAGTAGCCGGGATAACTATTTAGCGGGCTTGGGCTTGGCCGGCTTCGTGGCCGGCTTCTTCTCCGGCTTGGGCAGATCGGCGTTTTTGCAGCAGCGGAAGCCGGTGGAGTAGTCGTGATAGCTGGGCTCGTGGGCCACGGTGATGAAGGAGCACCCCGGCCCGTGCTCGCTCGTGGTGCTGAAGAAGCCGCCCATGAAGATGCCGTTGCCTTCACGCCAAGGCTGCTTACGCCGCTCCACGTCCTCCTTATCGAGCGTATCCATCAGGTCCTGGTCCACCGTGCCGCTGACCCACTCATGCAGGTTACCGACAGCGTCATAAACACCTTGCTCATTGACGCATTCACTATAGCTGCCGCCCGGCGCTAGGTAGTCCGGCGTCTTGTTGAGCTCCGGGCTGTTGAAGTGCTCTTCGTACTTCATACCGCCATTGGGCTTTTTAAATAACAGTGTAAGCAGGTGCAGCTTGCCGGTATTGCACTTACTGCGTACGCCCTTGTGGCCGTACGGGTAGAGCGAGAAGCCTTTGCCGCGGCACGCGCGGATCCACTCGCCGCGCGTGCACAGCCGCTTGCCTGCGGCTTCGCAGGCGCCTTGGGACTCAACGCGGCTGATGTAGCCCTGCGGGAAGGCGCCTTTGCGATTGGCGGCCACGTAGCGCACGCCCTTCTCCGGGCGCTCGTAATACGGGTGGTCGACGAGGGTGCCGTCTGCCTGTTGCCGCTGCAAAAAGCCTTCATACGGGTCCACGCACACGCGGCCGACCAGGACCATGTCACTCGGACAAGGTGGTGGAGCCTCCGCAACCGCAGCGGCCGAACCGCTCGCAAAGCTGCTCGCCGAGCCGAGCGCTGCGGACGTGAAGGAGCTAGCGCTCGCCGAGACGCTGACCACGGGAAGCGGAAGCGGTGGAGCAACCGACAGCGGCGCGCTAGGCGAGGCTGGGGAGCTCGCGGCCGCTGGGCGGCTGCTCTCCTGGCCGCCGCCGCTGTCCACCTTACTGCCGCAAGCGGCGGTGAGCAGGAACCAAGAGCCGATCAAGCCCACACCAAGCCGCATGGTTTTCATTCCTGCCTCGTGCTGCAACGCCGAAGACGAGAGCCCTCTTCCCTACGCAACGATCTCGGTGCCGATACCGCGGTCGGTGAAGATCTCGAGCAGCATCGCATGCGCCGTACGGCCGTCGATGATGTGCACCTTGCCGACGCCGCCGGAGATGGCGTCGAGCGCACAATTGACCTTCGGAATCATGCCACCGCGGATCACCCCGCGTTGCATCCAGGCTTCGATCGTCGGCCGATCCAGCGAGGCGGCCAGCGCGCCGTCTTCCCCACGCACGCCGTCGATATCGGTCATCAGCACCAGCTTCTCGGCGCGCAAAGCGCGCGCGACCGCGGCCGCGACGAAGTCGGCGTTGATGTTGAGCGGCTCGCCGTCAGCATCCACCGCCACCGGCGCGATCACCGGGATGAAGCCGCCTGTGACGAGCTGCGAGAGGAGCTGGGTGTTGACGCTCTCCATCTCCCCGACGCGACCCGGGTCCACCATTTTGCCGGACTTGGTCGCTAGCGACGTAACGCGTTTAGCGAGAAGAAAGCGGTCATCTCGGCCGGAGAGCCCCACCGCTCGACCGCCGGACTCGGTGATCAGCGAAATGATGTGGCCGTTGACCTGGCCGGCCAGCACCATCTCGACCACCTCCATCGTGCGCGTATCCGTTACGCGCAGACCGTCAATCCGCTCGGAGACCACGCCGAGCGCAGCCAACGCCTGATCGATCTGAGGGCCACCGCCATGAACCACCACCGGGTTGATGCCGACGAACTTGAGCAACGCGACGTCTTTGGCGAAGGTGCGTGAGAGCTCCGGGTCCACCATCGCGTGGCCACCGTATTTGATCACGAAGGTCGCGCCGGAGAAGCGGCGAATGTAGGGCAGCGCCTCTCCGAGTACGTTGGCCTTTTCTACGAGATCTTGCATCGGCTCCGCTTAGCACCCCCATGAAAACGCCGCGATGGTATAGCGCGCGCCATGCTGCTGGCGGTGCTGCTCGGGTTTACCTTCGGCTTCTTCGGGTCGATGCCCGTGGCCGGCCCGGCCTCCGCGCTCGTGCTTTCACGCGGGCTTTTGGGTCGCTTTCTGAGCGGCGTCATGATCGGCCTCGGCTGCGCTGTCGCGGAGGGCGTTTACGCCTTCCTGGCCTATTGGGGCTTTGCCACCTTCCTCGCTGGCTACCCCTTCATCGAGGGCGTGAGTCACGTCGTAGCGGCCATCATCCTGCTGGCGCTGGGCGTTACCTTCGCGCGTTACTCCGGGGCCAAAGAGGCGCAACAAACCCAGGGCAGTGACGCAGCGTTACCCAGCGCCGCGCTCGGCTTTTGGATCACCATCCTCAACCCGGCGCTGATGGCCACCTGGACGGCCTCGGCGACGACGCTCAACTCCGCAGGCGTGGTGCTCTCCAAAGAGGCGGCGTTGCCGTTTGCAATCGGCGTGGCGGCCGGCATCTCCTCCTGGTTCTCCATCCTCACCGGGCTGCTCAAGCGCTTTCGCGGGCGCTTTCAGCCTTCGAGCCTCAACCGCGTGATTCGCGTGATTGGCATATTGATTCTGGGGCTTGGCCTGTGGTTCGCCTACAAGGCTATCGTCCACTTCCTGCGCTGAAGGCAAAGCGCGATGTCAGCTGCTACCCGTGGCGCTCGGCGCACGGCTGTTGCATCGTTGCCTGGTGACGACCGCCGTTCCCCTCCTCACCAACGCCGAGCTCTGCGAGCAAGCGGACGCGCTCGCACCACCGTCCGTGGGTGAAGTGATCGCCGGGGTGCTTTACGTCATGGGGCGACCTCCTCCGGCCCACGCGAGCGTCGAGGAAGGGCTGATCATCGATTTGAAGGAAGGCCGGCGCGGAGGAGGCCCACCCCCTGAAGGCTGGTACTTCAAGCTCGAGGTCGAGGTGCGCTTCGAGAGCGACGAGAAAGTCGTTCCCGATGTGGCGGGCTGGCTCAATCACCGCATCGCCGGCCATCGCAACGACAACCCGATCCGCATGGTGCCCGACTGGGTGTGCGAGATCTTGAGCGATTCGACGCGACGAAAAGACCTCGGCCCCAAGCGCGACCTATACGCGCAGCAGGCGGTGAAGCACCTTTGGCTGGTCGACCCACAAACACGGCAGCTCGAGGCATTTGCGCTCGGACCTGACGGCCGCTGGGTGCTGCTGGGTAGCTGGTTCGACGACGCGGTTGTCTCTTGCCCGCCGTTCGAGCAGACGCCGCTCGCCATGAGCCGCTGGTGGCTTGTCGACTCGTGAGGAGTGCCAACGTGCTGAGAGCGTCGTTCACCCGCGCTCCGTCACATCGCGCTCGACGTTCGGCCAAATGAGGCCGAACCGGCTCAAGTCCTCTGCGACGGCGCGCGCGGCGTCGAGGCTCTCGTGGTGATCTACCGAGCGACGCAAGTGCGGGCTGTCGAGCAACCTGCGAATCAGCCCACTCGGCAACTCCACCGGCCCCGAGCCAATTGCGCCGAACAAATCTCGCTCGAGACGGTGGGCTTCATCGTCTGCGATCAGGGGTGGCCCGCAGAAGGCGTCGACGAGTTTGAATAGGCTCATCCCGGACGATAGCGGGAGGCGCGGGCTTGAGCTGTCACCGCAGATCCAGAGTCCCCGGGTGGCGGCGCGCCCCCCAGCAACTGCCTCGGTTAGCCCTCGCAGGGCCGGAGGCGGCGATGGTGTCATCTGGACGGGCAGCTCACCCAGCTCGTAGACGACGAGCTGGACGCCGTGTTCATCCCAGAGGACTTTGAAGCTGTCTCCCTGGCCATCGTTGCAGCTCACCTGTCCGCTCTCGTGGTTACCTCGAAAGTCCAGGTCGCCACTCAGCCGACCCTCACATGCGAAGCTGATACCCGCCCAAAGGGCGTTCGCAACGAAGGAATCGCGCCGCAGCGGGCGTTGGGGTGGGGTGGAACACTCCATTGACATTTCCTTGTGGGTGACCCGGCGAACGCGAGCGATCATCGCGACACTTTCCCGGGATCAGCACACGAGCGTGACCTCGGCGATCGCCCAGCGCTGGTGCAAAAGCGCGAGCGACTCGAGGAAGGGGTGGATGCACGAGAGGTCGGCGGCGAAGTCTTCGAGCGCGAGGGTCCACTGGTCGGGGAGGGAGTCGGTGGCCTCGGTAAGGGCCGCGTAGCCGTGGGTCCCCGCAGAGAGGGTGCCCATCGGGGTCTCGATTGCTGAAGGACCCGGCAAGAGGCCGAGCTGGAGCATCGCGACGAACGCGCGCGAGCGGTCGGTGAGCGTCGCCCGGGCCTCGTCGTCGAGGTTGCGCTGGAAGTCGATTTCGACAGTGAAGGTTTCACGCTCCTCGTGGTCGACGGACCATTCGAACGGGAGCGGGACGAGCGGGAGCTGCTCGTCGAGGGACAGGCTCTCCCGGCGCTTCGTGTTGGCTGTCAAGGCGCGGAGCTCGTCGACCGTGACTTGCGCGATGCCCGCGCCAGCGCCGGTGGCGCGAAGCACGCGCGCGAGCGCAACGACGAGATCTTCGCGGGCGGGGGGCAGGTCGAGTTCGAGCGAGGTCCGACCTCGGAGATGCCGTGGTCGCCTCGGCTCGGTTGCAACCACACGAAGCGCCGTCCTCTGCTGGGTGGGAACCTCGGTGAGGCCGAAGAAGCCTGGGCGCAGCAGTCGAAGCGCGGCGCTGAGCACCCACTCCGGGGCGTGCGTACGCTGACTGGCCGCTCTCTCGTCAAAGAGCGGGAGGCTCGCCACCACGCCCGGTACGGGGGTGAGGTCGGCCTTCGAAGCGTCGTGATGCGGTGGGTCGGGGTCGAGCTCACCCGGGTCGAACTCGCCAGGTTCGAGGTCGATCCGAAGCGTTCGAGCGAAGCTCCCAGCCGTCGCTTGTACCTCCGTCGCGGGGGCCTCATCGATTGGCCCCGGGCCGCTGATGAGGTTGGGCAGATAGAGGCGCAGCGATTCGTCGTCGGTCGGCCAGTCAGGTTCGGGAAATGCGAATTGGAGCGTCATGAATTTCGCCTGTCGTGATGGTAGCCGCGCCCGCGGGCGCGATGAGCGGCGCTGTGCAGGTCTGGAGGGTCAGGGCGGCCCACCCTGGGCTCGCCGAGTGGCACAGTACGACCAGCACGAGATTGCGCGGTTCGCCGTCGGGCTCAACAGCAGCGTTCACAGAGTCGTCGATCGCGAAGGCCGCGCACAACGGCAGCGTCGCTGCGCCGACGTCGCCGAGCCCGAGGAGTGGCTCGATGACGGGAACGCTGATCTGCCTGCGGCCGAGCGTCCGCGTTGCCGCCAGTGCCCAGGCCTCCTTGCCGCGGGCCAGGCCGTTCGAGTCGAGGACAACCCGTGCGAGCCGACGCTCGAGATTGGGCGCTGCCATTAACGCTGCTTCGATGACCTCTTCGAGCGCGAGCGGCTTATCGCCTGCACTCATTCCGCACGCCTCGCCGAGGAGCGTCGCGAGAGGGCGCGTTTGGGCGTTGCCGCGAGCGACCTCCAGGAATGCTGCGGCTTCTCCGGCAACTGCTCCGAACCGCGCAGCTAGCGGCCCCGTGCTCCGCCACGAGAGTACCTCGGGAGTGCAGCTCGTCGAGACGCCGCCGACGATGCAGCGATCGACTACACCTTCCTCGAGCCACGCGCGAGCTTGTGCGATGAGCGCCGTCGCGAGCGTGGAGTCGCTTGGCGCTACGGCCCAGCGAGCGAAGCCGCTTCGAGCGGCGACCTCCTGTGCCGCGGCGAGCCGCTCGCGGTCGGTGCGCACGAGCTGCGCGATCCGGTCCGTCACCGCGCTAGGCAAGCGGGGCTCGTGGAACAGCGTGGGGGCGAGCATGTCGACGGCGAGCAGTAGGCCGACGCGACCCTCGCGCGAGGCGGGCGCAAGCGCGCTTTCACAGAGCTGTGCCGTCCGCTCGAAGGCGGAAGTGTTGGCAGGCATTGCCAGCGCGGCGAGAACCCTGGGCTCACTGTCCACCACGCACACGCGGCGTACTCCGGCAGCGAGGCTCGCGATGGTCTCCGTCATCGTCTCTCCGACAGCGCTGCGTGCGTACGCGCCGACAATCGCCAACGGAGCGGTCATGACGCCTTCCGCGCGAGGCCGAGCTCGCGCACGAAGACGGGCTCGGCGCCCACTCCGTTCCAAGGTAGCTCGGCCCGGAGCAGGAGCTCGAGCGTCCCGCGCTCGAGATCGATGTGCAGCTCGTCGACCTCGGGGCGAGTGCTGCGTCGATCGAGGATAAAGCGGATGAGGACCCGCGGGACGACGAACGAGCGGAGCCCCGGAACCTCGAAGTTCCTCACGTTGACGGCTTCGCCTCCGCGCAGCTTGGGCTCGACGACGAAGCTACCGGGGTCGAAGAAACGCGCTGACGCGTCATCAGGGAGTTCGGGAGCACGGGTGCGCAGCCAGCGCTCGTCGTAGGTCCCGGCGAGCTGCCTCCGCGGCGACCAGCCGGGCGCAATCAGTCCAATCGCGCGAGGGGCAGGACGCTCGAACGGGTTGAGCAGCGGCGCCTCGGGCGCCTCGACGCGCGGCAGGCGTTGGCCATCCGGGCGCTGACCCTCGGAGAGCGCGCCCAGGCCGACGGGGTTGGCGTCGAGGTCGGGGCCGCCGAACGCCGCGGTGAAGCTTGGTGCGACCGGCTCGAACCATCCCGTCGGGCGGGCTTCGAAGCCCGTCCCGTTTGCAACCCAGACTCGGGGCGGATACGCGAGCGCTTCGAAGGACGCTCCTGCCACCCGAACTGTGGCTTGGACGCCTTCAGTGCGCTCTGGGTGCGACGAAACGATACGGCCGGTTACAAGCACCGTGGTCCCCGCCCGACGGGGCCCAAGGTCGCTGGCCTCGAGCAGCTGCCCCTGGGACGAGAACCGATCGCACAAGGTCAGCGTCTGCGCTTGTCCGTCTACCGGTACGGTGCCGTCGAGCTTCCACCGCGCACGACAGGCGATCCGACGCACCGCGCGCCCTCGGTCGCGTGCAACGACCTGCTCGCACGGGTGAGCCGTCATGTTGATGAGCGCCGTCACGGAAGCAGCCCCCACGGCCCGGATCGCTGAGCACCGTCTGCAAGGAGCGCGAGCGGCCAAGCCGAGCTGCGGTCCGGTAGGCTCGACGGAAGCCCGCCGAGCGCGGCACGGAGGACCACGAGCGCCGGTGGACTCGCGCCGAGGGGTGAGAGAATTGCCGGCAGCCGCTCCGCCAATCGCCCACCGAGGAAATGCCGCTCCTCGGATGACTGCAACTCCGCCGAGCGTTCGGCTTTGCCCTCCCGCTCGAACGCTGAGCCCTCCGTTGGCTCGCCATCCTCCCCGAGTCCGCGGGCGTCACCGGTGATCGCGTGGAGCGCGTGGAGCGCCGCGCGGCGCTCGAGCGGTCGATTCGCGTCGGCGGCGAGGCGCTCGAGCGGCGAGAGCGAGCGCGGCAGGCCCACGATTCCCAACGCAGCGATCCACGACGCCCGCTCCACCGAGCCAGCGTTGTCACGCTCGAGAGCGTCGAGAAGACGCAACGTCGTCACCGTATGTCCGAACAACGCGACGACCGGCGCGAGCCCAGGAACCCGAAGCCAGCGCGCTCCAAGCAAGAGTTCGAGCGCCCCCGACGGTCCAACGTCGGCCGGTCCACGTGTGAGTGCTAGCCCCAGGACGAACACGGAGGCACGCAGCAACGCTGGAGGAGCCGCATCGTCTCGCAGCCAGCGGACCGCGTGGTCGAGTACGGACGGCAGCTCGCTCCCCGCGATCAACGCCCAGAAGGCGAGCTGCGGGTCAACGTCGCGGCTCTCGGAGGCAAGCATCGTTTCGTCGAACGGCTCGCCGCAGAGCGCTGCCACGCCGGCCGAGCGCCTACGGTAGGCCGGGGAGACGAGGCCCGCGATCTGCGCGCGAGCCAGCGCCTCCTTCTCCGACGCACCCCCGAGGCGAGCAAGCACCCATTCTGCCGCTTGCCGTTGGGTGGCGTGGCGCGCTACGAGCCCGAGCCGCGCGAGCCGCATCGCCTCGTCAGCTCGAAGCCTTAGGCCAGCCTCATGCCGCCTCAGCTTGTTCCAAAGCGCGTCGACCGACACATGACGACGATCGAAGGACCGCGCGCGCGCCTGGACGAGCAAGCCCTCCACCGCTGTGAGGTGCTCCTCGACGAGACGGAGCGGAAGAAACGCTCCAGGCGCGACAGGCGTCCGTCCACTCACGGCGGTTTCTTCGGACCCTTCTTTTTCTTGGGCTTGGGGAGCGGGGCCTTCCCAGCGTGGGCGAGCGCTTCCTGGAATTTGCGGAGGCGCTCAGGATCGTCGGCGAGCTCGGCGACGAGCGCGGCGTGGACGGACTCGAGGAAGGTCGGGTGGATGCCGTGAGCGATCGCGGCCTCGTCGCCCTGGGCGACGAAGTCGCGCCAGACCTGGGCAAAGGCGGCCTCGGAGCGGAGCGCCTCTTCGCCGAGCGGACGCGGCACCTCGAGCTCTTGCACCGAGGGCCGCGACGGGGGTAGTGCATCGAAGCGCTGCATCCAGCGCAGGGTCTCTTCGTCCCAGCCGATCACCCGGTCGCGGCACGGCGCGAGCGCGCGCGCGACCTCGGCGTAGGCGCCGAAGTCGTCGGCCTCGTAACCAGGTCCACCGACGAGCGGCCGCTCCCCCGCCTGGAACAGCCAGCCCTCGCGGACCTCGTGCAGGACCACCCGAGAGGAGAGCTTGTTGCGCACGCCGGCGATGCCGCCGACCTTCTTCAGGAGCTCGTCGGTGACGAGC
>JBILLK010000085.1:0-3644 GCA_044376115.1 Polyangiaceae bacterium | reverse complement strand
GGGGTTTCCTCGAGGCGCTCCTGTGCGAGCGGCGGCCGACACAGATACCGACATAGCCGCTCGAGGCGGGCGCGGTCATGCGCCGCGACGGCGACCTGGGCGTGCACGTTGAACCCCATGACCTCGGGAGTGCCGCGGCATCGAGTTCGGCCGAAGCGTCCGGATGGAAGCGAACGGTCACCGCGCGAGTCCAGCTCGTTCGACCCGGGATAGGCAGAGTGCTTCCTATCGAAGATCTTTGGCGGCGGTCACGGAGGTAACGCCGTGACGGAGCTCGCGTCGATCCTCGTGCGCCTCTTCGGTGTGACGAGGCCCCGCGATGGGCACCGGCAGACGTGGACCGCGACCTCGATGGCGAGTTGCCATGGATTCCGCACATTCGCCCGGAGATAGACTATCTCGGGCACAATCTGCGATAGCCCGCCGCAATGTCCGGACGCAACCCAAGATCCTGCGCGCTTTTCGCGCCGCGATAGGCCTCCATCCGCGCGAAGCCGGGCTGGCCGTGCAGATTCGCCTCCAGATAGACTATCTCAGGCACAATCCGCGGTGGTTCTGGCACCTTGCCCTACCAGGAAGCGTGCGACGCCCTCCTAGCTAGCCAACCGCGGGCTCGACGCGCCTTTGGCACGGAGTGAATGATTCGTGCCAAGAGTGGGCCAGAAGAATTTGGCCTTCGGACGTTCTGGTCCGGGCACGAGTCATTCTTGTTCATTGTTCCTCCGCTTCGCTACGGAACGTGTACCGGAGCTCAACGCTCGGGGTTTCCTCGAGACGGTCCTGTGCGATCGGCGGCCGGCTGGTCCTCCTCGCGTCGTGGCGCTCGCCGAGCGAGCCAAACGTCGACGCGCCGCTCCCCTCGGGGACGAGCTGAACAAAGCACGCTAGCCTCGTTTCGATGAGGCTCGTCACGCAGGCTTTGGGGTTGATCGCGCTCACTCTCGCGGTGCTTGCGCGGCCCCACGCGGCGACGGCGGGCGAGTCCGACGAACCGATCTCGGGCGCCGCGTACCTCGGCGGCTACTACGGCTTCGGCGCCGGAGACACCGTCGACTTCGACAGCGGGCAATACCCGACGTTCGGAGCGCTCTTCGATTCGAAGTACGTCCGCTTCTCCGGCGAGACGCCCTTTCCGTTCCTGCTCTTCGATCTCGGCGCGTCGCTGATCCTCTTTGCCGCGGGCGAAGACGAGGGGCTGCCGATCTTCGATTCACTCAACGGCGATCTCGAGCCCGGACGCGTCGGGACGGCTCGCATGGGACCAGGGTGAGCTCGAGAAGGCTCGCGGCACGGTGCGTCGGTTGCAAGTCTGTCAGGACTTCTTGATCTTCTTGAAATCTCCACTCAGCGTGTAGTCGACCTTGGCGCCAGCCCGCGGGCCCACGAGGCGAACCCGCCAGCCGCCAAGATAGAGATCAACGGCTCTCACCTTCACTCCGTCGATGGAGGCGCGGCTCTTGGCGTCGGCGATCATCTTCGGTACGAGCTTGAAGTCCAGGCTGGCGAGCGGCACCTTCGTGGCGGCCGCGACAACGCTGTCCGACGCAGGCGTCGGCGCGGCCACAGAACCCTCACTGTAGAGGTAGACGTCGCCGTGGGCGCTGTCGGGCGACTGCAAGGCGCCGAGAAAGACGCGCGACCCCTTGATCTTCAAGCTGAAGAGCGTGGCGGGCTGCGGCAGCTTACCCTCGTAGAGCCGAGGGATTCCGGTCGCGTCGTCGAAGAGCGACGGCCCGGTCCCTGGCTCGTCGTCTGTGTCGTCGTCTGCGTCGGTCGGGTCGCTAGCGTCCTTCGGGGCGGAGCTGCGCTGCGATGACGCCTCTGGCTGCGTGGTGCCCTTCCCGCGTTCTTCTCGCGAGCCGGGCGCTTTGCACGCGAGACCAGCGACCAACACGAGCAGCGCAAGATGAAACTGTGACTTCACCCGGGCGAACGTACCGGCTGCGCGCGGCTTCGAGAAGTACGAATGGCCACTCCACCACGGCGCAGCTAAGACCTTCAGCCACCGGCGCACCCTGAGTCGATGGCAATCTGCGTGCGTCATGACCGACTCGCTCAAGCTCTCCGTTCAATGCCCAGGCGGGGCCGTGGAGCGCGAGCTCGATGGCGAGTTGCCATGGATTCCGCACATTCGCCCGGAGATAAACTATCTCGGGCACAATCTGCGATAGCCCGCCGGCAATGTCCGGACGCAACCCAAGATCCTGCGCGTTTTTCGCGCCGCGATAGGCCTCCATCCGCGCGAAGCCGGGCTGGCCGTGCAGATTCGCCTCCAGATAGACTATCTCAGGCACAATCCGCGGTGGTTCTGGCACCTTGCCCTACCAGCCTCCGCGAACCCTGCGCTCACGCGTCTCTATGGGGCAGCGGAGGCGGGGATCGATGCCGCGCTCGAGGACAGCGGCCGAGCGAGGGCGATCGTGACGTTGGAGGCGGGGATCTCGAGTCCCCTCGTGGCATTGACGAAGTGACTTGGCGCGAGTCATTCTGCGCGCCGTGAGTCCCTCTACCAAGCCATCCGCGTCGCCGCCGCAGTGCCCATCCCCGTAGGGCATCGCGTGGAGGTGCGCTGGTTCAGCTACGAGCAGTCGACCTTCTTCTCTTCCACTCCGGAGGTCCGTGAGCTCGCCATCCCGTTGATCGTCGACCTCGACACCGGCATTGAATACACCAGCGGCGAGCATCACAACGCGCATAACTCCGCGACCCCTGGTCGGATCGTCGAGGTCCCCCTCGAGGTCTTGCCGGCACTGAAGCTGCGCGTGAAGCTCCAGGGGGTCGTGCGCCGTTGCGTGGTCACGGTGCTGGGCGGTGGACCGAACGCTTACGCCCTGACGACGCTGTTGGTCGAGCCTGCGTAGTGCCTCGACGATAGTCGGGCACGCAGCTCAGGAGGCCGACCTTCCAAGATGGCTTTGCGCGATCTCGATCACGCGCTCGGCCCGGAAGGGCTTGCTCAGGACGCCTGTGACGCTCGTCTCCCCGGCGGTCCAGCGGGCGACATCGAGGTCCCCGGAGACGACATAGAATGGCACCCCTTTGTCCACCGAGTGGAGCACCTCAATCGCGTTCATGTGGGGCATGCGATAGTCGCAGAAGATGAGCGATACGTCGTTGGCTCGAATGAACTGTACTGCGAGCAACGGGTCAGAGAAGGTGACGACGGGGACGCCGGCGCGTTGCATGACCCACTCGAACGCGCGGCACAGCGCCAGCTCGTCATCCACATAAACGACGGGCGCGGTCACGGCGTCACCTTGGGTAGTCGCATGACGAAGCGCGTGGTTGGCGCCGTGGTATCGAGGGTCAGGGTTGCGGAAAGGGATTTCGAACCTGGAAAAGCGCCTACTGGGTGAGCCGAGCTCAGCCTGACGCCCAGCCTGAACGAGTGGCAGGAGGCCGACGAGCGCCCACCTAGCAGGACCTCGTTGCATCGCGCTCCGGCGCGTGGAGACGCCTGAGGATGGAGCTCGGCCCGAGAGCGCGGCATTTTGCACGCCCTGGTCGAGCAGCTCAGCTTGGGGAACGCTAGCCGGAGCTGACCGTGCGGAGCTCGGTCCTTGGGCGGAGGCCGAGGGCCGAGGCCATGCTTGGCGAGCAGGCGTGCAATCGCGTCGGACGTGGTGGCGGCCTCGAGCCAGCGC
>JBILLK010000047.1:0-41238 GCA_044376115.1 Polyangiaceae bacterium | reverse complement strand
AGCTGCGCTTACTCAGTGCCTTCGCGCCTCATTGGCGAGTGTGTCAAAGTCCGGGTCTTCGAGGACCACATCGTTGTCCGTTACAACGATAAGGACCAACTCGCGTGCGAGCGCATCCGCGGTCATGAGTACCTGCGTATTCTCCACCTTGCGGCGAGCACGCTGGAGGCCGACGTCGAGGCGGCATTAGACCTGTTGCTGGCTGAGAATCAGGCAATCACCTCGTCGGTCGTAAAGACCATTGTGACCTCAAAACCACCAATTGCCGTGCCAGACCTGCAGAGACATCCGATCGAACTTGCCTCGTACAATAGCCTGCTTGAGGTCGGAACATGATCGGCCACGTTCCACCCGCAGAGTCGCTGGGCATGATGCTGCGCGCACTAAAGTTGCCGGCGTTTGTTCGACTCGCCGAGGAGATTGCTCATAAGGCACAAAGTGAAGGTTGGAGCTTTAGTCAGTATCTGCAGCATCTCGCCGAACTCGAACTCGATGAGCGTCGGCGACGTAGAATCGACCGATATATCAGTGAGTCCGCATTGCCACTTGAGACGGGAACTTGCCGTCCTCGACCGCTTCGACGCGGTGATTCTCGACGACATCGGCTACGTGCAACAAAACCGCGACGAGATGGAGGTTCTCTTTACGTTCCTCGCCGAGCGATACGAGCGCAAGAGCGTGATCATCACGAGCAAAGTCGACCTGGCCACGACAGAACTGTTCGGCGGCACACCACCGCGCCGCAGATGGATCGGCCGCGCATGAGGCTTCGAAGCTTTGTGCAGCCGCGCGCCACGCCGTCGTTGTGAGTGGGTTCCCAGCGAGCGCCGCGGGGGCATCATGGTACTGCGCTAGCGTGCGAAGCCCGAGTTCCGGCGTCGTCGGTGCGGGAATCGGTGGCGTGGGCGTCGATGAGACAACGGTGCTCGACGAGACGATGGTGCCCGATGGACTCGTCTCTGGAGCTGGCTTCTCGCGGACGGACGGAGCGGGCTGATTCGCGAAGAACACCAAAGCGCCGACCGCCGCGACGCCGGCGACCACAGCCACGATCTTGGTCGAGCCGCCGCTCGGACGCGCTTTGCTGGGCGTGGCGAGCGAGGGCGGCGGTTGCGAGAGATGAATCGGATTGGTCGTGCGCGGGGAGGCTGCGCTTTGCTCTTCGGCCTGCGCGGCATTGAGCGCGTCCGTCGGCGCGTACGCGTCATTCTTCGCGCTCTCCGAAAGGAACGCCTCGGTCGAAGCGGAGGCCATGAACGCTGTGTCGAGGCGCGACGGCGCTGACGCTTTGTCGGCTTCACTGCCGGCGGCCACCGCGCGATCCAGCGCAGCCATGAAGGCGCCTGCGTCTTGGAAGCGCGCGGTCGGTTCGATCGCTAACGCCTTCAGCAGCACAGCTTCCACGTCATCGGAGGTCGCGACGCCGAGCGCTCGCAACGTCGGGCGCCTCACCGGATCGGTCGTCGCCTTGTACAGATCGATCAGCTCTTCCCCGACGATCGCCCGCGCGCCCGACACCCATTCAACGAAGACGAGCGCGAGCGAAAAAACGTCGGTCCACGGACCTGTCGGACCCCGACGCTTCTCGAATTGCTCAGGCGCGCCGTACCCCGGCGTGAACACTGGCGCCGCCGCAGACGTTTGCGCCTCTCCCGTGGGACCGACCTCGAGCAGCTTCGCGATCCCGAAGTCGAGCACCTTCAGACTGCCATCCGCGGTCCGCATGAGGTTATCCGGCTTGATGTCGCGGTGCGCGACGTTCTGTCCGTGCGCGACGGCGAGCGCATCCGCGATCGGCCTGAGAAACGCGGCTCCTGCACCCACGGACGGGTTCGCTTCGCGCGCCGCCCGACGCTGCGCGAGCGCCTGCGTCAGCGTCACGCCGTCCACCCATTCGAGCGCCAGGTACGGAACCCTCGTGCCCTTTACCGTGACATCACCGATGTCGAGGGCCTGCACGATCCCCGCGGTCTTGCGGGAGAGCTTGACTAGCAGCTTGCCCTCGTCGCGCAGTCGATCGAAGAACGCTGCCTTTTCAGCCTCGGAGAAGTGGGCCGGGAGCTTCAGGCACTTGATCGCAACCTGCTCGTCGAACCCGACATGACGGCCTCGATAGACCACGCCGAAGCCGCCCTCACCGACGACCTCGATCGCTTCGAAGGTGTCGTTGAGCACTGTCCCACATAGTCCGAACGGGTCTCTCGCCCCCACCGACGACATCGTGACCCGCTTCGCGCGGCATGACGAGTCCTTTCTCGGCTACGCGCGACGGAGTTGCTCGTCTAGCGCGCCAGCACGGCTACCACGAATACCAAGACGAACAGGAAGAGCACGCCGAACACCACGCCGAGGATGATGAGGTTCACCTTGACGCTATGCTTGTCGACGGGAGGCGGGGGAGGCGCCATGCCGTTCATCCAGGCGTAACAGTGCGCGTGCAAATGCTGCTCGAAGCGCTCGAGGTTCTTGCCCATGAAGTCGAACGGGTCGGCGAGGGCCAGCAAGCTGGCCTCGTAACGAAGCGTGCTGTGCGCCGGCCCGGATTGCCAGATGGTGACGTTGACGTCGATCGGGTTGGACCAACCAAAGCCGCGGTCGAAGCGCAGCCGCAAACTCGCCGGATCTGCGCCGGTAAGCCGGAAACTCGGGATCTCGGCCCCGGAGTTGCGCGCCAACATCCAGGCGTCGGGCGGGAGCACGGCGAGCTGCACATCGCGATGGGTTCGAGCCATGAGGAGCGAAGGTTACTCTACGGGCAGGCGCTCAGGCTCCACAGCTTCACAGAGAAGTCGCCCCGGTTTTCGAGGCTGCTCGGGGGAGGCGTAAAGAAGTAGGTGATCTCGAGCGGAACCTCGTACGTCCGGCTTCCCTTGAGGATTTGTGCGGTCTCCCCAGTGCGCACGTTCATCCCGGATACCGCGTAGTTCACGGCTTCGAGCCGTGCGCACTGACCACCCGGCACATCGACGAGGGTTGCTTTGCCGGGCGGAGCAAGCTCACCGATAACCGCTCCGCCGATTGAGATCTTGCGAGCTTCCCCGCATTTGCCAACCCGCACGACCGACTTGTTCGAGCTGGCAACAGCTTGCTTGCCAACCATGGCGTCGGTAGCTGCTCCCGAGCGCGCGTCCAGATAGACGATCGCCGTCGAGATCTCCTCGGCCTTTAGATAGATGTCCTCGGCGTTGTTGAGTCCAGCCTTCTTGCGTTTCTCAGCCTCGAGCTCGCGGGACAATTTGACCTGGAGCTTTAGGTCCTCGGGGCCGCACGTCGTGTCGAGACGAAGGCGTAGCTGCCTCTCGGTGAGCCACTCCGAACTGGAGAGCGTCACCCCTGCGGTTCCTAGCGTTAGCGGGCCGACCTCTTTGCCATCCAGGATCAGGGTCCCCGTCTGCGGACCGCCCGGCTCCACTCGAACGATATAGCGGTAGGAAGCAGGCTCTGCGGGCGGGGCAGGTTTGCGACAACCCGTCTGAATACAAATCAGCGCCGCGAGCACGAAGACGGGGCAACAAAGCCGCTGCTCAACGTGGAGGTCGGGGTTTTCAGCGGTACCGTTTCGATCGAGGTGGGCTCATGAGGCGTGCGCAGGTTCTCGCGAGCACGTTGCTGCTGGTTGCGTGTACGGCACGAACGCAGATCGACACGCTGGAAGGCCAGGTGGTGGTGGGCCAAGAGCACAGCAATTGGACGCCGATCGACGATCAGCGACCCCCAATTTTTGATGGCACGCAAGGTCTCAAGCTGCAGGAGGCGGTCGGCGTTGCGGTGGACTTCTCCGCCTTCTCGAGCGAGGGCGACAACCGGCTCGTGGAGCTTGAGGGGCCTTGGACGATGGTGAGCGACGACCCGGCCGTTGCAGAGGCCTTCTCCGGGCCGAACAACACCATCGCCATCATCGGCCGCGCGCCGGGTAACGCTGTGTTGACGCTGACCTTGGTGGGGATCGTCGAGAGCGTGGAGGTACCGATCGAGGTGGTCGCGGCGGAGGACTTCGAACCGACCGTTGACGGTGCTGGCGGTGAAGGAGGTGGCGCATGAGACCGTTCACAAAGGTAGCTGTCCTGCTGTTTGTGTGCGCTGCCACCGGCTGCGATCCCACCCCTTGCGACGATGCGCTCGAACGCATTCAGGACGCTGAAACCAATTGCCCACTAGTTCCGGACACCGAGCGCGCCGACGCGAGCATGCTGTGCAGCGAGGAAGACGCGCTCGTGCTCGAACGCCAAGCCGACTGTGTGGAGGCCGCTTCGTGTGCCGCCCTCGATGGCTCCGACACGGCGGCTCACCGCGCGCTGAGCGAGTGCATCGCCGGCTTGACCGAGCCGCCGGTCGAAGAGTCCGAGGGGCTCTGACGTTGTGCTGACGTTGTGCTGAAGTGGCTAGCGTCACCTCCGTTTGCCGGGGTGGCGCTGCTCTTTCTCCCCCGGGGCCGGCCGAGAACGATCAGTACGTCTCGATGACGTTTCCGCCCCTTGCGCAGTCGTCGCCGGGCTCCGGGTTGCTCGCGTTGCAGTACGCAATGCAGGCCTCGTCGCTGTCCTCGACGCTGTTTGCTGGGTTGGGGCTGGCGATCATGTCGTCGGCCTCGCTCAGACCACCACGAAACAATCCGCACACCGGCTGCGCTGCCGGGCCTTCGTACGTCTTGATGACGTTTCCTCCTCTCGCGCAGACGTCACCAGGCTCCGGGTTGCTCGCGTCGCAGTATGCAATGCAGGCCTCGTCGCTGTCCTCCACGCTGTCCGCCGGATTGGGGCTGGCGACCATGTCGTCGGCCTCGCTCAGACCACCGCGAAACAATCCGCACACCGGTTGCGCCGAGGTGTCTTCATACGTCTTGATGACGTTTCCTCCTCTAGCGCAGACGTCGCCAGGCTCCGGGTTGCTCGCGTCGCAGTATGCAATGCAGGCATTGTCGCTGTCCTCGATGCTGTCCTCCGGATTGGGGCTGGCGATCATGTCGTCGGCCTCGCTCAGACCACCGCGAAACAATCCGCACACGGGGTCTTCACCTTCGAAGGTCCTGCCCTCGGAGTCGGTGAGGTCACCTTCGACGGCTGCGACGGCCCTGCCCTCGGAGTCGGTGAGATCGACCGAGCAGGCAGCGAACAACATGGCGGTGGACGCAAGACAAAGCAGCGAGACGGTATGTTTCATCATGGTAGTAACTCCTTGTCTGAACATCACCCGCCGGGGGCCACGAAGTTTCTCGCGTCGACAACTCATTGCGCGGGCAAGCTCGTCGAGCAGAGGCGGCCGCGCGCGGCTACGTGGCAGTCTGCAAGCCGCTCGCTTGCTTCGCTGCGTGGCGAAGCGTCTACCCGACAACGATCGCAACGACGCCGCGTACGACGAGTCGCAGCGATCAGTACGTCTTGATGACGCTGCCGCCCCTGGCGCACACGTCGCCGGGTTCCGGGCTGCTCGCCTCGCAGTACGCGATGCAGGCCTCGTCGCTGTCGTCGATGCTGTCCGCTGGGTCGGGGCTGGCGATCATGTTCTCTGCCTCGCTCAGACCACCGCGAAACAATCCGCACACCGGCTGCGCTGACGGGTCTTCGCAGGCGCCAGGCGACGCCTCGTGCATGAAGATGACGACCCCATTCCATGTGCACATGACGCTCATGGAGGGGCTCGAAAGGGAGCTCTGCTCGCAGTCGGCGAGCGCGTCGTCGCACGAGATAGCGTCGGCCTGAAAAGACGGGTCGCTGCCGAGTGGACAGAAGTAGCCACTATAGGAGCCCAGCCCTTCCAGGCCGTCGCACGCAAGATCGTCTTCGGGTTCCGGTATGGGCCGTTCCGGAGTTTCCCCGTCCTGTCCTTCACGCTCGGGAATCGCGGAATCAGCCGACGGCACGCCGTTCTTCGATTCATCGCGTTCGACGCCTGGCTCGGCGTTCAATGCGCCGCGGCGGTCACCCGATGACTGCGCGCCGCCATTCGGAGCCGCGAGAACCGCAACGCGAGGCATTGTCGCTCCTCGGCGCGAAGTGCGGTTTGGCGACCGATCGCGAGAGTCGTTCGGCGCCCGGAGCGGGACGGAACGCGAGGTCGGGGTCGGCTGGACAGATGCCCCATCGTCGTCGATCTCTGATTGCGGTGGCTTGGGCGATTGCAGAGGTCGGCGGAGCGTCTCCTGGGGCAGCTCCCTGTGGGTCGGTCGCGCCTCGCCTTCGTTTCCGAGCGGGTCGCGATCAAGCTGCTGCGGGGCGCGCGACGGCGCGTCCGCCCCCCGACCTTCGCCTTCAGCCGCGGCATTGGCGCCTTCCGAGGTGGCTTCGGAGCTGCCAGCCTCAGGCGCCCTCGGCAGGCCTCGCTCCTCGGTCGTGCGCCGCACCACGAGGCCGGTCACGACGAGCGACATGGCACCGGCGAGTAGCAACAGGTGGCGCCTGCCGCCGTGCGGCTCGCGGACATCGCGGCTGCCGAGGATCCGCGCCTCGCAGTCGCGACTCGGCTTCGCGCGTGCAAGCTGCCGGTCCACCTCGTGCAGCGCCTCGATGATGTTCGGACGGGCGGCGGCCTCTTCGCGTGCGGCTGTCGCGTGGGCTGTTTCCAGATGCATCTCACCCCGCGTCGAGGATGTCTTGCTCATGGCGACACTCCCCATCCCTGGCGGACAAGGTTCTCGGTTGCGCGAGTGATCAGCTTGCTGACGTAGCCCTTGCTGTGTCCAAGGACGGCTCCGATCTCGTCCTGTGACTTTCCGTCGAGGTGGTACATGGCAAATGCGACTCGCTCCTTCGGCGGCAACGTCGCGAGCGCATCGAACGCTCGACGCAGCTCGTCGCGTGCGCCCTGCACGACATCCGCGTCGATCGATGGCTCGTCTGCCCGCAGCCAGCGGAGGGTGAAGAGTCCAGCGATGCGTTCGTTGCGAAGCTTGTTGAGGCAGCGGCGGGTGGTCGTCGTGTAAAGCCACCCTTCAATCGCGTCGAGGCTCTCCAGATCACCCGCGCACCGCCACAACTGCAGGAAAACGTCCTGCGTGATGTCCTCGGCGAATGCGGGTCGGCCTCGGCCGTATCGGAGCGCGAGGCGGAACACGAGCCCGCTATGCAAACGGTACGCCTGCGCCACCGCAGCTTGGATCTGCTGGTTGACGTCCGACGACGGTGGGCGCCCCTTGCGCGTGCCGCCCCACCCATCGGGGCCCCCGAAGCGCTCGTCCGCCGATACGGACGGCTGACCGATCGGGGGATGGAGTGGGGTTGTCATCGGCCCTCGTAATCACACGCGAGCGGTGGCCGAGTTTCCTCGGGTTCATAAAAATGGTTCGGAGCGTGAAGCTTCACTCCGCGATGTTAGCAGCAGGCCCGGAGCGGCTCATTGGAGCGGTTACTACAGCGAGCCCACCTCTTCGCAGGACTCGAAGGTCCAGTCGCCGACGTGATAGCTGACGACCTCCTTGCTGTTCGGCATGAACCCGTTGCGGATCGAGAGACGCAGGCCAGTCCCGTCGATCCACTCGACGGAGCTTCCGGGCGGTCCCGACGCAGGGACCTCGAAGACGGCGAAGGATGTCGAATCGCACCGTCGAGCCTGGGACCAGACCGCCGCCGACAACGCGGATCGGGTCTGTGTAACCGGCGCGCGTGGTCGCTTGCTCCTTGTTTCCCGGGTCGTGTGGCCGCTCGTTGACGAAGAACTGGATGGTGGCCTGCGTCGTCGCTCCACCACCCACGCTCGCTTCGCCACCCGAGCCACCAGCGCCTGTCTCGGATGGACCGCCCTCGCCGTTGCCACCGACAGCCGAGCCGTCGTCGCCGCAGGCCGCGAGCAGCAGCACGAGCAACACCGCCGAGAGGTTCTTTGATCCGATCGCCGCCAGCATACGAGGGCGTTCGCAAAGACTGTGCCCCTCGATTGTTCGGGAAATTGTGGGGAGCCAGCACGTGGTGTTCGTTTTGTAACAACACGCTGAACGACGCTTCGGCTGTCCAGCCAGTGGCGCCACCGGGCGCGGACGAGCAATATCCCATCCTGACGGCGCCTCTCCAAATCACCGTGAACGGAGGCGCCTACGTCTTCGCGAGCGGAGCCGAGACCGCGCGCGTGGAGCGCGACGCCCTCGACTCAATCCGCGTCACGGTGTTCAGCCGTAGCAAGACGGCTGGCGCCGTCATCGGAATCGTCCTCGGCAGCCTCGCCGCGACAGCCGCCGTCGTCGCCCCCATCGCCGTCGGCGTTGCCATCGGCGGCATCAGGTAGTCTTGAAGCGCCGCCAAGGGACGCGCAATGTCGGAAGGACTACAGCGCGCAGATCATGTTCTAGGTGAAGCGATCCACGAGGACCCGACGCGTGCGCACTGACAGTACCGCGCGCGTGATCTAGCATCGCGCGGGTTGAACGCCGCCTCGCCTGCGTCGCCCCTGGAATGCGTGATCACCGCTGGACGTTTCCGGTTCACGGCCGCTCACGTTGCCGCGCCGTGCCTGTGAAGACGTACCTCCTCGGCCTCGTGCTGCTCCTGTCGTGTGCTGCCCCTCCGCAACACGCGCCAGACTGGAGCTCGCCCGCTGAGGGCGGGCGCCGAACGGGCGACTACTGGCTGAACAAGCTCGCCGCGGGAGAAGCAGACCGCGTGCTCCTGGACGACGCGGGCATCGCCCGACTGAACGCCGGCTATCGAGCGCTCGATGACGGGCCACGCGACGTGACCGATGACGCGGTGGCCGCACGCGACGTCGTCAACCGCCAGGTTATCTCCGCGTTCGCGCTAATCGAAGGGAAGGTCGCGAAGGGGGAACTCGGACTCTCAAAGGAGCTCCTCCGGCAGGCCTCCGAGCGCGCCGACCGGGTGTTGCCTGTCGACGAGTACCGACTTGCTGCTGATGAACTCACGCTATGGTGCATACCGACGCTCGATCCGATCTTGAAGCAGCCCGGCGGCACGATCGAGTTCGACCGAAATCGGTGCAGCGAAGTGCACGTGGGCGAGGTCGTGAGGATCCTCGGGAGGACGTCCGAAGGGTGGTCGCTCGTGCGCGCGTCGTATGCGATTGGGTGGTTGCGCTCGCCGAGCGTTCTCGGTCCTGTATTGACCATCGATGAAGTACGCGCCTATCGCGATGGCCATCCTCGCTTTGTCGTCACGCGTGACCGGGGCGTGCCCGAGGCCCCCGCGCTTCGGCTGGGCACGGGCTTGCCGGCGTCTTCGGATGGTACCGCAAGGCTGTGGCAAGACGGCTCCTGGCGCAGCATCCCTCCGGGACGAACGCTGGAACCTTGGCCGCTCCTGTTCACGCGGCGAAACGTTCTGGCGATCGCGTTGGCGCATTTAGGCTCCGCCTACGGTTGGGGCGGCTATCGCGAGGGGCTCGACTGTTCGCGCTTTCTCCAGAGTATCTTCGCCACGTTCGGGATCGCCCTGCCTCGCAACTCGATCGTCCAAGCCAGTCACGGCTCCGAGGTGACCGACGTGAAGGGGCTCACGCGCCCGACTAAAATCGCGAGGCTTCGGAACGCCGCGCGTTGCGGGGTTCCCGTCCTTCAGATGCCGGGCCACATCATGCTCTACCTGGGAGAGGAGGCAGAGGACGGCTCAGGCGCAGGTTCATTCGCGGTGTCCTCCGTCGGTGAGGTGACCGTCCCCTGCACATCCTGCGAAGCTGGGAGCCCTGACCACGTGGTGCCGATCAATCGGGTCGAGGTGACGTCGCTCGCCACCGGAGACGGCACCGCCCGCGGCTCGTGGCTCGACCGAATTGAACGGGTCGTCACGATCGGTGTGTGCGAGGCGGCTGCGCGATGACCAAGCGCTGATGTTGCGCCAGCGAATCTTGCATCGGCGACTCGCGGGCGAAGCGTCGAGGACACCGACGCGTCACCGATCGGACACGTCGCCGGGCTGACGGCGATCTACTGCTCGCCGGGCCAGAACGACGCTGCGTAGTAGGCGAGCGCAGCCGCGTCCCGCACGACGAAGTACGGCTCGGCCGCGAGCCCGACGGGCTGCGACGCCGCCGTTGCGTCGCAGCGGAGCCCGAGCCGGCGACAGGTGAGCCGCAGCCGCGCCAGGTGGTGACCATGGCTCACAACCCGTATGCGCTCCCAGCCGCGAGACCGGACGAGCTCGTTGACTCGCGCCATCGACCGCCCGGTGTCGATCCCGTCCTCGATGAGCACGAGGCGGCTCGGATCGACACCTCGTTCGAGCGCCAGTCGCTCCATCGACCGCGGCTCCGAAGCGAGGCCCTCCCCGGCGCCGACGACCACGAGCATCGCGCCCGTCGTCGTCGCGATGGACACGCCGGTTGTAACCCGATCTCGCAGAGCTGCGGACGGCGTCCCGTCGGGCGCCACGCCGGCACCGAGCACGACGACTGCGTCGATGTCGCGCGCCGGCTCTCGGATGGCAGCATGGAACAGGACGATTAGCGGCACGAGGAGGACGGACGAGATCGCCACGAGCCACCTCGCGCGCGGATGGACGAGCGCGAGCGCGACTCCGGGCGCAACGACGAGCGACGTGGGGAGCGTGAGCGGCGCGAAGCCCCACCACGCGTGGTCGTAGCTCGAGTGGCTGAGCGACCACGTGCCGTCGAAGAGGGTCCAGACACCGTGGCCGACCGACAGGATGAAGCCGGGCACGAAGGCGAGACAGGCGCGTCGGCGGTGGAGCGCGGTCCCGGCGATGGCGGCCGCGGCGCTGAGGAGACAGGCGCTCCGCAGCCAGGGTCCGGCATCGGCATCGCTGGGCCAGACGAGCCAAGCGATCGAAGCGCGTGGAGCCAGCGCCTCGATGGCGGCCCATGACGCCAGCGCGGCCGACAGCACGAGACCCGGAACGGATCGCGTCGCGGCCTTCGTCGGCAGGGTGGTTCCGCGCTCCGTCACAGCGCGTATCCGAAGCGCGAACGCGAGGCCGCCGACCGCAAGAACCGCCGAACCCGGCCCTTGCCGAAGACCACCATCGTCGCGGTGAGCGAGACCAGCGTGAGGTCGAGCACGACCGACTTGTGGGCGAGGTACGCGGCCTCGAGCTTCTCAGCCTCATCCGGGGAGGCCGATCCGAAGACCTGGACGGGTCCGGTCAGGCCGGGCCGGACACGCGACCGGGCTCGATATGCAGGGCCGGTCCATCCCATGCGCACGAGCTCGCTCTGCGTCAGCGGTCGTGGACCGACCCACGCCATCTCGCCGCGGAGCACGTTCACGAGCTGCGGCAGCTCGTCGAGGCCCGATTCCCGGAGGCGCGCTCCCCAGCGCGTCACTCGACCAGAGCGCATGGTCCGTAGCTTGAGCAGCTCGAACGAAGATCCATCGAGGCCGATGCGAGGCTGCCGAAAGAGCACCGGGAGCCCGTCGTCGAGGACGACGCCGAGCGCGCAGAGCGCGAGCGGCCCGACCGATGCGCCGAGCGCGAGACAGGCGAGAGCGCGAGTCAGGCGTTCCGACACGCGCTTCACGCCCGGCCCCAGCGGAAGCCATTCGCGTCTCGAAGGATCACACCGAACGCTCTGGTCGTCGCATGGTGAAGGTGACACACGGTGCGCGGCTCGGTGGCGATTGGGAGGAGGGCCTTCCGACTCGCGCGCAGCGTCTCGGCGTCCCGGCCGAGCGGCACCCAGTCGTGATGCTCGACCTCACTCGGCAGGTGAAAGAGGTCACCGAGGAGGAGGCACGTCGTTCCGCCGGAGCGAATGCGGACGACGTGGTGGCCCGGCGACTCTCCGGGAGCCGCCATGAGATCGATGCCGGGCACCACGGGCGAGTTCCCCGCCGCTGCCAGCCGATCGTGCGCCTCGAGCAGCGCGAGCCGTCGCTCCACCTCGGGCTCGGGCTTGCCGTCGTACCGCGCACCGTGGCGATCCGCGGCGCCGAGGAGGTAGCGCGCTCGGGCGAAACGCGGAACGAGCTGCCCAAGGTGCTCGCGCGTGGCGCCGGAAAGGTGATCGAGGTGAGCGTGCGTCAAGAGGACGTGGTCGACGTCCGCTGGAGTCACGCCCACGGCGGCGAGCGCGGCGTCGATCGAGATCGAGTCTGCGACCGCAAACGTCGCGCGGAAGCGAGCGGCACCCTCGCTCCCGGGATCGTCCAACCCAGGGTCGACGACGATCGTCTTTTGCGAGGCGGCAACGACGACCAGCGAGAATCCGATCGGCGCGTGACCCGTGTCGTCCTCCTCCGGCGCCCGCACGGGTACACCGTCGCGAAAGAGCCGAGGTCGAAACCGCCCCTCCGCGAGCTGGACGGACGCGACGTGGATCTCACCGCAGGTAACCTCCTCGACCCTCACTGCCCAGCCCCGCGACTTGACCGATCCGAGAAGGCCTGCCGCACCAGACGCTGGAACGCTTCACCCCGCTGGGCGTACGAGTCGTACGCGTCGAACGACGAGCACGCAGGCGAGAGGAGGACGGTGTCACCTGCGCGTGCGCACGCGCGAGCGGCCGTGACGGCCTCTTCGAGCGTCGCAACCTCGGCGACGGACGCACCTTTCCCGATCGCTCGGGCGAAGCTTGGTGCAGCCGCCCCGAAGAGGATTACACGACGCGCTCGCTCTCGCACGAGTTCGCTGAAGGCGTCGAGCGGGAGCCCCTTGTCGCATCCCCCGGCGAGGAGAACCACCGGACCTTCCATCGCTCGTAGCCCAGCCGCCGCTGCGTGTGGGTTGGTGGCCTTGCTGTCGTCGACGAAGTGGATGCCCGCGCTCTCGTGGAACCGCTCGAGCCGGTGGCGCAGCGGTCGGTAGGACCGCAGCGCATCGGCGATCACGCGATGCGCGAGGCCGAGCGCGTCGGCGGCGAGCGCGGCGAGGAGGGCGTCGAGAACGTTGTGCTCGCCGGCAAGAGGGAGCTCGGCCCGCGGCATCAGCACACGACCACGGAGCATCAGCTGCCCGCGTTCAGCGTGTGCGTCGGCGTGCTCGCGTGCAGATGCGCTGAGCCGAACGATCGAGGCGGGCAGTTCGGTCGCGCGAGCCCGCGGGCAGTCGGCACCGAGGACCGCCACGTCTCCCTCGGTCATTCGCGCGAAGATCCGCCGCTTGGCGGCGTGGTAGCGCGCGAACGAGCCGTGGTAGTCGAGGTGATCCTCGGCGAGGTTCGTCAGCACGGCGACGGCCGGGTGAAACGTCGAGACCGTGGTCAACTGGAACGCGCTGACCTCGGCGACGACGACCGACGCAGGTCCGATTCGATCGAGCTCGCCCGTCAGCGCATTGCCGAGGTTGCCACCCACGACCGCGTGGTGCCCGCCGGCTTGGAGGATCGAGCCGATCATCGTCGTCACGGTGCTCTTGCCGTCTGTCCCGGTCACCGCGACGATCGGCGCCGGACAAAGGCGGGCAAAGAGCTCGAGCTCGCCGATCACCTCAGCGCCGCCGCGGGCCACGTCGGCGCGCACGGGCGAGCCCTCGGGGATCCCCGGGCTGAGGATGACGAGCTCGGCGGTGCCGACGTCGTGGGTCAGCGACGCGAACTCGACGGCCTCATCGAGATTGGCGGGCCGCGATCGCTCGCCGTCGTCGACGAGACGCACGAGAGCGCCCCTCCGACACGCGGCGTTTGCAGCCGCGACGCCGCTGGCTCCCGCGCCGACGACCGCGACGCCGCGGCCTCGGAGCTCGTTATCGCGGGGTGGGGCAGCGTGAGGCCAGGTCATTCGTCGAGCGCGGCCTCCAGCTGCGCGCTCCAGTCACGGATGGCGGCGAACAGATCCTCGCCGCCGATCGCGATGACCTGAACCCCAGCAGGGGCCAGCGCATCGAGCACGGGCCCTAGGTCGGCGGGACCATCGACTTCGGTCACGGCGACCCCACGAGCTCGGATCGCGCGAGCGAGCGTCGCGCGGCTGAGCCCCAGCGGCGAGCTCTCCCCACCGGCGTCGATCTCCGTCACGACGAGCTGAGCAGCGCCATCGAACGCAGAGGCAAACTCGTCGAAGAGGTGACGTACGAGCGTGTAGCGCCACGGGCGGAACACCACGACGGAAGGGCGTTCCTCCATGGCTGCGGTGGCGATCGCGTGGCGAATCGCCGTGGGGTGCGATGCGTAGTCGGTCACCACGCGCCGCCCGCACACCGCACGAGCCGTGAACCGATTCTCGAGACCGCGGTAGCTCCGTAGGCCCTCCGCTACGTGCTCGGGCGAGACGCCGAGAGAGCGCGCTGCTGCCGCCGCCGCGAGAGCGTTCTCGACGTTGTACGCGCCAGGAACCACGAGTTCGACGTCGGTGGCTTTCGTTCCAGCCTCGACCAGGGTGAAGCGGGCGCCGTTCGGGCTCAGCGAGACGGCCGTTGCCGTCACGCCGCCCTCGACGCCGAAGAGTGTCCACGGAGCGTTCGGTACGCGTGGAATCAGACGCGCGATCGACGGCGACGCGCCGTTCGCCACCACCTTCGTGAGGCGCGCCGGTCTGGCCAGCGCCTCGACGACGCGGTCTTCGAGGTGTGCGAGGTCGCGGTAGTAGTTCAGGTGATCGGGCTCGAGGTTCGTGAGAACCGCGAGGGTGGGCGTCACGTTGACGAGGGAACCGTCGGACTCGTCGACCTCGGCGACGAAGAAAGCGCCATCCGTGATCCGCGCGTTCGTCCGACCGTAGTTCTCGAGCAATGCGCCGATCGCGAAGCCCGGGTAGTGGCCAGCGCAATCGAGGATGCACACGAGCATCGCCGAGACGGTTCCCTTGCCGTGTGTGCCCATCACCGCGACGGCACGCGCGTGCCTCGCCATCAGCTCACCCAGCGCCACCGAGCGATGCACGACGGGAACGCCCATACTGCGGGCGGCGGCTAGCTCGACGTTGTCGCGGTCGACCGCCGTCGAGTGCACGACGCAGTCCGCTCCGCGAACGTGGCCCGGATCGTGTCCGATCGAGATCTCGCATCCGAGTTCCGCCAGCGCGCGCGTGATCTGCGACGCGCGCTGGTCCGATCCCGTGACCCGGATGCCGAGTTCGTGAACGCATCGGGCGACGGCCGAGACGCCGACCCCGCCGGCGCCGACGAAGTGAACACGCTTGGCGGCCAGCACGCTCGGGTTCGCGCTCGCGAAGCTCAAGGGTCCACTGTCGGCACTCACACCGAGTCCAAGGTACCAGAGCACCTAGGTGATTCGAATCGCGATCTGACCGGGTGGCCAGCGTGAATTCGAGTCGAGCTCGGCGCGGACCGCCGCTCGTTTTGCTGCCTCAGCGGTTGGCCTTATGCATCACTCGCGGCGCTCCTTCTTGAGCGCGTCGACCACGGCTTTGTGCAGTGGGGATTTCTGCTGATCGAAGTCCTTGGCCGCGAGCTCGATCAAGATCACGAGCGCTGTCGCCCAAACGGGCATCTTCTCTGCGGCCTTCGAAGAGATCGCCCGCGGCTCCTTCTTCTCAGGGCAGGTCTTTGCGAGCTCCGACGAGCCGAGTTCGCCCATGAGGCGAGCCTCGGTGGCTGCGTTGCCGCAACCCCGTAGTTGGAGCTGAGTGGCTACCTCCGGTAGCAGCAAGAGCTCGTACTTCGACCGGTCGGTCTTGGCGAACTTTCGGAACAGCTGCGCGATCTTCAAACCCCAAAGGGCTTCACCGAGCTGCGGGATGTCGCTTGCGAGGGCCTTGCGTCGCTCAGCGTCGTCGCCCTTCAACGAGGCGATGACTTCTTCGGTTGTCCGAGCCGGCGGGGGAGGGGGCAGCGCGGGCTCAGGCAGCTCCGGTACAGGGCTCGTGCGGCGCTTTGGGGGGCTGGTTTGCTCGGGGACGGGTTCTGCCGCGCGCCGCTCCTGCTCGAGCGCGAACTCCCGAGCGTACCTCTCCTTGTCGAGCTCGAACTGGGCCTCGCGTTGACGTTGCTTCAGCTTCTCTTGCACCACCGGGTAGCCGAAGATCGAGAGCACGCCCAGGCCGAACACCGCTGCGACGACGATCACGATCACGCGGCGGCTCTTCTGCCGTAGCGCGAGGCCGCTCTCGGAGAGCGCCTCGGCGCCGGTATCGAGCCCGATCTGCGCGCCGCCTCCGAGTAGGGCCGCGAGCGCGTCGATCTCGAGGCCCTCCGCGCCGATGCGCGCGTCGTTGTAGGCGATGGCGAACAGAGCCGCCTGCCACACGCAAGCGAAGCTCGCGACCAGCGCGGTGGCCACGGCGTAGAGTGCGAGCTGGCCGGTGCCTGAGCCTCGCCACGCGGCCGGGGAGAGCATGTCGGCGAAGCGCGCGAGGATGCCGATGAAGGTCCAAAGTAGAAATAGCGCACCGGCGTGACGAACCACGCTGCCTTTCGCCAGCGACGCCGAGCGACTGAGGCTTTCGAGCGGGCCGAGCCGTTCGACCGTCGCCGCTGCGGGCGCCGCCATCAAGTACGCAAGGACGAACAGGCCGGGGAACCAGCACAACGCGTAGCCAAGCGACGCGAGCGTCGCCACCAGCACGCCCGACACCACCGCGCTGCCGAACGCCCGCGAGGCTCCGGCCGCGATCAGCGAGAAGGTCATGCGCTCGGCCAGCGCGCCACGGATCGCTGCGACCGCGATGAGCCCGGAGACGATCGGCGCAAAGAACGACGCCGAGCCGAGCAGCACCGCATAAACGAGGGTGGCCGAGAGCTCGCGACCCGATTGTGAGAGCTGCCCCGCGCGGTTCGTATCCAGCGGGATGAGGTCGAGCTTCAGGATCGCCGCGAGCAGCCCGAGGAACGCGAGGAACAACGGAAAGAGCAGCAACCAAAGGCGCGGCGCGAGCGTGAGGCTCCGCCGCAACAGGTCCGCGATCGAGGTATTGCGCAACAAGTGCCGCGTGACGAGGCCCGACATGGGCCTCCCTACGCCAAGCGCACCGCCGGCACAATCAAGGCATCGCCGGCTCGATGCAGGCCACAATGTTTGGCGTTGCTGTGTTCACACATTCGAGCCCCCCGGTGCAGACGTCCCCGAGGCATTCGCAGGAGACGGTCCCTCCGCAGTTGTCCGCGGCGGCGCAGGAGTAGTCGGGCGCAGGCGGCGGCTCGCAGCAGCAAGGCATGCCAGCACCGCCGCAGAACGTATCGGTCTGACCCTCGGGGCAGGGATCGGCTTTGTTCGCCTTGTCGGTGCACGCTGGCGGGAACTGCTGCTCCACACAGGCGACCCCCGGATCGCAAATGAGGATGTCTCCGCACAGCGTGGGCTCGCCGCCACCTGCGCCTGCGCCGCCACCCCCTTCGCCGCCGCCTCCGGTCGCGCCAGCGCCGCCACCGCCGCTTGCGCCGTCATCCCCACAAGCGGCGAGCGCCGCAAACGCCAAGACCGAGACCAAGCTGAAGATCTTCATGCAGGGATCAGAGCTGCTTTGGGGGAGGATGCCAAGGGGTGGTGAGGGAGGGGCGCAATGCCGTAGGCGACGCCGACCGCAGGGGCAGAAGGACGAGCAGCACGGTCATGCATACGGAACCGGCCACAGGAGGCTCCGGGATCGCCTGCACTGCGCGATCAATCTGATCTTTACCTCGGCCTCAGCCGAGACGATCAAGGCCGTCGCTGCAGGTCTGCGAGAAGGTCACGCATGGGACGAGTGCGACCTGCTTCCATGGACGCGCGGGCTCGAGAAATGGACTCGTTGAGTGCCGCGCGGTCCAAATCGTCGAGGTCGTCGCCCGCGTCGTCTACCACCAGATCGAGGACGGTGCCTTCCGGCAGCTCAGTCGGCTGATCAAGCTGGAGGCGGCCGTTATGGACTCGTGCGCGAATCGCGGACATGACAGAAGGGTACCACGCGGTAACAGCCGCGTCGCGGCCGGCTCCAACGTGGGGCCGGAGCGAGGGCGCGGTGTGCAGCCCATTCGTAAATGGTGCAGATGCCCGCCGTCCGGCTGACCGTCGATGCTTCTCACTCGCTTGTGAATCGTAGGCGCCAGGCATCGAGTACAGACTTCGCTTCTGGTTTCAGGTCGTAGAGCAGGCTTCGCATCTCCGCGGATACAGGGAGCACGTCCAGCAGACGTTCCGCGTGTGCGAGGTCGCGCGGAGCGATCCACCAATCGCACTGGTCATCAGCATTCCACAGCAAAAGGTCGCCGAGGTCGCCGTGAAGCCGGAGGACCTCACGCGCTGGCCAAGCCGAGGTAGGCTGCCCTAGCGCGAAGCGCTCGGAGAGCGCGGCGCGACTGCTCTCGCTGAGCGGTTCGGCTTGCGCCGCAAACATCGCGCGCTTGAGCAACAGGCGATCCTCTACTTGGCAGCGAACCCACATCGAGAAGGTCGCTGCCGCCGTCTGCCAGTGCGGTGGGTCGCCTGAGTCAACCTCGACCAAGACTGGCGGATCATCGCCAAGGTTCAGCGGCAGGGCCCAGGTGCATACGTGCTGGTTCTCGCGCATGAACGGCAGGATTCCTGCGGCCCGCACGTCATAGTTCCGCCACTGAACCTTCGCGCTACCCATCTCAGCCAGGGTCAGGGGTTCGTCGCAGTTGCTGAACTCGTGCAGGAACTCAGGCCAGATGTCCGTAACGAGTAACTCACGCAGCGCGGCCGGCAAAGTGAATCCCAAGCGTGCCTCGAGTGCCTGAACCCCCGCTTCAGCGGTGGCCAGAGGGCTCGGGCTGCGCCCCGCGATCCTGAGAGCGTCGTTGTGCCACCGCATCGCCCGCGCAACGTATTGGCGTTCAGCGGCAAGCGCCAGACCGAGCGAAGCGAGGCTGTTAGCGAGGAGCCCGGCCGCTCAGAGCTAGGGAACGTAAACCAGGTGGACTTTGAAGCGGTGACCGGCGCCAGCTTCGGTGACCATGAGCGAGAGCACGAGGTCACTCTGGCCCTCTTCCTTCGTCCAGAGATCGACGATGACCTCCCAGTGGCCCACCATCCATTGCGCGCGGGACGTCTCCCAAGCCTCGTCTGGTAGCTCGACCAGGGTTGCGCCGTAGTCTGCAACGCTTGCGCGAATATGCTCGGCTGTTGCCTCGGAAATAGCGTCGACGTCCGCCACCGGCTGGGACATTAGGTAGTCGCCACGGGAGAACGCTCGAACGATTTCGCAGATCACGGGGCGCCACGTGGCGGCGACGGGGTGCGCGGCGTCCTCATCCTTGACGACGCTGACAACTGCAAGAGCATTACGCGGCATAAGGAGAGGTCTGCAGCAACGCCTTGTTAGCCGGCGTCTCTAGATGCGAAAAGTTCGGACCTGCTTGAACCCGGCAGCCAGACTTTCGATATTACCGACGTCACCCGTCGCAATGAGAGAGTCCGGAAAATCCAGCGCGGTCGCAACGACAAATGCATCGACCGCATGATCCGACGCGAGCCTGGCTCTTGCGAGGAGGTGGCCGGCTCGCCGCGCAATGCGTTCGGTCAGCTCTGCCACAACGATGCCCTTCATCCCGAGAACGCGGTTCACAGCAGCATCGAGCTTCGGACTTCTGCAGACCTCCGCCAGGACCGGTGCTGGGACGCGCACGACAGCGCTATGGTCACGAGCGATCTGCAGCACCGCGCGCATGCGTAGCGCGAGCGCACCGCGCTCGCCCGGGTTCGCGAGCGCGTTCAGCGCTTCCGAATCCAGGATCAGCGCTTCCGCCATGCACGTCCCGCCTCCGCAAGGACTTCCTTGGGGACCGGGCCGAACTCGCGATCGAGCTCTTCGAGATATGCGCCGAGCTGCTCGCGTTCCAGCTCGTGCGTAATGGCGCGCGTCACGAACCCAGAAACGCCCCTGGCGCCGACACGCCTGCGGATCTCGGCGGCCAGCTCACTCGGAACAGTGACAGACAGTTTTGCTGCGGGCTCACCCATGTGCCTAATCCTACTGTAGTAGGATGATGGATAAAGCACCGAATCAGCGAGCCGGGCCGGGCGATTCGCGTTGGGGGATCTGCAGGGGCCATTGAGCGCGCGGCGCGCAGGATGTCGAGCGGCGACGCGTGGGCCGACAGAGCCCCACACGAAAGGCCAACCGCCTCATTCGGATAGAAAAGGAGGTCGGAGATCGGCGCCCCCGGAAGATTGAGCTCAAGTACCTGTACCCAGAACGAAGCTTCATCGGCGCAGTCGCCCTGTTGAATCGCACCGATAAGATGCAGGAGATCTTGATCAGTAAGGCCCGAATACGCCAACCATTCGCGACAGCTTCACCGCGAGCGCGCTGGAGCGCTCCGCGTTTGAGCTCAACTGCCCGAAGGACAAGGTCGAGCTCACCGCGCTCAACGGCACGCTCGACGACTATGCGCTCGAGGGAAAGACCATTGGCGTCACCGCGTGTGGAAAGAAGGCCGTCTACATCTACACCTATCGAGCGGGCTGGATCCTAAACAGTGATGCGACGCCGGCAGGCGATAAGCCCGCCGAGCCTGCGCCCGCCGAGACCGCGAAGCCGGATCAGCCCACTCCGTAGTGTATGCCGGCGCGACCTGAGGGGAGCTTGGCTCGAGAGGGATCTCCTGCATTGGCGTTGCGGCACAACTGGGCGTTGCTGCGGACAATCGCCACGGTCGGCCTACGGCCTCCCTCTGGCGCTTGCCGCAGAACGCCGGTACGTTAGCCCGCGCGATTGGAGAGGATAGCAGCCATCTCCCTTGCGCGCTCTGCGGACTCTGTTGTGCCGCCACTGGCGGAGCTGAGGGCACGTGCCCATCCGCGTTCCTCCTCGCGGGTCGAGAGAAAAGTCATGGGAGTCGGGTCGCTGCCATTGGTCGCGAACAAGCCGCCATGCCGACCGCCGTCGGGCGACGGCTGTGAGAGCACAGTCAGCAACAGCGAGACCTGCTTGGCGCTGCACCTGACCGTCGCCTCGAAGGAGCCGCCATCTCGGCAGATGTCAGCGGTTACGAGGAGCCAATCGCCCTCCGGGATGGGTCGCGACAGGGACTCGCGCTCAACGCGCGCCCGGACAAGCGATTGAATACGCGGGTCGTCGAAGCCGGTACCGGAGGCGAGACTGGCGGGGCACTCGGGGGTCGACAGCAGCGTGATCGCCATTGAATCGCGCAGTGAGGGATCGGTATCGATCTCAGCTAAGCGCAAAAGTTGTCGGAGCAACGGCTCGGCTGCGGGGCGCCTCTGCTTCAAGACCAGCGTGAACGCGCGCCATCTGTAGTGCTCAGGGCTCCGGTCGTCGGCCTCGGAGAAGTTGTCGCGCAGATGAGCGATGAGGAGGTCATCGACCAGGCCCGGGCCGAACCAGTCCGGACTGAAGAACTGCGAGATTTCAGCGGTAGTGAGGCTCACGATCTCGTCTGGCTAACATATTGGCGTTCTGCGGTGGGCGGAAGAGGGAGCCGAACGGCGACCGACGGCGTCTGTCAGCTGCAACAGCTGCCCTATTCCCGACGAGAGCTTCGGTTGAGCCATGCTTCGGAGGCGCGTGGTAAGGAGCTGATCCGCAAGCTGAGTGAGCAGGAGATTAGGCCGGCACTCAGGATATTTTTCGCAAAGCCAGTCCACGAGTGATTCCTCAGACCCGGGGCCCAGTCGAGTAAGAAGAACGACGAGCGCAGAGGCCGATGAGCGGCTGATCCCAGCTTGGCAGTGCACCAATAAATGCGTCCCGATCGACAGAAGCGCGGCTATGCGTTGGCGTTTGCTTGGAGACGAGAGAATCCGCGCAGCCTGGGTTCGCTCAACGATATGGAGCTCCAGCGGCGAGCGAAGCGAGTGCGCTGCAACGACGCGGGCTAGGTGGCGCCCCCTTACCAAACCTTCCACCAAGGTTTCTTCGGAGCCGTCTTGGAATGGGATGTAGCGGTGGTATTGGAGGGCCAGATCGAGCGAGTGAAATGGAGGCCGGCGTGGGCGCCATACGCAGCGATACCCTCCTCTGGCCCGAGCTTGAACGGCTTCATTGCTCGTTGGACGGGCCAGCAAACGGTGCCATTGGGAAGGTGAAGTGCGACGTTGATCTCGGCTTGAGGGTCGGAGTCGTCCCCACTCCATTCCCCGCCAACATTGCGCCGTAGAACCTCCCCGACGTAGGAGCCGATCGCAAAGAGCCGTGACCCCAGCGATTCGGAGAGGAGGCCTCCGTGAACAGCCTTGCCGTTGTTCGAGTGCTCCGAGAAGAAGCGATCGACCTCAATGAGGGAGTCGGGTGAGAAGTCGGCTTGGTAGCCCGAGCTCGTGAGGGCCTCGCTGATCCAGTTGGCCGAAGTCTGCACGTCCTCGAGAATCGACGTCATCCGGGGCCCTTCTTTGCGTTGGGAATACGTTGATGGTGGCAGCGCCACCTAACGACCTGGCGTTCAGTGGTCGTGCGACTGCAACGCCTGGCTAGGCAGAGTATCCCGTTACGTCGTCCTTGCATTCGAACCTCACGAGTTTGCCGTTGGTGAAGCGAAGGTGGACTGCCGCGCCGCTCTTCAGCGCAACGTAGGTGACCTCCTTGAGGACCGCATCTTGAACGCCGAACACTCCACCGAGGTCCACCGGCCGGAAGCTCGCCTCGAGTTCCTCGGCGGTAAACCCCTGTGGCCCGTCCGAGTCCTCTCTCCAAAACACTGTCGCGTAGTCGAAGTACAAGCGGTGCCATCGGCCGGCGAACCGCAGAAACACCACGTTCGCGGGCTCGACCAGCGTTCCCGCATAGCTGTGCTCGATCGCGACCATTCCCTCGCAGGCGCGGCCGACAATCTCGGGCTCGCGACCATTGACTTCGACGTGCGTTGCGTCCATCGCCCTTTTGCCTAACGTATAGGGTTCTGCGGCGCAGGCCAGAGTCAGCGAAGCGAGCGACGGCGATCGTCTGATGCAACACCTTGTTGGCCTGCGACCTTACGGTTTGCGAGTTCGGTCGAGTTTTCGATGGACCAGTGACGCAAGGGTGAGAATGTCGAGTGCATCCTGCTCGGGCATAGGCCACTCGATCTTCGGGTTGTGAGCACCTGGGTTTCGAATCGTCCCAAAGAGCCCGACGAGCAGGTTGACGAAGCCGCGCTGTTCGCCCTTGTCGGTTTCCGTAACGAGAGCGTTGATTGCAAGGATCGGCGTGCCGCTCTGACCGAGCGCGAAGGCTTCGGTGACGAGCGCGGCACCATCCGAGGTCAGGCCCGACAGTTGTCGGATCTTTGCAGCGATGCTCTTCATCGCCTCGAAGACGGCGTGGAAGTAGTTCTCGGCTAGCAGCTCTGCACGACAGAACTTGAGCACGTCGGCGTGGACGCCTCTGGAGACGAGGGCGGCGTGAAGCCGATTTGCACGACCCAAGGCCTGCTCGAGGTTCGTCGCTTTAGATTCCCAACGCGTGCGTCCGTCATCTCCGATCGAGATGCCCGAGAATGCAAGAACCGCATTGAGTTGGTCACGCCGACGACCGAAGACCGCCGGATCAGCCGTGTATTGCACCGGGTTCATCGCGCGATTGAATCCGCTCCAGCAGAGCGTCGGGCGTCCCAAAGGGCGGATCATCCGCTCGAAGTTGGTGGACGAGGGCGGTTTTTCGCGGGTGATCCGCCCGAGGGGGGAGGGGAGGGCTGTTTTGGGGCGGGTGATCCGGGTTTTGTGGTGGAATTCGAGGGTGGGAGCATTCGCTCGAACCTTGGGCCCACGGAGGATCGGCGCTCGAACTGGACGTTTTGTTGAGTTTGAACCTCGATCGGCAGGGGATGGGTACTGCAACTCAACAAAACGCCCAATTCGCAGCCCGATCCTCGCAGTAGGTCGGCTCGCGGCTGGCCCGCACGGAGTGCACCGGTCGCGGGCTCTGTTCGTTTCCCCAAAAATAGTTGAGCAGTCTGGCCGAGTGGCGGTGATATCCCTGCATGCCGGCCGTTACGGCGTGATGGGGTGGTAGCGACAATGTCAGGAAATGAACGCACAGAACGGGAGCTGCTCGCTGAAGCGCTGGCGGATGAAGCGGTGGACGCGCTTGCACTGGAGGGGCGCGAGCGGTTGATGCTGGCCGCCCTGCTCGAGATCGATTTGTTGGTGGACCCGGCGTTGTCGGGGGTTCTCGAGACCGAGCTGTTGCAACGCAAGCACCTTGGGCCGAGCGGAACGGTCGAAAAGCCCGGAGCAAGCGCTGAGCTCGCTCGCACGGCGGGAAAGAAGTGATGGGTGCAGCCACGGTGCTCTCTGCGCGCCAGAAGCAACTGGTGACTCAGGCGCTGCCGCTCATCGGCCAAATCGCTAGCGTGCTTTCACGGCGCACGCGCGTTCCGCTGGAGGAACTGCATAGCGTAGGCTGTGAGGCTGCTGCGCTGGCGAGCTTACGATTCGACGAGGAGCACGGCGTGCCGTTCAACGGCTTCGCCTTCATGCGCATCAAGGGCGCGATGATGGATGCGGCCTTCTATGACGCTGGGGCGATGCGCGCGGCTTGGGCTGGTGGTGCGCGGCGCGCTGTCCACACGGTGAGTATCGATGATGCCGAGGCCACCCTTGGCCCGGTGGAGGAGCACGCGGTTGACGTGATGGCGGTTGCAGTGTTGCCGTCCCTCGAGGCGCTGGAAGCGGCGGGTTGGCAACAACACTTGGTGGCGAATTTGCGAGCGGCGGTTGCAGAGCTCGAGCCGATGGAGCGCGCGCTCGCGCAGGCCTTTTACTGGGAAAGTCTGACCATCGCCGAGGTCGCAACCAAGTTGAACTTGAGCGTGGCAACCACCCGTCGGCGCCATGACCAAGTGAAGCAAAAGCTTTGGCGTGCGATGCGTCGGCGTGGAGTGGACACGGTGACTCTATGAACGCTGCGGCGCCGCTCGATATCCGCGAGGAGCTTGGCTCAACACCGTACGAGCACGTGCGTTGGCGCGCGGCGGAATGGGCGAAGTGCACGTGGTGTTGCACCGTGCCCTGCGCGAAGAGCGTGTTCTGAAGGTGGTACGCGATCTCGGCGCCGATACCGCCGAGGTACTGGCCAAGCGGATGATCGCCGAGGGCCGGCTGCTGCGCGGCCTACGTCACGTGAACGTGGTTGAGACCTTGGATCTTGGCCTGACCAAAGGTGGCAAGCCGTACCTCGTGACCGAATTCTTGTCGGGCTGCACGCTCAAGGAAGAGGTGGAACAACGAGGTCCGCTATCGGCAGCCGAAGTGATCGACATGCTCGAGGCCATCTTGCATGGCATTCAGGCCGCGCATGAAACCGGGATCGTGCATCGCGATCTGAAGCCACTCAACGTGTTCTACGCCGTGCAGCCCAAGACCGTCCGGCCAGGTGGGCGCATCATCAAGATCATCGACTTCGGTATTGCCAAGGTGCTTTCGCAACAGGCGAAAGAGCGCGCGGGCTCGGCCCTGGTGGCAACCACCGTGGGCTGGACCATCGGCAGTCCGAGTTACATGCCGCCCGAGCAGGTGGTGGGCCAAGGAGTGGATGGTCGGGCCGACCTGTACGCGATTGGCTGCATCGGCCACTTCCTGCTGACGGGCCGGCCTCCATTCGGTGGAAGGACGCAAGAGGAGATCATGGCGAACCAGTTGAGCATGCCGCCCCCCTCGCTTTACCCCAGCGTAGCGGGCGTTCCGGAGACGCTATCCGCTGTGCTGCAACAAGCGATGGCCAAACGGCCGGAGGATCGTTTCACGACGGCTGAAGCCATGCGCGTGGCCCTCGTGAGTGCGCGCAATGAGCTGCGGCCCGTGGCAAAGTCAGCTCAGCCAGTGGCTCCTCCGATTGCGGCGGAAGCAGCGAAAGCCGCGCCCGTGGAAGCTGCGTCCTTGGCGCCGCTCGAACCGCTGAAACCAGCCCAGGCGCTGCTTGGCCAGCGTGGGACGGTGCGAATGGACGCAACGCCGGTCCGTACTTCCTCCGCGGCTGATGTCGACACCATCTTTCGGCCGCCGCATAAGGAAGAAGAACTCTTGGGCGACACCACGCCGGATCCGGCAGCGGCTGTACGGGCGCGCGAACCGCTGGTGTTGGCTGCACGGAGCGGCCCAGCGGCTGTTCCGGCTCCGCGTACGAAGCGCATGCCGGAGCGACATCACGGTAGCGCTGTCCGCCGGCATACGTGGCTGTTCGTCGCGATTGGGTTGGTGCTGACTGCGCTCCTGTACTTGCTGGTGACGAAGCTCCGATGATGCCCGCCGAAGCCTTCAGCAGCCGTTCTTCCACGCCCCGCCTAAGCGGGCCAAGAGGCACGATGCGGGTGGTTCTGCCGCCCGACTTGCGACTCGTCAGTACCGAGCCGGTCCTTGGTGCGGACACGGTGCCCGACGCACGACCGGAGCCCGCGGAGCTGAGCGACGAGGAAGCGAGTTTGCTCGGTTCACTGACCGAGCCGCGCGAAGGCAAGGTGCCCGCTGTCGTCCCGCGCGGAGCTGGCCCCGCCGACTTCAAGCCCGGCGACCTATTTCGCGGCTATGTCGTCGCAGGCGAGTTTGCCCAAGGCGGAACCGCCATCCTCTACGAGGCCAAACACAGCGTTTCGCTGCGGACCTGTTTGATCAAGGTCCTCAAGCCCTGCTATCGCGCCGAGCCCTATCGCTCGCTTCAGCAGAAGCTGATCTCCGAGGGCCAACTGCTGATGGCGAGCGCAGGCCGGAACCCGTTCTTGGTTCCTTGCCACGACGTTGGGACAGACGAACGACGCGGGCCATTCATCATCATGGACAAGCTCGAGGGCGCGACGTTGGCCGATCACATTCTGCGCAAGCGCGCAGGCGGAAAGACCTTCGACCCGGTGGACGTGGCCGAGCTGGGGGTGACGCTCGCGATCGGCCTACAGACGATGCACGAGAGTGGCGCGATCCATCGGGATATCAAGCCCGCCAACGTCTTCATTCTGGCTGCACGCGGTGGGCTCAACAAAGCCGTGTTCCTCGATTGGGCTGCAGCCAAGAGCACCTACTCACCCGATACGCGGCTTGAACCTGTGTTCGGTACTGTGGCGTACATGGCGCCGGAACAACTCGACCGCGGCCACATCTCAGGGGCGATCGACCAGTACGCGCTCGGCCTGCTCTTGACCGAGTTGATGTGGCGACATCCCTTTCTGCCCGATCACAACATCACGCAGGAGCAACTGGTGGCGAAACAACGCCACGCTCCACCTGACCCACCGCCCGCTTCCTTCGTGCCCAAGCGGCTTTGGGCGATCCTTGCGCGTACGCTCGCCAAGCGAGCGGAAGAGCGCTTCGCCTCATGTGAACTATTCGCACAGGCGCTGCGCGAGTGGCTCACCGCACCGGACAAACTGCAGAATGACGTGCGCGTGTCGATGCCAGTCGGGCCAACGATGCCAGTCGCCGGGAAGGCACGCAGTGGCAAGCGCGTGGCGCCTGCGCCTCCGACTGAACTGCCCGATCCTTGTGTTCGGCTGCGTATGGATGAGCTTAGCGAGCACCCGAGCCTGGTGGTGCGCAGTGGCCAGCACAAGGGCGCGCGCTTCATCTTAGCGGCGGGCCGCACGGTGATCGGGCGTCACGCGGGCATGTGCCACCTCGTGCTCAATGACGAGTCGGTTACGCAGAAGCACGCGGCGCTCGAGTGTGTGGTTCCCGACGGGGCGAAGCCCTGGTTCACCGTGGTGGATCTCGAGAGTTTGAACGGCGTATCAGTCGGGGGTGTGCGCTTGAGCGACGGCAATGAAGCGCACCTGCCCGAGTCGGCCATGATCGGTGCCGGCGGCTCGTTGGTTGTGGGCGATGTTGAGCTTGCGCTGCTGCCGGCTGGCCGCATTGGTGCAGACGGGCGCTGGGAGACAGCGGCGGAGGTCAAGGCTGCGCGCGCGGCCGCTGTGAAGGCAGCCAAGAGCGCCACCGAGGCTGAGCGGACGCCGCCGAAGAAGTTGCTCCGGCCAGCGCTGCAGCTGCAGGCGACGAGCCTGTTTTTGGCGCCCACGTTGTTGGTCCGCCAAAAACAAAGTGCAGCGCGTTATCACCTCGAACGCGCGTGCATCTTCGGCAGCCTGCCGGAGAAAGCCAACATCGTTGTGCAGTACCCCTATGTGAGCGGCGCGCACGTTCGCTTCACGCATGTCTCCGGTTGGTTTGGTGGGGACCTCACCTTCTTGGTCGAGGACCTCGGCAGCACCAACGGACTATGGGTGAGCGCGGGCACGGCCATGAAGCGCGTTCAATCGGTGGCGCTGCAACCGGGGAGCCGGGTGTTCCTTGCCGATGAAGACGGGATTGAACTCACCTTGCTCGCGCCGGGCGCGTTTGACCTCGGGCGAGGGGAGTTCATCGCATGCGATGAGCACGGTCGCGCGATCCGCGGTGAGCCGGCGGCCCTCACACGCTCCGCCTCGGAGGAGAAGGGCGCGAGCGCTCGCGTCAACGTTGTCCGTGCCGCCGTCGTGTTCGGCATCACGCTGGTGGCCGCGCTGGTCGTAGGCCTGCTGTTGAATCAGCTGCTGGGAGGTCCAAGACCATGAAGATTGATCAGCCTGAGGGCGACGACCTGCAGGGGTTCGAGGCGCCGACCGAAGAGCAAGCCAAAGCATTGCGCGAGGGATTTGCCGCCCACGTATCGGCCAACGCCGAGTTCCAGCAGGCCGTAAAAGGCCTGATGAAGACGCAGAATCCGCGGGCGTCCGAGCAGCTGCTTGAGCGGCAATACGTGCCCAAGGTCGAGCTGGATTCGCAGGCCACTGAACTCGGGCACCCGACCCTGCGAGTGGAACGACCGTTTGGAGCGCTGCCCGTTGACGGATCGGACGAGGACGCTCGCGAGCCCGGTGCGCCGTCGCAAAGCGACGCTGAGGCGTTGGTCGAGGGCCAAGCGGAGCCGGCTTCAGGACGCTCGCGGCAGGTCGCGTTGGCCGCGCTGATAACGCTCAGCGTGGGGCTCGCGGTCATCGTCTTCTTGTGGGCGACCGGACCGAGTGAGGTCGCCGATGGTCCGGGGCCGCGAGAGCAGCCCACCGGCGTAGGGCCGAGCGTGGCAACCACCGGCACGGCCTCCGCTCCAAGCGTGGCTACAACGCCATCCCAAACGGCTGCGCCAACCTCCAATCCGAGCAGCTCGCCAAGCGCGACAGCAAAACCTCAGGGGACCGGCGTAGCGAGCAGCCGAGTCCATTCCGTTCGTTCAACCTCGAGCTCCGACACGAAAGACCCCGATGGGTGGCGCTTCAATCCCTAGCTGCGGTGAATCATGAAAAAGCGATTAGGTATCTTATGGGTCGCCATCTTGAGTGGCTTCGCGCTCTGCCAGCAGCCGCGTGAAGCCCACGCGGACGAGCTCACCGAGGCCGCCAAGAAGGTCTTTGACGAGGCTGTGGACGCGATGGAGAAGCGTCAATGGGCCGTCTGCAAAACCAAGGCAGCCGGCGCGTGGGCACAGTTCAAAGCGCCGCGGATCGCTGCGGTTTTGGGACTCTGTGAAGCCGAACTCAAGCTGAACCGAGACGCTGCTGAGCACCTCGATTTCTTCCTGGCCAACGCCAAGGACGCGAGCCCCAAACAGGTTGCGCAGATCCGTGAGCGTCTCGAGCAGCTCAAGCCCAAGCTCGCGCGGGTGCGTATCAAGCCGAAGCCCTCCGATGCCGAGGTCTCCATCAACGGCGAGGTGGTTGGAACGGGCGAGGTCAATCGCTTTGTGGAGCCCGGCGACGTGGTTGTCTCGGTGGCCAAGAACGGCCAGGCTCGCGGCCGCACCTTGACCCTGCGCGCTGGCAGTGAAGAGACCGCGGAGATTGACGTACCGATGGTTGATGCACCCGGCGGGGCTGGCGGCAGCGGCGCTGGTGTGGGCGCGGGAGCTGGTGCGGCGGGCGGCGCTAGTGCGGGCGGCGCAGGGGCTGGTGCGGCAGGCGGCGCTGGTGCGGGCGGTGCGGGCGCAGGCGGCGCAGAACCTGAAGGTGACAAGCCGCTCTGGCCCACCTTGCTCTTGGCCGGCGTGGGAGCGGCGGGCGTTGCCACTGGTATTGGCTTGGTTGTCGCCTCCGCAGGCGAATACGACGCTGCCAGTGAACTGGCCGCCTGCAGCCCGTTCACCGCCGACTGCGAAAGCCTCGGCCGTGACGCACTCGCCAGCTCCGACGGCCTGATGACCGGCGCGATTGTTGGCTTCTCCGTTGGCGGCGCAGCCCTGATTGGCATGGCGGTATGGCTCGCCCTGCCCCAAAGCAGCTCCAACGTCTCCCTCCTACCGGTGATTGGCCCCCAAGCCAACGGCCTAACCATCCAAGGAACCTTCTAATGCTTAGCCTCCAATTGCGCGCCAGCCTCCTCCTCACCACACTCGCCTTGAGCGCCTGCTCCCGCGACTTCTGCGACGAATTTTTTAACGGGAATTGCCCGGAGACGGGCGGCGGTGCGAGTGGAGGGGATGGGGGAGGAGGACAGGGCGGTTTGGGGGGATTGGGTGGTAACGCCGGCGGGGCCGGCAATGGAGGAAACGGCGGAGACGGCGGCCAAGGCGGCGGGCCGAATCCAACGTGCACGCCGATGGAGGGTGAAGCGATTGGGCCGGAATGCGGCGTGTTCGTTAATGCCGCCTCAATAGGCGGTGACGGAAGTCAGGCCATGCCGTACAGCTCAATCACCGAAGCCGTCGCAGCTCTTGGCGGCGCCACGCATATCTATGTATGCGGCGGCGATAGTTTCAATGGCTCCATCAGCTTGCCCAGTGGCGTCTCCCTCTCTGGCGGCCTCGCTTGTGCTGATTGGACGTTTGCAGCGGCAAACACCAAGCCCACCCTCCAAGGTACCGCAGACCAACCTGCGCTCACGCTACTCGGTAGCACCACTCGGAATGTAGAGTTCTTTCAGATTGTAGCCGCCAACGCCAATACCCTCGGAGCCTCGAGCATCGCAGTCCTGGCCGATGGCGCTACCACAACGCTTCGCGGATTAAGCATTAGCGCGGGTACCGGAGCGGCTGGTGCCGCTGGAACGCCTCAGGGAGCGGAACAAACGCCAGTCGCTGCCAATGGCGGTAACGGCGGCAATGGCTGTCTTGGTTTGGTTGGTGTCCTCGGAGGAGGAGGAGGACAAAATACGTGCCAGGCAATGAGTGTCGAAGGCGGTATTGGCGGCAGTGGAACCAATGGAACCAATGGTGCCGACGGAGCTGACGGCTTACCACTGAGCGCCACCGGTCAAGGAGGGACAGGCGAGTTCGGCCTCCCAACGCCAATGCCATGCACGAACGGGGGTTTCGGGGCCGCCGGCCTAGCCGGCCTGCCCGGCACCGGAGCCCTCTCCACCGATCTCGGCACGCTCTCTGCCATCGGCTTCCTCAACGCGGCCGGCCTCGCCGGCCAAACCGCCGGCTCTCCCGGACAAGGCGGCGGCGGCGGTGGCGGAGCCAACCTTTGCACCACCGGCATGCTGGGAGCCGGCCCGTCCGGCGGCGGCGGCGGTGCAGGCGGCTGTGGTGGCAACGTTGGTGAGCCCGGACAAGGCGGCGGCGGCAGCTTCGGAATCGTGTCCATCAACGCGAGCCTCACGCTCGAAGACGTCACCATCAGCACGAGCAACGGCGGTGCCGGTGGCGCCGGGGATGCAGGCCAGCCCGGAATGGCGGGCGGCGAAGAGGGCGTCTCGCAAGGCGCTGGCGCCTGCCCCGGTGGCCCTGGCGGCGCCGGCGGTCGCGGCGGCGCCGGTGGCGGCGGTCGCGGCGGACCTTCTGTGGGCATCGCCTTTCTCGGCACCGCGCCCAGCGAAGAAGGCTCTATCGAAATCACCCTCGGCGCTCCTGGCATGGGCGGCCCCGGCGGCGACGGTGGCCCCGGCAACCAAGCCACCGCTGGAGCTGCCGGCCTCAGCGCCGAGCGCCAGGATTGGTGACCTCTCGCCCACCGAACGCGCCAAAAATCGTACGCCCACACCCGAGAAACCTGAGCACCGAGACCACGCGCCCGAGATTGAACAACGATGAAGAAGAACGAGTTGGCTGCTAACCCGTTGGACGGTCTCCGTGTGTCCCCCCGCGAGCGCAGCGCGCGAGTTTGGGGGGACCAGGCGAGCGAAGCGAGGCCGAGGGGGGCAGCAAAGTCTGCTCTGGCTCTGCTTGTTATCGGTTGCTCAGCCGTGTTCGGTTGCGGCGACGACAGCTGCCCCGAAGGCTTTGTCTGCACGCCCGAAGGCGGCGGTGCGAGTGGCGGGGATGGGGGAGCTGGCGGAGAGGGCAACGCCGGGCAGGGCGGCATAAGCGGTAACGCTGGTGGTGGAGGCCAGGGCGGGGAGGGCGGCCAGGGCGGCGGGCCGAATCCAACGTGCACGCCCACCGAAGGCGAGCCCATCGGCCCCGACTGCGGTGTATTCGTCGACCCCGGCGCCGCAGGCGACGGCACACAGGGCTCGCCGACCGGCAATCTGCAACAGGCTTTGGACCAAGCCGCCGCGAATCCCAGCGCTTCGCGCGCCGTCTATATCTGCGGAGATGCGCCGCTCACTGGCAGCCTCACCATCCCCAGCGGACTAACCGTCTATGGCGGACTTAGTTGTGGCGACTGGACGTACGCCAGCGCCAACCCGAAGGCGCAGCTCACAGGGCAGGCTAATGCAATAACGGTCACCGTGTTAACGGGCAGCGTGTTGATGCAAGACCTCGCCGTGGCCGCCCCCAACGCGACCGACCCTGGAGCGAGCAGCATCGCGGTGCTCGCCAATGACGCCGTCGCGCTCGAGCTCGTGCGGACAACGGTTACCGCTGGCAATGGCGCTGCGGGTGCAAACGCTGCAGCACCCGGAATGGCAGCGCCCTCGGGCACCGGCGGTACGATGGGTGAACTTGGTTGCGATGCAGGAGCTGTGAGCGTGGGCGGAACAGGCGGGCCCGCGCCCGTGTGTGACGCTGGTACGCCAGCAAGCGCTGGAGGCATTGGCGGCGCTGGGACGAATACCAGCGAGGGTGGAAACGGAAACCCCGGCGCGATGAGCGGTGGTACCAGCGGTGCGGGCCAAACGGCGCTGGCATGTACGAACGGCGGGCAAGGCAGCCCCGGCGCCAACGGCACAGCAGCCCCAGCCCCAACCGCTCTCGGCACGCTGACCCTCGCCGGCTACATCCCCGCAATCCCCGCGCCCGGCAGCGCAGGCGCTGGCGGCAAAGGTGGCGGCGGCGGTGGTGGTGGATACAACTGCGTCCTCAACGTGACCGCTGGCCCTGGCGGCGGTGGCGGTGGTTCGGGCGGCTGCGGCGGCGCGGGCGGAGACTCGGGCGGGGCCGGTGGAGCCAGCTATGCGCTGGTGCTCTTAAGCAACGCCACGGTCACGCTCACGGATAGCCAACTAGGCAGCGGCAGCGGCGGACAAGGCGGACAAGGCGCCGCGGGCCAGGCTGGAGGAGGAGGAAGCTCGGGCGGTGAAAACGGCGCGACATCTGGAGGCCTCAATACGCTCGTATCGGCTGCCTGCAACGGCGGCAGCGGCGGCAAAGGCGGAGACGGCGGACCTGGAGCCGGTGGCCTCGGCGGACCTTCTGCAGCGATTGCGTCGCTGGCAGCTGGCGCGGTCATCGGCGAAAACTCCAGCCTCACCGCCGGTAGCCCTGGCAGCGGCGGCTCTGGAGCCGCAGGCGCGCCCACCGGCGGCAGCGGCCCCGCGTGTGAAGGCACCCTCGTGCTCACCGCAGGTGCGTCCACCTGCGAATCCTGACGCAACCCCTCGTACGCAGACCCTCAAACCGATGATTGCAACAACCATGAAGAAAAACGAGTTGCCAGGACTGGTGAGGCGCGTTCTGAAAATCGACTGTGCATGCACGAAATACCTGAGCGCTCCGACCCCGGGCCGGTGATTTAGCTGTGATGAAGAAAAACGAGTTGGGCAATGGTGCTCAGTCCGAGGGAACTAGATCCACAGGACCTGAGTGCGTCGCTGAAGCGCATAGAGGATTCAATGACGACAATATCAACTTGGTTTGACTCTCCAACGATTGACCGAAATCAGTTTCGTGTTCTCCACGTGGAGTATGAGGAAGAGCTTTCAACGCCGTACGAGGTGCGAGTGGACCTTGCCGGTGCTCCGGGAGCGCGGCTGGAGGACGTTGAGACGATTGGCAACCCCGGAGCACTTGTAATTGAGCGGGACGGGGTTGAGATCCGACGCGTAACGGGTGTGATTACCCGCGTTGCTGGTTCGCTTCACGAAGAATCCGGCAGTCTTCGTTGGAGGATTACGTCTCGACCTCGTATGGAGGGATTGTCCCTCACGACGTCAACCGAGGTTGTCCAGGATGCCACTGTCCCAGAGATTCTTTGCGACCGGCTCAGCCGCATCGGGCTCCAACGCGACAGGGACTTTGAGCTCTCACTCGCAGCTGAGTACGCGGCGCGAGAGTTTGTAGTTCAATACCGAGAGACGGATCTATGCTTCGTCAACCGGCTGCTCGAGCACGAAGGTATTACCTACTACTTCCGGATGACAGAGAACGGAGAGCTAATGGTGCTGTCCGACGCCAACGAAGCGATTAAGGCAACAGCCCCAATCCAAGCGCGATTTCGGCCAAGGGGGGAGCGAAGTGAAGTCTTTGAACTCTCCACTGACATTCGAGCTATCCCCAATCGAGTAGCACTGCGCGACTACAATTATCGCACGCCAAAAGTGAGCTTGGACAGCGAATCAACAATGCCTGGTCGCAGCGGAACAACCTACGAGTTCGGCAACCACGCAAAGACACAGTTGGAAGTTCAACACCTGGCTACCGTTCGCTCACAAGAAATCGGAGCGAGGCGGCGCATCTTCACGGGGCACTCGTCTTTACCCCAGCTTTCGGCAGGGTCCCATCTGCAGTTGGAGGGGCATCCCATTGGAGAACTTGAGCTCCTGGTCGTTTCAGTTTCTCACCGCCTGAATCAGGCGGATTGGGGGTCAGCGGAAAGTGCGTCGATGGCCTACGAGAACCAGTTCACAGCGATTCCACTCGCGACCCCGTTTCGGCCAATTCGCCGAACTCCCAAGCCATTGGTTGCAGGAGTAATTTCGGGCATTGTCGAAGCTGCTCAGGAGGGACAATACGCAGAACTAGACGGCGATGGTCGATATCACATTAGGTTTCTATTCGATCGGAGAGATGTTCCACGCGGAAAGGCGTCGCGCCCAATGCGCATGGCGCAACCTCATGCGGGACCAGGTTACGGGTTCCACTTCCCACTCCGTGACGGAGTAGAGGTTTTGCTCTCGTGCGTCGAGGGCGACCCAGATCGACCAATCATCGCTGGCGCGGTCCCAAATCCAACTACGCCGACCACGGTCTCAGAACGGAACGCCCCGCGTAACGTTATCCGAACCGGAGGGGGTACCGAGATCAACATCGACGACTCGGAGGGTAGTGAACGTTTCAAGATAACCGTTCCGTTCGGAGAAACGCTTCTGCAGCTTGGAGCACCCAACGATCCTACGCCTGGCGCAGCACTCAAGACGAATCAGAACATTGCACTGGCTTCAGGAGCGGGGATGTCGCTCGATGACCGGGTCGAGATTCGCGGACACGCGCCCAGAATAGATCTTCGAGCCGACAACACCGCGATCCTAAGTTCAGGAACACAGACTGCCATTGGGAGCGATGCTGAGACAGTTATCACAGCTCCTATCGTCGACCGGCGTGCCAATATCAATGTTACGACCTCCTTCGCCATCCAGAGTTCAATATCGCACGGTATCGCCGTCCTTCAGGGCGCGAGTAGCGTTTCTGTCGGCTCGGACGGGATCGTCGTGGTCTCGGCGCCCATGGTGGTTTTGAAGGCAGATGCAGTCAAGGTGATGGGCTCTGCCGCAGTCGACGTGAATGCCCCTACTGTAAAAGTGGAGGGCTCGAACGTACACGTCGCTGGCGGCGAGGTGACGGTAACCGGCAGCCTTATCAAGCTGAATGCGTGACCGATATGAGCACAAGAGAACTGACCTTGCCGCGTGATCGCAGGCTGACAGTGGAAGACTCAGACACGCAGAGTACGCTGCGCCTTCTGGCACCAAACGGTGAAGTTGAACTCACCGTCGAGATCGGGCCGAACGGCCCAACGGTTCGACTGAGGGCGATCAACCTTGAGATAACCGCTGAGCGAGATATCGCACTTGCCGCGGCTAGGATCGCAGTGACAGCCACCGAGCATCTTTCGATTACTTCAGGAGGTGATGTCGAGCTGAGCTCGCGTCAGGGGAACATTTGCTTGCGAGCGAACGACGATGTCTCAGTCGATGCCGAACGCATTAGGCTGAACTCACCGTCGAGCACCCCCGCCGTAACATGGGAGCAGTTTCTAGAAAGGGTGGGTCACGATGAAACTTGACGAAACCTCGGCAACTCAATACGGCGAGCTGGCGGCGCTCAAGGTCCACCACGGCATTCATTTCGCAGAAGCTCTAAGGCTTCGTGGTGCGACTCTGCGCGAGTACACGCCTTACGAAGAGCGCTGGATCGCGCGCCTGTTAGCTGCTGCTGTTGCAAACGATCGCGAGACGATGGGGGCGTTTGCAGCCGCTTATGCATTGGAGCGGGAGAGGCTAAAGGTGGCCGCGCCGGTGCTACCGCCTGAGCCAGCCACGATCTCGGGCGATCCTGACACCACTCAAGCCCCGTTCTTGCGCGCTCAACCGGTGCTGCCGTTCCGCGACGACCTGCCAAGAGTGGATAGAGTGTTAAGTCGCAATCCCCCACCCGTAATAGCGGAGCCGTCGCCACGTAGCGTTGATGATCTTGATGGCACGATGATGATTAGAAGTCCGCTGGCCGAGGTCCGATTGCCAGGTTTTGGTGGGACGCTTACGCCAACGCTTGTTCCGGAAATGTCGTTGGATGCCTATGCGCTCTTACAGGCAGAGCTACGTACAGGCGCAAAACCAGCGGAGGTTCTTCGTAGATCGGGAGTTGCGTCTGAGGGGGCGCTCGACGTGTTGCGCCAGTATTTCTTTTCATTGTTTCAGCGGGATCCTAATGCGCAATCCGAGTTTCAAGAGCGATTCCGAGTGCATCTTGCTCGCTTGTCCACAGGAGCGCGATGACCTGCCGCGTAATCAAGAAGCAGTGGCACAACTTCATCTACGGCCTGGAGCACCACAACGGCCTGTACTGGCTAAACATCTGGAATCAACTTGCCCCAGCCGGTGCCCCGCCCATGCCGATCCCTGCAGGGATGTTCCCTGCTATACCCGAATCCATACACGGGGTTCAGTACGCGGCCACCCACTGGCCCTCGATGGACGATAAATCGCACCCGAACATCCTCGCCGACGGCAGCCCTGTTTTCTCACGCAACCATACGATCAAGCGAACGCCGCACTGTCCCCCCGGGATCAATGTGGCCGTGGTCAGCACCATCTTCTTCTCTACCAGTACCTTCAAACTCGGCGTCGCCTCAGTACAAGGAAATAACTCACCGCTAGCTAGCACCGCAGCTGGACCAGTCTTTATTACGATCGAATGTGCCGACCCAATGTCGACACCAACCGGGGGCGGGCTCGCTCCGGGGACGGTGCACGTTTCCCCGACCACGGAAGACTGGCAACAAGCCGCGATTGAGTGGGCGCTTGCCGGGACCGTTGAGGTCCTGGCGACCTTCGTTTTCGGGAAGATTATGGAGGGACCCGTAGGCGACTTCGTAGCAAAAAGAGTCGGCGGCGTGGGCCGCTACGCACACCGCTGGTGGAGAAATAGTAGTACCGGCCGAGTACTGAGCAGGCAGGCCTACGATCTCCAGAAGCAGGAGGCCGCCCAGCAAGCTGCACGTGAGGCAACAGAAAAGCTCATTCGCGAGAACGGCTATGACTCTTTTCTTAGTAATGAGGCGCGCCGACGAGGCGCCAATCCGAGCTCAATCGATGAAGCGACCAAAAAGGCGATCGACGAGGCGTTCGAGCGCGAGGTGAAAGAAGCTGGGGAGAATGCAATGGTGGACGCGGGCGAGAAGGGCGCAGGTCCGGCAGCGAAGGACGCTACTGAACAATGGTTCGAGGGCCAGCGCAAGGGTGGAGGGCCTTACTCCGCGCCACCAAACACACAGCCCTCTCCAACCAAGGCACATGGCTCAAAGGCCGAGAGAACAGCTGTCGAGCGCGAGAAAGAGATCTTCGACGAGAAGCTCAAAGACTACAGCAAGTTCCCCGAAGCATTCGGCGGAGACCAGTTTAAGTCCTCCTCTGGCGACGCTGCCAGTGGGGAGATCGAGGAGGCAGCTAAGGATTGGTCCGGCGTGCCCGAGACTGCGGAATGATTGCGACTCCCAAGTGGGAGCCACGTCGCATGAACGGCGAGGTATGGCTCTCCGCAAGGATCTCGATAGCACCTCAGAGCCTTTCTGCGTTTTCTGTCACCTGGTTTCGCGCGGAGGCGAGCGGGCCAATTCCGGAATGGCTCCTGCTCCTCGGTGCGATGGGACTCCACCTGTTTGGAGAGGAGTCGGACATAATCGTGCAAGATAGGCAGGGCATTAGCGCCGAGCACGATCGTGCTCGCCTACGTTTGATTTGGGACGTCATTTGCGCCGGGTCACAGGCTGGTCCGCTATCCCGGCTCCGGCACGTGGGTCAACCTCTGGTAGCGCCACGAGCTGCTCAACTACTTAGGAGTAAGCTGCAACAGCACCTAGTCGCTGGGTATTGGGATCTTCCGGCGGGTCAGGGGCTGCCGGGAAAGCCGGCGAAGCCCTCCCTCCTTGGGAAGAGTGCCTTGCGGTTTCCCCCCTGGCGCAACAGAAGTTTAGTAAGAATTGGCGCTGAGTTGGCCAACACGACCTATGCGCGAATAGGTGTCGAGCCGGAACAACGCGCTGAGAATCGAGACGCCTTGGTGCCCCGCGATGCGTTGCCGGCGCTTCGCCCCCGCACTCGGCTGTCGCGCGTGTTGATGCGAGCAGCCAAAGCGAATTGGCTTCCATCTTCGAGCGCCAAGTCGCGAACAGTTCCGCTGCACTTACTCCCACTAGTGTTTATTTATTCCGTGGTCATGGTGCCTATCGCAGCGGTTCTTTTTGTCGTGCTACTCGCAGAACTTGTTTGGCTACCCACTGCATCAGCCAGCCCAGAACATAGGACTCTCCTCTTTCCCGTTGATCCAAGCCCGCCGTTTATTCAACTCCATAAAGCGCTAACCCTAGAAGGAGTTCGGTGTCTTGAGAATCTAAAGAACTCTGAGGGTAAAGTGCGATGGTTCGCTCATATGGCGTTTGTGCTGGCGCACTATCAACGATTGATGAACCCGAAGGATCGCGAGGAAGAATGCAATTTAGCAACCTAACCCAATTCGATACACGCGTATCGAACGACGTGCTTTCGGGGGACTGGATTGTGGTCGAGACGACAACGCTCGTTCCCTGGACACTGGATGGCCGGCCTTTGGGGGAGGTGGTCAGGCTAAGGGACGAGTTTCTTCCCGACCGTCCGGTTCATCATCTCGAGCCAGACCGTCGGCACATTCTTGACGTAACCTTGTGCGGTCGCCTGTCCCTTGCCAGAGCATTTGAGAGCGCGAGGCTTGCGCTGGCTGTCGATGACCACTCGTTTGAGGCGCAACTCTGGGGACCACGCGTCTGGTCGTCTTCGGGCGGCAAGCTTAGGCCGAGTACCCCAAGGCCAACCCACGAGGTCGACCTGGGTTGGGGAAACGCACTTGGTGGGCGCGTGAAGCGCGACCCTGGGCTTATTCGCAATACCATGCTGCCCTCGCCATCTTTCGAGGAGTCTTGGCCTGAGAATCCGTCGGGCATTGGCTTCTATGGTGCGCCAGACGAGGCGGAGGGGCGCCCTGTTCCAGGCATCGAACACGTTGACGCGCCAAACTCATCCTACGACTCGCTGGGGCGTTCCTGGAGCTTCGCGGGGGTTCCCCCCGGCACGAGCCACGCGCTAACCCACATCGAATGCAGAAGTGATGGGCAGCTCCGGTCCAGATTTCCTGACGACCCGAATCCGCGAACGCGTCTTTCTTGTAAGGCGCCGCCATGGCTGCGTTTCGACGCGATAGTCGGCGTCAGGCGAGTCGTTTGCAGCGTGGGGGCTCAGGCGGTGCTCGATTTGCCTGTTCCAAGTGTGCCCTTCAGCTGCGAGATACGTACTGGCACTCGGCGTCTCGTTCGGCAGAGCAGGCTGCTATGGATCGAAATCGACCTGGATGCGAAGCGCGCCTGCGGCCTCTACTTCGCCAGGCTCTTTTGCCCCTATATTCGCGGCGAGATGCGGTCGGTTAGACTGCTACCTAGCGTTTCGGGAAGTCTGGCGGCATCGTGAAGGCCCCGTTGATTCTCTCTCAGTCACGCTCCTTCCCTGAAGGGCGTTCACAGCTGGTTGCGACTGTGCGCCGCAGCTTCTCGTTTGCGACAGGCTCGTTGATTGAGGTAGCAGCCGCACCATTACGGGATGCGTTTGAATGCGCGGTTAATCGTTTCGCAACAGATGTCGTGCTCGAGGGACACGTATATCTAAAGAGTCCCCAATCCTCCATTGGTGAAATCTTGGTTGGAGGAAACGGGCGCCGGGTACGCGCATTCGGTCCGCGGGTTGTCCAGAGCGCCTCGAGTAGCAGCGTCTCCTGGTCCCAGCCGACGCCAACTGAGCGGATCCCGTTGTTGGCTTCAGAAGCGTATGGAGGACCTTGTGAAGCCCAGGTCGAAACCCTCGAATCGTTCGATCAAACGATGGCTTTCTACCCGAGGAATCCGAAAGGGCGCGGATTCGTTACGGCTGAACGAGCTGCTGATTTGGTTGGCACTTTCATGCCGTCGTTGGAAGATCCCGAGAGTCCGGTCGCCCCAGAAACAATCGTGCGCCAGGACGCTGATGACTGGCTCGACGCTCCGTTTCCGCCTTTGTTTGGCTGGATGGAGCCGATTGCCTTTCCGCGGTGCCGCTTCTTTGGCGGCCGTCCTGCCTACAGACCTTGGCGTGTCGTTCCACGCGAGTGTGAGTTGGGCGTCCTCAAACCCAACGAGATCGGCTCCTTGCGACTCGCACACCAGGTGGAGGTCGTGGTGGGATCCGGCGTGACGATTGTGCTTGAATCACGAGCATTCTCAGCAGGCGCACTGGGTCTTTCGAACAATCGCCTGCTAGGTGGTGAGCCCGTTGTACTTCGCGGTTTCTTCCAGGATGCGCACGAAAGCACTTTCGTCGTACCGCGCTATCGCACTGTAGTGGGAATCACCCCGCCTGGATGCCCGCGCTTCGACAGGCCATCAACGCTTTCAGCGCTTCTTATCGACGCCGACGCTCGCGTAGTCACCACAGTGGAGCAGTCCACGCTGGAGGTCGCCGCACCCTATCCGGATACCGAGCTACGCGCCGTGCGAGTCGAGGTCTTGAACACGTAGCGCAAAGCGCGTTGCGTTCTAGGCTGAAGAACCGAAACAGTTAAGTTGGTTCGGCATCCAGGAGACGAAGCCATGAAAAAGAAGCCGTCATGGAACCCGTCCGCCTGGACGGTGAGCGCTGGCTCTCCGCAACGTTGTCCATCGCGCCGCGGCAGCTCCCAGCCTTCTCCGTGACGTGGTTCGACGTGCGAGCCACGGGCCCCCTGCCCATCTGGGTGCT
>JBILLK010000084.1:0-3709 GCA_044376115.1 Polyangiaceae bacterium | reverse complement strand
GCTACAGGCTCAAACAGAAGAAGCGCGCAGGGCTGGTCAACGCCGGCTCAGATCAGGCAAGATAGTCAAACCCGAGGGGGTCAGTTTTACGGGCGCAAAGGGGTCAAGAATTCGAGGCGCCTGACACGGATTTGCGCGGAATCGGCGCAAGGCCGTTGCGTGAAGCTGGTCCGCCCAGCGTTGAATGCGACATTACGGCGGGTGTCACGGTGAGACCGTGCGTTGTGTCGCGCTCGATCAGAGCCTCGGCGAAGTCGCTCTATCTCAACATCGCAGAGGGCGCGGGGCGGGGGTCGCGGGCGGACCAGGCGCGAGTGTTCGGGATCGCGCGTGGGGAGGTCGTCGAGACGTGTGCGGCGTTGAACGCCGAGCCCATCGCCTCAGGTGCTGACGCTCGACTTGCGGCCCGCCAAGAGCGGCGCGATGGCGCCCTTGACGATCACGACCACCCCGCCGCACACGACGCCGATCACAGCCGCGAAGAACGCCTTGACGAGCCACTTCACGAGGCCGGCCGCGCCCGGGACCGCGCTGGCAGCAGCTTCGGCCGCCCTGTAGATGACTCGTTCCAGCCCGGGGGCACCGAGCTCGGCGGCCCCGTGGATGACGATGTCGCCTCCGACCCAGAGCATCGCTGCGGTCCCGACGGTCGCGAGCAGAGTCATGAAGCCCGGGACGCCGCGAACGATCGCGCGGCCCAGCGCCCGCTTGAAGGCGAGCTTGCTTCGAGCCAGCCACATGCCCGCCTCGTCAGCCTTCACGATGATTGCGACCGCGCCATAGACGGCGACGGTGATCATGACTGCGACGGCGGCGAGCACCGCTGCCCGCATCCCGATGGCCGAGGTTTCCTTGTTCACCGTGGTCAACGTGATGGCCATGATCTCGGCAGACAGAATGAAGTCGGTCGTGATGGCGCCTTTCACGCGGGCGTTCTCGAGAGCGACAGGGTCGGTGGCCTCAGGGGAGGTCTCGTCCTTGGCCACGGCTTTGGGCCTGACCTTCTTCAAGATCTTCTCGGCGCCCTCGAAGCAAAGAAAGAACCCGCCGCAGATGAGCAACGGCATGATCGCCCACGGCGCGAAGTAGCTCAGGGCAAGCGCTGCGGGCAGCAGGACGAGCAGCTTGTTGCGCAACGAGCCGACCGCGATCTTCCAGATGACCTTCAACTCGCGGTCTGCGCTGAGCCCCACGACGTAGCCCGGCGTTACCGCCGCGTCGTCGACCACGATCCCGGCAGCTTTCGAACCGGCTTTTGCCGTCAATGTAGCCACGTCGTCGAGCGACGACGCTGCGGCGCGGGACAAGACGGCGAGATCATCGACCAGTGCAAGCAGTCCCTTGAACAATGCGCGCCTCCGCGGCGCAGGCTACAGCAACGAAGCGGGGGGATCGATGGGTTAGGACGGGAAAGTCCGCGCCCGCCCGTGTGGTAGCAGCGCTCCCTCTACTCCCCCACGAGACCGCAGTCGGCGCGCATCAGGCGCACGCCGCCGGAGGAGGAGCTGGCGTCGATCACCGCGACGAGGATGCGGCCGCGCTCTTCGTCGACGAGGATGCTTGGCTTGCCTACGGCCTGGACGCCGAGCTCGTCCGCGCTCGTCATCGCGAAGTTGGTGAAGTCGGCGCCGTCGCGGACCGCGGTGAGGAGGAGCTGGCCGGCGTCCTGGCCGGCTTCGTGGGTGGTGGCGAGGGCATAGCCGCGTCGAAGGCGTGCGAGGTCGTGCTCGGTGGAGGCGGTGGAGTGGGTCCACGTCCACGGGTTGCCGACGGCGAGGCCGAGGTCGTCGAGCGCCTGGAGCGTAACGGTCGGGGATCCGTCGCGCGCGAGCAGGAGCCACGCGCCTTCTTCGCGAGGCGCGAGCGCAAGGGCGCGGACGGGCGCGGGCTCGCTGTAGGCGCTGCCCTGGATCGCCGCGTCGCCGTCAAGCCGGTAGACGTGGGCGGCGAGCGGGGGGCCCGGCAGATCGGGGTCGCTGCAATCGTCGAAGGGCTGGTCGGCGGTGCTCGCGACGAGGAAGGCGCCGTCGGAGGTGGGCACGACGCCGGCGAGGGGCGCGGTGTCGGCGCAGCCGAGGCCGCCGTAGCTGCGCACGAAGGTGTCGGGGGTCCACGCGTCGAGCACGTCGACGAAGACGCTGACGTCGCCGCGCGCGACGGCGTAAGAGCCGAGGGCGTCGCGGGCGAGGGCGCGCGCGCCGCCGTCGGAGCTGAAGTAGGTGACGAACTGGCTGCCGTTCTGGCCGGGCTCCGCCTGCGCGAGCAAGCGCTCTTGGCTGCCCGGCTGGCCGACCGCGAACGCGAAGCTGCCGGGCTCGCCTTCGCCGACGGCGAAGACCTCGTTCGTGGGGAAGTTGGCGTCGGCGGCGCCGATGGTGGGCGCCCACCCGTCCGCGAAGGCGCCGCTCACGCGCAGCGAGGTGACGAGGCCGCCGGCGCCGTCGTTGCCGCGCACCACGAGCGCGACCTCGTCGGCTCCCACGCGCACGAGCTCCGGCTCGGCGAGCGGCGCGAACGGCAGGCTGATCGGGATGGCATCGCCCGCCCAGCTCAGCTGGACGCACACGAACCGATCGTCGCCGCCGGAGCCGCCTGCTCCACCGAAGCCGCCGGAGGTGCTGGTCGCAGGGGAGCCACCTGCTCCGCCGCCGCCGTCGCCCCCGTCGGCGCGCAGCGTACTGCGTGCGCCGCAGCCAGCGAGCCCCGCGAGGAGCAGCGAGAGCGTCACCGAACGACAGGAGTCACCGACCATGCGCGCACGCTAGCAGTTTGCTGAAAAAGTCTCCGCCCTCGGTTCAAGACCCAACGTAGAGGGCGTGCCACGGGCCGCCGGAACCGTGGAGGGTTAAGCTCGTGGCCTCGCGGGCGGCGACGAGGGCCAGCGCACCCGCGCCCAGCCCGCTCGCTCCTCCAAGTGCTCTCGACAGCGACAGAATGGTGAACCCCGCGTCGACCAGTTGATCGCGCACGAGGTCCACGTCGACGGCGGCGAGCGTCTTTCCGAAGTACTCCTGCTCGCCGGGGCGCACGTGCCTCCGCTCGACGTCGATTTCGACGCCGAGCCGCAGGTCGCGCGTAGACTCGCCCAGAGGTTCCATGCCCGCGAAGAAGAAGCCTGTCGCTGCGAAACGGAAGCCGGCAGCCAAGCCGAAGGCGAAGAAGGTCGCAAAGGTCGCCATGGCCCCCAAGCCGAAGGTCGCGAGCTCCAGGAAGCCCGCCGCAAAGAAGCCCCCTTTCGACTTCGATGGCTTCGCAGCCGACGCGCGCGCGCTGCAGTCGAAGCTCGAGCAAGGCAAAACGAAATTCGGGATGGGCAGCTACCAGCGCTTCAATCTCGACCAGACCCGCGCCGTGATGGAGTTCTTCAACGACGGTGAGCTCAAGCTGAGCGCGCGCGCCCAAATCGTCGGCTCTTACTCGAGCAATTCAGATACCTGGTTGTGGTCGTGGGAGAACGAGAGCCTGCTTCCTGGCGTGACGAAGGACCTCGAGCATGTGCGCCAATTCCACCGAAGGTGGATGCAGTGAACAGAATGACTCGAGCCCTCTTCGACGAAAGCGGCCGAAGGCGCCGTTGGACCTTCGACTTGGCACGAGTCATTCAACCGAAGGTGGATGCAGTGAACAGAATGACTCGAGCCCTCTTCGACGAAAGCGGCCGAAGGCGCCGTTGGACCTTCGACTTGGCACGAGTCATTCAACCGAAGGT
>JBILLK010000029.1:0-138794 GCA_044376115.1 Polyangiaceae bacterium | reverse complement strand
ACATCGATTGGTACAACACTACCCGTCGGCACAGCTTCAATTCAGGCATGAGCCCAATCAAGAAAGAGCTTGCGGCATACACGCGTGTAGCCGCATAGATGTGGACCCCGAAAGCGGATCAGGTCCAGTGAGGAGGGCGAGCGTGCGCGACGTGCTGCTCCGAAGCGGGCTCACGCCGCACAACGGCGGGGCGCGCCTCGTGAACTGCCGCGGCTCACGAAGTACGAGCGGTTCTGGGGACAACACGGTACCGCGCGTGCGTCACCGTCCTGTGAACCTGGCGCAGCGGAGAAAGACCCGCGGGGCGCTGCGGAGCGCCTCGTGTCCGACGAGCCAGAGTGAGCCCTCCGGGGCGGGGAATGGCATCGGGAGCTCGACCAAGGTGGGCATCACGCGTGCGAGATCGCGGGGTAGGACCGCCACGCCGACGTCGGCGCAGGCCGGCCATTGCGACGCTGCGCAGGCGCTTGAACACGAGACCCTCGCCGCGCTCCAGGTCCGCTTCGCGTCGCGTTACGACGTTTTCGCTCGACACGATCTCGAGGAGAAGGCTGGGGTGTCGATCGAGGCTACCCCAGCTTTGCCCGTCTCGAGGAGAACGTCGTCGACGGCCGTACCAACGAGTCGTTCGCGCTGACTCTGGAGGCCTACGCGGGTTACCAGTTCTTGCTCTCCCAGCTCGGCCTCGACGCCGCGAGTGAGTGGCCCCTCGAGCCAGTCGCGAACGTCCAGTTGGGCGCCGGCGGGGCGCTCTACACGAACCCCTGGCCGGTCCGCGAGGAAGAGCCGCCGTTCTTCTTCGTCGGTAGTGTGCTCCTGGGCGCGGCGTTCTGAATCAGCTGCTCTCGGGATCGAACCACAGCGTGTGCCGTCGCGCATCCTCGGCCTCGGGTCGCTCCTCGAGGCGCCATCCCTCGAGGTCGACGAGCCGCCGCACGAGCGGCAGCCCGATCCCAAACCCCGGGGCCGAGTCAGGCTGGGTCGTGGTGCGGATCGCGGCCTCTTCGAGGACGAGGTGGGGTCCCCCCGCGTCTCGCCACGAGACCACGAGCCGGTCGGTCAACGAGTGTTGGTAGACGTTCTGAAGCAGGTTGCGAAGGAGGACCAAGAGGACGTCGCGATCCCCCTCGACCGTCGCCGCCGAAGGCACGTGGACGACGACCGCCAAGGTACGATGAGGAAAGAGCGTCGATTGCTCGTGCAAGATCTCCTGCAAGAGGGGCGCGAGGGGGACCGGATGGCGCTCCCCGCGTCGTCTCTCTTCGCGCGCCAAGACCAGGAAGGTCTGCGCGACCCCCTCGAGACGTCTGGCGGTGCGCTGCAGCCGCGCGTGCAGCTCCGCGCGCCTTGCGTCTTCCGTCGTCTCCTCCAGTAGGGTCAGCGTGCCGTGGAGGATCGCCAGGGGAGTGCGCAGCTCGTGACTGCACTCCGCGATGAACCGTCGCTCGAGATCGAGGGAACGTCGCTCCTGAGACCATGCCTCGTCGAGGGCCCGCGCGAGCACGGCGACCTCATCTTCCGCCAGGTTCGCCGCCAAGGCTCCGTTCGACTCTGGCGCGGAGCGTGAGCCTGCGAGCTGACTCAGCCGCTCGGTCAGCGTCACGACCGGTCGCATGGCGGACCGCGCGAGGCGAGCGCTCATCAGCCCGGCGCTTATCAAGGTAGCGAGCGCCAGGGCGAGGATGAAGCCCTGCAGCTCGGGCATGCGGTCCTCGGTGGACTCCAGCGGCGCCAGATCGACGACCGTCCAGGTCACGACGCCCTGCTCGGAGTACGACACGAGGAGGCGATACTCCTCCTCCAGGCCCTGACTCCAGACGACGATCGTGTCACGCCAGCTGCGGACGAGCTGCGCCCTTCCAGTCTCGGACGAACGAAACACCGTATGCCAGCCGGGATCGTAGGGCACCGGATCGAGAGGGAGGCGCTGCTGGAGGGACGCCTCACTCTCGAACTCCTCGAGCCAAGCGACGTCGACACGGCTCGCGCGGACGACGGGCAGCGTGGTCAGGAGGTATCGATCCAGGACGGCGTCCTCGGTCTCGGTCAGGACGCGCCACGCCCCAAAGCTGAGGATCGCGACCAAAACCACGGCGAGCGCGCCGAAATGGAGAGCGATGCGCGTATGGAGCCGCGCCGGACGCCTCCTCGTTCGCGCCTTCATCGAGCGTCACGCCGCCGGAGCTGATAGCCCACACCGCGGTGCGTCTGGAGCAAGGGCGTCTCTCCGGGGCCGTCGAGGGCGCTGCGCAGCGCGTAGATGTGGCTGCGAAGGACGTCGCTGCCTGGGAGCTCGTCTCCCCACAGGTGGCGCTCGAGCTCTTCGCGCCGCACGACGGCCGGCACCCGTCGGATCAGCATCTCCAGGATGGTGAAGCCCGTCCGGGTGAGCTCGAGACGGCGACGCCCTCGTTGGACGACGCGCTCGTCGAGGTCCATCTCCACGTCCTCGAAGGCCATGCGACGCGCCGTGAGCGAACGATCGGCCCGCCGCACCAGGGCGACGAGCCGTGCGTGCAGCTCGGGCAGGGCGAACGGCTTGACCAAGTAGTCGTCGACCCCCGCCGCGAACCCCGCCAGACGGTCCTCCAACGCGTCCGCTGCCGTGACCATCAAGATGGGCAGGGTCGGCGCGACCTCGGCGCGGACCCGACGACACAGCTCGAGGCCCGTGAGACCCGGCATGCGGTGATCGAGGACGACGGCCGCGAACGAGCGCTCGAGCAGGCTCGCGAGCGCGCGAGCGCCGTTGGGCGCAAACGAGACCAGCCAGCCACGCTGGACCAGGTAGTCCTCGATGGTCGCCGCGAGGTCGCGATCGTCCTCGACCAAGAGGATGGGGAGCCCGACGGGAGCCGCCGAGGGAGGAGGAGGGTCGTTCATGGGGCTTCTAGGGCGGTGCAGAGAGGGCGCGGTGGGCGCCGCCGCGACACGTCTCTCCAGGGCCAACTGGGACGTCTCGTCGAGCTCAAGGCGCCAACGGGACCAAGGGGAGCGTGATCGAGCTCGGACGTCCAGCGTCGCTGAACACGGTGTTCGTGGCGATCACCATCGCGGTCGACGAATAGCCCGACTCTCCCGTGTTGAGATTGCGGTCCCAGGCGGGGAAGTCGGACGACGTGATGGCGACCCCGATCCGATGCCCTGCTCGCACGAGATACGCGAGCGCACCGAGGTCGTAGCGCAGGTCCAACGGCTCGCCCGGCGTGACGAGGGACGGGCTGTCTCGTCCGGCTCGGTTGCGCAGGCGGACTTGGTCTTCGGCGATGGCGTAGGCCGTCCCGTCCGGATGAATGTCGAGGAGCTTGATCATGAAGTCCGTGTCGACGGCGGACGTCGCAACGAAGAGGTGAGCTTCCACCTCTCCCGTGAGCAGGGCGTCGGCGTCGAGGGGCTCGCCGACGTAGCTGAGCCGGTCTGTCCTCGCGGCGAGGGCGGTCTGGTCCTGAATCCCAGAGCTCGCCAAGAGATTCAGGCCCCCCACCGTCGGCATAGGAAGCGCGGGATCGTACACGAAGGAGCGCCCGGCGTCGTCGACGCTCGGCGGAGCCGACCCCAGCGTCCCGTCCGAGTTGAGGTAGTGGGTCCACCCCTCCGACGCTGGCGGCCACGCAGCCGCCGTGCGGACGGCAGCGCCCGCTTCTTGGACTTGGTATTCGACCGGAGGCCCATCGAAGGCCCCTACGTCTCGCCCTCGAAGGTGGATGTCGAACCACTCGAGCATCACGGTCTTGGGCCAGAGCGCAGGGTCGTCGATGTCGTAGTGCGTGCCGTTGAGGACCATCAGCCGAGCCGGTACGCCTCGCTCTTCCAGATCGCGGTAGAGCTTCATGGAGCTCTTGAGAAAGACGTCTTGCCACACGGTCACGGCGTAGACGGGCACGTCGATCTTTCCCGTCACGTCCAGGGCCTCTCGGTACTCGGTCGGTGGGCTCGCACTGAAGATGGACTCCCAGAAAGGCATGAGCCGTGAGAGCGGCTCGCTCTCGGCGATGGGCAGCGCCATCCAAGCGGGCGAAGCGGTAGGGGCCTCAAGTCCCTGGAAGAGCGCAGTCAAGTACTCCTCGACCTCGGCGAGCAGACCCGGAGCCTCATCCGGAGCGATGCCTCGGGCGGCTAGGTGGTCGTCGCCCACGTCGAAGCTGATCGAGGCGCCCTGGACCATCAGCGACTCCAGCTTGTCCGCGCCGTCGTTCGGGAGAAAGTCCTCGCCCATCACGTTCCCCGGCGCGACCTGGACGTAGACGGCGTCGAGACTCGGCGGCTTCGCGGCGGCTGCAAGCAACGCGGAGGCGCCCGTGGCCGAGTCCCCGAAGAGCCCGATCTTCCCGTCCGACCAAGGCTGGGTTGCGACCCACTCGACGAGGTCGTAGCCGTCCGGGCCATCGTCGAGCCAGCTGCGGTCGACCCCCGACGAGGCGAAGCGACCCCGCGTCACTTGGATGACGAGAGCGTATCCCCGCTCGTTCAACAACGGCCAGCCGACGTTCGCCGCTTCCCCGTCGTCATCGTCGTCATCCCCATCGTCATCATCCCCATCGTCGTCGTCGTCATCCTCGGATCCCGGCAACGCGGGGTAGCCGCCTATGGCGCCGATGGGGACACCGTAGAGGGTGCGTACGACGAGGGTCGGATAGGGCCCCTCGCCCTCCGGGAGATAGACGTAGGTGTCGAGCTCGACACCGTCACGCATGGCGACGGCCACGTTGCCGCTCTTCCCACCGTCGATGAGGGAGCGAACATCGCTGGGTGGAGCAGGGGGAGCGGGCGTCGGCGGGTCTTCGCTGCAAGCGCAGACGGCCCACCAAGGTGCGAGGAGGAGCAGGGCGTGAAGGAGCGGACGACGAGCACGAGAGCAGGGGAGTGTCGGGGGGTTCATGGCGTCTCCAAAGGTCGCGAGATGGCGACGCAGGAGATATGCGCGACGATGCGTCGACCGAGCGTCGATGCGGCGTGAATTGCGCGTGAATTCGCAGTGTTCACAGCAACCGTCCTCAGTTCGTGAGCTATGTCCAAGGTTCGATGCCGCTCTCCTCCTCGCGTTCGAGCCCTCTGGAGGGCCGGGTCACCTGGTTCGCCTGCCCGTCTCGCGCCAGGTCGGCGAGGGCGACAAGCTCTACGGCTCCGTCACCCACCCCGACATCGAGGAGGCCCACGGCCAGGCCGGCTACGCACGACATGCAGAGCCGCCTCGCGCCCCACCGTCACCGCGACCATCATCCGGCTCCGCTGTTCAGGCCCTGGTGGTTTCGGCCTGGCAGAGCAAGCTGGTGGTCCCTGCCGAGCGGGTGAGGCAAGGGAAGGAGATCTCCGCCCGCGCCACCGAAGCGGTCCTCGATGACCTCTCGGACTCGTAGGGGCTCGACTACACGATTTGGATTGTTTGTGATCCACCGAGCTGGTGGCGTCGGCTCGAACAGAGGTATTTCTCGGTGCATGCGCGAGATCCGAGGATGCCTGAGGGGTTGGCAAGGTCCCTGCTAGAGACGGTAGCGCGAGGCGAATCGACGCCTCGACGAGCCGGAGAGACGACCATGACCAAGACGACGATCGGGATGATGGGCGCGATGATGATGCTGGTCGGCATGGGCTGCTCGGCCAGCCAAGCCGAGGTCGCCGACGCCTCGAGCCTCGAAGACGACCTGCCCCTCTACACCGAGGAGGAGCTCCAAGCTCGCATGATGCAGGGCCAATACGAGGTCGCTTGGACGGACACGCGCGAGCGCGCCCCGAGCTCGTCCAAGAAGGTCACCTCGACGACCATCTTGCGCGAGAAGCTCGTGAAGAAGGGCCGCATCATCGTGCCGGTCTTCGAGTGAGCGCGAGGCGACGGTACGGGACGAGCCAGAGCGAGGAGCGAGGCTCAGAACTCGTCGCTGCGGATCTCATGTCGCTTCAGGAGATCGATGAAGTGCGAGCGGTCCACGCGAGCCTCCCGGGCCGCCTTCGAGACGTTCCCCTCCGCTTTGCGCAGAGCGTGCCCAAGATAGCGACGTTCGAATGCGGTTAGCAGGATCGTCCGGGCCTCTTTGTACGCGAGATGGAGCACGGCCTCGAAAGGGTCGGTCACGGATCCCTCTTTGGCTTGTCCGCCGAGCTCGATGAGGTCGAGCTGAGGCGCCTCTCCGGTCGCGACGGCCGCCTCGACCACGTTGCGAAGCTCGCGGACGTTACCGGGCCAATGGTGAGACGAAAGCGCGTCGAGCGCTCCAGCCGGGAAGAGGGCGCCGATAGGACCTGCGTGTCCGCATTCTCGGGCGAGGTGTTCGACGAGCATCGGGATGTCGTCCGGTCGCTCGCGTAGCGGCGGGGCCTGGAGCCGCGCGACGGCGAGCCGATAGTAGAGGTCGAGCCGGAAGGTCCCGGCGTTGACCTCGGAGCGAAGGTCTCGATGCGTCGCCGCGACCACGCGTACGTCGACTGGGACGTCGACTCGTCCTCCGAGCCTGCGGAAGCGCTTGCGCTCGAGGACGCCGAGCAGCGTCGGCTGGAGGTGGACGGGCAGCTCCCCAATCTCGTCGAGGAAGATCGTCCCCCCATGGGCGCGCTCGAAGGCGCCCGCATGCGGGCGCTCGGCTCCGGTGAAGGCGCCGCGCTCATGGCCGAAGAGCTCGCTCGCGACCAGCGTCGGGGACAGCGAGCCGCAGTCGACGGTGACGAATGGGCCCTCTGCGCGGGGGCTTCCGTCGTGGAGCGCCCGCGCCATGAGCTCTTTTCCGGTGCCGGACTCGCCGATGATCAAGACCGCGGCGGGCGTCACCGCGAGCCTCGCGAGCTGCGCCATCAGCCGCCGCATGGCGGGGTTTCGACCCCGGAGACCGCCGAGCGCCTCGCCGTGGAAGAGCTCCAGCGCGATAGTCTCGGCGTCGACGATCCGGATCGTGCTGGAGCCGAGCTTGAGCGGGGTCCCGCTGGGGACGAAGGCGCGCTCGATCCGGATTGGCCCGACGAAGGTGCCATTGGTCGAGCCGTGGTCCACGACGAGCGCCCCGCCTTTCTCTCCGGGCCGAAGCTCGACATGATAGCGTGAGACGGCGGGATCGGCGAGCACGAGGTCGTTGCCCTCGGCGCTGCCGATGGCGAAAGTCTCCTTCTCCGCGACGAGGGTGCGCCCCGCGTCGGGGCCGTCGAGGACGTCGACCCGGATCGATTGCAGCGGCGCCACCAGCGCATGCTGAGGGAGCGTGAATTCTTGAGCCATCGCCGCGAAGTCTATCAGACCGTTGGCCGCGGAGAGAGAAGCCCAAGCCTCCCGACAGTCGGCATGGCATTGGCGTTGTGCTCGATGACGTGAGTGCCGCTCTTTCACGCACTGGCTCCCCTTCGCTGCGCGAGGGGGGGGCCATCGAGAATCAGCCGCAACTCAGCTGCGAACGAGCATCCTCCCTCTCACCTGCGAGGGGGAGGGTGAAAGGGCGGGCATCATGGGTCCAGAACGGAGGGCGGAGACTTTTCAGCAAGCCTGTTGATCCGGCGAGCGACTTGCCCTGTCGAGAGCCGGAGTGGTCGTGGGGGCTGCCCGACACAATTGGGATCCCTCAGGATCCACCCGCACCGCCTCACGCCTCGCACTCGAGTAAAGCGCCGGCGTTTAAAGGGAACTCTGTGCTGAGCCCCTGAGACGAGCCGCTGGCACGGTCTCTGCCACGGGGTAAGCGTGGGCGCCCAGCGGAGGGCTCGCCCCCAAAACGAGGTGAGACCATGAACCCGTCGAAAACTGTCGTTCGTCGCATCGCGTGCCTCGCGATCCTCATCGTATCCGGCGCCATCGGGACCGGGTGCGCCGCTCCGCTCCAAGGGCGCGACGCTTCGATGGTCTCGGCGGGACGCTCCTTTTCCGCCGAGGACTCGGGCGAGTTCGATGGGGCCTTCGGTTCGTACGAGGACGCCCGCGTCCGGACCGCAGGGACGGCGTCGGGGCGACCTGGGATCACCTTCGCTGGCGTCTTGCCGCAAGCGCGCTCGCTCGAGGCTCTCCGCGTCGCGCGCTGAGGCGGGCCGATGGCTCGGTCAGCCGCCCCTCGGGCTCGTGGCTTGGGCTACGCTCGTCGCCGCTTGCGAAGCTGGCCCACATGTTCTCTCCTTCGACCTGACTCGGCTTCCCTCGAGCGGCGCTCACGCCCACCCGCCTGCCCTAATGAGATTCAACCTCAACGGCCCTCAATAGGGCAGGATCTACCAATGCAGTTTGCCCGCTCCTTCGCGACCCAGCTCGGCCTCGCCCTCGCACTCACGACCTTCGCGGCGCTCGGCTGCTCCGACGACACCGCGTCGGGAGGCCAAGGCGGCGCTGGCGGCGGGGGCGCTCCCCCGGCCTGCGCATGCTCGGACTCCCAAGCGTGCATCGACGGGGCCTGCGTCGAGGTCGCGCGCGCCGATCTCGAGCGCGGCTGCAACCCGCTCACGCCCATCGCGCACCCGAGCTTTTCGCACGATGGCTCCCGCGCCGCCGAGTGTGTCCTGCCGTGGCCCTCCGACGTCTTCACCGCCGACGCCGACACCGCGACGGGCCGCCGGCTCGCCTACGACCCCTCGGTCCTGCCGCTCAACACCTCCGGCGACCCCTTCCCCGCGGCCGAGTACGAGAAGTTCGACGGCTTCTCACCGAACGCGCAGATCCGCTTCCTCTTCCCCGCCGGCGTCGACCCGGCGAACCTCGCCCCGATCGACGACCTCGAGCGCTCGCTGGCCGAGGACAGCCCGACGGTGCTCGTCCGCGCGGAGACCGGCGAGCGCTGGCTCCACTTCGCCGAGGTCGACGCCCGGGCGCCCTCGCCCGATCGACAGTCCGTCTTCGTCCGCCCGATGAAGCGCATGGCCTTCGGCGAGCGCTACGTCGTCGGCGTGCGCGACCTGCGCGACCCGAGCGGCGCGCTCCTCGAGCCGACGCCGGTGTTCAAGGCGCTCCGCGACGGCCTCACGACCGACGTCCCGGCGATCGAGGCGCTCCGCCCGCGCTACGAGGAGATCTTCGCCGACCTCGAGCAGGCCGGCGTCCCGCGGGAGAACCTCCAGCTCGCGTGGGAGCTGACGACCGCGTCGAACGCCGTGCTCACGCGCGACGCGCGGGTGATCGCCCCCGACCTGAAGCCCCGCGCCGAGGCCGGGGACCTCGGCTTCGAGCTCACCGAGGTCGTGGTGGATCCGCCGGACCTCCCCGACCTGAAGCTCACCATCCGCGGGACCTTCAAGGTGCCTACGTACCTCACCGGCGACAGCGGCCCGGGCGCGTTCATCGCGCGCGACGCGAACGGTGACCCCGAGTACCAGGGCCTCGCCGACGCCGACCTCTACATCGCCGTGCCTCGCAAGGTCTGGGACGCAGGCGTACCGGCGCCGGTCTACCTCTGGGGTCATGGCCTGCTCGGCGGCGGCGAAGAGGCGTTCTACGTCGCCCGCACCGCGCAGGACTTCATCGGCATCGGCATCGATTTTTGGGGCATGAGCTACCAGGACCTCGACGTCCTCGGCGGCACGGTCTTTCCCAAGAACCTCCAGGGCGCCCACACGGTGCCGGAGCGCCTGATCCAGGCGGCCTTCAACTTCACGACCCTCGCCTACCTCGTCAAGGGCGACCTCGCGAGCGCCCCCGAGCTGCAGAAGGACGGCATGAGCCTGATCGACACGACGCGCGTCGAGTACATGGGCGGCTCGCAAGGCGGGATCTTGGGTGGCACCGTGATGGGCGTCTCGCCGTACTTCACCCGCGGCGGGCTCGTCGTCGGGGGCGGCGTCTACTCGCTCATGGTGTGGCGCAACACCTCGTGGCCCGGCATCGAGACCGTGTGGAGCATTTTCCAACCGGACCCCGTCGAGCGCGAGCTCCTCTTCGCGATGTTCCAGTCGCAATACGACGTCGCCGAGCCTGCGACCTACGCCGATCACATCTCCAAAGATCCGTTCCCCGGCAACCCGACGAAGCGCATCCTGCTCGTTGAGGCGTGGAACGACAGCCAGGTCACCAACATCTCCACCGAGATGATGGCGCGCACCTACGAGATCCCGATGCGCGCGCCCGGCCTCTACCCCGTCGTCGGCGTGCCCGACGTCGTAGGCGACATCGAGGGCTCGGCGCTCCTCCAGGTCGACACCGGGAACAACGATCCGCTGCCTCCGCTGCAGAACCTCGCGCCCGAAGACGACAACGGCGCCCACGGCTCGATCGCCGACGGCCCCGCCGTCCAGCAGATTCTGACCGAGTTCCTCCTCACCGGCCGGGTCGTCCACCACTGCGAAGGGCCGTGCAACCCGGAGTAGCCTCAGCCTAGCCGGGGTAGACCGGCGGTGACACCGGGCAATGTCGTCGGGCCGCCGCTCGGAGACTCGTGTTCACTAGTGCAACCGTCTCGAGAGCACTGTGAAGGTGGGTGCGAACTTGGTGAAGACCTGGTTGCGTCGGCACGTGAGGCAACACGATGGGGAGATGTAACTGTCGCTCAGCAGACGACTGCAAAAGCCCAACGAGCCGAGAGGATGGCTACTCGTCGCGGGGGATCGGCGCCTCGATCCACTGGTCGGGACGCCCTTCCGGGTCAAAGACGGAGTTGTTGCAGAACACGCGATGATCACCAGCCTGATGATGCACTGGGCACGATCCTCGCCACGTTGTCCGGGGACTGTGCCTCGATGCTGTCTGGAATTGGTCCGTGCGCAACCGTCCTGCCTTGTCCGCATAAAGAAGAGAGCTGGAGCATTCCGAATGCTCAAACCCATGACCGAGGGTGCCTTCGAGCATTCGGAATGCTCAAACCCATGCTCAGCAATCTTCCGCGAGCATTCCGAATGCTTTGCTCTCTTGTTTACAAGGCGCGGGTCGCCGGACCTTGCGGTTGTCCGCCCTTCGAGTCTCCCACGGACCTCGCGGCGCTGACGATTGACTCAGCGGCTCACAGCTCGAGGTGCAAAAACTGGTTGAACTCGCTCGCGACGTAGTTGCCAAAAGCCGGGCCGTTCACGAAGCCGTAACGGCGATAGAGCGCTAGCGCTGGCTCGAACGCCGGGCCGGAGCCGGTCTCGAGCGAGACCCTGCGATAGCTACGGGAGCGCGCGAGCTCGAGTAGGTGTTCGAGCATGATGGCGCCGACGCCTTTGCGCAGGTGCGCGCTCGCGGTGCGCATCGACTTGAGTTCGCCGTTCGCGGCGTCAAGCTGTTTGAGCGCGCCGCAGCCGAGCAGCTGCGCATTCTCCCAGACGCAGAAGAAGGCGATCTCAGGAGCCTGCAGGCCGCTGAGATCGAGCGCGTAGACCGAGGCTGCAGGAGAATTGGCGTGCATACCCTCGAGGTGCTCGCGGAGCAGCCCGAGGACGCGGGCGTCGCTGAAGTCTCCCGCTGTGATTCGCCGCTTTGTGTCCGACATCGCGATCGAAGGTAGCGCTTTGCGTGCGGGCTTGACTCGAATTGAGTGTCGCTCTACACAATGAACGCGTTCACTGAACGTGTTCATGAAAGCTCCCAGTAAGCCAAAGCGCCCAAAGCTCCCGCCGGTGAAGACGCGCAAGTCTTCGCCAGCGGCATCGTCGCCAGCGGCATCGTTTCCAGTGCCGCCGAGAGCGCCCTCGTCCAAGGGGCTGCGCCAGGCGGCGAAGGACGAAACGCGTGCGGCCATCCTGCTGGTCGCGCGCGAGGAGCTCACCCAGCGCGGCTTTGAGCAGGCGAGTCTGCGGGAGATTGCGCGGCTCGCGGGTGTGGCGACGGGCACAGTGGCGCTGCACTTCGGGGACAAGCTCGGGCTCGTGCAGGCGATGCTGCACACGGACCTCGAGGTCGTCCTGAACGAGGCGTTTGAGACGGTGCCGAAGAAGCCGCTCGCGGCCCAGCTGCGTCACGTGGCGAGTTGCGTATTCGCCTATTACCGCGCGAACGAGCGGCTCTCGGCCATACTGCTGCAGGCGTCGCTGCTTTGTGAAGAGCCGTGGCGTGGCCGCTTCGTGCTGCAGGCTGGCTTCGCGCATGCGCGCCTGAGTGAGCTCGTGGTGCAGGCCATCGCGCGCAAGGAGCTACCCAGCGACGTGGCGGCGCCGCTCGTCGCGTTGACGTTCCTTTCCTTCCACTACTTCGCGCTGATCTCGTGGGCGCAACGCGCGATCGCGGATCCGGTGGCGCTCGTCGATCAGTTGATGTCGGTTCACCTCAATGGTTTGAAGAAGGGCATAAAATGAGCACAGGTTTCGTGGCTAGTGATGCGGCGCGCGTGGAGCTGGATCGTTGGTATGACAAATTCCTCGCGCAGGTGGAGTCACGCTTCCCAACCAGCGCTCAGGTGATTGAGACGCGGCTCGGGCCGACTCAAGTACGCAGCGCCGGCCCCAAGGACGGACCGGCCATCGTGCTGCTACACGGCGCCATGGCAACTAGCGCGCACGTGCTCGTGGAGGCAGCTCCGCTCTTGCGCAAGTACCGTGTGCACGCTGTCGACGTGGTGGGTCAATCGTGGAAGAGCGTCGAGCTGCGGCCGTCGCACAAGGACAACAGCTATTCTGATTGGGTCGCCGATGTGTTCGCGGGCCTGGGGCTCGAGTCGGCCATTCTTTACGGCGTCAGCCTCGGCGGCTTCGTCGCGCTCAAGGGTCTGGTCGCTCATCCGCAGCTCGCCAAGAAGCTCGTGCTCGTCGTGCCGGCAGGGTTCGTCAACGGCTCGGCGTGGGAGGGCTTCACCCAAGTTGGCTGGCCGATGATGATGTACAAGCTCGCACCGAGCGAGGCGCGGCTGCGTAAGTTCTTCTTGGCGATCTTCTCGACCTGGGATGAAGACTGGGGCCACTACTTCGCTGACGCGATGAAGTACATGAAGCTGGATCTGCGGGTGCCGCCGCTCTTCACGGTCGAGCAGACGGCGCAGCTAACGCAGCCGACGCTGGTGATCGCCGCAGAGAAGGATCTCTCCTTTCCCGGCGCCAAGCTCGTGGAGCGTGCTCGCGAACTCTTCCCGCACGCGAAGACCGACATGCTGTTGGGCGTACGGCACTGCCCGCCTTCGACCGAAGAGGCACGTGAAGACCTCGCGCGGCGCGTCGATCAGTTCCTTGAGGCTTGAGCTACCTACTACAGCGCACTAGCGCTTGTTGAACTCGGCCTTCACGGCCTTCAAACGCTCCGCAGGGATCATGAAAGCTTGGGTTGCGCCCGTCTTCTCGAGGTGGGCGGCCACCCAGCCAGGGAGCTTGCCCCAGGGCAAAAGCTCCAGCGGGATCCAGTCGCTCGTTTGGCTCGAGAGGACGGAGTAATGGCCCGGCCCTGTCCCGCAGACGTAAGGCGCGCCGATGGTGAAGTCGTATACGCCATGCAGCACGCCCTTCGCGTCGTACCGCGCTGAGCTGCTGTAGAGCTGCGGTTCATCATCGGCGTTCACGCAGCCCCCGGCGAGTTCGGCCTTGGCTCTCGCCATGAGCGGCGCCATCACCTCCGGCGGAGGTGTGAGTTCACGCTCTTTCCGTGTAGCAAGATCGAGGACGGGCGCGTCTTCATCGAAATTGGGGTGCGCGCCGTGGCAGAACACGTGCATCACGCTGACGCTCGAGAACAGCATGGTACCGACGCCGCCGGTGATCGTGATCTCGGTGTTGCTGCCCTCGGTGTCGCAGCCCATCGGTCCGCCGTAGCGGCTCTTCCACGGATCGAAGGCGCGCCCGGACTTGAGGCTGCGCAAGAACGGCTGCAAGACGGTCGAAGAAGTGAACCGGCTGCAGGGGGTGTCAGCATCGAGATTGCACGCCATGCAGTCGCACAACTTGGCCGTCGCTTTGCGACTGTCGAGCACGAACAGATCGTCTGGCCCGACGAACACTCGATCCTTCCGGCGGGCGACCTCGACGTAGCCGGTGCCGCTCGGTTCGATCAACGTGCTCGTGAAGGTGCCCGCTGCGGTCTTGTCCTCCTCCCAAACGATCGCTGCGGCGCCCTCCGCTTCAGGCAGGACAGGAGCCGGCGGAATCGCCGGAAGAGGCGCTGCGCTCTCTGCTACGGGCGGGGTAGACGCGCTGGTTGCGGTCCACACGGGCAACGCCGATGAAGCCAGTTGAGGCGAGCCATTCGCGTTGTTCGGAGTCGGTGCGGGCGGACTGGCTGGGGGCGCTTTGCACCCGATTAGGCAGAAGAGCATGGCCGAACCAAGCGCCACTCCACGATGTCGATGTGCCGTGTTCGAACCTTTCAATCGTTTCTCCACGCTACTCCCCACGTGTTCCTCTGCTCCGCGATCGCGGTGATCCACCGTTGCTTGACGGTTTGTTCTAACGCTAGCGTGACCACGTGCTTCATCGTAACACCTTGCTTGCCTTGGTGCTGTTTGCCTGCGACCCCGAGGTGAAGGTGGAGGACGGTGGGGGCGGAAGTGGCGCCACTGGAGACGGTGCGAGCAGCGGCATGGGTGGCGTCGCCGGGGCTGGCGGCGTCGCTGGGGCCGGCGGCGTCGCTGGGTTCGGCGGAATGGGTGGAAGCGGGCCTGCGGCGGTGCCGGGATGCGAGCTGTTGCAAGCGGATGGAGACCCGTTTCTGTTGCCTGCAGAATCGCTCGGGATGAACGGCGCTATCGGCGCCATCAACGCCGATGAGTTGCTGGCCGTCTACCGAACGCTCGATGCCGACGGGGATTCGCGCGTCGTTGCCTATCGTCTGCTCGATCCCTTCACCAGCTGGCCGCCCGGACTTTCGGCAGGCACCGATCACTACCTCGGGTCGTCCTCGGGCTCGCTGAGCACGCGCGCGGATCGAGCGTTCATCGTCAGCGGAGTCACCGAGGTTTGGGGCGCGCAGTGGGGCGTGCCGGGCACCTTCTTCGAGAGTGGGTTTCTGGGGCCACGCGCGTATCTCGAGCCGAGCGGATCGGGCTACTACCAGTCGCAAGATCTCGAACTGCGCTACTACGCCTCGCTCACTGCGGCAGAGCCCAGCGCGACGCTCATGGTGCCTGGATTCCCTGAAGTGTCCGGCGCGGACGCTGAGGGTCGGATGGTGCTCAGCGCCGGCGGTGCACTTCACACGGTGGAGGGCACAACGCTCACAGCGCTCGCGCCTGCACCGCCAAACCTCTACTCGAGCGCGATCCTGCCGCGAGCGGCCGGCGGCGTATGGTTCGCTGGCAAGCGCGTGCCCACGTCCGAGGGTGAATGGCGCGTCGACGTATGGAGCGTCGAAGCTTCGGGCTCGCAGCTGATCCAACCGCTCGGTGAGGACACGGTGAGCGACGTCGGTTTTGCGAACTGGAAGGAGAACGGTGTGGCCCTTGTCGCGGGCACCCCCGCTGGCGGCTATCAGGTCGCCATCACCGATGGGGTCAACGTGACCAAGGCGGCGCTCTCCGGCCCCGATTCGAACTACGTGCAGAACGGCCTCAGTGTGGTGGCCTCGCCCGATGGCGCGACGGTGCTCGTTGGCTATGTGCGCAGTCCAACGCTCAAGGAGGTGAACTTCGCGGTCCAGCGCTTCACCTGTTCTTCGCCCTGAGGCTCCAACGGCTGGCTTTCAACGGCTCTTGTCGCGAGCCTCGGCCACGTGGGCCTTCTCGCGTTCTATCGGTGAACCGAAGAGCCATTGAGCTGTTCGAGGTTCTTCAGGCACACTGCTGAGCGATGAGCACCCCCATTCGAGCCGCGCCTACGTCCCTTCCGCGGTATCTGCGTCGCGCGCTCGTTGGCCGCTACCGAGTTCCGTACAGGTCTTGGCCGTGCTGCTGCTCGCCTGCAGCAGTACCATCGTGGTCGAAGACGGAAGTTCGTCTGACGGTGACAGTGGAAGCACAGGCTTCACCTCGGGCGCTGGGGCAAGCAGCTCGACCGGCACTTCAAGCGGTACCACCGGCCCTGGGCCAAGTGGCAGCTCCGGCAGCGGAGTAGGCGGCTGGTCTGGCACGACGTGTCAGGCCAACTGCAAAGGCAACAACTGCGACCAAAGTTGCGCGTGCGACTTCTGCGTCGTGGACTGTTACGAGGGCTGTGCCCAGCCTTGCGAGGGGATTGAGTGCACGAGTGATTGTTACGGCAGCTGCGACCAATCCTGTGTTGCCGAGCTCTGCGACCTGACCTGCTATGAGTTCTGCGACGTCCAGCGGTGCGACGCGAGCAGCTGCTCGCTCGACTGCTACGACAGCTGCAATCAGGGCTGCTCTGGCGGAAGCTGCAAGCTGAGCTGCTACGAAGATTGCACGCAAGAGTGCACCGGCGAGCAATGCGACATGTCCTGTTATGAGGGCTGCACCCAAGTCTGCGGTGCCAGCGTCTGTCGCATGGCTTGCCAAGGCGGAGCCGCCCTCTGCGACCGTTATTGCGCAGACGGCAGTGAGCCGGTGCCGTGCGGCGGCGACTTTTACGCCTGTGGCGGCGCCTGCCCGTAACCCGCTCTGCGCGCCGCGATCCCGCGTTACCTACTCGACCAACGCGCAACAGAACTGCGGAGTCTCGGCGAACGGCACAAAGTGAAGCACCGCCTCGACCGAAGGCGCCGCGGGATCATCGGTGGCAAAGCCCACGGCGCCTGGGAACGACATGGTCAGACAGGAGCGAGCTCCACCGTATTCCTGATAACCCTCGAGGCAGGGATGTGGGCAGCCTTTCCCGCAGCCGCCGGAGACAAAGTACCAAGGCGGTGGCACCGAGATCGCGAGCATCAAGCCCTGATCGAACAGGGCAAACGCCGGCTGCTCGAAGGTCACGCCGAAGGTCGTTTGCGCCGGTATCCCCGCAACGCCGCAGGCTTGCTCGCACGCGGGGTCCGCGCCGTTTTGGGCGGGTAGCTTGATCTTCAGTGGGTAGGCCGCAAGGTCGCTTGGCAGTGGAAGCGCGTTGTAGCCATCTTCGGTTATGTAGGTCCCGCAGGTCCCGCGCTCGAGCTGTAGCTCGGTGAGGTCGATCACTGCGTTTGCCGTGCTTGGTGCCACTGCCGTAAAGTCTTCGCAGCACCATGCGTTGAGCGCGTCGGGCGGTAGTTGAGTGCACGTGAGCAAGCCCTCGGCAAACGGCTCAGGACCGCCCAGCGGCAGCTCGGCGTTTCCGCCGCCCCCACCGCTGCTCGGGGCCCCGCCGCTGCTCGGGGCCCCGCCGCTGCTCGGGGCCCCACCGCTGCTCGAGTTTGCGCCGGCCCCGCCGCCGCCTTCGCTCCCACCCGCGCCACGTCCGCCGCCTGCAGTTCCACCGTCATCGCAGCCGAGCGCGCCCACGGCGATCCCAAGGCCCACACGCAATAGTAACCGCGCTTGTACAAGCATCGCCCCAGGATAGTCGCTCGCTTCCGGCGCTGCACGGCCACAGGGAGCGGCGCTACTCCTCCACCTCCGCCGTGACGTCGTAGCGGACGCTGCAGGGAAGGGCCTCGAACACCAGCGAGTCGCCCTCGAGCAGATCGCTGCAATCGGAGCCTTCGGTGGCTTCGTAGCGGATGCGCCAGGTGGCGTCGAAGGCCGAGCTGGAGCTGGCCGAGTCAAGCGCGCCGCTGATGGTATCGGTGCGCAGGACCGAGCAGGCGGGCAGGGTGCTGCCGGCGTCACGTAGGTCGACCGTGGTCGTTTGCTCGGCCTCGAACGTGACGTCGTCATCCTCGAGCTCGCCCTCTGCTTCCAGCTCGCCGTCGCTGAAGATTACGTCATGACCTTCGATCGTAAGGTCAATCGTCAGAGCCACGGTCTCCTCGACGTTGAGCGCACCGTTGCCGCACGAGTTCGACTCCAGCACTGCCTCGGCAGTGAACGTGGTTGTGTCTTCATCGTCGCTATCGTCCGAGGCGTTGACGAAGGTGCAGCCAGTCAGCGGGAGGAGCACGAGCATCGATACACAGCGCATCCACCTGGGCTAGCAGTGAATCGGCATCGGGTCGGCGTTCGTAACAATGTGATACAATTCGCTAACACGCTCAAAACGCTTTCGGCGCTTCTCGCGCGCAGTGCTAAACCCACGCGATGAAGCTTCGAGCCCGCGTCTCCTCGCTACTCCTCGGCGTCGGCCAGCTGCTGGCCTGCGGTGATGACGGCAGCAGCGGTACAGGCGCTACGGCGACTTCGGGCGGTGCAGGTGGTGGCGGCTCCGATTCGGGCGGCGGCGGAGCCAGCTCGAGCGGCGGTGGCGGCAACGCTCCCAGCGAGCGTCAACTCGAGCAGGCCGCTTCACTCGATAGCTATGTAGAGCAAGTTGCAGACAATACGGCCTGGTCTATGTCGCTCGATCGAGCGGCCATCCAAGCGCAAGGCCGCGCCACCATCTTGGCCGGGGACGGCAGTGATGGCGTCTTCTTTCTTGCTATGCGGGCCGCCCAGCGCGCGCTCGAGCAAGGGCATCAAAGCGTTTATTTGGAGGACTTTGCCTGTGACTCGGAGCAGATGCCGATTCAAAATACCTCGCGTCTCGGCGTCTGTGGTCGAGTCCGCGGGGACGCCATCGTCGTCACCTTTGCCCAGCCGAATAACCCATTAGGCTTGCAGGCCGGAGACCTCGTCAGCGCGGTAGACGCGGTGAGCGGGCCGGCGCTCCTCGAATATGCAGCGGCCCGGCCGGTGTGCGGCGTGGTATCACCTTCGGCTTCGGGAACGCGCGCGTCGGCGGCCGCTTCCTTCTTCGGTACCGTCCCGACCGGGGCGCAGTTGACCGTGCAGCCCGTTCGGGGCGGCGCGCCTACGACCGTGGAAGTACCCGCCGGCAACGGCGAATGGATCAGCTGCCAAGACGCCCTCGGTCGCGATCTGAACTTCAATGCCGAGGCGACCTTGCGACCCGACGGCATCGCCGTCATTCGCTTGCCGCGCTTCTACCCGATCGACGCGATGCTCCCGCCGAACCCGACGCAACAGGACTACGAGGAGTTCATCGCCAACTTCCAAGCGGCGATCCTCGCTGAGTTCGACACCGTCAAACAGGCGCCCGGCCTGGTCTGGGATGCGCGCGGAAATTACGGTGGTATCTCGCTCGTCGGTTTGGCCATCGCGGGCGGTATGCCCAGCGCCGCGCCTACCGCTATATCGTATTGCACCTCGCGTATCCCGCAGTCGGAGCCGCCCGCCTTCAGCGATGAGCCCTATGCGATTTACGACGTTACGCCTGGCGGGCCGTTCGCTTACGCCGGGAAGGTCGCTGTGATCGTGGACGGGCTGGACTACAGCGCCGCCGACTACTTCCCGTACGCCATTCGTAAGGCCACGGCGACGCCGTTGGTCGGGGAGGCCTCGGCGGGCGCTTATGGCGGAACCGGCGGCTTGCTCGAGCTCGAGGGCCCGCCCGGAATGTTCTTCAACTACGACGTCAACCGGTGCGTGGACGCCGACACAAATGAGCCGCTCGAGGGCACCGCGGTCGAGCCCGACCTCCCGCTCGAGTACGACCCCGAGGACCTCGCCGCTGGGGTCGACACGCTATTGGAAGCGGCGGTCTTGCTCGTGCAGTGACCTGCGGCCTCGTAGAAGGCGCCTTAGGCCGTGACGTCGAAGCGCAGCTTGAACTTCACCGTGACGTCGTCATCCACGCGGAAGGCGCCCATCGGCCCCTTCGGCGGAGCGATGCCCAGCGCCGGCAGCCGCACGGGGAAGCTGCCGCTTGCAACCACGCTCGAGCCCTCCCAGCTGAACTCAGCGTCAAAACGCGCGCTCATCCGTTTGCCCGAAAGCTCGAGGTTCAGCTGGATCGGCAAACGGCGCTTGGCGTCGCCGTCGGGCGCCTCACCAAGGCTGACCTCGCCTCGCACCTGAATCGGCGAGCGGAAGACCTCGCTGCGGATCTTCTGGTGAATGTCCTTCAAATCCGAGGCGGAGAGCACGCTCGTATCCACGCGGCCGGACTTGCGTACGCCCTTCACCGTCAGGTCTTCCGGGCGAACCTGCGCGCTGAAGCTGGCTTCGCCCTCCGCGACGACGGAGCTGGCTTTTACGTCGATATGAAGATCATGCGCCAGCTTGGCCAGCATGCCTTTGGAGACGGTCTCAACGTAAACGGAGCTCTCGGCTTCATTGAACGAAAAGGTCATACGGGCTCGCTGGGCTTGGGAGTGAGAGCATCACTGATCGCGGTGCGAAAGGCGCGGCTGGCATCGAGCAAACGGCCCTCGAGCAGATAAACCGGGTCACCCTCCGGCATGGCGCTGCGCTCCTCCGGCTTGGCCAACCGGCAGCGCGCCGTCTTCATGCGCAAGGCCGACGCACCGAGGGTGCCCTCCGGGCGCGAACCCGGGGCGAACGGGCGCGTCGTCAGCAGCGTGATGTGATCGTCGTTCAGCACGGTGATTTGGGCGTTACCACCGCCCGTCCAGTTGACCGCCAAGAGCTCGTTCATCGACCTTTCCTCATGCCGTCGGAGAGGGCTTTGCGAGCCTCTTTGTCGGCCTCTTTGCGCTTGAGGGTCTCGCGCTTGTCATACGACTTCTTGCCGCGCGCCAGCGCGATCTCCGCTTTGACATGACTGCCCTTGAAGTAGATCTTGGTCACGGTGACCGTCATGCCCTCGCGCTCGATCCCGCGCTTGAGCTGCTCGATCTCCTTCTTGTGGAGCAGCAGTTTGCGCGCTCGCTTCGGCTCGTGGGAGAAGGGTGAGCCCTCGAGCACCGGGATGTTGATGCCGCGAGCAAAGGCCTCATCGCTCTTCTCGAGGCTGACCCAAGCGTCTGAAAGATCCGCCTTTCCGTTGCGCAGCATCTTCACTTCGGTGCCGAGCAGCGAAACACCCGCCTCGAACTTATCCATGAGCTCGTAGTCGAAGCCGGCGCGACGGTTCTGCGCGATCAGCACAATCTTCGGCGGCTTCTTGTCGTCTTTGCTCACGGGGGACGCCACCATAGTCACGCTCGCGGCTGCCGGGAAGCGGCTAGGCCAGCGTCGGAACAACTTGCGTCGCGGCGGGTTAAGAGGGATCGAGAAAGCCGGTGCCTCAACTCGACAGTCTTCTGCGCATCGTCGAACAGCAGGGTGCAAACGAGCTGCGGCTCGGTAGTGACCGCGCGCCTTCGATGGCGGCGAGCGGTACGCCCAAAAAGCTGACCATCCCGGCCACCTCGACTTCGACGTTGGTCGAGCTCTTGGGGGAGCTCTTGGATCCGCAGCGCAAGGCTCAACTCGAGCGGCTCGGTCGGCTCGAGATCGACCATGAGGTTGCCGGAACCGGCGCTTATTCGCTGACGCTCACCAAACGGCCGGGAGCCGACTTCGCCTTCGACGTGCTGGTGATGAAGAAGAAGCCGGGCCGGCCAGCCGGCGCCGCCGCCGTCGCGGTCGCCGCCTCGCCCGCCGTCGATGCGCCTGCGCCTACAACCACCTCCAGCGCGACCGCCACCGTCCCGCGCAACGCCGGTACCACCCTTTCATCGGCTGCGGTGCAGCGCGCCGCCGAGCCGCGGCTCGCGACTCCCAGCCGCGAGCAATCGCCGCTTCGTCCGATCGAGAACGCCTATCGGCTCGCCGAGGGGCTGATGGCGCTGGTCCAGCGGGCGATCGGGTTGGGCGCATCGGATGTGCACCTAGCCGAGCAAGAGCTGCCGCGGGCGCGCGTGGACGGCGGCTTGGTGGAGCTCTCGTCGCAGCCGGTGCAGCTCTCCGAGCAGCTGCGCTCGCTGCTTGGAGAAGAGGTGCTCGATCGGCTGTGGCACCAATCGTCGCTGGATCTTTCGCTCGAGCTCGAGGGTGGGCAACGCGGGCGAATGAACGTCTATCGCTCGGCGAATGGTTTCTCCGCTGCGATACGCCTGCTCTCGGCCCGCACACCGGTTTTATCGGACCTGTGGGTACCGCTGCCGATCGACGACCTGGCCAACCTTTCGAGTGGGCTCGTGCTCGTGACCGGCGCCACCGGCGCCGGCAAGAGCACGACCTTGGCCGCACTGATTCACGAGATCCTGGCGCGCCGTTCGGTGCTCTTGCTCACGCTCGAAGATCCGATCGAATACGTACTCCAGCCTGGCCCGCGCAGCTTGGTGAGGCAGCGTCAGATCGGTCGCGACGTGAAGGACTTCCCGAGCGGGCTGCGCGACGCGCTGCGCGAGGATCCGGACGTGATCCTGGTCGGAGAGATGCGCGACGCCGAGAGTATCCACTTGGCGCTGACCGCCGCCGAAACTGGGCACTTGGTGCTCTCGAGTTTGCATGCTCGTTCGGCCTCGGCTGCGATTGAGCGCATCATCGATACCTACCCAGCCGAGCGCCAAGGGCAGATCCGCTTGATGTTGGCGGACTCGTTGCGCGCGGTGCTCTCCCAACGTCTCGTGCCGCGCGCCCACGGCGCTGGTGGTCGCGTGCTCGCGATGGAGATCCTGCGCGTCAACACCGGTGTGGCGGCCTCGATTCGCGAAGGCAAGATCAGCGGTTTGCGCTCGGCGATGCAGGCCGGGAGAGATACCGGCATGATCCCGCTCGAGCGACATCTTTCGGACTTGGTACGGGCTCGCGCCATCACGCTCGAGGATGCCCGCGGTCACGCCAATGATCTGACCTTACTCAACCAATACCTGGCCGATCTCGGGCTCCGTCCCTAAAGGGCCATCCCATGTTGCCGATTCGCCTGCTGAAGGCTCGCACGCACAACCTCAAAGACGTCTCGCTGACCTTGGAGCCAGGGCAGCTTGTGGTCCTGGCTGGGCCAAGCGGCGCCGGCAAATCCTCGCTCGCGCTCGATACGCTGTACGCCGAAGGTCAGCGTCGTTTCGTCGAGAGCTTCTCGCCTTATGCGCGGCAGTTCCTCGAGCGTTTGGACCGCCCGCCGATGGAGTCGCTCGATCCGATCGCCGCGGGTGTTGCCGTAGACCGGCGTGCGCCGGTGCGCAGCTCGCGCTCCAACGTCGCCACCATGGCCGATCTCGAGCCCTACCTTTCGGCGCTCTACGCCTGCGAGGCGATGCCGCTATGCACCGATTGCGGTGTGTATGCCGAGCGGATGGATCCCCTGGCCTCCGCCGAGCGGGTGATCCGCGAGCACCCGGGGCAGCGCGTGGTGGTGACCTACCCGATGCGGCTCGACAGCGCGGAGCTCTACCTCGACGCCCGTGAACGTCTGACCGCGCTCGGTTATGTGCGTGTGCGCGTCGCCGGCCAGGTGCGTGACTTGGATACGCTGGCGCCCTCGGCCGTGCTCGAGGAAGGCAAAGGCCTGCTCGGCGTACTGACCGACCGGGTGAAGGCGTCGCCCAGCGAGCGCAACCGTCTGGCCGAGGCCATCGAGTCGGCGTGGAAGCAGAGTCGCACCGCGGAGGTGCACCTGGCCGATGGCGATAAGACGATAAAGTTTGCTGCTGGGCTCTCCTGTCCTTCCTGCAGCAAGGCCTTTCGCGCGGGCGCGCCAGCGCTGTTCTCCTATCAATCGCCGCTCGGCGCTTGTCCCGAATGTCGCGGCTTTGGTCGCACGGTGGGCATCGACTGGGACAAGGTGATCCCCAATCATGCGCTGTCGATTGAAGACGGTGTGATCCGCGCTTGGAGCGGCAAGACCTCCGAATACGAGCGAAAGACGCTACTCAAGTATTGCGCCAAACAGGGTATCCCCACCAATCGGCCGTGGAGCAGCCTCAGCGAGGCGCAGAAGAAGGGCGTGCTCGAAGGCGAGGGGAGCTGGACGGCGGGCCGCTATCCAGGCGTAAAGAAGTGGTTCGAGTGGCTGCTCACCAAGAGCTACAAGATGCACGTGCGCGTGCTTTTATCGCGCTATCGCAGCTACGATCCGTGCGCCGTGTGCCACGGTAAGCGGCTATCGGCTGAGTCGCTTTTGTACCGCGTCGCGGGGCTGGATCTCGGACAGTTCCACGCGCTCGAGGTGCGCGAGGCCCACGCGCTGCTCGAGCGTATGGAGCTGCGTACGGCGGAGGGAAAGATCGCGGCGCGCGAGCTCGGTTCACGGCTGGGCTATCTCGCCGAGGTCGGGCTGGGCTACCTCACGCTCGATCGCCAAGCGCGCACTCTCTCCGGCGGCGAGGCCCAGCGCGTGTCGCTCACGGCGGCGCTAGGCAGCGCGCTGACCGGGGCGCTGTTCGTCTTGGATGAGCCTACAGTCGGGCTGCACGCGAGCGATGTAGCGCCGCTCGTGCGCGCCACGCAGAAGCTCTGTGAACGCGGCAACGTGGTGGTCGTGATCGAGCATGATCCTGCCTTCTTGCTCGCGGCCGACCGCATCGTCGAGCTTGGTCCGGGGGCTGGCCCGCTCGGCGGGAAGCTATTGTTCGACGGCTCGCCGCAGGAGCTCCTGCGAGACCCGAACTCAGCGACTTATCGCGCGCTTACTGCTGTATTACCGCCCGCCGCCACGACTCCTCGCGTCGCCGGCAAAGCGCGCTCCCTCGGCATCAAGCGCATCCGGGGCAACAACCTCGACGGGCTCTCGCTAGAGCTGCCGCTCGACCGCTTCGTGTTGGTCACCGGCGCGAGTGGCTCGGGCAAAAGCTCGCTGGTGGAGCAGGTGATTTACCGCACGGTGGCGCGTCAACTGGGCGAGACCGACGTGGAGCCTCCGCTCGCCCATGAAGGCATCAGCGGTATCGAGGAGCTCAAAGGCGTCTTGCTGGTGGACCAATCTCCGCTCGGGCGCACCTCGCGTGGCAACGCCGCTACCTACTCGGCGGCGTGGAGTCGGATTCGTACGTTGTTCTCGAGTGAGCCCGCCGCCGCGGCGATGAAGTTTGGCCCGGCGTACTTCTCTTTCAACGTGGCGGGCGGCCGCTGTGACGCTTGTTCGGGCGAGGGCTCGGAGACGGTGGAGATGCAGTTCCTAGCCGACGTCACGCTGGTTTGCGCTTCGTGTGGGGGCAAGCGCTTCTCTCCCGAGGTGCTCAAGATCACCCACCGAGAAAAATCAGTTTCCGACGTCTTGGCGATGACGGTGGATGAGGCGCTGAGCTTCTTCGCCGCAGACCCTGCGATCATTCGCGCGCTCGGGCCGCTGGCCAAACTCGGGCTTGGCTATCTGAGCTTAGGCCAGCCGCTCTCAACGCTCTCCGGCGGCGAGGCCCAGCGCTTGAAGCTCGCTCGCGCGCTCACCGAGTCCAAGCAGAACCAGCTGTTCCTCTTCGATGAGCCCAGCGCGGGCTTGCACGCCGACGAGGTGAAGGCGGTGGTCGCGGCGCTGCGCGCGCTGGTTCAGGGCGGCGGTAGCGTGGTGGTGGTGGATCACGATTTGGCGCTGATCGCCGCGGCCGATTGGATTGTCGAGCTGGGGCCGGGCGGCGGCAAAGAGGGCGGCAAGCTTGTATTCGAAGGGCCACCGAGCAAGCTGCTCGAGGCCAATACAAAGACGCGCGTTTCGCTCGATGAAGCGCGGGCCTTGGCTGAGCAAGGCGGTGGCTTGGCGGCCTCGCACGCGGTTCGAAAGCGGCCGCCGCTGCCGGCGGTGATTTCGGTGGAGGGTGCGCGGGAGCACAACCTCAAGAACGTCAGCGTGGACATCCCGCACGGCAAGGTCACCGTGGTGACCGGCCCCAGCGGTTCGGGCAAGAGCACGCTCACCTTCGATGTGGTGTTCGCCGAAGGGCAGCGTCGCTTCTTGGAGACGCTGACGCCCTATGCGCGGCAGTTCCTACCGACGATGCAAAAGCCCAACGTCGAGCGGGTGCTCGGCGTGCCGCCGCCGATTGCATTGGAGCAGCGCACCACAAGAACTGGCGCCAACTCGACGGTCGCGACAGTGACCGAGATAGCGCATTATCTGCGGCTGCTCTACGCCAAGGCTGGCGAGCCCACCTGCCCCAAGTGCGATGTATCGATCGAGACCCGCAGCTCCGATGCGGCCTTCGAGGACGCGCGGGCTACGGTTGGCGCTTTTACATTGTTATCGCCAGCGGTAGAGGGCCGAAAGGGTCTCTACGCCGATCTGTTCGTCGAGGCCGCCCTCCAAGGCGTTAGCGAGGCCATCGTCGACGGTACGCGTCGCGCGATTGAGCCGCCGCCCAAGCTGAAAAAGAGCGAAGAGCATACGATCGAGTTCGTTTTGTTCGAGGGGCTTGCGTCCGGCCTCGAGCGCCCGCGCTTCGAGCAAGCGCTGCGGCTCGGCAAAGGCGCTGTGCGCGTGGTACCGAAGGGCAAGGCGTTGCCGCGTCGCATCTCCACCGCGCGGGTTTGCCCGTCCTGCGGGGACAGCATTCCCGAGCTCGATCCGCGCTGGTTCTCCTTCAATACCAAGCAGGGTCAATGCGCTATTTGCGAGGGCTGCGGTAAGGAGGATAAAGAGGACCCGCACAGCCCTCCGTGTTCGGCTTGTGATGGTTCGCGGCTCTCGCCGCTGCCGCGCGCTCAGCGTTTGGCCGGGCGGCGTTATCACGATGTCGCGCAGCTGGATCTGGAGAGCGCGGCTCGCTGGGCCGGCGCGTTGGTCTTCACCGGCCAGAAGCTGCAGCTCGCAGCGCCACCACAAGCCGAGCTCGTGCGTCGGCTGCAGTTCGTCTTGTCGGTGGGGCTTGGCTATCTGACGCTGGACCGGCCGGCCGGGTCGCTCTCCGGCGGCGAGATGCAGCGGCTGCGGCTAGCCGCCCAGTTGGGCAGCGGTCTCACCGGCGCGCTCTACGTCTTGGATGAACCAACGATCGGGTTGCACCCGCGGGATACGCATCTTTTACTTAGTAATCTACGCAAGCTCGCAGAGGCGGGCAGCACCGTGCTGGTGGTCGAGCATGACGCTGAGATGATCCGCGCGGCGGACCACCTGATCGATCTCGGGCCGACCGGCGGTTTTGGTGGGGGGCGGGTGATGGCGCAAGGTGCACCGAGCGTGGTGCTGCGCGACCCAGCTTCGCCGACTGCGCGCGCCTTCGCCGAGGCCGCGACGTCGCTCGCGCGCAAGAAGCTCGTGGGCAAACCGGCCGAGACCGTGGACATCCTCGGGGCTCGCGAGAACAACCTCAAGATCGACAAGGTGAGCTTCCCCGTGGGGCGCTTGACGGTGGTGTGCGGCGTCAGCGGCTCGGGCAAGAGCAGCTTGGTTACGCGCATCTTGGGCCCAGCGGTGCGCAAGGCGCAAAAGCTCGTTACCGAGAAGCCGGGCGCACATGACAAGGCTGTGGTGCCCAAGTCGCTGGCGCGGGCGCTGTTCGTCGACCAATCGCCGATCGGTCGCACGCCGCGCTCGGTGCCGGCAACCTACTTAGGTATCTACGACGCGATTCGTAAGGTGTTCGCGCTCAACAGGGAAGCCAAGATGCGCGGCCGTGGGCCGGCCTATTTCTCCTTCAATACGGCGAGCGGCGGGCGCTGCGAAGCTTGTCAGGGGCAGGGCAGCGTCTCGCACGAGATGAGCTTCCTCCCCGACGTGGTGACGCCTTGTTTGGCCTGCAATGGGCTACGCTTCGACGCGGCGGCGCTGGAGCTGACCTGGTCCGGCTACTCGATTGGCGGCGTGCTGGATCTATCGGCGGAAGAGGCGTTGGGCGTGTTTGCCGCCCATTCGAAGATTGCCCGGCCGCTCGAGTACATGGTCGAGCTCGGTATTGGCTACTTGAAGCTCGGGCAGGGCTCCCACACGCTCTCCGGCGGAGAGGCGCAGCGGCTGAAGTTGGCCGCGGAGCTGGGTTCGGCTTCGCGCCAGGGTGCAACGCTCTACCTTCTGGACGAGCCCACCACCGGCCTGCATACGAGCGACGTGGCCAAGCTGATGGGCGTGCTCGGCCACCTGGTGGACCGCGGGGATACCGTGGTAGTGATCGAGCATCACCCTTCGGTGATCGCGGCGGCCGATTGGGTGATTGAGCTTGGCCCGGGCGGCGGAACCGGCGGCGGAACGCTGGTCGCGGCCTGTACGCCGGAGGAGCTGCGCAAGAAGAAGACGGCTACCGGGCTGGTGTTGGGCCGCGGCTAGGAGTGCCGGCCCGAGACCAGGTCGATTGTCGCACTATTTGAACAGTGAGTTTCGACTCTGGCTGTACCCAGCGGCGTAAGCCCAGCTACCTTGCGCGCCATGACCTCGTTCAAGCTCTACTACACACCCACCAGCTGCGGCGCAGCCAACTTCCTCGCGGCCTCCATCGGCGGCCTCACCTTCGACTCGGAGACGGTTGATCTCGCGACCCACAAGACCAAGTCGGGCGCAGATTTCTACGCCGTCAACCCGAAGGGCAACGTCCCCACCATCGCCTTCGCCGATGGTACGATCCTCAACGAGAACGTCGCCACGCTGACCTACCTCGCGGACCACGGCAACGCTGGTTTGTCGCCCAAAGAGGGAACGATCGAGCGCTACGCGTACCTCAATGATGTGGCCTTCGTCGCGAGCGAGCTGCACACCGGTGTTGGCGCGCTGTTCAACCCCACGCTGAGCCCGGAGGCCCGTGAGGGCGCCGTGGCGAACGCCCTGCGTCGCATCGAGAAGCTCATGGTCCGCCTCGACGGTGGCAAGAAGAGCTTCCTCAACGGCAAGTCGCTCAGCGCCGCCGATCTCTACGCCTACATCGTGCTCTCGTGGACGGGCTTCCTCGGCATCACGCTGCCGGCGAACGCTCAGGCCTACTTCGATGGCATCAAGGCCAACGAGCACGTGCAAAAGGGTCACGCTGCGATGGCTGCTCTGCAGTAAGTCGAGCCTGGCGTCCTGCGTCGAAGCCGCTAGGCTTGCTGGCCTATGCGTGTGAAGCAGGACGCCTCTCTGCGAGCATGCGCTCATTGCGATGGGCCGGCGAGCGAGTCGTATCGCTCGCCGCGACCCAACAGTGGCTGGCGTTCCTTTTGGAGCTGTGAGCGCTGCGGGTTGGAGTGGTGCAGTGATCCAACGCTGCGCGAACACTCGCAGTCGATCGCACTCGCAGGCAGCGACAAGCAGTCGCTTACCTGGCGGCCCTCGGGCATATCGCTCGCGTTCGTGTTGCTGGTGCTGTTGCCGTTCGCGCTTGGGTGCCTGCTGTTCGTCCCGCTGGGGGCGGTGATTGTGTGGGGAAGTCCATCGATCCGTGACGGGCTGATCTACATCATCACAGCCACGCTAGCGGCGCTGTTTGCCTGGTGTTCAGTGCAGGTAATCGCGCGGATCGTGTTGCTCTGGCTGGTGCCGGTTCGGCTCCGTCGTCAGGGCGATCAGATCGAGTTGCGGGCGATTCGTGATTTCTCGAAGCGCACGAGCGCGACGTTCTCGCTCGAGGCGCTCGCAGCGGTGGAGCTCAGACCGTGGCAGCTCGGCCTGCAGGAGGTATGGCTCGTGCATCGCGAGGGCGCAGCGTTCCGCGTGACCGAGGCACTGCCGGCGGAGGAGGCCGAGCAGTCGGTGCAGCAGATACGAGGGCTGCTGACCTGACGGATCGTTGGGCCAGCCCTCAATCGTCGTCCTCGGCCTCGCCCTGCTCAGCGCCCTCTCCCAACGTGAGCGTGGTCCCCAGCAGGGGCAGGCGAACGGTGCCGTCGGTACGGCTGTAACCTTGGATCAGGGCCAAGCCAAAGGCCGCCGTCAAGCCGAGGAAGCCGAGCGCAACCAGCGGGTGACTCGACGGAATGGCGTCCTTCGGGGCGCCTTGTTTGCGCCCATCGAGCATCGCCAATGGGAGGTTCTCACGGTGCCGAACCGTGTGAAGGAGGACGCCTGCAACGTGGCCGACGACGGTGGCCATGAGCGTATAGGCGAGGATCTCATGAAGCTCCTCGAGTGCGTGATACGAGCCCATCAGCGCCCCGCTCCCAGCCACGGCGAGCACCAGCAGCACCATGGCTACGATGGCGACGCTCGAGCCAGGGTTGTGCCCTAGCCAGCGTCGATCGCTCTTTTTCAGCATGCCTCGGAAGTAGTCAATTACCGCCATTGGACTCAGACTCAACGCCGACAGGCGAGCGTAGCGTGAGCCGACGAGCCCCCAAATCACTCGCAATAGCACCATGAACGCGGCGAGCGCGCCGAGCAGCATGTGCAGCGAAAAGCCCGGGCTATCGTCATCAACGAGCGAACCAATGGCGAAGGCCCCGAGCACACTCGCCGCCAAGAGCCAGTGAAAGAGGCGGGTTGGAAGGTCCCATACCAGGATGTTCTGCTTCATGGTTCGAGCATGCGGCCGCTGATTGAGTATCGACTGTGCGTTTGATGAGAGGCTTCTCATGCGACGACTTTGTCCTCATGCTTTGGCTCGTCGTGCCGTACCTTGATCCGGAATGTTGTCTGCGGTGGATGCACGTCGATACCCCAAAGCAGCCGAGTACCTGAGCCGTCTCCCCGATGGGCTCGACTCCCACCCGCAGTGCCAGGTCAAGGGGTCGATCTTAGCGAGCATGTTGGGCTCGACGCCGGTGCCGTTCGTCCGAGAGGGCTTGCCAGCTCCGCTTGTCGCCCTGCTCGATGAACCTCCGTTGCCCAATGCATGGGTCTCGGAGGTGTCGTTCAACGCACTGCTGATGGCCCATGAAGAGCAGCTGGCGCCCGACGTGCTCTCGGCCTGGGTGGAAGCGCGCAACCGTCGGCTGATGCGCTCGCCCTTGTATGCAGTGCTCTTTCGCCTCGTTGGCCCGGAGCGGATCTTGTCGGGCTCAGCCAATCGCTGGCGAGCCTTTCGTCGAGGTACTGAGCTGCGAGTGGTGGCACAAGCGAAAGGCTCCGCCACGGTTCAGATCGATTCTCCGTTTCGGCTCTACACGGCCAGCATCGTCGACAACATCACCAAAGCCTGGGGCGCTGCCTGTGAGGTGGCGGGTGCTCGCAACTTCGTTGGTGAGGTGGAGACGCTCACGGACGTCAGCGCATGCTGTCGAGCTCGTTGGGATTGATCCTTCAGCCGCCTGTTCGCAGCGGGACCACCAAGCGGAACAGCCTCAAGAAGAGCATCCCGCTGATGAGCGTCGCGGAGCCGAGGTAGAGCAGCCAAAGGGCGGGCCGGGCTGAGTCGGTACCAGCGCTAATGCCGTGGAAGGTGGCTGCGAGATAGAGCACGAAGGTCAAGGCGTGCATGGTTCGCCAGGCGGCCTGGCCAAGCCACTTGCGCGCGTGCTGACTCAATTCCAAAAGCAGCAGCAGGTAGAGTGCCACCGTGCCGAGACCGACCGCGAATGGCCTATAGCTGCTGCGGAGCGGAATGAGCAGCTCGCCCAGACCAAACGCTACCTTCTTATCAAATAGCAGCAGTCCTGCGTGGCCCAGCGTAGTTAGGATCGCCAGGAGCGAGAGGGCGCGGTGCAACGCCAAGGGACTCACCAGCTTGCTGCGCGGCGTTGTTCGCGTGGAGAGGCTGAGCCCAACCAGCATCGCGATCGAGAGCAGTAGATAGGCGGTTATCCCAAGCGCGCGCGTCGCGATCCAAAGGCCGTTAGCCACGGTCCACCTCCAACTCGCCGATCGCGAACCAAGACCCGTCTTCGCGGACGAATACGCCTTGCGTGTCGCATGCACGCATCAAACGACGCGCAACCTCGCTACCGCCGATGAACGCCGCTTTGGCCAAGACCTCGGCTAGCTCGGTCGAGCGTGCCACTACCGTGGCCTGCAGCAGGTCGGACTGACTCGGTCGTTGGGTGCGCGGATCGATCAGGTGGTGTTGGCGCTTGCCCGCTCGCTGCCAGCTCCGCCTATTGGCTGCGCTGGTTGCGACAGCACAGTCGGCGAGTCGAAGCGTCACGAGCGTAGCCTCGGGGTTGCGCGGATCTTCGATCTCCACCGGCCAACCTCGACCATCCGGCCCCGCACCAACGAGCGCGAGATCGCCACCCGCGTCGAGCACGCTGCAAGCTGGCAGCAGCGCCCGCGCGCAATCCACGGCGTGGCCCTTGATCATGCCGCCGAGGTCGAGCGAGCGAGACGGCTCGGGCTCGGGTGGGCCCGGCGGCTCGGCGCGATCCAAAGCACCGGGTTGGAAAGAGCGGTCGTAGCCGCAGCGAGTCAGCGCCTGGCCGACACGAATATCGAAGAGCCCAGCGGTTAACAGCCGGTATTGCTCGGCGCGCGCGAGCGCTGCGCTGAGCTGCGCGGAGGTTTGCAGCTCGGCGTCACGGTTCAACCGTGAAAGCTCGCTGTCCGCGCGGAAGCGGCTAAACCGACTCTCGGCAGCCTGAAATAGCTCTGCGACGAAGTGCGCAAGCAGCTGCTCCTCGCGCGCCGTTTGCGTTGGGCAGAGCAGATTGACCTGCGTCGACATAGCGCGAAAGCTGGCCATTACGAGCTCCTGGTGCGCACGCGGGGGCGTGTTGTGCCACGCGCTGCAGCTGTCGCCTGCGGCCTGGCTGCACCCTGCACGCGCGGGGCGTTCGGCTGCGCATGGTCGTCGTCATCGTCGTCATCGTCATCGTCATCGTCGTCGTGCTCGCGTCGCCGAAGCGGCTGGGTTGTGCTTTCAACGTTGGTATCGCCGAACGTCGCTTGCTCGTTGGGCAGGGGCACCTCCTGCACGGCGGGATCAACGGGCGTCGGGCTTGCGTGAGCCAGCGCGAAGCCGACGGCTAGGGTTGCTGCAATGGTGACTCCGGCGCTGACGATCGCGAGGGCGACGCCAGGTTTGAGAGTCGGCTTGGAACCAGGGTTCGAGTTGCTCATGAAGCAACCGTAGTCAGCGATGTTGAGCGCTGGTTGGGAGCAAGATGAGAGCCCTCTCATGCAAGTTCTTTGGGCGGTGGTAGCGTGACGTTGTGCGTATCCTCGTGGTTGAAGATGAGCCTCGGCTGCGTGAACTCCTCACGCGAAACCTGGTCCGCGAGGGCTATGAGGTGGAGGCGGTTGCGGACGGCTCGGACGGCTTCGAGCGCGCGAAGGCGAGCCCCTTCGACGTGCTGCTGCTCGACGTGATGTTACCGACCATGAGCGGCCTCGAAATCTGTATGCGGCTCAAGCGTCTGAAGGTGGCCACACCGATCTTGATGCTTACAGCCCGTGACAGCGTCGACGACCGGGTGGCAGGGCTCGACGCGGGGGCGGATGATTACCTCGTAAAGCCGTTCGCCTTCGTGGAGCTCGCAGCGCGCTTGCGGGCGCTCTTGCGCCGCAAGTCGGAAGGGGAGACCGTGCTGCGGTTCGGCGATCTTTCGCTCGACCCGGCGCGTCGGGAAGCTAAGCGAGGCGCGCGGACGATCGAGCTGACGGCGCGCGAGTTCGTCCTGCTCGAGCACCTGATGAAGAACGTTGGTCGCGTATTGACGCGCGATCAGATCCTCGCGGCCGTGTGGCCGGAAGACTTCGAAGGCACCAGCAACATCGTCGATACCTATGTGCACTACTTGCGCGACAAGATCGACACCAAGGGCAAGGCTCCACTGATTAGAACGGTGCGCGGTGTGGGCTATGCACTGGGCGTCTGAGTGAACACCACGGGTGAGCTGCGGCGTATCCGCTACCGCTTGGCCGCGCTCAATCTGGCGGTGTTCGCGCTTGTGCTGCTCATCACGTTGGGCGCGGCAGGGCTCTCGGCGCAGCGCTCTGCTGCCCGCGCCATCGACCAGGAATTGCAGGCGGCCAGCGTTCGCGTTGGGGCGCTGATCGAGCATGAGCGCAGCGAGCGACATTCAGGGCGCGATCGCGAGCACGATGACGAGGACGACGAAGACCGCGAGCGAGGCCGCGCGCGCACCAGCTCACAAACCGAAGCTACGCACGTGTTTGTCGCCTCGGAGGCGCCGCTAATCGTCAGCTGGGGCCGCGATGGCGAGCTCCAACGCATCGATGGTGGTCCCCCGCTCTCCGAGCCCGCCGATCCAGCTGGGATCGCGGCGGCGTTGCGCGGTGAAGCCAGCTTCAGCGACCGCGTCGTCGGGCGCGCTCCGATGCGGGTCCATACGCTGCCGCTACGCTTTGACGGCCGGGTGGACAGCGTATTGCAGCTGGCCAAGCCGACCGCCGAGTCGCAATCAGCGGTGCTACGCACGCAGCTGATTTTGGGCGCAACCGGCGCTTTGGGGCTGCTGCTCGGCGCGCTGGCGAGCGTCTTTTTGGCGGGCCGCGCGATGGGGCCGATCGAGCGGTCAATCGCTCGCCAGCAGCGTTTCATCGGAGATGCGAGCCACGAGCTGCGTACGCCAGTCGCCGTGATTCGAGCCCGCGCTGAGCTGCTCACGGCCGAGCTGGGAGGCGCTGCTACCGCCGCCGGAGCGGAGGCACGGCAGTTGGGGCGGGACGCGGTGGAGCTGTCGGATTTGTTGTCGGTGATGCTCGAGCTTGCGCGGCTCGACGCGGCCGAGACGCCGCTCGAGCTCGCGCCAACTCCGTTGCTCGATGTGGCGGAGGAGGTCGCTGCGCAGTTGGGGCCGCTGGCCCAAGAGACCGCCCTCGAGCTGCAGGCCCGCGGTTCGACGGTCTTCGCCCAGGCGAACTTGGCTCGACTGCGGCAAGTTGTGCGGGCGCTGACCGATAATGCGTTAAAGTACGCGAATACGAAGGTCTCCCTGGTGGTGGATGAGCATGGCGGGCGCGGCCGAATCACCATTAGCGACGATGGCCCAGGCATCGCCGCCGAGCATCTGCCGAAGCTGAGCGAGCGCTTTTATCGCGTAGACGCCGCGCGCGGTCGAGCTCGCGCCACGGCCGACGAAGGGCTCGAGCGGCCCCAGGAGCGCTCGGGCGCCGGGCTCGGTTTGGCGATCGCCCACGAGTTGGTCACGCGGATGGGCGGAGAACTGAGCTTGACCAGTGAGCTTGGACGCGGAACCACCGTGGCCGTCTTGCTGCCGCTGGCTCGTTAGTCCACGATCCGAGGATGAAGCTTACTGGGCTTGGTGTGGGGTTGATGATCGCTGCTGGCATGCTGGCACTCGTGAGTGCGCCCGAGCAGGCTGAGGCTTGTGGCGGTTGTTTCATTTCCGAGAGCGAGAATACCCAGGTAACGGGCCACCGCATGGTGCTCAGCCTGTCCAATACGCAGTCCACGCTCTACGACCAGATTAGCTATTCAGGTTCTCCGGAGAGCTTTGCGTGGATATTGCCGATTCAGGGTAAAGTGGAGATCGGGCTCTCCTCCGATCTGCTGTTTGCGACGCTCGAGAATCAGACTCAAACCACGATCGTTTCACCAACCATCAATTGCAGCAGTAGTTGCTTCAACGGCAGCGGCTCAGGCGTCGGGCCGGGCCCTGGTCCCGGTGGCTCCACCGGCAGTGGGGTCGAGGTAATCGCTCAGGAGGTGGTGGGTCCTTACGAGACGGTGCAGCTCTCGGCTTCGGATCCGCAGGCTCTCGCAGATTGGCTGGCGACGCACGGCTACGTGATTCCGGCCGATGTTCAGGCCGTGGTTGATTCGTATGTCGTCGATGGCTTCGACTTTCTGGCCATGCGCTTAGTACCGGGCCAAGGCGTGGATTCGATGCGGCCAGTTCGCATCACGTCTCCGGGCGCTGGCCTCACGCTGCCTTTGCGTATGGTGGCGGCCGGGACTGGGGCAACCACGGCGGTGACGCTGTGGGTTGTGAGTGAAGGCCGCTATCAGCCGCAGAACTTCCCTAGCTTCGTGATTGAGCAGCAGGAGTTGGTTTGGGATTGGGACGTTTCCAAGAGCAACTACTCCGCGCTGCGGCAGCAACGGTTTGACGAGAGTGACGGCTTCGCTTGGCATCTCGAGACGGCCGAGCCCCAGTCGTACGGCAACTTCGCGAACCTGATCACGGTCGCCGAAGAGGAGCCGCTGAGCAGCGGCTATGGGGACGAGCTTGGAACCGGTGCTGTCGCCGAGGCCGAGGCGGACCTCAATACGCTGTTTGCCGGGATAACCCCGAGCCAGCTTTGGATCTCCCGCATGTCGGCGGAGCTCTCGCGACCAGCGCTCACCGATGACCTCGTACTCAGCGCCTCGCCCTCGCAAACTCCGATCGCTCGTTTCTACTTTGTCGAGAACACCCAAGGCACGCCGCCCGAGTGCCCGCCATTGCCACCTGGATGTGAAGGCGGAGCGGATAGCGCCAACTCTTCGGGGTCGGGCGCTTCCGATTCGGGATCGAGCGACGGAGCGAGTTCGGGTTGCAATGCGACGGGTGAGGGAAGTCCCAAGTGGAGCTGGCTGACGCTGGGGGCGCTCGCGGTTGCGACCTTGCGGCGTCGGCGAGCCGCACGAGTTCGTCCGTAGTCTTCCGAGTTTGCAGGTTGCCGACAGAGCCTCCACCAAAACTTCACGAGCCCCTTGCGCCGCTCACAAGCGTGCACGCTTCTCCACGGGGACTACGCGATAAGGAGGCTCTTTCAGCGCTAGTTCTTGCTTCATGAACACCATGAACGCGAGCCGGTTCCTTGCGACCTTTGTCAACAATGAGCATCGCCCTGACTCGGTGGTGCCTGCCGAGCTAGAGGTCCCGGAGCCATTGCGGGCGCCGCTGATCGACGCGTTGCTGACGTTTCAGGCAGGAGAAACCGGCGAAGGGCGGATTGTGGCAGAGGCTGCGCGTCATGCGCGGGGCGATGCCGACTTCGTCACCACCATGCGGCTCTACATTGCAGAAGAAGGACGTCACGCGCGTGAGCTGGGAAAGTTGGTTAGGGCCTTGGGCGGCACGGTAAGAACCGATGTCCGTACAGCCAACGCCTTTCGACAGGCACGTAGGCTCATTGGCTTTCGTACGAAAATGTTGGTGCTCGCGGCAGCCGAGATCGTTGGCATTGTTTTTTATGAGCTATTGGCGGAGCGCGTGCCGTGCCCGCCGTTGTGCGAAGTCGTGCGGCGGATCGCGAAGGAAGAGCACCGTCATTTGCACTATCAGCACGCCTACTTCGACAGCCTTGGATGGCCGGGCGGCGCGCGCGTGGCGTTGAACTCGGCAACGCTGGCCGCGACGGCTGCCTTCGTTTGGGATCAGCGGGCGCTCTTGCGCGTGTTGGGGGTCTCGCGGCGCGAGGTGTTCCAGCGTGCGAAGGACTTGTGTGTTGCGGCTTCGCCACCCGAGTTCGAGGCTGCGAACGTGCAATCGAAGGACAACGCGGAAGCTTTGAACGGAGCTAGGGTTGGCCGCACGGCAGCCTTGACTATGATGGTTTGATGTTGGCGCGCAACGCTGGCCTTTACTCCTTGCTGCTAACCGCTCTCGGTTGTGGGTCCAAGGCGCACCAAGAGCAACCGTTGCAGCAGCCGGCTGTGCGTTTGAGCGCTGCTTCGTTGGAGGTCTCAAGCCTACCTTCGGCAACGTCGGTACCCATTCAGGCTCAAGTCGTGCCGCGTCGTCGCAGCGTGTGTCTCACAGGCGCTGGTGGCCATCGCACGTTCGAGTCCTTCTGCGAATCCACGTTCGTGGCGGGGCGAATTGACGATTGTCGGAATGGGCCCTGCCACTCAACCTTCAGCACCTTCCCCATCCCTAACGCCGATTCGGTGTGGAAGGCCGTATTCGATACCTTGGATACGACGCGAGACGGCAAGCTCAACGCTGAGGACGAACGCGTCGAGCTGGACGTTATTGGCTATTCTTGGGGCGGCGTGAACGCGGTGGACTTGGCGGCGCGCATGGCAGCGGATGAGCGCGTTGCGCCGCCCTGGCGGGTGACGCGGCTCATTCTCCTGGACGCCTTTCAGCCAGGTGCGAGTCTTTCGATCCCTGATAACGTCGATCGGACCTTCTCCTTTCGTCATTCGGTAGCCCCACCGAACGATTGCTCGAGCGGCGCATTGCTTGGCCCTTATCTCGGTATTGCGCCGACCTGTGCCCCTTCCCAAGCGTGCTTCGACTTTGATTTCTCGCAGAGCCCCGAGCAGCGCTTTGGGGCGCAGCGCGGTAAGTCGGTGGGTCACTGCGACGTGCCCCGGGCGGCGCTGGCGGCGATCAAACAGCTACTGCGGGACGAGGAGCCAACGGCTGCTCCGCATGGTCAATCAATCAAGCCGTTAGACTAATATGGATACGCGGTTAAATGTGTATTGGCGGGTGAAAACGAATTAGCCGCGATGCCGCTTAGAAACGTAGCCGCAGCCCGTTCGGGGTGGGCTCCCAGGCTGTTTTCTCGGTCTCGCTGGGTCCGCCGAAGATCAGCATGAAGGTGCCAGCGACCACGCCGGCGATGCCCACGCCAAGCCCGATGTTCGCGACGACTTCGGCCGTCTTTCCGCTGGAGATCGTGTCTTGCGTCTCTGCGTCGAGGCAGGGCCCAACCGGGCAGCTCGCCTCGAGGGTGGAGAAAGCGTCATTGGCCTGTACGGTGCCGACGGCGAAGGTCACAAACCCGCCTACGCCGAGCGCCGCAACGCCGATGCCCAGCCCGCGCACCAGGCCGAAGCCCGGTCCGTCGGCGTCCGCGGCGGGCGGCTGTAGGGTCGCGGTAGCGCCGCCAGGCGTTGCCGCGGCGGCCGTGAGGGTGATGGTTTGCAGGGCGCCAGCCGCAACCACGACCTTTTGTCGCGTGGGTACGCCGCCTGGCTTCACTGCGCTGACATGCACCTCGCCCGGCGCAACCGCGAGCGGCGTTCCAACCTTTGCGGTCTCAACGCCTGTGCCATTCAAGGTGACCACCGCTCCCGTAAGCTCCTCACTCAACGCGATCACGACGCGGCCAACGCGTGCCTCGAGCAACGTTAGTTCGGCGGCGGCCGCGTCCCGGGTGGCGGCGTAGCGTTCATCGCTGTCGGCTTTTGCACGAGCGTCACGCACGGTGAGCGCCATCTCTTCGTAGGCCTGCACGAGGTTTCCGGTCTCCCGCAGACAGCGCGCAAGGTAGAGCCTTGCGTTGGGGCTGCCGGTTGCGTCCACTGCTTTGCGAAAGCGCGGGAGCGCCCCGGCTGCGTCTTTGGCGTCCCAGAGTTTGCGGCCCTCTTCAAAGGCTTTGGCCGCGTCCTCCTGCGCAAACGCGAGTGTTGGGGTAGCTACGCCAAGCAGCAGCGTAAGGAGCGCGGTGGGCCAAAGGCGTTGGTTCATAGCCGGTCGGGGTTGTAGGCCGTCTTGCTGGGGGTGGCCGTCTTTGAAGCTGGGGTCGCTGCAGCTGGGGTCGCTGGGAGGCTTTGCGGGGAACTCTTGGAGCCGGGGGCAACGCCGGCCGAGGCCGTGTTGCGCGCGCTGGCCGCTGAGCTAGCGCTCGCCGTTACCACCGCGCTGGAGGTGCTGGGCAGCACTTCGATCGGGCTTGGTTTGGCGGACGCCGTCACGACGGGCGCCTCACTTGCGGGCGACGCGGGCGACGCGGGGGCGTCTTTGCGCGAGCCGAAGAAGGCTACCGCTGCGATCACGGCCGCGAGCCCAACTCCGCCCACCACGAAGGGCAGGGCGGAGCGCTGGGCTTTGAGCGTCACCGGGGCCGCGCTCATCGCCACGTCGGCGGCAGTGACCTGGGAGGGGGCCGACGGCCTCGAGATCTCGCGCGCGGCAGGCGTAGGATCCCCGGGCGACGAAGGCACCGGGTCGCGGGTGGGAAGCCCACGTCGGAGCGTTGCGAGCTCCTTCAGATCCAGCTTCTTATGTGCGCCAGCCTCAGCGATGAAGGTCGCCACGGCGCGCGAGGAAGCCACGGCGATCTTCGACTCAGCAGCGGCGTGCTCGAGCGCTTCGGCGAAGTCTGCGGCGCTCGCAAAGCGCTGTTCGCGCTTCTTGGCCAGGGCCTTCATCACCACCTCGTCGATCGCCGGCGGCACCGAAGGATCATGTTCGCTCGGCTTGCTGCTCGCGCCGCTCAGAATCATCGTCAACAGGGCGCCATCACTGTCAGCGTGGAACAACCGCTTACCAACGATGCTCTCCCACAATACGGCGCCAGCTGCGTACACGTCACAACGCCGATCGAGCTCCTCATTGAGCAGCTGCTCCGGCGGCATGAAGGGGATTTTGCCTTTGAGCTGACCACCGCGTGTCGAGGATAGCCGCGCCTCGGCGCGCGCGACGCCGAAGTCGGTGATGCGTGCGCCTCCGTCGGATCCGACCAACACGTTGACCGGCGAGACGTCACGGTGAATCAGGTTGAGCGGCTGATCCTCGTCGTCCCGCAGCTCGTGCGCACAATGCAGGCCGTTCAACGTCTCGATCATGATGCGCAACACGATCGGCAGGGGAATGGCGCCAGGCTTCGTCCCGACGGCTTTGCGCAGCTGCTGGAGCGATGGCCCGTCGATGTACTCCATCACCAGGAACAGGCCGTCCGCTGACTCTTGCACGTCCAACGTAGGGACGACGTTGGGGTGGCGAATGCGGGCTGCCAAGCGCGCTTCATCCAGGAACATGGTGACGAACTCGGGCTCCGCAGCGAACTGCGGATGCATCACCTTGATCGCTACCAAGCGCTCGAAGCCGCCGACGCCCACCGCTCGCCCGAGGTGAACGGTGGCCATACCGCCGACGGCTACCCGCTTGAGGATCTCGTAGCGCCCACCCAAGAGCGCGTCGGAACTCATCCGAGCATTACCCCGAACGGCCAACCACGGCTGGAGTTGCGCAAATCCTTCACAGCCTCAGCCTAACGGACGAACTCCACGCGTGTCCACGAACGCAACCGCTAGCGCAGGCTCGTCACGAGCTTTTCCAAGCGGCCAAGTGCGCGCACGCACACCTCCTCCGACGGACCGAACGAGAAGCGCACATGCCGCGCAAAGCGTGATGCTCGGCCGGCCCGGCGTTTCCCAGGGTTTACGTCGAAGAACTGGCCCGGCACGGTGATCACCTTGTGCTCCAGCGCAGCCCGGAAGAAGGCCATGCCGTCATTGATCGGCGCGGGCAAATTCGCCACCGAACCCCAACAGTAGAAGGTGCCCTCCGGCGGCACGTCCACCGTTACGCCGATGCGCCGCAGACCTTCGAGCATCAGCTGACGCTTCTTCGAAAAGCTGCGGTGAATGGCGGCCGTCTCGCGCTCGACGTTGGCCGGCTCGAGCAGAGGAATCGCGGCGCGTTGCATCGGTTTGGAGCCACCGCCGTCGAGGAAGCTGCCGGCGCTGGCGACCGCGTCGATCACGTCCTTGGGGCCGACCGTCCACGTGACGCGCCAACCGGGGTATCGCCAGTTCTTCGTCAGACCATCGAAGATCACGATCGGATCGGCGTTCACGTTCTCGACGTAGCGCGCAGCGCTCTCCATCGGCGCGGTGCCCGGGACGCCGTACAGGTAATGCGAGTAGAACTCGTCCATCAACATCGTGCAGTCGAGCTCACGAGCGACGTTGACCCACGCTGCCAGCTCCTCACCGCGCACGTGCTTACCGGTGGGATTGCACGGGTTGCTCATCAGAATGCCGCCTAGCCCGCGGCCCAATATTTCTCGGCGCAGGTCACGTACCGAGAAGTCGTATTGGCGTTCACCCTCGAGCAAGATGGGAATGGGGGAGAACAGGCGGAAGACGTCCAGCAGCTCTTCGTAGGCTGTGTAGTCGGGTAGGAAATGCCCGAGGTTGATTTGACCCAGCGCGGCGGCTGCGCGCGTGAGCGCTGTGCGACCTCCGCCAGAGACGGCGACGTTCTCCGCCGTATATTGCGAGGGCATGCCCTTGCGGTAGAGGTTGTTGTAGAGCGAGGCGATGGTCTCACGCAGCTCGCTGACGCCGGCGACCGGGGCGTATTCCTGATCGCCGACGGCGATGGCGACGCTCTCACAGCGCTCGGGTGAGCCGGGGAGCGGACCTGTCTCCGGCATGCCCTGCCCGAGGTTGCACCAGTCGTCCTCGCCGGGATCCGCCGAGTAGGTGTAGCCAAGACGAGCCGCCTCGCCCATGACGAAGATGACGCCGGTCCGCGGCACGCGACGGAAGGCGCCAGCTGCGGCCTCCTTCAATTCGGGGGCTACTTCTTGTTCGCTCATGCTGCCTCGAGCACCGGGCTCTTCGCCGGGGTGGAAGGGCTAGGGGAGTTGGGCTTCGGACGCTTGGCGAGGCTCTCGGCGTAGAGCCAGAGGCCCACGCCGCCGAGGACCGGGACCGCCGCCATCAAGATGGTCGAGTAGTCCTGCCGAATGGCGCCCATCACCATCATCACGAGCCCCGGGGGCAGGCTCACGAGCGTACCGAGCCGAGCGCCGGAGAGCTTGTCGTACCACTTGAGGGTGGCCTTGCGCGGGTTCCAGTTCGGTAGCTCACGCGGTGCCAACATGAACATGACGACGTAGCTGACCAGCAACGAGATCAGCGAGAGGTACATGTAGCGGTCGTCGTTGTAGCCGATGCTGCGCCAGCCAACCTGACTCATGGCGGCCATGCCCAATAGGAATATTTCGGTGCTGCGCCTGACCTTGGAGAGGACGGCCAAGAGCAACATATAAGAGTAGTAATAGCAGGTGAGCTGACTACCCAGGATGATCCAAATACCGCCTAGCGCCTGTGCGACCCACATGCTCTTGGTTCGCCGCATCACCAAGATCGAGGCCAGAAGGCTGGTCGCGAATACCGTGTAGGCGACAGGCTTGTAGTCGTTGTAGCGCTTCACGCGCGCCGACTTCCAACCCTCGAACGGATCGGTCTTGGAGCCGTCCTTGGAGTAGCGCATGCGCCCCGAGCCCTCGAAGCCCATGTCGTGGCCGAGGATGACGCGCAGGCCCATATGATTGGTGAGCGGCGTTTTGTCGTGCACCTCGATCGTGTGCTTGAAAAACTTTGTGTACGAGTCCGGGCCGACCACCGCAGCGCTCGAGCCGATGAGGATCACGGCTGCGGCGGTGCCGCCGATCAGCATGCGCACGTGGTCCTTGTGCATGCGCTTATGGCGGAAGATGTGCAGGCCCGCGACGATCAGCCAGCCGGCGACCGCCAAGCCCGGAAACACGCGCAACAGGGCTGCATAGACGAGCGACGCACCCGCCAGGGCGAAGTAGCGCTTACGTGCCAAGCAGGCGGCAAAGACGAAGAAGAACAGCCAGTCTTGGCGCAATAGCGCTCCACCCGTCCACAAGAAGGGCGCCGAACTCTGACAGCCAAAGAAGATGCCGGCCATGGCGAAGACGCGCCAACCGAATGCCCAGTAAATCGCGATGAAGGTGGCGAGCAGGTAGGCAACATCGATCGCCGCTAGGGCCTGCATGTTGCGCACCGAGGTTGGCACCCAGTTACCTAAGTAGTAGCCCGCTAACGTCCAAACAGGTGGCGGGTTGTACCCGTGATCCTGTTGCATCTGCGTCCAGTAGCTATCCACGTAACACTGGGTGGAGAAGAAGGTGACGTCCTTCTTGTACTCTTCCCAGCGCTCGGGGGAGAAACGGTCCTTGCAGATGGAGGGGTTGGCCAAGAGGTCATCCACCTTGATCAGCAAGTTGTCTCCGCCCAGGTTGCGGATCTTCTTGTCGCTCTTACGCACCTCGGCGCGCAGATCGAAGCTGCGGAACTTGCCGTTGCCTTCCACGTCCACCGAGACTCGGCCGATGTCGTCTTGGGCGATGGTGGAGCACTTGTAGAGACCGTCGTAGCCGATCTCGGGGAAGTACTTGGCCCCCATGTAATAGTGATACTGGTCCCAGCGGTGGAAGTACTTGGGATAGCCGAACTTGAAGCTGTTGAAGTAGAGGACGATGCCTGCGACGCCCATCGTCACGCCGATGAAACGCTTCCACTTCTCGGCCACGAAGCGCTTCTCCCCGGCGCGCTTCATTTCGAAGAAGATGAGGCTCATCGCCAAGACGGCCAGGCCGGCTTTGACCACGTCGAGCCCGCGCACATGTGCTGAATCGGAGGCGACCTGAGGCAGGGCCACGCCCATCTTCCCGGCGAGCATGCCGAAACAGAAGACGGCGACGAAGGCGAGCAGCCAGGACGCGATGGCTCGTTGTTGACCAAGCAGGCGCTTGCGCACCACGCCCATCACTGTGAGCGAACCGACGAGCCCAAGTAGCCAAGGAAGGAGGGTATTGAGGGGTATTGTAGGCACCGCGCGCGCACCTTACCAAAGAACCCCTCGAAGTGGACGGCCTGACTTCGGGTGCTACGCTCTCGCTGCAACTCCGCCACTGGCGGAAGGTCTGCGGCTGGACATTCCGAGGATGGTCTCGCTGGGGAGCACCCTGGCACCGCAGATGAAGGCGTCTACCTTGCTCACAAGGTCGACAACAACGTGAAACACCCCTGACGCGCGCCAACGGTGACGTCGGAAACGCTTGGGGTGCCGGCCCAGCCGGAGGAGGGAAAGAACATGCACAATCTCAACGGTCTTCACGTGGAGGGACGCTCAGCCTAGCTGAGCTATCCGTCTTCTGACCGAGCCCCCACGTGGGCCGAGGCGCTCTGGCAAAGGCTGGAGCGCCCTTTTCTTTTGCAGGTTCATTCCTCGCTGACGCCAAACGCGTTGACCTCGTAGCGGACGTCACAAGGCAGCTTACCGAGGATGACCTGCTGACCGTAAAAGCCTGGCTGGCCGATCATGTCGGAGCAGTCGGAGCCCTCGGTCGCTTCGAAGTGAAAGCTCATGCTGCCCTTCCACTTGCTGCGCTCAGCGTCGTCCTCATCGAAGGCTCCGTCCAGCGAATCAACGCGGCGAATTCGGCAAGGTGGTAGCCAGTCGTCGTCAGTCGCCGGGCTGCGCAGGTCGCTTACGATGGTCGCGTCAAAGGAGAAGGAGAGCTTGTCGCTGCGTAGCTCGCCCGGCTTGGGCCCGCTGCCGGTGTCCCAGAAGATCTGCTCGCCCTCTTCGTCCTCACTCAGCGTGGTCTCGAAGGTCCAGGAGGGCGCTAGTACGATCGTGCCTTCACCGCAGTCGCTGGCAACGCGCTCGGCGTCGACCTCGTAGGTACCGATCGCGACGAGGTCTGCCTCCGGCACGGACTCCTCTTCTTCAGTGCCGCTGGATTCAGAAGGGATGCCAAGCGAAAGGCACCCCGGCAGAAGCCCCAACAGCGCAGTGGCGAACACAGCTCGTTTCATCGTCCCGGTTTAGACAGAAGAGGCAAGGTTGATCCAGTTTTCAGCTGCGATTCACCTATGCTCAGCCACCATGAGCGTAGAGTCGGGTGGCGGGCTTTTGCTTCCGTTGGTGCTGGTTCACGGTGGAGCCGGCAACGTCCCCAGCGAGCGGCGCGAGTTGCATGTGGAGGGCTGTCGCGCAGCGGCGCGGGCCGGCTATCAGCGGCTCAGAGAAGGCGGCTCGGCGCTCGATGCAGTGCAAGCCGCAGTGAAGGTGCTCGAGGACTTGCCGCAGTTCAACGCCGGTACCGGAGCGGCTCTCAACGCCGAGGGGCAGGTCTCGCATGACGCTTCCCTGATGCGCGGGTCCGATCTCGCGGCCGGCGCGGTGGGAGCGCTAGCGAGCTTTCGCAACCCGATCGAGGTTGCGCGCGCCGTGCTCGAGGAAGGTCGGCACGTGCTCTACGTTGGGCCGGGGGCGCGTGCCTTCGCGCTCGAGCGCGGTTTCGCCGAGGTGGAGCCTGAGGCGCTGGTGACCGAGGAAGCACGGGCCGCCTTGGCGAAGTTCCGCGCCGACGGCGGGAGTGGCGGCTGGGCTGGTGGAACCGTGGGCGCGGTAGCGGTAGACGCTGCAGGGCAGCTCGCCGCGGGCACCAGCACCGGCGGTACGTTGGGCAAGCGCGTGGGGCGCTTGGGCGATTCCCCGATCATTGGGGCTGGCACGCTCGCGGACGATTCGTCCTGCGCGGTCAGCTGCACCGGGGATGGCGAGGCGATCTTGAAGCTCGGGCTCTCGCAATTGGCGGCCAGCTACCTGCGAGCCGGCGAGTCGGCCGAGCAGGCCGCCCGTCTCGCTGTAACGAGGCTGCAAGAGCGGCTGCAGGGCGCTTCAGGGCTGATTCTGGTTACGCCGCAGGGTCGCTTCGCTTGGGCTCGCTCCACCGCGACGATGTCCTTCGCGGTGGTTGGTGCCGGGGGCGAGCAGGCGGGGATCTAGCGCCTGATTGAGGCATGAGGCCGAGTTCGCCGCAGCGAGAGGTGCAGAGTCGTCGCTTGGGCGCGTAAGCTGCGAGCGCTCCCGTCCGTTGGAGCATTCGGAGGAATGATGGCTGTTCTGTCAGCGTGTGAAGGTTGTGGGGGCTTTGTCCCGCAGAGTTTGGCTGCTTGTCCCCACTGCGGCAAACGTGAAGCCTCGGGCTCGGCGCTCCGATCGGTAGCAAAGGCTGCTGCTGCGGGCGTGACGATGGTCACACTGATGGCCTGCTACGGAATGGCGATGCCCATGCCAGTCGAGCGACCGGCGGCGATGTGTGAAGACGCGGATCGCGATGGCGCTGTGGATTGTCGCGGTGGCGCTTCGGACGGCAGGCCGATCGATTGTGAGGACCACGACCCTCAGCGCTTCCCCGCGGCTCCCGACACGCTGGGAGACGGGATCGATCAGAACTGCGACGGCGTTGACGGGACTGCCGAAGGCGCGCCGCAAGGAGCCGCCGCGCCGCAGACAGCGCCGCTGGTCGTGCCTCAGTAGCTGACCAACAAAAGCGAAACGGGCGGCTCTCAGGAACCGCCCGTTTCCGTTTCAACCAACCGTGTGAGGCTGGTGAGCTAGCCTCAGCCGCCAACCTTGCCAGTGGCCGAGCCGCTGACCTTGACGCTGACGTCCACCGAGAGGGTCACGCCGGCTGCTGCCGTGGCGACGCCCTTGGCGGCGATACCAGCGCAAAGAGCAGCCTTGGCGCTGGCTTTGCCGATGGCGTCAACCGAGCCGCTGATCTGCGTGCCGAGGTCTGCGCCAGCCTTGATCAGGGCCTTGCCCTTGCCGAGGTTGATTTCCACGATCTTCGGGAGGGCCTTCTTGAGACCGGCGATCACCGTGGTGAGCTCCGCCGAGGACTTGCCGTTCACGAGAACGGTGAGGCCCGGGGGATCACACTTGAGGCTGCCAGCGGCCTTGGCGGCGCACTGCGACTGGCACTCCATGCTGACCTTCGGCGGCTTGAACTCGCCCGTGCAGCTCGGGGCCTTGAACTCCACGTCACAGCCGCCGGTGCACTGACCCGAGCAGCCGCCGGTGACCTTGGCTTCACACTTCACGTCGCACTTGCCTTCGCAGGTGCCGCCGCAGGAGCCTTCAGCCTGTGCGTCGCAGGAGCCATCGCAGGTGCCAGCGCACTTGGCGCCCTTGGAGTCTTTGCCGTCGCACTTACCGTTGCACTTGCCACCGCACTTGCCGCTGAACTTCACGTCGCACTTGCCGGAGCAGGAGCCACCGCAGGTGCCTTTGCACTCAGCGCCTGCGTCCACGCTGCAGGAGCCTTCGCACTTGCCGCTGCACTCACCGGAGAGCTCGCCGCCCTGACAGGAGGCCTTGAATTCACCCGGGCTCACCGGGCTCCCGCAGTCAGCGAGGCAGGAGGTCATCGCGTCGATCGACGCGTAGCACTTGGGGGGCGTGATGGTGATGCTGAGCTTGGCATCGAGGTTCGCCTTCATGAAGGCGTCCAGCTTGCCGGCCACAGCTTCACAGGCCTTCTTGGCGCCTTCGCCACCACCGGCCTCAGCCTTGAGCTCCTCTTCCTTCATGCCGAGCGCCTTGCCGAGCTCGCCGCAGGACTCAATCAGGCCGAGCTCCATCTCGACGGCCAGCTTGTCGAACTTGGCGGAGGCATCGAGCAGACCCTTCATCTTGGCGTCGAGCTGCATACCCGAGAAGTCGGCCTTGTCGTACTCGGGGCAACCCTCAGCGAGTTCACCGAGCTTGGACGGGTCTTTGGCGAGGCCCGAGAGAGCATCGCAGTTGGCGAGCATGGGAGAAGCAACGCCGAACAAAGCGACGGGGAGAGCAACGACCTTCCAGCGACTGACCTTCATGAAAACCTCCAAAATGGCGGGCCGTAGAGGCCCTAAACCGCGTGACTTTTGCGCAAGTAGAGTCTTGCGTACCTGTGCATTCAAGAGCCCCACACCGTGGAAGGCGCGGGCATCTCAAAACCCCCGAGCCACTCCGACTTGGGGCTCGACCGAAAACCCCCAGCGCAAAGACGGGCTCATACTGGCCCCGCGCGACGCTCTTTAGTCCGGTCCGCCGCGCGCTGTAAAGGACGCATTAGCGGTCAATAGCGGCTCACGAGCCGCCGCTCATTGTTTGGCGCCCGCAGTTCTCGTTTGGCCGTTCAAGTAAGGCTGAATTCTTACAGTGCGAATGGCTTGCTGGTGCGAGCTGGGACAGCTCAGCGCCGCTTCGCTTTGGGCTTCGCCGGCGTTGGGCTGGCTGGTTCGCCGGAGAAGGGCAACGCAAGTTGGTTGGTCGGAACCGGTGCTGCCGTTTTGGTTTGGTCGCTGAGCACGGCCTGCTCGCGATCGAGGTCGGCGGTGATCACGTCGACGTTGTCGTAGGCGAAGGAGAGCGCATCAAGGATCTTGCCGGGCCCGAGGTTCGGGTAGCGGCGCACCAGCGTTTCCACCGTGATGCCACTGCGATGCCAGGCCCAGAGTCGGCGGACGGGGACCTTCGAGCCCACGACATGCGGACTGCCGGCCAGGATCGCGTCGTCGACTCGCACGTGCGGGTGAGGGACGAGCACTCGGGGAAGCGGCAGGAGAGCGGCCATTGCCGGCCTATACCCGACCTTCGGCGAATGGGAAAAAGACTCGCAAGCGCGAGGTGACGCGCTAGGCTGCGCGCGATGCGACGCGGACTTCCCTCAAAGCCCAGGGCTCGCGGGTGAAGCGAGCGAACGTTCGGGCGGCGCCCAAAGCCCGGCCAGCCAGAGCCCGTGCGCCGGGGTCGCAAAAGCCCGAGTCGCGGCCGTCGGGCGCGAACCGCAAATCGGCGCCGCAGCGGCGTTCCTTTTGGCAGCTGTCGCGGGCTTGGCAGGCCGTGATCGTCGGGCTGTGCGCGCTGCTGGTCGCTGTACTCGGTGGTGGCGTTTACCTGGCCCGCTTCGCCGAAGCCGAGGGCCCGCTCGCAGGATCGGCGCTCGAGATCGATGTGCCTGAGGGCGCGAGCTCGAGCGAGATCGCTGCGCTCTTGCACGACCAAGGGGCCGTCTCTAGCCGCGCGTTGATGGCCGTCTACCTTTGGCTTTCGCCCCGCAGCTTCGCTCCGGGCAACCACCTCGTCGACGGCGGTGCCAGCCCGCGTGAACTCAGCCAACTGCTCGCGCGCTCGGATGGGCGGCCCAAGGTCAAGGTGACCATCCCCGAGGGCTTCACCATGTTCGCGATCGCCGAGCGCTTGGAGAAGCTGCGCGTCGTTTCGCGCTCCGAGTTCCTACGCATCGCGCGTGACCCACAGGAACTCAAGCGGCTGGAGGTGCAAGGCACGACCAAGCCGATCGAGAGCGCGGAGGGCTACCTGTTCCCGGCCACCTACGAGTTCCCCAAGAACTGCGAGGCCGCGAGCGTGCTCGAGCGCATGGTGCGCGAGTCGAATCGGCGCTGGGCTCGCATCGCCGAAGACCACGAGCCGGCGTTGCTCGCCTTGCAAAACGAGCTCGGTTGGAGCCGCTTCGAGATCCTCACGCTGGCGTCGCTGGTGGAGAAGGAAGCCGCCGTTGACGATGAGCGGCCGATCATCGCCAGCGTCTTTCTCAACCGCTTGACCAGGGACAGCTTCACGCCAAAGTTGCTGCAGTCCGATCCATCGAGCGCCTACGACTGTTTGCGCCGGCCCACCGAAGTGCCGAGTTGCAAAGGTTTTGAAGGCAAAGTCACGCCGGCGATGAACCGCGACAAGCTAAACCAATACAGTACCTACACCAACGTGGGGCTGCCGCCCGGCCCGATCGCCAACCCCGGTGAACGCTCGCTGCGCGCGGTGCTCGCGCCCGCCCACACCGACTACCTCTTCTTCGTCGCCAAGGGAGGCGGAAGGCACACCTTCAGTGAGTCCCTCGCCGAGCACGACAAGGCGATCAAGCGGTGAAGCGGCTGGAGGTCGTGCTGGTGCCAGCTGCGCTTGGCTTGGCCTCCAGCGCTTTCGCTTGGCTTGCGCCGTCCTTGCCAGTGCCCGCCGCGCTCGCCGATTTGTGCGCGACAGCCTGGGGCATCGTCGTGGTGTTAGTGGCGATGTTTTTGCGCAGACCAGCGCAAGACCGCGACTTCCTGCCGCTTGCGGGGCCAATCACGCTGGCGATGCTCGCAGGCGCGGCAGCGCTGCTCGTGGTCGTCGATCGCGTGGGGCTCGATCGCTTTACGCTCGCTTTGCAAGTGACCGCGCTGCTCGTGATCGGTCGGGCGCTCGGCTCGGCGGTGGGCGAGCGGATTGCATCGCCTGGCCACGTGCTGCCCGCCTCGGTGGTGGCCGCTGCCGCGGACGTTGCTTCGGTGCTCAGCCCCGAGGGGCCAACGCACTCGATCGCCGCCAGCGAGCGCGCTCTCTCGGTCTTTGCGCTGGCTGTAGCCGTGCCGGGAACCAACGCGCTCAGCCTGCTGCTCGGTGTGGGCGATCTCGTGTTTCTCGCGTTGCTCGTCGGCGTGATGCGTCGCCATCATTTGAAGACGCTGCGCACCTTGGTGGGCGCAACGCTGGGTCTGCTGCTCGCCTTCGCGGCCTCGGCATTGCTTGGGCTAGCCGTTCCAGCGTTGGTGACGATTGGCCTTTGCGCCAACCTGAGTGAGCCCGCCTTCCGCACGCTACCGCCGCGCGAGCGCCGCGCGGCCTTCTTTGGAATGGCTGTCGCGGTGGTGCTCGTGCTCGCGGTGGTGGTGCGCTCGAGGCTGTAGCGCTCCCTCGGCTTGCGCTCGCGTACGTGAATCGCGAGCATGTCCCAATGGCCGAATCCTCACCAACGCCGGTAACGGTCGTGACCGGGTTTCTTGGTGCCGGCAAGACCACGCTGGTGAACCGCTGGCTCGCCGACGTCGAGCGCGGGGAGATTGCGGTGATCGTGAACGAGATCGGCAAGGTCGGGATCGATGGCGCGCTGCTCAGTGCACGGGTGCGCGCCATAATCGAAATCGCCGGCGGTTGCGTGTGCTGCTCGACCCAAGCCGAGCTCGTACGAGCGCTCGCCGAACTCGCTTCGGCTCCACTTCCGCCGAAACGGATCGTGGTCGAGACCTCCGGAGCAGCCTCGCCCGCGGGGGTCGTGCACGCCGTCGCTGGCAGCGCGCCGCACGGAGCGCATACGCTCGACGGCATCATCACGGTCGTCGATGCGACGCGTATGGAGGTGCTCTCGGCGTACGAACTCGCGCTCGAGCAAGTGGGCTTCGCCGATGTCGTCGTGCTCTCGCGGGTCGATCAATGCGCGCCCGAAGCGCGCCTTCGCGCCCGAGCTTTGATCGAAGAGCACAACGGCGCTGCCCTGATCGCCACCGCTAGCCGTGGCGAGTTCGATGACCCAGCGTTTGCAACGCTAGAGGCCCTGCTCGCGCAAAGACGCGCCGACTTCGCGCCAGCGCAGCCTTCGCCAAGGCGCACGAGCGAACACGTATTCGAATCGATCTCCCTGGTTCTCGACGGTGAGCTCGACGGCGACCTTTTCGCTGAGTTCATGGAGACCGAGCTCGAGCGTTTCTCCGGCCGTCTGCTTCGTTCCAAAGGCATCCTCGCGGTCGAGGGCTTGCCCACCCGCATGATCGTTCAGGGCGTCGCCGATCGGTTCGAACTCAGCTTCGGCGAGCCGTGGGACGAGCAGCCGCGCACCAGCCGCTTGGTGGTCGTCGGTTTTGGTCTCGAGCGAGAGGCGCTTACGCGAGCGTTCTCGGCGTGTGCGGCCGCTGGCGGTTAGCCGCGTCGTACGTAGGCAAGGTCGTCATGGGCGACGCCACGGATGACGTCGTTCGCCGGCAAAAGCCCGTTCGGCTCGAAGCCGCATTTCTCGAGCACGCGGCAGGAGGCGTGATTGCCGACGGTCACCGTCGCGTGCTGCTCGCGCACGCCGTCCACAATCAGGCGGTCCGAAAGCGCGCGCACGGCTTCGCTCGCGAGGCCCTTGCCCCAGTGATCGACGAAGAAAAGATAGCCGACGTTGCTGGCGACGTTATCGGCCGTGATCTCAGCGTCGAGCTTGCCGACGAGTTCGTCGCCCCAGCGCACCGCCCACGCCAGCCATGCGCTGCTGCCGTCGGGCGCCAGGCGCGACTCGTTGCGCAGCCAACGCGCGGCCAGCGCCGCTTGCGTCGCCGGCGGAGTGGCCGAGATCCAGGTGTATAGCGCAGCCGCCTGCAGAGGCTCGAACATCGCCTGCCCATGCAGCGCTAGCAGCGGCTCGAGCGACAATCGCTCACTTACGATTGTTCGATTGAGCCACAACGCGCGCTCAGTCGAGAAACTGCTGGCCTGCTCCAACGTTCCCCAAAGATACGCTCAAGAACGTGAAGACCAGCAGGCAGAAGTAGAGGAACAGCGAGACGCTAGCAGCTGTTCTGAGCGAACGAGCTTTTGTCGGTCGACGTCGAATCCTTCTTCAGCAGCCGGACTCTTACGGACAGAGGAGCGAATCCTGTTCATGCGATGGCTATCGGCGGTCGGTCACGAGTTGCGCGGGGCACGGCCCCGGAGAGGCACTGGCAGCGGGTCGAACGATGCCTCTGGCGGTGAGGTGCGTCGGTTTCACTCTCCGAGCTTGAGGTCGAATCCCTTCTGTTCATGCGAGAGGAAGAGAAGCTCGCCCGCGACGTGTATCGCTCGCTCGAGGGCTACGGCAATCCGTCTACGTCAAGCTCGTCGAGCAAGGTGCGCCGTCGGAGCTGGCGGCCACCAGCGAAGCTCGGGCAAAGCGAGGCAACGGCTGGAACGAAGCGGGCTATAGTGGCGCCGTGCGAACGGACAGAGAGCCTTGTGCCATCCCCGCTGGAGTTAGAGCCGTCGTGGTTGGTTCTAACCACTGGGCCGGAGTCCTGGCCAATAGTGAGATATCCGCGTCATTCTTCAGTACCGCCGAGGCCGTTTGGGATGCGGTTAGCCGGCGCGCGTTCGACATCGTCTTGATCGAGGCTGCGCAAGAGGCCGCGTACGCCGCACTGATCGAGAAGGTTCGCCAACACCTGCCTGAGCTTCCGGTTGCGGTACTGCGCTCGAGCGAGCGGGAAGAAGCTCTTTTGTGCGTACGCCAGACGCTGCTTCTTCAATACGAGAAGACCTCGCACGAGCCGCTTTCGATCGAACCTATGGCGAACCTCCTTGGGACATCGTCGGTGATGGATCGCGTTCGTGAGATGATTGCCCGATCTGCAACGGGGATGGCGACGGTTCTCGTTCGAGGGGAGACTGGCACCGGCAAGGAACTCGTTGCCAAGGCCCTCCATCAGATGAGTCCGCGAGCGCAGGGGCCGTTCGTGGCATTGCATTGCGCTGCGTTGCCCGAGTCCCTGCTGGAGAGCGAACTGTTTGGCTACGAGAAAGGGGCATTCACCGGGGCCGTTGCTCGAAAGATCGGACGGGTGGAGGCAGCCTCAGGAGGCACGCTGTTCCTCGATGAGATCGGAGAGATCACTGCCGCTACTCAGGCCAAGCTGTTGCGGCTTATTCAAGAGCGGGAATATCAGCGCCTCGGTGGAGTAGCACCGCTTCGAGCGGATGTTCGCTTCGTGGCTGCAACCCATCGTGATCTCGAGGCGATGGTAAAGGCAGGGACCTTCCGCGAGGATCTGTTCTACCGGCTCAACGTCGTGCCGCTATGGGTACCTCCGCTGCGAGCTCGCGGCCGCGACCTCGAACTCCTGGCGGTGCAGTTCTGTGCGCGCTTCGCCCGCGAAAACCAGCGGGGGAATATGAGCATTTCGCTCGAGGCGCTCAACCTGATTCGTCGCATGAGGTGGCCGGGTAACGTGCGGCAGCTGCAGAACTTCGTCGAGAGGCTCGTCGTGTTGGGCTCCGGAGAGCTGATCACGGAAGCGGACGTCCAGCGCAGCGTCTCGGATGTTTCGCCGTTCGAATCGCTGGTAGCCGAACTGAGCAGCATCAGTGAGCACCGCCCGGTGGAACAGGTGCGCCCGCTCGACGAGTCGATGCGCGCGGCTGAAAAGGAAGCAATTAGCAGGGCGTTGAAAGCGGCTGAAGGTAACCGCGCGAAGGCCTCGCGGCTGCTTGGCATCAGTCGTGCGAGCCTTTACAACAAGCTGCGCGAACACGGTCTTCCGTGAAGGCCGGCGAGCTGCTCGTCGCACGTTACGAAACCATCGCCCACCTCGGTACTGGTGGCTTTGGTGAGGTATGGTCGGTCCTCGATCGAGTGGAAGGCGTCAAACGCGCCGTCAAGCTGTTGGTAGGTCCGGCACTCAAGCGAGAAGATGCTCGCGCTCGGTTCTTGGCTGAAGCACGCATCGCCAACGCGTTTGTTCACCCCAACTTGGTTGAAGTGCTCGATGTGTTTCAGCTGGGGGACGGAACGCTCGGGCTGGTCATGGAGCTGCTGGAGGGTCAGACGCTGGGCAGTCGTCTTGCAGACCGTGAACCGATGGCTTTGCGTGAAGTAGCAGCGCTCTTGGGTCCAATCGTGGGAGCGACCGCCGCGGTTCACGCGCACGGCATCGTTCACCGGGATATCAAGCCGGACAACATCTTTCTCGCTCGGACACCGTGGGGACTCGTGATGCCAAAGCTGCTCGACTTTGGCATCGCCAAGATGATGCAGCGAGAGGGCGCTCCCGGGCCGGTTACCTCGACTGGGGCAACGCTAGGAACGCCTTGCTATATGGCACCGGAGCAAGCCTTTGGTGAGGCAGATACCGACGCTCGTGCAGATGTGTTCGCCTTGGGCGTCGTGCTCTACGAGTGCCTTGCAGGTTGCAGACCGATTGAAGCGGCCAACTTAGGTCAATACGTCAAGCAGCTCTCTTCAAGCGCGGTATTGCCGCTCGCGGAACTGCGACCTGATCTGCCCAAGCGCCTGCTGGACCTCGTCGCTGCCATGCTTGCAACCGATCGTGCGAGGCGGCCCTCGCTCGATGGGTTGCTGGCCTGCTTGGCCACGTTCGATCCTCCGCCGGGCGTTATCCAGCCTGCCAACGTTGTCGCGCAGAGCGTGCCCGTCGCTCCAAGGGCGGAGCTGGTTGCCCAACGCACCGCTATCCAGAGCCATCCAGCCGCCAAGGTCGCAGCGCCGAAGCAACAAGTAGCTCAGCCAAGTGAGCACGCTACGCTGAGGCCGAGGCGATGGGCGATCGGAGCCGCGCTTGGCCTATTGGTGGCTGTACTGACCGCGCTCGTGACGGTCGCGTTGGACCCGGTAGCGCTCTTGCTCCGGCCGCAGCCCTGAGTCGAGCGGGCAGCCTAGAGCTTGATCGCCGCGAGGAAGGAGCTACCGCCAGGCTCGGCCTCGAGCAACGTCCCTCCGAAGTCATAGGTGCCCTCGAAGTTGACGAGCAGGTAGATGGTGGAGCCGCTTTGCGATTGCACGGCGGTCACGTCGGTAAGCTCGTCATCCTGTGCTGCCCCAGGCGAAATAGCCAGCGGCGTGGTCAGCTTCGTTGCGCCGTCGACACGCAGCAACACCGCATCTCGCCCTCCCGCACTCACGACCGCCTGTGGGCCAACCTCGAGCGTGCCGGAGTAACTGCTTGCCACGTAAACATCGTCACCCGCCGCAGCGAGCCGAGCGCTGACGAGATCGTAAGGGCCACCGGCGTCAGCGAAAACTCCCTCCGTAAACGCCCGCAGCCATAGCTGGTTGGCTCTTACGTGAGCACACACGATTCCTGAAGACGTTCTCGCGATGCCACTCGCAACCCCGCCGTCCGTCACATCCGAGTTTTGAATCACACTCGTATCTGGATCAACCTCACTGCAAGTCGCCTGGTCCTTGCCGGCGAGCGTCGCGTTACCAGAAACATAAAGACGAAACTGCTCGTCCTCCTTTCGTCCGAAAGATAACTGCGGTCTTCCGCTCGGATTATCGGCCACGCTTTGCCAGGCATCTTGCGGCATCCCCGTCTGGATGTTCGCGGTGACGAGGAAGATCGCCTCGGTAGGGGAACTGAGTGGGTTCAAGCTTTCGAGCAGGTTCAGCGAGCCTTTCATGGTCCCGGTGACGGCCACAAATCGATCGTTTTCGTACTCTTTGACCTGAGCCACCCCTACATCTTCAACCACGATGGTGCCTGTCGGCCCTGCGTCCCAGAATAGCGGGGGGCCATTGAGCCCAAGCTGCCCGGCATCCAAACTGACCAGGAAGCCACAGTGCTCGCCGTTGCAAACCGCCGAGCGATAGTCGAGTAAGGCGAGGGTATCCGTCTGCGCTACGGCGCCGCCGACCATGATTTTTCGACCATTCCCTGCACCGTAGAGTTCGATCGATAGCTCTTCGGCCCCGGCTAGCTCGAGGTGTTGGATCGGGGTCCCATCCGTGGAGAAGGTTTGCACGAAGCTCCCGTCTTTGCCGACCAAGCTACCCGCGAGCACGACCCCGCTGCCGTCGGCTGAGAGCCTATGGCCTGCAAGACCACGACAGTGGGCAAGCAAGCTGAACGGGCCGGATGTCCCTTCAGCCTTTGTGCACGAAGGTTCGCCCCCTCCTCCTCCCGTTCCACCCGTTCCACCCGTTCCACCCGCTCCACCCAACCCGCTGCCCGCCGTTCCTCCGGCGCCGGCCTGCGCACCTGCGCCATCATTCGACAGTGGCTCAATACCCCATACGAGCCAGCAGCCACTTAGGCTGGTTGTCGCGAGAGTGAGCCCTAGATACTTAATTAGCGTCATGGCCACGTCCATTCAGCGCGCGCGATCGTGCCGAGTCCGTGCGTTGGCGGTTGAAAGCTGACAGACAGCGCGGGGCTCGCTGGATCGCCCGGGAAAGCCAACCAGAACCCCAGCCCGCCGGCCAAGGAGGCCGCCCCAGCAATAATGAGTGCAGTTGCTGCTACAGCACTACCATTGGCTTGCTCACCCACCTCGATGGCTTGCGTTGAACACCGGTTGAACGCCCCCGCGACACAACCCGCTTGGGCATCGTCCCACTGAACCTTCGCCACGATGGCGAAGGTAGCACCAAGACCAACACCGGCCGCTCCCAGACCAAACAGTACAATCGCGGTAACGCGGCCAGCGCTCAGCCCCGTGTCCAGCGGCGTGTTTTCAGGCAATGGGGGAGGGGGCAGCTGCGGTGAGAGGCTTGGCTGGGCGATGGGTGGTTGGGTCAGAGCTCGAACGAGCAAAGGGATCTGAAGCTCAGTGGGGGCATTCGCGCTGGTAACGAGCACCATGCGCGCTGAAACATGATCGGTCGCCGAAGCAACGAATACGTGCTCCCCAGGATCGGTAGGGATCCGCACGGCCCTGAGATCCTCGGCGGATAGCGGCTGCCCGTCCTGTTCAAGGGCGAAGCCGTCAAGCAAGCGGACCTGCTCGGGCGCACGGACGATGAGCCAGGCTAGCCGGGGCTCGAGCTCGGTTAGTTTTGCCCGAACTTGCGCCTCCCGATCGGTTCGAGCTTCCACCCGCGTGTCGCCCTCGACCTCGCGGAAGACGCGGTAAGCGGCGGCCAAACGGCCTAGCCCTTCGTAGCACTCGCCGAGCCGAAACTTCGACCCGGCAGCTGGTTCGAGTTGCACGCTCTCTTCGAGCTTCGGACACGCTTCCGCGAACTTTCCGGCGCGTAGCAGCGCCAGCCCTTCATTGAAGCGCAGTTGCGCCTGCGAGATCGCCGGGGCATCGGATGCCACTGGTTGGGCGTCACTCCAATGCGGGTCAGCGATAGCCGACAAAAGTGCTCCGATGAGCAAGGCGAATCGCCGAGTCATGTTCCTGCGCTTCTGGAGTCTTGAGGCATTGTTCGCTCGTGCATTCCCAGCGCTGCTAATTACGCGCATGACTCTAGCGAGCCGCCAATCATATTCGCGTAGGACTTTACAGACGGCTGTCCCCGAACGCGTCCTTTGCCGCGCTCGGAGCCGGTTTAGGCGGGCTTGCCTCGACGCCCTTGAGTGACCGCGCGGGTATTGGCGGTACAACCGCACCAGGGGCAGGGGTCGCGGTCTTGTCGCCTTTGGGTGCGGCTGAAGAGCTGGCCGGCGTATCCACCCTCGCGCTGCTCGCTTGATCGATGGCTTGCGTCGAGACTCGTGCTTGCGCCGACGGTTCACTGGCTTGCGATATCTGTCCGCCTCGCGCCTTCAGGGCTGAAAGCGCAGTACCGGTCGTTATGCCAAGCAGGGCGCCAAGGGCAATGAGTAGCTGCGGTCCCAGGCCGAGCCCTGGACGTGAAGGCGGCGTCGGGCTCGTGACCTGCGTAGCGACGAGCGACGCAAAAGGCGCAAGTGCGAGAGCGAGCTCCGCCGCACTACCGAACCGCAATTCGGGTGACTTCTCCAAGCAGCGAAGAATTACAGCTTCGAGAGCTTCTGGCAGATCCGCGCGCCGTTGACGTATCGGGCTCGGCGAAGCGAATAGAATGTTGTGCGTGAGCTCGCCCAGCGTTTTGCCTTCGAAGGGCGTGGTCCCAGTCAACAGCTGATGGAGCGTAGCTCCAAGCGCCCAGATGTCGGTGCGCAGGTCGACCGAGGCGCCCCCGCGGGCTTGCTCGGGCGACATCGTCCGCGGCGTCCCAATGAACTCACCGTTCTTGGTGTTGCTGATGGTCTGCCCCACGATACGAATCTTGGCGACGCCAAAATCGAGCACTTTGATTTGTGCGCCAGCAGGCGTGCGTTGCGCAAACAGATTGGCGGGCTTCAAGTCTCTATGAACGATGCCAAGCCCGTGAGCCTCCTCGATCGCCTCACAGGCTTGCCTAATGAAGGTCACCGCTTCGGTTACCTCCAACTGGCCGCGCACCGCAAGCAGGCTCTCGAGGTCGACGCCTTCGAGACGCTCCATCACGATGAAGGGCACCCCTGAACTGAGCTCGCCAACGTCGTAGATGCGGGCAACATGCGAGCCCCTAAGCTTGGAGGCGGCTCGCGCTTCAAGTCGAAAACGCTCCACCTTCTCGGGGTGGGTCAGCCAGGTGCTGTGCAGCAGTTTGAGGGCACGCGGCTCTCGCAGCCCAAGATGGGTGGCGGCGACGACTGTGCCCATTGCGCCGCGCCCCAAGGTGCCCTCGACTTGGTACTTACCGGCGAGCACAGTACCCGCCGGGTAGGAGTCCACGGCGGGCTCGCTATGCTCTTGCGACACCCACGAAGCATAACTCATGGCGGGAGCTCGGTAGCTAGCTTCAGAATGCAATGACCTGAGGCGGATCTGGGTGGATCGTTTTGCTTCCATCCGCACACTTGCAAGTCACCATGCATGTCGGCTCGCGGTCCAGATAGTTACTTGGGATCTCCTCGTCGACCGTGACCGTGCCCCCGCCCCCGTTGGCGACGCACGTCTGCTTGCAGTCCTCTACGTCGGCCTCGCTTGCTTTGCATTCCCAGTGTCCGTTTTCCCACACGGCCTCGGCCATCGGAATGGGTTCCGACCGGCTCGCCAACGAGAGTATCGAGTAGCCCTGGTTGGTCAACGCGTGACGAATGGGGGTAAAGCCTACCCGGATTGCTCGGACCGACGGTTCGTCGTCGGCCAGCAACGTCACCGGCGGGTTGGCCACGCCGGGGCACTTGGCGGTGACGGCCAGCGCTCCGATCGTGAGTTCACACTCGAGGATTTCAGCGACGGGGGCGCTTTGGCTGCCGAACTCCGCCTCGATGTAGAAGTTTGCTTTACCGGTATAACCATTGGCAATCAGGTATCTGCCGTGGCTGGCCACGATCTCATCGCTGGCGATGTCGAGTTCGTCCAGTTCGTCAGTCTCTTCCGCTTGATCGCAGGCGGCGAAGGTAGAGGAGACAAGGCTAACGGCGAGTGCCTGAACCAGTAGCGATCGGATATGCATAGTAGCTCCTGAGCTGAAGGTGGGACTGGGGGGCCGCATGCGGTTGTTGCATGCGGTCGTTGCCCAAGTTGTTACCCGACTCAGCAGGCTTCGTGCCATGAGCAATGAGTCGAAAATAGTGCATTAAGAAGCGGGTAAACGGCCTATGTGTCTGGTGGTTTGGACGCCAAGCTTGGACGGTGTCCAAGAAGCTAGACACACGTTGAGAGCGCAAAAGCACGACGAACGATGGAATTGCGCACAATGGCGACGATCCGAGCGCTGGCACCGCCATTGCTTAGTAGGGTTCAAACGCAACGTCGCGTTCCACAAGGAGCCTGTCATGAGCCAATCGTCCAAGTTTCGCACCGTCCTCTCGCTAATCGCTTTCGGCACGCTGCCTTTCGCCATGACAGGCGTAGGCTGTGTCGTCGAACAGTCCGATGAAGAGAGCCTCGAGGACGAGCTGGAAGAGGTTGCTACCTCGGAAGACGAATTGAAGTTTAGCGTTCCCAAGTCGACCAAGTTCGTCGTGCCCAAAGGGCTCTATAGTGTGCAGACGGGGACCGTGGTTCTGTCACTCAACAATGATTCACGGCAAGCCGGCGAGAACCAGGGTGAATCCTGTCCGTTCATTGGTGCAAGCAAGACCAACAGCACCGATACGGCTTGCGGCTATAACTCAGACCGCCAGTGGGTTTGTTGCGATGCCTCCTGTGACTACACCTGTACCTTCAATTCAATGTCGAATAAGCAATATTGGAATACGGATAGTTGCTCCGTGATTGAAAGTACCTGCGCAGTGCGAGCTGGCGGGCCGGGCGGAGCCGGCTTCGACATCATCGAGGTTCAGACCTCGCCGTAACGGACGAGATCCGGAACTGCAACTCGTTGCGATCGAAAGCGAGAGAGCTCGAGCCGACGTTGCTTTGGCGATTGGCGAGCAATCGCGATCCTAGCCGTGCCCCCGCGCCGCTCTATTCGGCGACCGTCGCGGAGAGCTCGGCCCAATCGTCTTCCAGATGCAACCAGTCCAGCGTGTTCTTGAAAGAGAGCACAATCCCCTGGCCATGGTCTGATGCGTACGTGCGCACAGTAGCCGCTAGCGGTCCTTCGTTCGGTACCATCATCTCGAGCTGAGGGGGGAGGATCGCGTGGCTTGCGCGTGCAAACGGGTTGGCGAGGAACTGAGAGGAGGCAACCACGAGCACTCGGCTCGGCTGCTTCGACGTTGGAACAGCGCCGTCCGTTGCGAAGGCGCTGCGAAGCAAGCCCTCGACCGATGCCGAGATGACGTGCGACGCGCGAGCACCCTCCGCCGGCCACACCATGGGCGGGGTCAGGTTGATCGTGCTCGGCGAGATGGCAATCGACTCGTTCGACGTACGAGCGACAGCGCGCAGCGTGGCGTTGGGTTGCCGACTCGGCTCGAGGACCAAACTCGAGGGGAACGGAAAGGACAACCGCGGCAGTCGGTAGAAGGGAGGAAACGATGCGTCTAGCTGCGACCCGTCGGAAGTTAGGCTCGAGCCGCCAAGCACCGCCGCTGCGGGATAGGGCGTTCGCGTGCCGCTGCTCAAGTCAGCGACTGATGCGGCCCGACCGAAATCGAGCACAAGGTCATTGCTCAGCTTGATGCCGTACCCGGCCAGGAGCCGCTCCACTCCCATCGTGTCCAACGTAGCGTCCATCGCCGCGCGCCCTTGCTTTGGGCTTGCGGCGCTCACATAGAGTGCCAAGGCCTTTCCGCCGGAGACGACAAACTCGTCGATGCGGCGTAGCTCAGCGTCGGTGTAGGGCTCGCCTGGCTGCGTGACGATGAGCCCTCGAAGGTTTGCTGGCACCGCCGCGCTCCCACCCTGCAAATCGACCGGCTGAAGCCGGTAGAACGGGAAGCTCGAGGTCACCATCCCCTCGAGCGAGACACGCATTGAGGCCGGACCGAAGCTGCGGGTCTCCGAGAGCTGGAGCTCTTGTTTACCCGTCACTACGCCGATCGTGACCTCCTGCTTTTCCGCAAGGTTGCGAAGCTCGCGCATCTTCGAGCTCAACCACAACTCGAGGCCGCGGTAGTTACCAGGATGCATGGTCATGGCGGCTCGCTCCGAACGGTACTTGAGCACGAAGCCCCAGTGACCGCGTACCACCGTCGCCTTGGTCCGGTCGCCCTCCTCGAACGTTTCGGTGCCGATCCCCTCCGCGTCGGCCTTGGCGCGGAGTTGGTCAGTGTTCACCTCGATCAGACGCGTCCGTACCTTCGACTTCACAGCGCCAGACTGGCAAGCGCCCGATTGGTAGAGGTCGAGCAGCAGCTCCACCTCCTTCGCGTACGACTCGAGCGCAGGCGTCCCGCGCGTGACGTAAGCATCGAGCTCAAGCGGCTCCGTGAGGCCGTCGCAAACAAGCCGCTGCGACGCCCGCTTCAGCGTGCGCGCCTCCGCAGCCGCAGGCGGCGTGAGCGCCGCACTCTCGCTGACGTCAGGCCGTGCTTCGCTCGCCAAACGGGTTTCCGCTCGTGCACAACCCGCCAAGCAAGCGACGACCAACAGAGTCTTCAGCTGCATGGCTTCCTCGTAACAGCGACCCCCGACGCCTACAAGTGCGCTAGCCGCAGCTGTTCGGCGCGCGCAGGCTAGCAGCTCAGCGCGCTACAACTCATTCGGTGCATGAGAATGCGTAGCTTCGCGCAAAAGCGCCACTCGTGGGGCGCAGCGCGGCCACGTGCTCCGCGTAGCTCGGTTGGTCGGGCCAGTATTCGTGGGAGAGCGATAGCTCCAAGCCAGCCAGGTCGGGTACAGCAAAAGGAAGCTCGAGTCCTGCGAGATCCGGAAATGCGGCTGGTTCAGAGGCTTGCGATGGGTCATCGCGCGTCGACCAAACGGTGTTCGATTGATCGAGCCAATCGATCTCAACCACCGTACCGGGGCCGCCGGAAGCCGTAGTCGACTCCCAGCCACCGTTCATGGTGGGGACGAGCACCGCAAGCTCGTTTAGATCGAGAGCGAGCGAGCCCGAGGCCCCATACTGGACAGCGGCGAGCGAGCCACAAAAGCCACGCGGAAGCAGATCGAGGAAGCTCACTTCTGCGCTGACGCTCGCGGGGCCGAGTGACGCGGCGGGGGTGCCTTCCCAAACCACGTCGCTACCGGCCTCGCGAACTTCACTGAAGTGCCAGCTCGAACCGACGTTGGCGTGCCAATCGTGACGTAGCCGGACCTCCGTTGATCCGACTGGACTCACCAAGTCAAACTGCATCGAGAGGCGGGGATTGTCCTCCAGGGCGAAGACCTCGGTGCGAGAGGTCCCGGGTTCGTAGGGGATCTGACGCAACTCAAAGGCCTCGGGATCCCCGTTGATCCCAACCTGGCGCCCGACCTTGAGCAGGATGCTCGGCTGATTCAAGCAAGCAGCCAACTCGAAGTTGGCTTCACCGTCCTCGCCCAACCATCCGGAATCTCCGCCCACCTTTTTCGCGGTGTGCTCCACGAGCACGCTCTCTCCCGAAGCCTTGACGGTCAGCGCCATCGGCGCACCCAGCCCACCCTCGAGACAGCACCACTCGGCGCAGCTGGGCTCGCTCCAGGTGCTCCATATCTCGAAAGCCAGCCGCTCAACCTGAGGGCGTACCCTCGAGGTCGTGAAGATCGGATCGCCTGAGCTTCCTCGCCAAGCCACCGTCACCGCGTCCCCATCGCTGGCCTGCACCTCAATGATTGGTTCGGTCGCGAGCCAGTGCCCGAGCCGCTCGCCAGCGGCATCACTATGGATCACGTGCACGCTCGAACGGTCGCAGCGCGCGCAACTGGCGATTTCGATTGCGATTGGGCGCGCCGTTGGTGCCACTGGCTCGGCAGCGCCGGCGCCGGTGGACCCGGGATCGATCCCAACCGTCTCGTCTTCTTCTGACTCCAGCACCGCTACCAGCGGTTGACAGGCCGTCATGCAGATGATGGCGAGGAGCTTTGCGTGGCAGGAGGAAAGCACGATGGGCGTCAGAGCAAGACTAGGGCCAGCTCGAGGAGCGGCGGTTCGACACGCAGCATCTCCGCTTGTGCAAGGCTTGAACGTGAAGCGCCGATTGGTTTGCACTTCGAGCGGCCGCTCTCGCGGCTCAAAACACAACACCGATATGCGATGGAATTGGCCGTTCTCGGCCAGGCCAGCGCCGATGAACCGGATGGTTCATCACCTCGGGGCCGTCCTTCCCGCGCTGCACCAGCGTGCTCGAGCCGCCGCCGTCGAGGTTGATCGCGTCGGCGGCGCCCTCTGCGAGCAGTAGCTCGCAGAGCTCTGGCAGCCTTGCCCCTTCACTGCGCCGCTGCTGCCGACCATCGGCTACGACGAACCAAAGCGTCTGACGATCGGCGCTCAGTCCGACGACGGTGCGCGGGTGAGGGGTGAAGGCTTGTTTGCTGCCAAACTCGAAGGGCGATTCGCAGAAGCCGTCGAACTTGCCTGCGCGCAAGATGCGCTCGCCGGTGATCGCGAGCATGCTCTCGTTGGGTGGCTCGCCACCGATGCGCGCGCTCGCTGCGGCCCCGTCTGCGCTGAGGTACAGCGTCCCGGCGCTCGGGGGCGTTGCGTCTTGTGCAGCCAACGCGCGCGGACGGTAGTAGCCGAGGGGCTTGGCGAGGTCGCCCTCGTGCGGAAACCAGGTGAAAACGCGGTTGCTCCACGGCTCGAAGAAGGCGCCGTTGATCGCGAGATCCGCCCCGGTTTGCTCGAGAAATTGGCTGGTAGTCTGCGCGCTCAACGAGCCCTGCGCGTCGGCCTCGCGCACGATGAAGCGAAGCCCCGGCCGGCCAAGATCCAACGAAACAACGTGTACGGTGCGAGCAGGCTCTTGGCTCACCAGGCGCTTGTAGTGAACGCCCTCGGCTAGGTCGAAGGCCGCGGCCTCAGGCTGCGGCACCAAGTGGCAAAGTGTGCGTGGTATGCCCAGCCAAAGAATGAGGGTGCAGACCAACACAGTGCCGCCAAGAAACGCCCACAGCATCAGCCGTAGCGCAAGCCGCGATTCACGCGCGTAGCCGAGGAGCCGGCGCCGAAACACGGCGAGTAACAAAAGCCCCAGGCTGGCCAGCAGGGTGGCGATGACGCTGGTCACGGCTGCTAGCGTTTCTGCTTCGGGCGAGTTAGCAGCGCTAACACCGGCATGCTGCAGTTCTTGCGACTCTCGGCGGTTCTCTTTATCGAGTCGAGGGCCACGTAAAGCACCGTATCGCCTGTCGCGACGGTGCTACCGAACGGTTCCATCGCGGATCGGAAGGCCGCGGAGCCGTGGGGGTTATTGGGGAACTGTGCAATCAAGACGGTGCCGCCGCAAGGGGGCCTCGTCACGTTGAGTGTCTCCATCTCCTGTCCGGGCACGCTCATCGGTTTGAGGCGCTTGGTGGTGTAGTTCGCGTCCTCGAGCTTAGCGAGCGTTTGTTCCAGGGTACGCGGCACAATCTCACGCTCCGCGAGGTCCAGCTCTTCAACCGTCTCGGCCTCGTAGGGGTCAGATTCATCCTCCGTATCACGGATGGTGGCTCGTTTCGACGAGGGCGTTGCGGACGGCCAAAGCGCGAGCCCCAATGCAAAAAGCCCCAACGCTACAACTCCGCCGGCGAGCGCAACCCAAAGCCCTCGAGCGGGGCCAGGCCGGGGCGCTGTCCGCGCGAACGGCTCGCTTCGTCCCGGCGTTTGCATCCCTGCGGCTGTGGGAGCGAAGCCTATGGCCGCACCTGCGCCTGCCGCTTGGTCGCCGAACGCCGAGCGTACCGTGACCGCTGGCGTCGTCCCCGCGAGCAGCAGCTCCACCTCGGCCAACATCTCTTGCGCCGAGCGATAACGCTCGCGCAGGTCCTTGGCCGTGGCGCGCCTAACCAAGCGCTCGATCGGTGAGCCAAAGATCGCTTGCGGCAGCGGCAGCGGCTCCGGGCTGTCGTGCACGAGCGCGATCGCCATCGAGCCGAGGCTCGCATCCAAGACGGGCCGACCGGTCATCATCTCGACCAGCACCAAGCCCAACGCGTACAGGTCCGAACCTGGTCCAACCTCGGCGCCGCGTGCTTGTTCGGGAGACATGTAGAGCGGCGTCCCGATGATCTGGTCGGCTTGCGTAAGGCCAGGTGCAGAAGGCGCCGAGTAGTTGGCGCGCTGCTCGAGATGGGGGCCACCGAGCTGCTTGGCCACGCCAAAATCGAGCACCTTCACGAACACTGGTTCACCCGAGTGAGCAGTGACGAACAGATTGGCGGGCTTGATGTCGCGATGGATGATGCCGTGCGCGTGCGCCTCCATCAGGCTCTTGAGCACCTGCATGGTGATGCGAAGCGCCGCCCACAGCGGTAGCCCGCCGGTGCGAGCGATCAGCTGTGCCAGGCTTTCGCCGCGCAACAGCTCGAACACGATGAACGGCAGCCCGCTCTCGAGTTGGCCGAAGTCGAGGATGCGGATGGTGTTCGGGTGTTCGAGCTTTTGGGCTGTCTGCGCTTCTTGGACGAAACGCGCGCCATCCCCGAGCGGTGACACCATCACCTTGATCGCTACCTCGCGACCGAGCGGAAACTGCGTTGCACGCACTACCGTCCCGAAGCCACCCGAGCCGAGCGGGCCCTCCACGCGATAGCGGCCGGCTACGATCGAGCCGGCCTGCAGCGTAGGGAATTGAGCGAGCGTCACGCGGGCGCCAGCCTAGCAGAGCGGCTCGCGCTACAAGGGGGCGAGCGGCAGCTGGTGGCTAGGGGTTTACCGGGAGCTGGTACAGGACCGCTCCGAGCGTTCCGTCGGAAACCAGCAGGTCGACCAGGCCGTCCGCGTTGAAGTCTCCGGAGGTGGCCTGGGTGGTTGGATAATAGCTCTCAAAACCGCTCGACTCATCAGGTTGTTGGATTTGCCCGGAGCTACTAATCAAGTACGTCGTGGCTGTTCCAGTGTTGAAGGTATCGGTGACCACCAGGTCCACCACGTCCGTCCTGTCCACCACGTTTACTTGGTCGGAATCCTCGAACACTAGGCTGCTTCCGACTCTTCTGAGAATCACCGTTTTGGAGCGGCTAATACTACCGAATCCTACCGGCGCACCCGCCTGGGTCTCCCCATCCTCAGGCGTCGACTGCTTCACAACCTCGGCGCCATAGACGAACACGTACCGTTGTGGCGTCCCAGCCTCGTAGTCAAAACCAACAAGCCGCGAGAACGCACTCTGAACGGCTTCGTCTTTCGCAATTTCCAGCACTGGAAGCTCAATCTGCGCCGAGAGGTCGCTGCCGGTTGCGAGATCGTATGCGACCAGCGTCCCGCTAACTTCTGCGCTAGTGAAATCTAGGGTCTGTGCCAGAGCCCTCCCCACCACTACCAATCCGGGCAAGGCCTGGACAGCAAAGTCCTCACCCAAGACGAACATCTCGTTCTCGTTGCTCGACGGAAGCAGGAAGTAGCTCGCATCCGAGAAGGAGATGTCTGCCTCGCCGGTGCTTGGGTACACCACGGCGGCTCGTCCCAGCCCATCCAGCTCACCAATCACAACAAGATCGTTGTGCTCTTCCGTACCCGCAAACACATCTCCAACGAACGCATGGATTGGCTCGAGTGGTGTGTTTTTGCCGTCGATCAGCAGGCCCAGTGGTGTGGGCTTACCCTCGACCCGATAGGCGTTGCCCGAGAGCACGACGTTCTCCACCTTTTGCGACGCTTCGCATCGGCTCGCGACCGCAAAGTCCCCAAAGCCGTCCTCCCCAGCCCAAAAGCGCCCACCGACGAGCTGGGTAACAGGTTGGATCACGCCGATGCTCGTAGGCACGTCGGGCAGGCCAAGGTTGGAGCCGTAAGCGATCAGTAGCTCATCCGGTACACACTTATCTGTGGGCGGCTCGGACTCGCTCGGCTGCGCTCCAGCGGCGAGGATATCGGCCGCGCCGTCTCCGTCGAAGTCGCTGATCGCCAACGCGGTGATCCTTCGATCGGCTGTAAGCTCGACCTCGGTGAGCGGCAACAAATCGCCACCGAAGCTGATCAGGACACGGTCCCCGTTTGATCGCACGATGTCGTCAAGCCCGTCGCCATTGACATCCCCTACGGCGAGTGGCGCTCGGTCGCCCTCCATGATGAAGTCCTGGTTCAGGTTAACGACGCGGAAGGTGTCATGCAGTTGCGCATCGTTCGTCGCCTCTCCTTTGGAGATGAGCAGGTGCTGGTCCATGACGAAGTCGGGAAGTCCGTCCGAGTTGATCTGCGCGGGTATGAGGCGTGAGATCGTCCCAGTCAGCACCTGATTGTCTCCGTCGGTGACCCACAGCGACAACTCCGCATTGTCTTCCCATCGTGGGAACGTCTCTCCAGTTTGGGTCGAGCTGCCCAGGACGTATAGCCCAATGGTGCTATTTACGACGCCGAACGCGACGACCTCGTTCAGCCCGTCCCCGTCGAGGTCGACGAGCGCAGGTCCCGTAAAGGGAGTGGCCCCTCCAGCAAGCTTGAGCTTCGGTGTGTTTTCGAGATTGATCCCCGTGGCAGGGATCGCCCCAACCAATTCGCGCGGGAGGTACAGGAAGGCGGACATGTTCGGGGTCCAAATCAGCTGGTTGAGTTGGTCATGCGCCAAGACGGTCTCCTCGAACGAGAACGTCTCATTCAAGCTGAGCGTGTCCTCCGCGAAACAGCCGAAGTCCACCGGACATATTCGTAGCTTGCCTTGCTCCTTGGTTACACGGGCGAGCACCTCGAGATCGACGTCCTCCCCGAGCGTGTAGTTTGGGAAAAGCCAAGGAGCGAGCGTGACAAAGCGAAGGTCCTGGGCAAGCGTCGGTTCCGGAAAAAGCTTTAGATCGAGCGCTCCGTCGCGACTGAGCAAAACGGTCAAGCCGCGACGAAAATCGCCAAAGCGAATTGCCAGCGCAAGGTCTGGCAGGCGATCCTCCGAGAGATCGCCAATGCCAACGCGGCCGCCGCTTTCGATCGGATCCCCCAGACTAAAGGAGCCTGCGGTACTCACGTTTGTTAGCGCGAGCGCAGGGCTGTACGATTCTCCGACGATTGACGCAACCTCTAGACTGCCATCGTTCTCGAAGTCGGTCGTAATCAAGTTGCGACCAGGGATTTCGAAGGCTTCACCCGAGACGAACTCGCCCGAAGGTTTCCGGCAGCGTTGGTCAGCGCCGTAGCCCATGTCTGCCGCAGGACAATCTCCGTAGTTAACCCAAACGAAGCGGCACTCGTGCTCCGCCCCGGGTGCGCCACAAGTGCCGCTGGCTAGCGGCCCGTCACAATCCTCCCCCTCGTCCACTACGTTGTTGCCACAAACGCCGCGCGGAATGTCCTGCAGGTCCGCACACGAGCTGGTGAGTAGCGCAACGACGAACCAGCTGGCCTTGCGACCTCGCCTCAAAACGTGAGTGACCATGTGCCTCCTGCGCGAACGTGCTCCGACCCGACGGGGCCAACCCAAGGGGTGAACGACATCTCCTCCATTTCGGAAGGACCAGACTTCGGCTTGCTGGGCTTGCCCGGTTGCGGGCCGACTTGCGGTGGCGCGAGCGGAGCCGATGAATCGGTCAGGAACAAGACGGCTCCGAGCAGCAGGCTCGCGGCGCCCACCCCGCCGGCAATGCCTCCGGCGAGGCGGAAGTTGTCGCGGTCTTCACGCGCCTGATCGTACTCGGCGATATCCTCCTGGGTGATCGTCCCTTCGGCTCGCGCCGCTTCAATCTCGCTCGCATCCGCTTCGCGGAGCAGCGCCACTCCAATCAACCCGCCGCCAGCCGCGAGCGCCACGCCGCCCCCGATCATCAGACCCACCGAGAGATCTCTTTGCGTGGTGCTTTCGAGATCGAAGGCCAGTTGCTTGGCCTCCCCCGGCGCAACTTCAACTGACCTGCCGAGGCTGCGGTAGCCATCTTGCGCAACCGAGATGAAGTGGCTGCCCGAAGGCAGCGAAAGCTGACTCGAGCCGCCCATGTCGCGCCCGTCCAGAAAGACCATCGCTCCCGAAGGCAGCTCCAGCGCAACCTTGGCCGGTAGCTCCTCGAGCTCGTACGTCTCCGGCGTAATTTGGTTGGGTAGCGCCTGGGTGACGAACTCTTTCTCACGATATCCTGGCGCTGAAACTTTGATGGTATGCCGCCCCGGCGCGACCTCGATCATGCCTTGCGGCGTCATCGCCGGGCCGCCGTCGAGCGAGAGTGTGGCCCCGGGCGTAAGCAGCTCGATCGCCAGTTGCGTCTTCTTCTCGACCACGGCGGCAGGGACCGCCGCGGGGGCAGGGCCACCTGGCGTAGCTGCGACGCCCAAGCTCTCCAGCGCCTTGATCGCGTCGGCCCGTCGGCCGCCCTTTTTGACCTCGGCCAAGTAGGCGCGAAAAAGGCTGGTGGCCGCCTCGCGATGGTAGGCGGTGCCGGTATCCACGAAGGCCTTCTTGTGTGCTTGGGCCAACGAGAAGATCACGCTCGGCCGGCCGCTGAGCGCATAGGCCTGCTCAAAGGCCTGGATCGCTGCCGCAAAATCGCCCTGTTCGAAGGAGCGCCCGCCCGCGTCGAACACAGCTTTTGCGCGCTTCTGATCCTCTGCGCTGGGGGACGCAGGCGCAGTGGGCAAAGGCCAGGAAGAAGCCGTTGGGCCGGCCGCAGGGGCCGGCTGCGCATGTGCACGCTGCGCGAGGGCGAAGAGTCCCAGTGCGAGCACGTGGGGATGGATGAGCCGCATTGAACTCCCGAAGCTAGACCAGAAATTGGCGAGCCGCTGCTGACGATGCCCGCAAGTCGATGATTTGATCACAGGTTAGCGAATGACCTGGCTGGCGAACAACTCGGCGAGCTGCGTCTCACCAAGGCCCAATTCGAGCAGCACCTCCCGGGTGTGCGCTCCCAGCTCCGGGCCCGCGAAATCACTGCGGCCCGGCGTTTCGCTGAGCAGCGGCGCGAGCTTGGGAAGCCTCAGTTCGCCCTTGGGGTAAGCGACCGCCTCCATGGTGCCCCGTGCTCGCACCTGTGGGTCTTGAAGTACCTGCGCTGCGTCCTGAATGCGCCCCGCGGGAATGCCCGCCGCGGCGAGCGCCGACACCGCCTCAGCGGCTGTGCGGACGCTGGTCCAGGCTTCGATCGCTTGGTCGATCTCGGAGGCGCGCAGGACGCGACCAGGGTTGCTCGCGAGCGACGGATCCGCGGCCAGATCCGGCCGCTCGATCAGCGCCATCAACACCGCAAACAGCTTGTCGGTGTTGGCCCCGATCACGATCGGTTCACGGTGTCCGCCTTCGGCGGAACAGCGATACGCGCTGCTCGGTACCACGCCGGTGATGGTCACGCCGGAGGGCTGTCGCGTGACGCCACGGTCGGCCTCGATCAGGGTGGACTCGAGCACGTTGAAGATCGATTCGGTGAGCGCGATGTCCACCACTTGTCCGCGCCCGGTGAGGTCGCGCGCTCGCAAGGCCAGAAGCACGCCCAACATCGCATGCAGCCCACCCAAGGAATCCCCCAATGAGAGATTCGGTCTTACCGGCAATTCTCCGGGATGGCCTGTGATGTAGCGCAGACCAGCGACAGCCTCGCACACGGAAGCAAAGCCCGGTCGCTCGCGGTCCGGACCCGTCTGGCCGAAGCCCGAGACGCGCGCGTAAACCACCCGCGGTGCGAGCTCCGTGACGACCTCCGGCCCGAGGCCCCACGCCTCCATCGTTCCAGGGCGAAAGTTCTCCAGCAGGATGTCGCTCGTCAGCAAGAGCTCGCGCACGATCTCGCGCGCTTCCTCGCGGTGCAGATCGAGCGCGATGCAGCGCTTGTTGCGCGAGAGGCTGCGCCACCAAAGGCTGGTGCCGTCCTCGAGCTCACGCCACCCGCGCAGCGGATCACCGCTCAGCGACTCGACCTTGATCACGTCGGCGCCGAAGTAGCCGAGCAAGCAGCCGGCGAAGGGACCAGCGAGCAGCTGACCGAGTTCGAGGACGCGCAGCCCTTCGAGAGGGCGAGGGGAGGGCGAAGCAGGCTTAAGCGGCGTCAAGTTGGTGACGTCTTCATAGCGAATGGCGTCATTCGCGTCGCGGGCCGAAAACTATGGGCGAGGAACTGTCGAGATCGACGCGGAGTTCGTCGAGGAGCGCGATGTTCTGGAGCGGCTGCGTGCGGCCTTCCGTGCGCCTGACTACGAGCCGCCGCTGCTCCCATCTGCGGCGTTGCAGTTGCTCGAGTTGGCTCGCAGCCCCGATGCATCGGTGCGTGATGTACTCGACGTACTCGAGTACGACCCCTTCATCGCCGGTCGCGTGCTTCGCCTGGCGCAGTCCCCGGCGTACGGTGCGGCAACACCTGTTCGCTCCTTGGAGCAAGGCGTTTCGCGGCTGGGCATGAACACCATGGCGGAGATTTTTTTTCACGTCTCGGTCTCGAGTCGGGTGTTTCGCGCGAAGGGCTATGAGAAGGCGATGGATGCCTTGCGCAATCACTCGGTGGCGGTGGCGCACGTAGCGCGCCTCGTGTGTAGAGCGACCTCGCTACCCGATGAATACGCCTTCTTGTGCGGCTTGTTGCACGACGTTGGCATTGCAGCGGGGCTGATCGTGCTCGCGGATGTGCGAGCCCCCAAGGCTCCACCGCCGCTGTTCGAGATCCAGCGGCCGGTGATCGAGGCGCACGCTGAGGCTGGCAATATCGTGTGCGCCGCGTGGAAGTTGCCGCCTGACGTGTGCCTGGTGATCGAGCATCACCATCATCCGACCATCGGCGGCGTGATGCACCCGATGGCTGCTGCGCTAGGGGTGGCCGAGGAAATTTGCCGCGCCAACGGCTTTGCAGCTCCCGCCGAGGAGGTTACTGCGCCGCCCGCCGTGTTCGAGTCGCTGAACCTCACCGGCGTATTGCGCCGCCGGCTCGAGGCGGATGCGAAGGCCTTGCTTGGTCGGCTCTCCTAGCGGCGCGAAGGTCTGAGCCGAATTTGTTTCGACGCAGCGCCGCTTCGGCCTAAGAGGCGAGCATGCGTTTGCGTCCTTTGCTCGGGGTTATGGGGTTGGCGCTCGGCTGCAGCACCGAGGTGGCTCCCACGCGCGAGAGCGCCGCGGTCTCGGCCTCGGCGCAATCCACCGGGGCTCCGGCGGCGAACGGCGAAGTCGTGTTCGACCCGGCGAACCCTCCACCCGGCTGGACCAACTGCCATCGCAATCACTGTCATCATCGGGACGGTCGCGTGGGCTCCTACGATCAGGTGATGAAGGAGATGGGGGCAACGCGCATGGTCGGCGGCGCGGCTCCGGCCGCTGCGCCCAAAGCGCCGGAGGACGTCGCTGCGCCTCCGGCCGATGCCGAAAAGACCGCCAGCGGTCTGGCCTCGCGGGTGCTCAAAACGGGCAGCGGCGCAAAGCCCAGTGCGGACAGTGTAGTGACCGTGCACTACACCGGCTGGACCACCGACGGGCGCTCCTTCGATAGTTCGGTCGCGCGTGGTCAGCCGGCGACCTTTCCGCTCAAGCGTGTCATCCCCGGTTGGACCGAGGGCCTGCAGCTGATGGCGGTGGGTGAGGAGCGACGGCTGTGGATCCCCGAGGAGCTCGCCTATCAGGGTAAGCCTGGTAAGCCCGCGGGGATGCTGGTGTTCGACGTGGAGCTGCTCGAGATCAAGCCGTAGGCGCGGCGACGAACGCTCACTCGGGGACTACGTCTGCGATCCAGAGATCACCGACCCACGTTGACCAGAGCACGTGGAGTGAGCCTGCTCGATCGAAGAAGACCTGGTGGAGTGCGTAGTCGCCCGCATCGTAGCTGTCGACGAGACGACCAGTGGCTGCGTCGAGGACAGCAACCTTATCGGCGTCTCGGAGAACCGCGACCTTCCGCCCATCCAGGGAGAACATCGGTCGGCGATAAGGTCCTGGGGGAAGGTCCTTACCGAAGGGCAGCGCAGTATCGCCCGACAACTTCATCAGGACTCCAGCTCGGTCGACGAAGATAATCGCGTCAGCGCTGGGGCTTGCAGTGGGCCAGATCGCCTCACCAGACCACCTCGGGGTCGCTTCGGTGCCCCCCGTTTTTGGAACGGACATGAGCATCGAGCGCCCACCTTCGACCTGTCGCGCGAAAACGACGTTTCCCTTGTTGTCCGTGGACGGTGCGACATCCGCTGCGTTCGACGTGAGCTGCGTAACGATCGGCGAGCCAGTGGCGAAGTCCACACGGTAGAGGCCACGCTGCGTCGCTACGATGGCCGCAGTTCCATCTGCGTGCAGCTCGCCCGGCACCCCTTCGACCCCGCGTAGTTCGGTCGGGGGCGAGCCCGGCTTCATCATCCACAGCTTGTTATCAGCGCCATCGCGAGCCGAGATAGCGATGGTTCGACCGTCGAGCAACGCCACGTCAACCCCACTGAAATTCGGATCCTCACTGGGCGCACGGAACCCATGGCCGTCGTGGACGGCCCAGGTCGTTTGGTTGCGGCAGGTCGACCACAAAGCAGAGGTCTCGTCCGCAGAGAACGCGAGATCGGCGTGCGACATCATCTGTCGCTCCACGAGCTCTGCGCCGGGGCGAAAGGCCGTCACGGTGCGGTCGTGCGGCCCTTTCTCGGAGAAGAAGTAGGCTGTCGATTGATCGGCGGAGAGTGTGAGCGTGTCGTAAAAACGGCCTGTTCGCAGGGTTGACCAGGCGCCTTCTTTGAACACCGCAATCAGGCTGGCTTCATTGTCCCCGACACGAAACACGCCAACGTGTTCACCGCTCGCGAGCGTGCGAACTCGAAGCGCCTGCATTCCGACGGGGGCCACGAGCTGCTCGAGCAGCGCACCGCTATCCAAGTCGAAGCGCGTTGGCGTTGCGGGGTCTCCAGCCCAAAAGGAGCGGCCATCCAAGCCGATGGTGGGCCGGATCGCGCCCGAGGCTAGCTCTCGAAGTTTGCCTGTTTGGAGCTCGAGCAACATCGCGGCGGGCTGCTGGGCTTGCCGCAAGAAGAGGACGCTGCGTCCGTTCGGCGTATACGAGGCCGAGTAGTCCCATCGCGGTGACGTCGTGAGCCGCTCCTCTCGGCCTGTAGCGAGCTCGAGCTGAAACAAGTGACTCTTCGGTCCCTCGGATTTGTCGAACAATACGTATTTGCCATCGGGCGAAAACGAGCCGTACTCCGAGCAGCCGGGTTCGAAGGTCAACTTGCGAGCGTTCCGAAAGCTGTGGACTCGGATAGGCCTTGCAGCGCTGGCGGTTGCGCGCTCCGCCTCAACCACCGGAACTGATGCGGCTGGCTTCTCACGTTGAAGGGAGACCGCAAGCGCGATCACTCCTCCGATGATGGCGATCGCGACGAGAACGCGCGCCCCCCACCGTGCTCGGTTGGGAGCAATCGACGTGGTGCGCGGCGTCGGATCCGGTAACAAGAGCTTCACGAGCGCGGCGCCGTCGCGTGGACGGTCCGACGGGGCTCTCGAGAGACAACGGGAGACCGCGTCACGCAGCTCCGGTGACGCGACGCTTTCGTCGAGGAGAGGGACGGGCTCGGATAGTCGTCGCTTCTTCACCTCCAACAGCGTCTCGGCTTCGTGGGGTACGCGCGAGGTGGCGAGCTCATGTACGATCAACGCCCAGGCGTAGAGATCGACCGACTGCGTTACATCAGCGCGGCCCTCGAGCTGCTCGGGCGCCATGTAAAGCGGCGTCCCCAGGATCGCGCCCTCCCGCGTCAGCCGGAGCGAATTGCCGAGACCCTGTCCAGACGCTGCCTCCGAGGTAGCGCTCTCTCGGCGCGTTACCCGCGAGATGCCGAAGTCCGTGATGACAGGACGACCGTCTTTGCGAACGAGAATGTTGGCGGGCTTGAGGTCACGATGTGTGACCTCTGCAGCATGGGCTGCCGCGAGCGCCTCGGCGAGGTGGAGCGCAAGTTGATGCACGCGCACCTTGTCGAGGCCTCCCTGCGCGGCCGTGCGCTCGATCAGGCGTTCAAGGCTCTCGCCGTCGACGAACTCCATCGATAGCGCCCAGGCGCCGCCGACGGCGACGAGGTCGTGCATGCGGACGACGCCAGGGTGAGTCACGCGCCTCGCAGCCGAGAGTTCACGACGGAACAAGAGCAAGTCGTCCTCGCGAACGTGGCGCAACACCTTGAGCGCGACGAAGTCGTCGACGTGGCGGTCCAGCGCCTTCCACACAGCGCCGTGTGCACCCAAGCCAAGTTCGCGCACAAGCTCGTAGCGGTCTGTGAGGACCGCACCCGGCGCGAATTGCTCCAGCGGCCCGAGCGAACTCCGCAGCTGCGCAGGCGCGCTCGGAGCCTGGATCGTCGCGCTCATCGAAGGGTCGTCAAAATCGGTGTCCTTGGTCGACACGCTCGGCAGTCTAGCGCTTGAGCCTGCGCCTCGTGCCCGCGATGAGGTAGGGCGCTCGCTGAAAGCTGGGCGGGCTGCGTTGACCGAGTTGGATCGCTTCGATAGCGTACCTGACCGATGCGACGCTTTCCCTTCACGTCCTTTCCGTATGGGTGGTTCGTGGTGGGCTTCTCGTCGGACATTGCGCCGGGCGAAGTGAAGACGGTCCACTACTTCGGCCGCGACATCGTGCTGTTTCGCGCGATGAGCGGTGGGCTATCGGCGGTCGACAAGACCTGCCCGCATCTAGGCGCGCACCTCGGCGGCGGTCGAGTCGTGGGAGACTGCCTTCGCTGCCCCTTCCACGATTGGGCGTTCGATGCGCGCGGCCACTGCACCGAGGTGCCCTACGCGCCGAAGATCCCGGCGAACGCGCGGGTCGCCGTGTGGCCGTTGGTCGAGCAGAACGGCGTCATCATGGTCTTCCACGGCCCGGGCGAGCCAAAAGGCGCGGACGCTGAACCGCCGTGGCAGCCGCCACTGCTCGAGGAGGACGGCTGGACGGCCAACAAGACGATTCGCTGGGAGCTGCGCTCTCATCCTCAAGAGGTCGGCGAGAACACCGTTGATTGCTCGCATCTGGCGCCCGTTCACCATGTGATCAAGACCGAGGTGCTCGAGGTGGAGCAGAAGGCCCATCGGATGAGGGTGCTCCTTCACCTACATGCAACGGGGCACGTGATCGGCATGCCCGATGAGGTGAACGACGTACACCTCGACGTTACGTTGAATGGGCTGGGCATGATTGTGTCGCAGACGCACGTCATCACCGGCGGCCTGTTCACCCGGCAGCGCATCCATCCCACGCCGATCGACGAGGAGCGCATCGCCATCTTTGCGGTGGCCAACACCAAACACATGCCTGACCCGGGTTACACGGCGGAGATCGACGAGATCTTTTGGCAGGCCTTTGTGGCAGATTTTGCGAGAGACTTCCCGATCTGGGAGAACAAGGCCTACCTCGAACGGCCGCTGCTCGCGGGAGGCGACGGTCCAATCGGCAGCTATCGCAAGTGGTGCCGACAGTTCTACGCGAAGCCCGAAGCTTCTGCGGCTCTACCGTCGGCCGCGCAGGCGCCAACGGTCACGCCGCCGACGCCACTCTCGAGTCTGCTCGCGCGCTACAGCGGCGCGGGAGGAGCGCTCGGGACCGTCGCGAGCAGTGTCGTGGGCCTCGTGGAACGAGTTCGTGGCGCGGCAGCTCCCGCTGGCCATGCGCACGCGACACCCAAAAAGAGCGACGAGGATCTAGATCTCGATCTTCACCTGGCCGACGCTACGAAGCGCGACTCCCGCAGCACCCACGAGACGGAAGCCAAGGCGAGCGACGCGGGCCGGCGCTTCCCGACCGTGGAGGCGTACTTCGACACGCTCGATCGTCGCTTCAACCCAGCAGCGGCGGGTGATCTCGATGCGGTCTTCCAGTGGATCCTCAAGGACAACCAGGGGCCGAATCCGGCCCGCAGCGGAGCCGAGGGATTACCTAGTAAAAATGAATCGCAGGAGAGCCGCTTGCTCCGCCGTGAAGCGCTCTCTTCACAGGAGGGCGCACGCGTGATCTTCGCTGAGGTGCGGAACGGTACCATTCAGACCAAAGGTGGCGTTCACACGTCGCCCACCGTCAGTATTGAGATGCTCGCCGATGACTACCTGAAGATGATCAACGGTGAGCTCAATGGTGCGCTCGCCTTTTCGACTGGCCGCGGTACGCTTCGCGGCCCCGTAAGGCTGGCGATGCGCATGCAACGCATCTTCCCTCTGGACGCCTAAGGTATGGACTGGGCGGCCTGGGGCGGGATCGTTGCGGCCTCGGTCATGGCTGGCGTCGCCATCCTCTGGATTGTCGGCGGCTACTACCACCTGCGTTATTACCGCGCTCGCGCCGGAGAGCCCGAGACTTGGAAGTGTCAGCCTGCGCGCTTTCTGCGGCCTGGGCAACAGCAGCAGGCGATGGCGCTCGCGACGTTGAACCTCAGCATCGGCGGGGTCATCTCCGGCACGCTCGTCTACTTCCTCACGCGTGGCTGGAAGACGCCTATCTACTATCAAGTTGCTGAACGCGGCTGGCTCTACACCATCGCGACGACGATCCTCCTCTTCATCCTGATGGATGGCCTCGCTTACTACGCGCACCGTGCGCTGCATCACAAGCTCGTGTTTCGCTACATCCATCGCTGGCACCACAAGTTCCTCGCGCCGACACCCTTCGTCGTGACAGCGATGCACCCGGTGGAGTTTCTGATCTTCCAGGGCGTGACCTTCCTCCCCCTGTTCATCATCCCGTTTCACTACGTGTCGATCATCGTCGTGCTCATGTACGTCTTGATCTTCAACATCATCGACCACTCCGGTGTGCGGCTCACCTCCAAGATCCCCTGGCAAGGGCCGTCGATGTTTCACGACGATCACCACGTGCACTTTCATTGCAACTTCGGGCAGCACCTCACGCTGTGGGACCGCATGCACGGCACGCTGCGCCGGGTGAATCGACGCTACGGTGCTGAGGTGTTCGGCGGTAGGGGCGAGCGTCCGCGCGAGTCAGCCGAAAAACTGAGCGACGAGTTCGTCCAATACTGATGGCACCCGAGGTCATCCCGTACAAGCATTTGACGAGCCCCCTTGATAAGTGGGCGGTTCAGCCGTCCTTCGTCATCGGTGAATATCTATTTATATTGTGCGCGGCTGTAGCGCTTTACCACGCGAGCAAGAGTGGTCGGCGGCACTTGCTCGTTTGGTTGGGCGCACTGATCGCTGGGACGGCCAACGACGTCATCTTCATGGCCTTACCGCTCGTCGACAACTTCTGGCAGGCCCAGGCGACGGTGATGATCACGGCGCGACTGCCGTTCTACATTCCCTGCGTTTACGTATGCTTCATGTATTACCCGACGGTGTCGGTGTGGCGTCTCGGTCTGCCGCCGTTGGCCCGCGCTGCGCTCACAGGGCTCGCCGCCATTGTCTTTTATGCGCCGTACGATGTCGTGGGCGCAAAGTTCATGTGGTGGACCTGGCATGACACCGACCGGCCCATTCTCCAGCGCATTCTGGGCGCCCCCATTGGCAGCACCGTTTGGGTGATCACCTTCGTGGCCGCGTTCTCCTACCTCGTCAACCGCGCGATCGATCGCGATCCGAGCGTCAAACCTCGAACTGCGCTGCTCGGGCTGGGGCTCGTGGCGGGCCTGAGCTCGCTCATCATGATGCTGCAGATGACGGTGCTGCAGCAGCTCGACGGAGGGGTCCCGGGGATTCGAGGTCTCGTGGTCGTGACCGCGCTTTATGCGACGCTGGCAATGCTGGGCTGGCGGCGACGGTCGGTCATGGCGAACGAGCGGACGCGCCAGGACACGGTGCTGCACGCAATGACGGTCTTGTACTTTGCCACGCTGGTGATCGTCCTCGCGGTGTTCAAACCAGAGACGCACGTATCGTTGAGCGTTCACCAGACGTATGGGCGTTGCCACGTCGAGGCCAAGGACATCACCGGCTCCGTTCGTTACGAGTACATATGCGCTGAAGACTTCGACGAGGACTTCGCCTTCGACGCCGCAGCGTTGCCCGAAGACGGGGCGCGCTGGTACGCCGTCAATGGACGCGCCCACACCAACTTTGCGAAGTGGATGGGCGGTGTATCGGCGATGGGCGTGCTCGGTGTGCTGGTCTTTACGCTGTTGCTGCGCGGCTCGCGCTCGCTTGACCTCGTATCGAAGCCGTGATGGTCATCGGTCGCTGTTGCGACCTACTTTGCGAATGATAGCTTCGGCCCGATGGCCACGCAGCTCGTCTCCGCGCTCATCTCTGCTGGCCATGTCGTCGGCATCGCCGGTGTTATGGCCTTCTCGGCGTTGCGGCTCGTGGCGCTGCGGCGGCGCGACGTGGATGCCATTCGATTTGCCGATAACGGCAACGGGATCGCTGCGATCGCGCTGTATGGCGCGGGGCTCTATCGCTTGTTCGGCGAGCTCGAGAAGCCGCTTTCGTTCTACACCGCGAACCACGTCTTCTGGACCAAGATGGGGCTGCTCGCGCTTGCCTTCCTGCTCGAGATCTATCCGCAATACGTCGTGCTGCCGTGGCACTTTCGAGTGAGCCGCAAGCTCCCCGTCGAGCCGAAACCCGGCCAGATCGAACGCATGTTTAGCTTCGCCGCCTGGCAGCTTCCCTGCCTTATCGGTGCCATTTTCTGTGCGGCGATGATGGCTCGCGGCATTGGTCTACCGGCCGCCGCTCCACCGGCGGAGACGGTTGCTCCCAGCGCCGGACAACGGCTGTACGAGCAGCACTGCCAGGCCTGTCATCAGGCGGATGGTCGCGGCCTCAACGGACGGGCGGCGGCTGACTTCACGTCCTCACCTGGCGTGCTCGACAAGTCCGACGCCGAACTCATGCGCAGCCTGATGCAGGGCCGTTCCGGCACAATTGGTACCATGCCGGCGATGTCGCCTATGTTGAGTGAGGCCCAACTCGACGAGACCCTAAGCTTCGTGCGGCAACGCTTTGGCGCCAGTCGCTAGTGGGTCGAGCCGGTGGTGGGTCGAGCCGATGGTGCCCGCTACCCGCTCTCGCGGTCAGCGCAGCGGGTCGACGCGCAGCACCCGCCCACCAAGGATGTCGACGAAGTAGAGCTTGTTGTCCGGACCGAAGGTGAAGCCGCCGATTGAGCCAATGTCGAGGTTGGTAGCGAGGCTGCGGAGCTCCTCACCCGACCGACTGAAGGCGTGGAACTTACTCGTGGCGCTGTCGGAAACGAAGATCACGTCCCCGCGTACTTCCACGCCGCTCGGGCTCTGCACCTTCTCCGGTCCGACCAATTCCCCAAGCTCGGCATCGACCATCTCGATGCGCGTCTCGACCTCCTCGAGGCCACCGAAGCTATCGCCTTGCGTTCCAGTGGTCGTGTCCAGCGCGAGCACCCGTTGGTTGCCGGTGTCAGCAATGTAGAGGAGCTTCGTCGTCGGGTCGTAGTCGAGGTGGCTGGAGACCTCCTCCACTCCGCTCACCCAGCCCTCGACGTAGCGAAAGATGTGCCCGTCCGAGTGATCGTCGAAGCCAGGTCCGTGGTCGTCGGCAAAGTCATAGAGGTCGATTGACCCTTTCTTGCCGTTGAACGCGAAGTAACGGTTCGCGTCGACGTGCGCGATGCCTTTGCAGAAGGTGGTCGAGTGCAGCATGTCGAGATGCGAGCCGAGCCCGGTTACCTCGTTCTGCGTCGCAAACACGTCGAGCTCCGAGGAGAACAGTGCGGGGCCCATGAAGTTGTCCCCGCCATTGTTACCGTCGCCGCAGATCCCGAAGGTCTGACCGTACGTCTCGTCCACCGCTCCAAACTCGAAGGCGGGGGGCGAGGCCATGAAGTGTGCCGCAGCCGGGTCCTTGATGCGGTCGAAGCTCATCGCCGGTGTCCCGGGGTTGGTGATCACGACCACGCTGTCGTCTTGCCGATTGATGACCCACAGGCGGTTGGGATAGCTAGGGTCGAAGCCGAGGTCGACCGGACGTTTGAGGACTTTGTCCTCGAGAATAACGGTGAAGGTGACCGACTGGGCACTGCCATCCCCCAAGCCGAGCTCGGAGCCGGGCGGAGCGGCAATGCAAGCGTTGCTCGCGGGCTCGCAATAAGGTTGGGACGAGCTGCAATCAGCGTTCGACTCGCAAGAGTCTGCTTCTGGCTCAGTCGACGTCGATTCCGAGTCGCAAGCTGCAATCAAAAGCGCGATACCGACGAGCGGGCGTTGGGTCATATTGAGGTCTCGGGTTCAGGAGTCGTCAGCTTTGGGGGAGCGGGCGTCTTCATTGGAGTAGGGCGAGTAGAGATCACCCTTCCGACAACGAAGCCGATAGCTGTAGAGAATGGACGGGTCGGTGGCGTCGTCATCGGCGAGGTCCTCCACGTCGGACTCCACAGCGGCGATGACCTCGTAGGGCTGGTCTGCCGTTGAGCGCTCGACCTCAATGGCGTCGCAATTGAGCGTTTCGTTTGTCCAAAACACGTGGAGCGCCCCGTGCATCGCCGCGACCGTGTCGAGATACGGTGCCTGCAGCGAGCTGTCGGCTTCGGCTTCTCGCTCACTCTCGCTCACGCAGCCTAGGTGCAGGGGAAGCCCAAGGAGCATCGTGAAAGCGTACGTTCGGCAGGCGTTGACCATAGCGTTGCATCGACGGTGTGAAGGCTTTTGTGCGCGAGCGCAAGTCGGTCTGGGCTAAGAGTTCCTCAAAGAATTGCTACTAGTCGATCTACAGCGTGCAGTGGGCGGTGATTGCTAAAGCAGTCCGAGCGTGGCGGCTGCGACGAGCGGCGCCGCGAGGACGGCGGCCGCGACCACGACGACCGTCGTCCACTCTTTGCGAACCTCGACCTCGTGTTGGACGAGTTCATCCTGGGTGCCGGGTAGTAGCTCGCTGACCGATTGGGTGGCGCGGTAATGCTCACTCTCCACGCAGCGTAGGACCACGACGGGCCCCGGCTCCATCCCGCGGAGGCCCGCTGCGAGCGGTAGGTAATCGCTGCCGAGGCGCACACGCCCTTCAGCGTCGAGCTCGCCTTCACGACCGCCCATCACCGTGGCAATGCGACGACGCGAGCGCACGACCCAGCCGATCAGCGCGAGGAGCGGCAGGCAGGCGAGGGCGCCGAGCATAGCGATGGGGGGGCGAGGTCCCAGCGCGGGAGCAAGTTGCCCCGCTCGTACGTATGGAACCCGGGCGCCGTCGAGCAGTACAGCCAATGGCGCTGTTTCTCCGCGGTTTTGAGCTCCAGCCCGAAGCACGTCAATCCTCCACACGCGCCCATCGAGGCCGCGCTCGATCGCGATCTCGTCGCCAACCTGCACCGGAGTCGAAGGAGGTGCGGATGGCGCTGGGGGCCCGTTGAACGCACTCCGCTTGCCCACCGCCATCGGCTGCGGCAGAGACACCACGCAACCAAGCCGATTCACAGGCACCGCGAGCTGTGGATCCATCCAACGCCCGTTGGTACAGCTGAGCTCGAGCGCAAAACCGCTATTGCTTTCAATCACCCTCGAGCGCAACTCCTCGATCGGGATCAACTCGAGCTGCGTACTATCAGCCCGCAGCTCCTGGACAGATGCACGAGTCCCAGCGCGAACCGCTGCGAGTACTGCACCGAGCCCAAGTGCTGCCGCAACTAACATGAGAATGTACGGTCGAGCAGTCAGGCCGGTTGACCTCCTTTGCCGGCTGGGCATGCGGAGGAAATACCAGAGGCCCATGGAGCACAGGCCCATCGGCAGCGCCATCGAGGCGGAGACGATGGCGTCATTCAGGCGGCCGGTACCGCACCAATCACCAAAGCCAAACACGATGGTGTTCTGCGCCGTTCGCGAGCTGCCAAACGCGATCACGACCATCGGCGCAAATGCGAACGCGGCGGCCCTGGCAGCATGAGGCCCAAGCACGGCGCGAGACAGTGCCGCAAGTAGTAGAAAGCCGGCGACGAAAGCAGCGAGCATGAGTTCGTGCCGTCGGCTGGCGTGAGCCATAACGGTATAGACCGATACCACTGTAAAGACCGACCACACGGTGCCGTACAGCAACGCTCGACCGAGTCTCGCGGCGGGCTGTTCGCTGACTTCTGGCGGGGGGGCTCGCATGGGTTATCCAAGCCTAACGGCAGAAGCTCGTTGCGCACGTTTTTTGCGGCTCCTCTCCGATTGGCCAAGTAGCGGTGTCCTACAGAGCGGCTGGCCCTCACCCTAGCGCGACGGGGCTGCGCAACCTACGCATGGCCCACGCGAACAAGCCCGCTGCTGCGGCGGTGAGCGCGAGGATGGCCGAGAGGACACGTATCACCATCGGCTGGGCGCTGGGCTCGACCCAGCGGTACTCCGGCATCGCGTCGTAGTCGGCCGCCGCGAGCGGGGCCTCGGCTTGGAGACGCTGCTCGAAGAAGCTCCGCAGCAGCTCGTGAAAGCGGCCTTGCTCGCGTTCGAAGTGGCGTTGGCGCGCGACGCCGTGGCCGGAGAGATCGGAAAGGGCCTCATTCATCAGCAGGGCGGGCGAGCTGAAGCGCAGCTTGTCGATGCGCTGCTGCTCGCTGCTGCGTCGCTCATTGAAGGCGCGCACGAGGGGCGCGACCTCGTTCTCCAGCTCCCGCTGGGTAGCCAATACGTCCAGCGCCGAAAGTGAGCTCTTACCGTGATTGCCCTCGGCTTGCTTCAGCCGTTGCTGACTCTCGCGTGCTGCGTCGCGCGAGGCGGTGACGAGCTCGCTGCGCGACGGCCCAGCTTTGACGTCCTCTACGAAAACGCTCGCGAGCCCGGGGATGATCACCACCAGACCGAGCCACAACACCATCAGGCTCAGCGCGTTGGCCGCCGACGATCGACCGTAGGCGTTGACCAGCAAGGCGAGCGCAAACCAGAACGCCGTGTAGCAGGCGCACAGCAGCGTATAGAGCGCGAGGGCGCCGAGCGCTGCGGCGCTGCCCAACTGCGCGCCTGCTGCCAACGCCCCCAGCAGCGTAACGAGCAGCGTCACTCCCAGCAGCGTCGCCATGCGCGTGAGCGCCTTGCCGAGCAGAAAAGTGGTCAGCGCGATCGGTTGCGAAAGCACGAGCGCCAAGGTGCCCTGTTCTCGCTCGCGCGCGAGCAGGTCGAACGAAGCTCCGATCACTAGCAGCGGCAGCAAGTAGACGAGCAGAAACGCCAGATCGAAAGGGCCGGTGGCGGCGGCAAAAGCCTCCAATTGCGCGCCTTCATGGCTCTGCGGTTGGGTGGTGAGCTTGACGGTCTGCGGTTGCAGTTGGCGCTGCCCGAGCGCGACCGGGGCGAGCGCTGCGTTCGGTACGATGGCAAGGCGCGGCAGTAGCTCTTGCCCGACGCGCAAGGTGTCGGACGGCAGCTCGCGCTTGAGTTGTTCAAGGTTTTTGCGCTCGGCTCGCAGGCTGCTCTCCTGCGCTCGAGCTTGCTGCGCGAGCTCTTGCCGAGTGGCCGCTGCGGCGAGCGCCACCAGGCTGGAAAAGAGCGCAATCGCGATCCAGAAGACGCGTTCACGGAGCAGGTTCTTCCACTCGAGGCGGGCGGCGAGCCAAAGCATCAGACGGCCTTCACACGTGAAGATGCCCAGGCCGCAAACACCAGCGAGCCGACGCACCAAAGCCCGAGGCTTACCAACTGCACGCGTTGCGAGGCCAGCGACCAGCTGAGCGTCGGCGGCTGATAGTCGAAGGTCGGGGCTTTAGCCCAGGTTTCGCGCCCCGCGCGGTAGCTCCAGCCGTCGGCTCCGCCGCTCTCGGCGAAGGCGCGATTCAGCATCTCGATCAGCGCGCGGCGATGTTGTTCCGCCGCGTCGGCGAAGTGACGATGATGCGCGTGGTTGGTCCCCGCCAGCGCCGCCGAACTCGATTGCAGCGCCAGGGGCGGTGCGGCCAACGAGAACCAACGCAGCAGCTGCTCGCGGCGCTCGAGCTGTTGGGCGCGCTCGGCGTGCAGCTGGTCTAGGACCTCGTTTTCGTATTGCGCCTCGGCCTGAAGCTCGAGCCCCGCGAGCAGCGACGGGTCCATCAGCGTCTCGGCGCCCGCGAAGCCCTCGCGTTCGAGAAGCGCCTCGGTGATCGCGGAGACGCGCGCCTCGCGCCCGCCCTGACCGGGTAGACCGGACGCCATCCGAGCGACCACCTCACGCTCGAAGCCCTCGCGATCGAGCACCGGCGCCGCAAGCTCGGCCACCGAGTTGGCGACGCGCGGCAGCACCAGCGCCATGCCCACCCACAACGCGAGCACGTTCACCAGCGCACTGCGCGAGGACGTGGCTCGCGCCGAGATGCCCACCGCAAGGAAAAGGAACGTCGCCAAGGCCAGGCCGTAGACGAGACCCAGCCCGGCCAAGCGATCGAGCGGGCTTGGCCCTTCCGCGAGCACGATCAGCACCAAGCCGAAGGCGAGCAGCGCCGGGAGCAGCAAACAAGCCAGGGCAACGAACAGCCCGAGCAGTTTGCCGACGAAGAGCGTGCTCGGCTTACGACCGAGCGAGAGCAACAAACGCAAGGTGCCGCGCTCTCGCTCGAGCGTCCAGGTCGAGAAGCCGAGCACCAGGAGCAGCAGCGGTACGAGCAGCTGAAGTACCGCAGCCACGCTCAATTGGCCGAGCCTGCCAAACGATGCCGACTCAGCGGCGCGTGCGCCTTCAGGCGCGTTGCGCGCGTGCGCCACCAGTCGAATCGAGCTGCCAACATACGGTTCCACGCCTGGGTCAATGAAGCCGAGCAGCCCCACGGGTTTGAATACGTAGGTGCCGTAGTGCGCCGCCTCGTGCGGGTTCTTCTCGTCCTGCGACAAGAACTGTTGCTGGGCGCTGGCTTGCGCCAGCGCATGTTCACGCGCGAGGCTCTGCTGCTGTTTGAGCCCGACCGCTAGCGCTGCGCTCAGCAGGCCCGCAACCGCGAGTCCAGCGAGCCAGAAGCGACCGTCACGCAGCAGCTCACGCAGCTCTTTACGCACCAAATGGCGAAGCACGTTGAGGGTCGACGTACTCATTCGCTCATGTGGTCGAGGTAGATGCGCTCGAGGTCGAGCTCGCTGACCTCGTTCATCGCCAGTTGTTGCACGAGCTCGCCTTGCTTCATGATGCCGACGCGGTCGCCGACCGCCTTGGAGCGGAAGATGTCGTGGGTGGCCATCAGCACGGCCACGCCCTCATCCTTGACGCGCAAAAGCAGCTCCGAAAACTCGTTGGAGGCCTTGGGATCAAGCCCGCTCGTCGGCTCGTCGAGCAGCAGCGCGCGGGCCTCCTTCACCAGCGCCAAGGCGATCCCTACCTTCTGGCGCATGCCCTTGGAGTACGTTCCTACGCGTCGATCCGCGGCCTCTTTGGCGAGACCAACGCGCGCCAACGTTTCGCGCAGCGTGGTCTCCGGTACCTCGCCGCGACCGGCGAGCGCTGCGAAGAAGCTGAGGTTCTCCAGCCCGCTGAGGTTCGGGTAGAGCATCACATTCTCGGGGATGTAGGCCGTCTTGCGCTTGGTCTCGAGCGGCTCACGTTGCACGTCCAGACCTGCGATCCGGACCTGGCCTGAGCTCGGTTCGATGAAGCCGAGAAAGAGCTGAATGGTGGTGGTCTTGCCTGCGCCGTTGGCGCCCAGGAGGCAGTACACCTCGCCCGCCTCGACGCGCAGATCAAGCCCCTGTAGCGCGACGAAATCGCCGTATTGCTTCCTAAGTTTCGAGGCCTCGAGCACGCGCGACGCTACCACGCGCGAGCCTGGCTGGGCGAGCGGCGCGCTGCACAGACGCTATAGGTCGCGCCAGCTCGCGCGGTATACGGCCCTGCGCGGACTCGATTCGATCATCGCCACCTTCACTTCGTGACCGCCCGCCTTCTCCAACATCGCGCCAAACACGGCTTCATTGGCCAAGTGCGAAGCGCCGCCTTGCAAGTGGGGCGGGTGCTCGACGAATAGGTGCGCCTCGGTCTCGGTGATCCACTCCACCCGCAAATCGGTGCCCTGCTGAAACATCGCGTGGATGCGCACCGCGGCTCGTAGCAGGAGCTTCACCCCGGTGAGCTGCACGAGCGCGCGGTAGGACGTCGAGCTCGCTACTAGTTGCGTCCGTTTGCGATTCCAGGCCAGCACCTGTTCGTCGCTCGGATAGTACGTGTCGGCTACCGCGAACTGCACCGAATTGCTGAGCACGGTGGAGACCCACTCGGTGGCTAACGGCTGATGCTCGATCGCCTCCTGAACGACGGAAGGAAGTCGGTTCCAGCTCTCGTGCCGTGGGACTTCGGCCAGCGCACTGGTGAGCAGCACGCCTTTGGAACGGCATTCCGGGTAGGAGGAGAACCCATTCGGAAGCACGGCGAGGTACTTCGACAGACGCGGGAATCCGGGTACCTCCACGACCTAAGCGTAGCAGCGAATGGTGGCGCTGTTTCAAGCTCCCGTGCTTGAGTCTTACGGCATCAACCTCCGGTCGAATGACTCGAGCGCGCTCGCGAGCTCCGCCTCGTCCTCGGTCGCGAGCAGCGTCTCTAGCGCTTCTCGAACGTGCGGCGATGCGCACGAGGTAGCGGCGGCCTGTACGCGCGCGCGGCCCACGTCGTGGTTTCGCAGCAATACAGCTGCGGCGGCGATACGACTGTCCGCGGGGCTCTCTGGTGCAACCAGTACCTGCTCCAGGCGGTCGAGCCCAGCCGCGGCCGCCCGGTACCCTGCGCCCAAGGCGACGGCTCGTGCGGTCTCGAGCCACTGCTGCCCGTTCTGCTCGCCGCGGCGCAGCGCGCTGAACAGGGCGGCGGTCTCACTTTGCGTTTCACCGAAGTTATCGAAGGCCAGCCGCAGGTGGTCGCACAGCTGCTCACCCTGGGCTCGCTGGGCGTCTGCGTTCGCGAGCGGCGCAGGCGTACGCAGCCGGACCGTGGAGCCCGCGCGCAGGCATAGCAGCGCCGTTAGACCATGCCAGCCCTTCTCGCGATCGACGGCGCTTAGCGCGCTAAACGGAATAAAGCGGCGACGCAGCCAGCGCACGCTGAGGCCATCGATACCGACCTCGGCGCGACCGCGTAGAAAGCCCGCGAGCCAAGCAAAGGGCAGAGCGACCACGAGGCTGAGCATCAACAGCAGGGCTACGGAGAGGAGATCCACTCGCCGATCGATCTCTGGCCAAAATAGCGCCGGAGCGACCAAGATGGTCGTCACTGCGAGCCGTTGGAGGAAGCCGAAGCCAATGGGGTAGGTGGCTCGCCGATGCTCCGGGCGCAACGCGAAGGCCTCCAGCAGCGGCTCGACATCCTCGGAGCGAAGCTCGAGCCAAATCCGTCGGTCTTGCAGCTCGATCGTAAGGTGACTCAAGCGCGCCTCGGTTTGTTGAACCGCTTGGGTGGTGAGGCCGCGGATTGCGTCCCTCGCGACTGGAGGAAGTCCGCTGATCTGAAGCTCGCCTTTCGACGCGCTCACGGTGCACGGCTGGCCCAGTGGATAGCTGTTGCGCGCCGCCGTGACCAACGCAATCACGCCCAGTAATAGGCAAATCGGAGCCGCGAGCAGCTTGCCGGGCGTGTCGGTAGCGGGGTGGAGCGCGAGCGCCATGAGCACGACCAAGCCAACGCAGGCGAGCGCGGGAGGCAGGTTGTTGCGACGCATCAAGCGCCCGTTGATCGCGATCGTTTTTGCGGCCACTTGCCGCCAGCCTAGCGCAGCCGAATGCAGCCGTCGCAGCTGGGGCTGCTCGAAGCCCGGGCGTTAGAGCTTTGCGGGTCAGCGGAGTGGAGGCGCTTCGAATCGCTCCAGCGCGCTCGCGAGCTCCGCCTCGTCCTCGGTAGCGAGCAGTGTCTCCAGTGTTTGGCGAACCAGCGGCGACGCGCACGAGGTAGCAGCGACCTGCACCCGCGCGCGCCCTTCCTCGCTGATCCGCAGCATCACGGCCGCAGCGGCGATGCGGCTCTCCGCCGGGCTCTCCGGCGCAACCAGCACTTGCTCCATGCGGTCGAGCCCAATCGCGGCTGCGCGATAGCCAGCTCCGAGCGCCGCGGTTCGCGCTGTCTCCAGCCACTGCTTGCCGCTCTGTTCGCCGCGCATCAGCGCGGCGAACAGAGCCGGATCCTCGCTCTTTCCACCGAAGGACTCGAACGCCAACGTGAGATGCTCACACATGCGGTAGCCGAGCTCGCGCTGCGCATGGGCATTGGAGATCGGCGCCGGGGTGCGCAGCCGCAACGTTGAACCCGAACGCAGGTGAAGCTGTGTGGTGGGACCGTGCCAACCACCGGCGCAGTCGATACTGGCCACCTCGCCGAACGGGACGAATCGGAGGCGCGCCCAACGCACGCTCGCCCCATCGATGCCCACCTCGGCGCGTCCGCGTAGGTTGCCTGCAAACCAGGCCACCACGACCACCAGCAGAACAAATACGACCAGCGGAAGTTTGGTGAAAAGCAGGACTGGCAGCGCCAGAACGCCGACGACGACGATGCGTGTGCGCAAGCCCGACCCAATCGGGTAGCCAGCCCGTCGGTGTTCGGGTCGCAGCGCGAGGGCCTCGAGCAACGGTTCAACCTCCGCATCTTGGAGCTCCAGCCACAGGTTGCGTTGCTCGAGCACGATCGTCACATGATTGAGCCGCGCAGCACCGCGCCGAATCATCTGCGTGGTGATCCCGCGAATGGCATCGCGGCCGATCGGCGGAAGCCCGCTGATGTGCAGCTCTCCTTGCGAAGCGTCGACACGGCAAGGTCGGCCCAAAGGAAAGCTGTTGTTGGCCGCGGTCGCAAGGCAAAGGGCCGCGAGCAACAAGCCCCCTGGCACCGCCATCAGCCGGATCAGCAGATCGGTGTCGGGGTGGAGCGCGATCGCCAAAACCACGATCGAGCCCAGGCAGGCCAGCGCGGGCGGGACTACGTTGCGCTGCAGCAAGCGACCGTCGAGTGAGATCTTCTTTGAGGCCACCGCTCACCAGCGTAGCGCGCGCAGCGCGGCCGTCTCGTCGCAGGTTGCTACGATCGGGCCTTTCCGTGACGGGGAAGCTCTTGAACGGCTCGTTGGTTTGGTTGCATGCTGCTGGCCATGAAGCCTTCGCTGGTCTGCGCAGTTGCTCTCCTCTCGCTCATCGGTTGTGAGGTGGAGTCGAACGGCGCTCGGGAGGAGGCGGTGGAGCTAGAGCACCAGCCGATCGTCAACGGTCAGTTGGACGCAGCACATCCGGCCTCGGTGGCGCTGACGGTAGCCGGCCAGCCTTTTTGTAGTGGGACCTTGGTGACGCCTACGGTGGTGGTGACCGCGGCTCACTGCATCTCCCCGGAGATCGGCGGTGTGCAGTGGGAGGTCGTGGAGGTGTTCTTCGGCTCTGACGTGAGCGCCGGTGGCGTGTTCATCCCACTCGAGGATGGGCTTGGTCACCCCAACTGGGATACGTCGCTGCAGGCACCAGAGAATGACATCGCGGTTTTACGGTTGCAGGAGGCAGCGCCGGTTGCGCCCGTCCCAATAGCGGATTTGCCGGCCATCGGCACGGAGCTCACGCTGGTCGGCTTCGGTCTCACGCAGGCCAACGGTGGAGGCGGCGGCGTCAAACGCGTCGCTCAGGCCACCATCGCCGAACGCTTCGGTAGCGTCTTTTCGATGGAGCTCGCGCCCTCGGGCACCTGCAACGGGGACTCCGGGGGGACGGCCCTCTGGAACGACGGCGGTGTGGAGAAGTTCGTCGGCATCCATACGCGCAGCGACTGCCAAACCATCATGCTCGACGAGGTCGTGCAGAGCCACGTCGCGAGCTTCGTACAACCGTTCATCGATGCTGGCGTGAGTTGCAATGCGGGGGATGGTTGCGCCAGTGGTTGCGCCAGCCCGGACCCGGATTGCCCGTGCGCCGAAGACGGTTTTTGCACTAGCGCTTGTCCCGATGTCGCTAGCGATCCCGATTGTGATCCGCAATGCGCCGCCGAAGGCACCTGCGTCGAAGACTGCCCAGTGCCCGACACGGACTGTCCGGTGTGCATCGCGGACGGTGATTGCAACGAAGCGTGCGCGAGCGATCCCGATTGCAGCGAGGGGCAAGGCGGCGACGGTGCTGGCGGTGAAGGCGCTGGCGGGGAGACCGGCGAAAGTGAGGGTGAAGAGAGCGGCGAAGGCTGCGATTGCGCTCTCGACCGCAAGGTCGGGAGCTCGCCGTTTGGCTTGTTGCTTGGGCTCGCGGCGCTCGCGGTTATGCGGCGGCGCCAACGCAAGGCGACGGCGTGCTGACGCGCGTCGCACTACTGCTGCTGGTAGTCGCCTGCAGTTCACAAGAGCCTTCAAACGGCGCGGCGAGCTCGCCCGCTAGCGCCGCCGCAGCTGCTCCCCAGCCCTCGATCTCGGCTATCGCGTCGGCTCCGCCGTTCGATCTGAAGGGCTATTGCAGCTCCGTGTGCGAGCGTTCAACGCGCTGCGGTCTGGAGGCTGCTCAGGCGCTGGCTGTCAAGGGAGACCGGGTGGACGCGGCGGTCGTGGCGAGCGCGCAGAAGCTAGCGCCCGAGACCGAGGCCAGCTGTCTCAAGCAGTGCAACGGCTCCCCGCTGGATGCGGCCAGCCAAGCGACCTTGGAGGCGGCGCAACGCTGTTTGAGTGAGACGGCGTGTGCGCCGTTTCAAAAGTGTTTGGTGGCTCTAGCGCGCTGACCGCGTGACGTCTTGCAGTGGGCGACCGCTCAATTGCCGCCGGCCGCGAGCGCAGCGGGGGAGGCGAGCCGTGCGTCACGCTCCACGCCGCAGACCCGCTTCGGCGCCAGCGACATGCGCGCGCAGCGTGAATCACTTAGCTGCGCGCGCGCTGCTTCCAACGCTACCAGTGGCCCGACCACAGCCGCCGGAGCCTTGGTGTCGGGCGCACGCCGCAACCTCGAGAGCGCTGCAAAGCCCCACGCCGACCGCATCACGCCGTTGGCTTCCATTTCGCCGAGAAGTTCCTTCGCCTCGAAGCCGCGACCGGGGATGGCCGCAAGCCCCTCGGCCAGCCAGCCCTTGTCCTCGAATTCGGCGTTGATGCGCTTAGCTCGCGTCTCCAATAACGCGAGTGCCTCGTTCATCCGCGCAGCGGGCGAATCGGCCTCAGGAGTGAGCTTGGAATGAAGCAGTGAGAGCTCCCCGCGTGAACGCGCCACGCCCAAGGCGGAAAGCAGCAGCAAGCGTTGATCGAGGTAGCTTTCGACCTTGGGCGGCTTGGGCAAGGCCGAGCGCATGGCGAGGGCCGCCTCGGACAGCTGGCCGGTGTCGACCTGGCGTTCAATGTTGGCCACCGCGACGGCGAGGGGATTGATGCCCTCGACCGCGTTGCCGCAAGCCTGCGCGTCTTGAGCGTCGGCTCCGAGCGAAAGAGCACCCAGCGAAAACCCAAGAGCCACGATGAGCCGCATGCTTTGAACGATAACTGGGGATCAAGGGCTTCGCCGCCGCTTTTGTCGCTGATTTGGCGAAGCAAGGCTGATCGACGCTAGCCTTCTGAGCGTGAAACAGAGCAGCCGCGCGGGTATTCTCGGCTTTGCCTTCGGCCTGGCCGTCATTCCCGCCGCGTAGGCACGCAGCGCAACGTACTAGCTCCGTGGGGAAAGACGCTGGCGCCGAAGTTGTCGATGGCGGCCGACTACGGTCAGGACCTGATCTACTTCGAGGGTGAGAGTTTGCGGCGAACCACTTCGGCCAGCGCCGAACGAAGCTCTTCGGGCACTGGAAGCTCAATGAAGGTTCCGTCGACGAGTAACCGCAATACGCTTGGCTGGCTCATCTCCTGGGCATTCCATGCGGGGGGCGCGAGGCTCACGGCCCGAACCCGCTCGAGCGGAACGACGAGCGGCTTTGCTTCGTCATCGGTCAACTCAAGCTCCCGCGAACTGAGCGTGGCTTGCCAGCGAAACGGTCGCCGTCGAAAGGTACGGCGTGCTACGTCGAAGACTAGCTCTCGACCGCTCCGAAGCAGCAAGCCAGCAAGCACCAACCACCAGAACGCCGCTGCGAGCAGCAGTACGCCGAGCATCACTGCAGGGTGACGGCTTGCGGGCGTCTCACGGCAGAGCCGAAGGGTTTCTCCTTCGCGCGTAAGCTTCACGTCGAGTCCAGCGAAGGCCTGCTCAACGTCGGTGGCGTTTGCGTCGCTCGGCGCACGCGTCGTTAACCGTTCGAGTGGCAGTTGCCCCGCGCGGAGCTCGACTTGGCAGCCAACCCGCTCGGCTGCGTTGAGCGCGACCTCGGCGAGGAACCCTTCAAGGTCTGGTGCGGCAGGGTGAATCTGCACCTGCCCGAGCTGCTCACCGGCATGGTTGACGGCCGACAACACTAGGCCTGGTGGCCTTTGGTCGCGCTCTGAATCGACCGTCGGGTGGTCGCCGTGCAAGAGCGCGTCCGTGACTGCCTCGACCCCAGCGCGACCAAGCGACTGCAACGTGGTCGCTCGAAAGCGAACGATCGCGATGACGGCGACGTCCGAGGACAGCGCTGACCCCAGCCGACTAGCTGAAAGTCTCGCCTCAGCACCGTCTCGCAAGCTAGGCCCCAAGCTCGAGCCGTGCGGCCTTGCGGATCGCCTCGAGCCGCTTGCGCAAGCGGGCGCTTTCGCGCTCGATTTGTTGCGCCGTCGCGCGCTCGCCTAGCAAGATGCCGGCGACCTCGTTGAAGGAGAAGCCGCGATCCACGCGTAGAATCAGCAGGTCCTGGTCGTCTTGTGGCAAGGCTGCGCGGAACTGTCGGAGGCGGTCGAGGGTGCTGGCCTGGTTGGAAGAGGCGCTTGGTGTTGCGCGTTCGAGCACCGATGAGTGGTTGTCGAGCGGGGTCATGCGCAGCCTGCGGCGCAGTTCGCTGCGAGCGTGCTTTCGTGCGCAGCTCTTGGCGATCAAGTAGCTCCAACTGCGCGCCGAGGTCTCCGCGCGAAAGCTTGGCAGCGAGCGCAACAGCTCCTCCTCGAAGGCGCCAAACACGTCGGCCGCATCGCTCGGCCCGAGCACCGCCGAAAGCCAGCCGTAAAGCTCGGCCCCAAAGCCGCGCACGATCTGGCCTGCGGCCACGCTGAAATCGCCGGCGCCCAGACTCGCTAGGACCTTCGCCTCGACCTCAGCTCGGTCCACCGCCGCCTCGCCGCCCACTCGCGCAGCCTAGCCGAGGACCACCTCAGAACGCCTCAAAGCTCGCCGGCTTTCGCTCACAACGGCCAGCGAGCGGGAGCCCTCTCTCGAGGAGACACGACGATGCGGAGCTTTTCGAGCTTGATGGGATGGGCGAGCGCCCTTTTGGTATTGGCGGCCTGCGGTGATGATAGCGGCGTTACTGGCGGGGCGACCTCGGGCGGCGGTGGGTCGGGCGGGGAGCCAGCAGGCGGAAACGACACAGGCGGGAGCGGCGGTCTCGGCGCGGGTGGTAACGGCGGGGAGGGCGGTGCGGGCGCTGTCAACTGGTCGCCGTGCCCGGTCTCGAGCGACGAGAGCTTCGGAGGCGGCGCCGAGTGTGCAACCATCAAAGTCCCGCTCGACTGGTCCGATCCGGACGGCCCGAAGATCGACTTCTTCGTCAAGCGTTTGCCGGCGGTGATGCAGCCGAGCCGCGGCCAGCTTTGGTTTCTCAACGGCGGGCCTGGCTACTCGGGCGCTGACTACGACAACTTCACCAAGGCGCAGACCATCGACCTCTACCTGCCGGATCACCGCGGGACTGGCCGCTCCAGCCGGCTCGGCTGCCCGACGTATGAGAGCGATGAGAGTGAAGGTGGTTTCAACCTCTCGCAAGCAGAGTTACCCGGCTGCGTGGACGAGCTGATCGATACCTGGGGCGAGGGGCTGAAGGGCTTTACCATCACCAACGCAGCTCGCGACGTCGGTGAGTTCATCGAGGCTACCAAGCGCCCCGAGGACGACATCCTTGTGTATGGCGGCTCCTATGGGACCATCTGGGCCAATCGCTTGATGGTGCTCTATCCCGGTCAAGAGACCGGCGTGATCTTGGATGCGCCGGCGATGGGCGGGGAGCTCGACTTGCTCGACGTTTGGATGAACGAGCTTGGTCACGACTTCATGGACCGCTGCGGCGCCGATAGCGTCTGCTCGCAGAAGTTGGGCGCCGATCCGTGGGCCACGATGACTCAGACGTTGAACGACTTCGACGCGGGGGCCTGCCCGGAGATTGAGGCGCTCGGTTTTGACCGGCGCTTCTTGCAGCAGATCTGGGGGTCCTTCTTTTACCGCTGGGATCTGCGTCCGTTCTTACCGCCGATGGTCTACCGCCTGAACCGCTGCAGCGAGGCCGACATAGCGGCTTATGAGAACTTCGCGACGGCTATTAGCCAGCCAGCTCCAGCCACCGCCAGCCAGCGCTACTTCTCATTGATGCTGAGCGCCAATATCCAGCTAAGTGAGCTGTGGAACGATCCTGCTCCCACGGTGGCCGAGCTCAGCGCCTTCCGCGATACCGCCAATGTGGTGCAGAGCCTGCCCGAGGTGTTTGCCTCGATGGCGCCGGACTGGCCGCGTTACCCGCTCGATGAGTACTTCGGAGTTTCGGCCGGGACGAGCACTCCGATCCTCTCGATGCACGGTGAGTTCGACTTCATCCCGCAAGAGGTCTCCGACGCCGCGATCGCGCCGTTCACCGGTCCCAATCAGACCTACGTCACGATCCCGCGTGCCCCGCACGGCACCTTCCAAGCGCCCAGCGTCGGCGGTGGACCGAGCTGCGCCAATCAGCTCTTCTCGCAGTTCATCGCCAACCCGACGGCTACGATCGATAGCTCCTGCACCGATCAGGTTGCGCCGCTCGAGTTGGCTCCGCCGGCCGCGCTATCGAACGCTCTATTCGGCACCAACGACCCGTGGGAGGGCGTGCCTTGATAGCGCATTAACTCAATCGGCGGCGAACCAGCCTCGGCAGCAGGACGAATCGACCAGGCAGGTCTCCGACCAGTCAAAACACTCGCCGACCAACTCGCCGTCGAAGAAGCACTTACAGTTGAAGCGTTCCCCTTGATCGGCGGCCCAATCGATCTCGCAAGAAACAGTCGCAGAGTGGCGGTCAAGGCAGGTCCCGGAGCACTCACAGGCGTCCAGGCTGGTGCACCCCGTCTCGTCGCAGGTGCTGCCGTAGGCTGACTCACAAGCGTCTTCGGGGCCGAACTGGCCATCTACCTTAGGGTCTTCGCAGCCGCCGCGACGGGCGCAGGCGAACGCCGCATCTTCTTGGGCGGTGCAGTCTTGCGCCCCGACGCAGTAGCTCATGTAGCAAGCATGGCGCTCCACCGATTCCCGCGGGCAGCCGGGCGTGGCGTACTTCATACACTCTTCGGTGCAGAGCGTTGGTGACCCCACGCATGGCTGACTGCAGACCTCGGCGCAGCCCGCCTGCAGATCGTACTCTGCGGCTCCGCCGCCCACCGAGCTTGCGCCACCAGCCGCCGAACCGGCGCCCGTGCCGTCCGAGGATGCACTCCCGTCGTCATCAATCAGCGCGACCTCGGCGCCGCAGCCGGTCACAAGGATGGCTACGAGCGTGCTCCAAGCTTGCCTCGTCCGCTTGTTCGAACTCATGGGCCTATCTATCCGTGACGGCTTCGTAGTGAGAAGACCGAGCCGCCGTCCGGACGGTGCCACGTCCAGGCGGTGCTCGTGGCCAGGGGTGATGGGCCACGTTGCGTAGTGGATAGATAATTAGCTAACGGTGGCCTGAGGCTGCTTCAGGGCTGCTCGAAGGCCAATATGGTACAGCAGCTTGAATCAGCGTAACAGTTCACGATCGGCTGGTAAGGCTGACAGGTTCCAATGAACTCGTCATTGCGGGTGCACTCACAGACAACCTCGCCGCTGTCCTCTAGGACGCAATGCGAGCCAATGGCGGTATCGAAGGGGCAGTTGCCGGTTCCCCAACACTCCGTGCCAGTCTCATTCCACTCGTAGGAGGTGGGTTCGCAATAGAGGGAGCCGGAGCAATACAAATACTTGATGGTCTCGAGCTTGCACTCCTCTGCCGCGACAGGTAGGCGGCATTGCTCGTCGAGGTACGGTTGCAAGCAGAGCATCAGGTCGACGTGAAGACCTACGCAAAACGGCCCTTCATAAGCCGCGTCGCATTCCGCAACGCACTCTGGCCCTGGGGTAAACAATATCGGGCAATCCGCTGCGCAATTAGCCTCACACGGCGTTGCACCACCCTGCCCAGCGCCTCCGCCGCCAAAGCCGCCTTCCGCAGCGCCTCCGCCGCCAACGTTGCCCGCACCAAATCCCCCCTGGCCCGGCCCCGCACCTTGACCGGGCCCAGCGCCCTGGCCAGGTCCAGCGCCTTGATCGGGCCCAGCGCCTTGGCCCGGCCCGGCGCCTTGCCCAGGCCCACCCCCCGAATCGGACGCGGCGCCATCCTCAAGTTGAACGTTAGCGCCACAACCGAGCGCCGCAGCAACGAAGAGTTGGAACGGAAGGCGAAGAAAGTTCATCGTTAAGCATCATCGGCGAGAGGCCAGCGCAAAGCAACGCGGCCTACGTTGGCTCCGGAGGCGCCGACCGAGGAGGTCAGCGAGGTCCTCGCAGACGTGAGCCCAGGTTCAATCCACGCGGATGAGAGCCATCTCTACTTTAGCGAGTGGGGAAAACAGACCTTGTGGCGAGTCAGTTTGGACGGCAAGAGCACCTCGACCGGGCTGTCGTCCCTCCGTTCGCTGATGTGCTGGCTGGCAATGAGCAATTCCTCTTCTTCACCACCGACTTGGACGGGCGCCTTTACCGGTTGAGGAAGTAGCAGCCCGTTGGCTTGCGCACTCAGCTGTTGGCTCGAGCCAACAGGCAGCGCTACCGAAACGCGCTGGTTGCCCATCTAGCCCGGCGGTTTTGACCTTGCAACCGCCCAACCCGGTCTTGGCAGGCAACGTGCAACGTAGCGCGCGATGACCGCCACGGAGCTTTGGGAAGGGTTGCGAGAGGATGCCCGAGAATGGGCCGAAGGCCGCTCCGCGCTGCTGCGGCTGCCCTTACTGTTGTATCTACTCTACGCTGGGGTCGAGCACCTGCTCGCGGGCTTTACTGACAATTACCGTTCGTGGTTTGCCGGTATCACCCTGGCATTTCACGAGCTGGGGCATGTGCTCTTTTCCGGACTGGGGCGCACGTGGATGCTGCTCGGCGGTAGCCTGCTGCAATTGGCCGTTCCGATTGCGGCTGGTGTTTACTTGTTAGTCCGTCAGCGCGATTGGTTTGGTCTGGCTGTCTGTATGGGCTGGCTTTCAACGAGCCTATTCGAGCTGGCCGTCTACATCGATGACGCGAATCGCTTGAACTTGCCGCTCGTTGGTTTGGGCGAGGAGGTGTTGCACGACTGGGAGACGCTGCTCACCGAGTCCCACCTGCTCAATCACGCGCAAACCTTCGCCAAAGTCACCCAGTTTGCTGCGGGCGTTTCCCTGGTTGGGGCGCTCGCGCTAGGTGGGTGGCTGCTGCTTTTGATGTGGCAGAGCCGCAGCAACGGAACTTACAAAGCTCCTAGCAATCACGGTGGCGGCGGGACGATGGCTGGGCCGCACAGGTAGTTCGCTACATTGTTGTATAGCGAGACGAAGTCCGAACCCGTGCACTGGGGAACATCCTCGTATTGGGTCGCGATGAGCGAATAGCAATTCGCGGGAAAGGGGAAGATTCCTCGGCAGAATTTATCCTCAGCGAAAGCGAGGCATTCGCCCAAGTCATAGCTTCCGAGCTCGCACGCCCCACAGGCGGTGAATGTGCAGAACATATAGTCGGCCACTGGCTGAGCGCATCGCAGCTTGTCTTGGGCAGCCGCATGGCAAGCAGCGTCGTTGACCAACTTGATCATGCCGGCTTGGAGTACCACAGGGTGAATCCCTGTTGGTTCCCCGCCGCCGAGGCCGAGGCAGGCTGCGCAGCCTGGGTTTGCATCGGTGAAGGCGGTGCAGATGGCCTCGTCAGCTGCGCTGTCGACACAAGCGGTGAAGGACTCGGCGATGATCTCCGGGGTGCACAGATCCTGGCCCGTCTTCACGATCAGCGGACCAAGGCCAACGGCCTTGCTTTCATCGAAGCAGCTAGGCTCATACAATCCGCCCGCACCAACGCTGGAGAAAGGCTGCGTCGGGTCCCCGTAACTCCTCCCCGCCGTTTCCACCGTAGCCGCCGGAGCTCGTGTTGGAAGCACCGCCGTTGCCGCCCGGCGCAGCGGGCATGCTTTCACCGCAAGCGAACAGCAGCCCAGCAACGGTGAAAGCACTCCCAAGCCTGAGATCCATAAAGTTCCGTTCGACCTCCAGCACCGTAGCTCAAAGATCCCAGCCAACCCAGGACCGATGGTCCACGTCGGATCCTCGCAGCGCGGGCCACCGAGTTCGCTATGTTGCGGCCATGAGCTGGATCCGCGCCGCCGCCACCCGAGCCGTGCTTGCGGCCGCGCGCTCGCGTGGGCTCGACCCAGAGGAGGTACTTCGTCGGGCCGGCGCAAGCTCGCTTCCCGAGGACGCCTGGGCCATCATCCCGCTGCCCGTTCACTTCGGCGCGATCGAGCACAGCGTCCGGCTCACCAATGATCCGGGCTTCATCGTGGATATCGCTCGTCATGTGCCCGTCGAGACCTACGACGTGATGGGCTTCGCCATGCGATCGGCGCCAACGCTTGGCGCCGCAGTGGACGCCGCTCGCCGCTATCAGCCGCTCTACACCACCTCGAGCGTTTTCGAGGTGGAGCGCAGCAAGCAGGGCCTTTCAATCTGGGCGCGCCCCAGTGGTCCACTTCCGCTCGCTGCGCGCTGTGCAACCGAGAGCATGTTCGCGCAAATGCTCGAGGTGTCGAGACAACTTGCAGGCCATGCGATCATCCCGCTCAACGTCAGCTTTCGGCATTCTGCTCCTCGCAACATCGCCGCGCACAACGCCTTCTTCGCCACCGAGATCCACTGGGATGCGCCCCTCGCTCGCATCACCTTCTCCAGCGAGGACGCCGAGCGTCCAGTGCAACACGCCGACGCTCGCTTGCACGACTTCTTGCTGCGCACGGCCGAGGCAGCCCTCGCCGAGCACCAGCCGCCGGACACCTTCCTCGACCAGGTTCAGCGGACGCTGACCGAGCTCTTGCCCTCGGGCTCGCTGTCGCTCGAGTCGGCGGGGGCGCGGCTCGGGCTCTCTGAACGCACGCTGCGGCGCCGCTTGAACGAGCACGGTACAAGCTTCCTCGAGCTTCGCGACCGTGTGCGGCTGGATCTGGCCAAGCGTTATCTCGGTGAGCGCACACTGCCGTTGGGCGAGATCGCGTTCTTGCTCGATTTCGCGGACGAACGGGCTTTTCGACGCTCGTTTCAGCGCTGGACCGGCGCTTCGCCGGCAAAGTTCCGCGCCTCGCTCTAGGCCGGGGGGGCATCGCAGGCCAATCGTTTGGCCGCTGGTGTCCAGATTTTGTCCGGCTAGGACCGCGCGCGCATCCGGGCTGCGGCCTAGCTTTTGGGCATGAAGAACTACAAAGCCTTGTGCGGGACGGCGCTACTGTTTCTCGGCGCCATGAGCGGATGCCGCGCCATTGAAGCGATTGAGCCGCTCGATCTGAGCTCCCTCGCCGATCGTGAGCGAGCCCAGGTGGAACTCGGCCAGGCGCTCTTCTTCGACCCGCAACTTTCTTCGGACGGGCTCGTCTCGTGCGCCTCATGCCACCTCCCAGAGCAAGGTGGAGACGACGACAAGCCGGTAGCGGTTGGGGTGCTCGGTCAGTTGGGGCCGCGCAATTCGCCTACGGTGATCAACGTAGGCTTCAAGGAGCTTTTGTTCTGGGACGGTCGCGCGAGCACTCTGGAAGAGCAGGCGCTGATGCCGCTCTTTGCGGATAACGAGATGGCCGCCGACGAGCAGACGGTGCTCGCGTACCTCGGCGCGGACGAGCGCTATCAGGCGCTCTTTACGGCGGCCTTCAAGGATGATGCGGTCAGCCTGGAGCGAGTCGCGCAGGCCATCGCCAGCTACGAACGCGCCCTCGTCGCACCCAGCCGCGTCGATAGCTTTCTGCTCGGCGACGAAAGCGCGCTCAACGCTAGCGAGCAACGCGGTCTCGACTTCTTCCAAGGCAACTGCGCCTTCTGTCACGACGGCCCAGGCGTTGGCGGGCGGCGCTTCGAGGTGCTCGGCGATCAAGAGCCGTGGCCGCAGGACAAGCGCCACGATCGCGGCCTATTCGAGCTCACCGGCGATCCCGATGACGAGATGGTCTTTGTCGTACCGCAGCTGCGCAACGTGAGCCGCACTGCGCCGTACTTTCACGATGGCAGCGTGGAGACGCTCGCCGAGGCGGTCGAACTTATGGGCCGTCATCAGCTCGGTGAGGAGCTGACCCAAGGCGAGATTGACGATCTTGTCGCCTTCCTCGAGGCCTTGGAAGGGGAGGTGGAGCCGGCCTTGCTCGCGCCGCCTTCAGAGCGGGCGAAGTAGCGCCCGGGCGCGCAAGCCGAGTAGCCTGCGTCGCAATGTCGAACCGCGCCGCTCATCTATTCGCTTCTCTCGCGATCCTCGCTGCGTGCGGCGACGACAGCTCCAGCGGCGGTAACGGAGCTGGCGGCGCTGGGGCGGGCGGACAGGGTGGGGGAGCTGCTTCTTCGGTTGGGGGTAATAGCAACGGTGGCGGCGGCGCCGGGGCCGCTGCGAGCGGCGGAGCCGGAGGCATGGCGCCCTTGCCGACGTTGCCCATCGTTTACGTCGGTAACGGAGACGGCCAGCTGCAGTCCTATGCCTTGGATCGCGATTCGGGGGTCTTGAGCCCGCAGAGCTCGTTCGAGGTTGCCGGCAACCCTTCCTTTTTGGCCGCTTCCCCCGACAAGACGCGTCTCTACGCCGTGGATGAGAACAATAGTGAGGTGCTCGCCTTCGCCGTGGATCAGGCGAGCGGTGCCCTCAGTGAGTTAGGTCAGCGCCAAAGCTCGGAGGGCAACGGACCTGCGTATGTATCTGTTGACGCCACGGGTAACTGGGTATTCGTTGCCAACTACGGCGGAGGTACGGTGGCCGTATTGCCTGTGCTCGCGGACGGCTCGCTGGGCGCGGCGGTTGACGTCGAGAGCCCCGGCGAGAACGCGCACGCCATCCGTGCGGATGCCAGCAATAGCCATGTATACGTCCCTTGTTTGGGTAGTGATCTTGTGGCTCAGTTCGACTTTGACGTGGCCACCGGCGAGCTTACGCCCATGGCCAGTGATGCCGCGCTCCCGGCGGGGACCGGCCCACGTCACCTCGAGTTCCACCCGTCGTTACCGGTGGTCTACGTGATTGGCGAACTCGGAGATACAGTTACCACCTTCGCGGTCGACAGCGACGGCGCGCTCTCCAGCGTCGGCTCGGTCTCCACCCTCCCAAGCGGCGCTGCGCCAGAGGACAACTTCTGCGCCGACCTGCATATTCACCCGAACGGTCTGCATTTGTACGGCTCGAACCGCGGCCATAATAGCCTCGCGCACTTCGCTGTGGATCCGGTTACCGGCGCCCTCACTGCAATGGGGCATACCGCGACAGACGGCAACTGGCCGCGTAACTTCGGTATCGACCCGGCCGGTAACCTCTTATTGGTGGCTAATCAGCAATCCGACGAAGTGGTCGCGTTTGCGCTCGAGCCGCAGACGGGCGCCCTCAGCCCCCTTACCACCACCGTGACTGGCTCGAGCCCCGCCTGGGTGGGCGTCGTACCGTTGCCAGTGCAGTAAAGATTGGGCTCACGCTCCAACGACGCCGAACCCGCGCGCAAGCTGGAACGCAGCGAGGAGCAGGATGGCGCCCGCTGCCAAGCCGCGTAGCGCCCTCTTCGACGGGGCTGTTTTTGCTAAAAGCGCGAGAGAAACAACTCCAAAAAGTCCGGCCACGACTCCACCCGAGACGGCGACGTAGTCGAAGTGCTTCGCCGCCGTGGTGACCCCGTTGACCATGGTTGTTGACGAGTTTGAGACGTGTAGAAAAAACGGGACGGCGCCTGCGAGTCCGCCGACGTATTCAGCGACGCCAGGCACTTTGATCCCTTGCATCTCGGCCAGTTCGAGGTCGGTTTCTGCGGAACTCATTTCGTCTTCTCCGTGGACGTGGGTACTTGTGGAGGCAGAATGCCCATCGTCACCACGTTCAGCTGCCCTGTGCAAAGCACGGGCCGTCCGTTGCACGTCTCAGCGCTGGGCAAAGTGTCGGTGTGGTCTTTCGAGGTCACGACCTTGCGCGCAGTACCTTGCTCAATCGAGCAAGGTTTTGCTTGATTGGTTTGCGGCCCTTCGCTGCCGCCGCACGTTCCACTCAAGTTTGCACTAGGGACCCGCGGGTTTCCAAGTTGCGTGGATCGGCTGAAGCACGAGCATGCTCTCCTCGAGGACCGCTGCGTTTTCGCATTGAGCATCAAAGCTCCACGCGTCGTTCGCCTTGATATGCGCCCGCTCGGTCTTTGCGCTGCCGTGGTTGAGCCGAAACAGATCGCGCGCTCCGTCTGCGGCTGTCGCGAGCCACCATGAGACGGACTCGTCCCTACTCATCCCGAGGAAGCGAACGGGCTGCCCTGCAGCGAGCTGAATCCCGATGACCTTGGGCTTCTCTGTGGTCCTGAACTTCCAGACCACGCCTTGTTTGCCTTGCTCGATGCCAACGACCGTGGCGAGGGAGGTCGGGTAGATGACCTTGGTCAACGGCCCTGGCGACGCCCACTTGGCCATCTTCTTGGCGACTCCGAGCTTGCGCAGCTGCAGCCCGAACTCCCCGACGACCGCAAGGTGATCCTCCGCATCGAGGCACACCGCCCCGTAGTCTGTCTCATCCTCGACACCTATCTTCGTGCGCCGTAGCCGTTTGCCCTTGGCGTTGAAGAACTCGGCCACGAGCCGCTCGCTCTCGTCGTCGAACGCCACGGTCACGAGCTTGCTGCCGTTCGGGTTCACGGCCCAAGCCATCTCTCCAGCGGGGCCGTACGGCTCGAGCATCGTGTGCGGAACTTCTGCATCGCCGTGAAACAGATGCAGGAAGTTGACTCTGTCGCCCGCATGACTCGCCATGGCGCCGTGCTCCAGCACCACCAGATCTTCGATGCGAAATGCCTGCAGCGAGTCGTGCTTGGTGTCGGTCAGCGGCTCTCGGAGGGCCCAGCTGCGCAGCAGGGCGCCAGTCGCGGGATCAATGAGAAAGGCGGCGCTCAATAGTGGAATAGCAACGAGCAGGCCGCCTTTGGTAAAGTGCAATCCGGACGCCCATCGAGTCCGGAGCCCAGCCGCTTCTTTCGCCAGGTCCTCGCGTGCGGCTCTCCGCTCTAGCTCTTGCTCAAAGCGATTGTACAGCTCGACAAGGGGAACTCGGACCATGTCCCCTCATAGTGGAGCTGTGCATATTGCGCCATAGGCTCCGACGGTGTCGGTCGAAGGACGGCCCCAATGCTGAGTTGGCGGCTACACTCGCCGCGTGACCAAGCCGAAACCCAAAACCAGCCCCGCTCGGATTGCAATCGGCACCGTGCTGCTAGGGATGCTCAAGCTGTTATGGGCGGCCTTCGTCGTGCTTCTGCCGATGCTTGGCTTTTGGTTGGCTTCCTCACTCGCCACCTATCGGGGAGGCGAGGTTTGGCTGGCAGCTGTGACTGGGTTGCTGTTGTTCCCGGTGACGCCACTCGCGTGGGAGGCCTTTGCCGAATGGCGGTTTCGTCGGAAGCCTGGCCAGCGCTTCCTTACCCGTGGCGACCGCGTGCTCTTGCGGACGCTGATTATCAATCTACTGTTTCTGGTGGGGGTTCTGACGTGGCAGCCACAGCAGGGCTTTGAAGCTCTCGCGACCCGCGGTGATTGGATGCTCGATGGGCGCAGCGATGCAACCTCGCAGCGGCTTCGCGGCGCACTGTTTGCCGGCGCTGAGAAGCTTGCTTGGCTGTACGACCTCAGCCAACCGCATCCTTTCCGCGAAGGTGCGCCGGACTCCGGCGCTGGCGTAGGACCGAGACAGGAGAGTTCGCTAACGCTCGTCGATCCGGAAGGCCCGTCGCTAGCGCCTTCGGCGCAGCCAGCCTCTACCCCCGGTTCTACATCTCCACTTCTTCCGGCAGTGCCGCGGCCTCCCGAGCCGACCGACTTCGTCGAACGCGTCACCGCCGATCACCCTTGGCCTTCAGCTGCGCGGCCGCATCCGCTCTCGACCGAGGTGCCTACGGCAGCAGAGGGCTCCTTCGAATCGCTGGCCAAGTACGCCATCGCCCATGAGGCGGACTCGATGTCGCGTTTTAGGCTGCTGCACGATTGGGTTGCGACGCACATCGACTACGACGTTGAGATGCTGGAGTCCGGTCGCATTCGGGACCAGGACGCTCAAACCGTATTCGTCTCTCGTAAGGCTGTTTGTGCTGGCTACGCGCGGCTCCTTCAGGCGCTCGGGAAGGCCGCCGGTTTTGATGTGCAGTACGTGGTTGGAGACGCGCGTGGGTCGGGCTCGGACTTGGCTGGCGAAGGTCATGCCTGGAATATCGTGGTGATCGACGCCAAGTCGTACTTGGTGGATGCAACCTGGAACGCAGGTCACGTCGGCATTCCAGCGGGTGAAAGTCGCATGCGGTTTACGCGCGCTTACTCATCCGACTACTTGTTTACTCCACCGAACGTATTTGCTGTGAAGCACTTCCCCGACGAGCCGAAGTGGCAACTGCTCGATAAGCCAATTACACGCGGCGAGTTCTTTCGTGCACCCGTGCTGCAGCCGTCGTTCTATGCGCACGGCCTCAAGCTCATTAGCCCCGACCGTTCTCAGGTGACCGCGCGTGGAAGTATCAATCTAGTCGTCGAACGCTCCGCCAAGGATTGGCTGCTCGCGACGGCTACTTCGGCCACGGGAGAGGAGAGCCGATGCCAGGTAACGCGCAATCAGCGCTTCGAGATCGAGTGTCCGCTCGCGGCCAAAGGAACCTACGAAGTAACGCTCTTTCACAGCACACGGCAGTACGCGACGTACGAGGGAGTGGCGGGGATATCCGTGCTAAACGACCCGTAGCGGAAGGCTTGTGGAGTCTCCCAAACCTGTTGAACCCACGGTGATCGCGCCGAGTACCTGCTGCGCACTAGAGCGTCCTGGGGAACCACGTGGTCTAGCGCGGCCGCCAATCCACGTCGGCCCAGAGCGTGGGTAGTCCGCGCAAGAAGCGTTTGCTCTCCGCTTGGAGGCACCTCTGTAAGTCGCTGGGTACCTCGTTATTACCGCCCAGTTGAACGATGCCACCGTCGAATAACAATGTAAACGCGAGTCCGCGCTCTGGCGGCGCACAGGCCCTAACCAAGCTCGCTACCCGAGTCGCCGGGGCCGACGGCGGTCGTGGAAAGCTCCGCGAGTAAACCGAAGACCAAACTAGCTGCGGCTCGAAGGCGCATCAGAGCCACAGCTCGGGGGCAGTGTGGCGGGCGTTAAGACGACTCACTCAACCCGCCTCTGTGGACGCTCGAACGCGGCTCCTAGCCGTTGTTCTAGCACGCTGACGAGTTGGTTGTAGGCGCTGCTTTTGTCTTGGCTGCCGCCTAGCTCGCGAGCATCGAGCGTGCGGCCCTCCGGGAGCTGCAAGACCGCGGTCCGCTTCCAGCCTCCCTCTCTGGCGGGGGTCCGCGTTCTAAGCTCCTTCGCGTGGGTCAAGGATGCGAGCGGTATCTGCCAATCAAGGCGCGGCGTAAGCCTCGCGCCGAAGAGCAATCGACTGCGCGATAAGCTCAAGTTTTGCTCGTCGAGCTCCAAGCGGACTTCCTCATTGAAGAAGAAGTAGGTAGCGAGCAGCGCGGCACCATAGAGTGCTAGCGGGATCGAGGCGAGCGCCGGACTGCCCTCCGAGAGCGCTAGCGTTGCGCCGATAGCTGGCAACGCCATCAACACCGCAGCACAGCCAAGTGCACTTCGGCCCTGTGGCGGTTGCACGAAGTGAAGCGAGCGTTGGTGAGTCACGCTCGACCCGCGAATCTCGTGCGGAACTCCCTTTCCAGGGCCTCACGGTGTTCGGGCGCGGCGACGCTGATGAGCAGGCGGCCGCGCTCCTGAAGGCCTTTGCCATAGAGGTTGACGGCCCCATGCTCGGTTACAACCCAGTGCACGTGCCCGCGCGTCGTCACCACGCCAGCGCCCGGATTGAGGACGGGGGCGATTCGCGAGACTCCTTTGCTTGTCGTGGAGGGCAAGGCGATGATGGGCTTGCCACCTGGGGACAGCGCGGCGCCCCGCATGAAGTCCATCTGTCCGCCGATACCGGAGTATTGAAGCGTCCCGAGGGAGTCTGCGCAGACCTGGCCGGTCATATCGACCTGTAGCGCGCTGTTGATCGCCACTACCTTGGGGTTCTTGCGAATGACCGCGGTGTCATTGGTCCAGGCCACGTCGCGCAGCGAGACGATCGGGTTGTCGTCGAGGAAATCGTAGACCTTCCGCGTTCCCAGCACGAACGTGCTCAGGATCTTGTATGGTTCGACCTTCTTGTGACGGTTGGTCACGATACCCTTTTTCACCAGCTCAACGACGCCGTCGCTGAACATCTCGGTGTGGATTCCAAGGTCCTTGTGGTTACCGAGGAAGGCCAGCACCGCGTCTGGGATGCCACCAATGCCCATTTGCAACGTGGCCCCATCCTCGATCAACTCCGCGACGCGTCTACCGATGGCCCGCGTGACATCGTCGACGTCTTTTGCGTAGCTCACCTCGGGCAGTTCACTCGAATCTTCGATCGCCGCGTCGATTTGGGAGATATGAATCACGCCGTCTCCGAGCGAGCGGGGCATGCGTGGGTTTACCTGCGCAAGGATGAGCTGTGCGGTCTGAACGGCGGCCAGCGTAGCGTCCACCGAAGTGCCAAGTGAGCAGTAGCCGTGCTTGTCGGGTGGTGAGACGTGAATCAGCGCCACGTCGAGCGGCAGTACGCCTTGGCGAAAGAAACCGGGGATCTCACTCAAGAATACGGGGGTGTAGTCGCCATTGTATTGATCGACCCAGGCGCGCACATTGGCGGAGACGAACAGGGAGTTGAGCGAGACGTGCTCGTGCACCTCGGGTCGGTTCCACGCAAGCTCACCCAGGGTACTGATCGCTACGAGCTCGACGCGGGTGAGCTCTCCGGCGCGTTCCAGGAGCGCGTTGAGCAGCTTGTTTGGCGTCGCTGCGCTGCCGTGCACGAAGACCCGCTGCCCGCTGTTTATGAGCGCGACAACCTCACTGGCGCTATTCATGACCTGCATGCGCTCGATCTAACAGAGGTTTGGCTGAGCGTGGTCTCCGGCCTGCTGCGGAGATACTCAAGCTTCGATCGGTAATCTTTGGGGGCGCCGAAAGGCTCGGGAAGCTTGGGGCGGACTTCGCGTAACATCCGCAACACTTTGCCTCCGCTCTCGTTGGGACTCCCCGAGCGTGTGTCGGCCCACCCGGTGGGAGTTGGCTGGCGACGTGAGATCGCCAGCCAGCTGATGCTCGGGCAGTGCCCGGACGCTGCGTTCTTCGAGGTCGTAGCGGAGGCCTGCCTGGCCGACCCGAGTTCCGCTCGGGAGGTTGAAGCGCTGGTGCACTGCGCCCCGGTCATTCCTCATGGCGTCAAGCTCTCCCTCGGCTCGGCCGAGGGCATCGACCCGGGGCATGTCGATCGGATTGCAGGGCTGTGCAAGCGGCTGCGAGCGCCTTGTTTCACCGAGCACGTGGCTTTTGTTCGCAGCGGCGGCACCGAGATCGGCCACCTAACTCCGCTGCCTCGCACACGGGAGGCTCTGCGGGTGATTGCTCGTAACGTGGAGGCGACCCGCCGCCGCTTACCCGATATTCCGCTGCTGCTCGAGAACGTGGCCAATACCTTCTTTTGGCCCGGGGACGAGATGAGCGAGGCCGATTTCTATCAGGAGGTCGTGCGCCTCACTGGCTGCGACCTGCTGCTCGACCTGAGCAACCTCTACGCCAACGCCCGCAATCAGGGCCTCGACCCTCAGGCGGTGTTGGCCGCGTTTCCGCTCGAGCGGGTGCGGATGGCGCACGTGGCAGGCGGGGTTGTCGAGCAGGGTTTTTACCTCGATACCCACGCGCACGCTGTGCCGCAGGCTGTTTTCGGGCTCGTCACACGTTTGCTACACGCCAATCCAACGGTGCCATTACTGCTAGAACGCGACGCCAACTTCGACAGCTTCGATCTCGCGAGCGACATGCAAACGCTCGCGCGGCTTCGCGCGGTGGAGCCGCCGGCTGCAACGCCAATTCTGGCGAAACAGGTCGGACCGGTCGAGCTGTCGGCACCTCTCGCAGAGCTGCAGCAAGAGGTAGCTCAACTGCTCACCACGGAGCTCACGGGGCTCGAGTCGACCGGGACCGCAGGGGCGCTCGCTGCTGCCATCGGGGACGAAGCGCTCGTTCGCTCCCGCACCATCCTCGAGCGCAAGCGTGTGGAGGACGCGCTTCCGCTATTGCCTCGACTCTCCCGAGTGCCCAGCGTGCAGGCGCTCGCCGAGCGCGTCATCCGCGAGCTTCCTAGGCTCCCCGCTCGAAATGCTCATCGCGACGCTTTGGCCATCGCCCGGGCAGCCAGCGAGCAACCAGCGCTTTTCCTGCCGGCCGAGCTCGATCGGCTGCTGCTGCGAGCCCGGCTGCACGAAGCGACGCTGGCGCCTCGCCGCGGTCCGTTTCTTGGCGTGCTGCGGCAGGCCAATGGTTGGTACATCGTGGCGAAGGCCTTTGGCGTAGCTGCCACGGTTCACCTCTGGAGCAGAGGCCGGGAGGCATTGTCGTAGTGTTCAATCGATTGGAGGCAGCCTGATGTTTCCCTTCAACATGCCCGCAGGTGAGTATTGGCTAATCATCTATATAGCGATGGCCGTTGTCGTATTCTGGAGCGGCAAGCTAGTGATTCGCTGGGCCGTCAGCCGCGCGCCGGTGGTGCGCCAAGGGGTGGAGCTACCGACCGATCCGAGGCGCTTCTATCGAGTGGGGGAGGTGGCTCCGCATCGACGTTTGACGATCGGCTTCTTACCCAGGGGCGATGAACATCTTGCAATTGCGTACCTACGGGCCGGCAAGCGCGGGGTCGCCGAGACTTTGCTCAGCGGCGCGGTCTCCGGGGGTTGGGTCTATTTTTGGAATGGGAGCTACCAGCGCGCACCCCACGCTCCGCCAATGGGAACCATGCTTGGCAGGTTCGTGGCGAACATCCCTTTAGGTCCCCAGGCCCCATCCATGCTCGCTGATTGTGCGCGGCTTCAAGCGGTCGTGTTTGAGCCAGAGCTGGCGGCGGAACTCGATCTGGCCGGACTCGTCGGGGATGAACATACGCGGCGCATCGCGCGGTGGGTTAACCGCGGTACGCTGCTTTGTGTGATGAGCCTCGGCGGGCTTCGTCTCTGGGAACGCCCACCGCAAGGGATGCCCTGGCTGCTGCTGGTTGCCATGGGTTGTGCGTTCTTCTATGGCCGCGCGCAGGCACGCGCCGCGCTACCGCCGACGAGCGTGGCGAAGCAGTACTTGGCTTGGCTGGACGCGGCCACGACCTCGCTGCAACGGGACGTAGGGGCTGGGGCACGTACCACACCGGAGGAAGTCTCGCTCGCGGTGGCTGCTGGAGGCCTAGGTACCCTGTTCATGCTACCGGCGTTCAACGCCTTCGCTAGCCCGCTCGATACAGCCTACAGCTCGGCCTCGGCCTCGGTCCCCGGCGGTTGCAGTAGCGGGAGCAGCTGCAGTGGAGGGGGCGGCTGCGGCGGTGGAGGCGGTTGTGGCGGTGGTGGTGGCTGTAGTTGATTGAGCTCGACGTGCAGGATGGTCTTGGCGTCTTCGAGCTCGTGGCGGAGGACCCACTGCTTGGCGGCTCGGTTCCGCAACGCGCGGCCCAAGGTTGTGCGCCGCTTTTGGAGGGCCACTCGCTGGGCCTGCAGCTTCGTCTCAAGCGGCCCATCGTCGTGCGCAAAAGCCTCACCGGCCTTGGTGTAGACGCGGCCTTTATCGCGAAGTGCCGAGTCATGGCGCCAGCGCTGGTCGCGCGAGGCCTGCTCACGGCAGAGGAGGGGGCCGTCGCCGCCAAAGGGCTCGTTAGTAAGCGAGGCCGCGCTCGGCTTTTTACTGGTCTATTCGTGCAGAGTCCGCCCGGCCTTCGGGTGGTATTGCGCGCGCCTTCGGCTAGGGCCTCGCGGGCACTTTGGGTGCATCCGCATCGGACCGAGGCGTGCGAGCTGCACGCGCGGTCAACGCCAATATTCCTCGAGTTCGACTTGCGCAAAGGGCTTCACGAGGCGCGTGTCGATGGCGTGGTTGCGACGTTGATGCTCGCTCCTGGCTCAGCACCCGAGCTAGTTGAGTCGACGTTGGAGGAACGCCTGGAGCTACTGCGAGCGCACGCAGCCTTCTACGATCAGGCTTACTTCGAAGCAAAGAAGCAGGGAAAGGTGACGAAGAAGTACAAGCGCCTTCGTGACAAGGGCGACGTCGCCGAGCCGTCGATGCGGTCAAGCATTAGCGTGGCGCAGTTCGGTCCGCGGCTGATCGAGCGGGAGGGGGAGGAGATCGTGGTGCGCGCGCCCTTCGACTTTCGAGCGCGTTATGACGGCTCGCTGGTACACGTTGAGGCTGATGACCGGGCGCGTGCCGAGTTTGCCCGCGAGGTCGAGGCGGAGCTCTCGCCCGCGCTTCAATTGCTCGGGCATGAGCACCCCGGTGCTCGGCTCTATTTCTCGAAGTTCTTTACGCCGCACCCCGCCGGCGAGCCGCACTTCTTCGTCAAACCACCAGCGCTGCTGCGGACGTTACCGGGCTATTCGACCTTGGTGGAGGGGCGAACCTACGCGTTTTGCCGGACTATGAGAGGGCTCGTTCGAACCGATGTGTTCGGCGCGGTTCCCCTGGTGTTCGAGGTGTTCACGCCGTTTGAAGAGATCGAGTTCCGAGCGGGCGACGTGCTCGGCTCACTCTGGCCAATGCCGCGCACGCTCACGAAGGTCGCTGCCAAGATTAGCTCGGCGGGGCTTTGACCCAGCTACGGCTTGGCCATCATGGCGGCGAACTTATTCATCAACACTGGGTCTTGGCTCATACGCATGCCCCATGCTCCGGCCGCTGCACCGTAGGACGCCATGTCCATCCCAGCGGCCTGAAGCGCGCCATTCATATCGCCACGTTGCATGCCCTTCATCAGGCGCACGTAGTCGGAGAGCCGCGCCAGCCGCTGCCCCGGAAAAACCAGCGGGTCCTCATCACCACCAGCGCCGGCTGCGATCTGTGCGGCGGCAGCGTGGCTCGCGGCTGCTGCCGCTGCGAGGTTCGGCGGTGCGGCCGCCGCGCCTTCACCGACGAGGTCGGGCCACAAGGGTGTGGCGCCGGAGCAGCTCATCGCCATCCCGCTGATGCCCTGCGCGGTCTCGAGGAAGCGGAGTCCTACGATGTAGCGCCCCGGCCTTACCCGCAGCCCCCAGGCGTGCGGTGCATCGGGCGTCGTCGTCCAGGGCGTCGGCAATGGGCGCGCAACGGTGTTGCCGATCTGATGCGCGATGATCGCTGCTGGGTCTTGGCCCGGCGCCTGCGCCGTCCAGCCGCGCCCGTCGAGTCGCCCCCACGCGAGCACGAGGATGCCGCTCGGCACGTCGATCTCGAACGGCTCGGTGTCGAGGTCGCTTCCAGGAAGCCCAGCCGCCACGGCCTGAAGCTCGTTGGCCGGTGTAAACGCGACCAGCAAATGCTCGATAAGGCCGCCTTGTCCGGTCGTGATTGCTACGAGGTGCGGCGCTGTTTGCGTGGAGTAGACCGCTCCCTCGCCACCGTTCGAGCCGGAGATCTCGAATGACTCGAGTCTGTCGGTGATGCTGGTGAGGACCTTGGCTTCGGTGCCGCGATCGCATGAGAGGTACAGGGCTTCCTGGCCCTGAACGTAGAAGGCCTCCCCCCAAGCCGAGCTCGGGTCCACGAGTCCGCGTGCCGGGGAACGGTCGTCATGCGGCTGGGCGCCGTGGAGCCGTGAAAGGACGTGTTGCCGCATGGTCTGGTAGGCGGCGCGAGCGCTGGCCTCATCGGAGAATCGCCAGCCCGTATTGGGCCAAGGATCGAGCGGCCAGTCGTCATTCACGCGCCTTGAGACGATCCACTCGCCCACAGGGGTGCCGCCGGTGAAGCGCGCATGGAGCCGAGCGTCCATGGCAACGAACACGGTGCCTTGGTGGGCGACATCGAGCGGCGACGCTGCACGTTGGTCGAAGTTCGCGACGGTACCGAGCAGGTGCATGCGGTTCTGGTTCACCGGCGAAAGGTAGCTGTTCAGCCGGCCGACGGACAAGGAACGTTAGAGATCGAGGTTCAAGCCCGAGGCGAGCTCGGCTGCTGAGCTCGGCGACTTGTGCGCGTTGTGCGCTTGATGTTTAGCGTTTGAACATTAGCGTATGGGTGCTTGTTTTTTGCTGTGTATTCGCTTTGAGCGCAGGTCGCTAGTTGCTAGAGCGTCGCTATGGTCCAGGTCCGAGAGTTGGTACTAATTAGCTATTCGCTGCTGGTTGGTTGCACCACGCTAACGGTGCTCCCGCGTGAGGATGATGACGGTCAGGGCGCTAGCGGCGTTGGCGCGGCCGGCGCCGGCGCAAGCGCCCCCGACAGCGCCTCGAGTTCGACGGGAACAGGCGCGGCGGGGGCAGCGCCTAGCTGCGAAATGACCTGGGATTGGGACGTACCGATCCCGATCGCGGCCGAGGGCACCTGGCTTCATATTCTCGCCCTCGGACGGGAGCAGGGCGCGTTTCAGCTGTTGACGATTGACCAGTACAAGCACGAAATTCTCACCACGCGTGTCGTGGTGGACGGCGCGGAGCCCATCGTCTCGGCCTCGGTCGTGCGTGGGACGCTTCAGTACTTTGACGCGTACACGCGCTGGACTGTGCTACCCGAGGGTGGCTTCGAGATCGCGCATAACGATCAATTGTGGCGGCTACCAAGCGGTGAAGGCCCAGCCGTCGTCGAGCCGCTCGAGCCTGAGGGTTACCCGCGCGTGGCCTGGGACAAGGCGGGGGGGCGCTACGTGGCTCGTTGGTACGACGACTTTGTGGCCGTGGAAGCGCCGGATGGAGCGGTGCACAAGCTCGGTGAGAGCTGCTCGGTTCGGGTCGATTCGGTCGTGGGCGATGGCGTGCTGGTTCGGCTAGGTGGGTACTGCTCGAATGGTGACGATGAAGAGTTGCGGACCGTTTACGTTGGCCCCGCCGGAGTGCAGGAGGTGGACTTGACCACGGTCTCCTGGTTTGGCCGCGGCGCCGGAGATCGCGCGCTTGGGGTGGGCTTTCTCGGCCACATCATGGAGGTTGGCGCGCAAGGCGCGCTCGGTGAAGTGGTGGCGGCGAACCCTTGGGATGGCAACCTCGTGCCGGCTCGTAGCGTAGAGCTTCTTCCCTGGCTCGCGGGCTTCGCGGTAGTGACCTTGGATGAGTACGCCAGCGATCAACGCGGCATCAAGGTTCGCGCGTTCCCGGGGTATGGCACACGCGTCGAGAGTGAGTACCTCGATTCCTCTGTCCTGTCGTGGGACGCGGCGTTCACCGCGGCCGTCGATGAAGTCTCGGGTGGCCTCATCGTCGCCTACTTTGACGGCTACGACGCACGGCTGGCGCGGCTCTCTTGTACGGCGGTGGGACGATGAGACGCTTTCCGTGTCTCGGCGTTGTGGCCGCATTCGCGGTGGCGGGCTGCCGTCACATCACCGTCTATGAAGATCCGAGCGACGGTCCCGCATCATCGTCGTCGTCGAGCTCTGGCGCGGGCGCGCCAACCAGTTGCAGCGAGCTCGTGTGGGATCGGGATGAGCCGCTAGCGCTCGACCCGCTCTACGGCGTGCAAAGTAATCGCGCCTTCGTCGAAGGAGCGGATGGGGTTCGACTCGTGTCGCTGGAGCTGCATCCCGACGGTAGCTCGACGATCGTCTCTACGCAGGTTGCGGACCCGTGGGGCGGGGGCTTCACGATCGCAGCGCGCCGAGACCGCGGTTCGATCACCTCGGGCACGCTCAAGGTGGTACCGCGTGCAGATGGCTCCGCCTTCGTCTTCACGGTCTTGCATGACTATGTACACCTTGACGAGAGCGTGACTCATCGCGTGGAGCTCCCTGCTGGGGATGGCGGAGCCACCGTTGAGCAGCCCCTTGAAGCGACCTTCAGCGTGCTTTCATTTGCGTCGGGGCGTGCCGTGCTCGCCCGGCTCGAGACGCTCAAAGAGGGAGGTTACGGCTACCCTTGGCAGCAGCGTCTCGTCTTCTCTGACGCCGAGACAAACGAGAAGCTGTTCGAGCGCGACGGGCAGCTATTCGAGCAAGCCTACGTGGACTCGAGCGTGTGGAACGTGGGGCGGGGCGCCTATCTCCAGCTCCTAGAATCCGAGGACTACGACGCTTCTTTTCGCGAGTACCCGCGAAATTGGCTGGTCGTTGATGAGGGGCTCTTGGAGGCTGATCTTTCCGCATTTCACGCCTTCGGCCGAACGGCGAGTGGAAGTGTCGCCATCGATTGGGAGGATCAGGTCGTCGCGATTTCGGATGAGGGCGTAGCGGGGGAAATCGCGCTCGAGCTGCCGGTCGCTGAGGGCTACCGAGAGATACGGATCGTGCCGTGGAAGGACGAGCACGCGATCGTTCGTCAACTCGCTGCGGAAGGGGAAGAAGAGGCCGCGCTCGAGGTGTTTGCGCGCGCCGATGACGGCGCTGGCATCGTAAGCCCGCCGCTGCCCTCGCGGCGTCAACGTGAGGCCGTGGAGGTACTGCTCGGGCCTGACGGCCGGAGCATGCTCGTGGCCTACGAAACCTGGCCCGCAGATAAGGGCGTGAGGCTCGCGCGGCTGGTCTGTCGCTGACCGGCTGCGTTGCACCCTTGTGCTCGGCGCGCCCGCGGTGTTGCATCATGGGCGATGCGCAAGCCGAACGATGATGCAGCGAAACGCCCTCCTCTGCGCGTCGAGCCCGAAGGCGCGGATGCAGACCGGATCCTCGCGCGCCGCGCAAGTCTCGTCGCCGCGGCCCTCGGCGGGCTCGCGCTGCCTTTCTCAGCCGCTTGTGCCGGCCCGCCGCAGCCGTGTCTCAGCATCGCGCAGTTCCATCCCGACACCTTCCAGGCCGACCCCCCGAGCGACTGGCAGGGCATCTGGATCGCGTCGGAGGTTGCGGCACGCCAAGGTCTGCCGATGCTTGGATTGCGGGCCAAGTTGACGCGGGGAGGCTTCACGGTCTTGCCCCAGCGCGGAGAGATTTACGCCTCGGCGAGTGGTCCTCCCGGCGGCCCGCTCTCCTTTCGTGCCGTGGCGTTGCGGCGCGGGGCCTCGAGTGAGGAACCTGAAAGCGCAGCGACGTTGTTGCGCGGCGCGCTCGAGGCAACCACGGAGCCTGAAGTCGTCGCACTTGGGCCAGTCGAGAGCGTCGCCGTTGCAAAGCGGTTTATGTCGGCGCAGGCGATCCGCACGGGGAGGGAGAACGCCGCGACCGACTATTGTCTCGTGCGGGTCCCCCAGGCTCCCGGCGCAGACACCGGGATGCTCTTGGTGTTCGGTGTGCCGGCTCAGCCCAACGCCGTCCCCAGCTGCCTCCGTATCCTCGATCACGAGGCCCTGCGCGAGCTCGTGGACACCATTGAGTTCGACGGTGGCTGAACTCCAGAAGGCCGCGTTCGGCGGAATGACTGGCCAGTGGCGAGCGTAGGTCCACATGCTTCGCGCCGTCCTTGCAATGACGCTGTTGCTTGGTTGTAGGACCAAGGAAGTGGAGGCTACCGACGCTGTTGTTGCAGCCGAGAGCGCCGCGCTCCTGCTTCCGCAACCCGCTGCGTCTGCGTCTGCTTCGTCGGCTCCGCCGGCCAAAGCGATCACGGACTGTAGCCTCCGCGCCGAGCTCGAGATCCGGCGCAAGGGTCAATTCAACCTCGCGAAGCTGATCCTGATCAACGAAGGACAAAGGCCGCTCAGGCTGATGTTGCCGGGCGACGGGAGCGTTCATGGGCTGCCGCGAACTCCGAAGTTGACCTGGTTCTACAGCCAAGACGGCGTGCCCGTTCATGAGCGAGGCGGCCCTAGTTGCGCCTATCAAAATGACGCTAAACCGGCTGATTTCTTCACTCTCGAGCCGAAGGCGAAGCGCGTGATCGAAGACTGGCTCGGCGGGCTGGATCTGGTGCCTGGTCGCTACGATATACAACTGCGCTACGAGCACAGTCCGGATAAATACGTTCCTGCCAGCGGCAATGCCGAGGTAGAGGCGCTGTTACAACTCACCGACGCTTGCTCGGTGACCTCGAATAGCGTGAGCTTCACCATCCGCTAAGTCGATGATGGTGACGTTCGGCGGCCAGCGAGCGAGTATGGTGCTGTTCGATGGGTCGATCCGCTTCTCGCCGATTTGTCTGGTTGCGGCTGATCCTACAGGCGGCGGTTGTAGCGAGCTTGGCTGGTTGCGCTGCGGTCGCGACGCCTGAGCGGGCTCCGCTCAAGGGGGCCAATCAAGCTTCTTTGGTGCCTCCTCGGCCGCGCACGTGCCCAGATGAACCCGTCGCTGAAGGCGTTGCGCCGGAGGAGCTCATGCGCCTCGCGGCGGTGTGTGCCGGGTCGGCGGCACGCAGCGATGGCAAGCGTCAGCGCGCGCAGCGAAAGCAAGCGCTGACGCTCTGGCAGCGCCTGTTCGTCGAGTACCCCGATCACGTAGCGGCCGTGGATGCACGCAACCAATTCGCGTACGGCCTTTCACTCGAAGGGCGCGCGACTGAGGCGACTGACGTTTGGCGGGCGTTGGTCTGCGCAAATCATTTCACTATGCCCACTGTTGTCGTTGAATCGGACGCTCCGCCGCAAAGCCAAGTGGCCGCCACGACGGTTGAGTATCCGGCTACATGTGCGGCTGACTCAGCGCTCGCACAGGCTGCGGTGGAGGAGGTTTGGTGGCGCATCGGTAATCACGAGGCCGAGCTCGATAGCGAACTCGACGTGCGTACATTGGGCCCGGCGACCGCTGCGTATCGTCATGCCCAGTCCCATCCTGGTCCCCTCGCGGACGTGGTCCGCGTCTCGCTCGCGTTGGCGCTTCTCGAGCAGGGCGATGAGGCGGCTGCGCGGGGCGAGTTGGTGGTGGCGCTCGACGCTCTCGCTCGGCGCGGGGAGGGTGAGCCGACTGCGGCACTGCGCACCTCCCTCGCTCGCGGCTTCGTGCGGTCGCTGCTCGATGAGGGCAGACGCGATGATGAGGTTTCGCTTTGGGAGCTCGAGGATCGCTTGCAGCTGTCGAAGCTCGTGGAGCAGGCAGCAGTACGTTTGGCCGACGAGACGGTGGTTCCGCGTGACCGCACGTGGGGTATCGCCGTGTACGTCGCCTTCGCTGAAGCAGCGGTTTTGCTCGGCTTGCCCGAGCTCGCGACCAACGTGTTGCAGCAGGCAGTCGCGCGCTGGCCGCAGGCTGCGGAGGTGGCGACGGTTCAGCTTCGCTTGGTCGAATACCTCGACAAGATGACGATGATGAAGCCAGACCTCAAGGTGATGGACGCGCTCATGGTTCGCCGTCGTGAAGCGGAGCTGGGTCTGCTGCGGTTGCTTGGGGATGGCGAGTGGACCTCCCGTTTTCCAAGCCAGGAGGATGAGCTGCGCCGCGCGATCGTCAAGTTGACGAAGCAGCACCTCGGCTGGGTGCGCGCGGTGGTCGAGAGGCCTACTGGGCGATCGGTAGATCAGGCGATGCGCGAACGAATGCGTGACGAACTTGAGCATGGTGCGCGCGTCGCAGGGGCGCTGCTGTTGGGGTCGCCTGACGAGGGTGAGCGAGCGAGCGCGCAGACGCTGCGCGAGGACGTCGAGGCCTTGTTGTCCCAGCTTGCCGCTCTTGCGCCGGCTGGCGCGAAGGGAGCGAAACCTTGAGCTACTGGATCTCCGTGAGTGTTATCGCGCTCCTGGGCGCGGCCTGCAGCGCGCGTGAAGCGCCGGTGATGGTGGCGCTTCCTGCTGCGCCGGCAATCTCAGCCGGGAGCGTTGCCGCGAGTGTGCCTGCGGTTCCGCGGGTCGCGATCGCGGTGTTTCCGATGCTCGCTCCCAGCGTCGGGGTGATCGAGGATCCGAGTCGTTGCGGGAGCGGCATTTGCCCGGCCATCGTCTTCGGCGCGGCGGAGCCTTCGAGCGGTACTCGCCGCGTGGTGCCGGCGCTCCGCTTGGCGGCGGAACGCTGTGCGTTGCGCGAGCCGCTTCTTACGCGAAGCACGCTGATGTTGAAACTGAAGGTGTTGCCGAACGGCGAAGTGGGCGCTGTCGACTACGCAGGCGATGAAGCGGCGAACCGCGTCGGGGAATGCTTGGTGAGGGAGGCGATGTCGCTCAGCTTCGAGCCGCCGGCCGGGGGAGGAGCAAACCCGGTGTTCGTCTTTGTCGTGGGCGGTTGAGTCGGGTGTTGTTGAGCTCTACGCCAGCGCCGCCGGTGACTGCGAGCGGAACTCTCACCGCGGCGTGCGCGTGGCAGTGACGGTGCCGCTCTCTTCCTTGCCGCAGTCCCCGGCTTCACTGTGTTGGTAGCTTCCGGTGGCCTGGTCGGAGGTTGGTTCAAGGACGAGCGTTGCCTCGGTATCGCGGATGCAACCGAAACACTCGCCGCCCTCGAGGCCCCAGTCTTCGCGTTTCCAGCTCAATGTCAGGTCGCAGCCGTTCGCGCTGATGCTCGCGTCATTGATGTAATCGCTGCGAACGACGAGCGCGCTGTTCGCGTCGAACCCAATCTCTATCGTCGTCGGTTGACCGGACCACGACGGCTCGAAGGCTAGCTGCCACACTCCGATGGGGTCGCAGGTGGGCTCTTCGGTGAACGGTTCGGACGTCGCTTTTGCCTCGGTGGTCGGAGCAGCGTTCTCACACCCTGAACCGCCTTCGCCAGCGGCGCCCGACCCCGAACCTCCGCTTCCGCCGGAGCCGCTGTCAGCACAAGCGGCGAGCAACAGAGGAAGCACCAACCACCGGAATTCGCCGAGCCTCATTGCTGCTACTCCTTGGACCAGTCGATCCACTTGAGGCCCATCTTCTTGAGCAAGCTGGCCTGCGCGAAGGCGATCACGATGTTCGACACGACGAAGAACAGCAGCATCGAGTGGAAGAAGTACCAAGGCTTGGGCACCAGGAAGATCTCCACCGTGTCGATGCAAGCGGCCGAGATGCGGAACCAGGTCGCGAGCTGGATCGCCACCAAGTACTTGCGCGGGTTGCGCCAGCCGAGGAACTGGAACCAGGACGCAAAGAGCCAGTACATGCCCACGCCGCGTACGAAGAGCGGCTCGGGCTGCGGCGGGAAGCGGACCCATTCTTGGAAGTGATGCGGGAAGCCGACGGCGTAGACAGCCAGGCCGAAGTCCCAAAAGATCAACAGCCCGACGACCCAGCGAAGGAGCGTCTCTGCGCGTTTCGGATCCATCTCAGTCACCCTTCTTTTCGGGCCTCTTGAAGGCGATGCCACCAAGCGGGCCGAGTAACTTGATGAGCTTCATCCGCAGGCCGTAGACAGGCTTGCGCTTGAACTCTTTGCTGACGAAGTCGTGGTTCATGATCGAGAACACGGTGTTGGTGAAGCTGTAGCTCTCCTCGGCCGCGTCCCAAAAATCGATCATGGGCTTGGGGACGTTCTCCCAGTTGGGGTACGGCGAGGTGTCTCCGTGCGTGATGGGCTCGGGCTTGCCAAAGGCTTGCACCGCGAGCTGCATGTAACGGCTGACCATCGGGTCGAGGCCCATCTTCTGCGCGCCCACCCAATCCACCGCGAGCAAGCTTTGACCGCCGTAGATCGTGTCGGTTTTGTTGGGGTGCTTGTCGGCGAAGATACCGAACGGACCGTCTGCCGAGAGCGAGGCGTCGACGAGGCCGAAGTCGACGGGGAAGGCCACCAGCATGTCGATCGTCGGGTAGTAGATCTCCCGCGCGTAGTGGTACTCGTGCAGCTTGTCCTGCTTGGCGAGGGCGCCGTAGATGTTCTTGATCGTGAGCGTGTACCAAGCCCAGGTGTGGGTCTTGTTCTTGGCGAAGGAGATGCGGAAGTCGGCGTCGCGCCAGGTCGGCCCCACGACGTGCTCACCGAGCATGCCCTCGAAGGTGTGGGGCACCGCTTCCGCCGTCAGATCCACGATCTCGTAGCGACCGCGCGGATCATAGCCAGCGACGCGAGCCACGTTGGGGACCTCGCGGCCCTCGAAGTAGTTGCCGTACGCAGATTGGGCCTCCACCACCTTGATGCTCTTGAAGCCGCGTTCGGCGATGCGATCGACGAGGTGCTCGACCAGCGCTGGGTCAGTGAAGGTGGAGCGGTCGATCTCCGAGTACATGAACATCAAGTTGGGCTTGATGATGATGCGGAAGTCCGCCTTCGACTTGCCCGAGGCTTCGCATTTGGCCTCGAGCAGCTCGAAGAACTTGGCTCGTAGCAGCACGTCGTCGAGCGCCGCGAACTTGTCCTCGTCCTTGGTGAGGTAGACGTCCATCGACGCTTTGCCGGTGAACATGTGATGACCCTTCTTCAAGGCGTACGTCGGGTCCTCGGTGAAGAAGCGAGGCTTGGCGAAGAGCTTCTCCTTGGCCAGGATGCCGGAGAGCCCGTAGTGCAGCAGCACCTCGAGCGGCCAAGAACCGAGCACCAAGTACGCCGGCGGAAGCCAGGGCGTTTTGCTGAAGCTCCACACCCCGCTGCTCGCTCCGAGTAGCTCGCTCAGGCCCCCGAGCACCACGCCGACGAGGACGATCGACAGCAACGTCGCCAGGTCCATCAGCAGCGCCGCATAGACCGCGAACACGATCAGCGCGCCGTAGTAGAGCCAGAACAACGGTTCATGCAGCGAGCCGTACTGCGCGGAGAACGTCACCAGCAGCGCGCCCAGGCCAAGCACGAGCGCTACGTTGAAGCGACGCGGGAGGAAGGTGATCTTCGTGCGAAGCCAGGGCCCGACCTTCAGTGAGATCAGGCCGTAGGCCGCCGTGGAGACGCAAGCAAACATGCTGGGCACAAAGAAGTACGAGCCGTGCGGGCCGGGGTACACCCAAACGCCTTGCACCGTGCTGCCCACCACCTGCGTGGCGAAGCCGCTCAGCCCAGCGACGGCCATCAGGCACAGGAGACGCTTGGTCGAGATCTCAAACGCCGCGTACCAGATGGCGAGCACGCTGACCGCCAGCGAGAAGACAATGAACGGCCAGTGTGGAAGCTTGATGCCCTCCATCACCATCAAGACCACACCCACCGCCGCTACGGCGAGCAGCAGCAGCAGGTTGAAGGGCTTGAAGTTGGTCTGCTTGGGTTTGGTGGCGAGTTCGTGCGGGTGCCTCAAGAGATCCCCGGGACACGACCCAAGATGTAAGTGTCGGTTAGGTTGCCGAAGAAGAAGCGAAGGAAGCGCCCATAGAGCGCAGCGCTCGACGCGAGCCCCTGGCTATTGCGCAGCCGGAAGGTCGTCAGCTGCTTCATGAAGTCGGCTGCGAGCACGTGAACGATGCCCTCGGCGATCACCGGCGAATTCTCGTCCCAACCCTCGCGGATCGACGTAAACAACGTGGTCGTGTCTTTCCATACGTCGAAGCCGCGATCGTCGTTGATCATCTTGAAGCCGTCGAGCATGAGCTTGCGACCGTTGTCATCGGTGAACTTCAAGACGTAGGTCATCTTCTTGAGCTTCTCGGATTGATCCTGCTTGAACAGGTTGAACGACCCTTCCTCGACCAGCCGCCGCGTACCAAACAGCGGACAATCCACGTAGCCCTCCACGCGCGCTTGGTGCTGCGGTGAGTCCATGAAGTCCGCCACGTCGTCGGCCACGATGGTCAAGCGGAAGACGAGCTTTGTGTCGGCCGCTTTGGCCGCTGCCTCGGCCATCTCGAAGTTCTTCTCCCAGGCGCGGTCGTCGATCTTGTTGACGGTGGCCTCGAACGAGCTGCGCGCGTTGGTGATGGCCGTGGTCACGTAACCGCGCATCTTTTCGGTGAACTCGAGCCCAACCGGGACCGGCGCCGGGTTCGGCCCAGGGGGAGCGCCAGTCAGCGCAGGAACGCTCTTCAGATCTGCGACCAGGTGCTCGGCCGAACGCTCGGCCAACGCGGCGATGGTGAGGAACGGGTTGACCATCAGCGCGACCGGAATCACAGCACCGTCGATCACGTGCAGCCCCGAGTGCAACGAGCCATCGGCGCGGAACGCACGACCGTTGGCGTTGACCACGCCGACGTCAGCGTTGTCGCCCATCGGGCAGCCGCCAAGCGGATGAACGGTGACCGGGTTGTGCCCTGCGGCTCGCAGGTGCCGCGGGTTGCGGAGGAAGGTGCCACCAAGCGGGCGCACGAGCTCCAACATCTCGTCGGAGAGCTGATTGAAGATGGGTTTCCACCCGGCGCCGCCCCAGATGATCCGCGGTGCGCCCTCGTGATCGAGGATCACCCGACCGTCGGCGTCGTCATCGCCCATCCCGAGGTAGATCTGCGAGTGGTTGAGCGCGCCGCCCTCCGCCGCACCGACCGAGTCTTTCAGCATGCGCCCAACTTCTTTCATTCCATCGACGAAGCCGGAGTCGGTGTCTTGGCCTTCCACCAGCGCCGTTTTGGAGAGCACGACCCGCAACGCCTCGACCAGCGGGTTGGGGAAGGCGCCCTCCTCGATCAAGAAGCGTTTGCCGCTAGCGTCGTGATAGTCGATCGCGCTCATGATCGTCGGACCGACGGCGGGCGGGAGCGGCGGCGAAGCAGGGCAGGGGAAGCCCGCGGTGTTGGTGCGCTCATCGTTGTTGTAGCCGAAGCCGAGCTGATCGCCGTTGGAACCAAAGTGGTGCCCGACTCGACCGCTGAGCGAGAGGCCACGGTCCTTCGACCGCAGCAGGATGCCGGTGGAGCCGAGCGCACCGGCCGCGACGATCACGGTTTGCGCGAAGAGGTTGTAGACGACCTTCTCGCCCTTGACGTGCTCGGTGACGTTGACGAAGTAGCCGCCGCCTTCCTCGCTGATCCAGTTGACCTCCATGCAGCAGAAGATGTGCGCGCCGGCCCGCTTTGCGCTGGCGAGGTAGTTCTTCGGCAGCGTCTTCTTTGCGCCACCGCGGCAGCCGGTGACGCAGTTGCCGCAGAAGGTGCACTGCTTCATGGCGACGCCGTGGTTGTTCGTTGCGTCGGCCCCGAAGTGCACCGCGAGGTTGAGTCGCTCGAACTTGCCAGGCCGTGCTTCTGCGCTCTTCTTGTGAGCGAGCACCTTCAGCGGGAGCTGCGTCTCCCCCGCGCGCGGCTGCGCGAGCTCGATCTCGAGGGTGGTTGCAGCCTTCGTGTAGTAGTCACGCAGTGCGCCTGACTTGGCCTCCTCGCGGATCGCCGTGGGCCAGCGCGCCTGGTCGAACACGCTCATCTCCGGCTCGATCGCTACGTTCGCGTTGATCAGCGAAGTGCCCCCGAGCCCGTTGCCACTGAACACGTCGATGTCGTGTCCAACCTTCAGGTCGAACAGGCCCGTTGGGTTGTGCTCGCCGCGAAACTCCTCGGCGAGCCCCTCTAGCTTGTCCGGGAACGCGTCCCCCCACTCTTTCCCGCGCTCGAGCAGACAAACCGAGTGCCCCGCCTCAGCGAGCCTGCAGGCGCTAATGGAGCCGCCATAGCCTGAGCCGATCACGATGACCCCGTAGACCAGCTTGAGTTCCGAAGCCGAGTTAGCGAGCAAAGCATTCATAGAAGCCCCCAAAATCAATCGTAGATCCCCTCGACCGAGCGTTCCGAGTTGGCATACCGTACGGCGGTGAGAGGGGCGTTCGAAGAGTTTTCTGGCACCGATCGATTCACCATCCGTCGGCGGGTGGGGCGCGGCGGCATGGGTGTCGTGTACGAGGCCTTCGACAACGAGCGCGGAACCACGGTAGCGCTCAAGACGCTCACCGGCGTTGAGAGCGCGAGCGTCTACCGCATCAAGCGCGAGTTCCGCGCCCTTGCGGATCTCGGGCACAAGAACCTCGTCGCCTACCACGAGCTGGTTTCTTCGGAGGAGCTCTGGTTTTTCACGATGGAGCTCGTGGACGGCGTGGACTTCCTCTCCGCCGTTTCGGCTCCGCCCGACGCCGCGCCGCACTCCGATGCCTCGGGCAGCCTCCCTTCTGCGCATGGGTCCTCGGGGGATTCTTCGCTCGCAGCTCCTTTCGCTGCCGCGTCGCCCAAGAACGTCAAGCTCTCGATCGCTCGCACCGGTGAACGCTCGGTGCCTTCGGACAGCCCAACGCGCGCGCTGGAGACCATGCTGGCGCCGCTCCCCGACGGCCCCGAGAGCATCACCGAGCGCGCGGTACCGCGCGGAGCTGCGCTGAGCTTTGCGCCGGAAAAGACGCTCTCTTGGTGGTCCCTCCAAGGGAAGCCCGCAGCCAAGTGCCCGGACCAGGCGCGGCTCAAGCGGCTCTTGCGACAGCTGGTTGCTGGGCTCGACGCGCTTCATCGAGCGGGCACCGTGCACGGGGATCTCAAGCCCTCCAACGTGCTCGTGGATCGTCAAGGGCGCGTGGTGATCCTCGACTTCGGGCTGGCCGCTGAGACGGCCCCGGAGGCGCAAAACGAGCAGGTGCTGCAGGGCACGCCCGAGTACATGGCGCCCGAACAAGCGCGCGGCTCGTTGGGGCCAGCGAGCGATCTCTACGCCTTGGGCGTGATGCTGTACGAGTCGCTCGTCGGCGTAGTTCCCTTCGTCGGTGGCGTGTTCGAGATCCTGAACGCCAAGCAGACGCTCGAGCCGCCGCAGCCTTCGTCGCTGGTTGACGCCGTGGACCCGGAGCTCGACGCGCTGTGCGGCCTGTTGCTGCGGCGCGAGCCAGCGGAACGGCCTTCCCTTGCACGCGTGCTCGAGCTGCTCGGGGATGAGCCGGTGGAGGTCGGCGGACGCGGTCGTTCCACCTTCATCGGTCGGGATACCGAGCTCGGTGCTCTGCATGAAGCCGCGCGCGAATCGTACGTGGGTCGCCCGGTCGTGGTCACCGTCTCCGGCATCAGCGGCATGGGCAAAAGCGCCCTGATGCGCCGCTTCCTCGACGAAATCCGAGACGGCATCGCGGTCGCGGGCCCCGTGCGCGAGAGTTCGCCGCGCACGGTGGTCACGCTCAAGGGGCGTTGTTACGAGCGCGAGAGCGTCCCCTACAAGGCCGTCGATGCGTTGATGGACGCGCTATCGCGCCTCTTGCTCAAAGACGCGAGCCTCGCCGCTAGCGCCGTGCCCGCTGATGCGGCCGCGCTTGCCCGGCTGTTCCCGGTGTTCCTCGATGTCCCGGCCTTCAAGTCGACCGATGCGCGTGAAGTCGCTGATCCCAAGATCCTGCGTCGCAGAGGCTTTGCGGCGCTGCGCGAGCTGGTCAAGAACCTGGCGCGCAAGGTCGCGCTCGTCCTCTACATCGACGACCTGCAGTGGGGCGACGCGGATAGCGCCGCGCTGCTGATCGATTTGTTGCGTCCTCCGGAGCCACCGCCGGTGCTGCTGATCTGCGCGTTTCGTAGTGACGAGGCGAGCGGCAGCCCCTTCCTGGACGAGCTGCTGAACCCGGCGGGCGAGCTGCGCGCGGGCCTCACCGTGCACGATATCGTGCTCGGTCCGCTCGCGGATGAGCAGGCCAAAGCGCTCGCCGCGAACTACCTGCGCGATCCGGACGAGCAGCTGCTTACGGCGATCACCGAGGAGGCCGAGGGCAGCCCCTTCTTCATCACCGAGCTCGCGCGCGCCACCGGCCAGCGTGCGCATAGCGGCGGCAGCGAGCCGCTGCCCACGCTCGATAAGGTCGTGGCCGATCGCTTGGCGCTGCTTACGCCCAGCGCGCGCAGCCTGCTGGAGGTGATCGCCGTCGCCGGCGAGCCCATCCGCCAATGCGATGCCGTCGCGGCAGCGCGGTTGCCGAGCGAGGCCGCCTCCGATTGGGCGAGCCTGCGGGCCGAGCACATGCTGCGCACTCGCGGGGCGCGCACGACCGATCTGGCCGAGACCTATCACGACCGCATCCGCGAGGCCGTCGTCGCGGCGCTTCCTGCGGCGCGGCTCGCTTCGCATCACCTCGCGCTCGGTTTGGCGCTGGAGCAGGCCGGCCACGCCGAAGTAGAGGCGCTAGCACGCCACTTCCGCGAGGGGAAAGACGTCCCGCGCGCACGCCGGTACACCTTGCTCGCCGCCGAGAAGGCGTCCAAGGCGCTCGCCTTCGTGCGGGCGGCGCACCTTTATCGTGAGGCGCTCGAGCTCGATCGCAACGCCGACGATGCGTGGCTGGTCGAGCGGAAGGTGGCCGATGCGCTGTGCAACGGCGGGCGAGGCGGTGAAGCGTGGAAGGTTTATCGCTCGGCAGCGCGCATCGCACCGCGCGCCGACGCCCTCGACCTCGAGCGGCTCGCGGCCGAACACGCGTGCCGTACCGGCCATATCGACGAGGGGCTGGCGCTGTTTCGCGAGGTCACGCGCGCCCACGGGATCCGCATGGCGACGAGCCCAGCCGAGGCGCTGGTTAGCCTGCTTGCACGCCGTGCGATCGTGCGCGTACGCGGCCTCTCCTTCAAGGAGCGCCAAGAGTCCGACGTGCCGCGCGAACAGCTGCAGAAGCTCGACGCGTGTTACTCGCTGGCGGTCGGGCTTGGCTTCATCGACCCGATCCAAGGCGCCGACTTTCAATCGCGTATGTTGGTCGAGGCGCTCGCCGTCGGGGAGCCGTACCGGGTCGTGTTGGGCATGGCCGTCGAGGCGCTGTTCTCGGCGACCGGCGGGAACGCAAGCGAGGCCCGAACGACGCGTTTGATCGAGACGGCAGAGAAGCTCGCGCACCGCGTGAAGCACGCTCACGCCCTCGGCACGGTCGAGGCGGCGCGCGCGTTCTCAGCGATCTTTACCGGGCGTTGGCGCGCCGGCCTTCAACACGCACAAAAGGCCGAGACGATCTTCCGAACGCAGTGCACCAACGTCACCCACGAGATCGCCTCCGCGCAGATCTTCGGCTTGTGGGCGCTATTTCATCTCGGCCGTCTTGAGGAGCTTGCAACGCTCTACCCCGAGCACCTACGCGTGCACGAGGAACAAGGCGATCTGTTCGCCGCGGGCAGCAAACGCACGCTCATCGGCCACGTCTTTCACCTGATGCGCGACGACCCGAAGAGCTCCCACGCCTGCATCGATCGCGGTATGCGCGGCTGGTCGAAGGAGGGCTTTCACGTCCAACACTGGTACGAACTCAAGGGCCGCGTGCACACGACCTTCTACGAGGGGGACGCGGAGCGCGCTTACTCGCACGTGGAGGACGCCTGGGGTCCGATGCAGCGCTCGCTCTTGTCGCGGGTGATCAGCATCCGCGGCGATTCGATGTTCATTCGCGCCCGCGCCCTCTTGTTGATGGCCCATCGGCGGCCCTCGCGGAAAGGGCTGCTCAAAGAGGTCGAGAAGATCGCCAAAGAGCTGATGAACGACATGGATGTGCTCAATACGCCCGGCTGGGGGCACGCGCTGCTCGCTGGGATTCGCCTGCTCGACGGCGAGCGGACGAAGGCCATCGAGTCGATGGAACGCTCGCTGCGCACCTTCGAAAGTGTGGACATGGTGACCTTCGCCCACGGAGCTCGCTACCGCCTCGGTCAGCTCGTTGGCGGCACGCGCGGTCAGAGCATGATCGAGCAATCGCGCAAGGAGCTCAGTGCGCGCGGAGTGGCCGTGCCGGATCGCTTCGTCAATATGCTACTGCCCGACGTGTTCGCCTGACGCCCGACTCCTGGCCCTCTCGCTCAAAAAATCGATCATCGGCCCTGCGACATCGACGCCGCCTCCGAGCGTCGCTTGCGCGAAGAAGCACGGGAAGTTTACCTCGATCACGTACAGCCTGCCGCTCGGGTGGCGCAGTAGATCGACGCCGCCAAAGAAGAGGCGTTGGGCGCGCACGGCGCGGACCGCCGGAGCCGCCAACCAGTCCGGGACGTCGGCGCGGTAGCTGTTCGCTTCACTCGACGGGCTCGATCGAAAGTCCCCTTGCCGTACCGGGTTTTCGTAGCAAGCCACCGCTCGCTCGCCGACGACGATCACGCGGAAGTGCATCGCCTCGGGGATGTACGCCGAGAGGGTGGGTACGCTGCCGTTACCCCGCACGAGGTAGTCGAGCAGGCCGCGCAGGGTGGCCTCGTTGTCGGCGCGCATCACGCCCACGCCGCCCTCTCCGCCCCCGGTCTTGACCACCACCGGATAGCCGCCCAACCGTTCGACGAAGCTCGCAATCAGCGCGGGCTCGGTCGAGGCCACCGGGAAGCTGCGTGGGAGGTTGACGCCGGCTCGCTCCATCGCTCGTTGCGGCGCGGCGCAGGTGAAGAGCGGGTCTCCGTCGTGGAACGAGATCACGTCGTCGCGCAGCAAGAACTCTTCGACGTGCGCGGATGCGGTCGAGGTCGCAGGTCGGTAGATCATCGAGAACGGTGGCAGCCGATCCTCGGCCGAATAGCTGAAGCCTTTGGCCGCGAGCTGCCGGAAGATCACACCACGACGGGCGCAGGCTTCGCGCAGCGGTGCAAGCGTCTCTGTGGGAACGCCATCGTCGACGACGGTGAAGATCGAACCCGGCGCGGGCGGCGCAGGCGGCGCTGCCGGGGCCTCGCGCTGCGGCAAGGCGCGCCATTCACTGAGCGGCAGGTAGAAGAACCACAACAGCACCGCCTTGCGCCCTGCAACAACGGGCGCTCCTTGATGCGACGATCGGGGCTCGGGTCGGCCCTCGGCGTTGCAGTTGCTCCACACAGCGAGCCGCCCCGCCTGCGGCGTCACTGCGGTGGGCCAGGGCGAAGCCTGCGGGAACTCGGTGGCGCCGCCGCTCTCCGGCGCCTCGACGATCAGCATCGCGGTGACCACCAGCGAGGCTCCGTCGATCTCGTACTCATCGAGGTGGGGTGGGTGACCCTGCCCAGGCTGGTAGCGGCGAAAGCGCACGGTATCGCTGACGCGGCTCTCGAAGCCAACCAACGCCTCGACCCGGCTGGTAAGGTCGGTGAGCCCAGCGTTCTGGGCTACCGGAAGCTCGACCGAAGCGCCGTGCTCGTTTTCATCGCCCTCGAGCTCGAGCCGATGCTCGGCCCACGACCGCAGCGGAAGCAGCTCGGCTTCGAGGGCGAAGTGATCGTAAACCCGAAGATCGGGTCGCAGCGCGAGGACGCTCTCTCGGGCCATGGAATAGCGCGCGGACTACTTCTTTTCCGCCGACTCGTGCTGCTGCTTCTTCTCCATCTCAAGCTTGCGGCGCCGGATGGCCTCACCACTGGCGGCTGCTTTGGCCGCCGTGTGCGCCCCCTCATAGGCCTTCATCGCATCATCCTTGCGCGCGGCTTCGCCCTTCACTTTGGCATCCTCCTTGTGAGCGACGTCTCGCTTCAGCAAACGTTCGTCGCGCACTTTGCGGGCTTGCTTGCGCGCGGTGGCAAGCTCGTTGACGCTCTTGTCGGCCTGCTTGGCGTTTTCCTCCGACTTGAAGCGGGCGCGGTTGGTTGACTTGGCAGCGGCCTCGTTGGCGAGGTTCTTCTTGCGGGTCTCTTCGGCGTTCGCGCCGGCTGCCTTTTGGGCCTCGGCGGAGGCGGCCGTCACGAGCTCCGAGCCGAGCGTGCCGTCGGGCGCGACGACCAACTCGAGCGGCGAGGTGCCCGGGGGAGTAACGCGGGCTTGCAACAACTTCGCGTCGGCCAGGGCGTCGAGGGCGGCGAAGACCAGCTCATCGCTACCAACGTAGCCGGTGAGTTCGACTAGCTTGTCACGCATGGCGGCGGGCGAGGTCTTGCCGTCCGAGAGCGAATAAACAGCCGCTGCGATCACGTGAAGGCGCGAAATCTTGCCGCTGCTCTGCTCCTTGAGCACGAGCGCATCGCCGTCGACCGAAAAGGAAAGGCCCTCGGTGCGCGCGGTGGGTAGCGCCTCAGCCTTGGCCGCCGCAGGTGCCTCGGCATAAGCCGCAGCAGGCGCAGCAGCGAAGAGCGCGGTGACAAGAGCGATGACCCGAGGGTGGATTGATTTCATGGTAGCCCTCCACGATAGCCCTTGTGGATGGCCGCGCGCTACGGCGCTTTCCGCAGCCAGGTGAACACGTCGCCGAACACGGCGTCTCCGTCGGCCAAGTTGCCGTGGGTGCAGCCGGGCATCTCGAAGTACTTCGCGCGGACGCCGGCCTGCTCGAGCATGCGGACCGCGCCCTTCATGCGCTGGGGGACGTCGAGGGAGCACGACATCGTGGCCACGGTGGTGGCCTTCTCGAGCCGGTCTTTGCGTGGGTCCTTCGGCGAGCCGATCAGCACGACGTGCCGGTAACGCGCCGGGTCCTTCTTCACCAGGTTCTCGAGCAGCGTGGCACCGAGCGAGTAGCCGACGTGGAGCAGCTCGCTGCGCTGCTCTAGCGGAACCCCCGCTGCGTCGAGCGCAGCGTCCAGGCGCTTCTCCTCGCGTACCGGGTCCGAGGAGATCGAGTGGAAGTCCCCCGATGCGCCGCACGGCTTCTCGCCGTCGATCGCGAGGGCGCCGCCGTGCGTAGCCGCGGCCTCAGTGAAACCGTGAAGGTAGGCCCCCGCGTTCGAGCAGATGCCGGGAAAGAACACGATGCGCGGAGGCTTGCCGTCGCGTGCACGGACGATGCTCGTCGTTGGGCCGCCGGCGATCTCGAGCCGCTCCACCGTGGCCGGTGCTTGGGGTGGTTGCGCGGTTTGTTCGTGAATGGGGGCCGCAGCGCTCGCCGCGCGGCCACTCGAAGCCGTGCTCGCGAGCGCGGAAACCGCGGGTGCGAGCGCGGAAACCGCGGCGGATGGCTCCGGCGCGCCGACGCGAACCGCCGCGTCCGCTGGGAGATCGGTGGAGGGCGCGGATGAACTCGGGGCTCGCGCCGGCGCCTCGCAGGCGAGCACGAGGGTCGTCGTGAAGAGGAGGGCGCTACGGTGCATCAGCGGTTGGTCGTTTGCGGGAACGAGAGTGTGACGCGTGGAGAGCCGAACCGCGCCGGACGCTTTGGGTCGGCGTCGGCACGGCTCTGGGATCGTCATGGGCCTGGGGATCGGTGGTCGAAGTGGGAGGTCCCATCCTCGCGGCCTAGCGACACTTCGCCACCCACTCGTCGGCGTTCTTCACCGCTTTGACGACCCAGGCACGGGGGACGTCTTGCAAGGGCATCGCGAGCTTGGAGGGCAGCTTGGTCTCCGCCAATTCCGGGAAGAGCGCCTTCGACGGCTCGTGCCCGCGGACCGCGGCTGCGCGGACGAATTGCAGCGCTCGCACGTAGTCGGCCTCTTCCTCCTTCTGCGGCGCTTGCTTGCCAAAGCGCGCGCCAAACAGCGCCTTTCCGTATTGATACTGCGCCTCGAGGAGGCCCGCCTCGGCGGCGAACAGCAGCGCAGCCATGTTGCGCTCCCACTCCTCTTTGCTCGGGTGTTGCTCGCGGCGCAGCTGCTCGAGGAAGGGCGTGGCTTGGTTCAAGGCGGCCAGCGCTTCTTTGCGCTTGGCCGGATCGCAAACGCCGAGCGGCTCGACCGCTGGAGCTGCGCTCGCAGAGGCGAGGGGAGGTGCGGAGGACGGTGCTTTCGCATCGCCGCTCTGTGCATCGCTGCTTTGCGCTGGTGCGGCGCTTTGCAGCGCTGTTGCGGCTGCATCGGCGGAGGGCTGCGATTGGTCCGGCGCTGCCGACGAGCCGGCGCAGGCGGTGAACGAGGCACAGAGCAGCAGCACCGAGGCGCGAAGGACCAACATGGCTTGCACGCTAGCACGCAGGCCTCATGCGCTGGGACCATCGGCGCGCTCGACGTTTGGCCGCAGCGCAGACTGCTCGTTGGCCGCAGCGCAGACCGCTTGTGAGCTGCAACCCGTTGCACCGTCTCTCGCTCAACGTTAACGATCCGTATGCGCTTCTGGGCCTTTCAGTGCAGCTTCCTAATCAACAACAACTTCAGCATGGCTGAGGTGTTCGTCGGTGGTACGCGCAAAGAGCTGCTGGCTGCGATGACAAAGTTCTTCCGCGCGCCGCGCAGCAATGTGCTGGTCGCCGACGTCCTTGGGGCCTGGCTCGTGGAGGACGGCGCTGCGGCCTCCTTCTCCAGCGCCAAGCCGTTCGTCAGCGTTGCGATCGCGAAGCAGCAGCTGAGCTTCGAGCAAGCGGCTGAGGCGTTAGCAGGTGACTTGGACGGCGCGATCTCGCGCGTGTACCTCGCCAAGGGCAAAGCGGACGCGGTGGATGCAACCGAGGAGGATGAGGAGGACGACGACGAAGCGGAGTTGAAGCCGTTCAAGTTTGTGTTTGATGCAGCGGGGTTCTTGGCCCAGCTGCCGGAGGTCGACGGGGCGAAGCTACCGCTCGAGCAACGCGTGTTACTGGTGAGGCCGCTCGGTGCTCCGGGATATAGCGGTAGCGATGAAGCGCGTTATCACCCAAACGTCGAGGTGACGCCCGGTTGGTCGGATGCCGAGAAGGATGCGACGCCGATGAGCTTCGACCCGAAGACCCGCTTCGTGCGCGACCTGTCGGTGCCCACCATTTAGCGATCCAGAGCCGCGAACCCACGGCTTTTGCGCTACCGTCTTGCGCTATGAGCCTGAGCAACGCCGCACTCGAACAACACGTCTCCGAAGTGGCCGAGCGCGGTTTCACCGTTCTCGAAGGCGTGATCGAGTCCGAACTGCTCGCTGCACTCGCGAACGAGGTTGCGCGGCTGACTGCAGAGCTCGGCGTCGTCCCCGCGCAGAACATCTTCGAGGGCACGCGGACCACGCGGATCTACAACCTGCTCGCACGCAGCAAAGTCTTCGAACGGGTGGCCGAGCACGCTGCGGTGTTGCCGCTCGTGGAGCGCGTGCTCGATCGCGGTTGCCTGGTCTCATCGCTTTCGTCGATCGCCATCGCACCCGGCGAAGTGGCGCAGCCGCTCCACGCCGATGACCAGCTCTTGCCGCTGCCCCGTCCGCACGTGCCCATCGTCTGCAACACGATGTGGGCGATCACCGACTTCACCGAAGAGAATGGCGCGACTCGCGTGGTGCCGGGTTCTCACACCGCCGCAACGCCGCCCGAGCCGTTCGGCGATACGGCGACGCTGCCCGCCGTGATGAAGCGAGGCAGCGTGCTCGTCTACAACGGTAGCCTCTGGCACGGCGGCGGCGCGAATCGCTCGAGCGAGACGCGGCTGGGCATCGCGATGAACTATTGCGCCGGCTGGATTCGCCAACAGGAGAATCAACAGCTCGGGATTCCGCTCGAGGTCGCGCGCGGATTCTCTCCGCGGCTGCGTAAGCTCGCAGGCTTTGGCCTTTACAAGCGATTGCTCGGCCATATCGATAAATGCAGCCCTGAGGACCTGCTCGACGAATGTGCGCCGCGGCCTGTCGTCGGTACGGTTGGCTGACGCATCGGCGCGCCGGCGGAAGAAAGCGGGGGCTGCCGGCCGACAAAGGGGCGGATAACCTGTCAGCTGTATGTCAGGTATGATTCGGCCGGGTCATTTGTGCGCTAGCGGTGGCGCGCGTTGGCCGTATGGTCGCTTTGCGCGAAGGTCGCGCCGGTAGGAGCGTTTCATGTCCAAGGATATTGCCAACAAGTACGTCGAGCTTTGCCAAGCTGGTCAGTTCGATGCGTGTCTCGATCAGCTGTTTGCCGCGGACGCCGTCAGTGTCGAGGCCGGCGTTGCTCCGGGCTCCGGGATGGAGCGCACGGCGACCGGGCTCGAGGCGATCAAGGCCAAAGGCAAGTGGTGGGCCGAGAACCATGAGGTCCACAAGATCGAGGTGAACGGCCCCTATCCTCACGATGATCGCTTCATCGTTCGCTTCGTCATGGACGTTACGATCAAGCAGGCCAACAAGCGTGTCAGCATGGACGAGGTTGGGCTCTTCACCGTGAAGGACGGGAAGATCGTCAAAGAAGAGTTCTTCTACGGCATGGGCTGAAGGCTGAGGTCCACGTGGACGCGCGCTGTGTTGATGGCGCGCGTCACGATGAGCCCACGAGCGGCCGCCGAAAGCGCGTGATCAAGGAGGGCTCGGGAGCTCGCACTCACAGGTGGCGCTGCAGCCGTCCCCTCCGTTGTCGTTGCCGTCATCGCAGACTTCGCCGACGTCGACGCAGCCGTTGCCGCACATAGCCGGCGCGGCGGCACACGGGGACGGTGGTTTTCGCCAGCGGTAAATGCGGTCCGCCGCAGCGTAGAACAGAAAGTCGGGGTGGCTTGCGTCGATCGAGGTGATGTCGGTCTGGGCGAGCAGCGACTTCACCAACTGCCCAGTGTTGGCGTTGACCACTCGAAGCTCGTTGGGCGCCGACACCCGCGCCGCATACAAGAATTCACCATCGGCATCGGCGGGCCAGGCCACACCGCTCAACTCGGTGACCGGGTGTTGGCCGGCGACCTCGCAACGGCCGACCCGTTGAATCGGGCCGATGCTATTGAAGCTGCCCACGAAGACGTTGTTCGCGGAGAGGGCCAAGCGGTTGGGGTGGGCAATCGGGGGCACGGTCTGTAGGCATTGTAAAAGGGCATCCATTGCGGGGTACTGGTAGACGCAAGCCCCCGTCAGGCCGTTGCCTCCCCAGGTGTTCCACCATACCGAGCCATCGACCGGATCGCTGTCCATGCCCAGCGGATCGAGGTTGTCGGGGGCGTTGTAGTTGGCGGCAACCTCGGCGGTACATGGGGGCCCGGGGGCATCGAGGCACTCGCGAGGAATCTGCCACAGCTGTTTGGTTGAGAAGTCGTACGCCTCAGCGAAGTAGACCTTGTCATCCATTGGCGTAGCGCCGCGCACCATCACGGCCCCGTTGACGTGTGAACCATTCGTGAGCGGTACGGCGGCCTGACATAGCATCGCGTCGCTCGTGATCGTGCAGATGGTGACACAGCTATCCTGAGCACCATCACCGTCGCAGCTCTGCTGCTGGCCAAAGTAGTAGACGTGGTTGGCGCCGCCGGCTGCGATGAACCCAACGCCTGGGTCCGTCAGCGTCGCCGTGCCCTCAAGTGGGTCGGCATTCTGGGTGAACCCGAGCGGCCAAGCGCGAAAGCTGTGTGAGCCACCCACGGCTGGCGCGGAGTACCCCACCGCATAACCGCCGTTGTCGCCGCCGACGAACACCACTTGATTGAACGGAGGGACCATGGCTGGAGCAGAAGCTACGACTGTGCAATAGCCGTCGGCCGCGCACGTGCTGCCGGGCCCGCAGTAAGCTGCTCCCTCCTCGGTGCAGGGCCCTTGCCCTCCCGCGCCACCACCGCCCGCGTTGATGCCCCCAGCGCCAGCATCCCCACCGCCCGCGTTGATGCCGCCGGCGCCGCCACCGCCGGCGGTGATCCCCCCGGCGCCTGCGCTGCCTGCGGTCGCGCCGTTTCCCCCCTCGCCGCCGCTCGATTCTCCGCTGTAGAGCAGGATGCAGCCCGTCTGCGCCGTGGTCGCAAGTACGGCGGAAAGGGTGAGCCAACGGACGCGTGAAAGCATGCGTGCAAGGCTACGTTGTTGCGTCGTTGCTGTCAGGTGCTGACCCCGTCGGCCGCGGCTACTCGAGCGACCGCACCCGCGCGAGGTCGCTCTGCGTGAAGTCGCTGCCGACGTCGTCTTCGCTGTCGAAACGACCGTCTTTGCCCGCCGAAACGACGCGGAACTCCTCGCCAACGCACACGAGCTGATACGGGTGTCCCCACGGGTCGTCGGTCTTCTTGTCGCTCAACTTCTTCGCCGTCACGAGGTCCTTCAGCGTCGGGCAACCGCTCACGCCCTCGATATCTCGGTACAGCTCGGCGGCATGCTTGATCGCGTCGGCGCCGTAGAAGGCATGCGAGGTACGATTGCCGTGCCGGGGCGAGCACATCAGTAAGAGTGAGAGCGCTGCTGCACCCGACAGCGCCGCAACACGTTCCTCGCCGCGCACGCTGCTCATAGTCGGCTAAACCGAGAGCGGGGGAGGGGTATTCCTGGGTAGTGGGACCTCTTGCCTGGACGGGCACCGCTCGCGGAGCGGTCGCGTGTCCCCGCCCAGTCCCGTGTAGCTGGAAAGGCTTCTCGAGAATCCGATCGCAATCCTCGTCTGGGACGGTTGGGTTGCGTGCAATTCCCCATGGATCGCGGCTAAGGCCTTGGGCACGGCCATTGCTTAAGCGTAGCCCGAAGTGTCGAACCTCAACTTTCTCCCATCACGCTCGAAGGAATCGGTACCAGGCCGAGCTTGGCTTGCGGTCATGGCTAGGAGCGGCCGGTGAACTTGCTCATTGCCGGAGGCGCGGAAGATCCGACGATCGAGATGCTAGTCGCGGCCGCACGGAATGCAGAGCTGCCTTATACGCCCGCTCTCACGAGCAGCACTGCCTCCCCAACGATTGCATGGGACCTCGAGGCGGACGAGCTGAGCATTGCCGGCAAGCTCATTCGTCCAACGGCGGCTTTCCTGTTGCCCGATGTTTTTTCGCAGCTGGTGAGCCCGACGGCGGCTACGGCGGAGCGGACGATGGCGTGGTCCACGACGTTGGCTGGCTGGGCTTTGGCGCATCCAGAAGTTAGGGTCATCAATCGTAAGGCGCTGACCACGACAGCGAACAAGCTCGACGTTCTCGTGCGCGCTCGGCGCTGCGGATTGCAGGTGCCAGAGACCTTGGTGACGAATGATCCGGCTCTCATAGTGGCTCTACGCGACAGCAGAATCGCGAAGCCTTTGCACGGCGGGCCACTCCCCCTCGCGACAAAACCACGCGACCTCGTTGGTCCCGACGGCGCGCTGGGGGCTCCCACAATCCTGCAAGAAAAGCTCACGAGCCCCGAGACCAGAGTCTACCTGGTTGGCTCCAACATCACGGCCTTCAGGCTTCGTTCTTCTGTGCTCTACGCGCGTGCGTCTGCACCAGTGAACATCGAACATTGGGAGAGCTTTGAGGAGGACGCTGCGCACGTCGCAATGGCGTGCCGAAAGCTCGCGCGAGAGCTTGAGTTTGACCTCGCTGCGGTTGACTTCAAGACAGACCCTGCGACCGGCGAGTTGGCTTTCCTCGACATCACCTCGCGGCCAATCCTTAGTCGGTTCGACTTCGAGTGCGGCGGGCAGATCGCTCGTCAGCTTCTGGATTGGCTCTTCGGTAGGAACTACGCCGCGCCAGTGTCGCCTATGGCTGGAGGCGGCTTGGCGCATGGGTTGAAGCAGCTCGCGTCCTAGGGTGAGCTCCTCGGCTCGGCCACCTTACTAACCGTCTGCTCGCGCGCGCCCAGCGACACGGGCCCTGCTGTCGCATAAGCTCCCGCGTCCTATGAACGTGCACGCCCGATTTGCCTCTTTGCTCGGTTCTCTGTTGCTGCTTGCTTGCGGAGATTCGACTCCTTCGTCGGCCTCCGGCTCGGCGTCGGCCAAAGCGAGCTCCGCGCCCGCTGCGACGCAAAGCGCGCGTCCTGCTCCGAGCGCGACGAGCGAAGCGAGCGCCAGCGCACCGGCTTTGCCGGGGACCGCGCTCAAAGACGTGCTCAAAGAGACGACGACGGTGATGGCGCTCAGCAAGCTCTCCGGGCCGATGGGCGTGATGACCTCGGACAAGAAGGACATCGCCGGGATCCTGGCGGCCATTGGTGGCGATCAAACCCTCAGCAAAGGCTTCGGGGCGAAGTGTCTGACGCCGACCAAGATCGCCTTCCAAGGCGACAAGGGTAAGCAGCTCGGCATGCTCGGCTTCTGCGATGGCGATGAAAGCTTCAAGAGCGCGCGCTTCGATGGCCAAGGCGCCGAGATGGCCGCGGTGGAGATCAAAGACGTCGAGAAGCTCAAGGCCGCGCTGAAGAAGATGGGCGCGCTGAAGTAACGCGGCGGCTGGCCTAAACGGAATGACTCGTGCCAAGTCAAAGGTCCAATGGGGCCTACGGCCGTTTTTTCCGGAGAAGGCCCGAGTCATTC